>NZ_JQKI01000139.1 GCF_000745965.1 Edaphobacter aggregans DSM 19364 | reverse complement strand
CCATGCCGGATTGGCGATGTACGTCTTGCCGTCTTCAGGAGGATTGCCCCACGCATTCAGCTCCGGACGGCTCTGCAGTGGAATCCAGAAATCGGTCGATCCGCCTGCCTCTGCACCTTCGAAACCTTCCGCCGCAACTCCAACGATCGTCGTGCCCACGCCGTTCACGAAGAGGGTTTGGCCCAATACGTCTGGATTGCGCGCAAAGCGCCGCGTCCAATAGTTGTAACTAAGAACGGCAATCGGTGCGTGGTCGCGCTCATCTTGTTCAGTGAATCCGTGGCCTAGCAGCAACTTTACGCCCAGACCAGAGAAAAAGGCGCCGCTCACCATGTCGCCTTCCGCTTCCTCCGGTTGCGCGCCAAAACGAACCGATACTTTGCTGCCCGACAAGGGGACGTAAGCGATCACCTGCGAAAGTCCCTGCGACTGGCGCCGCAACGCATCGTAGACGGGATAGGAGAATGTCTCGTTGGAATCGATGGTGCCGGTGCCGCGCGGTGGATTGGATGTCCTCAAGTACACCACACGATCCGGATCAGACACCGGCAGCGACCGCAGCAGCACGGCGTTCAACACGCTAAAGACCGCCGAGTTGGCGCCGATGCCGAGCGCCAGCGTCAGGATCGCCGTGACCGTGAACCCCGGACTCTGCGATAGCGACCGAAAGGCGAATCGAAGGTCGCGCAGGAGCTTTTCCAGACCTACCCATCGGCCTTTCAGGTAAAAGCGCTCCTGTGCAGCGCGGATGTTGCCAAACTCACACCGCGCCTTCCTCCGGGCTTCATCCTCGCTCAGTCCCTCGTGCCGAAGGTCGTCGGCTTCGAGCTCAAGATGCGCTTTGATTTCCTCCGCAAAATCTTCCGCACTTCGCTTGCGCCGGAATATGCTCATGCCTCTTCGCCTTGCGGTCCGTTGCCGGAATCGAGAATCAAACCCATCGCGCGCGTCAGCCGCCGCCATTCACCGGTCTTCTCCATCAGCTGTTCACGGCCCTTCGGGGTCAGTGAATAGAACCGCGCTTTACGGTTGTTTTCGCTCACCCCCCATTTCGCGTGAATCCATTTCTTGTCTTCCAACCTCTGCAGTGCGACATAGAGCGATCCGTGGTCGACAAAGAGCACCTCTTCCGATTGGCGCTGAATGGAACGCGCCACGCCCTGTCCATGGCACGGTCCGAGGAGCAGGGTCTTCAGAATCAGCAGGTCCAGGGTGCCCTGCAACAGGGCGATGCGGTCGTCGTTGTTCTCTCGGGTAGACATGCGACCCAAGTATCCGCCCGTTCGGGTAGAATGTCAACCCATATGAGAGGCACTCCAATGGCCTCTTTGCCGCCGATCTTTGATGTTCCGGTCGGCAGAATCAGATTGTGAGCGGAAATGGCATTCACCACATCCGATGCGGACAAGCCTTTCGACTGTAATGCGGCGGGGTTGAGATCCACTTGGACCTGTCGCTGCTTGCCGCCATAGGGGTAGGGAACTGCCGTTCCCGGCACCGTGATGAGCTGCGTGCGAATGAAATTCAATCCGTAGTCATTCAATTGCTGCTCTGATAGTCCTTGTCCCGAAAGAGCGAGTTGCATGACTGGAACGCTTGATGCGCTGTACGCGATGACGAGAGGCGGAGTTGTGCCCGCGGGTAGCTGTCGGAGCTGCGTTTGAGAGCTTGCCGTGATCTGCGCGATTGCGCGGTCGATGCTGGCATTTGGCTGCAGGAACACCTTGACCACTGCAATGCCGTACAAGGACTGTGATTCGACATGCTGGACGTTGTCGACAACCGTTGTGAGGTTCCGCTCGGTGATGCTGACGATGCGGTCAGCCATCTGTTCAGGGACCAGGCCGTTGTAATTCCAGATGATGCTTACGACCGGGATGTCGATATTCGGGAAGATGTCGGTCGGCGTGCGGTCGATGGACACGATGCCCATTGCGAAGATCAGTATGGCCATCACAACAAACGTGTAAGGCCGCCGCAAAGCCAGTCGAACAATCCACATATGAATTCCCCTTATCCGCCGGTTCCACAGAACCGGCAGGGCCTTTTACCGCGCGTTCTGTTCCTGATCGATCCACTTCCGGATGTAGGCAGAGCAGTTTTTCAACTCAGATCCGAGTGCCTCGTTCAGCGCCAGGAAGAGCACAGCATCCCGATCGACGAGCCTTACCTGTTCCAAATCGAGGGTGATTCGATGTGCCGACGATTCGGACCTTAAAAGGGCGAGAAGCTCGGGTACCTGCTCCGCTTGGATCCGCCCCGTCAGTCTGAAAGTCACCCGCTCGCCTTCGGTCGATTTCTGAATTCTCAAGGTCATCGAATGCAGCCTTCTGCGCTGTAAGTAAGCAACCCGGATGCCAATCGTATGCGACTGCAAAATCATGGCTTAGGTAGGGCGGGCGCCCTCGACAATTCGGAAATTTCCGAATTCTCGGGAGCGCAGAAGAAGGAGATTTGAAATTTTCGAGAGGTTAAGGAAAGGATGGTGGTGGGCAAATCAGAACGGCGAGAAGGCGAGAAACTCCAGCTAGATCTAGAGGGCTGACTGACCCTTTCTGAACCGATGCTTGTCAATCTTTAAGGATCTGATTTTAGAATCCAGCGTAGATTGCGGGATTCCGAGTTTGGCCGCCGCTCCAGAAGGGCCCGAGACCCTTCCGTGGCTTTCAGCCAACGCTGCCTCGATCAATTCCTTCTCCTGAGCTGCGAGTTTCTCTGAAAGCGCTTGGCTCTTTGTCGCAATCGGGTGTGCACCTCGCCCAACCCAACTCTCATCCACAGACAGGTTCTCGGTATCGCACGCGATGACGGATCGCTCGATTACGTTTTGCAGTTCTCGAATGTTGCCCGGCCATGAGTACGATTGGAGCAAATCCATGCTTCGTTTATCGATGCCCGTTATTCTTTTCCCTGCTTTGCTCGCGTAGCGATCGACAAAGTATTCCACCAGCAGAGGAATGTCCTCTCTTCGTTGACGGAGCGGAGGCACTTCGATCGGGAACACGTTAAGTCGATAAAAAAGATCTTCGCGGAACCCGCCTGCGGCGATGGCAGCCTCCAGGTCGCGATTTGTCGCAGCAACAATTCGAACGTCGATCTGCAATGACTCGTTTGAACCCACGCGCTGAAACTCACGCTCCTGCAGGACTCGCAATAGCGAGATCTGAGTTTCCGGAGGCAGTTCTCCCGCCTCGTCCAGAAAAATCGTTCCGCCATCAGCAGATTCAAAACGGCCAAGGCGGCGTTGAGTCGCGCCCGTGAACGCCCCTTTTTCATGCCCGAACAACTCCGATGCAACCAGGTCGCGCGGGATGGCGGCACAGTTGACGCTGATGAACGCCTGGGTGGACCGCGGAGAGCGTTTGTGAATCGCACGGGCAATCAATTCTTTTCCTGTGCCCGTTTCTCCCGTTATCAAGACAGTCGAGTCTGTAGGGGCAACCTTTGCCACCTTTGCGAGTACCGCCTGCAGAGCTGGAGACGAACCTACAATCTCCTCGAACATGCGGGTGACGTCGATTTCTTCGCGAAGCGCCAGGTTCTCCTTATATAACTGGTCTCTCAGGATTCGAATTTCCTCGAATGCATTCTTCACTACGGAGATGTCGGTAATGGCTCCGAGGAAGATTGGCTTGCCATCCGGCTCTTGTGAGGTATGGCCAAGAACGCGGATTGTTTTGACCCTGCCGTCAGGCATTAATAATCGGTGTTCTACATCGACATCTCTTCCATCCTGAGAGGTGTCGGCTGTGACCTGCTGAACGAGTTGAACGTCTTCAGGATGAACCCGGTCGAAAGCCAATTGCAGTGTGGGTTCAACCGTTTGGTCATACTCAAAGATTCGATAGGTTTCTTCTGACCAGAATTGTTCACCAGTGGAGATGTCCCAACCAAAACTACCTGTGTGACTGAGAGTCTGGGCTCCGGCCAGGTACGCCTCACTCCTAGCGTGCGATTCGTTTGCCTCCTTGAGTTTTTGAACCATTTCCTTCAGGTCGTCGCGGGTCTTTCGAAGAGACTCCGTGGCTCGCCTCTGTGCGACGCTTAGGGCGCCAACAACCATCGCTGAAAGAACAAACACCACGAATCGTGCCATCTGGCCAGGCTTTGCCAGCAACGTATCCATCGGCGGAAGGAAGTAATAGAAGCCCAGACTCGATAACACGAGAGCTAGGCATCCCGGGCCTATGCCACCAAACCATGCGCTCAACATTACCGCGCAAAGGAAAAGTGACACAGGGGCGGATTCCAAATGCAAGGAAGGCCAATGAGAAATAAACAGCGCTAGAAAGACGGAGAACACCGCGATCGCGTACCCGCCGATCGTCCGCTTCTCCCGATTTTCGAAAAGATCAGCAGTGCTCGGCACGGGTCCACTCCACGGCGAAATTGGGGCGAACAAATCTTACGGGTTCAGGCGTTCGGAGCTGTACCTTCTTATTTCGATTCGGAGATGATCCCGAAGTTTCGGAAATTTCCTGGTTTTCGAAATCTTTGCTCGGATGCGCTCCAACGTAGGCCTCTGAATTATAGCCGTTTATCAGGGGCCTGATCGTTTGGCATTCGGGGTGCCATACCTGGGTGTGAGCAACCAGCTCGCAAAAGGAATTGAAAAATGAAATCGAAGATCTTATTTGCTGCTGCAATGGTGTTCGCAGTCCCCGCACTGGCGTTTGCCGCGTCGAAGAATTCTGCAAACGTGAGCCTTGTTAATGTTGCAGGCACACAACTCGCACCAGGTCAATACAAGCTGAGTTGGGAAGGCACTGGACCAGATGTAACTGTGGTTTTTACGGAGGGCAAGAAAACTATTGCGACCACCTCCGCCAAGCTCGTGAGTAATCGAAACAACCAGGAAGCTATCGAAACGACAACTGCTGGTGACAACAAGTCGGTTTTGCAAGCAGTCGACCTAAAGAATTTAACGCTTCAGTTCGAAAATGCTGTGCCCGCCGCGGGGAACTGATCGGGGGAGATCGGTTCGATCATGGGGAATCCGCCAATTCCAGAATTCCCATGATCGGCCGACGCCAGCCGCTCGCTAACTTGTCAAGGAGAAGGGCTCATCCAGTAGCTCTTCGAGTAAAAAGGAGCAGAAATGAATCAAACACTCATACAGTCAGCCGCGGCAGCCGGCACATTTACGATCGGCGGCGACCTGACCGTCAATCGAATCGGCTACGGCGCAATGCGCATCACCGGACCTGGAATCTGGGGTCCACCCGCGGACAAAGAAGCTGCGCTCGCAACCCTTCGCAGGGCGATCAAGCTCGGTGTAACCCTCATTGATACCGCTGATTCATACGGACCCGGCAATTCGGAACAACTGATCGCAGAGGCGCTTTATCCATATCCGGCTGACCTTGTAATCGCCACGAAAGGCGGCTGGGAGCGTCCCGGCCCAAATCAGTGGACGCACAATGCCAGTCCAAAACATCTTACCGAAGCGCTTGAAGGGAGCCTCAAAAGACTGCGTTTGAACCGCATCGATGTTTATCAACTCCATGCGCCCGACAACGTGATTTCGTTTGAGGCTTCAGTGGAAGCGCTGGCCAGACTGCGCGATGACGGCAAGATTCGCCACGTCGGGCTCTCAAACGTGACCCGAGAGCACGTCGAGCGAGCGTGCAAGATCGTGCCGATTGTCTCCGTGCAGAACCGTTACAGCTTCGCTGACCGGGAATCCGATTTCATCGTTGATTATTGCGAAGCAAACGGCATCGCCTTTCTTCCCTGGGCGCCCCTCGGTCAAGCAAGGGAGGCGCACGATGCGGTTGCGCAGGTTGCCGATCAACTCCGCGCCACTTCGTTGCAGGTTGCATTGGCATGGCTCCTCAAACGGTCCAAGGTGATCTTGCCGATCCCGGGAACGGCCTCGGTTAAGCATCTAGAGGAAGACATCGCTTCTGCTGCGCTGGAACTTCCCCAGGCAGCGTATGAGAAGCTGTCAGGCGCAAATCCAGCGTACGTAAGCCTGCGCGACTGAATAGAAAGCTTCGTTGAGAGGAACCATGAGAATTCCACACATGAAATTGTTAGAAGCCGGGCTCATCGTGGCCCTGGCTTTCACTCCTTGTGCAAAGGCGCAGCAGATCGCTACCGGTCAGGCCGCCTTTGCTGACTGGAATCAGCAGCAGCCTGGCGCAGGTCACAGGATTACGGTCGCGGACCTTCCTGAGCCGAATCCCCAGGAAGCTGTCAACAACACACCACAGTTAGTTCCACGCCCGAAGGATGCCTGGCCGATTGCTCCTGCCGGATTTCGGGTCACACTTTACGCGGGGGGCGATGCCACCCCCATGCAACGTGCTGATAACAAGGAACACATGCAACTGAGCGGTGGGACGTTTACGATGCCTCGCCTGCTACGGACAGCGCCCAACGGGGACATCTTCGTTGCGGATTCAGGCGCCGGCACCATTCTAATCCTTCGCGGTGTCGGCGCGGACGGCAAAGCGACTCATATCGAGAAGTTTGCCACCGGGCTAGATCATCCCTTTGGAATCGCCTTTTATCCCGCAAAGAATCCTGAGTATCTCTACGTTGGAAATGCGACGACCATTCAACGGCTTCCATATCACACGGGAGATCTGCACGCGACAGGCGCACCCGAAACTATCGTTCCCGACATCCCGGGCTATGCCCAGCTCACGGGCGGCGGTCATTGGACCCGCGACGTCGTTTTTACTCAGGACGGCAAACGCATGTTGGTTTCAGTAGGCTCCGGATCAAATGTCGATGATCCTGACACCCATCCCGCGGAGTTCCACCGGGCTGATGTGCTCGAATACACACCAGAAGGACAATTCATCAAGGTCTATGCTTCCGGCATACGAAACTGCGTCGGCGAAGCCATCAATCCCGTAACTGGCCAGCTATGGTGCTCGACGAACGAACGCGACAACCTCGGAAACCATCTTGTCCCCGACTACCTGACCTCCATTAAAGAAGGCGGCTTCTATGGCTGGCCCTGGTATTACATCGGCAACCATCAAGACCCCAGGCTCCCCAAGCCATGCGCCGGCGGCACCGGACCCAATCCGCAAGCGCCTGCCTTGACTCCTGCGCTCGCCGAAAACTGCAAGCGCGAGGACATTGGCTCACGGGTAATCGTTCCGGATGTTCTCGTCCAGCCCCATATGGCTTCATTGGAAATGCTGTTTTATCCACCGAGCGGCAATTTTCCCAGCAGGTATGACGGTGACGCGTTTGCCGCAGAGCATGGCTCGTGGAATCGCGCTAAACGCGCTGGCTATGAGGTGATTCGTATCCCGATGCACGACGGCCATGCGGCAGACGGCAGCTATCAAGACTTCCTGACGGGCTTCGTTACGAAAGACGGACAGGTTTGGGGACGGCCAGTTGGCGTAGCGGTGGGCGGAGATGGCGCACTTTACGTAAGCGATGACGGTTCCCGTAGTGTCTGGCGTGTGGCCTTCACAGGTAAGTGAGGCACACTCACCGCGCGGCACAAAACCAAAGGTCGAGAGGAGTACTCATGAAGTTAAAAGGGCGATCTGCGCGCGTTCTTGCCGTGATTGCGGGCATTTCTTTCATCCCTGCACTCGCGCAGAACCAATCGAATCACGCTGAAAGCGGTCACCGTGAGATCGTGCTCGAAACCGCAAAGTCCTGGAATGGTACAGCGTACACCCATTACCCCACTGGTCAACCAGAACTCACGACAATCAAGCTGATCCTTGCACCGCATACGGCTCTACCGTGGCATACCCATCCGTTTCCGAACTCCGTCTATGTGCTCTCAGGGACGCTGACGCTTCGAGACCGGGACGACGGCAAGACCCTGGTGGTGCATCAAGGACAGGCAGTTGGCGAGTCAGTGGACGTCGTGCATCGCGGGGAGTCAGGCGATGAACCGACCGTTCTGCTGATCACCTATGCAGGGACGCCGGGTGTTCCGACTTCGATTCCTGCGAAGGGTGAACAGGCTGAGTACTGAGGAAACGTATGGCAATCCAATCGATAGGAGATGTGACAAGAAATGATCAACAACGCATATAACAAACCCGACACAAAACTCGGATTCATTGGACTGGGGTTGATGGGCAGCCGTTTCCTTCGCCGGCTAAACGCCGAAGGCTGGAACGTCCGAGGGTGGAATCGCAGTAGCGCTGCAACGCTTCCTCTCAAGGAGTATGGATTCGCTATCGACGACACGCTCGCCGACCTCGTTCCTCGGTCAGACGTGCTGCTCTCCTCTCTGGCAAACGATGATGCTGCGCGGGCGATTTATCTGGGACAGAATGGCGTTTTTACAAACGTACAGCCTGAGACAACCATCCTTGAGATGAGCACGATCTCTCCTGACTTATCAGCTCTTCTCCACCAGGAAGCCAGAAGGCGCGGCGCGGAGATGATCGACCTTCCGGTATCCGGATCGACACCCGCCGTTGACTCCGGTACGGTCACATTGTTCGCAGGCGGCGAGCGAGAGACCTTCAATCGCTGTATTCCGATATTTGAGTCGATCGCTAAGCAGTGGTACCTGATGGGACCGGCCACCGCGGGCGTTCGCATGAAACTCGTGGCCAACCTCTTGCTTGGCGTGAATATGGAGGCCATCGCTGAGGCCGTGTCGTTGGGAGAGCATCTGCAGTTGAATCGCGCCCTTCTCCTCGACGTTCTTCCCAAGACGGCGGTGATTGCTCCGGCGTTTCTTGGAAAGTTCCAGAAGATCAAGGTAGGAGACTACTCTCCGCAGTTTCCGCTTCATCTGATGAGCAAGGATATGAACCTTGTTCATAGTGCCGCCAATCGATCCGGCGCTGTATTGCCCGCGACCTCGGCGACGAATTACGTCTTTGAGGATGCCCTTGCTGAAAAGGGCGGACTCGATCTTTCAGCCGTAACAACGTACGTTCAGACCTTGGCGCAAAAGGAGACACCAATTGGCTGATCAGAAATCGCCAGATTCGTCTCAGTCGGTTATAAGGGCGAGCAATCGGCGATAAGAACTTGATATTGGACTCCTCTCATGTCCCCTACGAGACTTGGAACAGAAGGCAGCATGAACACGGAAAGCGTCTTAAGTGGGCATAACCCTTGCCGGTGGCAGTGTCTTATCTCCCCCGATCGATTTTGCCGAAGTGAGAGAGACCAGCGGGACATATCTCTCGGACATTCAGGTGCCCGAGGATTCGGGGAATTTAGAAAGTGAGTGAAACCGCATGAAGAACTTCAAAGACTTGTCTGAACGCGAGATTCTCGCCCTGGCAATTTCACTGGAAGAAGAAGACGAGCGCGTGTATGCAGACTTTTTCGAGGGACTACGCCATGATTATTCCGCGTCGGCTTCGGTGTTCGACAGCATGCGAAAGGAAGAAACGGAACACCACCGTCGTCTTATCGAACTCTATCGCCAGAAATTTGGTGAGCACATCCTCCTGATTCGCCGTCAGGACGTAAAAGGGTTTGTGCAACGCAAGCCGGTGTGGCTCGTGCGTCCATTGGGCCTCGATGTGGTTCGAAAGCAGGCAAGCGCCATGGAAGTCGAGACTCGCCGGTTCTATGAACGGGCCGCATCGCTTGCGAAGGACGCGAGCATACGCCAGCTTTTAGATGATCTCGCACAACAGGAACGCTTGCACGAAGATCGAGCCGAGGAACTGACTGAAGAAAACCTTCGTCCAGACGCGAAGGAAGACGAGGACAAGGCGCGCCGCCGTCTGTTTGTCTTGCAGATCGTGCAACCCGGCTTGGCCGGGTTGATGGACGGCTCAGTGTCAACCTTGGCCCCGGTATTTGCGGCCGCGTTGGCCACAATGAACAGCTGGGACGCGTTCCTTGTCGGGATGGCTGCATCCCTGGGGGCAGGCATCAGTATGGGATTTGCAGAGGCGTTGTCTGATGACGGAAGTCTTACGGGACGCGGGCATCCATGGGCACGCGGTCTGATTTGTGGCGCCATGACGACGCTGGGAGGCATTGGCCACACCCTTCCCTTCCTGGTCAAGGATTTTCAGTTTGCATTATGGACAGCAATTGTAGTCGTCTTAATGGAACTTGGGGTCATCACCTGGGTGCGACACCGGTTCATGGATACACCGGTCTTCTCCGCGGCGACGCAGGTGGGACTTGGAGGAGCACTCGTGTTCATCACGGGAATCCTCATCGGAAAATCGTAAGACGGTCCAGGAAGTTTGGTTCATATTGGAATTCCTCGCACAGTGCGGCCGTTTCTCGAGAACAATTTTGGGCATTGAGGCGAC
This sequence comes from Edaphobacter aggregans DSM 19364, assembly GCF_000745965.1. Classification (GTDB taxonomy): domain Bacteria; phylum Acidobacteriota; class Terriglobia; order Terriglobales; family Acidobacteriaceae; genus Edaphobacter; species Edaphobacter aggregans. Next base: position 2,699 of record NZ_JQKI01000139.1, on the reverse strand, counting down.
ATTGCCACTGCGATTCTCCTCAAGAACTGGATCGATCAACCTGAAGCTCGCTTTTGATTCCTGTTCGAAATCACTCCTGGATATTGGGCGCCCTAGCTGACGGTCATTGGAACACCGCGCCTTTCGGAGGAAAAATGTTAAGCCGCATGAAAAGAGCAGCCCTGGCAGTCGCGGTCATCACCGGGACTTCAGCCCCATCGCTTTCGGCACAGACCGCCACTCTGCCCGAACCTCCGCAGGTGAGCGGACCATTCACGCTCGAGGCCGTCACGGATCCGGTCTCCGGCAAATCTCAATTCCGCTATGACGGTCACGATATTCCGCCTGTCGTGCGGGTGCGGCCAGGCGAGGACATCCACATCGAGTACATCAACCGGCTGTCTCGCGATTCCAAAGAGAAATGCGTCATGATGCCCTGCACCAACGGGACCAATCTTCACTTCCATGGCCTACATGTGTCGCCCGAAAAGCCGCAGGACGATGTCTTGACCATGTCTGCGGCTCCTGGCGAGACGCTCCGATACACAGTTGAAGTGCCGCGCAATCAGCCTCCGGGTCTCTACTGGTACCACACCCATCAACATATGGAGAGTTACCGCCAGGATCTGGACGGAATGTCCGGGGCCATCGTGGTGGAAGGCATTGACCGTTACATTCCGGAACTCCGGGGTATGGAGGAGCGGATCATGGTGTTGCGCGATGTGGAACTCGACGAGCATGGAGCGCAACGAACCATGTTGATGAACAAGGTGGCCATGCTAACGCCAGCGTGTGGTCACAGCTCCGAACAGCCGGAGCGCGTACTCACGATTAACGGCGCAGTGAGGCCGCAGATTGAGATCGCCCCAGGCGAGCGTCAATTTTGGCGAATCGTTAATGCGAGCCCCGATCTCTATGCGGATCTGGAGATCGACGGTGGTTCCTTCGAAGTGGTCGCTCTGGATGGAATGCCTTTTGCGTTCCACGACCCTGGCACCCGAAGCCGCACGCTAGGCCATGTATTGCTCGCACCTGCTGGGCGAATGGAGGCGATCGTGACTGGCCCGCCGGCGCATCATAGATCTACATTCCATACCCGCTGCTTCGACACTGGGTCGGACGGAGATCCGAATCCGGCCATGGTTTTGGCTGATATTGTGCCCCGCAGCGATCGCGGCGGCCTGCGAACGATGGTGCAGGATTCAGGCACCCCAGTCTATGAGTCGATTCCCGCGGCAGCTATTCATTCAGCGGAGGATGCTGAACCCCGATTCACCGCCGTCTTCACTGAAGACAAGAGCGGCTTTTATATCAATGGCAAGAAATTCGACATGGAGTCGCCCCCGATGTTGACCGTTGATATTGGCTCTTATCAGCATTGGCGCGTCATGAACCGGACAAACGAAGTGCATCCGTTTCACATTCACCAGGTTCACTTTCTGGTGTACGCGGCAAATGGAACACCGCTGCAGCAGACGGAATGGTTAGACACAGTCAATGTTCCTGTGGAGGGGTCGGTAGATCTGGTGATGGATTTCACGGATCCGGTCATCCGGGGTACTTCGCTCTTTCATTGCCATCTCTTGAACCACGAAGATAAGGGAATGATGGCCAAGGTCGTCTTTAGATAGTGGGCGGCTTCCATGCTTCCATTCAACACAACATGTCAACCTTCCAGCAGAGAAGGTGGAAATCCGGTTAGCAACGCCGCATTATAGAAAAAGCTGAAACTGCTTGAGCTCGCCTCCGTTGGGTGTATCGCCCTTCCACACCCGGACTTCTACGGAGTTGGATACCGATCTTCTATTCAAGAACCTCCTGGACATTGTCTCGAGAACCCGAATCTATGGTCGGTATCGGTCTCGAGTGGGTTCACCTCAGACAGAACGGGAAAAACCAGCAACTCCATGGCCCGCCGAGTTAGCGGCCGACTTCATGTTTTGGCCAGGCGACAGCCATTCACCTCGGCTGGTTCCTGGAGCCGCCGAATGATTATCGTTTTGGCGGCGGGCATCAGCAGTGTACTGGGATGAGCGCCGGTTTGCTCCTCCGTATTCGACAATGTCCCAAACGCACTCTGAAGGGCAGAGGTCGTGGGTTTGATATGGGTTCGATAACGGTTCCTGATCGTGCCTTACAGCGCCAAAAGAAGCCATCCGTGACGCGTGTTTTCTGTTAGTTACAACTGTCACGGCAGAGGGTCGCGGGTTCGAGCCCCGTCGTCCCCGCCATACATTCCAAAAGACTTATGGGACGTATGGCGATCCCCTCGCAGGTGCAGAAAGGTGCAACCCCTCCCGCGAAAGCGTGGATGCGTGCCCTTAAGTGCTTCTGTTTGAATCGTTTGGCGTAGGTTGATCAGCGACACTTATAGTTCCTTGCTGGCGACAATTATTTCTCCCTGTTGGAAGTGAGTTGAGACGATGCGGGAAGCGCTTGGAGAGCGCCTTTCGCATGGTGACAGACCAGCAGATAAGGAGGCTGTACAAATTGTCGAACACTGAGGACACGCAGGCGATAGCGGCGTCGAAGGCCGGGATGGACGTGAAGACAGCGCGGAAGTATCTTCGGGCTCGGCGGCTGCCGAGCGAAATGAAGGCGGACCGGCACTGGCTGACGCGGCAGGACGGGTTTGCCGAAGTTTGGCCCGAGATCGTAGAGCAGGTTCGGACGAACCCTGGGCTGGAGGCGAAGACGATCTTCGCGGCGCTGCAACGGAG
>NZ_JQKI01000138.1 GCF_000745965.1 Edaphobacter aggregans DSM 19364 | reverse complement strand
CGGGAATCTCCCCGCCGCCATGCTCCTTCTTGTACCAATCGTAGATACGACCAACGAAGGGTGAAATCAAGGTAACTCCAGCTTCCGCGCATGCGACTGCCTGGGCAAAGCTGAAGAGAAGTGTCAGGTTGCAATGGATGCCTTCCTTCTCAAGAAGTTCGGCGGCTCGAATACCTTCCCACGTGCTTGCGATCTTGATGAGGATGCGTTCGTGCGCCACGCCCTTCTCATTGTAGAGCGAGATGAGCTTGCGAGCTTTCGCGATAGTACCCGTGGTATCAAAGCTCAAGCTGGCGGCAACCTCGGTAGAGACACGGCCGGGGACGACTTTGAGAATCTCGCCTCCAAACAGGACGAAAAGACGATCGATAAATTCTTCCGCCATTTCTTCGTGACGGCCGCCGCGTTGTTCGGCCAGTTCGGCAGCCTCTTCCACAAAGTGCCTGTAAGTCGGCATCTGGGCAGCCTGAAAGAGAAGCGACGGATTGGTGGTGGCGTCCTGAGGCCGATGTTTGGCAATGGCTTCAATATCGCCCGTGTCCGCTACAACGATAGTGTATTTCTTCAAGGAATCAAGCAATGTCATTGTAATCTCCAATCTTTAATCATCGTCCTTGTCATATTGCCGAAGGCGACTACTGGCAGCCTCCTTCCGCCAACGCCCACTCTTGTGAAGTACTCCCTTTAGTTGCGAGGTTTGTGCAGCGCAATCTGATCCTTCGCCGCCGTTACGACGTCGTCCACGCTGAAGCCGAACTTCTTCAATAGCTGCTTGAGGGGCGCCGATGCTCCAAAGGTCTCAATACAAATGCTGCGCCCCTCGGACCCGGTGTATTTGCTCCAGCCAAAATCTGACGCCACTTCCACTGATACTCGGGCTCGCACCTGCGGAGGTAGAACAGATTCGCGATAATCCTTATTCTGATCGTCGAATAGCTCCCATGACGGCATACTGACCACTCGTGCCCGCACGCCCTCCTTGGTCAACTGCTCGTAAGCCTCCAGGCATAGTGCAACCTCGCTTCCGGTCGCGATGAGGATGACCTCGGGCGAGCAGGCGGCGGCATCCGCCAGGACGTAAGCTCCGCGGGCCAGGCCTGCGGCCGGGGCGTACTTTGTGCGATCGATCGTCGGCACCGCCTGGCGTGTGAGTACGAGCACGGCTGGCGCATGATGCAGTTGCAGGATCACCTTCCAGGCCTCGACTACCTCATTCGCATCGGCCGGCCGGATCAAGATCAGGCCAGGCATGGAACGCATGTGCGCAAGCTGTTCAATGGGTTGATGAGTCGGGCCGTCCTCTCCAACCCCAATCGAGTCGTGAGTGAACACGAAAATAACCGGGAGTTCCATCAACGCGCTCAGCCGCATAGAGCCGCGCATGTAATCGACAAAGATGAAGAATCCCGAACCGAAGGGCCTGACCTTCACCAGACTCAGTCCGTTCAGGATGGCTCCCATGGCATGTTCGCGGATGCCGAAGTGAAAATTGCGTCCGGCATAGTTCTCTGCCGAGAAATCTCCCGCGCCCTCCTGCGTAATACGTGTCTTGGTAGATGGTCCGAGGTCCGCGGACCCTCCGATCAACCAGGGAATATTCTTGGCGAATGCGTTCAGTGCCTTAGCCGAGGATTCACGCGTCGCCAGGCCTTTCGCGTCCGCAGGGAATTCCGGCAGGTCATGGTTCCAACCTTCAGGGAGCTGGCGGTGCTGCATGCGATAGAGCTCTTCCGCGAGTTCCGGGTACTGCTTCCGATATTCCGCGATTCGCGCGAACCAGGCGTCACGTAGCTGTTTCCCGCGCTTGCCGATGCCCTCACGGAAATGATCGTAAACGCCAACGGGTACGTAGAACTTCTTATCTTCTGGCCAACCATAATTTCGCTTCGCGAATCGGACCTCCTCCTCGCCCAGGGGTTCACCATGTGCCCCACTGGTATCCTGCTTGTGCGGCGCACCGTACCCGATATGGCTGTCCACGATGATCAGCGTCGGACGATCTTTGCAATTCTGAAAGGTCCGGAATGCGCGGGCCAGCATCTCGAGATCGTTTGCGTCGCCAACCCGCGTGATATTCCATCCGTATCCGATGAAACGAGTGGCCACGTCCTCGGTGAAGGCCAGGGAAGTGTTGCCTTCGATCGTGATGTGGTTGTTGTCGTAGATCCAGCACAGATTCGAGAGTCGCAGGTGTCCGGCAAGCGAGGCACCCTCGCTGGAGATACCCTCCATCATGCATCCATCTCCGCATAGCCCGTAGACGTTGAAGTCGAAGAGATCCTCGAAACCGGGGCGGTTGTAGCGCGCGGCCAGCCACTGCCGACCGATCGCCATGCCGACGGTGGTGGACACGCCTTGGCCGAGCGGCCCTGTGGTTGTTTCCACGCCCGAGGTCCAGCGGTACTCCGGATGTCCTGGGCAGCGGCTGTCCAACTGTCGAAACGCCTTGATGGCGTCCAGTGGCACCGATACCTCGCCGAGACTTTCGTAGTCTTTGCTGACGGCCCGGACCTCGGTCAAATGAAGCAGGGAATAGAGCAGCATGGACGCATGCCCTATCGACAGCACGAAGCGATCGCGGTTCGGCCATACCGGATCTTGCGGATCGAACCGAAGGAACTGTTGCCAGAGACTGTATGCCACCGGCGCCAATGCCATTGGAGTTCCAGGATGTCCCGAGTTGGCCGCCTGAACCCCATCCATGGAGAGCGTACGTATGGTATTGATACTGGTCTGTTCTATTGATGGCAGTGCCGGGATAGTTAGGCGATCACTTACTGGGCTCATTGAGGGTTCCTTTCGCGCTGGCATTCGCTGGTGTGCCACTCTGAAGGAAGCAGGCCGTGGGGTGGCTGCCACTATACGCCCCCTCGCCTCGTTCAGGTTAGGCTGACGGGTGCGGGAACCTCCATCCGGTAATTTCCGGGCTGTCGATGCCGTGCTTGTACGCGTGGGCCCGGCATGCGATCTGATGGTTACGGTATTTCTCTTTCGCGTGCCCTCCGATTTTTTGCAGCTTGGGTACGCGATCGATGGCATCGATAGCCAGGCTGAAGCGGTCGATCTCGTTATTCATCGCCAGTTCCATTGGAGTGTTAATGTTGCCTTTCTCCTTGTAACCCCGAACGTGGATCCATTTGTTCTTGCGAGCGTAGGTGAGGCGGTGAATCAGGTATGGATACCCGTGGAAATTGAAAATGATCGGCTTGTCCACCGTGAACAGGGAATCAAAGTCGCAATCCGTTAATCCGTGAGGGTGCTCCGTGCTCGGCTGCAGTTTGAACAGGTCGACTACGTTGATGAAGCGAATCTTCAGGTCAGGGAACTCCTCGCGCAGCAACACCGTTGCGGCGAGCGCCTCCTGCGTGGGAATATCGCCAGCCGAAGCGAATACGACATCAGGTTCGCCACCATGGTCATTACTCGCCCAGTCCCAGATTCCGATGCCTTTCGTGCAGTGCTCAATCGCGGCATCCATGTTCAGATATTGAAGATGCAACTGCTTGTCGGAAACGATCACATTGACATAGTTTTCGCTCCTGAGGCAATGGTTGGCGACCGATAAAAGACAGTTAGCATCGGGCGGAAGATAGATGCGAGTTACTGCAGCGCTCTTATTCAAAACAACGTCCAGGAATCCGGGATCCTGGTGAGTGAAACCGTTATGGTCCTGTCGCCAGACTGTTGAAGTGATAAGGAGATTCAGCGAGGCTATATCTCGACGCCAGGACAGATGGCTGCAGATCGACAGCCATTTCGCGTGTTGGTTGAACATGGAGTCGATGACGTGGATAAAGGCCTCATAGGAGGAAAAGAAGCCATTGCGCCCGGTAAGCAGATAGCCTTCGAGCATGCCCTCCATCGTGTGCTCGCTGAGCATCTCGATGACGCGCCCATCGGTCGCCAATTCGCCCTCGTCCTTGTCCTCGGGAAAGTAGTCGGCTATCCAGAATTTCTTACTGACTTCGTATACAGCTTGTAGCTTGTTCGACGTCGTCTCGTCCGGACCGAACATGCGGAAGTTGTTCATGTTCAACTTCATCACGTCTCGCAGAAAGTTCCCTAAAGGCGGAACATTCTCGACCTCAATCGTTCCTGGTAGCACGACCTTCAGCGCGTAGTCGGCGAAGTCAGGCATACGCAGGTTCCTCTTCAGAATTCCGCCGTTGGCATGAGGATTGGCGCTCATGCGGCGGGTCCCAGTGGGCGCGAGCTCTTTGAGCTCCGCAATGAACCTGCCATTCTCGTCGAACAACTCTTCGGGCTTCTGCTCGCGCATCCATGCCTCGAGGACCTGCAATTGCTCGGTGCTTTTCTTCACATCCGTCAGGGGGACCTGGTGGGCGCGCCAAAAACCCTCGAGCCTGTGACCGCCCACCTCTTTCGGAGCGCCCCAGCCTTTTGGGGAACGCAGCACGATCATCGGCCAGCGCGGGCGGCTTGCCATGCCGGTGCGTCGGCATTCCTGTTGATGCTCTTTGATCGCCAGGATGCAATGTTCGACGGTGGCCGCCATGGCTTGGTGCATGCTGTCGGGGTCTGAGCCCTCCACGAAATGGGGCGTCCAGCCGTACCCTCGCATCAGGTCTTCCAACTCCTGGTGTGAAATGCGTGCCAGAAGAGTAGGATTGTTAATCTTGTAGCCGTTCAAGTGAAGAATCGGCAAAACTGCGCCATCGCGAATGGGGTTCAGGAACTTGCTGATGTGCCACGAAGTTGCCAACGGACCCGTCTCCGATTCACCATCTCCGACGACCGCTGCGACAATCAGGTCAGGGTTGTCGAACGCGGCGCCGCAAGCGTGAGAAAGCACGTAGCCCAACTCGCCTCCTTCGTGGATTGAGCCCGGAGTCTCCGGCGTACAGTGACTGCCGATGCCACCCGGAAACGAGAACTGTTTAAAGAACTCGCGGAGGCCAAGCTCATCTCCGCTTTTTTCGGTGTAGATCTCGGAGTATGTTCCTTCCAGATAGCACGGGCCCAGAACACCGGGCGCGCCATGCCCGGGTCCAGCCATGAAGATCATCTCCTGGTCGAATTTCTTGATCAACCGGTTCAGGTGGATGTAGATGAATGCGAGGCCGGGGCTCGATCCCCAGTGCCCGAGCAGGCGGTTTTTGATGTGCTCGGGCCTCAACGGTTCTTTTAGCAAAGGATTCGCCTGGAGATAAATCATCCCGAGCGCCAAGTAATTGCAGGCTCGCCAGTACGCGTGCATCTTTCTCAGCTCTTCCGAACTTAGTGGTGAGCCTTGGATCGTCGCTCGCGCTGGTCCATACGCACTCAGTGGTAGCGCCGGTGTTTCTTCAACTAGAACGTGCGGCTGCGTGGATGACATTTCAATACCTCCTACTTCTCTCGGGGACGCTGCGGGACAGCAGATTGATTACCCGCTCGGTGAGCACATCAGAGAATTTGAATGCTAGATATTCATTCATCAAATCCAGAAGCAGGTTGTCTCCTTCCTGGCTGATGGTGGTTCTTTCACAGCTATTACTAAACTCAGCGATCCAAAATGTGTTTTCCAATCCTTTCTGTAACCGTGCGGAACTGACATTTCTAGAGTCAACTTCAAGTCTTCTCATCCCAAGAATGATCCTTGCGTTCCTGTTCGCCATGTTCGAGAAACTCTGCTACCAGAAAATCTGAACGGTGCCGAAACCAGAGAACAAGCAGAGCTCATCAACAGCAGCTTGTTCCAATAACCTTGCCGGTGTGCAAACAACGTACTACTCGCAAAGTGCGAAGTCTGTGACATCGAGCTTCTCGATGAGGACAGATTGCCACAATAATTCTTCGGCGATGATATGTTTGCCGTCTGTGATCAGAATCACATAATTGGGAAAGCCACTTGTGGAGCCGTCTCTCTTGCTGTGCTGATTCTTCATCGCCGCACGACGCCCAAGTTTTGTAATTGGACTTCGAGTTCCTTCAGCACATGCTGTTCCGGGAGATCGGCAGGTCGATCGAGGCCCCGATGATGCGAAATTCTAATTCGCAGCATTCCCTGCGCCTCCGCGAGACTTGAGCCACCAAGAACAATTTTTGAAGGGAATGACATAACCTCAAGGCAGCAAAAATCCTTGGATTGCTCATGTGAAACTTTCTCTGCGAGTTTCTGCAATTCGGCGTAGGCCAGCGTGTAGTTTGGATCAGGACCCGGCAGCGCCAGATCTTTTTTGGGATTTAAGCCGTAGATATCAACATCAAAGCCAGCCTGAATTGTTCGATTGGTCGCTGGAAGGCTCCCGTGCTTCTCAGTGAGCAAGATGTTGTATGGCAACACTTCGTAGAAAGCATGATACTCTTTTGCCAACTCGTGAAGGTCCTTATGCATATCAATAGTCCTCGTCATTCATTTCCGAATATGCAAGTGCACAGTTGTTGATGGCACGCTCTTAGAAGCTATGACTCGCTCATTGCAGAGTCAGTGACCGGGATCCCACCGCCTGATTGTCCCACTCGGCTCGAGTCGCAATGTCCAAAACAGCGGTGGTGGACGCGCATGTCCGGCTATGCGCCCTTGCTTCAGGAGACGTGAACTTGCGAGAGTTCCTGCAACACCATCTCCAGGATGGGTCTCTGCCACTAGGACCGCAAGGTGTCGAAGGGCTACAGCCGGAGATTCTTGGCTCAAACCATGTATCGCTCTGAACTGCAGAGTTCCACATGGCTGGATACCCACAGGAAGGAACCCGATGCTAGTTCGCTTCCTACAGCTAGCGCAATGGCGAGGCCCGAGACAAACTTTCTGTTTTTAGCTACTAACGCTATAGCACGACCAATGGCAACAGTCAAGCCCATATACTCTCCCGCCACCTGCAAACATGCACCCATTCTGTGAAGGCTTAGCGGGCCTTAGCGGGCCTCTTCGAAGTGGCACTACACTCAAGAGTGCCTGTGAAGTGACTCTAGGGACACAAGCGTTCTCTTGCCAACTGGCAGATCTTACAGTTGTTATGGGTGCCGGATGGGGGGATAAAGAAACAGCTTGGAAGGAACGTTCGTTGGCGCATAGCCACGGGGCTATGCGCCCGAAACCAAGCGCCGAATGGAGTCTAGAAAGTCGAGGCATGTGCGCTGGGACGACGGTCATCAAACGGAATCACAGCAAACAGGTCCGATTTCACCGAAATCTCCAACCCAGCGGTGATGAAGGAGTACGGTTAAAGGCAGGTGCTGGCCAGCGACGATGCTCTTCGAGAGCTCGGAGGTGCAATGAACATGGATGCATTAACAGCGCAGCTTCGGGTCCACTGCAACAGTTCAAGTCACTACCAGCGACGGACCTCGTGGTTGGGGATCTAGAGGAACTGCTTCTGAGACAGTCATAAGGGGTCCATCTATGCTGCGACGCCAAATTCAGACCTTGCCCACCTTTATCTATCCCCATGACCCATTTCGCCTGGTAGAGAAGAAATTCAATCCCGGGCGGATGGCACAGATGGAGACGCTCTTTGCGCTGGCCAACGGTTACCTGGGCATCCGGGGTACCTTCGAGGAGGGCACGCCGGTCTTTCGCAAGGGCACACTGATCAACGGGTTCCATGAGACTTGGCCGATCAACTACGCGGAGTCCGCCTATGGCTATGCGAAGGTCGGACAGACCATTGTCAACGTCCCGGATGGGACGTTGCTTCGGCTCTATGTCGATGATGAACCCTTCGACCTCGCCCGGGCCACGCTGGTGGATTACGATCGCAATCTCGACACACGCACTGGGATTCTCTCGCGCGATGTGACTTGGGAACAAGGCTCGGGTAAGCGAATTCGCATTCGCTCACGTCGGCTGGTCTCGTTCGAACACAAACATGTGGCCGCTATTTCCTATGAGGTTACCCTGCTCAACAGTGATGCGCCCGTTGTCATCTCGTCCGAGTTGGTATATCAGGAAGAGACGCAGCCAGTGACAGGTGATCCGCGAGGCAGCCGCGCCTTTGAGCAACGAGTCCTTCTCCCGCAAGGCCTACAGGGTTCCGATACCGAGAGCATCCTGACCGCGAAGACGCGAACCAGCAGTATGACCCTGGCCTGTGGCATGGATCATCTGATCGAGAGCGACGGCGCGTATGAAGTCGACAACCGCTCGCTGGACGAGCGAGGTAGAGTAGTTATCTCCTTCCAGGGCACCGCCGGGCAGACGTTACAGCTCACGAAGCTGCTGACTTACCACACCTCAGCGCAGGCTCCCGTAGACGAGTTGGCCGAGCGGGTCGATCGAGCCTTGAAGCGTGCGCGCGCCTTGGGCTTCGAGGGACTTGCGTCCGGCCAGAAGGTCCATCTCGACAAGTTTTGGGATCGAGCTGACGTCGAAGTTCGTGGGGACGAGGAGCTCCAGCAGGTAATCCGCTTCAATCTGTTTCACATTTACCAGGCCAGCGCGCGCGCCGATGGGATGGGGCTGCCGGCCAAGGGCCTGACCGGACATGGCTACGAAGGCCAATATTTTTGGGACACCGAGATCTATGTGCTGCCCTTCCTGATTTACACCCACCCGCATCTGGCTCGGAACCTTTTGCAGTTCCGGTATCGGATGCTGGACGCTGCTCGAAGGCGTGCGCGTGAGGTTAACCAACGGGGAGCTCTCTTCCCCTGGCGCACCATCAACGGCGAGGAAGCCTCTGCTTACTTCGCCGCAGGTACGGCACAGTACCATATCAATGCGGATGTCGCGTATGCCCTCATGAAATACGTGGAAGTTACGGGCGATACGGAATTCCTGCAGAAGGAGGGCGCGGAAATACTGATTGAGACGGCACGGATGTGGCGAAGCCTCGGCTTTTACTCGAGCCACGTCAATGGCCAGTTCTGCATCCATGGTGTTACCGGACCGGACGAGTACAACACCGTCGTCAACAACAATGCCTTCACGAACCTGATGGCCAGAGAGAATCTCTGGGCGGCCTCAAGGACCCTGCAGGAAATCCGGGACAGCAGCCCCGAAAAGTTCGCCCGTCTGGCCCAGGAGATCGGTCTGAACGAGAGTGAAATTGCCGAATGGCAGACCGCGGCTGACCACATGTACGTGCCTTATGACGAAGCCAAGGGGATCCATCTTCAAGACGATGAATTTCTGAGCAAGCAACCGTGGGATTTTGGCAATACTCCCGCGGATAAATACCCGCTGCTCCTCCACTTTCATCCGTTGGTGATCTACCGCCACAACGTGATCAAACAAGCCGACATCGTGCTGGCGATGTTCTTATTGAGCCACCAGTTTTCCCCCGAGCAGAAAAGGAGGAACTTTGATTACTATGATCCGCTGACGACCGGGGACTCATCCCTGTCCGTCTCGATTCAGAGCATCCTCGCCGTGGAACTGGGCTATCGCGAAAAAGCTCTCGAGTATGGAAGATACGCCCTCTGGATGGACCTGGCGGATGTTCATGCCAATGTCGAACAGGGCTGCCACATCGCTTCGATGGGCGGGACCTGGATGGGCCTCGTGTATGGAATCGCTGGTATGCGCGAACAGAACGGCCGGCTCACTTTCCATCCGCGGCTTGCCCGAATTGAAGACCTGCTGCGAATGGAAGGCGTGCTACGAATTGAAGGTCTGCGGTTCAATCTCACCATCCAAGGACAACTTCTGACGGTAGATATCGACGAGCACACAGGCCAGGCCACCTACCATCTCCGCGAGGGAACTGGGCTCACGATTGTTCACCTGGAGGAAGAACTGAAGCTCGAGCCCGGCAAGCCGGTGTCGCGCGGCTTCAATGTTCATAAAATCGATGAGCGAGCTTTGCGAGCAACTCAAGCCGACAGCGCGGCGTGATTCTGTCAGAACGACTCCGGATGCCGCTTTCCAGATGCAAGTAGTGGCTTGACTGGTCCGGCGCTTCCTGGATGGTTCAGTTCGATCGTGGGCGATTGACCAGGAGGGCAATAGAGCGAGGCTACGCCGCATAGGTGTTGCTCATCACCGGCTCGGTCCATCCCTCGATAAAATCCTCCGGCGGATTGCGCGACGTATCGATCATCCGATACCACCGTTCCACGTCGGCCGGCGTGCCAGGCAAGGAAAACGTCAGCGGCTCCAATAGGCATTCAGCATCAGGTGCAACGCGTCGCCCGTCTCCAACTGCGCCATGACGGCAAGGCTGTGCGACTCAAACGAGAGATCTGGCTCCCACAACCGAACACCATACTATTGGATGCGCGCTCGCTCCAGAAGCTCCGATAAGGACAGTTCGGCATTCGCCCCACGGGCGAAGTGCCGCCGCAGCCGGATGAGTAACTGTACAAAACGATGCAGGTCCGCGTGCTGCGGCACAGATCCCAGTCAAACCAACTGATGTCGTTGTTCTGACAATAGGTGTTATTGTCCGAGCTGCTTTTGGGAGACGACGGGCAGGTAGGTGATCGTGCTCCAGTCGCCATATGCGTCTCTTTTCTGTGCAGCTTTCATGGTGATCCTCCTTGATGAATCTGGACATATTCCCATATTTGGGTGCGCTACAAGGCGCATGGAAAAGAACACGTAAACGTACGATCTGTGAACGGACGGCTCCATACTTCATCCAGCTTTGAAGCTGAATAGGTTCGCAACCATTTAAATGCGCCAATCCGTAGGATTGCAATCTCTGATAGCGCAAATTCTGGAGTAAGAGGCACGCGAACTTGCCCCTAAGCCATTGAAGACAAATAGCAGCGCAGTACAGTAATTGCGCCAACCTACAATCGCCTCATAGCGCTGCGTGTTGATGGCCAGTCCGGGTAAGCACGTCTGTGCTCCTGTCTGCCGCAACAGGGAGCTGTCCGTATCTCCGATGGATCTGCCCTCAAGAGTGCTTGTGGAGTGAGTCTAAGGCGTTAGTGTGTTCGTGCCTACTGATAAATCTTGTAGTTGCCGTGTGGGCCGATGAGGAGTAAAAGAAAGAAAAAGGCTGGAGGGGATGCTCGGAGACGCATCGGTGCGCGTTCTCTCTCCAAAGGCAAATGCTGATAAGGAACCTGGGTGTGCTGCTGATATCGTGCCGAGCTGTTTGATACATGGCGTGCTCGCTGGCACCATGCGAATCCCTCGTCGTGGGTCCAGGCTGTTGATCGAAAGCGGGTGGGTATATGATGTCGTTCCCAGAGATAACACGAGAGAACTTTGACGCCGTCCTGTTCGACTTGGACGGCGTATTGACAGCCACGGCAAAGCTCCACGCCGTCGCGTGGAAGCAAACATTCGACGAGTACTTGAAGCATCGAGCCGAGACACGAAAAGAGACTTTCGTTCCATTTGACATTGGCGAGGACTACCGCCAATACATTGACGGCAAGCCACGGTTCGACGGAGTGCAAAGCTTTCTTGCATCGCGCGGGATCGAATTGCCTTATGGAAAGCCGAACGATCCGCCCACCGCTGAAACGATTTGTGGAATCGGCAACAAGAAGAATGAACTGGTCAACGAGATCATGGAGAGGGAAGGCGTTGAGGCCTATCCGGGATCGGTTAGGGCGGTGAACTATTTGAAAGAGCGCGGATTTAAGACGGCGGTAGTTTCCTCAAGCAACAATTGTGCGGCGGTGCTCAAAGCGGCCCGAATCGAGTCGCTTTTCGATGTCCGTGTTGACGGTCGGACTGCCGCGGATCTGCACCTGGCGGGAAAGCCCGAGCCCGACACGTTCCTGGAGGCGGACCGGCAACTTGGGGTTGAGGCCAGGCGCTCGATCGTCGTCGAAGACGCGTTGGCTGGCGTGCAGGCGGGCAAGCGAGGCGGCTTTGGACTGGTGATCGGGGTCGCTCGCACCGGAAACGCCGATGCATTGAAGAAGCAGGGAGCGGACCTCGTGGTCGGAGATCTCGCGGAATTGCTTCCGCCTGTAGAAGGTCGATGACCGAGTTTGGCGAGCTGTTTCAAGAGACACTGCAGCACGACTGCTTCAGAATGAGTTCGGTAGTCGGGCAGGTGTTTTAGCTACGATAGTCTGCCGCGTTACCGCCGTTTGGGCGTAGGTACGGTCGATTGCGCTTCAGACCGCGAAGGCGCCGCGTGAGCGAGTTGCTGTTCCATGCTAGCCAGAAGGCGGTCGATGCTTCTCTGGACTGCACGACTCATCTCTTCCACGACGGAGCTCACAGTGCGTTGCCCGACTCTGGACGTTTGCGTCGCCTCGCCTGTCCATACCGTGGAGGCAGTGCGCAAATTCACCAGTTGGGCGGTCAATGTCGCCTCCACTCTCACCCCACCCCATAGTCGATCTCATCGAGTCGCTCCAGCCTGCCGGTCAGGAGATTCTCGGGCTTGTCGCGTCCATCATAGGACTCGACGCTTGAGAACGAGCCTGAGGAGCGTAGGGCTTCCATGACCGCCGTCGTAACGGTTGCGCCGTCGCGCTCATCCGCATGCACGGCCGCTCAGTCGCGGCCCAGCCTTCAATTGAAAATCAAGAAAATCAAACGTTGATTTCGACGGAATACATTGGTAAGGACAGGCGGACCTTTCATCGTTTGTCGGAATTACACTTCTGGCTATTCAGGCTGCCGCTCTGCGACTAAGACGCCTTCGACAACAGCACGAGACAAACTCCATTCCAGCTGTCCTTATGCGTGGCGGGCGGAGGCACTCCGCGCAGCGGCACCGTCCCGATGCTTTGGTTATCCAGGTGGAAATGGGTATGCAGGTAGTTTCTCACGAGAATCGCACGGCTGCGGGACAGTGCCAGCTGGTCGCCTGGTGTTCCGGAAATGGCGTAACCCTCAACCACAATGGCGCCGCCGATTACAGGATCGCCAAGCTGGGCAACCGCTGCATCGATCCGCACTTTCCCCGCGCGAGATAGCAATTCGCCTTCACCCTGCCTTGGCTCGAAAAGTTCCGCAGCTTCGATCCACACGCGCGGATTTCTCGGATTCGCAAACACCTTGTCCTGGCGATATTCATCGGGCGCCAAATGCGCCATGGAATAGTAACCGCGCTGTTTGAAGAACCCCCGGAAGAAAAACTCATGCTTGAGAGCCTCTGTATCCTCGGCCATATTGCCGGTAGCTTCATTCGCGTTTGAGAGCGTCTCTCGAATGTTGTCGCCTGCATCTCTGCCTTGCGTGTCCGGTGCGAGAGCTCTC
>NZ_JQKI01000137.1 GCF_000745965.1 Edaphobacter aggregans DSM 19364 | reverse complement strand
GTCCTTGTGAACATCCATTCCGATATACTTCGTGCCTTCCATAGAAGAGTGCTCCTTTCCGGCGGTGAGATGGCAACCGCTCACAGCCTAGTCCAAGGGGGCACCTTCTTATATTGCGTCGGCTTTCTATGAGCAGGTCATTTACGTCAAGGGGTTTTCTGTTCTTCTTTCCTAAGCGTTTTAGTCTCTTCTGTTGTTCTGTTGTAGTTGGTCCGCATATTGTTCTCCACCGTGTTTCTATTCGCACTTTGGTGAGCCGCTAAGGCTCTGTGTCGGTCGGGGTCAGAAGGAGAAGTAGATGCTGCCAGTTTTCGGACGGCCTTGTTGAGGGCCCAAGCCGACACGCAGTCATCGGGACGCGGGGTAGTCGCAACAATTCGACATGATGTCCTTCCTCAGGCTGCTACTCCATAGAACGGGATATATGGCTCCTGGGTGATCCAGATGCGATGAAGCAGTACTGCCAGCTTGCGAGCAACGGCGACGATGGCCCGATTGCGGGACTGCTTGCCTCCGCGCGAGGCCAGGTGCAGACCCCACTGTCGTAAGGTGGAATCTCTCCCATGCGGACCGAGCACATGGTTGGTCGCGATCCCCGGACTGACTGCGTCGTGGGCGCAGACCGAGGTAGCAGCCGACATCGCGACTTCGCTGGAAGCGTTCCTTGCTGCCCAGCGTCAGAACGTACGTCAACGCCGTGAGCTGACCGACGCCATAGACCTTGATCAGAGCCTGCGTCTCTGGATATTCCGCCTCCGTGAGTCGTTTGATGGCGCGATCGTAGTGCTTGATCTTCACTGTCATCTCCGCGATCTGTTCGAGCACCGGGCCAAGCGCCTGCGTCAGACCTGGCGGCAGCACGGCCACGCATCGCTTCGCGAAGCACAGCGTGGACGAGGCAGGAAGACGATAGCCGCAAGGCTTAGCCAACCCGCGCACGGCGTTCACCGCAGCCGTCCGCAGACGAACGATCAGGTTGCGGGCGCGGATCAACGTCAGCGCCTCCTGCTGAGCGACCGTACGATGGGCAATCGGACGCAGGGTCTTCGGATCGAGCCGCGCGTAGCGAGCCAGCTTCTCCGCATCGACCTGATCGCTCTTCCGATCGCTGTGCGAGATCGCCCGCAGCTCACGTACGTTGGCTACGATGACCTCGTGACCCAGTTCCTGAAGCTGCTCGCTGATCCAGATCGAGTGCGTGCCTGCTTCCATTGCGATCCGCACCCGAGGCAGATCGGTAAACCACTTCTCGACTCCCGATGGACTGGTACGAAACCGGCCCGGCCCACTACTTCTCCATCTTCGTTGAGCGTGCAGTAATGGCTCCAGACATCCCCAAGATCGATCCCGATCGTCATCCCGACCCTGGAGCTTCTGCGTGGTACTTCCGCGATATGGTGCTGCGTAGGATTTTTCATGGGCAATAGTCTCTCCGATCGGGTAGACCTGCTCATCCCATTTTTCGGTAAGTTGCTGGCCAGCGCCTGAACGCCCCAGCGGTCAGCAGCCGTCGTATCGCGGTAGGGATGCGCATTGCTGCGCACCCACCGGGTGGCCGGAGGCAGTTGCCCACCTCCGGCTCCCACAGAACGTAGTGTGCGGATTTTCCGCACTACGCTCTTCAGAAGTTGCTTCACAGTATGGCGATAGCTTGCAGTTCCCTGTAGGGGAGATACAGCTTTGGTCGTAGCTGCGGGAACTGTTCCTTGATCCGCTGGAATTGCTCCCACCGGATCGCGCCGTCCCAACTCCGACTGCTCAACATTTTGCGCCAGTAACGCTCCGCCGCCCTATGGACCCTTAGCAATGCCTGAAGATTCCCGGCAATGCCATAGTATGCATAGTGACCACGGAGCATTTGATTGAGATGATTCACCTGTTCTTGGAGCGACAAGTGCCGCATCTGCCGCATTTGGTCTTGCAACAGCACGCGTAGGACCGGGGGCAGGGCTGGCACAACTTGAGGATGCATGCGAGGAACGCTAGAAGTAGATCTTGGCTGCCAACTCTGCCTGTCGCGCTGCATTTAGCGTTGAGCTAATCGTCCCTGCCGATGCCGCGTCGATGTTGGTGGAAGGCGCGGTGAAGGTGGTGTGGTTGAAGATGTTGTAGAAGGACGCGCGGAACTCGAGTGACCTCGACTCAGTAAAGCGGACGGATTTGATGAGCGAGACATCGAACTGCACCAATCCGTCGGCGCGAAGCGTGTTGATTCCGCCGTTGCCGTAGGTGTACTGAGCCGGAATGGCATAGGCATCGGTACCGCCGGAAAGCAGATTTCTGCAGGTTGAATTTCGCGAGTCGTAGAACCAGCAGTTCACGTTGCGAACCATCGTGGGACGTCCAATCACATTTGGTCTCTGGCTTCCGACGCCGGTATTGGCCTGATCGGCGCTAACGGTTGGCGTGAAGGGCAGCCCTGACTGCAGAGTGCCTATCCCCGAGAGGTTCCAGTTTCCGATGAGAACGTTTGCCCAGCCCGGCACCTGGGAAAAGAGAGCCCGGCCGCGGCCGAATGGCAGTCCATACAGCGCGCTGGCAACAAAGTTGTGCTGCAAGTCATAGTTGCATACGCCGTAGTAGCGAATCAGCGGCGTGTCCTCGCGCACTACGTTGGTATAAGTGCCGTCGGTCAGACACTTCGCGTAGGTGTAGGAGACCAGGAACGTAGCGCCGGCGAAGTTGCGAGCTTCGAACTTGGTCTGTAGGGAGTTGTAGTTGCCCATGCCTGCAAACTTCGAGTAGCTGATGGTTCCCCACTGCGGTCGCTGACGGCGGTTCTGCACTACACCAGGTCCGGGAGGAGGATCGTTGATCTGGAAGGCCTGTTGCATATGGGTCGTCTTATTTCCAACATACGAGACATCGAGCGAGACTCTGCCTCCAAACTGGTGCTGCACCGCTGCATTCCATTCCTGGATGTAGGTGTTCTGAACATCGAGCGCCATCGAGGTAACGCTGGGCGTCGAGCAGGAGTTTGCGACGAAGCCGAAGGAGCAGGGTGTTCCTGGCTTAGGATTCGGCGCGACGACGGGTTGGCCCTGGTAGAAGTCGGCTAGTGTAAAGGTCGGCGCCGGAGTTGTGTTGTTCAGCGACTGCGAGGCGATGAACGGGACCGTGTTCTGCGTGTTGTTGATCGCATTATCGTCGGGGAAGAGATAGAAAATGCCATAACCGCCGCGCAGCACAGTGTTGGTTGTGATGCCGTAGGCAAAACCCAGGCGCGGTCCGATGTTGAAGTAGTCGGACTTACGGATCGACTTCGGCAGCCCCAGGTCCTCTGCATACTCAAAGCGATCTGAGAAGAGTGGGACCAGCTGCGGAGTAAGCGGCTGTGCATTGATGGAGAAATCGCGCGGCAGAACGAGCTTGCCGTTGGTCAGGTCGAAGCCGGTGATCTGTCCCTTGTCCCCGGAGTTGTAGAACGGGTTGATCTCCCAGCGCAGGCCTGCGTTGATGGTGAGATTCGACAGGACATGATAGTTGTCCTGCACGAAA
This sequence comes from Edaphobacter aggregans DSM 19364, assembly GCF_000745965.1. GTDB lineage: Bacteria > Acidobacteriota > Terriglobia > Terriglobales > Acidobacteriaceae > Edaphobacter > Edaphobacter aggregans. Next base: position 9,629 of record NZ_JQKI01000137.1, on the reverse strand, counting down.
AACGACTGGAAGTTGCCGGCGTTTCCCCACAGGCTGCGGAAGCTGCTGCGGCTGGCGCTGCGCGGATAGCCGAGCAGAAAGTCCGCCATGTTGTCACCTGAGTAGGAGCCATTGAAATTGAAGGTTCCGCTTGAGTTGTTGCCGGCAACGAACGTATTGGTGTTGTGGAAGAGCTCGTATCCAAAGCGAATATCGTGTTTGCCGCTCGCGTAAGTGACGTGGTCGCCGTACTGCCAGGAACGGATCTTGTTCTGCTTGGGATAGCTGTTGTTGGACTGGCCGTTGTAGTTCGAGTAGTTCGCGATGGTGACGCTGGGGAACCCTACCGTCGACTCCGGGGCGAGCCCTTCAAGCCCGGTGATGCCCGCCATCGCGTTGATGTTCTGGCCCTGAAGTGAGCTGGTGAACAGGAAGTAGCTGCGATAGTAAGCGACCTGAAGCTCGTTAATCCACTTGGAGTTGAAGACGTGTGTCTCACGGAAGAGTGCGTTCTGGCCGCGGCTGCGCAATGGAAAGCCACCCATGGCGGGATAGGCGTTGGGATCGGTCTCGCGGTTGTCCGCAATGGAGTAGCGGCCTGTGAGGTGATCCTTCTGAGTGAGCTGGTGGTCGATCCGTATATCTCCCTGTCCTAACTGCTGCGACAGTTTGTTGGTAAGGATCGCCCGCCCGACGCCGTTCACCACAGCATTCGCACGCGGCATGTATTGCAGCAGGTAAGCAGACTGCGGCGCCGGCTTGAAAGCATTCGGTCCGCGTCCGTCGTTGAGCTGCTGCCCCGTGAGCGGGTTGCGAAGGATAACTGGAGAAGGCTGGCTCAGAAGCGCGGAGAAATCTCCCGTCCGTTGGGCATCCGTTGCCACGATGCTGTTGAAGTTTTGCTGCTGGTTGTAGAGCGTCTCCTGAAGATCAACGAAGAAGAATGTCTTGTCGTGGATAATCGGGCCGCCGACGGCAAGACCGAACTGATTGCGATGCAGTGCGCCGTTACGCGCAGTGGAGCCGGTGGGGGGCACGTAAAAATAGTTCTTGGCATCGAGCGCGTTGTTGCGCAGGAACTCATAGACGACGCCGTGAAACTGATTGGTGCCGCTCTTAAGCGTGGCGTTGACGATCGTGGGACTGTGGCCGTACTCCGCGCCCATGTTGCTCGATTCGACCTTGAACTCATTCAGCGCATCGACGTTCGGCTGGATAATCGTTCCACCCAGTTGAAACTCAGTAATGTTCGCGCCGTCGAGATACCATCCCGTCCACGACGGTGAAAGCCCGTTCACGTTCACGTTCACTGCGCTCGCCCGAATAGAGGTTCCGCCCGCGGCGATGTTCTGTCCGCCTTGGATGTAACTCACGCCGGGCGTAAGCTGCGTGAGCTGCCAGAAGGTGCGGCCGTTAAGGGGCATGTTCTGCACCGTCTGCGTATCGATCACCTGGCCGACGGAAGACGAAGCCTGATTGAGCAGCGGCGTATCAGTGGCGATCACCGTGACCTTGTCGCTAACCCCACCAACGTGCAGCACCGGATTGATGGTGGCGCGCTGCGCGACCTGGACCTCGGTATCCGCAACCTGGGCAGGGGCAAAGCCTTCGCGGGTTACAGTCATCGAGTAGTGGCCGATCTGCAGATTCGGGATCGCAAACGCTCCGCTGTCGTCAGTCTTGACCGCGCGCTGCTCGCCGGTGCCAAGGTTCTTCACCGTAACCGTTGCTTGCGGAATCGCTGCGCCGGAGTCATCGGTTGCCGTTCCGATGATAGTTCCCGTGTTGGACTGGGCGTAAACAACTGGCGCTCCCAGACCGACCACCACTAACAAAGCCAGACCGAGTAGATATTGCATTGTCTTTCGCATACGGGTACTCCTTATAGTTCTTGCATCTTGCCTTTGGGTTCAGGCCGTAGCGCGGCTCCTGATCTCGTCACCGGTCTCTTGTCAGACCCACAGCAGGGGCTGCCGAATGGGGTAGTTGCGGATGATCTCCTTGTCCGTCGGGTCGGGATTCAGCGTCTTCCACAGCGCGATGTAGTCTTCCCGATGGCACGCCACTCCTGCGAAGAGCAGGCCCGGTGAACGGACTGGCAGCGAATCGAAGTGCTCCACATCCTTCGCGTAGGGCCACTTGCTCTTGTCTTTGAGGTACGGAAACAGGAACTCGGCCGCCTTACACAGGCCCCGGCCATCGGGCAAGGCGAAGGTGGTCAGGTCGGGGGCCTTGGCCTTAAGCGACTGCGCGAGCCCGGCCATCACATCGAAGTTGAAGATGGAGTAGCTGTACGGTTTGGTTCGCGCCAGCTCTTTAGGAAAGGAGCCATCCTTGCCAAGCTGGTCCGGCAGCAGGGTTCCGGTAAACCAGCCGCGTATCTCGTCGCGGGTGCCCTCATCGCCAATCAGCCGGGCAAACTCTGAAGCCTGCAGCGCCCAGCACGTCGCATGATTATTAAGAGTGGCACGTTCCTGCTTCCCCTTGTCACTAGTCTTAAGCCAGTCCAGGTACTCGCGAAACCACTGCTTTACCCCCTGACGGTCGGAGGCAGACAGCGCCTCCAGCCCCAGGAAGCTGGCGGCGCGGGCAACCTCGACCACGTGCAGGGTATCGATGATGCCGTAGTTACGGCCCGTCGAGATGCCGTGCACTCCCTGGGAGAACTCCAGGTTCGGATTCATCCGCGTCTCCGGGGTAACGAACCACGCGCGCAGGTGGTCTCCGGAGCGCTTCGCATATTTCTGTTCTTTCGTAAGCAGCCAAGCTGCCGTCAACGCGGGCATGCGGAGCGAAAGGTTGACCATCGCCCGCCTGTGCTCATCAAAGTTCTCCGGATTGCTCTGACCGTCTCGGTTGATGTAGGGGCCGTTAGGATCTTTGGGGTTCGGCCAGAAGTAGTCGGCCTGAGAGAAGAAGTCGTGTGGCCCTCCGGGACTCTTCGGTGAGACGAAGGATGTGACCGTCACCGGGTCTTCGGGTAGGTACTTTTCAGCAGCCTGCAGGATCCGGCTACGATCGACCTCCGCCACCATCTTGTAGGTGCCAGACTCCGGTCGCTGTCTCGCCCATGCCAGCACACTTTGCCGAGCCGCAATCGTGGCTCCCAGCCCAGCACAAAACAGCCGCCTATTCAACATCAACACTCCTCTTAATTTGGATTGAGTTCACACTCTGTTAAAGCGCCACCCACACTCCACTTCCGAAACAAGCATCGGCAAGTGACTCACCGTTTGTCCCATTTTTTTGCGAACGTTACATCCGCTCAGAACGTTTGACCCAAAATCAAAAACTCCTTGTTTATGAGTTACTTATGGTTGGGGTTCTATAATTTGAACTTCGGATGATCTCTGCGGCTCATCGACGCGTGGTGTGGAATCCAACCACAGCGGAAGAACAGGCAGAAGTTCTGATTGCCCTCGAGGAGGTCCTAGCCAGCACTCATTTCTGCAACAGCAAGCGCTATCCGGCGCTGTTGCGCTACGTAGTCGAGCAGACCTTGAAGGGCCATGGGGATGAGATTAAGGAGCGGACCGTCGGAATCGACGTCTTCGGGCGCGCCCCAGATTACGACACCAACCTAGACACCGTCGTTCGCTACTCCGCCGGGGAGGTCCGCAAGAGGCTCGCCCTCTACTACACCGACTTAGGTGATTCTCCGGTCGTCATCAGCCTCTCGCCCCGTTCCTACCGTCCCGAGTTTCTCCGTCTGGCTCCCGACGCTCCCCCCGTCGACGAGATTCCGGCAGCCGACTCGCATTCTGCCCTTCCCGACAAGCTCGATGTCATCAACGTAAAGGAAAAGCACACCCTGACGTGGACCATTGCCGCTGCATCCGCTCTGCTGCTTCTGTTGGTGGTCTGGAACACCTCCCGGACGGATGCAGTAGGACGCTTCTGGTCGCCGATCCTCGACCAGAAGACCCCAGCCATCATCAGCTTGGGCGGGGTGAAGTTCTCTCCGCGCTCGAACATCGGAACGGAGGTCGCCTCCGATACGACGAGCCTCAATCCCTACCTCTCCTTCGAGAACGGCCTGGCGATGGGCCGCGTCGCCGCCCTTCTGAACGCGCGCGGCGGCTCCTACCGAGTCCAGCCCGCCTCCTCCACAACCCTCGCCCAGATTCGCGAGAACCCCACCGTATTGGTCGGCGCTTACAACAACGAATGGACCTACCGGATGATCAGTCCGCTGCGCTTTCACTTCACCGCCCATCCCGAGGAACGTATCGTCGATACCCAGAACCCCTCCCGGTCATGGGCCCGAAACCGCTCTAAGCCATTCACTGATACGCCGGACTACGCCCTCGTCGCACGCTTCCGGAATCCCTCGACCGACAGCCTGGTCATCGTCATCGCCGGCATTCAACGCTTTGGGACTGATGCCGCCTCGCAGTTTGCAACCTCATCTGAGCTTTTGCAGGAGTTTAACCGCCAGGTCGGCTGGAACTGGCGCAATAAGAATGTTGAGGTCGTCTTGCGGGTCGATGTCGTAAACGGACGCGCCGGGGCTCCAATTATTGAAGCTACTCACATTTGGTAAAGAAAAGACGCAAGTGAACAATTCCCGCGTGCTCACGGTCACTCATTTAGTGCGTGAGTACCTGATGGGCATCTGGCTCAGATGAGGTGTCGCGACGCGCCTGACCATATGACCCCCATTTACCGAACGAAGCCAAGAAATTGTCGAAAAAGAGCGCTTCTATATGGGGAGACCTTAATAACACTTCCCTTCTTGGTCACCAGCTGCTGTTCCAGCGACCTTGGGTTCTCCAACCCAATTCCAACCCACCGTAAAAAATCCCCAAACGTATTTTCAATAACTTAGTGCTCCTTAAAGCTACCAGCTATGCCTTCTAACTAGTTGATAATATGCTAGTTACGTCACTCATAACCCAAAGGTCGTAGGTTCAAATCCTACCCCCGCAACCATTTAGCCGAAAGGCCAACCCCAGATAACCCCAAATAACAGCGCCTCTTGAAACGCCGAGGGGTTTTCTGGGTGTGTCTGCGGGTTGCTTTGCATGGTTATGCGCTCCTCAGTGCCATCCTGACCACCTTGCTGTTGGCCTCACGCTTGGCCGCCATCAAGGCGTTTCCGTACACGCTCATCGTGGTCGAGATCTGGGGGTGCCGCATCAGCTTCTGCTGCACCCCCATCGGCGCCCCGGTGTCGTCCAGCCAGGAACGGTAGGTATGGCGGAAGGTATGCCACCCGGTACTGTCGTACTTCCCTGCTGCTACCCGGCGTTCCTCATCGAGCGGCAGGCGTTTGCCATTGGACGTTGGACTATCCTGCTCACACCACACGCCAACGCCTGCCCCGCACTTGGGACACTCCACCAGGCAGCATCCCGCAGGCCGGATGTAGTCCTGCTGGACGGGAGCCGTGTGGTAGTGACGCGGTGGCGGGACTGGAGAAGACCAGTTCCAACCCCATGGATGGGGTTTTTCCGTCATCCCGAGCGCTCCGCGCCTGCTCCTCCGACTCCCGCTGCCAATCGAGAAGGATCGCCGCGAAATCAGGATCGAGCGGCAGCTGGTCCTCCGAGTATTCCGTCTTGACCATCTTCACGCGACCGTGAACGACCGCCCGGACGACTCTCATGCTCAGGTTCTCGAAATCGATATCCTTCCACTCGAGCGCCAGAACCTCTTCGGCCCGAAGACCGGTGCACTGTGCCACGACCGCCATCGTGCGATAGGGCTGCGGAATCAGTGCGAGGATCAGGTAGTACTGCTCGACCGTGAGGACGATCGGTTTCTTCCGGCGTTTGCTGATCCCTTTCACCTCGACCAGCTGCATCGGATTGCGCTGCCACTCGACCATCTCCCACAGCATGGCCTTCTCATACAACCGATGCATGAGTGCCTTGACATGGCCTTTGGTCTTGGGCGCGGCATCCATCATTCTCAGTCATTCCTGCACCTGAAGCGGTTTGATCCGCGTGATGCGGGTATTCCCCCATTTCGCACGGACTTGCTTGATGACGCTCAGGTACGAAGTTGCGGTGGAGTAGCTCAATTCCCCTTCGAGATCGCATTGATCGCCAGGGCGTCGTTTTTTGATCTCAAGCAGCCGTTCGTCTTCAACGAACCGATCGAGAACAGCGTCGAAGGTTGGCTCCAGGCACAACACGCACGCTAGGCTACACACTCAGGATCTTGTCAGTCTTACCAAGACCAACGGTCAACTGTCGGACGTTAATGGCGTACCGATGTACACGTTTTTCTATGAGGCAAAGGTCAAAGATCTGGTGTAGCTGGGCAACAGAGCTCCCGGAACGATCGAGACCTGTCAGAGTAACTATCCGTTCAAGTGGACCGAAAAGGGGTGGATGGGGCCAGATCAGAAACTGTACTCCGAGCAGTAATCTCCGGTCCGAACGTCCGCTCGTTTGACCGAAATCCGGGTCCGTCCTACGCTCTCACCACCTGAGAGCGAGCCAGGAGGACGGACCCGATGTATGCATCCCCAGATGAAACCCTCGCCGCGCTAGAGCACGTAGGCTATTTCACCGATCAGAAAACTGCCACCACCGTCTACCTTGCTGGACGGCTCCATCGCCCCATCATGCTCGAAGGGCCCGCCGGCGCCGGCAAAACGGAACTGGCCACATCGGTCTCGCGCGCTTATAAGGTCCCTATACTGCGATTGCAGTGCTACCAGGGTATCAACGAAAAAAAAGCCATTGGGCAATACGACAAGAGCCTTCAAGAACTCTATGTGCTCTTGATGAGCAAGAGCGACCACGCGCCCGATTGGGCCGAAATCAAGCGCGAGGTGACAAGCCGCGCCTATTTTATGGCGGACCCATTGTTCGAAGCGATCGAACAGGATCTACGTTGTGTCCTGCTCATCGATGAGATCGACAAGGTTGACTACGCCTTTGAGGCGATGCTCTTAGAACTGCTTTCAACGTGGACCCTCTCTATCCCGAAGATGGGTACGGTTCAGGCAACGTCGAATACCACACGTTTTTCTGACGTCGAATCAAGAGCGACGTTTAGGCGACCCGCTTCGCCGCCGCAGCTTCTACCTGGTGGTTGAGCACCCAACTGCGGAGCGAGAAGCAGCAATCGTGGCCAAGCGCACTCCCAGAGCTAGCGAAAAGACACACCGCTTCCTCGCAGGCCTTGCGAAGAGCCTGCGCGCCTACACCATGGAAAAGCCACCGTCTATTTCTGAGATGAACGACGTGGCCCTGGCCATGCAGCTACTTGGAATTGAGCAGATAAGGGCTGAACACAAGGACATCATGCTGCTCCTGATCGCGCCCGCGGATGCCCAACGCGCTCAAAGGCGAAGAGGCCCTCGCTCGCCCTGGCCGCCGCTGGAGCCTGCGCAGCTTTCTCGTCGTCGCGCAGATCTCTGTGTCGCTCATCCTGCTCTGCGCTGCCGGACTCTTCCTCCGGAGCCTGGAAAGTGCCTCGAAGATCGACGTCGGCTTTCGCTCACGCGGAGTCATCATGATGGCCATCGACCCGCAGCTCCACCGTTACACCCCCGAGCGCTCCGTGCAGCTTGAGCGCCGCTCGTGAACGCATCGCCGCACTCCCCGGAGTCATCTCCGCCACTACCACCGACGGCGTCCCGCTCTCGATGGACCATCGCAGCGACGGCTTTGAAGTCCCCGGCCGTGCCAAGCCTCAGGGGGAGAACAGCGTCGAACTCTACATGGCCGGGCCCGACCACTTCGCAACCCTCGGTATCCCGCGCGTCGCCGGGCGCGACCTCGGAGAAGAGAATCCCACCGCCACCAAGGTCGGCGTCGTTAACGAAGAGATCGTGCGTCGCTTCTTCCAGGGCGAGAACCCCGTCGGTCACATGGTCACCGGAGCCGGCGTTCCCTACCAGATCGTCGGTGTAGTCAAGGACACCAAAGCGCGCACGATCAACGAAGACCAGCGCCCTGTCTTCTACCGCTCCATCAACCAGTTCATCGCCGCCGATCCCTCGCAGGATGGATACACCATCATGGCTCGCTACGAAGGCGATCCCTCCACGCTGATTGACGCCACGCAACGCCAGATCCACGCCATCGATCCTTCGCTCGCCATCTTCAACATCAAGACGATGGAAGAGCACGTGCACGAAGCTCTCTTCCTCCAGCACCTCGTAGGAACCGTCTTCACTGTCTTCGCAATCACGGGGCTCCTCCTCGCGCTCATCGGCCTCTACGGCGTGATAAGTTATTCGGTAAACCAGCGCACGAAGGAGATCGGTGTTCGCATGGCACTCGGAGCGCGTGCAGCCGAGGTGCAGAGAATGATTGTTCGCGGCGGAATGCGCCTCGCTCTGCTCGCAGTTGCGCTGGGACTGCCGATGGCTTTAGCCGCGGCAAAATTGACGACCAGCCTGCTCTACGGCGTAAAGCCATGGGACGTGGCGACATTCACGCTGGTTCCACTGCTGCTGGTAGCGGTCTCTCTACTCGCATGCTGGATACCGTCGCGGCGAGCTTCCCGCGTCGATCCAATAGTGGCGCTAAGGGTGGACTAGCTTCTTTTGAAGGTTGACTCGATTCCTTCAGCGAGCAGCTACAGTCGTTCGCTACCACGAACGACACCCCCTGCCGCGCGATGAGACTGCGCGTCGTGGATGGGGTACCCGGGACGTTTGAGTTTCGTTCGGAACGGTATGATCTTCTCCTATGACCAATGGACCTCACTCTCTGCTGCCGGCGATCTCCGACGCTACTTCGCGGCCTCTCACGACTCAGCAAATAGGGCGTTTGGGAGAGTTGCTGGTGCAATATGAGCTTCTGAGATGTGGGATTGATTCCGCGCCGATGACAACGGATGCTGGGGTTGATCTGGTTGCCTATTCCGGACTGAAGGGGCGCTCAATTACTCTGCAGGTAAAGACCAACATGGCACCGAAACCAGGTGGCGGAAGGGGAGCACCGGCAGTCGATTGGTGGGTGAGCGAGGACTGTCCCGCAGAGCTATATGCGTTTGTGGATCTTTCGAGTCGACGGATCTGGATATTGACCAAGCAAGACCTGGCATCTGCCGCACAACAGCGTTCCGGCGGCCGCCTCCACCTTTACATGTACACGGATCCAGATTCCGGTTCCATTGCTTACTCGCGCCACGGAGTCGACCGCTTTTGCGGGTTTCTCTTTGAAAACCGCGTATTCTCGCTGTTTGAGTGAAAGCCGCCATATCGTTGTCGGCCAGCCCTCAACGCTCGCCACAGCCATTGGGTAAGTTGATTCCAAATCGCCGATGGAACTCAGCGAAGCCGACGGAGGCTCGTGAACGAACCCCCTTCCCGCTTTGTTCCTGAGTAACGGGCATCCATGTAAGTTTTTGTCAACAGAAAAGCACAGGATTTTCTGGGCGCGCTCAGGAGAGCGCGCTATCGGTTTGATCAGAATCTGCCGTTACGCAACAGTGCCTCTCGGCTGGTGGTTCCTGCTCTCTGCAGAACCGGACATCCATTTGCTGTCTGAGACTCCAAAGAGTCCGCACAGAAGATTGAGTTTATGTTCTCTGCCAGTCCCGAAACAAACCGAAGGGAGCCTCGGGAGTTGCCTCCGTCGCTCAGCCCGTCACCTGCGGGACCTGGCAGCCTGCGCACCGGATGATCCTGATATTTTTCCTTCCTGGGGAGGTTTTCACGCAGCGGCAGTGCTGCTGAATTT
>NZ_JQKI01000136.1 GCF_000745965.1 Edaphobacter aggregans DSM 19364 | reverse complement strand
CGGAAGACTGCCGTCTTCCACCGACATCGAGTTCCTCCGGTTGCCCGTTGACTCGGATCAGTTCGGGTGACCTGCTCCCTTTGCTCCTCGGGAATTACCCCGGATCAACGCTCCTACGGAGCAGTCCGCCCCTGGCTTGCGCATTGGTACTTTCGGCCTCACGGGGCTTCCGCTTGTGCCTTTTCCCTTACCATCGCAAACCAAGTTCTCAAGTTCCGTACGAAAGCCCAGACTAGAGTCACGCCCCCTGTACACCGGACATCGCACGGCCAGTAAGTAGGTTGCTTCCGTGCTCCTCCCGGCCCTGGCAGGCAGTTCCGGTTCTGATGTCGTGCTAGTGGTGTTTCGATGCGTAGTCGGAGGTTCATTTGCATTCGTCTCTCTAGTCTCTACATGACGTGATCTGATGTCACGCCTTTTACCATGACGTTCACCACCGCAGCTTTTGACTGAAGCAGCTCATGGCTGTTTGAAGCCTCCCCCTACAAGGTGGCTCCGAAGGGCCCGCCTTCATCTTTCGTACAGCATGACGCTTGCGCGTCTTCTTGACACAACCTGCCGCACCACCGTGCGTACGGGTCCGTACACGGCGGTTCGAGAGGTTAGGCTAGTAGAACGAAAAGCTTGCCATGCTTTCGACGAAGTGGAGAGTGTCATGAATCTTCGCGTTTCTCCGGAATTCAAAAAACATTCAGGGCCCCAGCTGCCGTTGCCTCTGTTCTTTCACTGCACTTGCACGGCAAAAGAAGTGCTCGGCGGAGTGGAGTTTCCCGTGCGCGTATCGTAACTCGGGAGCGACGGCCCGCCCACAGCTAAATCATAGTGAGTGGTAAACGAAGGCCCCGACCTGGCAGAGGAGCAAGTGGCATCTCCGATCAGATGCATGCCTGTCAGGGACAGGGTGACGCCGGTTGTGCCTAAACCCATTATCCGGTTCTCCTGGGCAATCAGGTATCCGCTAAACGTCTCTTGTTTTGGGCGAACAATTAGGATCGTCGACTGGTCCAAAGACCGGAAAGGCGGCTCCCCCAGGGTACTTGCCAGGGTGAACGGGGGCCCGGTTGATGAGCAGCCCCCTGATGGCTTCGGTAGCAGCAATCCGGGCCCAAGGACAATGGTGTCTCTAAGAAGCTTTGAGAGACCATAGCGATCTGGGGGTTGATTTCCATTCTCCACAGAGTTTTAGCGGCCGCAGAGACTTGCATCACCGCTGCGAGTTGGGGACCTAAGCTGATGCTGACATGGGGAGCAAAGCGTAGGCCTGCTGAGGCACACATTTCTGTGACTTGATTGGTTAGCGTGATGCCGCAGCGTCCGGGCCCGGCTGGAGAACGGACGCTGCATTCGTATCGATGAACCGTTTGAAATCGTAGTGACAGCGATAGCTTTCCCCTATAGCGATTGGTACTGAGGAGCGGCGGGTCAGTTCGGAGCGAAGTTCGATCTGCTCGGGCGGCAGAGGTGCTTCAAGCCAGCCCACACGAAGCGTAGCCAACTTGTCGGAATAGTGCAGCGCTTCTTCGATGGTCATTCGCCAGAGAACATCGACAAAAAGTTCGGTCGTAGCGGGTAGCGTGGTTCGAAGCTGCTGTACCAATTCGAGGCCTTCTTCGAAGGTTGTTGTCCAGAAGATCTTGAATGCCGTAGCGCCCTGCTTGACCTTCATCTTCGCGAAGGTTACTTGTTCTTCGATTGTGCGCCCCGTGACGCCGGAGACGTAGGTTGGAATGGAGGTCGCTGCGGTTGATGAAAGAATATGCGAAATGGGTTTGCCCTGAACCTTGCCGACGACATCCCATAAAGCGAAGTTCGTGAATATCTTCAGCGGTGGCACGCTGAGCGACGGTCCGTGCCGCGAAGTACTCGATAGCACACCTGATCTCGAGTGATTCGACAAGCTCTTCGACTGAAATGTGTGACACAAAGGTGCCGCTGCGAGGTCTGATTTCAATCAGGCCCTCCGCGGCGAGGCGGTTGACGGCATCTTTGATCGGGGTAGCGCTTACATCGAGTTTTACCGCGAGTTCCAGGACTATCTCTATGGTGTATTCGCGTCGTGTCGCGAGCGCAAGTGGTACACTCCTTGGCATTATGTTGGAGCCGGCCGCAATTCATTCTAGGTAAGTAGCTGCATCCCTTCTGGATGTGATGCTTCCTCGATCGTCCGGCAGCATGCGAGTTTCGAGTCCAATGGACGCTCCAGGTTAGCGGAAATGATGATCGTATGGACGGGACAAGAGACAATCGTGAACCAGCGGATATAACTACTCTGCTCGCGCAGGTCAAGCAGGGGGATGCTGACGCTGAATCGAATCTAGTACCCCTGATCTACAACGAATTGCGAGCGATCGCCAGGAACTACATGCGCCGGGAACGGCCCGATCACACGCTGCAAGCTACAGTTCTGGTACATGAAGCCTTTCTGCAGCTGGTTGGGGACTCAAAGATAGAGTGGCAGAATCGCGCACACTTTTTTGCCTTGGCATCGCGTGTCATGCGCCGCATTCTCGTTGATCACGCCAGGGCTGCACACGCCCAGAAGCGGCCTGGGGCTCGTCAGAAAGTCGAACTCGAGTCTGCCCTCGCATTTGTAGAAGCGCAATCTGCCGATCTCCTGGCGCTCGACGAAGCGCTCAAAAGGCTGGCGGCTTGGGATCCACGTCAAAGCCGCATCGTAGAGATGCGCTTCTTCGCTGGTCTCAGCTTTGACGAGATAGCAGAAGTGTTGGGCATATCCGATCGCACCGCGAAAAGGGATTGGATGATGGCGCGGACCTGGCTTTACAGGGAACTGTGCAAAGGCACACCATGAATCTGCAATACAAGGCGCGTGGACACGGTCTCCCCACCCGGCTGCTGCGAGGACGCTTCGCTGCGGAACATTAGAGGTGAAAAGCATGAAACGCGAATCGATCACCATGACGCCGGAAAGGTGGAGACGGCTCAAAGAGATCTATGAAGCCGCGCATGGCGAACCGCTCCTTAAGCAAGCTGAGTTGGTCCACTCGCTAGCTGGGAGTGATCAAGAGTTAGAGGCGGAAGTTAAGAGCTTGCTCGCCGCCGACGAGACTGCGGCCAGCTTTCTGCAAACCCCTGTCATTGACCTGCACGGCTGTCTGTCAAACGATGAACGTTTACGCTCTCTTACCCCGGGCGATGTAATTTCGAGACGTTTCGAAATTCTGCGCTTTCTCAACAGCGGCGGCATGGGAGAAGTGTATGAGGCATGGGACTCGGAGTTGAAAGAAAGGATCGCCCTCAAGACCATACGCCCGTACATCGCGTCCGACTCGATGATCATTGAGCGATTCAAGCGGGAGGTAAGACAGACACGCGGGATATCCCACACCAATGTCTGCCGGGTTTATGACCTCGAATCCTATGAGCAGATTCCGGGACAGCCGATTTGGTTCCTCACCATGGAATTGCTGGAAGGTCCGACGTTGTTGGAACATCTGCGTGGGCAAGGTCCTTTGGAGACTTCACATGCTCTTGAAATAGTCGAGCAGATGGTTGCAGGTCTCGCCGCGGCGCATGATCTCGGTATCGTGCATAGGGATTTCAAGAGCAGCAACGTGATGCTGGTAAACACCGGAGATGGTCACACTCGCGCGGTCATCACCGACTTCGGTTTGGCCTTCGACATCTCAGCGCCCAGTGAGGGGACGCCGGAGCCCGGTGGCCAGGGAACTCCCGACTATATGGCCCCGGAGCAGAGACGATCTGGTGAGGTGGGAGTCCTCGCCGACCAATATGCCCTCGGTGTCGTGATATGTGAAATGCTGACCGGGGCGCGCCCCAAAAGAGTCGAACTGCCAGACAGGAGCTCTGTAGAGCTTCCGCACCAACATCTCGAGCACCGGTGGGCAGACGTGATTCGCCGTTGCCTGGAGACGCGACCTGAAGGCCGCTTCGCGAACGTCAGAGAAATCCTGACAATTTTGTCGCCTCCAAAACAACGGGCCAGCAGCCGCTGGCAAGCGGGCGCAGTTGCTGCGTTAATCGTAGTAGCTGTGAGCGCGGCCTTCTTCGTGGCGAACAAAGGTGTGAGCCGGTTGACGGGAGTGCAGCAACTGACCTCCAGCACGGACTTTTCCGAGAATCCCAGTTTGTCACGCGACGGCAAGTTGGTGGCATACACGTCGGATCGCGGAGAGATCGGTAATGTCGATATCTGGGTACAGCAGCTCCCCGCGGGAAGACTGATCCGCCTTACGACTGATCCAGCACAAGATAAGGATCCCAGCATTGCACCAGACGGCGGTTCGGTGGTCTTCCGCTCTGAACGGACTGGTGGCGGCATCTACTTTCGTCCGATCGATCCGAATGGAGGAGCTGAGCGCCTGCTCGCATCCAAGGGCAGCAATCCCCGCATTTCACCGGATGGTCAGGACATCGCATATTGGGTAGGTGATCCGGACGTGACGATCGCCTCAGGGAAACTGTATGTGCTCTCCCTCTCCGGCGGCCTCCCGGTCCGGCTCGCCTCGGATTTCAAAGATGCACGATTGCCGGTGTGGAGCTCTGATGGGCGCTCGATTCTCTTTTCCGGCTGCCGCGCTGGAGAGAAACCGATGCCCGCATGCTCCGATTGGTGGATTACAAGCTTGGATGGAAAGAAGGTCCACAACACCCAGGCACTCGCACATCTGGTTCAGGAAAAAGTAAATCCGGTGGGTCCGATTGGCGCCTGGCACGGGAACGCCGTCCTCTTCAGCGGACGAAAGGGAGTGGAGACAAGTATTTGGGAGCTGACGCTGCCCGCGAAAGAGTCAGGGACGATCGGCCGACCGGAGCAACTGACGTCGTGGGACGCCAGAAATACCGATCCTTCCCTTGCAGAAAACGGCACCGTAGCTTTTGTCCGCATCGCCGGAGCGCTGCATGTTTGGCGAATCGATCATGCCATCCATCGAGGCACGGCCATCGCATCGAAGGTTACATCCGGCGCGGAAATTGACCTATGCCCCTATGTTTCCCATGATGGCCGTTGGCTTGTCTTCTCCAGGCGCTGGGGAAATCAGATAGATATCTGGATCAGGGACACACAATCCGGAAACGAAACCCAATTTCTGGCCATGGGCCGCCGCATATTCTCACTGATTATCGATGATTCAGGTCAGAATGTGGTGTTTGAAGCACGGGAGAATGATCTTCCATCAGTCTTTAGGGCACGTCGTGGCGAACCAGCCATGAGGCTATGTACGGCATGCAGCCACCCCACAGGCTGGTTCGATGGAAACCGCGCAGTTCTTTATCGAGAGGGCATGCCTTCACAGATCAAGCTGGCGAATCTTGAGACGGGCGACACACACACCGTATTGGAGGAACGCGGCGTTTCCTTGGGTGAGGCGAACTGGTCCCCTGAGAGTCAGTATCTGCTCTTTACCGTGTCGAAGGAAGGTGAGAGCAAACGCGTATTCGCTGTCCATTTCCCGCAATCAACCGGCACAGCCAGCGGCAAGTGGATTCCGGTCACCAGCGCATCGGAGTGGAGTGACAAGCCGCGGTGGTCGGGCGATGGAAAGTACATCTTTTATTTGTCAAAGCGAGACGGCTTCTCGTGCATCTGGGGTCAACATTTCGACCCAAGGACGGGAAGGACGAAGGGGCTGCCCTTTGCGGTAATGCATTATCACAGGCCGGGAAACTCTGTCGGAGTCGTCACAGCGCAATCCTTCAACCTCTCGGTGGCTGGTGACGCCATCTACCTCAACGTCGGAGAGCAGACCTCCAGTGTCTGGACTGGACTGCTGAAACCTAAAAGCAGATTTTCACTTCTAACTTCGCGTCCCTGATTGCATCTTGCGAGCCGCCGTGGCATAATCAACGCCCCGGCCCCCAATTTCTATATCAGGAGTTCCATTATGCCTCCAACCCCGCAATGCTCGACCTCCGAAAACGTGGAAATAATTGTAGGTGACGCCGACGCAACCACTCAGAAAACCCTAAATGCCCTAAAGCGCGCGCTCAGGACGGAAGCCGGCGAAAAGTTCAAAAGGGGAGATTGCCCGGAGCTAACTGTCACTTTTTTTAGATCCGTCGGGCGGTAGAGAGCGCAGGCGGCGCTGATGCCGGAGGTTTCGCCGAAGCCGCTGCGAGCTTAGTTGCTGCCAAGGATGCGGAGGTCTGCGGATTCAGCTCTATCTGCAGCAGCTATCCGCTGACGATTCGGATCGCCAAGGCAGTCAAGGCAATGCGGCCGCAAACCACCATTCTACTCGGCGGACCACAGGCCTCGGTCGTAGACATGTCTACGCTGACGGCATTCCCATTCGTCGACCTCGTACTGCGAGGTGAGGCGGAACGCACCTTGCCGCAATCACAGGCCGGGAAACTCTGTCGGAGTCATCACAGCGCAAGCCTTCAACCTCTCGGTGGCTGGTGACGCCATCTACCTCAACGTCGGAGAGCAGACCTCCAGTGTCTGGACTGGACTGCTGAAACCTAAAAGCAGATTTTCACACCTAACTTCGCGTCCCTGATTGTATCTTGCGAGCCGCCGTGGCATAATCAAGGCCCCGGGCCCCCCGATTTCTGTATCAGGAGGTTCCACTATGTCTGCAAAACCGCCATGCTCGATCTCCGTAGATGTGCTGACAACTGCTGACAAAACCATAACCCAAGCCACTCAGGAAGCCCTAGAGGAGGCGCTCATGACTAATGAAGGCGTCAAGTTCAAAAGGGGAGATTGCCAGGAGCTAATTGTTCTTTTTAGATCATCCGTCGGACCGTAGAGAAGCGCAAATGGACATATGCCTTGTCACCGCTCCGACCGCAACTGAGTTTCGGGACGCCGAGGAACTCAACAACGAGGCTGTTCGCTCCATGGCTTCGGAGCCCCAGGTCGGAATTCTAAGCCTGGCGGCTGTACTGGAAGCCAGAGGAGATACCCCTGCGATCGTTGACTTGAACCGCGGCTATCTTGATTACACAGCACGCGCAGGCGGCGCTGATGCCGGAGGTTTCGCCGAAGCCGCTGCGAGCTTAGTCGTTGCCACGGATGCGGAGGTCTGCGGATTCAGCTCCATCTGCAGCAGCTATCCGCTGACGATTCGGATCGCCAAGGTTGTCAAGGCAATGCGGCCGCGAACCACCATTCTACTCGGCGGACCACAGGCCTCGGTCGTAGACATGTCTACGCTGACGGCATTCCCATTCGTCGACCTCGTACTGCGAGGCGAGGCGGAACGCACCTTGCCGCTCTTGCTGGATGAGTTGGAAGCCGGGAGACGACTGGAGCGCGTGCCCGGCCTCAGTTATCGTCATGGTTCCGAAGCACACCGCAATCCGAACGCGCCAGTGATCGAAGATCTGGACAGCTTGCCTTCGCCCGCATATCACCTGACCCAGGAATTACGAGGCGCCAGGACAGCTGCCCTGGAACTTGGCCGCGGGTGTCCATTTGCCTGCACGTTTTGTTCGACAAACGACTTTTTCAGGCGGAACTTTCGCCTTCACTCGCCAGAACGATTGCTACATGACATGCGAGCCATTGCGGCGGAGTATCAAATTAGGGATTTCGCGCTTGTGCACGACATGTTCACCGTGGACCGGCGCCGCGTTGCGGCATTTTGCGAGGGAATGATCGCTTCGGGAGAGGGATTTACCTGGTCGTGCAGCGCCCGAACGGACTGCATCGACGAGGCATTACTCGAACTGATGGCGCGGAGCGGTTGCCGGTCTATCTTCTTTGGCGTCGAAGCCGGTTCGCGGAGGATGCAGAAAATTATTGACAAACACCTCGACCCCCAGAGAGCCGAAGAAATCATCGACATCGCCGACAGACTTGGAATAAGAACGACGGTTTCGCTAATCACTGGATTTCCCGAAGAGACATGGGAAGATGTCCGGGAAACGATTCGCATCTTCATGCACTCTGCACGGTGCCCGCTATCCAATCCGCAACTGAACCTGCTCGCGCCACTGGCTGGAACTCCAATCTATTTGAGCCACAAACAAGAACTGGTGCTCGAAGAGCTTTGTTCGGACATGTCTCACCAGGGCCGCAGTCAGAGCGAGGACGATCTGGAGCTAATCCGAAACTATCCGGAAATCTTTCCAAATTTCTACCTTCTGCCAGTACCGCACCTGGATCGGGAAGCACTCTTCGAACTACACGAGTTTACAATGATGGCGGTGGAGCGCTTCCGCTGGCTGCTTTCGGCCATTGACCAATGCGCT
Source organism: Edaphobacter aggregans DSM 19364 (assembly GCF_000745965.1). Taxonomy (GTDB): domain Bacteria; phylum Acidobacteriota; class Terriglobia; order Terriglobales; family Acidobacteriaceae; genus Edaphobacter; species Edaphobacter aggregans. Next base: position 4,975 of record NZ_JQKI01000136.1, on the reverse strand, counting down.
ATGAGCGCCTTTGATTTCTTCCTTGAATGGCGAGAGCACCGACAGGGTTTGCGGCGTGGACTGAAAGGTTCAGAACTTCGGCAATACTATCGAACCTTCGACTTCCGAGCCGATTTTCTATCCTTCGTGCAGACGCATCCGGCCGGAAGGCACGAAGCGGTCAACGTTCTAGTGAAGTGCGAAGAAGGCATGGCCGCTGCCACAATGCGGTCTGCTAGCACGATGCCGCTCGCCCAGGAGGTCGACGTGGGATCCGCGCTCTGGTGGAGCGACATTCCGGTTACGAAGAAAAGCACTCGAGTGATCGAGCTATCATGCGACATTCAGGGAGTAATTGATGCTCTAAAGTTTCGCATGAGCCCGGCACTCGTTCGCGGCCCCTTTGCGTATGCGACTCGCGAAATGTCTGCCGGCGAGTGCCGCTTGGTCAAAGTATCAAATTGGATGGCTTGCCTTCTCCGTGCCTGCGACGGTCAACGGACTGTCGAGGATCTCGTCGCACAGTTGTCGCCCAATCTCTCAGAAGTAGATGAGTCACTCCGCGGCTATGTCGTGACGCGACTGCTGCAGGGTGCACAAGGGGAAGGATTCATCTCCATCCTACGAATTTCCGATGCCGCTACTAGCAGTCAGTCGAGCCTTCCAGTCGGCGAATGAGGAGCTGAGAGCCTTAGTCGGGTATCTAGCCGGAACGAAGCGGATTTCTCCGCTGTTGAACCGATGGGTTCCCCAACCTCGCGTCCTGCATCCCTATCCTGACGCACGCTTCTACGCCACTTATCCATCGTAAGAGCGTATGCGTGGACGCGCACGTACGGATCTGTGCGGGTTGTGCCTTGAAAGCTCATGGAATTCAGTCGCCTGAAATGGAGACCGCGGCAAAAGCCTAGCTCGCAGCCGCGTGCCGAGTCTTGCGTGTTGGGGACACCCGAGTTGCCGGCTGTTGGTGCAGATTGAGGCTGGTTCGCCCTCATCGAGATCTGTCAGGAGAAGGACTGCGCCTTTTTCCGCGGGGATGACCTCGAAGATCAGGCGTAGAAGTTCGTGTTGCAGGAGTTCGGAGTCACGGATGGAATTGATAACGTTACTGATTTCTGAACAGTGCGGCCAGATCACGCGCCATGCGTCCCACTTCAACTCCAAATGTCGGAGGCACTGGAGGGGCCATTCGAATGGTACTGAGGGTGGAGATGGCGGGGAGATCGCTGTGGATAGCGGTGGCCTGAGTCATCTCGTCGCCTTCATGGGACAGAAACACAAGCTCGGATCTTCCAACGCGGATTGTGTCACCGTGTTCGATAAGCTTGCGCCGTACGGGGACTCCATTCACGAAGGTGCCGTGACGGCTGTCAAGATCGACGAGCTCATAATGCTCGTCGAGTTGCTGGAGCATGCAGTGCCTGCGGGAGACGGCGGGATCGGTGAGACACAACTGATTTGCTTCGTCACGGCCAATGAAGAGCTGGCCTTCGACGAGATGCCGGACGGTGCCTGGGAGGGAACCTGAGATAACGAGGAGCCGCGGCTTCATCGGAGCCTCCGGTCGAGTCAAAGTATAGGCGAGTTGGTAAGGAATCCCAGATCGTTCTTAATTTTCACGACAGGGAATGGGAAGGATACCGGTGGGTATCCCTTCGGATACCAGCTGCTGGTGCATAGCGGCGACATGAGTGGGGTTGAAGCCCGGGACGACGTTGTATCTCATTGCAAATACATATGCAGTGTTGCGAGGCGGAAGATCGGCCAGCTTTGGCAACAAGTATGCAATATCTCGAGGCATGTCAGCTCCTGAAGAGCAAGATCCGAGCCCGAAGGGACCCTGGAAGAGGGTACTCCGGAAAGGAGAACGTCATGAAACGCATCGTCAAGGCAATCGCTCTCTTCGTAGCGGCTACCTTCATCACAGCAGGAGTATGGGCCCAGGATCACAAGATGAAGGCAACCGTCCCATTCAACTTCACGGTCAACGGCAACTCTTTGCCTTCTGGAACCTACACGATCCGTTCCGACTCGTCCAACCCTAATCTGCTCCTCATCTCCAACCGGGAGAAGAGCGTCCACATTCTGACTATGGCTAAAAACAATGATCCAGGAAAGGGCAACGCGCTGATCTTCCATAAGTATGGGGACCAGTACTTCCTGAGTCAGATTTGCAGCGACCTCTCGGCAATGAATCTTTCCTTCTCGGTCTCGAAGGCAGAGAAGCGGGCCAGGGAGCAAATGCAGGTATCACAGCGTCCGGTCAGCAGCGATGTCACGATCGCCCTCAAGTAGTTATCTTGAGGCGAAGAGGATCCGGAGACGATCGTCTCCGGGTCTTTTTTTGTGCAGTGTGACCCTGCTCTGCGGTTGTTGCTTGGCGGTGCACGCGGCGGCAAATAGCGACAAGACGCTGCGCATCGATGCGGACGTGCTGAACCGGATGATGAACCTGGTGGGCGAGCTGGTGTTGACGCGCAACCAGATGCTGCAGAGCGGGGTGGAGTCGACGAACTTTCCGGAGCTGGCGCGGCGGCGGGCCGATGTATTTCGCGTGCTTGATAACTGCTCCGGCGAAGAACTCAAGGCGACAACGGAGTGTATCAACACAAACCGACCTGATCTCACGATTGAAGTTACAAGCTCTCTGAGCGACATTAATGTCGAACGGCAGAGGTTGGAGGAAAGGTGAGCCCTGCACAGATGGAACAAATCATGAACAGATACGGGATGGAGATGTTGGGGCCGCCGATCGTTTTTCGTCTATGGCCTCCAGGCGGTCGCAGACGATCTGGAGCACATCCTTCGTCGCCGCTTCTCCGCGCGGCATCTCGTTTGCGCATCACCAGCCTACTCGGACACGCGCTGACCCCGGAGGTCGAGCGGCAACTAGAGGTTCTTCTCGAGGCCGACGAGGGGATGTACCGTATCAGTCTACTGAAGCACGAACCGAAGGACTTCAGCTATGGCGAGTTGCGTCAGGAGGTCGAGCGCGGCAAGTTCTTCCAGCCGTTGTTCGCGTTCGGTCAAACCTTTCTGGCGTCTGCTGGCCTATCGAACGAAAGCGTGAAGTACTACTGTTCGCTGGTCCAGTTTTATACCGTCTACAAGCTGCAGCGGATGGCCGTTCCGAAGGTCCGCTTGTATCTATTGTGTTTTGCCTCGCATCGCTTCCGCCAGATCAACGACAACCTGATCGAGGCCTTCATCCATTTGGTCGACGATTATGAGCAGCAAGCCAAGATCGCGGCCGAGATTGCGGCCGCGGAGTCCATGGCGGAGGCGACCGGGAATCTCCAGGCTGCGGGGCAGTGCTGAATTTGTTCCTCGATCCGGCCATCGCGGATTGGACGCCCTTTTCGAAGGTCAGGAAGCAAGCGGTCTCCATGCTCGATGCCGAACGCTTCGCACAGGTCTCGGAGTATATGTGCAAGATCGAGTTCGATAAGACGGCGTTCGAGTGGTCGTTCTACGGCACGCTGCACTCCAGGTTCAAGCTCAATCTGCGTCATCTGTTCGCGAGCCTGGACTTCGCCGGCCTGGTCGAGGATGCGCCGTTGCTCGAAGCGGTCGCCTTCCTGCAGGAGATCTTGCGCCACGGCAGATCGCCTCGTCAGATGAACCCTTCCAACTTCCCGGCAGGCATCATAGCCAAGGGCGTGCAGCGTTACATGTACACCGAAGCCGAAAAACGCAAGGACAGGAGGCTCGATGTAGCTCACCGCAAATGGTGGCGATGTCGCCCGCAAATAACTCGAGCGTGTATTCGAGCTGCGGCTTATCGCTCTGGCCGTGTCCGCGCAGATCTACTGCGACCACATGGTAGTTCCTACAAAATGCTTCCATCTGCGGGCTGAAATGACTGTGATCGCATGTCCATCCGTGCACGAAGACGAAAGAACGGCTCCCCTCGCCCATCTCTGAAAAGGCAAGCTGTACTCCGCCACGAAGAATGTATTTCATAACCTTGCACCTCGGCAGGGCTTCGAGAAAGCCCAACTCTTACTTTTGTTCTACAAGAGAGGGTGAGTAACTGGGCGGTACCCCAGGGGTTACGCATGAAATACCGGGCTAAGTTTGCGGTTGGAAGTACGTGAGGTTTCGCGCTTACCTCATAGTTGGAGGCAAGTGCGGATGTCGGCGAAGAAGCTTGCGGAACATTTTTCCGAGTTGGAAGATCCCCGTTGCAGCGGTAAGGTGGAACACCTTCTCATCGACATTCTGGTGATTGGGGTCTGCGCGGTGATTGCGGGCGCCGAGAGTTGGGTCGACATGGCGCTCTATGGTCAGAAGAAGGTGGACTGGCTGTCGACTTTCCTGAGGCTACCGAACGGCATTCCGGCCCATGACACCTTCCGGCGTGTCTTCATGCTGATCGACCCAGAGGATTTTGAGAGTCGTTTCATAGCCTGGACGCAGGCCTTTGCCGATAGCGTGGATCGAGAGGTCGTCGCCATTGATGGCAAGACGGTGCGCGGTTCCTTCGACCGTAGCCGCGATCAAGGCCCGCTGCATATCGTCAGCGCCTGGGCCAGCGAGCGGGGGCTGGTGCTCGGCCAGCGCCAGGTCGGCGATAAGTCGAACGAGATTACTGCAGTCCCGGAACTGCTCGACACGCTGGATCTCAAGGGCAGCATCGTGACCTTGGACGCGATGGGCTGCCAAAAGGCGATCGCCAGCAAGATCCTCGAACGGGGCGCCGATTATCTGGTCACGCTCAAGGCCAATCAGGGCAAGATCTTTGCCGCGGTGCGAGATCATTGCTTCGAAACCTGTTTTGCACTTGGCTCATCCAACCGGCCGGCCTCGGACGAGTTCGATGACAAACATGGACGCCTGGTCCGCCGCAGAGTCTTCGCCTGTCCGCAGACCGCTCTGCTCGAGCCTTTGCGCGACTGGCCCGGTTTGCGGACCGTCGTCGCAGTGGAAAGCATCCGCAGCATCAACGGCTCGGGCAAGGTAGAGGCCGAAATTCGCTATTTCCTATCCAGTTGCA
>NZ_JQKI01000135.1 GCF_000745965.1 Edaphobacter aggregans DSM 19364 | reverse complement strand
GTCCGAGCGAGATGAAGCGAAAGTCTCATCGGCGCTGGACGCGCTCACCGAGTGTGCCCGCACGGGGAAAGGAAACCTCCTCGATCTGTCGATTGGGGCCGCGCGCGCCAAGGCAACGGTGGGTGAGATCAGCTTCGCTCTGGAAAAGGTCTTCGGTCGGCACAAGGCCGAACAGGAACTAGTCTCGGGGATCTATGCCGAGACTTACGGAGCCAAGAAGCCGCAGATCGTCGCCGTGCAGGACAAAGTCGAGCAGTTTGTGAAGAGCCGAGGCCACAAGCCGCGCATCTTCATCTGCAAGCTCGGGCAGGACGGTCATGACCGCGGTCAGGAGGTGGTCGGAGCGGCTCTCTCGGACCTCGGATTCGACGTGGTCCTTGGCCCTCTGTTTCAGACGCCGGAAGAGGCCGCGCGCCAGGCCGTCGACGACCACATCGATATCGTCGGACCAAGTTCGCTTGCCGCCGGACACTTGACCCTGGTGCCTGCACTCCGCCAGGCCCTCACGAAACTGGGCCACGAAGACATGCCCATCGTAATCGGCGGCGTCATTCCACCGCAGGACTACGACGAGCTTTACAAAGACGGGGCTCTTGCGATCTTCGGACCGGGTACGGCCATTCCGACCGCCGGGCTCAAAATTCTGGAGATTCTCGAGCACCAGGAACGGCAGACAGCACAACCGGTGTGACGGAGGCCGGAAAAACTCTCTACCCGCAATGGAATCACGTTAAGAAAGGAGACGAAGCATGCGCCTTCCGCCGATATCGCTCGATCAACTCGCGTCCTTGCCTACGGTTTATCGGACGATGATCCCGTCGGCCTACGAGGACCGGCAACGCCATATGAACATGCGCTGGTACCTGGCCCTCTACGACAAGGCGGGGGACTTGATGTACCCGATGCTCGGGCTCACCGAGGATTACTTGGCGGCGGCGGAGGCGGGCGGCTTCGATCTCGAGCATCACCTCTGGTATCCCTCTGAAGTGCTGATCGGGGATACCGTGGTGATCAGGTTCCGCATGCTCGCGCGGAGCTTGAAACTCTTCCACTACATGATGTTCATGGTGAACGAGACCCGGGGCGTGCTCTCCTCGCTCTTCGAGTGCGTGCACGCTCATGCCGACCTCAGAACCCGTCGTACTGCCCCCTTCCCGGCCCATGTGGCGACCCAGATCGACGCCCTCATCGACGAACATCGTGCGCTGAACTGGGCCGCGCCGGTCTCCGGGTCCATGGGCGTCAAAGTGCCCTCCGGCGCGTAAGGAGAGACCGTGAGGACGCACATTCCCGACAAAATAATGCCAGCGAAGGGGCGCTCGCGAGGACGACCGGATGCAGCAAGTCATGCGAAAGACCGTCACTCTCGTGCTCGGGCTCTGTTGCATTAACGGGCGTGTCGTAGTCTGGAGTCGTTTGCCGAGGAGCCTTGTTCATGTGCTTGAGAAGCGGGTCCGCTTGTACCAGGGGTACCGTGCGACCTCGTGGTCAATGCAACGACAGGCGCAATCACCAATGCGGCATTTGGGCAGGTGACCGCTGCCCGTGATCCACGGCAGATGCAAATGTCGGCGCGAATCACCTTTGAGCAAAGCGTTCGATCTCCTCAAGAACCAAAGCATCCACATTGCGCAGTGAGGACAGCGCGATGGTGGCTTTGGCAATGTGTTGCCGCCTTCATCCGTTACGATCGCGGCGATCCGGCTTGATGATGAGACGCAGCATCGGAGCTCCCCCACGTGCCGATTGCGAGCAGGGCTCCGAAGAGGATGGGGCGTCGATGCTCTCGCGATCCTGGCTTGACCAGTAGGCTTGGGGATCGAGGTTCAGCCACAACGCGAACTCATCGAGCGTGAGTGCTGCGCCGGAGCCGTATCCGATCGAGAGCAGCCTGCTGGCCAGGATCGACAGTGGCGCGTCCTGCGTACCTGCCTCGGCCAACGTCGCGTAGCCGCAGACGAGCAGCAGAAGAATACCCCACACAAGGTGGTGAATATGGCGTCCGCCAACGATGACGTATCCGAAAGGCCCTACATGGTGGGTGATGGAGGCGACGAGCAGCCTTGCAGCAAGGAAGGTGACGAAAAAGGAGATGGACGCGAGCAGCAGGCGACGATGAGGCCGGTCGGGATCTGCTCGTGAAATAGCAGGCCAATCTTGGTGAGATGCAGCAGGAGGAGAACCCCGGCAGTCATCGCGGCGATAAAGGCGATCAAAATCCACGAACCTGCAATGTGCATCCACAAGCTTTATCACGAGTTGCTAGAAGCGGTGAGGAGCCATGCAAAAGAAATCAGCTCAGCTCATCCTCATCGCCCTCTCCACTACTTCCTGAAATGTCTGGCGGTCTCAACCGGTCGGTGCAAGTTGCCAATTACCCCGTTTTCAAGGCATATCGTGCCCACTCAAGTGAGGGTGCTTCCGGCACAGGAGGCAGCCAGCCCTTCAACTTGATTTTCGTTACTGCTTTCGTTTCAGCCCAGATTGAAATTGACTCGCTATTTGCGAGAAGAGGCGCTTGCGTCGGGAATAGAGATCATCGATACGAGCCTTTGCGACGTTTATATACTGCGTGGCTTAAATCATTCGATGGCTAAGCGGTGTGCACGTCGGAATTTCCGAGACCCACACAGCCGTCAGCACATGAACCGAACACGCGCACGCAAGACGTTCCGTGTCCATCACTACCTCCTCGTTGCCTGCAACTGCAGTGCACCAGTTTCGCGCAGCACACCCCACGGACCGTTAGTTAATCATGACCCGGCGGGTTATTTGCCCGTTGCTCTCCCAGTATGTCCTCTTGCTGGCGAGGAATGGGTCGTCCGGCGCTGGCTGGACGTTGCCGTCGACGTCGAACGCCCGCGACCGAATCTTGTGCTCGCCCGGAGCGGGCGTCCCCCAATCGAATCTCCAGAACCGCCAGGCGTAGTCACGCGATCTTCTTCTATGTGACGCGGGGCTCTCGAGCCTCGCCGACGACGGCCTATCGTCCGATCCGCTCGACCTCATCGAGCGAGATCTCATCGCTGCGCCGGTCGTAGAGGCCGGTGGTCCGTGCCGATTCATGCGCGGCCATCTGCTGGGCGATCTCCAGCTTGCCGCCGTTCTTGAGATAGGCTGTGATGCCGGTCGCGCGGAAGGTATGGCAGCCAATTTCGGTCTTGATACCAGCCGTGAGTGCCCGCCGGCGAATCATCCTCCACACATCGGACTGAAGCAGGGCATTGCCGGTCAGCTCGCCCGAGCGGCCGCGCGTGGTGCGGAAGAGCGGCCCCTTCCTGTCCTGGGCGATGCCGGCAGCGGCGACATACTCCTCCAGGTAATGGTCCAGATTGTGATGGGCGGGCATGGTGTGTTCCTTGCCGCCCTTCTCGTGCAGGCGCACCCAGCCCCACCGCCCCTGCACAAAGTAGTCCTCGACCCGCATCGCAACCGCCGCGCCCACGCGGGAAAACGTATAGACCATCAGCCCGATCAGAGCCCTATCGCGCAGGCGGGAAGGGAATCGGTGTCGATGGCGTCGAGCAGGGCGCGGGCTTCATCGGCCTGGAGCACCGGGGTCTTGCCTTTCTTCTGCGTGTGCTTCGGCCCACGCACCGCGTGCGCCGGATTGGTCGGGATCACCTGGCCCACCACCATCCAGTCGAAGAGCATGCGCAGCGCGGCCAGACGCTGCTTCACGGTGGGTTTGGAATGGAGTTTGAGCTGTACCTCGACAAACGCCGCTACATGAATGGGCTCGACCTGGGCGAGATCCACGATGCCGTGCTCGGCGCAGAAACCGGAGAACTGCCGCACCGCCTCGCGGTAGGCGCGCCGGGTGTGGGGATTGTGGAGATGCGAGCTGAAGAAGTCGCTCAGCCGCGTGCGCGCCGCCGGACGCGCGAGAAAGAGCGAGGGCAGGGAAGCAGAACCGCTCAGCGAAACAAGAGCAGTGCTCATCCCTTCACCTGAGAAATAGGAAATCCATCCTCATGGCGTACGGTGTGACCGCCGCTGGATATCTCCAATGCGCAAATAAGCGTCGAGCGATCCGGCGAGAAGGACAACCGCTCCATCACCTCGATCTCCTGACCATCAAAGGATTGCAGAGACTGATGGACGAGCGCCTTCTCATCCCAGTAATGAAATCCTTGCCGGCCGAAAGGTGTGCCTTCATGCATGCTCGCAAAGCCAGTTCCGCCGCCAGTCCCGAGCGTTCCCGGTTTTCGATTCTCCTGGAACTTCCTCAGCACCCTTTGTCTATATTCCATACTCCTCTGTTGCATGTGTTCCATTTCAGGCCGAGGCTTTGGAGGGTTGAGGTTAAACTCCAACATCTGGTGAACATGGCTCAGCTTGTCGTCTGGCATGCGGTCGATGAGAGCTTTGAGTTCGGCGCGAGTGGTCATGGTGGAGAAAGAATAGCGCGATGATGACGCATGATAAAACCACATTATCATGCGCGAAATGACCCTTCTTTCGGCAGGATTGTTCTAGGGGTTCACAATGTCTATGGGGTGGTATGGACCTTAGGATATCTGGGAACAATGTTGAAGCCCGTTTTACCCCATGGGGCCAGACCATAACCCCAAAGCTTGAACACCTCCGCTCACCAGCGATACCATCTCCTTTGTTACAGACATCGATGAGAAGCCCTTCACCCTTCCAGGGGAAACTCTCGGGTGGCGATTGGACCGGAACTATGGCGGAAGCATATCACTTGCTATTCAGCCAATCGGGGAGTTTCTCAGGCCATCGCCGTCGGCTGTAAGAGCGGATTTCGCAGGGCTATAACTTCGGATTGGACTTCTGCACGCTCGGTTTGGAGACGCGTCATTTCGGATATAAGGCCGATCATCGTGTCGGCTGAAATTCTGGGACCGTCCTTCCCTAAGAAGATTGCTTCTTGCTTGGCATGGTTCAAGAGAATGCGTCTGTCGCAATCGTGCAACTGGGCCTTCAGTGACAGGTTAGTTAACATACTTTCGAGTCTACGCACTATTCAGCAGCTCCGGAGAGTTATTACGGACTTTGCGGCTCCATCTCGTCGCCGGGGAATGGGCGCAGCAGGTCGATGGGCGGCTGGTCAGTGACCTCGCGGTCGAGCCAACGTTGAACTCGCCGGGGTGCAGGATAACGGGTCTGTAGTTTGTGCTTCCACTTCAATCACTGTTCGGCAATGCCGTTGCTACTGCTTTAATGAGCAGCCATCGCTTGCTTTTTCGGTTTGTTCCCTCGAAGGAGGAATGAGAGAAAGAACATGATGCCACCGAGCACCATCAATATCTGAAAGACATCTAGATACGAGAGTGAGGCGGCCTGGGTCTGAACTGTCTGGTAGATCTGTGCCAATCCAACTTGCCTCGCATCCAGATGTCCATTTCCGGCCATAGACTGTGCGGACTGTGAGGCGCCGCTCATCATGTTCTGAAAGTTGATGTCTCCGATGGCAGTATGCTCGGTCAATCGGGCCTGATGAAACTGTGATCGCTGCGCGAGGATCGTGGTCACCGCGGATGTTCCGAAGCTGCTGCCGATGTTGCGCATGAAATTGACCAGGCCCGCTACGGAATTGCTTTTTTCTTGGGGAATGCCCACATACGCCACGGTCGTGGCGGGGATGAAGACTAAACCGATAGGGATGTATTGAATAATGCGCAGTATCGAAGCCGACCGGAAGCTGATTAGTAGGTCCATCTGTTTAGTGGAGACGTACATGGCAACGCACAACATGCCCCAACCGATCGCCATGATAAACCGGCCCTGAATTTTTCCGGTCAAAATTCCCACGATAGGCAACTCAATCAGGAGAATTATGGCTGCTGCCGAAAGCACCATGCCTGCCTTTTCTGCCGTGTAGCCCATAAGACTCTGTAGGAACTGTGGCATCAAAACCGTGGATGAAAAGGAAACCGCTCCAACCAGAAACATCATCACGCTGGACGCCGAAAAGTTGAAATATTTGAAGAGGCGCACGTCCACGATGGGATCTTTCTCATACCATTCCCAGATCACCAGGAATGTCAGACAGACGACCGTGATGATCACCAGTGTGGTGATGAAATGAGAACTGAACCAATCGTCTTCCTGTCCCTTGTCAAGCACGATCTGCAGTGAACCAATTCCGAGCGCGAGTGCCGACAGCCCGACATAGTCCAGCCGGCTCTCGCGGAGCGTTTTGCGTTTGAGAAATGGTGGATCGTCGACGAGAAAATGTACCAGAAACATTGTGATCAAGCCCACAGGCAGGTTAATGAGGAAAATCCACCGCCAGGAATAATTGTCTGTCAGCCATCCACCTAAGGTCGGACCGATCGCAGGCGCACACACCGCAGTAATTCCGTAGAGAGAAAATGCCAAGCCGCGCTTTTCCGGAGGAAAGATGTCAGCCAGAATTGCCTGTGCCATTGGCTGCAGACCGCCTCCCCCGGCGCCCTGAACGACACGTGCCATAAGGAGAAAAACCAAACTTGGAGCGATCCCACAGAGGAGTGAAGAAAGCGTAAATATAACAATGCAGATCAAGAAGAAACGCTTCCGGCCAACGATTGAAGTAAGCCACCCGGTGATTGGCAGGACGATGGCATTGGATACCAGATAGGAGGTCAGGACCCACGTACTCTGATCTTGACTGGCACCCAGATTGCCGGCCATGTGGGGCAACGCCACATTGGCGATGCTGGTATCGAGCACCTCCATGAAAGCCGCCATGGAGACAACCACAGCGATCAGCCATGGATTATGCCGCGGCTTCCATCCGCTATTTTCCTGATTATCGGCTGAAGCCATACTCAACCTCTGTGATCCATATTCCTGAAATCCCTCGCGCTGAGGCTTCGCTAATCAACATGCACCTCGGGTTCGACCGACATTCCGGGCCGGAGCCTATCAAGACCATCCTGGTTCGGATCTAGCTTGATCCTGACAGGAATGCGCTGGACGACCTTCACATAATTGCCGGTTGCGTTTTCCGCCGGCAGAGTACTGGCAATTGAGCCGGTTGCGCCCCCGATGGTGTCGAGTGAGCCGGTAAAGTCGCGATCGAGGGAGTCGACATGAATGGTGGCGTGCTGTCCCGGCCGCATGTGGAGAAGCTGGGTCTCCTTGAAGTTGGCGGTGACCCATAGATCACCGACTTCTGAAATCGTCAGCAACTGTTGTCCTGCGGTGACTCTGGCACCCACCTGCGCGAAGCGTTTCATTACAACTCCTGACACCGGAGCAAGAATCTTCGTGTAGCTCAGATTCAACTGTGCCTGTTCGAGCTGCGATTCAGCAGTCTGAAGATTAGCCATCTGTTGTTCTACAGAAGCGTGACGGATGGAGAGCTGCGGGGAGGCGTTTTTCTCGTTTTGAATCAGCTTGCTTCGCGCCTGGTCCAGTTGAGCTTTCCGCTGGTCCACTGTTCGCGCGGCAGCAAGTACCGCCGCTTTCATGGCCTGAAGGTTGGCCGCCTGCTGTTTCGCATTCGAATTGTATTGATCGAAGTCGCTCTTCGAGATCTCCTGCTTGACCGCCAAAATCGTGTATCGCTGCAGATCGCTCTGCGCCCTTGCGTCGGCGGCCTCCTGCTGAACAACCTGAGCTTCGGCCTGATCCCGATCCCGTTCTGCCGCTGCGACCGCCGCCTCTCCGCTCGCAACATCGGCTCTCGCACTCAGGATGTTGGTGGAGTTGTCAACTTCAGTAATAGGAATATTGGGACGTTCGCCGGCGAGCCCACTCTTAGCCTGCGCCAATTGCGCTTGAGCTTGATCTACACGGACCTGATTGTCATGCGGATCGAGATCGACCAAAGGATCGCCAACTTTTACCATTTGGTTGTTCTGAACATAGACTCTCACTACGGTTCCATCGATGCGTGTACCAATAGGGCTAAGATTGCCATCGATCTGCGCATCGTCAGTATCCTCATAATGTCTAGCGTGAAGCCAGTACATGACACCCCCCAAGCCGGCGGCCACAAGGACGACAGTAAAGACAAGCAGCACACGCTTTCGCTTTCGCTGTGCCTCTGATGCTTGTTCCTGCTTTTTCCCTTCGTCCGAGTTGCGTCCTTGCGCGTGTTTTTCGCTTGTGGAACCGTGATGGACCTGCTCCGCTGTCTGCTGTTCTGCGTTCATAAAAAATCCCCGTGTGTCTGAATGGATCCCAGAGGATCAATGTTTATCGCCAGGAAAGAGAGCGGAAAGCTCTGTTTCTGCGTCGCCAGTAGCGCGCGCAAGCGTAAGTCGGGCAAGATTCAAAGCGAAAAGCCCGGAGATGTAGTCGTTCTCCGCTGCTGCTTTCTGCTCCTGCGCCTGAACAACCTCTACGGTGTTAGTCACGCCGGCGTCGAAACGGTCATTGACTTGGGTCAGAGTCTCTCGCGCATACTGCCGATTAGACTCTGCAAGCTTGACTTGGCCGAGCGCCGTACGCAGCTGGATCAGAGCATTGCGTACATCCTGCTCAACTTTTGCTTTCTGATCTTCATATTCCGCTTGGCGCTGACGTAATGTTGCCCTTGCCTGCTGCACGTCGGCACTTATTTTTCCTCCGTCATACACAGGGATGTTAAGCGTCCCCGACGCGACAAAGACGCCGTGGGAATCATTTGGTCTGGGCCCCATCACTCCGTAGTAGCCATTGAATGAAAGTGAAGGAAGTCTCTCGGAGCGAGCGGCAGATACGGCTCGTTCTGCCGCTTGCATTTGCGATTCAGCGGAGCGCAGATCCCAGCGATGCTCGATAGCTGACTGCAGGGCAGCGTTTTCATCAGCCGGTTGAAGGTCAGTTGCGCTCAATTGTTCGGTGAAGATGATGTCTGCATTTTGGGGAAGGCCAATCAGGCGCGCAAAGACGATCTTTTCCTGCTGATAATCACCCTCAAGAGCCAACAGTCTCTCCTGTTCAGACTGCAATTGAACCAGACTTCGCGTCACGTCCACCCGAATGTTTGTTCCTGCGGAAAGTTGCGTGTTTGCCCTGTCATATGTGGCCTGCGCATATTTGACTTGGACGCGCTGTGCATCAATCCGCGCGGCTGCCGAAATCACCTGAAGATACGTTCCACCTACGGCGAGTACTACCAATTCACGCGCATCTCTTTCACTGAGTCGCGACGCTTGTTCCACCCGGTTCGCTGCCTGGTAATTACGGAGATTGGTGATGCTCAGGGCGTTCCAATTGAAGTTTCCTTGGGCCTGCACGTATTGAAAAGGCCCCACAATCGAGGGGAATGAAGATCCAAAGGCGCCTCCGAGCGTATTAAGGCCATATGCTGCAAGATTTATCTGCGTCTCTGTTGCGCCGACACTCGCCGTGATTTGCGGAATCAACTGACTTAGAGTCTGAGCTCGCTGCGCCCGCACAATAGAAGAGGATACCCCTGATGAGACGATCCCCAGATTAGTTTGAAGTCCGCGCTTCACGGCATCGGCGAGCGAAAGCTTCACTGGACCACTGGGCAAAGGTGGTCCACTGATGCTTCCTTGATAGTTTCCTGTGACCGTAACGGAAGGTTGAAGAATGCTGGTGGTGCTACTTGGAGAAGTTGTCTGCTGCGAGTTGACTGTTCCAGAAAGTCCCATCGTTCGTCCTGACGCCGGGAGCTGCTGGACCTGGGGCATCTGTGAATATGTCCCTGACTGTTGCCCGAATAGAAGTCCCGGAACTTCAGCCACGAAAACGAGGACGAGCGCCGCAACGACGCACCGCATAACTAGACTCTGGCATAGGCTGAAAAGGCAATTGCCAGCCTGATGCAGCCTAACGACCCGGATAGACTTCAAATTCATGCTCTGAATGTGGCTCCATGCTTGTCCTAGATATCCGCAGACAATGAAATACTCGTCACTGTATTATTGTACTCTACAGTACAATTTCATGACCCATTAGTCATAACATAAGACGCTTTACACTGGGATGGGGATTCAGGAAGTTCATGGCGAAAACAGGAAAAGACCGGAAACGGCAGGTTGTCGCGGAATTCCGCCGTTCGGAGATTCTCAGTGCTGCAACGAAGGTCTTCGGCTCCAAAGGCTTCGAGGGCACGCGCATGGACGACATTGCCGCGGAAGCGGACCTGGCGAAAGGTACGGTCTATGTGTACTTTCAGTCAAAAGACGAGATTTACGAGGCAGTTGTGGAGCAGGCGGTGGCGGAGATCTTTGCGCTCACAGAACAGCAGGTTGCGTTGGCAACGGACTTCGCCGGAAGGCTGCGAGCGTACATCGCAGTGAGGCTGAGCTACTGGCGGGAGAAGCAGTCCCTCTATCGCGTCATGTCCAGCCTGAACCGTGAGGTGCAGAATCGGAAGCTGATCCTGAAATGTCAGCGGCAAGTTGTGGATCATCTGACTGCGATGTTTAGTGACGCAGCGGAGCAAGGTGAGTTACCGAAACAGGATTTCGAGGCTGCCGCCTGGGCACTCATGGATATGATTCGCGGACTCCAGGAGCGGCGAATGATTCACCATGAGCAATCGCCCGAAGAAGAAGTACGCAATTTGACTGGCTTTACGTTGAGGGCATTGGGCTATGTGCGTGCCCCCGGAGAAAAGGAATCCTCAAACGCCTAGTCGTGGTGTGCCTCGTAGAAACCCCTGCGACCGACCGCTGTACTATTCGAATATGAGCTCGGACCGGCGCCCTTCGGTGGATGATCAGATTCTACATCTTCGGCAGATTCTCGATTCATCCCCTGCGCTGATCCACACAGCGACACCAGACGGCTACCTCGATTTCTTCAATCGCACCTGGTGCGAATTTGTTGGAAAACCGGTGGAAGAACTCTACGGATGGAAATGGACCTCCTGCGTTCATCCGGACGATATCGGAGTGCTCCTCGAGAAGTGGCGAGAATCAATCGCCACGGGAAATCCATTAGAGGCAGAAGCTAGAGTACGTCGGGCCGACGGCGAATTTCGTCGGATGCTGCATCAGAAAATAGCTCAGCACGACGCAAATGGGATGATCATAGGGTGGCACGGCACGAGCGTTGATATTGAGAGCCATAAACAAGCGGAGAACAGCCTTCGGAAAGACGTTGAAGAACTGCAAACAAATAAGTACTTGTTGGCTGAAGCGCAGCGTCTAGGGCAAATGGGCAGTTGGTCCTTTGACCCGGCGAAAGGGTTTGACCACTGGTCGCCTGAACTTTTTCAGATCCACGGCCTTGAACCCACTCCGAAGGCTCCAACCTCCGAAGCATATTTAGCGCTCGTCCACCCCGAAGATCGTGAGTTCATGGCTTCGCTCATGGGTCAAATACTTGAGGAACCTTGCGGGTTTGACGTCACGAAACGCATCGTGCGTCCTGACGGCCAACTCCGATTCGTCCGTTATGTTGGGTCGGCAGCCTCTGAAACGGGCAGTCTGAAGCGAATTGGCGTAGGCGTCGATGTTACAGAGCGTGAGTTACTGACGCAGGAATTGAATCGGCGCCAAGCGTATCTAACTGAAGCGCTGAGGCTCAGCCAAACTGGTTACTTCAACTGGAAGCCAGCGACCGGAGAACTCCTGTTGTCAGATGAAATGTATCGCATCTACGAATGGGACCCGGCAACCAAGGTACAGGTGGAAGCGATCCTATACTCCGTTCATCCAGACGATCGGAGCCTTGTGTCGGAGATGGCAGAGCGGACAGCCAACGGCATCTCAATTAACTACCGACATCGTCTGCTCTTTCCCGATGGACGTATTAAATTTCTGCGCGTTATCGTCAGGCCCTTGGACAATTCTGACGGCAACGAAGTCGTCGGAGCGGTGATCGACGTAACCGAAGCAGAGCAGGCGGAAGAAAAGATCCGGCGTAGCGAGAGGGAGCTTCGGACTCTCGTTGAGGCGATCCCCGCCTATGTTACGACCTGTCTCCCTGACGGAACGGTGGACTTTTTGAACCAAAGTTGGCTGGATTATTCCGGTCTTACCCGAGAACATTATACCGGTCTTACCCGAGAACAAGCTATTGTGGGTGCGATACATCCCGATGACGTCGACCGAGTAGTGGCCAATTGGCGTGCGGCATTGGCCACCGGAGTACCGGTCGAGCAGGAACTACGCTGCCGGCGTGCGGATGGGACCTATCACTGGTTCCTGAATCGCAGTCTCCCTCTCCGCGATGATAGAGGAAGAGTCGTTAAGTGGTACGGGATTACTATGAACATCGATGCATTGAAGGAGACTGAAAGCGCTCTTCAAACGAGAGAGCATCAGCTGCTTGGCATTATCGAAACAATTCCCTCAATGCTTTGGTCAACCTCACCGGCCGGTGAAGTCACGCATATTAATCAAAGAGTCCTTGAATATTATGGGGCTTCCTTAGAAGAATTCGTTAGTCGCGGGTGGGAGAGCTTCATTCATCCAGATGATCGGGAGGAGACCGCGAAGGCATTCTTCCGGGCACTCGAAACTGGAGAGTCATACAACGCCATAAACCGCGTGCGACGTGCAGATGGAGAGTACCGATGGCATCAAATGATGGGCGAACCTTTGCGTGATCCTCAGGGCAAGATCATTCAGTGGTATGGCCTCTCGGTTGACATCGATGAGCGGAAACGAGCAGAAGACCATCTTCGGGATACGCGCATCAAGCTCAGCACAGCGTCGAAAATCGCAACCGTAGCTGAGCTCTCAGCATCGATCGCTCATGAACTCAATCAGCCGCTTATGGCTGTGCTTGGAAATGCTCAAGCCGCGAAGCGTTGGTTGGAAGCCAATCCGCCCGATCTAACCGAAACAAACGCCTCAATTGAGCGAATATTGAGAGATATTCGCTCAGCTGATAGGACCATGCAGCACATTCGCGCTCTTTTTAAGAGGGAACCATGCGAAAAGAATGACGAGAGTGTTCTGGACATCCTTCGGGAGTCCTTACGTTTCGTCCATGAAAACCCCAAAAAGCGTAAGGTTCGAATTGACTGGTCGATCGAAGATAGCCTGCCGCCAATTTGTGTCGACCGTATTCAAACCCAGCAGGTATTTATCAACCTAATTTCGAATGCGATTGAAGCGACCGAGGGGAGTGCAAATACAGCCAAGATTCTGCTGAGAGCCTTTGTTGCACAGGAGCACGAGGTCATTGTCCAGGTCATCGATAATGGCACGGGACTCGAAGATACCGAAAAGATATTCGATGCCTTTATGACAACCAAGGAAAAGGGCATGGGCATTGGCCTGGCCGTCTCAAGATCTATCGTCGAAGCCCACGG
>NZ_JQKI01000134.1 GCF_000745965.1 Edaphobacter aggregans DSM 19364 | reverse complement strand
AATCTTGATTGCCTGATCGAGCGGAGTAAGCGCCTCTTTGTAGCGACGGAGCTGCACGAGTCCAGCTCCGAAGGCGCTTGCATAGCGGACGGTCGCGGCGGGATCGTGTTCGACTTTTGAAAGTCCCCACGCTCGCACAACCTGCTTCTTAGCTGTATCCGTGTCGCCCAGGATAAAAGCGGCGATGCCCTGCTCGCCTTCAGCTCGTGAGGCAAGTTCGAGATGGCGTTGCTTCAATGCAAGGGCCTTTACTTCCTCCCATGTAGACCGTGCCTGTGCCGCGTCGTAATTCGTCTCTAGCATTCCCCGGATTGTAAGAATACGGAGCCTTGTTTCGGTCTCTTGAGCTTCCGGCCTTTCCAAGTCTTGGGTCAGTTGGAAGATTTTGCCCGGAACACTTCCCGATTCGTCAGGTGGAACCTGGCTCACTTCGGCATACAGCGCTTTGGAGCGTTGCTTTTGAGCATCGAACAAATGCTGCGCTCTCGCGTACAAAGGCTGTGCATCTGCCCAGCGATTTCCCCAGGCTAAGGTATCGGCCCTGTCGAGCAAGCCTTCTGCGGACTCAGGGGAAGCGGAGCTGTCGTGCGGCGAAATCAGGTAAAAGTAAGTGCTTCCAAGGACTACGAAGATGACACCGAAAACAGCAAGAATCCTTTTGCCCCAGCTGGCTCGCAACATGGCATCATCTTATCGAAGCTGTACACATATTTGTGTGTAAGAAGCTCCCTAAACCTCAGTGCCTGCCGCGAAATCAGGTATGACTTGTTCTTAGTTGTGCCAGCCAACCTCTCTAAGGTGGAATCAAGGCGATTAATAGAGAGGTTGGCTGGCACGCCATCGACCTAAATGATTTGTTTGCAGCATTTCCGTTGCGTTTTCCAGCAGCTACCCTTCAGTGTTTTGCCAGCGTACCTCTCGGTCAGTTGAAATTCGCCGAATTTGGGTGTCAAAAATCCCGAATTAGAGAGGTTGGCTGGCAAAAAGAGGGGTTCTGGAGTGCGCTAGACAGGTCCCGATTGGATCTGGGAACAACATAGAGAGGTCCGCTGGCAACATAGAGAGGTCCGCTGGCAACATAGAGAGGTCCGCTGGCAACATAGAGAGGTCCGCTGGCAACATAGAGAGGTCCGCTGGCAGAATAGAGAGGTCCGCTGGCAGCAAATAGAGAGGCTCGCTGGCAGAATAGAGAGGTCTGCTGGCATAGAGCGAGAGGAACGCTGGCACAGGTACGGAGAGGTGTGTTGGCAGCTGTAGAGAGGTGTGCTGGCAAAGATAGAGAGGTGTGCTGGCAAAGATTATGGCGTAAACATAGGCACAACAGGTACTTGCCAAAGCCTACAGTACTTAAAGCGTTTTTAAAGTATTTGCTTTTCTTATAGTATTCACCAAGCAACAACAGTTCACTCGATGTCAAAATCACTGGCCCACAAAACGGAACGTTCAGCACCGTTGTTGCCTGTTGCTGTTGATCCTGATTTGGTTCGTTTCGAAAAGAATCTGCTGCAGATCGGATTCTTTGGCGCCAATGATTCACGCGACAAGAACCGCACATCACGGCGCATCGAGCAGGTCGTTTTCCGCAATGGGCACAAAGTCAAAGTTGCGGCTGAATTCCGCGGCTCGGAGCAGCTTGGACTTCCTTCTACGACAGATCGAGACAAGTTCATTGCTTTGCTGAAGATACTCAGTGAAGAACGCGTCAAAACTGGTCAGATTGCGAATCCGATCCGCTTTAGCGGCTATCGCATGATTCAGGAGCTGGGCCTGTCGCGCAACGGAGAGATCTACGAAGAGATTGTGCGCTGGGGTAAGCGCATGACCGATACCACGATTACTTCGGAGAAGGTGGTCTATCGCGCTGCGAAAAAGGTTTACTCGGATGAAGTGCTGCACGTTTTCCGCTCGTTTAAGCGGACCGGGGAGAGCAATCTCAATGGAACGGATAGGCAGGAACATTACGAGGTGATGCTCGAAGAGTGGTTGATTGAGAACCTCAATCAGCGGTACGTCATCCCCGAAGATTTCAATGCGTATAAGATGCTTACGCGACCGACTGCGAAGGGTATCTTTGGCAATCTGCATCTCTGGTTTCATGCTAGCCAGGGGAGGCAGGTCGAAAAAGACTATGCCGAGTTGTGCAATCTGCTCAACGTGCAGGTCTACCCTCATCTGTCGAAGATCAAATCGACCATGGGTCTCGCGCTGAATGAGCTCGTGAACATCAAGTACCTGGACAAATGGGACGTGCAGCCCATGTCCAGCAAAGAAGGGTACAAGATCGTACTTGCGCCTGGTCCTGCGTTGATGCGCGTTCTACGGGAATCATATCCGGAGCAGCGAGAATTGCCAGCCGCTAAATCAGAAGTGTCGAAGCTTCCCTCCTCTCCGGAAGATGAGGCAATCCAGCTCCTGAAGAAACATGGCATCTTGCCCGTGAAGTGCGCGGCGTTAGTCGAGCGCTTCGGCGCTGACTTGGTCTGCGATACGGTCGAGTACCTCGAAACGCAGATGAATTCTGGTAAACGAAACGGCGTCGAGAACCCTGCCGGACTTATCATCTACTCGCTGGAGAAAGATCTTCCCGTCCCTAATGGGTTCATCAGCAGCCGCCGGCGCGAATTGATGCGGCAAGCCGCTGAGCACGATCGTGCTAAGGAAGAGGCGCGACAGGCTTTGGAAGCGGCCTACATGCGCTGGGTAGACGGCAAACGTCAAGAAGCATTGGCCGAACGCTATTCTGGCGATGAACTCGAAGCTAAACTCTCCGAAGTCATCAAGAGAAATAATAAAGGCGACACGTTCTTCCGGCGCGTACCTGCTGCCCAGCATCGGAACCTCGCACTGCAGCTCATCATGAAAGAGATCCGCGACGGTCTCGTTCTTCCCTCTTTCGAGGAATGGCAGTCGCAAAACGGACAGATTGACCTCTTCCAGGCAGACTGAGCAAATTCCTACTATTCCCCAACGTTGCTGCGATATAGCTGCGACTCTACGATATAGCTGCGATATAGGGGCAGACCATCAGCCGGCAGCACATTTTGGCTCCCAAACTCCGCACTCGCCGGAATGCCCACGGAACATGATATTTCTAAAGAGGGCTTGCACTTCGATCATGCATCAACTAAGTGATTTTTGATCAAACACTTAAAGCGAAATACCTAATCAATAGGATGGATTTATGGGGAGATACTTTTGTCTTTTTTCATGCATTCGACGGCTGATGCAGTCATCAGGGATAGTTCATCCAAGGACATCCCACGCACGCACTTTGAATAACGTAGTGCAACGGATGACCAATGGCGCCTATTAATAACAAAATAAACGAGATGCCATGTGTTGCCCAAGCGTTTCAAGCCGTTCGCCAAGCTTTACTCAATTCGAAATCAAGATCCGAAAAAGACAGTGGGCGGCACTCCAAATCGTTTGCAGAGGCGAGCGATGTGGTCGCGAGTCATCTGACGCATCCTGACTTCACCAGAGACACAGTGCTCTCGACACCAAACTCAGCCTTCTGACTCAAGCCATGGCTATCCATCAGGTAGCGCAGGGCCGTGACTGGGTTCACCGTTGCCTATCTTCCTCGTAGCGCTCGATGAGCTCGATCGCCTAGTCTTCGTCACGAGTTGTGTCGGATTTAGCCGTAAGCCTGAAAAGCGCGGAAGTGTACTCGGCAAGCTCCTAGTCGGAGTGGATGAGGTGGGGTGCGCCGAGATGGATCATTTCGGCTGGATTAGCTAGCACTCTGCTCATTTTGTCCCGAACTCCTTATCGCAATTATTTCGATTGTCGTGCTCTTTATGCGTAAGCAACGAACGGATGTAAATATTTACTGCGGTTAGAGTTACACCCATTTCCCTCGAGTAATGGGTGACGGTTATGATGCGGTATCTGGTCCGCCGAAGGTTGAATATGACGTAGTCGTCGACAGCATCAGCGTCCGGGAACATTTTGCGGACTTACCGGTGTGTGACTTAAATCCCTTCACTGCCCGCTGTCAGCCTGATCCGTTTGTCGGGGAACCCGGAGAGTTCACAATCTGGGGGAGCGCCATACGAAGCAGCTCTGTGAAGCGCTGGAGGTCCTCTGGTTGGACTGAAGGAGGCGGTGGCGTGGGGTCGGCCAGCATGATGGGCACGATCGCTTCCATCATCGCGACCAGGACTCGCGACTGAGGGATGTGATGGCGCTTGCACCCGTTCCTGAAATCCTTCAACAACTCAGGGTCCAGACGAAAGCTTACTGATGCAAGGGGCTCCTTGCTGTTGTTGGTGTCGTCGATCTTTTGCTTAAGACCGCTCAGCAGCTGGCTGGCAAAAGTCATCGACGTGACCTTGGGATCGGGTGGTTTGAACTGGAAGTCCATGCCCGCAAATGTAGCACATTTCCGGCTACTTTCTGCATGTATTTCTATGAAGTACCGCAGGCCACACTTCCGACCATCTCACTGAAAAAACAAATGTTTTCAAGCAATAAACCAATGCAATACAAAGAATGAGATACACCAGTGCAATGTTAAGGTGCAACACGTATGGGCAATACATCCACGCAATACACTAGCGCGATACAGCCATGCGGTATTGCGGTGCTGTATTTCTGTGCTATGTTGTTGATTTATCTAGGGTGCATTCGCTGCTACTGGTCTGCCCCTGTAAAGATACGAGTCTCACTTGAGTAAAGGCAGAAGATAAAGGAAGGATACAAGACCCTTTAAAGAGCGCAAAGAAATATCTTTTATTATCAATCAGTTGCAAGCTATATTTATAGCTCTTATGCGTGACTTCTCTAGTTCCGATGCGTGAATTTTATAGTTCTTATGCGCAGGACGTTCTAGTCTTTATGCGTAAATGGATCCCGAATCTATAGTCCTTATGTGTGCAAATCCTGAGTTAACAGGGGAATACCCCGGTCGCAAATTCTAGTCTTTATGCGTGGACCGATGAGGATTACTTCGATGATTTTGTCTTAGGTTTCGGGAGTTCCGGCTGGTTCCGGCTCGATGGTACGTGCGTCGGGCTGGGTTGGAGGAGCCACCCCTCTACCCTTCTCTGGCGATAGCGCGGCTGGACTCGGCAAGCCGGATATAACTTGAGGACGGCCCAGAGGGCCTTGTCGAGGTTGTCTCTCAGGTTGTAAGGATTGGTTTTGTCGTATCCGGCGGCGAACTGGTCCCCGAGATCCTGGTAAGACAGGAACAAAGGGCGCTTCAAATACTTCATGCGATACGTTAACCAGCAGTAGATATCTAATTCAAGAGGCGAGCGTCTCATCGCCTTGATAGCCTTCATGTTCACAGGAGAGCTGTTGACGAGGAGTTCCTCGAACAGGGCGTCGGTGAGAAGAATTTGGGACTCCCATAGATCAGACTGGGCTGCATCGACCGGGCGGTTCCACCAGAGCGAATGCTTCTGGACCGAAAACAGCCTGGCGTCCTCACCGTCACTGCCTGTGTCACGAAAGCGGATGTCGGCGTTGAAGAGACGTAGCATCTGATCCCGGAGTCGGGTGATACTTCCCCACCGCCCGCCGGTCGGCACAATCTCCAGCTCCTCCATGAACTCACTTAGGTTGTCGCCCAGGAAGATCAGGGGAGATTTCTTATGCCGGACCTCGTCCGCGACCCATAAAAGGATAAGGCGCGGCAGCGATCCATAAGGTATTCCATACCGAGTGTCGGGTTTCACTTCCAGGCGGCGTGTGCCGTTTTGGTGGACGTAGTTTTCGAACTGATTGATCTTCCGGTTCGAATGAGGCAGGCTAATCTGGATGCGACTGGCGTATCGGACCGCGTCAGCCGTCCAGGGGTCCTCGTCCTCTATAGACTGAGCTACCCTTATCAGCTCGTTCAGTCGTTCGGGGGAGATGGGGGCACCTGGCCGAGGGGCTGACCATTCTCCAGCCACACCCGTCGTCGAGGTGGGACCTTTTCTCACGTGCCGAAGAATGCTCGTGTTGTCTGCTGCCATTCCCTCTCCGTCGAATAACGTTACCGTAGAGCAATAAGTCAAAATTCAGTAAGATCCGCCGGTACATAAGTGGGTACCCTCTTCGACTTTTTTATCCGTGAATTTCAGGGAGAGGTGGTCATATTGTGCACGCAACGTTGCACGCTGGCGTGCGTGCAAGCACACACGCGACCTCACACACGGTTGTTATCTGTTCGAGGTTTGATTCCTCGTCATCGCCCTCGAGGTCAAACTGGAGTCCCCAGTCAGGTGCCTGCTCTGTAGATCGGTATTGAAAAGGAGTCAGGACCCATTGTGGATGCCAGACAACGAAACCCCGTGAACGCTTCCCTGCCGAAACAAAAAGATAGCACCCCATGAAGCGTGCGAGGAGTGCATCAGACCGCGCCCATCGAGTAAAGGGCTCCGATGGGCGATCGTGGGTGCTCGTGGACTGGCAAATTGTCTATGGCGACCAGGAGCCCGCCGATCGCTGCACATACGAAAACTATGTGCCCAAAAACATCGACCCTGTCTTATCGCTGACTTCGCTGTATGGTCCTTTCGGTGAATCCGAATGGACGGGCATGGTCTATGCATATCGACGCAGTGACAACACCAAAGATTAGGAGTAATTCCACAAACAGCAAGGTCAGGTCTGTAGGTTGATTGGGAGGAGAGACAACGATGGTGGACCTTAGAGCGGAACATGAAGAGTTTGAGGCTGGTTGTTTTGGATATAGCAACGATAGCAACGATCTATAGATGGCGTTGCTCAGTCGCGTTCAGAAAATCCGTTGATCGATGCTTGCGAGCGGGCCAAGGCATTGGTTGCCGAGGGCAAGTTTCCGATCGTTCGCCACTCTCCTGTTTACTGCTCCAGTACAGATGGTTTGATCGGGATCTCGTATAGGAGTTTTTCCGTCCACGACACACTTGAAGCAGCTCGTCTTGAACTTCCCGAAGATTCCTTCGAGGACGGCGAGCTGTTTGTCGCGACTCCCGAGACGTATCGCCCTAAGCACCTTGCTGTCTCTGTTCAAGACTCCAACGAGATTCCGTTTTAAGATTGAACCTATGGCGATGCCGCGAAGCTGGCTGCCGCGAGCCGAAGAGATTATCGACGTGCTCCGTCAGATGAAGTCCAAACAACTCGACCGCGCGGCCATCGAACAGCTCTTCCAGCTTCAACGTCGCGCAGCCAATGAACTCATGACCCAGGCAGGAGCCCCGAAAGCAAGTAGGGGTTCTGCTGTTCTGATCGATCGCACTTCCCTGCTCCGCTGGACCGAACGAATCTCCCAGGACGAGTCCTGGCAACTTGTGCGACAGAGGGAGACCAACACCGAAGTCTCCAGGAGCATGGCAGAGGTTCGAGCGCTCCGGGAGGCGATGGCGAAAGAAGGCCGTCAGCCGTTCAGTTTCCCGATCGTCGAAGAGGTCCTCCGAGCCACCTGCGCTTCCCTTCCCTCTTCTATCTATATAGGTGCGGGCCGGATCGAAATTCAGGTGTCTTCCGGAAAGCCCGACGAGATGACGGTGGCGGTGTGCCAACTGTTGTATGAACTTGCGATGGCCCTCGCCAATGATCCCGATGGCTTTCGTAATCGAATCACTTCAGGGGCGGAAGCAGGCGGACTTGAAACCGGTAACGAGCTCACGGGGGCTCTCCAGGGAGACTGACTACTCGCCTGCGTGGCGGGCTGCGTGCAAGCGTGCGTGCATGCGACCACGCAACGGTGACAGCTTGGGGAACCTCGCGCGTTACTTCTAATCCGCAGGCCTGCGCCCTATAGTGGGTTCATGTCTATCATCGTGACGGCAAATCAGAAAGGCGGCGTGGGTAAGACCGCGATCGCGGTCAACCTTGCGCATGGGCTCCAGCGGGAGCTGGGCGGCAAGATGCTGGTCGTGGACGCTGACCCTGGCGCTAGCGCTCACAAACACTTTCGTAGGAGGCAGGAAGGCGACCCGCCCTATGTCTTGGTCGGTGGCGCACAACCTGACATCCATGCGCGTCTCCCGCAGCTCATGCAAGCGGGCGGCTTCGATCACTGTATCGTAGACTGTCCAGCTGGCGCTTCTAATGTCACGCGTTCTGCGCTGCGAATTGCCGATCTCGTCATCGTGCCTGTGCAGCCGTCCTTCTGCGACTTCGATGCCGCTGAAGAACTCATGCCTATCCTTCACGACATAAGTGAAGTTCGGAATGAACTGCAGGTCATGATTGTCATCAGCCGAAAGCTTCCCGGCAATAACGCCTACAGCAAAGAGGCTAAGGCAGCTGCAGCAGAGTTCTTCAAAATGGAGGGCGTGAGTACCATCATCGCCGATCAGGAGATTTCTAACCGCGCTGAGATGGTTCGCGCTTACTCAGACGGAAAGACCGTTTTCGAGTATGGCCGTCGCCGTGGCGTATCTTGCAACGAATTCACTAACCTGACTGAGGAGGTAGCCGCATGTCTGCACGCGGTAACGGCATGATGGCCGTAATTGGTAAGCCTGGACCTGGCAATCTAAATGATGCGCTGGATAAGATAATGCTCTCGAGTGACCCTGCGAGCCCGGTTCCTGAGCGCCCGGCTGAGGTCGAAGCCGCCGCACCCATACCGGAGGCTCCCATCGAAAAACCGGCAGTAGCCCCTCGCGTGAAAGCAGGGAAGGGAAGTGCACTATCCGGCGGAATCCTGGGAGAGCTCACTGCACAACAGAAGCGGCCTCGCGTCAAAGTCACGCTCAACACCAGAATCGATGATTTCATAGACGAAGCCATCAATAAGACTCTTCGCGACCTTGCCGAGAGGGGCTATTCGGACATTACGAAGGAGTCTATTGTTAACCTGAGTCTGGTTCGTGGTCTCAATCTGACACCTCCGGAGGGCTGGGAGTTACTCTAAGGGGGTGAGCACCCAGTGCGCGGCATCCCGTTCGCCAGTGGCGCGGTGGGATGCTCCGTATTTAGAGTAATTTGCCATCCGTAGACACACAACGTAGCCGACCTTAAATCCGGCGTGGAGGAGCCGATCCTGGTTGAACGAGGGTACTACCCTTGCACTTCAATCTGCTTACATGCATGTCATACCCGCCATCAGCGCACCCAGCATGAACAGGGATTTCCCGCCTGCCTTTACCTCGCGGCCTAGTAGTGTCCACACCCGTGGTTAGTCATGCCGGGTAGTAATTATGAATTTCTGAAAATCAGCAGCAGCCAGTGGAACAGGTTCCGATCGTCATGGGAACTTCAATGCGGTGTGACCGGGGCCTATAGTGGCTGACAATATCTAAGTCTTTTATAATGTTCATTTTAATCCACGACAAGGTCATTTGTCAGGGGTAAAATCAGTTTATGACCAACCAGCTCATTTTGGCGCCGGTACCGCCGGAAGCTGGTCCTGGACGCGGTCCCGTCGCCGCACTCCAAGCGCAACTATGCCAAAGCGCTCGACGACCTGTTCGCCTTCTGTGCCAGCCGGCCTCTCTCCCGGTCCTTATTCATGGAGTGGCGGGCGGCCATGGAGTCGCTCTCGCCCTCCACTATAAACGTCCGGCTCTCCGCCGTCCGCAAAATGATCGGAGAGGCGCGGAAGAACGGCATGCTCGGGGCCGAGGAGGCGGCCAGCCTGACCGAGGTCCCCAACATGAGCCAGAAGGGAACCCGGCTGGGAAACTGGCTGACCCGGGAGCAGGCCAAAGAGTTGTTGGCCGTCCCCGACCGCGCCACGCTAAAGGGTAAACGCGATTACGTGATCCTGGCACTGCTGGTCGGCTGCGCCCTCAGGCGGAACGAGCTGGCCGAGCTCGACGTCGCGACCATCCAGCAACGGGAGGGGCGCTGGGTCCTGGCCGACCTCGAGGGCAAGGGCCGGCGCATCCGCACCGTCGCCATCCCCATCTGGGTGAAGCAGGGCATCAACGCCTGGATGACCGCGGCCGGCATCGAAGATGGCCGACTGCTGCGGTCGATCTCGAAGAGCGGGAAGATCAACCGCGACACCCTGAGCGACTGGGCGGTCTGGTCGGTAGTGGAACAGTCATCCAAGCAAATCGGGATCGAGCACTTCGGTGCCCACGATCTCCGCCGTACCTGCGCCAAGCTCTGCCGCAAGAATGGCGGGGATCTGGAGCAGATCAAGTTCCTGCTCGGGCATTCCTCGATCCAGACTACAGAACGCTATCTGGGATCGGAGCAGGATATAGAGATTGCGGTGAACGATAATTTGGGGCTTTAAGATAAGGCGTGGCGGGCCGGTAGGATATGGGAGAGCTCATCGCCACGCAAATAGAGAAGGCGAATGAAAGCCTCCAAGAAACGTAAGATCTGTTCCACAATCTCCGAGAGCTAACTAAAACAGACAATAATAAGAATTGAGCATTCATGAGTCAGCTTGCCCCACTGTCGTTTTTCCTTTACTAGTAGAAAAACGCCCTTTTGCCGACGATTATTACCCTTAACTCGTAGAAATCCTGTTCCGTAACTAGTAGAAAAAGGGCTCAAACTGCTCAAACTAGTAGAACCCATGCGTAGATCAGGTCGGCTCTCCAGCGGGCGGCACGGGCCTTGAAGACCTTGCGGTCGACCAGTTTCTCCATCGCATCGGCTCGCTTAGCAGCTGTCTGCCAGCCGACGTCGGAAGCAGCTTTGCATCCAGCATAGTGACTTTGCGGCCCTGTAAATTGCATGTCCGATTGTTCTACAAGTAAAGGAATATTTCTACCACTTACGGCACATTTCTACTAGTTACGGGAACATGCAAGTGCTTTGAAATGAATAAAAGCATTCTACTAGTAAAGGAAAAACGACAGCCAGAGTCGGATATGGCTGAGCAGATCCTCAAAGATCCCTACAA
The DNA here is from genome assembly GCF_000745965.1 of Edaphobacter aggregans DSM 19364. Lineage (GTDB taxonomy): Bacteria > Acidobacteriota > Terriglobia > Terriglobales > Acidobacteriaceae > Edaphobacter > Edaphobacter aggregans. Next base: position 2,560 of record NZ_JQKI01000134.1, on the reverse strand, counting down.
CTTCGATTTTCTGACGGTGACCGAGGCGGCGAAGGAGCGGGAGATCGAGCGGGGACTCTTGATCCATCTTCGCGACCTTCTTCTGGAGCTGGGCCGCGGCTTCTCCTTCGTGGGGAGCCAAGTCCCGCTAACTGTGGACGGGCAGACCTTCTACATCGACCTGCTCTTCTACCACGTCCGCTTGCACCGCTATTTTGTCTTCGAATTAAAGGTGGGTGCCTTCCAGCCCGAACACGCCGGCAAGCTGGGCTTCTACCTTGCGGCGGTGAACGGCACGATGCGAACCCCGGTCGAAGGACCGAGCATCGGAGTTCTCCTGTGCGAGAGCCGGAGCGGCCCCATCGTGGAATTCGCTCTGGAGACCATCAATCAGCCGATCGGCGTCTCGACGTATCACGTGACCCGTGAGCTTCCGGCGCCCATGCAGGAGGAGCTGCCCACGGTCGAGGACCTCGAGGAGGTCGTCAACAAGCTCCGCACAGAGATAGAGACGTTGCGGAGGGAGCCGCCCGATGAGGAATAAAGCCTTCCGTATCAATAGAAAACGAGGGATCGTCCGGTCCGGTCAATTTGGCAATGGGCCATTGCCAAATTGGGATTTGAACACTCATCGCCCTTATGAAACCTTTCGTACCCGCACCGAGGCGCTGGTATGAGCGCCTCGCTGGCGCTGCTGCATGGGGCGGATGCGTCTCCGCTTGATCGCGCTGCCGCATTCCAGGCCTTGCGGGACATGGTACTGAACTCCGTCGCGTCCGACCACTCCAAGCGCAACTATGCCAAGGCGCTGGATGAGGTCTTCGCGCTGTGCCAGGAGCGAAAGCAGCCGTTATCCCGCGCCCTCTTAATGGAGTACCGTGCCGCCATGCTGGAGAAGAAGCTGAGCGCCTCCACCGTGAACGTGCGTTTGTCTGCCGTCCGCAAGCTGATCGGCGAGGCGCAGCACAACGGAATCATCGGCGCGGAAGAGGCCGCCAACCTTGCTGGCGTTCCCAACCTCTCCCAGAAGGGAACCAGGGTGGGGAACTGGCTAACGCGGGAGCAGGCCAAGGAGCTCCTCGCGGTCCCTGACCGCTCCAAGATCAAAGGGAAGCGGGACTACGCAATTTTGGCGTTGCTGCTGGGCTGCGCTCTGCGGCGGCAGGAGCTGGCCAGTCTGGACGTTGACGGTATCGAGATGCGGGAGGGGCGATGGGTCTTGCCCGATCTTTGTGGGAAGGGCGGCCGAGTCCGAACCGTGGCAATTCCTATCTGGGTCAAGCACGGAATCGACGCCTGGATGATCGCGGCCAAGATCGAGGACGGCCGCTTGCTGCGACCGCTTTCCAAGAGCGGGAAGTTGATTGGGGATGAGTTGGGCGATTGGGCGATTTGGTCGGTCGTCGAGCAATCGGCAAAGCAGATTGGAATCGAACGCTTCGGCGCCCACGATCTACGCCGGACGTGCGCGAAGCTCTGCCGCAAAAACGGCGGCGACCTGGAGCAAATCAAGTTCCTGCTGGGTCATTCATCGATTCAGACGACGGAGCGCTATCTTGGGTCCGAGCAGGACATTGCTGTCGCAGTGAACGACAATCTAGGTTTGTAATGCATAGTTGTGACGTTGCTCACAGTGGTTGCTGTTCCTCTTTTCTTCTACCTCAGTTCGCATCCCACCGATGTGTGGATTGAGGCGAGTGCGTTTCTTGTTGTTGTGATTGTCACTGCTACACGATCAGCACTGGAATGAGATGCTGAGAGGTAGGTTGATGTCGAAGTACCGGCCCATTCTTTCTCTACCTTTCTCGCGAGTCGAGCCCTGCTGAGATCGGAGCGCCCAAGCCGCAGGTGCTACCGGATCTGGATGCGACATGCAGATTGGGCCAGATGCATTTGAATGTCTCGGAGAGCCGCGATGGTCTGTTGCGATGGGACCTAGTCTAATATGGAGACCTTCTTGAGATATCAGGGCAGATGGCTCCGAACACCGAGCACGCCGCATTTCACTTCACGGATGATATGAGACAAGGTTGACCAGGGAGCGTGGTCGGCGAGAGCGGATCGATGGCGCAGCCCAACTACAACGAGGCTCGCTGATTCCGATTCCGCGACGGCTGAGATTACTTCGGCCGGCGGACCATACTCCAAACGGAGTTTGGGTGTGCAGAAGAGGTCGACATCGGCAGGAAGAAGGCTGCCAAGCTGTTGCTGGCGGTTCTTCTCGATGATCTCAGACTGAATGTCGCGGATTTTCTGGTTTTTGTCCATTACATGAAGTAGGGTGAGATGACCTCTGCCGCGCTCCGCGAGAGCTGTGGCATACTGGGCCGCACGCAAGCCGGTGGTCTCGAGATCGGTGGCGAACAGAATAGACCGGAGTGGATGCTTTTCGCTATGGCAATGCGGCCCTGCAATGAGGACCGGGCAAGCTGCCTTGCGCAATATGGTTTCTGCAACCGATCCGAGTAACAGCCGCTTGAGCCCGCTTGCACCATTCGAACCTGCGACGACCAGGTTGACCTTTTGCTCGCTGGCGATCTTCTCAATCAGCTCGATTGTTCTGGAGCAGGCAACGACTGTC
>NZ_JQKI01000133.1 GCF_000745965.1 Edaphobacter aggregans DSM 19364 | reverse complement strand
GAGGTGGACGCGCCCGGCTCTTTGAGTGACCCGCAAGCAAACCACACCTCCTTTGGTTCGTCCCCATTTCCGAACCCGGTTCACCGCGTTTCGGTACTGTCCAGAAACGCCACACCTCCTTGCCTGATGCGATTTAGGATGCCCCGTTGTCTAAATCCGTGGGCCGCTTTCTGCGGCAGACATCTTGCGGAAGGCGCAGTCGGCATCTCAATTAGTGCAATTAGTGAACTGTAGACGTTTCCAGCGCATTCATCTGTCAGGTTCGAGAGGTGTCCACCATGGCCGAGCCCCTTACCACTTATGTAAACGACCACCTCGGTGGTGCCCGTATAGCCCTTCAGCTGCTTGAAGCAATGCACGATCAGCATGACGATCAACAGTTCCGGGATTTCGCCGGAGCGTTGCTCCCGGAGATTCAGGCTGACGATCGCACCCTCCGAACCATCGCCGAGAAGATTGGCTCGGGTCCAAGCGCGATCAAAGAAGTCAGCGGCTGGCTTCTTGAAAAAGCAGGGCGTCTAAAACTAGGCCATACAGGTTCAACAGACTTCGCGATGTTCGAGTCGCTAGAGTTGCTGGTGCTCGGCATACATGGCAAATTGTGCCTCTGGAAAGCACTTCTGGTGGCCTCCAGGTCGGACTCTCGTCTGGATGAGTTCAATTTTGAGACGCTCATTGACCGTGCCCAACAGCAGTACGATGTGACGGAGAGCAAGAGACTCAATCTTGCTCAGACTGTCCTGGCGCCAACAAGTTCGGCCTAGCAGACAGCGCGACAAAACAAATCAGCCGATTCACCACGTTTTTGATCTCCTTTGCCCTAAGGGACCGGATAGAGCCGCGTCGAGGTTCAGTCCTCCCAGGTACTACATGGGCCTATAACAACTGGGACTTCAACGCGGCAGGCACGGCTTTTGAGAAGCTGACAGGGAAAAACATCTACGACGCTGTTGAGAGTGATCTGGCAAAACCCCTTGGCATGCAGATTTCGATCGGAAGCTGCAGCACAATGTTCCGTTGGTCGAGTCAGTGCATCCCGAGTATGCGATGTTTCTTTCGACAAGAGATATGGCGCATACAGTCCTTCGATCCTCGAAGATGTGAATAGAGCCTGCAGAACATTCGGAGTCAAAGTCAATGTTCGGTTTTGGGCGCATTACGGAAGCCAATTTGATTGTAGTCACCTGCGGCGCGTTCCTGAAGTGCGCTCACTCAATCTCGATTGCCTTGCGGGTATTTCAAACGTCGCTCAGATTGGACAACTTGATCATTTGGAAGAGTTCTCGTTCGGGGTGTTCGAATCTGATCTGCCCGACCTCTTGAATACGCCATCGTTGTTCGGCGTACGCAAGCTGATACTGGCCGAATCGCGGAGGAACAACATTGACCTAGCCCCGCTCGTGGGCTACGAGCGACTGGAGACCCTATTTCTCTCAGCGCAGAAGCGGAACATCGAATCCGTAGGTCGCCTTCACTCAATCAAAGAACTTTCGCTCAGTTGCATCGAGAAGAGCCAGTCCTTAGGCTTCGTCAGCGGGCTTCACGGTCTGTCCGCGCTAACGTTGCTGCTTGGAGGCCGTAACAATCTTGAGGAGTTGGCACACGATGGAATCAAACATCTGGAAGTTCTTCGCGTTCGCGGCATGAACACGATTGACTTAGCGCTGTTCCCCAAGATTGAGGAGTTTCGAGTCGAGGACCAGCTGCAACTCCAGAATCTGAATTTGGATAGAGGCCCCAATCTGAGGTGGGTATCCATTTGGAATTGCAAGACATTTTCCGAGCTTCAGGGAACGCGACACGCACACCACCTCGAATACCTCTTCGTAGGGAAAACGGCGATCGAACCTGATGCATTCCTCCGCGAACTTCCTGAGAGTCTCAAAAAAGTGTCTCTGACCGGCTACGGAAAGCGCAAAGACGATGGACTCCAGAACCGGATCGAATCGCTGGGGTATGCTCCAGCCAAATACATGGAGGATATTCACACAGGCTAAGGATTCGAGTTCCTGCAAAGTTCGGGATTTCGGTAACTTGCTGGGAACTTTCTCAAAACCCCGGTTTTTCATGCACTCCAAAGTGACAAGCCGCCAGCGTTGGGATTGTTTCCGGTTTGCCGACAATTGGACCGAAACCCGCGATTCGACCTTCAATCTGTCTGGATGAGTGCCTCGCCCTGTTATCAGCAATTGAGATCAAGATCGGTAAAACAGAAGCCAACATTTTCGATACCGGTCCGTGACGAACGCTCGATGCGCAGGGAACCTGTATTTCTGATCGAATCATTCTGGTGTCCGGGACGGTATCAGCAAAGAGGTGCCATCCGGGATCGCTGTATCTGTACGAAATGGGGGCTTTGACTGCGCGAGCTTCGGTTTTGCAGATGGATCGAGGATCACAAACCTTCCCGAATGGCTGATAAAGATGGAGCTGAACAATGAGGTTGGCAAGAATCCATCCACGCCGAATGAGGGAATATTCTGTGCCGGTACAACGACTGTAACTTTGAAGAGCCTGTGCCCAAGCCGAAGAAGAGCCTTTTGCGCATCGGCAGCAAAGTTGTTTCCGTGGATACCCTCAAAGGCCGCCGAATTCTGCCAAACCCCTGCTCTGCCGACCTGTGAGCAAAGCAGGAGATGCGGGGTCCCGGAATCGAGTTGTAACTTCGCGTCCTTGTGTCCAAATTCGTAGAATTCGCGCAGTTGCCCCATCACGACCAGTCGGTCCGAAGTGAGCTTTTCCCCATCCGAACCGTAGACACTTAAGGGAAGGTGCTCACCGGACAACATAACTCCTAGAGGTCCAGGGCCGCGCTCGAACTGGATCAGATGTCTACGATTGTCGATTAAGATGTCGAAATAGCGCAGGAAATCTTCTCCGAGTATGCCACGGACCTTAGGCAGAAGATCGTAGTGGCTCATGACGACCATATTCAGATTCCGCACGGTTGCGCCTCCCATCGAAACCGAATCTGTATGGGCGACGGTGGTGACTGCCGCTCCATCCGGCGACTCGAGCGTCGCCCTTCCAGCAGGCTCCAGGTGAAGCTCCTCCGCGAGCTTTTGGTCGAGCACCGTGCGGGTGCTGCCGGTGTCGAGCAGAAAGTCAAAGGGCCCCATTCCGTTTATCGTGAGGGGCACGATGATCATCGACTCTCCCGCAGTCCTGAACCTGGTCTGCATCGGCTGTCCAAACCCCGGTACGAAAGTCGAGAGTGACAAGGCGAAACAGAGAAGTGCGAGAATCCGACTGGATAGACGGAAGGAAGTCATCAGGCTCACCTCGAATCGCAAAACATCGCGTGAGCCGACCCTCGCCCAGGTACTGCCCCCAAGTCTTGGCAGAATCCTGATATTTCTTTGCTAAAATTCTCGCGAATTATTGACTGCGCTTGAAATAAAGGGGTTTCTCGCCTAATCTTGGGGACTCTCCTCGGAATGCAGTCATCGGAGGCCATCCTTGGAACTGTTAAAGGATCCGGAATCTCGCCTCATTTACTCTTTCGGTCCTTTTCAATTGGACCCGGCAGAGCGTCGCCTGCTCCGCGACGGGCGCGACCTGCGTCTGTCGCCAAAGATCTTCGATACGCTGGTCATCCTGGTCGAACGCCACGGCCTCCTCGTCGAAAAAGACGACCTCATGAAGACGCTCTGGCCAGGCATGTTCGTTGAAGAGGTGACGCTGGCCCGGAATATCTCCCTACTACGGAAGGCTCTCGGCGACGTCCCCGGGCAGGATGAAAGCCAATATGTAGAGACGGTCTCAAAGCGCGGCTATCGCTTCATCGCCCATGTCAAGAAGATCTCCCAGTTCGCAGTTTCATCGGACGAACTGCAAGTAGCTGGAACTGAGCTCACTTCATTGAGCATACTGAGCAGGTGGTGGCAGAACCGTCGAGCATGGATCGCTCTTCCGGGACTTGCTCTGTTGCTGCGCCGCATCCCAGGAACGCCCGCCGTCACTGGGCGAGGCTCTCGCGCTGTGCGGATTGCCTGGGGGGCTGCTGGGGTTCTTCTAGGCGCTCTGGTGGCGATGGGCTTCGTTTACATCAAGCTCAAAAATGCGGCATCTGCCAACACCGTTGTGCGTTCCACCATTTTGCCTCCTCCAGATCGCCAGTTCGCAATAGTCGGCTTCGGAGGGTCACCTCCGGCCATCGCTCCGGATGGAAAGCTTCTTGTGTCCCCCGTGCGGGACACCCAAGGGAAGCGCTCCCTCTGGCTGCGTGCCCTGAACGATGCAGGCGAAGGGAGAATGCTTCCCGGTACCGAGGGGGGCACCGATCCCTTCTGGTCTCCCGATGGCCGCTCGATAGGATTTTTTGCCGGGGGGAAACTCAAGCGAATCGATTCCGACGGAAGCGGGCTGCAGGTACTTTGTGATGCGCTGAGGCAAAAGGGCGGAACCTGGAGTCCGGGCGGAATCATCCTGTTCTCACCGTTAGGTATCTCGGGGCTGTATCAAATACCGGCCAACGGCGGCACCCCAAGACAGGTCACACAATTGAACACGGGCCGCGGAGAAAGTCATCGTAACCCCATATTTCTTCCCGGCGGAAGGCACTTTCTCTTCCAGGTGATCAACAATCCGAATCCCGAAATCAATGGAATCTACGCCGGGTCGTTGGATTCGCAGGACCATCACATGGTGGTCCGGACGACCTTTGGATCCGTCTTCGAGTCGAGTGGAACCATTCTGTATTTGCGCGACGACCGCTCCCTCGTGGCGCAGCCGTTCGACGAACGGAAGCTTGTAACTACAGGTGAGCCCACCGTTCTGCCGGACCGCGTGGAATCCAGATTCGGCACACGCCCGGCGTTTACCGCCTCTCGTGCAGGTGTGTTCGCCTACTATCCCGCCAGTCCCGGCGGGTCCGTAGCTCTTACCTGGTACGACCGTGGCGGAAGGCGCGGCGATCCGCTCGATACTGGTATGCCCGTCGCTCCTGCCCTGTCACCGGATGGCACCCAGGTAGTCGTGACTGACCTCAGCCCCCGTTTGAGTTCTGATCAGTGGAGTTACGACCTGAGCCGCGGCACGAAGACCCGCCTGACCTCTGGTCCAGGACATAAACAAGTTGCGGTATGGCAGCCGGATGGCCGATTTGTGCTGTTTACTTCAATCCTAAAGGGTGCACCATACATCTCTCGTATCAAGAGCGACGGAACGGGGGCTGTGGAGACGGTTCACGAGACGCCTGGCGTATCTGAGATACTTTGGTCAGCGTGTCGGAATGGCCGGTATCTGGCCTATGAGCAAACCACAACGGGTTCGCAGACCTCAGTCTGGATACTTCCCCTTACCGGAGACCGGAAGCCCTTTGCTTTAGTTCAGTCGCAGTTCGCAGCGAATCGTTCGCCCGTTTTCTCTCCCGACTGCAAGTGGGTTGCCTATGTCTCGGACGAGACCGGCCAAAATGAGGTTTACATCACCCATTTCCCCGAAGTCACACGCAGATACCAGGTATCGCCGCAGGGCGGCACATTTCCGCATTGGCGCAGTGACGGCAGAGAGCTGTTTTACTTTTCTGGGCTGCAAAACAGCATGATGGCGGTGAGCGTCGACGAAAAGGCCGACGATATCTCGCTTGGGTCTCCACGAGCGCTCTTTCATCTAGTCAACAACGCGGAGATTTCTGGCCCCTTTGACGTGACCGCGGATGGACGGCGTTTTCTGCTCACGGAGACCAGCTTTGCGGCTGGTACCGTCCCGCTCACCCTCGTCACGAACTGGGACGCGGAGTTGAAGAAGAGGTGAGCCTCGGAGCGGACACGGTTTTCTTTCCTGGTTTCGTGACATGTGCCGGAATCACCCGTTTCCCCAGTGAACTGGCTGTCTCGTGACATCAGGACAATACCAACTGATCAGTTGGCGAGAATCGCTAAGTCACTCATTATGACGTTTCGCTCGATAACCGAATTCCTGGCGGATGACGGGCACACAGGAAGTAACCCGCGTAGTGCCCGCAAAGTCCTAGTGCTGTATCTGGAGCGCCCATTTTCTTCAGTTGGTCTGATTGAAGCGCTGTGAGGGCGCTTCGGATACAGCGACTTCGCAAACGTGTCGTTGTGAAGCCCTCGCCCAGTTGCGACTTCACCGTAAGAAGGAAGCCGCTGGCAATTGGTTTGCTATGGGATTTGAATGGTGCTGCGTCGAGGCCGAGGGTATCGGAGGTCAGGGGTGCGTGGTGCGGATACGGATTGCGGGAAGAGTTCGCGGAGGCAAGCTTATGGATGAGGCAGCAGAAAGAGGGTGAAGCGGTGGTCTCGAGTGCGTTGGAGCGAGATGCGACGCAGGGACTCTGTGCGTGCCGGAGCAGGTAAGCAGGTCGAGGTTGGAACTGTGGGTTCATGCGGCACACTCGCGGGACAGCGGAGGAGAGCGAAGCAGGAGTTGAGCTGCGGAGAGGTGTTCGACGACGTGCATGGTTCCGCCGCAGACAGGGCAGTTCCAGAGCGGTGCGGAGCGGGTATGGGTTGAAGTCTGCGCTGCCTCTATCTGTCGGGGCAGTCCGGCGCTGTGGAACAGGTGGAAGCAGAGCGGCAGGAGGGCAGCGCGGTACCGGTTGGCGAGGAAGCCGAAGTTGCGGATGCGCACGAAGCCGCGCGGGAGCAGGTGGAGGAGGAAGCGGCGCAGGAACTCATCGACGGGCAGGGTCATGAGCCGCTTCTTGTTGGCGTGAGCGGAATCTCTCCAGCGGAAGGTGACGTTGCTGTTGGCGAGGGCAACGAGTCTGTGGTTGGAGATGGCGACGCGGTGGGTGTAGGCACCGAGATAACGCAGCGCGTGTTCCGGCCCGCCAAAGGGGCGCTTGGCGTAGACGACCCAGTCGTGGCGAAACAGGAGTCTGAGCCAGGAGGTAAAGGTCCCCTGGGCTGCGAGTGGTGCGAGGTTGCCGTAGAACTGGAGTGTGCCTGTATGGAAGGCGCTCTTGAGTCCGGCGACGAACTTGCCGCGGAACACGCGGCTGAGCACCTTGATGGGGAGAAAGAAGGAGCGGCGGGAGGAGATCCAGCGGGAGTGTTTCCGTCCTTGCCGACCATCCAGAAGGATTTATAAATCACTAGCCTTCGTGGGCGCGTTGATTTTCTGGCTCAACTGGTCAGCGCGCCGTTACAGTGTTCATTTGCCGTCACGTCTTCGATAGCGCTGGTCGGAGCGAGCCGCTTTGAATCAAGGTAGCGGCCGGCTCAATTGAAGTTTACTGCGGAGCAGTCGATCCCTTGTCGGGTACCTGTTCGAAACCAGGGATGATGCGCGCGTTCCCGCGGAACACGTGGTACTGATCAAAGGTGAAGACGTTCATCTGCGTTTCGTAAGGCCCCCAAACGGCGAAACCGACATTCCATTGAAGAAGCATAGCCACGTAGCGTCCTCTCCAAATGTTCACGCTGCGGAGGGGCACAATGTACGTCTTGCCGCCGATCTCCACCGGACCGTAGCTCACCATCATGTCCGAGCGCTTCGTCGGAACGAAGCCGGGCAAATCGGATTCCGTCTGAACGCGAAGTATCGCGCCAGTCCCAGGATCGATGACAAGTTCGCCATGCGCATCAGCAGAGATTCCGATCCGAGCGTCATTACTGCCATTTGCATTTGGGTAGCAGCACCCAATCAGATCCAAAGTCGGAGTACCCGTTATCCGGTAACGAAATACGGCGCGGCGTCCGTTGGTGTTCTTTTCCCACCATCCCCAGGTGACGTCGCCAGACGACTTCGACACGGCTTGCAGCACGTTGAGAATCGGGCCAAAGGTGCCATATGTTCGCAAAGGGTATACCTCGGTCCCGGTGTGCGGCGACGCACTACTTACAATCTCTTCGCCTTTGCGATAGAGTACGGTCTCTTTTGATTGCTGCTCAGCATGAAGAGGCTCTGACACATTTGTTTCGTTGAGTCCGGGATAAGGAGCCACCTCGCGGTAGTAAACCGCCGTACGGGTCGCGAACAAATTGGGCAACGTTGGAATGACACGGCCCAAATAATCGGCGGCAGCCGTCAGCATTCGCAGTTGCTCAGCCTGATCAGGCGGCGGATCGGCGGAGATTTCCGCAGACGGCGGATCGAGAAATGTAGATTCATCGGCAATCATCTCAAGTGATTTGCGAAGCTTTTGATCATGCACCTCTGCCAAGAGTGACTGAAGCTTTGTATGACTGAGCCGATCGGTTAGCACGAGGGCTGAAAGCTGCCGGGCTACCGAGTTGTCGCCGTGGCCTGCCTTAAAAATTTGCTCAAGCTGCGCCACCGTTAGATGCTGGATCCCGGGATAGGGAGGATCGTTGTAAAACGGCTGATCATAGTAACCGGCGGATGTGCGAGCAGTGAGAGTCGGCAGCCTTAGCACTACTTTCAGTGAGTGATATTCGTCCGCGTGCGCCGTGAGAGGGGGATCGAAGGTAAAAGTGTAAAAAATCCGGGCGTTCTCGATGCGGTCGTTCATCAGCACAACTAAGTCCTTGGACGGGGACGGGACTTGGCCGCCGCTCTGCACGGCCAAAACGTTCTTGAATAGGTTCATCCAGCTTGCTTGCTGAGCCGACGATACAACTGCGAGAGACGGGTTCCAGGCAGGCGACACGCGGTTGTCTTCACCTATCGACAAACACTCGAGGGTGACGCGAGCCTGACGCATGAGTGTGGAGAACCATAAGGTCTTTTGGAAGAGATCACGCTTTACTTCTTCACCCTTCGTGCCGGAGGTGGAATAACCCAGCGGCGCGCCTGGAATGGAATTTCCGAGTAACCCTGTGCCATCGAAGAGATCACGCTTTACTTCTTCACCCTTCGTGCCGGAGGTGGAATAACCCAGCGGCGCGCCTGGAATGGAATTTCCGAGTAACCCTGTGCCATCGGGAGCAAAAGCTCCGGTTCCGCGATTACCTAGACCGGGTCCGATCCAGAAGAGCAGCTTTCTGCCTGGCCGGACAACCTCTGCAGCGGCAATGGTTCCTAGCGCCCTCAGTCCCGCTAATGCGGGGAAGCTGACGAGCGAGGTGTCGGCGACTGCCTTGAACGGCAAATGTACGCGGGGAGCAAGAAAGTATGCATCAACTTTGTTATCGGAATCGACATCGCTGGCAAGCGTTTCCCCGTCCGTCGACGGCTTAGATGTAAGAAAAAATCCCGAATCTTCCAACGAATAAAATGGTCACTGGTTGAGCCAGTTTGCCGGAGTTCTGCCGCAGGAATTGCGCCGCCTGTTGCCGTTCGAAGGCAGCAAGGTCCGGTGGCAGACCCAAAGTGTCAAGGAGAAGGATGACAGAAAGTGAATCATCGGCGTTGGCCGAAAGGCTTTTCGATGCGCGGAAAGCAACGATCCTCTGCGGCTGGCCATTGTCGAACAGACTGAAATCAACGCGCTGAAGTCCGGCTACTGCCTTACCTGCTTGATCAGTTACTGTTGCGTCGAGACGGATGAGCCCTTCGGCACTGACCGCTTCACTCGGAAGCTCCTTTCGCTGTTTAAGCTCCGGATTTCCCGTGCCAATTGCAGTCGGCTTGTGCGTAGTTGGGACTGAACGTTGTCCAAGAGCAGCAGCGAGGATTACCAGAAAACAGAATCCAGACAGAGGTAATTGGTAAAATCCGCGCACCGCCTTCTTCGCCTCCAGATGGCACGAGCGAGTATACGGCTTTCGCCTACGACCGTCTGCCGAAGCCGATTCGACAGGTCAACCCGCACGGATCGTCACCGTCTCTCCGATTGTGCCCGAATCACGGGCAATAACGGAAGTCCCGTTGTGCCCGAAAAGTCTCAATTTCGGTAACTTGCTGGGAACTTTCTCAAAACCCCGTTTTTCGGGAACCGCGAAGGCCGCTTTCTCAGCTGGCCTCGAAATTCAGCCATCAACATATCAAGTCGGAAGTTGATAGACGCTGAGTTCTGAGCCATCTCGAACCAGGAGCAGGTAGCTGCGCCCGTCTACTGAAGCCAACTTCACGAACGGAGGTATATGTGTCAGGTCGAGTTCAGCCACTTCTGTAAGTGTCGCGGTAGAGAAGAGAATAGCGGTTGCGCGGGTCTGCACCCAGCTACCGAAGATGTTGTCCCGCCCTTCGCTCCGTATCCCGAGGCCGAATTGGTGATCCGGGGTAAACCGATCTGGCTGCGGACAATATTCGGCTTTCTTGTCTTTGCAAAGGAATCCTGAAGAAGTCGGGACGTAAGACCCGAGCTTTTTCAGGAAGACCTCCAAGGTCTCAGAACCCGAATACTCCTTACAGCTCTCAACTGTAACCGGAGAAAGTTGTTCCCCCTGCTGTTTGTTGGTTGCGTAGTCATACTTGCAGCTCGGTCCCACCCGCAGTGAGGGAACTTCGAGCGATGCAAATTCGCCGTGACGATTCTCTCCAAACGAAGAGTTGACGAGTAGAAGTCGCCCCTTCCCATCCATCTCGATCGACTGATATTCATTAGAGTCAGCGGCCTTCAAACGGGAGGAATTTATTGGCCTGAACGTTGCAAGATCTACGACAGTTATGATGCTGTCTGTTCGCGCCTTTCCGGCGGGTCGCCCACTCTCCCGCCTCAGCCACTCGGCACTGCCAACACAGATAGCGTGTGCGCCGTCCGAGGTCACGTAGATACTGACCGTGAGATTCTCCAAGTCGTGCCGGTCAGCAGATGAGAAATAGCCCGTGAGCTTGATATGATCGATGATCGGTTTAGACGTGTTCCAGCCATGCACCCGCGCAAGCTCCCAGACTCCATCAGGTCTCGGGCTGAAAGTTAGCAAGTCACCCGATGGCGTCAGTTCTAACGCTTGCTGCTGAAACCTCCCTTCTAAATCCAGCAACGTGAACGCGGGATGACGTGGACCCAACGAAAGCTGCTTAATCAGACGAATCTGAGCATCCGCTCTTGGCGGCGCAATCAGGACGAGAGGCATGAAAATTCTTGTGAGCCACAATGCCAATAGACGATCCATTTCAGAAGTCTACTGGTTCAGGTGCCACCCTCGCTTCCCGGAAAGTCTTGGATTTCGGTAACTTGCCGGGAACTTTCTCAAAACCCCGTTTCTCGGGCATCAGTCCTAGGTTAGGACCGGCGCTGAACGTCTCACGGCAGTATTTGGCGATCGTCTTTGCAACGCAGGAAGGACGTTAGGCAATGCAGTTGGAAGTTCAGCGATTGTGAGAACTGGACTGGGGTCGCTCGCTCGTCCATTTCGATGAATCTGGCATGGCAACAGCTAAAGCCGGTCCAGTTTCCTTTCTGGTCTACGCCACCAGTGCTTTGAGAGTGTTCGGCGTAACCGGTGAAGTCGGCAGGAGGCGGACCAAAGGGGCTTTTGGGCAGTGGACCAAGTCGGGTTGAGAGTATGGAAACCGATGCGGAGTTTGGATGAGGGTAGCCGGGTTGGTCCTGCTGCATTTCAGTGATGTGAATCTCAGCGAGGAAGCCATCAACGAAGTCGAGGTGCACCGTGAATAGGGTCCAAGGAAGCGTAATGCGTAATGGAAGAAATCGCAGGTGGTACGCGAGGGAATTGCTCCACTCAGTCGAGTTGTAAAACTGATAATAGACTTGGCGAACAGCTATTCCCTCGCGTTGCTGGTCTGATATTTCTTCGTAACGGGTGAATGGCTTGAGGGCTGCACGGGCCTGTGCCTCGGTAGTAGTGCCGGGATGGAATCCGCGGACTGTGGCGAGGAGTTTGGCGGCCTGCCAGCGACGATAGTGGCTCACGACCGACTCACTTGCGAGAGGGGCCGCAAGGAGGAATGCTAAGGCGAGGCTGATGGCAGTCGCTGCTTTCCGCATGCTAACTCCTTATCTCTCTTGCAGCGGTTGTCCTGACGACCTCAATTTATCAGCTTATTGCTATCCACACCGGATCGGACCGCGTCATTGTGGTTCCCGCAAAGTCGCGTTTTGACCAAGTTCACATGGCGAGCACGGCCAGCGAGCCGAACTTGGCGAAAACCCCGTTTTACGGGAACTTCAGGAACTACTACGTAGGAATCTCCGCTTTGCAGATTAGACTCGTTGTCCCGATCACGCCGAGTCCGGCATTTCCACAGCCGGATAGGACGCTGCGTTCTGCTCTAGCCAACCGCTTCCGGGGATCGTGTCCCAATTGGTTCGGAAAGCGATCTTTCCCTCCTGTCGCGCGTAATCCCAGTATCGTAGATTCTCCGGGGTCTTAGGACGGCCATAGTGATACCAAGTCCATCGAACTTCTGTGGCGCTGCCAATCCGAAACGTTGTCTCATTGATCTCGACATCCGCTGGATTCCAGACAGCTAGGACTTCATCCTCGTTGAATCGCAGGTGTAAGCAGTCGTCGGTGGCATCGCACGCTACAAGCAAATGGTAATTGTCGAACGGCCTCCCAAACCATTTGCCCCAGAACCTTAGGGTTCCGCGCTTCACGTGGGGAAGAATCTCTGTAATGTCCTTCGCGATCTCTTGAGGCAGCACCATAGTCTCCACAGAATAGGGCATCAAGTTCGGATCGTTAGTCGGCGGGATTGTTTCCGAGTTATGCATGGGCCTGCGGCCCACCCATAGGGATGAAAATCGTGTACTATCGGAAGGCTTGCGGAGGCTGTGCATGCCACGTTTGCTACTTCCTGTCTGTATTTGCGTTACCCTGATAGCGCCTGGGTGGGTGTTTGCTCAAACGAATCGGCCCGTTGGCCATGAACATGGCGCAGTAGACTGCAACGAGTCGCCCATGCCAGGAAAGCGGCCCCCCAACACGGATTGCGCCATTCTTGTACACGCCAAGTTTTCTGTCCTGCCGTCCGGTCCTCTTGTTTGGCGGTTCGAGAATTTCTCGACGAAAGAGGCCGCGCAAAGTGCCGCCACTCCCGCGAGTGCGGTAGTAGAAGCAACAGGCAAGGTCTGGCTCCTCACCCTCTCCTCCAAGGGTAATCGGTCGAAAGGTGGAACGTTCGTCACGGAGACAAACCAACTCCCGTCGATTCCCTCTGGGCCCAGCTACGAGATCGTCGTCTATCAAGCGAACCTCGGCCCGGAAGCCATTGTCCCAGTGCATACACACTCCGGACCGGAAACGTGGTATTTGCTCACTGGCGAGCAGTGCCTGGAGCTTCCTGGTCGAACGGTGCGTGCTCGCGCAGGCGAAACTATGTTTGCCCCGGCCGATACCCCCATGAAATTGAACATGGTTGGCCCTGGAAAGCGGGACGCACTTTTCATCATTGTTCACGACTCTTCTAAACCGGCCACCACTTTCGTCGACTGGCAGCCCAAAGGCGTTTGTCATAAGTAGGACAGCCCAAATCGCCGCGAAGTGCTTTATCGATGAGACCCCCAGCGCAGTCAAGGTTCCGCCCGAGTGACGGGCTATCCGCAACTATCCCGTAGCCCCCGTAAAGTTCTATAAGAAGGAAAGTCAACAAAAAACACTTCGCCTTCGGCTGAATTTTTGTTGATTTTCAGCCCCCTTGGAATTGAGCAGGATTGTTCTCACATTCCGCTCCAAGGCTCGGGACGCTGCGGACAACCGCGTAGCGCTTGTGGGTTCTTCCCCTGTGGTTCTCATACTCGATTTGCGACGATGCCAGTGACTTGTGAAACCAGCAAGCAGAACGTTGGTCATGTGCCAACCATAGTTCTATCTGGGACTCGTGGCCCATTGCTTTTTCAGGTTATCCGAGAGGGC
>NZ_JQKI01000132.1 GCF_000745965.1 Edaphobacter aggregans DSM 19364 | reverse complement strand
AGCTCCGCTTTTGGGATATCTCGCAGATAGGCTTGCGCGCCCTCGACGGTGAAGAAGGGGTCGTTCTTTCCCCACACGATCAGCGTCTTCGGCTGCTTGTTCCGAAAGAATTCATGCCAGCCGTCATAAAGCGCGAGGTTCGACTGATAGTTGTGAAGCAGGCTGAGTTGGATGGCGTCGTTGCCAGGGCGATCAAGGAAGAGTTGATCCAGGGTGTAGGAGTCCGGACTAATACGCGAAACGTCTTTGACCCCGTGGGTGTACTGAAACATGGTGGTTTCTTTCTTGACCAGGTCCCGTACCGGCTTCTCGGTTCCTGGATTCCGATTTGCCCAGAACGGCTTCATTGGATCGAAGGCCGCCCCGATGCCCTCGACATAGGCATTCCCGTTCTGCACGACGATCCCTTCGATTGCATCCGGGTGCTTGGAGGCGATGCGATAACCCACCGGTGCGCCGTAATCCTGCACATAGATGCTGAACTTCTTCAGGCCGAGGACACCGAAGAGCAATTCCTCAATGTGAGAGGCCAGATTGTCGAAGGTGTAGTCGAACTTTCCTGTTTCGGGGGCATCGCTGTAGCCAAAGCCAACGTAATCCGGAGCAATCACGTGAAATTTGTCCGCTAGCTGCGGGATCAGGTCGCGGAACATATGCGACGAACTTGGGAAGCCATGGAGCAGAACGATGGTTGGAGAAGCCTTTGAGCCTGCCTCACGATAGAAGATCCTGAGGCCGCGAACGGTCGCGTGTTGAAACGTTGTCATGGTGATTTCCTTTCCCGGTGACGCAAGGTCCCGCTTACAGGAAGTAAGATTATATGACACCTGTAAAAGTTGCAGTAACGGTGTTATATTTATTTCAGATATTTTTGTGGAGAGGGTTCATGCAAGTTTCTCAAGAGGTTAACGAATGGATTGATGGATTCCTATTCGTGGCGAACAAGCCAATTCTGGACTTTTTGAATACAAAACCTGTCCTCGCAGACGGTCCCACGGAACTCCTCCCGGATGTTCGCGCTCTCGAAAGATGGTTGATCGCTTCGGGTACGGTGACTTCGGCGAAGGCTAAAGCCACAGTTCGAAGCTGGCGCAATTCAACCGAAGCTGCTGCCTTCCTGGAACAGCTCATCGCGTTCAGGGAGAAATTGCGGGAGGCCGTTCTTCGGATAGAGAGTGGATCGACGCCATCAGACGCTTTCATTACCGAAGTCAACTCGCTGTTGCTTCGATATCCTCTTCCTGCTTTGCTTCACAAGCGAGACGGGAAGGTCATTCGGGAGACAACATTCGTGCTTCGTAAGCCCATCGACCTTTGGGCGCCGATTGTGGATGCCACGGCAGATCTTCTCGCAGAGACAGAGTCGTCGCGTATTCGCAAGTGCGAATCGTGTGTCGTTCACTTCTTCGACACAAGCAAAAAGGGCTCACGCCGCTGGTGCAGCATGAACATCTGCGGCAACAAGCTCAAAGTTGCCGCCTACCAACGGAAGAAACGCACCAACGACACGTCGATGAACTAGTGGAGGGATTTTCGTGCCGCTCGCACGGAATCGGAAATAACCACCGGGCATCGGGAGTTCTTACCAAGGCAGATGTCTACCGCCACATCTAAACGGATTGAAATGAGAAAGACGACAAAAGCCTGGAAAATGGCAAATGCATGTAAAACGGCGATTGTTACCGGTGCTTCGCAAGGGACACGGGCGGGAATTGTGGAGGCATTCCCCAAGCGAAGCTCCAGTGTAGTCGCAAGCTCGCGAAGCATTATTTTCGCACGAGCCGGTAAGGCGAGACTTCCCGACGAAGCTCGGGTTAACGCACCGGTGGATCCTCAGGAGGTGATCTTTGTCAGTCTCTAAAGTGCCCCCCTTGGAAATTCGCTCGCCTCACGGCATAACAGATTTTTCCTTTCGGTCTCGTGAGTGGAACGGTGTGATTGCGTACCATGTTACTACGCATCTTGCCGGGCGGTCCTGGCAAAATTTTTCTACTAATCAGGCAACTGTCGCAGTGGTTCTTGAACAAGTGGACGGATACGGCGAGCCACGCACGCGCATCAACAACCCCACTCCTCGGAACCGCTATGATGCTGGTCATGCGTCGTTTATTCCCCCAAGCGTGGACGTTTGGGGTTACGCCGACGCCTCGACCAGTACCGTACGAGATCTCAGGATGCGTTTCGACTACCGCGTCATCGAGCGCCTCCTCGCGGAAGAGTTCGACCGAAAGAAGTGGAATGAGCCTCTCCTCTTGCTTTATGACGACCGCATTACTCAGTGTGCTGAACTTCTCGCAACGGAATGTGATGCGGATGGAGAATCGCCGCTCTATGGTGAGAGCCTGATGACGGCACTGCTGGCCGTACTCTTTACCTCACCACAAACGCGGGAAAAAGCTGTACAGAGCGGCCTCGCGCGATGGCAGCTACGGAGAGCCGTGGAGTACATAGAGGCAAACTTTCTGGAAGATATCCGGCTCGCCGAACTAGCAGGAGTAGCAGGACTATCGCCGTCGCACTTTGCTCGAGCCTTCAAGGTTTCCATGGGTCTGACTCCCCATCGGTGGTTGGTTGAGCAACGGATTCACCGCGCCAAACGGTTAATGGCGAAGAACGGAAAGACGATTTCAGTAGCTGCTCATCTAGCTGGTTTTGCCAATCAGAGCCATTTCACGAAAGCCTTTCGTCGTGTGACCGGAACAACTCCCGGGCTTTGGTTGCGAGATGCAGTATGAGCAGGAACAGGCTGTTCACCGTCTCCGTGCGCAGATGCACCTATTTGCAGACATATTTCAGCCCGGCGTTGCGCATCAGTTGCACCTGGCAGTAGTCCGGCCTCGCACAGAATCTGGATCGCTACCTGTTGGTGCTCTGGAAGTCACAGCATTTTCGGGAAACACTCGATGATTCTGGACAACAACCTTATGCCGAAATTCCATTAAATCGATAGATAGCTCAGCGCACATAGGTCGGAATATCGACGAATTATAGGTGCCTGAGTCGAACACACAGAGGAGGAAGGGGCCTTCATTCCAACCCACAGACCTCTCTGAAGCTTGTGATTCGGACCTGAGAATGCTTGAACTGAGCGTACAACGCTGATGGTTTGAGAGGTTAAGAAATGTCTGTTACACGCCATGCGAGTGAAGAATATGTTTTCGGGAATAGCATCCACGAAGCGGAGCGCCTCAAAATGCAAGCGAAGTTCCTTCAACAATGGACTGAGCAGTTCCTTTTATCGGCTGGACTTGCACCTGGAATGAGGGCGTTGGACCTTGGCTGTGGAATGGGGGATGTTTCGTTGCTTGCGGCCAGGCTCGTTGGGCCGTCGGGCCGCGTGACTGGAATCGACCGCGATCGGATTGTTATCGAGAAAGCCCGTGAACGAATCCGCGAAGAAGGTAGCGATGCGCAGATCGAGCTTCTTCACACAGACTTGTTATCCTTTCATGCAGATCAGAGTTTCGATGCTGTTGTCGGGCGTTACGTGTTACTTTTTCAACCCGATCCGCTTGCTGCGACTACACACGCGGCTAAACAAGTTCGCCCAGAAGGAATCATCGTCTTCCACGAAATGGATATGGCCAATCGGATTCAATTCTACCCGGGCAGGACACTCTTTGAGGAAACATATGCATTGATTGCGGAGACATATCGACGCTCCGGTTATTGGCTTGACCTAGGCTTGCGGTTAACGCAGCTGTTCCTTGATGCAGGATTACGAACGCTTCCCCGTTTCGACTAACAAGATCACGCAATTCGTGAGCGTTAGTCGACCAACTAACTCCATTAGCAAAGGAGACGTTATGGGCAAACTCGATGGAAAGATAGCACTCATCACAGGAGGGACGAGCGGCATTGGACTCGCAACCGCAAAACGCTTCGTTCTGGAAGGCGCCTTCGTCTTTATCACCGGGCGCACCCAATCGAAGCTTGCCTATGCGGTAGAGCAAATCGGGTCGAGCGTCGAAGGAGTCCGGGGCGACGTCAGCAACCTGAATGACCTGGACAATCTTTATGCTGCGATTTCGAAGACAAAAGGAAAACTCGATATCGTTTTTGCAAATGCGGCTGCGGCTCAATACGCCACCTTTGGATCGGTCACAGAGGCACATTTCGACGACACTTTCAGTGGAAATGTGAAGGGATTGTTCTTTACAGTACAGAAGGCTCTGCCTCTGCTTCCAGACGATGCGTCGGTCATTCTCAACACGTCGGTAGTTGGAAGTAAAGGACTGCCTAATAATAGCGTTTACGCTGCAACAAAGGCGGCAGTACGTTCTTTTGCTCGCACCTGGACAACGGATCTGAAATCACGGCGTATTCGCGTAAATGCGATTAGTCCTGGACCAACCGATACGGAGGGGCTTCGCGAACTAGTCAACTCAAGCGGAGCAGGTTCAGAGCGGCTCAAAAGTATCCGTGCCGCAATTCCGCTTGGCAGGTTAGGAGACCCAGACGATATAGCGAAGGCCGTGATCTTTTTAGCCTCAGACGACAGTAGCTTCATTTCCGGAATCGAGTTGTTTGTGGACGGTGGATTTGCACAGGTCTGACAATGACAACTCCAGCAACAGTTCCACGAATGCGTGGATCGAGAAAACAAAGGGAGTAACGATGAAATTCAAACCTCGTAGCGCGGGAATAGCCGCTATGCTCACTGGTGCCTCTTTGATCGCCGCCGTAGCACAAGAAAAAGGACGCAATGTTGCGAGTGCCCAACGGGAGGTTTTGCTCGTAACAACCCAATCCTGGAACGGTAAGCCATACACTCACTACCCCACCGGGCAACCGCAGCTCACGACAATTAAGGTGACAATTCCACCACATACAGCTTTACCTTGGCATACCCATCCATTTCCCAATTCGGCTTATGTGCTTTCAGGCACTATCACGCTGCATGATCGGGACAGCGGAAAAACTCTGGTGATGCATCAGGGGCAAGCGTTTGGGGAGTCGGTAGACACTGCTCATCGTGGTGAGTCAGGTGACGAAACCGTAGTGCTGCTCGTTACCTATGCTGGTACCCCAGGTATTCCACCGTCGATTCCCACGAAGGGTGAGAAAGAAGAATATTGAATCAGACTATTCTGTTCGTGGAGATAGTTAGGGTAGCGCAACTCTGATCGAATCAGATGTTGAACCAAGCCGAGACTTAGTCATTGGCCGGTTTGGTTGCAGTTAGTACGCGGCTAATTGAAGTCACGCTAAAGTGCCTAGTACGGTACAAGCAGTAAGCGGTTCCACATCCTGAGAAGTCCTCGTTGCACATGGTCACGACACAGAAGGCAAGAAGAGCTGTTGCAGCCAATGTTTGGATGTTGCCTCCTTCGCGATTCGTAATTATTTTCTTTTAGCAATTAGCACACAGTATTGCTAGTCATTTTTGGATGATTGTCCACGCCCAGAATTGGCCCAGTCACGATTCAGATCATTTTCTATCAACTCTAATGATCACTGGATCGGTCCAAACTTCAATCCATGATCGCCCAATGGGCGGTGAATCCGACGATGGCAGGGTGCGATCGGTCAGTCGATTAAAATAATTTCTACGGAACGCAAGATAGGCAAATGGTGTACCGCACGCGTTATTAAGCACAGACCCCGCGGAAGCTTCCACGCCAACAAACCTCTACGTTCATGGGAGACATGTGTCATCTCTGCATGGTCTCTTTCGATCCGATTGGTCCTGAACCAGCCACATTTAAACTAACAACATGCCGCCATCGACGACGAAAGTCCTGGGCATAAAGACGATCAAGATCAGCAATATTCGAAACGTTACCCTGGACAGCTGTGACACTTCGCCCCATCAGGCCTGCCGCCTCGTCGAGTTGCCTCCTTCCGTCGCCCTATGATGAAGACGTGGGCACCTTCGGTGACAAATTCCCCCGCTGTTGCTGGTCCGATCTCGCTGTTACTTGCGGTAATTACTGCAACTCTGTTTTCTAACTTTGCCATGTGCATTCCTGATAGTTGTGTTTGTAATCATCGATGAATAGTCGCTCCTGAAGAATTGCGATTCGAATGTCAGGCTTCAAATCACTCACGGCGCATCCGTCCTCAGGTTCCGATGAGCAGAGCAATACCTCGTGGAGGTGATGGTCTTGGTAACCGAAGGAAGCGCGTGAGGTCGATGCTCATCAATGAGTAATTTCGTGGGTGACTACGGTAGCCCCGCTAATGGCGTCAGACACCACAACCACAGTGCTACCTGCCTTGTGGCCGCCTTCTGTTGCTGCAAAAAGCAGCTGAGAGCCGGCCGCAAGTTTTAAATCAAGCGATTCACCTTTCTCAAGACTGATCAGACGGTCATCCGCTCGCAAATGAAGAGTCTGCATGCCATCGTTACGGACGGAGAAGTGGATCATTTTGTGTTTTTGTTCCTTGGCTTGTTGGATTGTGGAAGTTATCTTGCTCTGAGCGTAACCGCGAGTCAGGGAAAAGAAGATAGATAATGCAATTACAAAACTAATAAGACGTATAGTTTTCATTTGATGTCAGCCTCTTTTGTTTGGAAACTTCTATCAACCAAAACACCAATTGAGCGCCCTTATTCCATATCTATAGAGCGAGCATTCAACGGGGAGCTCATTCGAACTCCTCAAAAGCGGCGAGAACAAGACCCCTTTCGTACTTCTACGCGTGATGATTTTCGTTTCCAATCGGTATGCGGACCATGGAACCACGGTCTACCGCCGACGCCTTAATCTGGTTCGGTCGCCTCAAAGCGTGAATTGAGAATGCTTCGTAGATGCGGTTGACTGTAGCTACATTTTTGGGCTGCAATGGGCCGTTCCTTTGGCTCAATTATCGACTTCGGGCCAAGATGAACCGTCACCAACAGACGACTGATCGCTATTATTTTTCGATGCAGCGGGTTCTCAGACCCGCTGCATCATTAAGCTCAGAGCTATTAGCCAGCGATATGCTATTTGGCCTTAACCTAGCGAAGGTCGAAATTACGGCAAAGTAGCGTCGGCCAGGCATGCTGCCGGGTGCGGTTATTGCCGTCCAAGGCGCGGAGATAGTTGTCGCCCAGCGCTTGGAGGCTGGTTTCGGCATAGATCTGGTCGGTCGAAAGATTCAGGTGGCCGAGGAACTTCTGGACCTGGTCGATGGGAACTTGTCCGGAGTCCAGCAGGATCGTGGCGACGGAATGCCGCAGCAGATGGGGTAGACGCGCTTTGCGATGCCGACCTCCGGGCGCTGTCGCCGCTGAAGTGGCAACACATCAATCCCTATGGAACCTTCGCCCTCAATATGAAAGAGCGGCTGCCGTACTGCAGCGTGACAGCGCCTACGCACTGCTCATCGACGTATGGTCTGATCAACTTGAGAATTATCGGTGAAGTCAGTGAGTGCCCGGGCTCGAGGCACGCGGCTTGAACCCGGTACCGAGGTCGTTCATTTTGTTTCCGGCGCCTGGGAACTCGCCATCGTCTTCCGCGCCGTATCGATCTCCGGCCGACTAGATGAACTTCCTCCTCCTGTAATTTTGAGAAGTTGCCCGTAATAGGATCGGGCTTCTTGAGGATGACCATCTTTAGCGGCAGCACGAGCAGCACCCGCCAACCCGTTGAACCTGTTTGGACTGAGGCGTAAATCTGTTTTGTACTGAGTAAGCGCGTCTTTCGGACGATCCAAACTATAGAGCATGTCGGCATACATCTCACGAGCCGGGATATCAACCTCGGCCTGGCCGACGCGGTCTTGTTCATCCGCCGCTTCACTAAGCTTGGCGAGCGCTTCCTCGTTACGTCCATGCGCGTAGGCTTGCCAGCCCTGGATAGTTAAGAAAGTAGCGTGTTCCTCGGCGGAATTGGCGACCCCTCACGGGATACTGCTTGGTATATCGATTGTGCATGGGCGGCGACTCGGTCGAGCGTAACGATATCGTGCAGATGCCCGGCAGCTATTGCCTGAGACCAATCCAGATAATAGTCGGCAGAACGCATAGAACCACCGGGATAGTGAAGTGCAAGAACCTCCTTCCATTCATGTCTTTCGAGGTGATAGATCGACGGCAATTCGGCAGTGAAATAGCCGAGGAAAACGAACATCCCATCATCCTGGATCCCCGGGACAGTTTTGAGATGGGCTATGGGGATAGGACATTCAAAACTTCCCTTCTAATCTGACTGTAGACTTCCTGTGCGCCATCGAAAGCTCGATTATTCCTCTAGATAGATTTCGTAAGGAGGAGCGAAATTACCGCGAAATTACTTGCCTTGTTGCCTCGCCTCCTCCTGCGATGACGTTCTCGCTCCTACTACTCCCGGCTTCCCGGACTCACTCATGGAAATCTCAATATCAGCGCTCAAGTCAAATCCAAGAATATTCACTTAGTAATAGATTACCCGGATGTCTATTTCTTTTTACAATCTCACCTCATCTCGTGGGTGTTATTTTCTGATCGAGAAAGGCAGTTACATCGCTGAAGAATCTGTGCGGCTCTTCTATCCAAGGAAAATGTCCCACATTTGCATAGAGATCCAACTCCGATCCACTTATGCCCTGATATATCCGCTGAGCAACTTGATAAGGGCAGATCCAATCTACTGTCCCGTTTATAATTAAGATCTTTGCTTGTACAATGCCATAATCCTGCCGTTGCTCCCTCGCTGCCACCCTGTCCGCTGCCTTGTGAGCATTCTCTGTCGTAGCTGAAACCTGACTTCCCTTTGCCTGTTTTAGGAAAATCGGCACATAGATCTCTGGATTGGAAAAGTAAAGATTAATATAAGACAGAAGTCGAGCTGTAGCTTCTGCATTTGTCTTTGGAGTGTCGTCATCATCAGGTACATTTTTCACGGCTTTCTTATATTTGGGATCGTCCTTCCACAAAGATATATATTCCTCGATCTGTTTGTCGTCGCGATCGCCTAACACTGCTGGGTCGATCAGAATTCCTTTTTCCAGATGGGTTGGATGCCGCTCTGCATATTCGAGCGTAATCGTGCCACCACTAGAGTGCCCTATGAGACAGATTTTGTCTAAGCCGAGATAATCACGGAGATGATCAAGATCATCTGCCATCACTGAAGAGCTCATTTGCTTAAGATCTTCAGGTTGAGAGGAGTCTCCGTTCCCACGTTCATCCACATAGACCATTGTGAAGTGGTCTTCCAATGGTTTCAATCCATTCTGATATAGAAGCGAGCTAAGGCCCCAGCCTACAGACGTCATAAATATCAACGGACCATGGCCTGAAACGACATAATGAATGCGCACATCACCCAACTGAGCATCGTGAGGACCTTGCTTTAACGCAGCCTGATGCGTTTCTGCAAAGACGTAACTCGACACTGGACCAATAAAAGCTACGAAGTAAAACAGGAACGAGAGGTTTCGCCTCATCTTATTGTTGCACCCATTATGTTCTATAGTGATCGGTGTTATAAACATGCTTGTTGACAATTTTTCTGTAGCGTCGGCAATTTGTTCTCTGGAATGTCTGCTTGGGCAGTCTCAGACATGATTCGAGTTCGGCCCAAGCCGTCGCCGACATCGCTAGTTCCCAAATAATGATACGCACGGATCCACTTCTCTTGGCTCCCATATATCAAACGAAGCAAATACAACTGCCTAGGTCCTGCTTCGTTCAACTGGGCGGCGGCAGTTACTCTTCGTACAGTCTTGCTCAAGAATATTAGAATAGCAACAGAAGACGAATGGTTAGACTATACAACTGCATTTTGTCTATTTCTGCAGCGACAAAACGTCCGGTTTTACTAGCAGGGCCGACTAATCCAGCGATGGCGCTGAAGGATGCCAGCTGATGAACCATCTATCATTTCCACCTATCGTTAAGTCCGCAAAGAGTAGTGATCTACCCATTTAACGACCGCATCTCTTTAAGGATGAGTTTTGTGAGGCCAAACAGGCAGCTCAATGTTCGTTGTAGCTGATCCGCACAGTGCCGGCCTAACTGTCAACAGTGGGAAAAGCCAGGCTGAAGCCTACAGCCTATTGCAACCGGTCAACGGTCGCTTCGTTCAGGCATGCATCCTCCAGATGAAAGCCAGTGTAAACATTTGGTTCATCGAGTCGAAGGCTATTGAGCTTCCTGCACTAGATGCCTTTGATTTCACCGCCGTCCATACGCACGGAAGTTCCCGTCATCCACTTCGCAATGGGCGACACCATATAGGCCAACAGATCGGCAACTTCTTCTGGTTTGCCATAGCGAGCTATGCCGACCTTTTCTGGAAATTGCTTCATGGCGTCTTCAACGCTCATGCCGTGGTCCGGAGCCCAGTGTTCCATGAAGGAGCGGCGACGACCCGTCATGACCGCGCCCGGAACTACACTGTTGACCTGAAGCCCATCTTTAATGCCTTGTTCGGCAAAGGCCTTTGCCAGGGCGGTGATCGCAGCGTTGATCGTTGCCACGGCCGCGAAGCCTGGCTTCGGATCCAGGGCCGCGCTTCCGGAGATCAGGATGACCGATCCGTTCGATGACTTCAGTGCATCCCAGGCATGTACTGTGAGGCGGCGCGCGCCGTGAAGCTTCAGTGCCATGCCGTCGTCCCACTGCGCATCTGTCATCTCAAACAGATCGATCTGCGGCACCGCACCGGCGATGTTGACCAGGGCGTCGACTCTGCCAAAGCGCTCGAGAGTGCCCTGGACGACAACTTCCGGCGACCGAGGGTCCCGCAGGTCCAGCGCGTAGATCAGCAACTCCGCGCCCGCGGAGTTGACCGCGGTTTCAGTCTTCTCCAACTCGTCTTTGTTTCTGGCTACGAGTACAACGGCGGAGAAGTCGCGCGCTAACCGCACGGCAGTAGCGCGACCGATTCCCTGGCTTGCGCCCGTGACGATAGCAACGGATTTGGCTGTCATGATGTCATTCTCGATTGGCCGAATGGTATGGTCCGCGAATGCCGTTCATCTGGTTCGAACGACATCCGCGGCCCAGGGGCTTATTTTGCCGGCGTACTTTGGGCAGCTTCCAGGATGATGTCGACCACCGGTTCTGGAGCGGTGTGCATTGGCGTGTGATCCACCTTGTGTGATCGAATATTCGCTCCCATTCGCTCCGCCATGAACCTCTGCGTGTCCGGGAGGATCATGCGATCTTCTTCGGCCAGGAGAAACCACGAAGGCTTGGTCTTCCATGCTGGAGTCGGAACCTTCCGCTGAATGCAGTTCACCGAGATGGGCCGCTGAACCGCTGCCATGATGTGCCATTGATCCGAAGAGGCATGATGGGCAACCGCCTGGCTGAATCCGTCTTCCGGCATCCAGATCACCCCGTGAGCGTCGGGTGAAAGCTGGGGGGCCTTGGGATGCGGGGCGGCGCGATAAAAAACATCTGCCACCGTTTCTCCCTCATCGGGCGCCAGCGCCGCTATGCAGACCAGCGACTTCACTCGATCATCGTGGACTGCAGCGATCACGGAGCCCGCATACGCGTGTCCGACGAGGATGACCGGACCGCTGGTTCTCTCAATGACGCGTTGGAGAGCGGAAGCATCATCTTCAAAAGAGGTAAGAGGAATCGGCGCACACGTCACCGCAAATCCCTTGCTCTTCAACGGAAGAATGACGTTACTCCAACAGTATCCGTCAGCCCAGGCTCCGTGAACCAGCACGGCCGTGCCCATCTGAGGAGAGGAGCTCATCGCGAAACCTCCTTCTCGAGAAACTCCCCCATGGCGGCAGCTATCTCCACAACGTGCGTCGCAATGGCAAAGTGTCCTGTATCCAGGAACCGGACCTGCGCATTGGGTAGATCTTTATGAAAAGCCTCCGCCCCAGCGGGAATGAAGAACGGATCGTTCTTGCCCCAGATCGCCAGCAAAGGTGGTTTCGAACCGCGAAGGTAATCCTGAAACTTCGGATAGAGCTTCACATTCGATGCGTAGTCCAGGAACAAGTCGAGCTGAATCTCCTTATTTCCCGGGCGCTCCAGAAGAGCCGCATCCAGGGTGTACGACTCCGGCGCAACACTCTCCGGATCCGCTACACCGAACGTGTACTGCCAACGAGTTCCTTCGAAGTTGAGGATGTTCTGGCGGATCACATCTCTGTTTTCCTGGCTCGGTTCAGACCAGTATTTCCTGATCGGTGCCCACGCGTCGCCGAGCCCTTGTTCATAGGCATTCCCGTTCTGTGAAACGATCGCGGCGATTCGTTCGGGATGGCTCGTCGCCAGACGGAAGCCTGTGGGAGCGCCGTAGTCGAACACGTAAATCGCGTAGCGCTTCAAACCGAGAGCATCTGTGAACGCCTCCAACGTATGAGCCAGCGCGTCGAACGAATAGTTATATTTCCGCTCCTTAGGTACTTCCGTGAATCCAAAACCAGGCAGGTCCGGTGCGATCACTCGGAACTGGTCTGCGAGGCGTGGAATGAGTTCGCGAAACATGAACGACGACGTCGGGAATCCGTGCAGTAAGAGCACCACCGGCGCACTTGGGTCACCCGCCGCACGGTAGAAGACTTCGACTCCGTCCGCTTCGACTTTGTGAACGGCTGTCACGGGTATAGCGAACTTGGAAAGACCAATACTCATAAGACTCCTTCTGACTCTGCTAAATCTGTTTGACCGCGGCCTGCTTCCTGGCATGCTCTCCTACTTATGGCTTGGTCAGGACGTTTTCGTGCGCTACCTCGATCGATGGATTCCTGCTGAAAACTGGAAAGTACGAGACAGAAGAGGTGCCGCCCTCGTATTTGCGGCACTTCTTCGCGCGGGGATCTTCGAAGAAGCGTTGCACGGACTCCGTAAATTCTCGGATTCCGAGATTGCTGTTCACGCTCGCCACGCTTCCGCACACATGCTTGTTCTTCTCAACGCGCGTTGCCTTTAGCCTCAGTGCATATTTGGCGTACTGAAAGCGATTCTCGCAGACATTTAGCGACGTGAGAGATGGGTAGGCGGCATGACGCTCAGTGAGCTAGCCATAGACACCGCCATTTGAGTGACATTCACGACCGCGTGCCTGGCCATCAACACCTCGATGACCGCGGCCGGCATCGAAGACGGCAGGCTGCTGCGCTCGGTCTCGAAGAGCGGGAAGGTCAATCGCGACACTCTGAGCGACTGGGCGGTCTGGTCCGTAGTGGAACAGTCATCCAAGCAGATCGGAATCGAGCACTTCGGCGCCCATGACCTCCGCCGTACCTGTGCCAAGCTGTGCCGCAAGAGCGGCGGGGATCCGGAGCAGATCAAGTTCCTTCTCGGGCACTCCTCCATCCAGACCACCGAGCGCTATCTGGGGTCGGAGCAGGATATCGAGATCGCGGTGAACGATAATTTAGGGCTTTGATTCCTTCATTTGGCGGATGTATAGTGAATTTAGCTAGTTTATGCAAATAACATAAATTGCCTAAAGAGGTTATATTCATGGATCCGGTCGAAAATCCATACTCCCCCGGCGCGGGTTCCCCGCCACCCGAATTGGCTGGGCGCGATCGAATACGTGAGCAGGTACGAGTCGCGATTGCGCGTATCAGGCTTGGAAATTCCGCAAAAAGCGTTCTAATGGTTGGACTTCGGGGCGTTGGTAAGACTGTGCTGCTGGACCAAATGCGTTCCGACGCAGAGCGGACCGGTATCCATACCATCCGGATCGAAGCTCCAGAGAATAAATCACTTCCTGCGCTTTTAGCACCGCAACTTCGACTTGCGCTGCTCAGGTTGAGTCATGTGGAGGCTGCCAAAA
>NZ_JQKI01000131.1 GCF_000745965.1 Edaphobacter aggregans DSM 19364 | reverse complement strand
AGAACTGAGATTGGGCTGGATGCAAGCCACAACATCCCCTCTCCTCTCGGAGAGGGAGGGGAAGAATTTTTTCTTGACATCCCCTCTCATAGGACTTATTCGATTCTGGGAACGAACCATGGAGCGATTTGGAAACGGTCACAGTGACGCCCACAGTTCGGATGTTTACCGGTTGTAGCGCTTGCTTCGTAATGGAGTTCAGGACAAAAAGAGGCGAAAGAGTTTCGCCGGACGTTTGTCGTCGTCTCCTAGCGAGATTCCTTGAACGTCCCGATTGCGGTAAATCGCTCAGCCAGAGCCGACATTCGGTTCGATACCCAGCTTGTCATTGACTGCATGCACGATTCTCTGCCTCGAGCCAAGGTATCGTTCCGTTGTCTCTACCGATCGATGGCCAAGCAGAAACTGAATCTGTTCCAACTCGCCCCCGGTTGAATGGCAGAGCCTGGCACAGGTGCGACGAAGGTCATGAGGGGAAAGCTTTTCAATGTCGGCGGTCTTGGCATACTGACGCACGACCCACCAGACGACCTTCTCGCTTATGGCTGAGCCCCAAACCGTTCCAGCGCGGGTTACGCAGCGAAAGATGAAACCGTCTTCGATGCTTGCTGCGCTTAGCCATGCATCCACAGTGGCCTTAACCCAGTTCGGCATTGGCACTGTACGTACATGGCCACCCTTGCCAAACAGATCGATAATGGCCCAATGGTCGTCCCGCTGCTGAAGATGGGTCAGTTTTAAGGCGATCAGTTCGGCGCGTCTCAAGCCGCAACCTAGGAGCAGAGCCAAGATCGCATGGTCCCGCTTGCCCTTTGTGTTCCGGGTGTCGGGTGCATCGAGAAGCCTGCGTCCCTGCGCACATGTCAGCCAGTTGCCAAGCCCCACACCGAGTTTCTTTGCTCCCTTCACTCGACGGATGCTGGCCGCGAGATCAGGACTCAGCAGACCGTTGTCAGATGCCTCATAGGCAAGTCTCCGAACCGCTGCCAATCTCAGGTTGATTGTCGCCGGAGCCAGCCGTCGTGCCTCCAGTTCGTAACGGTAACGAAGAACGACAGTTCGGCCGAACGCCAAACGAGGTTCGGAGCAGTACCAGGCAATGAAGTCATTGATCGCGAACGCGTAGGTTCGCTTAGAAGCGACCGACCCAAGGCTTTGCAGAACTGAATCCTTGGAGTGATCAAGGTCGGGCAGGCGCAACACGTTCTTGTGTGTGTGACGCTTCGCTTTACGTGTCTCTCGCATGGGCGCGGTCTCCTGAACCGCGATCCCATGATCGGACTTTGGACGGCTGAACTCGGCGAAAACCCCGTTTTGGGGAATAGCGTTTCGAAAGCCCGTATCGCCCTATTGACATTGCAATCGAGCGGGCCCTAGCTAAAGGTCCCGAATCGACTTTGTAGTTCTCGCCAATATAGAAGTGTCCTCTGCAGGAGGCGGAGCCGCGCTGCCCATCAACGCTGCCATTTTGTTGAAAAACCTGAATGAGGAGGGATGTGCCGGGTGGATTTGATGTGCGTGGACGATGAAGCCCAGGCGCGAATTAGCTCTACATCAACTCGGTCTTCAACGGTTCTTCACATCGAGCGCTTAGGGTTTCCGTCTTATATGGCCCGTTAGGGCCTGATTACAAGTTGAATCAGGAGATACACACGATGCATATTCGATCCGAGGTTCAGTCCATTGGCGCGGGAGTAATGACTCTTCTCCTCGCCTTCCCCGTCAACACCTTTGCACGAGACCGCTCGAAAACCATTCAACAGGCCATCGATGGTGGCCGAGCAAAGAACGTCATCCTGTTTCTCGGGGATGGCATGGGCGATTCCGAAATTACGATTGCCCGTAACTATCATGTGGGCGCCGCCGGGCGTTTGGTGATGGACACGCTGCCTTTGACAGGAGCGTACACCACTTACGCCGTGGAGGAGAGCAATCCGTCTTTGCCGAATTACGTAACTGATTCAGCGGCCAGCGGCACTGGCTGGTCGACTGGACATAAGACGAGCAACGGACGCATCTCCACGGTTGCGGGCGCGAACTACATCTCGCCGATACCAACCATTCTGGAGCTTGCCAAGCAGGCAGGCTATCTTACCGGCGATGTCTCGACTGCGGAGTTGACGGATGCAACGCCTGCTGTTCTGGCTTCGCACATCAATGCGCGTGGATGCCAGGGTCCGGCGGACATGTCGGCCTGTGGGATCTACAAAAAATCCAATGGCGGACCGGGATCGATTGCCGAACAACTGGTGGATCACAAGGTGGATGTTCTCTTAGGCGGCGGTCTGCAGCGCTTCGCGCAGAAGACGGATGCGGGCCCAACAGTCGTCGATCAGGCAAAATCGCTCGGCTACACGGTTGTGACTGATGCGGCGGGATTGAGCTCCGTCAGCAAAGGACAGCGTGTACTCGGCCTCTTCAACAGCGGCAACATGTCGCTCGAGTGGTCGGGTCAACTTGCGTTGCCGGGCAACAGCGGACCGCAGAAGTGTCTTGAAAACCAGCGCCCGTCTAATGAACCGAGTCTCGCGGATATGACTCGCAAGGCTCTCGAATTGCTCGACCGCTCGGAAGGCAATGGCAAATGGCCGGGAAACGGTCTCCCCGGATTTTTCCTGCAGGTTGAGGGAGCCTCCATCGACAAGCAGGACCATGCGGAGAATCCGTGCGGCCAGATCGGCGAAACCATAGCGTTCGATGAAGCCATTGCCGTGGGGCTTGCATATGCGAAGTCGCATCCGGACACCCTGATCGTTGTGACGGCAGATCATGCGCACACGAGCCAGATCGTGGATCCGGGCACGAGCCATCCTGGCAGCGTCAGCATCCTGACCACGGCCGACGGCGCAAACATGTACGTCAGCTATGCAACGGAACCGCACGGTGTCTCACAGGACCACACCGGCTCGCAGCTGCGAATCGCCGCGCAGGGACCGCAAGCAGCCAATGTTGTGGGCGTCACCGACCAGACGGACCTGTTCCACACCTTTGCACGTGCGCTCGGACTGGAATAACTTTCAACTTAGCTAAAGCGACCGCGAGGGGCGATCCTCGCGGTCGCTTGTTTCCAAGATTGGGCGTTGGAAGGAATAAGACTCCGAATCGTTCCTTGACGTACCTTTGGACGTTAGCTCTAGCGGCCCTATCTGATTAGACGTTTGGTGTGCCAAGTATATTCTTGGCCAATATCCTGGAAAGTCGGCTTTCGGTAAGAATGGGCTCAGAGTTGAGCTAGCGGACAGATTCTTACCTGAAACCCCGTTTCTGGGGAAGTTGCGGTAGGCGGAACATTGGAGCCACCGAAGGTGTCTAAACACTGAGGCACAAAACATCTAAATCTGAGCTGATGAATAGAGAGTAGGGGCACGATCAAAGTCTTTTTGGCTATTCCGCTAGCAATTGCATTGAGTCTCACAACTGCGCGAGGGCAGGACTTTCCCAAATCTTCCTTAGACCTGAAAGGAAGCCTCAAGAGCCAGTGGTATTCATCTCAGCTGCGTGCGCTTGAGGAACCATCGCTTTATTCCCTGAGCAAGAGTACTTCCGCCGAATCCTACAGATTCCTTTGGCTTAGAACATTTCATCACCCTATTGCCATCCGACTTGACCCAAACCCGGATGGCACCAGCACCGTCATCGTCAAAGTGGCAAGCGGAGCGGCGGGTTTCCGTCCAGGTGTCCTCAGTGAACAAAGATCACAATTGGTCAGCAAAGAGCAGACGCAAGCATTCCTAAAACGCGTCAGCGAGCTTCGTTTCTGGGATGCTTCGAATCCCGTGAACGATCAGAGGGGCACAGACGGCTCTCAGTGGATCATCGAAGGGGTGAGAGCAGGGCGGTATCACGTCGTGGATCGGTGGACACCAACCAAAGGCGTCGTTCGTGAGTTGGGAATGATCCTCGCTTTTGATTTGGCGAAGATGGATATCCCTAAGGACGAGATCTATTGAGACGGATGATGGTTCTGCTGATCAAGTTCCGGCAAAGTTCTATAAGAACTTTCTCAAAACCCCGTTTTCCGTGCAATTGCCAGCGGTTCGTTAAGAGAGACTGACCTCTCGTTACAAATGTGTCGTCGAGGAGCAAACTGACGATTCGCACGAATGTATTGATACCCTATGAGGGTCAGTCCGACACTATATGGCACATCCCGATCTGAACGAACTGCTGAACGCGCTTCTTCCTATGGCTGAGAGGCTGTTGAAGAAGCAAGGAGAGTTTTACCCAATCGGCGCAATTATGTTGTCAGACGGTGAAATCCGGCATGTTGGCGCAAAGATCGAGGGCGACGACCATCCACCATCACAGTCATTGATCGACCTGCTCACCGAGACATTCCAGAAGGAAGCGACAAAGGGCAACTTACGTGCTGCTGGAATAAGCTATGACGCCCTAACGGTTCCACCAGGCAAACATCAGAAGCAGGATGCCATCTGTTGCAGCCTTGAGCATTGCTTCGGTGAAGTCGTCGACGTATTCAAGCCGTACGTCAGGACAGAAGACGGCACTTTCCAATTCGGCGACATCTTTGCTGCCAAACGGACATCGCAGTTCTTCGGTCAATTACCGCGCGGCTAGAAGCTGGCTGCATCGAGCGAAAAACGCGCTTGCATTTATCGACGGAACGATGACTCCGTAACCTGATTCGCGAAGTGCCTGAAAAGTTCGCAATTAAGGAAACTTCGCTCAGGACCGAGCCACACGTCTGCAGCCTCGAAAAACGCAGCGCGACACCGGTCGACGGTTTACTGCTCTGCCGGTCCAAGCGGCAGTTGTACCTGTGCAAGCGATGGAGCTTTCAGCCCCCGCAGCGTGTCCTGCTCGGCCCGGCTGCGTACGAACTGCCTCCCCTCACCATGGCCCGGCATCCAGACCTGGTAAAGATAGTTGCTGTCTCCATACCGCCGAAACGTAAGGCGGCCCCCATCCTGACGGTTTTGCTCGCCGGTGGGTTCGACCAGCATCACGTACTGCTTCTTGGTGGACCGGGTGTTGACGAACGAAAGATAGCGGGGTTCCTGCAGTGATATGCGATATGTGCCTGCAGGCACCTTCTGGTCGTTAGCCGAGAAGTTAAATGGGATGTTGACGGTTACCGACTGAGCCTGTGCTGCCGCCGGTCCAGACAGCGCCGCGCCGAGCGAAACCGTCAGAGCTGCGCAGGTAAGGATGGAAGATATACGGAACATGGCGAATCTCCTCGATGATCCTGCGGCTTTGTCCTGCTCCAACTACCGCTTGGGATATTCGCAATCTGCGCCGCTGTCGCAATTCGCTCAATGCTCTGGAGATCATTCCGTCATCATCTGCTCATTGCGCTCTCCGCCCTTCATACGAAACGACTTGCCCGTCAAATGAATCGTTGGTTCGAGTTCCGCTGGGCCGCCGCATCGGGAACGGTGTAAAGTTTCTTCAGAGCCCAGAGGAGCGCTGATGGGCATGCCAGTCAACACTCCCCGGACCTGGCGCTTCGGCGTCTTCGAACTGGACGCCTCGAGTGGCGAACTGCGCCGCAATGGCACTCTCGTCAAGCTGCGCGAACAGCCGGCGCGCATTCTGCTCCTGCTGCTGGAACACGCCGGGCAGATGGTCACGCGCGAGCAACTGCGCGAACGTCTCTGGCCATCCGACACCTTCGTCGACTTCGATCACAGCCTCAATTCTGCCGTCATGAAGCTCCGGGAAGCTCTGGGCGATTCGGCCGACAAGCCTCTCTACATCGAAACCACCCCGAAGAAGGGTTATCGCTTCGTCGCTCCCGTTTCCCAACCGGAGGATACGCAGAATGGCGGCGCTTCGTCTCGATTGACTGCGGGATCCGAAATGGCTGTATCCAACACGCGGGAACAGAGCAACGGCAGCTTTGAGGTTCCTTCCAACACGCCTGACGAGAAGCAACGCCGTCGAAGGCTGCTCTCCAGGAAGTTAGCCGTTCTCATCGTATGCGTCGTATCAGCGATTGGAATCGGCGCGCTCATTCGATATGCGTCTCTTCGATCCCTAGTTCAATTTAGGAGTCAGCCTAAGCCATCTTCGGGCGAGCCGAACATGATGTCTTCGAATCTGAGTTCTTCGGTTCTCACGAGCGCGCCCGGAGACGCGAGATCCCCGTCGTTTTCGCCGGACGGGCGTCAGATCGCGTTCGTTTGGGATGGCGTGGAACGCAGACACTACGACATCTATGTGCAGCTGGTGGGAGGAGACACGCCGCTGCAACTCACACACCACAAGAGCGGTGACGGTGTTCCCGGCCCTCCGCAATGGTCGCCGGATGGGCGCGAGATCGCCTTTGCCCGCTGCAATAGCGAACGCGATGGGGTCTACACGGTCCCCGCACTCGGCGGCCCCGAGCGTCGACTGACGGACTCGCCCTGCCGGGACTTTGTCGCGGGCCGGCCTATCTGGACTCCGGACAGCAAAGCCATGGTGATGCTCGACCAGTGCGCCCCAGGTGGTCCGCGCGCGGTTGTGCTCTTCTCCTTCGCAACCGGTGAGAAGCGCTGTCTCGCGACCGGATCTCACGGAGACTTTGCCGCCGACGATGCGCTCTCCCCGGACGGAAGAACCGTGGCATTTTTTCGTTACACCGACGCACAATATAGCCAGCTCTATGCCGTGCCGCTTACCGGTGGCCCACCGAGGCTTGTTTCAGACGGTACAAACTTCTGGAACCCGATGTGGACACCCGACGGCAAATACATTGTTGTCTACTCCAACCGAGGAAACATGGTGCGCCCCTGGAGGGTGCCGGTAGCAGGCGGCCCGCTCGAACCTGAGATGGTCTACCCGGGCGTGGGATCGATCTCCCGGGACGGGCGGAGGCTTGTCTATGCGGAGAGTCAGGTGGGGGCGGCTTTCAGTCACTTTATTCCCGCGGCAATCTGGCGAGCGGATCTTTCGAACGCAGGCGGCCCAGTACTTCGTACAAGGAAGCTCATATATTCACAGTTCATGGAAGACGCTGCCCAACCCTCCCCGGACGGGACGCGTCTTGCGCTGCAATCAGGACGTTCCGGCACAAACCAGATCTGGCTGAACAGTACTGACGGCGATCATCCCGTGCAGCTTACGAATATAGGCGAGCACTCGGGCACTCCGCGCTGGTCTCCCGATGGACGATGGATCGCCTTCGATGCCCGCGTAGAGGATCACGCCCACATCTACGTCGTCGATGTAGATGGTAGAAATCTTCACGCGATCACGCATGGTGACTCCGACAATGTAGTGCCAAGTTGGTCCCGCGACGGCAGGTCCATCTACTTCGCCTCCCCGCGTACGGGAAGCAGGCAGATCTGGAAACACTCTCTTGAGGACGGGTCAGAGAGACGGCTGACTGAGCATGGCGGCTTTGATCCTCTCGAGTCCTACGACGGGCGAACGATCTACTACAGCAAATTTGACGAACCTGGGATATGGAGCATGCCCGCAAGCGGAGGCAGCGAGTCGCCTGTGGTGACCGGCAAGCCGCAAGTAACCTACTTTGGACACTGGGCCGTGACGGAGAGCGGACTTTACCTCCTGGACGTCGATGCCGAACCACGTCCTACGATCGAGTTCTATAGCTTCGCCACCCGGCGGATTACCCCAGTACTGTCACTTGAACAAAAACCCAGCGGTGGGCAGCCCAGCTTAAGCGCGTCGCGAGACGGGCGCACCATCTTCTACACCCAGTCCGATCCCCAGAGCGTTATCAAGATGGTAGAGAACTTCCGCCAGGAATAGCCGACCGCGGAGCGCGGTTTAGTACAACCGCCATTTCACGAACTGCCCGTGAAGTTCGGGATTTCGGTAAGAATGGGCTCAGAGTTGAGCTAGCGGACAGATTCTTACCTGAAACCCCGTTTTGCGTGCACCTCCGTTACAGGAGCTTAGAGGACGTGTATCGTGAGTGATTGTTTCCAGAGTTGCTCTGACACGAATGGAGTGAGGCTCGCTGCCACATGAAAGTCCCGTTGAGATACATCCTTCCGGCTGTGATGGGCCTCGTAAGCGCGGTGTTGATGGTGTGGGACCTTCACAACCAGCGCATCATCATGTCCATGGGCATGGCTTGGGATACTGGGGCACCTCTCTGGCCTTATCAGACACCAGACACGTTATTGTTCGCCCTCAACGTCCCTGCTTATCTCATCGCCACACCAATCTCACGGCTCCTAAACCTCCTGGTGCCGAAGCATTATTTCGCGCTATATCCGGCCATCCTCCTATGGTGGTGGCTTGCTGGACTCTACTTGGATAAGCGCTTCGTAAGAGAGAGGCTAGGAAAGCCCGAACCAAGGCAATCATGCTTTGCCTGCTGGCCCTCGGGCTGATCTCTTTTGGCGTTGAGGAGTCTCGGTGGGCCTTCCGATGGTGGTGGACCTATAGCCGTACGTTGTTCAGCGTAAGTAACCTCATTCTGCTGCGGCTTCTTGCTCCATGCGTTTGGTGCGTAGCTCTCGGCTCAGTCAGTCTCCTAGCCGCATGGAGGCGTACGCCCTTGGGGACACCTCCATCAGAGTAGTGCCTGCAAAGTCGGGATTTCGGTAACTTGCTGGGAACTTTCTCAAAACACGGTTTAAGGGGAGTTCAGCGCTTGGTATTTTCCGAC
Source organism: Edaphobacter aggregans DSM 19364 (assembly GCF_000745965.1). Classification (GTDB taxonomy): domain Bacteria; phylum Acidobacteriota; class Terriglobia; order Terriglobales; family Acidobacteriaceae; genus Edaphobacter; species Edaphobacter aggregans. Next base: position 5,172 of record NZ_JQKI01000131.1, on the reverse strand, counting down.
CATCCACCCATCACCCTGGAGAACTATTCCGCATTACCTATTGCTCGATCTCTGCCTTAAAGCGAACCGAAACCGGAATTGCAACACCGCTCTGGATTCTGTAGCGGGCATGCACAGTGCCTAGACCTCCACAGGCGTGACACTTTGCGTCGAGACGCTGCACCCAGCTCTCCAAATAAGCTTCTGCCGGGTGCAGCGCCCAGCAGCGGGGCGTATAAGTGCCCTCCTTGGGAATGGCTCGTCGGATCGCGTCTTCCAGCTTCGTAAAGTCCACGGGGTACGCTCCTGTCTTATCAAACCACCAGTAAGCATCACTGCAGCCACCACCATTCCCCGTGTCTGGGTCGTCCGTTCCCATGATTGAGTCGGGACCTGAGCCGTAGATTCCTGCCGAACCGATCTGAAATAGGCCCCAATTACTTTGCAGTGTGTAAATCTCTACATACCGATTTGCGCCCACCCCAACTAGGAGGCTCTTCCACTGTGCGGGAGGGCCATCGACGCCGGGGCCACCGAATGTGGCCACGCGAGGCCCGGCATGAATTGTCGTGAGCACCTGAACAATACGGTGATCTGCGATCGTGCCAAGAGTGGTTACCTTCTGTTGGACCTGATAGTCCCGCGCCGTAAGGGTATGTCCGCCACCTGCCGTCGGACCGATCAACAGGTCTCCGCTCTCGTCAAGCTCCAATGGATTGTGTGTCCACCAGGCAAGAGGATGTGGAACAGGTGCATCGTGCGTTACTTGTCCGTCGCCCTGAACGAGTGTCCGCTGCCATTGGCCAATAGAACTTATGGTGGATCCCAGGAGCAGGGTGACGGCTAGAACATATGAAAAGGGACGTGTTGGAATCAAATGTTCGCCTCGGGTACTCCTTGAATGACTACCTAGGACAATGGTTCGTCGCAAAGCGAACGGGATTTCGACTGCCTGCTCAGGGAGAATTATGAGCTAGATACTGGCTTCGCCGCATAATAAATTTCAGATAGGGAAGCGAACCGCTCGAAAAGTCTCGATTTCGGTAACTTGCTGGGAACTTTCTCAAAACCCCGTTTTCATGCACTACGACGCCTTCTTGGGATCTTCGTTTGGCTGGTTACTTCCTGTTTACCGCTAGCCAAGAACCCGAGTAGCGGGCACCAGCCCGCCCGTCTGAAAGCTCCTTTGGCAAGGCCGGGGTGGGATGAAGGGTCGGTTGCAGAAACGTGCGTGGTGATTACAAGACCCTGGGCGTTTACCGATCCTGTCTCTTGGGCTGAAAGTGAGACTGATTTCGGGAGAATCGGGACGCTGGCAATTTTCGAGTCCGATCCATCGGAACCCGGTCCTTACTGGTCTGTTTACCGATAAGTTACTGACGGTTGGCCGACGATTGAGGAGTGATTCCCGTTTGTTCGAAATCACGATTCTGCGGGCGGTTCAGCACCTGTTCGTTACGCAAGGACTGTTCCCGGTTCGACGCGATCGTGTCAGAAACGTGATTCATTGACCGGCCGGAGCCGCATACGTAAGATGAAGCGCACCCGAAGGCCACGTGATCTTAAATGATCGGTCAAACCATCTCGCGGTACAGTATCGTCGAAAAACTCGGCGGTGGCGGCATGGGGGTCGTTTACAAGGCCAAGGACATTGAGCTGGGTCGTTTCGTTGCGCTCAAGTTCCTGCCTGATGACGTTTCCCGAGACCCAGAGTCACTGGAACGTTTCCGTCGTGAAGCTCGTGCTGCGTCCTCGCTAAACCATCCCAACATCTGCACGATTTATGAAATAGGCAATAGTGACGGGCAGTTTTACATCGCGATGGAGTTTCTGGACGGTCGGCCCCTCAATCACTTGATCGGCAACCGTCCGCTGGAGATGGAGACGGTGCTTTCGCTGGCGATAGAAATTGCTGATGCGCTGGATACGGCACACTCCGCAGGCATCATCCACCGCGACATTAAGCCCGCCAACATCTTCGTAACTAAACCGGGACATGCCAAAGTTCTGGATTTCGGACTGGCAAAGGTCGCGACTACAGCCGGTCCTTCGAGTCAGTTTGCATCGGCGAGCACTATGATCACCACGATGGACGAACAGCATCTCACCAGTCCCGGCTCTATGGTTGGCACAGTGGCTTATATGTCGCCGGAGCAGGCACGGGCGAAGGAGCTCGACGCCCGGAGCGATCTGTTCTCCTTTGGAACGGTGCTCTACGAGATGGCCACCGGGCAGTTGCCTTTCCGCGGAGACAGTGCTGCAACGATCTTCGATTCGATCCTCAACCGCGTCCCTGTGGGTGCCGCGCGGTTGAATCCCGATGTACCGCCCAAGCTGGAAGACATCATTAATAAGGCGCTGGAGAAAGATCGCGACCTTCGTTATCAGAGTGCCGGAGACATGCGCTCTGATCTGAAGCGTTTGAAACGCGACAGGGACTCTGGGAGTTCTGCCGCAAGGCTCCGCAGTTGGCTGCTACCCGGCGTCGTCATTCTCGCCATTGGCCTCGCCACTGCAATCTGGTACTTGCGCCGCCCGCTGCCGCAACTGCGAGTCGCCGAGTATACCCAGATCACCTACGACGGCCGCCCTAAGGCTATTGCTGGAACCGACGGAAGCAGGCTTTATTTCAATAGGAATCAAAACCCGCAACCCACTGCTCAGGTTGCGATATCCGGGGGAGAGATCGCGCAGGTGCCAGTGGCGTTGCCGTTTCCCCGGATCCAGGACGTTTCGCCGGACGGGTCTACTCTTCTTGTCACCTCGCGCGAAGGCGGCAAGAGGAGCCTATGGGCTGTCCAGGTTCCGGCAGGCTCGCTCCGTCGGCTATTGACAGACGGGGTCGCGTCCGCGGCCTGGTCCCCTGACGGGAAGTCCGTGGTCTACAGCCTGGAGAACGGAGACCTCTCTGTCACCGGGAGCGATGGAACAGGAACTCGCAAACTGGCCGCTGTGGGCTTGACATGACAATTATGCCGAGTATACCCAGATCACCTACGACGGCCGCCCTAAGGCTATTGCCGGAACCGACGGAAGCAGGCTTTATTTCAATAGGAATCAAAACCCGCAACCCACTGCTCAGGTTGCGATATCCGGGGGCGAGATCGCGCAGGTGCAAGTGGCGTTGCCGTTTCCCTGGATCCAGGACGTTTCGCCGGACGGGTCTACTCTTCTTGTCACCTCGCGCGAAGGCGGCAAAGTGAGCCTATGGGCTGTCCAGGTTCCGGGAGGCTCGCTCCGTCGCCTGTTTACAGGTGCTTCCTCCGCGGCCTGGTCCCCTGACGGGAAGTCCGTGGTCTACCGCCTGGAGAACGGAGACCTCTCTGTCACCGGGAGCGATGGAACAGGAACTCGCAAACTGGGCACTGTGGGCGGCTTGGCAGGCCCACTCAGTTGGTCGCCAGATGGCAGTAAGATTCGGTTTTCCAGGGATAATCGGCTTTGGGAAGTGTCGTCCGATGGATCGGGACTCCACCCGTTGCTGCCGGGCTGGCGCCCCTCATCCTCGCAGTGCTGCGGCCATTGGACTCCCGATGGGAAATTCTTCGTATTCCTGTCCCGAGGCGCTCTCCTTTACTTTAACGACCTTCTCGCCGCAAGCCAGCTATGGGTTCTTGATGAGCGTCGCGGGCTGTTCCGGCGGGCGCCCACCGAGCCGGTTCAATTGACTTCAGCCCCAATCCGCTGGAATACCCCAATTCCCAGCAAGGACGGGACAAAGATATTTGCCCATGGTGTCATCTTGCGAGGCGAATTGGTCCGCTATGACGCGCAATCCAGTCGGCTCCAACCCTACCTCGGAGGCATTTCGGCCGAATTTGTCACTTTTTCCCCAGACGGTCAGTTCGTGGCGTACGTCACTTTCCCCGAAGGCATTTTGTGGAGGGCTAACCGGGATGGAAGCCACCCCGTACAACTGACCGATGCTCCCTGGTATCCCTTGAACCCCCGTTGGTCGCCGGACGGCGCCCAGATTCTGTTCTTCCAATATGATTGGGCGGGGCACTTGCGAAGCTACATCGTTCCTTCCCAGGGCGGTACACCTCGGTCCCTTCTCCCGGAAGATAACGAGGGACAGAGCGATCCGAATTGGTCTCCTGACGGACACAAGATTGTCTTTTCTAGGCTGGAAACACCAGGTCAACAATCAGGTGTTTTCAACTTACGGGTTCTCGACCTTGCCAGCCACCAGATCACGACACTCCCTGGGTCGGAGGGCGTGTGGTCGCCTCGATGGTCGCCCAGCGGCCGCTTCATCGCCGGGTTGAACGGCGCAGCAGGCATGAAGATCTTCGACTTTGAGACGCAGCGATGGTCGGAAGTGCAACGAATGGGCGCGTGTAGTTTTCCAACGTGGTCGTCGGATAGCCAATTCATCTACTTCGTGCTCGCCGGGGCTGATCGGGGCGTGTTTCGAGTCCGCGTATCGGGTGGCAATGCGGAGCGCGTTGTCGATCTGAAGGGATTCCGTTACACAGGGGCGTTCAACCTTTGGATGGGTCTTGATCCGACAGATACGCCAATGTTGATTCGCGACATAGGAACGGACGATATTTACGCCCTCACACTGGAACAGAAATAACAGTGTCAGACAATAGCTCTCCCTCGCCGCTAGTTTCGTACGCGCGGATGACTAGGCACGAAGGGACTGCGACCAGTCTCCTGACCGTACGCCGCGTCAATTGGTGAAAAATCGCCGCCATTGCGAGCGTTTGACCACATCTCCGGGACTCGACGCCGAACTCTCCGTCTCTCCCGATGGGACCAGGCTCGCATTTACCAGTAAGCGTCAGCAGATTCGCGCCTCGGCATTTCCTTTCGACGCCAATCACGGGCGTGTTACGGGGCCGGGCGAACCCGTCACGTCTGCTGGAATCGAAGCCTGGTCGTTGGATCTCTCGCGAGATGGAAAGAAGTTAAGCGTCTGGGGCATCCGTGATGGCAAGACAGGAGTATGGGAAACCTCTGTCCGGAATGGACGTGAAAAAACCGCTTGTGGCAACTGATTCTTATTACCGCGGTGCTCCGGTTTGGTCGCCAGACGGCAAGCGAGCCGCTTACCCCCGCGCTAAAGATCTTAAGGGGGACCAGGTCGGCGAGAGCCAGGTCGTCGTGTGGTCGAGCGATAACCGTACTGAAGACACGGTTGAGGCGGTAGGTTCACCTTTCGCAGTAGTGTTCGACTGGTCTCCC
>NZ_JQKI01000130.1 GCF_000745965.1 Edaphobacter aggregans DSM 19364 | reverse complement strand
GTTGGATGCAAAGCTGCTTCCGACGTCGGCTGGGAGACAGCTGCTAAGCGAACCGATGCGATGGAGAAACTAGTCGACCGCAAGGTCTTCAAGGCCCGTGCCGCCCGCTAGAGAGCCGACCTGATCGACGCGTGGGTGTCACGCTGTACTCAAATCCCGGAATAATGCTTGTTTGTTATCAATCTGTTTCCGGGATTTAACTGCAGTTTCATTGCACTGAAATCCCGGAATGTTGCACTGAAATTCCGGACGAAGTTCAGGTGAAGGTTTTTCCGGGATTTAGATGCAAAAGTGGCGCAACTGGGAAGCTGAGGGGAAAGCGGACTGGCTCCTGGCTCTGAAGCGAGAGTCGGTGATAGGCCCCTTGGCCGTCCAATCAAAACTCGGTGTGCAGCGCGTGGACGAGGCCGCGGTGGAATTCGGCCTGGGACGTAGCGTTGTCTACGAACTCCTGAAGCGCTACCGGCAGCGGTCGTAAACCTCCTCTCTGCTTCCCGGCAAGCGGGGACGCGAGCCCAAAAGTTTCGGTTCTCGGCCATGATGGCGAATCTGCTCAGCTCAGCGTCTCAAGTCGGCACTCGATCAACATGAACGCAGTCGCTCACGATCTTCGCCGTTCCGCAGCACGTTCTTTCGTCCGGGATTAAAGTACATCAACAGCTTCGAATTCCGGGATTTTACTGCAGCAAATGAGGTCGAATAGCGTAATTCCGGGATTTTACTGCAGCCCGACAGTTATAAAGTGTACTGAGTCAGCGTATATACCTCCGGCAAATAGGTTGCACCCAGGACGCTTGCTTCCCGGCAGGCTCAAGACGCAATTCTTTTCAACTTCTTGAACAGCTTGCTCATAAGCTTTTGGGTCGAGCACTTGTATTCGAAGTGGTTCGTTTCGGTTTCCAGAGAGGGCAAAGAGCGGACCCATGTCACTGATCTGCTTGCACAAGGACCTGTCGACGTCAGCGCTACAAGTCACAGTCTGCCCTATTCCTGGGATGGTGATAAGCGTCAGTAACAATGCTATTTTCACAGTGGCCTCATGATGCAGAGTTATCAGAGCGCACTTTGATCGACTACACCCAGGAAGTGTTATTCCGCGCTCTCCAAGTTCCTCGTCAATGAAGCGGAATGTCCCAAGAAGACACAGGCGTTCACAACGTATCGGTTACAGGTTTGGTCTCGAATCGAAGGCGAGCAGCACTGATGGCGTCCTGCAGCTTGCGTTCAAGAACATCCTGAGGTGGAAGAACAGTCAGGTACTCCGCAACGTGTATGCCGGCTGCGTCAAGCTCCAGGAGCTCGATCTGACGGGTGCTGGCACCGGCGCAAAGGATGATTCCAAGTGGTTGGCCTTCAGCGTCTTCGCTCTCGTACTTGGCCAGCCAACGAAGATAGAGTTCCATCTGTCCCTTGTACTCTGGCCGGAAGCTGCCCTGCTTCAACTCAACAGCGACCAACCGCTTGAGCTTCCGGTTATAGAAGAGCAGGTCGATGTATTATGTGGAATCTGGGCAATTTGCAAGTCTTTCCTGTTGGCCCCTCGCCGACGCTCGCTCCGCGTGACCGTATCATTTTCTTTTCCGGCTCAAAGTCCCGGTGGATCAGATCCCAGAACCAACGGACCAAGGGAATTATCAATCAACGCCTTCCAACCTCCGTCCGACTGCTTGCGAAAGACAGTTGTCGCAATGAAGGTCCGATCATCGGCATTTGAACTTTCGTTTCCTATATGGAGAGTCCAACGAGACAAAAACAGTGCCACGCCATCTGCTTCAATTACGTGGGTTTTGAGTTGTTTCGCCGAGGAGCCAGATCGCATGACACGATCAAAAAAGCTTCTCAATTCCTGCGTCCCCCTCGCCAACTTACCTGGCTCCGTGACGACGACTGCGGCTTCCTCGTAAAAGCCAAGAACTGTTTCAATGTCGCCTTCGTTGAACGCTCGATCCAAGAGCTCAACTGCGTGTTCGGGGCTATGAGCGATCATCTTCATACTCCTCATGCTGTGCTGTCTGAAAGCGTTGGGAATGCAGGTCTGACCGACGTAATCTGCACCAGCTTAGCACCGATCTGTTTCTGCGTCGGCCCTGCCGGAGTGGGCACATCTCCCAATTTCGACAGGAGATTTTCGTAGGCAGCGACACCGTCTTCGACGGCTGCCTGCTCTGCCTCGCCCAGTGGAATCTCCTGGAGTAGACGCAACAGATTCGTCTTGCCCTCCAGCAGCAGGGCCGCTGTAGACTCCTTCGGCATATAGAAATCGCACTTCGCACAGGCCATGCGATGCTGGCACTGCTCAAAGAAGTCGTAGGTGCAATAGCCGTGGCCGAGGTCATAAAACTTCCACGGCTCAGTCGCAGCGAGCCCGCTTCGGACCACGTCCTGATCAACCAGAACCTCTATGGCCCGAAGGTTGCGGGCGAAGTAGCCTGCATCGGCATAGGACTTGGCGACCTTTAGCGGAGTAATCTTGGCGTAGTGCTGCGTGGCTGTTGGAGTCGCGTGGCCCAGCCATTCCTGCAACTCGAAGAGCGTCATCGGCTCACGCGCGTTGTAGAGCTGTGAAGCGATAGTGGACCTGGCGCGGTGGCTGGTGATGTTGCCGCGCACATCGGCGAGAGGGACACCGGCCTTCTTGCAGAGAGACGGAATCAGCGTCTTGTTGAGATAGTTCATTCCTACCCTGGTAAGGCGAATGAGAAAGAGAAAATCGACCAGTTCGCCAGTCTTCGGGTCGGGGAGTTTTGCACCTTGTGGACGCACCTTTTCCCACGCGGCGATGGCCTCTCCGACAATCCGATCTACAGGCTTGGTGAAAGCGGTAGTGGTCTTGTTGACGGGAACATCGAGCAAGCAAACGGCATCCGCAGGCAGGGAGTCGCCGGTGCCCGGCACAGTGACATCATCCCTCTGCCAGCGAATGCAGCCAACGCGCAGACGAACGATCTCGTTACGGCGAAGGCCAGCAAACAGCCAGGTGATGACAAGTGCTCTGGTCATCTCAATCGGATAGGCGGTTGATGGAAACGGGACACGGTGAATATCGCCTTTTTTCGGAAGATCATCGACAGTCAGGTTAAGGCCTGCCCACATGAGCTTGGCCCACACGTCATCAGCGATGGCGCGCGGGTTCGGGCCAATCAGCGCAAGCAGGCTCTTGGGTGTGACCATGCTCCGCATCGGATCGAATCGTCGCGGGATCAGCTCCCACTCCTGCAGATCGCGAAAGAAAACCCGCAAGATGGAAATGCGGCCGGCGCGTGTGTTAGGAGCGAGGATCTGACCGCGGCTCTTCACATGAACTGGGTCGATGCTGCACCAATCGCCTCCATGCCACTGGCAAATGATCGACACCGCTTCCGCGGCGAGGGCCCTGGTCCAATCCGCAGGCGAATTAACCTCTGGATGCATCTTGCCGAGCCATCTGCCGACGTTGAGGAGGAAATAATAGCTCTTGTTCCTGTTCTTAAGCGAGTACGTGGCTCGGTCGTACCAGAGGCGGCTGAGCCGACACCACTCGGTTGGTACACCGATGGTGAGGGCAGGCGACAGCTTTTTATCCTTAACCGGGCGCTTGATCTCCATCGCTTCGGGAACAGTGCCCATGCTGGCCAAGACACGCGACAGCGCGACCACGCAGTAGCTTCCGGTGCGCGGCGGTCGGCGCGCGATCACCTCCTGGAGGTCCTCAATCTTCAGCTGATCGAGGTGTGGAGAGCGTTTATACAGCAGACCCTCGAAAATGGTGCGCAGGACGAGGGTCAGCGTACCTGTTCTCAAATAGCCCCACTCTCGCAGCAAACTCTGCACGCGGTCTCCTACGACCTTCATGTACTCGCGACCGAAGACCTTGCGGGCCAGGACGACGTAAACGATGTGATTTTTACTGAGCCGATGGAGGTCTGAGAATCCGCAGAGCAAGTACGCGACTGCGATGACGTGCTGGTACTCCACCTTTTTCTGGCGCTCAATAGTCTCGATCCACTCATCGGTCGTCCAACCCCAGAAAGCACGCTTGCGTTCGGCCATCTCGCGGAGAAAGTACAGGAGCACATACTTGCGGAAGAGGGTTCTGATGCCCGTGTAGTCGAGCGCATCGTTCAGAGGCTTCACCAGCCGATCAAGCGTCTCTCCGAAGTCCATGGTTCGACCGTAGCGATAAAAGCGATAGGCCTCGGCATAGCGCGTCAGCATGTCTTCTTCCACCGGAGTGAGCGCACTGGAGCGATCATAACGATCCAAATCTATCGGCCAGACCCAAGGCCCGTCATCGGCCTTCTTCGGTTCCTGCTTCTCCGGACCCCACTGAGCACGCGCTGCGCGCTGAAAGAGCTGGGCACGCTTCTCGGCCGGCAACCTCTCCAACCATGGGCCGATGTTGTTCGGCAGGGCTTGCCGTTCCCCCTGGCTCCTCGCTTCCGCTTCATGTTCATACGTTCATCTCCGCGAGCATCTGTATGCGACGAGCGTGTATCTGGGCCATACTTGCCGCGAGCTTCGCGGACAGGTCCCGGCCGCTCAGATGGATATAGAGCAGCGTTGTCTGAATGCTGCGATGGCCGGCGAATGCCGCAATCTCGTGGATGTCCCAGCCTGCGCGAGCAAGGTCGGTCAGACAGAGATGGCGCAATGTGTGCGTGCTAAAACGCTCGATATGAGCGCGCCGCGCGAGTTCGAGAACCACCTTCGACCAACTCCAGATGGAGATCGGTTCGGTGTAATTACGGCGGGACTCCGAAAGAAAGAGCGGTCCGCGTCTCTGCCCCAATGTGCGTCGATGGAGGAGATAACAATGGAGCAGTTCGCTGCTGGAAGCCGAATATGGAACGATGCGCTCGCGGCGTCCCTTGGTGGTCTCCGCGCGAATCCTGAACATGCGCCGCGAAGGATCGATGTCGTCACTGCGGAGGCTGCACAGTTCTTCCCGCCGCAATCCAGCGTCGTAGGCGAAGGCCAGCATGACGCGGTTACGGATCGGCTCCTGCCGGGCTGCGGCTAGGATCGAGTGCCAATCGTCTTCGTTCGGAATCCACGGCAGCTTGTGATGCCGCGTAATCAGTGGCCTGCCAGCGTGGTTGGTTGCTGCCGGGTTGTTGGCACGCACTCCTTCTTCCATCAGATATGCGTGGAACAGACGCACCACCGTTAAAAGCTGCTGCATCGTAGCGTTCGAGAGCCGGGCGCCATCGGCCTGCAAACTGGCCAGGTAGAGTCCAACCTCTGCGCGTGTGATCGATACGCATGAGAAGTGAAGTTGTGCAAGGAAGCGGAAGTAGCGCTCTAAGGCGCGTGAATAGGCATCGAGGGTGTTATGGGCCAGGCCGCGATGGGACTGGAGAGTAAGCCAGGCGCGGGCATGAGGATCGGCAGCGGCCAATACGAATCGATCCCAGCGGATAGGGTGGACGACAAAATCAGAAGACAAACGAACCTCCTGTTGGAGGTTCCAGAAGAACAGATGGCTGGATGGCCGCAGCTCACGCGGAGCGAGCGTCGGCGAGGGGCCAACAGGAAAGACTTGCGGTTGCCCAGATTCCACATAACTTACAGAAGCCTTCTCCGTCGAGCTGAATGCGCTTCTGGCGAGCGATGAAGGAGAAACCGGCACCCAGTTCCAGCAGGAACATCTCCAACTCCCGAAGGATAGCGTCTTCAAAGTCGCGCTCCATGTAATGGTCTTGCAGATCAAGGAAGTCGAGAATGTATGGATCTTTGAGGACCAAGGCCGCACCGACCTCACCCCTCCTCTTCAGGGTCGCGAGCTCCTTCCTGGCGAGCTCTTCCGGTTTTCGGGAGAGTGCGGTCCGTTCGTAGAGCATGGAATCGATTCGCCCCCTGAGGGTTCGAACACTCCAGCCCTCCATCCGGCACATCTCGGCATAAAATTCCCGCTGTAGCGGTTGCTCGAGCGGCAGCAGTTCCCTGAAGTGAGACCAACTCAATTGCTGCGACAGCGTCGCAACAATCTCCTCGTCCGGAAACGACTCCGCAAACTTCATCATGCGCGTAAGATTGGTCGCGTCAAAGCCGCGGCCAAACTCACCCACGGTAAGGATTCGCGTTGAATTGTCACACCTCCCAGCTTGTGCCACAAACGGTCGATTTGACGGTCAGGATTGCTGTCACTCATGAGGTTCGTTTTCACCACTTCTACGATAGCTCTACCTTTTAAGTATTGAGATGTACGTGGAAACCAGAGAGACTTAGAAAGGTCCTTCATGCTGGTCGCAGCCATCTACGATATCCATGCAAACCTCCCGGTTCTTGAGGCTGTGCTCGAAGAGATTCGTCAGGTAGGAGCAGACCACGTGGTGGTCGGGGGCGATGTGCTTCCGGGCCCGATGCCGCGTGAAACGCTCACATACTTGCTCGACCTCGATATCCCTGTGCAGTTTTATCTATGGCAACGGTGAGATCGCTGTGCTTGAACAGCTTGCACGGAAGGATCCAGCTACTGTGCCTGAGCAATATCGCCCCCTTATTCGCTGGACGGCGCAACAGCTTCGTCCTGAATACGAGGGGTTATTGGCTGGCTGGCCTAAAACATTAACCCTCGGGATTCCCGGGATAGGCGAGGTGCTGTTTTGCCATGCGACGCCACGCAATGAAAACGAGATTTTCACGCGCCTGACGCCTGAACAGCGCCTCTTACCGGTCTTTGAAGCACTCAATGTATCTGCCGTGGTCTGCGGTCATACCCACATGCAATTTGACCGAATGGTTGGAACGGTTCGAGTTGTGAACGCCGGCAGTGTGGGAATGCCGTTTGGAGAACCCGGCGCAGATTGGCTCTTACTTGGGCCGGACGTTCAACTTCGCCATACTCGCTACGATCTCGCGAAGGCTGCCCAGCAAATTCGAGACACGGACTATCCACAAGCCCAGGATTTTGCTGCCAATAACGTCCTGCAACCGCCCTCCGAGACGAAAATGCTTGACCTATTTTCCCGCGCGGAATTGAGGTAATGAGAGATCGGTGCAAAACTAAAGTGCGCGATTCCCGGAGAGCCATGCTTTGAGGGCTTGCAAGACAGGACTATGGGATACGCGGGTTGAGCAAGATCGAACAGTGGACTGTGAGCTGGCGTTAAATGTTGATTGTAACAATCCAACACGAATCCTTACCGTGGGTGTTTCACTGTGCATAAGGCAACTTACCGGGCCCGGCGCTCACAACGCCGGGTTTTCTTAGGGCGCTTGAGAGCCAACGATATATGGCTGCCCACTTGAGCATTTCATTTCCCAGTCCACTGCAAAGTCTTTCATCTTGCGCAGCAAGGAAGCTAACAATTACGCTGACATCCTCCCCCAAATTTAATGTGGAGATTACATGAGTAAGTACCCGCGTTTGCTTCTAGCAGTAGGTTAAAGCCAACGTTCCTGAGCGAGTGGTTCGAGGGGCGGCGCACATGCCTGCAATGCGGTGCTCGGAGATGTAAGTCCGAAATGTTTCACTTTGATCGCTACGGGTGGTTCTGCAACCAGAGTGACGCCAACCAGCATTGGCTTGATATCTGTATTTAGAGTGACGGCGCTCGACATCGACAAGCGGCTGGAGAAGATCGAAGCCCGGCAGACATCCGTTGGATGAATTCCTAGCGTCGAACCCACCTGCACAGTTAGGCACTCTACCCGGCCCGGCGCTAACAACGCCGGGTTTTCCATTGGACACAGGGCAACTTCTGTGGGATACTCGCTGCCACCTCCCTGAAATTCAGGCTCCTTACATTCTTCTTTCGGCCCTAGTAGAGAAACGTTCTCCAAAGGGGATATATGAAACGAGGTTTGGCAGTGATTCTTGCCGTTGCTTTCGTATGCGGCTATCAGCTCGACGCCGTGCTTACCGGCTAATCCCGTCCGTATAAGTACCAGTTGGGCGTCAGACAGAAAGAACCGTGTGCTTACGAAGGCGGCCAGTTCAACGCCGGCGACGAATGCAATACGAAGCACGGGCTGCGTGGCAGCAGGTGGCAGCGCCACCAGCGCACGAACAACGCGACTCATTTCGTCAACAAAAAGGAGAATGCTATGGATGCGACGGCCGGGTTGATCGTGGTGGGCGTAATCATCGGAATTGCAGTTCTGTGGGGGATCGGAGCTGCTATTCAAGGCGGTCGACACTCGGAAGGACAAATCATTAGTCCGACTACGCCACCCCCAACTGCCTGCGCAGACTTTTGCCGGGACCTCAAACTAGCGAGAACTGTCCGGTGCAATGAAGAGGCTCGTGATCGCGCTCTTGATCAAGAGTTGGCGAATCTACGTAGCATTCTTGATCGGGCATTAATCACATGGGGGATTCTGACCGCGGCCGCAGTTGCTGTAGCCGCTATTCCGTTTATTGGAGGCTTCATTTCCGCTTCGCTGTGGGCAGCAGCCGCCACTGCATATGCAACGGTGTTGGTGATAGAAGGGATGATTATGGTTGCCATCAAGCAATCATCGGATCAAAAGGCGGCGGTGACCAGAGCCAGAAATCGTGAGGCCACTGCACTGGCAGAGATGATGATGAACTGTCCTTTAGAACAACAGCAAATGTGCCTTGCCGGCTTGATGCCCTGTTCGTAAGCGCTGGCCGAATCGACGGTGTGTTAGGCTTTTCGCGACTTTCCGTGGGGTCCAGCATTGAGCGGCCGCAGATCGAGCCGCCGAGCGGCACGAGGCTGGGGACCCGGGTGAGGTTACAGTGAAGTCCTGCATCGTCATGACGTTCGGAGCGCGAGATGAAGGACACGCAGCTTGTACGAACGGGTCACCGTTTACCTGCATGGCCGTCGCATCATCGGCTCGTGCGCTTTCTACGACGATCAGCGTCGATAACTGTGCCAGGAGTGAGATGACGTCCATCAGGTCGCTCGACTGGACTGTCGCGGGCTTGTGGCAGACTAGTTCGACGCGGCAGGCTCACGCGGCCGGCCCAGGATGCGCGCCGGATCGCCGTGGAGCTAATGTCGCATTGCGGCAGGGGAAGGACATTTTGGAAGGCTATGAAGTTGCTCCACTGCTCCGAAGACCACCAAGCCTTCAAGTACCGCGCCGCAAGCTGGAGCCCCGACCTGGTCGATGCGGTGGATTTCTACTAGTATCAGCCCTTTTCTACTAGTTCCGGATTAGGATTTCTACTAGTTAAGGGTGACGATTGGCAGCAAAAAAGCGATTTTCTACTAGTAAAGGAAAACCGACAACCCAGAAGTTGAAGCAAAGGACGAATTCCCCATCCCTCATGAAGGCGGTGATGTCGCCCCCAAGATTCTGCGCGCACGTCGCCAGCTCTTGATTGTTCGCGGCGCAGCGAACGTTTCCGGATTCAGCTTCTCGTAGATCGCCTTGAAGACACTCAAGATACCCATCCTCTGGGCCTTGGACGGGTTCAGGAAGTGTCTCTCGAGCGCGACCCGGTAAGAGCTGCCCTTCGACTCGACCTCCGGGTCAATTTCCAGCTTCCCGATCGCCCCGTTGACGAACCTCTGCGCGAGGTCCAGAGCCTGGATCAGGGCGCGTCGCGGGTTGCTGTTCATCGTGGTCGCCTCCGTGCAATCCCGGAACGGGGCCTTCTCCTTCTCCGCCGCCGGCTTGTCCGGCGCCCGCTGCACAACGCCTGAGGCGGGTGTCGCGCCGGTCTGCTGGATCACGTGGGTCAGCCTCGTGCGCCAGCAGCGACTTCCCTTCCCGCGTCTCCGGCGCGAACCGCCCGGGCCCGAACACGATCTCGTTTCCCACCGTGAACGCGTGCGCGTTGAGATCCCGCGCCGATTCGCTCGGCGGTCGAGCCGGAATGGACCCGCACCCGGGAAAAGTCGTGGCCGAACCGCGGTTCCATGAAAGAACGAGTCGCCCCGTCGAGAGGTCGACCGGCCGATCGCAAGGTTTCGTGAACCGAGGGCGGTGCCTCCGCGCGGCCCGTGTCGCTGCCCGAGACCCGCACTCGCTCGGCCTTGTCGCCTTGGCCTCGACACCCTGGGCACGACCCGCCGCACTGTCTTCCTGCAAACAGCTCTTCCAGGCTCTTCAACTTGCTCATTCGTTAGACCTCACATCACCAAGGTCTACTCTAACCGGCCTGACATCCCTATTTGCACCAGAGCCACTCTAAGGAGGTCCTGACGGCGGCTGATACCCTTCGGGCGTCCACTTACCCAGGATGTCCGCGGCGTGGAACTGTTTACTCCGGGCCCAAGACTCAACCATGTTGGCACGGTCGCGCGCATCGACGAGGTAGGCGCGAAAGTTGCCGCCCTCGTTGCTGAAGCGCCGGTTGAGATCGTTGATGGCATTCCAGGCAGATTCGCGCGTGAAGTCCTTGGTTTGGTTTGCCTGCTCGACCACCCCGTCCCAGCCCGCGATCGCTTTACTAAGCTCGCTGCCCGCTGCCATGGCGTCGTTGGCTATATTGGCCGCGGTGTTGTAGTATTTCTCCACGTACTCGAGCTCCTCGTTGGTGACCATCATCCGCCCGGCCTTTTCGGCGGTTTGCAGAGGGTAAGCGGGTAGCTTGGATTCAGCGCTGTACTGCTCCTCTGTGGCCTTCTTCAGAGCGCGCGCGCCGCCCTCAAGCCCATCGATTCGCCCCAGTAGAGCCCGGCCTGCATTAGCTGCCTTACGCACGTCGCTCCAGTAGGAGATGCCAGCCCAGTTCAGTCTCACGTAAGTCATCGCGATGTTGAAGGGGCTGGCATTTCGACCCCATTTGCCGATAAACTCGAGCACACGCTCGGTCTTGGTCGCACCCTTGGCCATCTCGAGAGCGGCGTTGCGTAGCATACCACGCTGCTCAGCCATCTCCCGAGCGTACTCGAATATTGACTCTCGTTGAACCAAGGCAGGGGAACCTTGGACTCTTCCCTGTTGCACCACGTGGGTCAATTCATGGATAAGAAGGTGCCTGCCTTCCCTGGAGTTAGGTGCGTACTGGCCGGATCCAAAATATATATCTCTACCGTGCGTAAAGGCGCGAGCGCCTAGCTCTTGGTTCATCTGAGTCGCTTCGTTATCAAGATGAACCCTAACCTTGCTGAAATCAAACTGCATACGGGGCTCGACAAATGCGCGTACCACATTGCCGATGGGGGCCCCCGCGCCTTTGGTGCGCTTTAGACGATTTTCTATGCCCGCGGTAACCTCAAAGTTACCTTTGGTTGCTTGGTGCAACGAGTTCGTCTGAAGAGGTGACTGATGAACATCTTGCTCCTTTCCCCGTTTCCTTTCCTCCGGAATCTCCGGCCGCGGCACCAAAGCTGTGATGGAAGAAGTTACCGAGTTACCTCTAATGTCTTCCTCTTGCCGAGACAGAAGCCCCCCCGATTGCTCGGTTCCTTGCTCACGCATGGCCATCACCTGATCAGCAATACTGTCTGCCTCCTGCTCGTAGACGTCCTCCGGGACGCTCATCTTCAGCTTCGGTTGGATGCTGCCGCGTGTGTTGGGATAGACTCGCACACGACGGAAACCGTGACCAAATCCAGTCAACGGAGATTCGCTCGCTTGCCTTGGGCCGAAGATCGAGATTCCGGCGAAGCCCCAGGGAGGCGATGCAATCATGCCTGGCAGTGGGCTCGTGCTCAGCGCGGATGCTGCTTGAGGTCCGGTTGCCGGGTCGGGTGGAAAAACTGGGATCTTTCGGAAATCCCACGCTGTACTCGGCGCTTCTCCACTGACCTTCGCAGCCTCTGTTGGACGGTCGTCGCGAAGAGCCTTCGCGGGCGGGTTGGAAAGCCGCTGCGTCGGATTGCGCGGCATGATCTTCGGAGCAAACATGGCTGTGCCGTCCCTGGTCATGGACATGCGGCGTAATCGGCGGCGCCGCCAAACTTATCTGATCTCGGCTCGTCGCATCCTACCAAGGTTGCATTTTACCTGAATCCTCGATCTCGGAGGGGTCCCTTCAGAAAACGGACCAGATCGTACGCTAAGGCTGACGCAGAGGCCTGAATTTGCTTTTACCGAGTTTCGCGGTGTTGCGCCATTGGTAGTCGCCGGTGAGATTGACGTGCTCCCAGCCAAGCGGGGAAAGATGCTTTCGGAGCGCCGGGTCTGGGGTATGCCCGTTTTCGCGTAGAGCGTTGGTGGCTCGTTCGAGGTAAACCGTGTTCCACAAGGCGATGGCAGCGGTGGCCAGGGTGAGCCCGCTGGCGCGATATTGCTGCTGCTCGAAGCTGCGGTCGCGGATTTCGCCAAGGCGGTAGAAGAATACAGCTCGGGCGAGCGCATTGCGGGCTTCACCCTTGTTCAAGCCTGTGTGCACACGCCTTCGCAGCTCAACGCTTTGCAGCCAATCCAGGATGAACAGTGTGCGCTCGATACGACCGAGTTCGCGCAGCGCTACGGCAAGCCCGTTCTGACGTGGATAGCTGCCGAGCTTGCGCAGCATCAGCGAAGCGGTGACCGTGCCCTGCTTAATCGAGGTGGCCAGACGCAGAATTTCGTCCCAGTGGGCACGAATGCTCCTGATCTGTAGAACGCCTCCGATCATGGGTCTGAGGGCGGTGTATGCCGGGGTACGCTTTGGCACGTAGAGTCTGGTCTCCCCCAGATCGCGCAGCCGCGGCGCGAAGCGAAAGCCCAGCAGATGCATGAGGGCAAAGACGTGATCGGTGAAGCCAGCCGTGTCAGTGTAGTGTTCCTCGATGCGCAAGTCGGACTCGTGATAGAGCAGACCATCGAGCACGTAGGTGGCATCACGGACGCCCACGTTGACGGCCTTTGCGTGGTACGGTGCGAACTGATCGGAGAGGTGGGTGTAGAACGTTCGTCCCGCCTCCGCGCCGTATTTCGGGTTGATGTGGCCGGTGCTCTCGGCCTTGCCTCCCACCTTGAAGCGCTGCCCGTCGGAGGACGAGGTTGTGCCGTCGCCCCAGTGTGCGGCGAACGGGTGACGGGCCTGGGCATTGACCAGCTCGGCCAGAGCTTTCGAATAGGTCTCGTCGCGGATGTGCCAGGCCTGCAGCCAGGACAGCCTTGCGTATGTGGTACCCGGGCAGGATTCGGCCATTTTGCTGAGCCCGAGGTTGATCGCATCGGCCAGAATTGCGGTCAACAGCAGAGATTTATCCTTGGCCAGTTCGCCGGTCTTGAGGTGGGTGAAGTGATCTGTGAAGCCGGTCCACGCATCGACCTCCAGTAGCAGCTCCGTGATCTTGATATGCGGCAGCATCGTTGCTGTCTGATCGATCAACTGCTGCGCTGCCTCTGGCACTGCCGCATCGAGCGGCGTGATCTTAAGACCCGCATCGGTGATGCTGGCATCGGGCAACTGGTTCGCGGAGGCCAGGATGTTGACTGTCTCAAGCTGCTGCTCAAGCGGGGACAGTCGCTTGTGCAGGTACTCCTCGCAGTCAGTAGCGACGGAAAGGGGTAGTTTGCCGGCAGTCTTGAGGGTTATGAACTTTTCGGCCGGGACGAGATATTCGTCGAAGTCCTTATGCTGGCGCGAGCCCTCGACCCAGACATCGCCCGAGCGCAAGGCGTTTTTGAGATCCGACATCGCACACAGCTCGTAATAACGGCGGTCCACGCCGCCCTCTGTGAAGACCAGCTTCTCCCATCGCTTCTTGATGAAGTCGATGGGCGCGTCCGCGGGTATCTTGCGAGCGTTTTCGGCATTCATGCCACGCAGCATCCCGATAGCTTCGAGCACGCCTTCGGCTGCCGCGCGGAACTTCAACACCACCAGGAACTCAGGTGCATAGCCAGGGGTTACGCATGAAAAATGCCCGTGAGGACCTGGAGCATGTGTCGTTTTCCTTTACTAGCTAGTAGAATACTTTTATTCATTTCAAAGCACTTGCATGTTCCCGCAACTAGTAGAAATGTGCCGTAACTAGTAGAAATATTCCTTTACTTGTAG
>NZ_JQKI01000129.1 GCF_000745965.1 Edaphobacter aggregans DSM 19364 | reverse complement strand
TCGATCTGGATCAACTCGCCGTAGCTCTCACGTCGCAGACGTGGCTGATGGAAGCTCCTGCGTTGCTTGCGCGACAGCCATAGCCCGTCCTCAACCATCCACTTGCGTAGCGTCTCACGCGAGACCTTGACGCCATCCTTCTCGAGCAGAACCTCTGTCGCCAGGGTGGGGCCAAAGTCGGCATAGCGCGACCGTACCAGTTCGAGCACATACTCGCGAATCCCAGGGATAAGGTGGTTGTTCGATGTGCGACCACGAGCCTTGTGGATCAGCGCACCTCCACCCCCGTCGCGATACGCGCGCTCACTTCTTTCTACCCGTCAAGGTGCTCAGCCGCGTCTTCCGCGGCAAGTTCGTGGCCGGACTGCGACGCGCTTTTCGCAACCACCAACTTGTGTTTTACGGCCAGCGTCTGCCGTTCGGCAACGAGAGGAACTTCACTGCTTTTCTGCGTACCCTCTTCCAGCAGGACTGGGTCGTCTATGCCAAGCCGCCCTTCGGCGGACCCGAGCATGCACTATCTGGCTCGCTACACCCAATGGATGCGGCCCGCCGAATCCTGAAACAACTGGGTGTGGAGCTACATCCGCAGAAGACGCGGATCGTTCATGTCCGGTACGGCTTCGAATTCCTTGGCTACAAAATCAAGTCTGGGTGGAGGAAGCTTCATCTGCCCGAGAGCAAGATCCGTAGTCAGGCCCGACAGGGTGCGCTTTATGCGTATCCCAAGGAGAAGTCGATCCGTCGTTTCATGGATCAGGTCCGGCAGCGAACCACGCGGATGTTGCCTCTGAACACCACGGAGCTGATCGCGGAACTTAATCCTCTTCTGCGCGGCTGGGGCGAGTATTACAAACGCGCCCAAGTCCGCAAGCTCTTTCAACGTCTCGACGGTTGGATCCGGCGACGCATCTGGTCGCATCGGTACCGGCGCTGGCGCAATGCGGGCTGGAAATGGCTGCCTGTGACCACGCTTTACGGCGAGTACAAGCTTGTTCGATTGATCGATCTAATTCCTTCTCTTGCGTCTAGGCGTCGCTGAGTCTTCGTGAAAGCTGCATGCGGGAAATCTGCACGTGCAGTTTGGGCGGCGGACGGAGGCTAGCGCGTAAGCGCGCCTCCTCCGACCCGACAACTTCGATTAACGTGTTTTAGCGGATGATGCCCCGTTAGGCGATGCGGAGCCGTTGGCCGCTGCGATTACGGCGTGATGGAAACTCACCTACTCACAAACAATTTGATTTTCTTCACACCAGCCGAGCGCGATCTGCTTCAGGGCCTCCGTGCGGAATGCAAACCAGGAGGATTCGATCCCGTACCGCCGAAGCGTGTGTCTTTGAAATTCCGGAATGCCCCGGGGCCATGGATGGCGTTCAGAAGATCTTCGCGAATACTGTCGGACTCCACCGAGCGTGAGAAATTCTGCATGATCTCCCACTCGTGTACCTCAAACTTTGTGGGAACAATGCGGGAACAAAGGCTATATCTATATATGTATCGCAGCTGGTACGCCGATTCGAGGAACGTGAGCATTACGGCGATAATGAGCATTGCGGCGATAAATCGCGCCGCGGTGGGAATAATCTCTGCACAACCCAGTTTGGTTAGGTACAGGACTTCTGGCTTCAGACCGTAGTTTTCGAGTCGTTCCGCCACGGCTTTGAGGATTTGAGGTCAACGGATCAGCCAGCTTGCGTCCCGCACGCGCGCAGGCGACTGGTGTCTTTTGGAGGAACGCTCATGCTCACGCCCCACTGGAGGAAGGTTCTTCTCTGTTCTTGCCTTTTCGCGGCATTGACCGTGTTGGGCACGGGACTCGCCAGAGTCACAGCGAAGTCAGCAACGGAAGCGCCGGCCGGCTTCAACACTCCCAGCTTCAACGGCGCGCAAAGCGTCAGCAACGGAATCATCGAGCCACCGGGAGACACCTTTGCCAGGGATCAGGAGGTCTATGAGGAGAACCATTCCGTGCAAACCGGACTTGGCCCTGTGTACAACGCAACCGCTTGCGTCAGTTGCCACGAAAACCCGAACAGTGGAGGAGCCAGCCAATTCACAGAACTCCGGGTTGGGCACAAGGATGAAAATGGCAATTTTGTAAACCCGACAATCTTCATCAATGACGGGAAGGACACGATTACTGGCAGGTCCATTGTCAACGATCGCGCTATCGGTCCGGAGGCCCAGGAGCACCTACCTGCGACAGAAAACATCCGCGCATTGCGCGCCGCCCTCAACACCCTGGGGATGGATTTGTAGAAGCCATTGACGACAGAACTCTGATCGCAATCGCCGAAGAACAACCGGAGTTGAGCGAAGGTAGAATTCACGGGGAAGTTGTACAGGCTCCGATCTTCGAGGCACCTGGACAGACCCGCGTCGGACGCTTCGGCTGGAAGGACCAGCACAGCAGCTTGCTCTCCTTTATTGGAGATGCCTATCTCAACGAGATGGGAATCACGAACCGGCTGCGCCCCACGGACGTTACTACAGTTCTCAAGACCACGAACGACCCGGAAGATCAGCCAGATGACCTTGGACTGGCAGACATCGACCACTTTGCTCAGTTCATACGTGGCACGATGGTTCCACCTCGAGACACAGCGCTTGCCGCGACCCCCGCAGCCATAAGAGGCGGAGAACTTTTCAGGCGCGTCGGTTGTAGTGTTTGCCATGTGGAATCCATTACCACGGCTCCTGCTGGGACTGTTATCGACGGCGGCATGTTTACTGTTCTAGAGGCCCTGGGAAATAAAGTGATCCATCCTTTCGGCGACTTTTTGCTGCATGACATCGGAACCGGAGATGGGATCGTCCAGGTGGGTCCGCAAGACACGGCCAACAAGTTACGAACTGCGCCCCTTTGGGGCTTGCGCACAAAGCCCCGCTTCATGCATGACTTGAGGTCGTTATCTCTTGAAAATGCCATTTCGCGTCACGAGGGCGAAGCCCACGAGCCCGCTAGACGTTTTAAAGAGTTGAGTCCTGAGGAGAGAGAGGCGCTAATTACCTTCTTGAATACGTTATGACCGTTGCGCCTTGAGCATTAGGAATCTAGCCCACTGCTTCGGATGAGGCCTATAGCAACGGCTGAAAGCTGTCCTCTCTGTCTCGCATGACCACGAATCCGATTCGTCGCAAATGATAAAGGTGCTGTAGAGGGTTTGTCGCATAGTCAAACCTTTAGTGTCTCTGTCCAGTTATGCGGATGCTTCCGAGGACTACACACAATACTGCATTAGCACAGGAAGACTGGCTTCCTTTCCGACGCCATCGTCCGCGTTTCCTCTCATGATGAAAGTCTTCGAAAAGTAGAATGCGGTGGAATTAAGTGATGGGCACCAACTGAGAAGGATGCCATGAAACGATCTAGTTTGCGTATTAAAAATCCGCATGAATACTGTCTAAGAATTAGCGCCCTATTCGATCTTGAAGACAGACCGGACTGACGTGAAACAGCGGTTGAGTCAGTCGCTATCGCTCGTGACCGAGAGCCCCGGTCCAAAACCGGATACGCTCGTCGTGCATGAATGACGGTCTATCCGGAAACAATCTTTGCGAGATGCCTTTGTCTACGCACTTGAATGCTGGATTCTGTTTTGCCTATACGGATTTTTGGGCCCGGACCAAAGCGGCCACGAGCTTGTAGAGGTCGGCTGGATTGACGTCGCTGACCGCGATGATGCGGAGGTCTGGTGTAGTGGCAGTCTGCAGAGTGAAGCCCGCGCGGCTACGGGGTAGCGTGGTGAGGATGGGACTGTTGGCTCGTTGCGTAAGGAAGACGGAGACCTCGTGCTTGTGGATGGTAAAGAGCAGTAGAGCCGCGGGCTGGTTGTTGAGGTAGGTGAGGTCTGCGCCTTTGAGAGTCGCGTCGGGAGGCAGAGCGGCGGCGTCGGGAAGGTTGAAGCTGAAGGGCAGACGGCCCTGGAACCAGGGCTTGACTGTGTGGCGGTCGGTCGAGATCACCTGAGGAGTCGCTCCACTGGAGAGAGTAGCGAGATGCTGGTCGAGAAGCTCCGCCGCGAGCGTGTTGCTTTGACGGAACTGGCGCCAGCCTAAGAGTGAGACGGTCAGCAGGATGGCAGCCGCGAGGGCCGCCCAGGCTACAGGGCGGAGAGATGTCATTGAGTAGATGCGCGCTGTCTTCTTTGTCCCCGTCTCCGTCCGCGGCTGCGAATGAAGCTTGGCGGTGAGGCGGGCGAGGGCTTCGGGCGGCGGTGCGAAGCGATGGCCGGCCCGAGCGGTGGCGGCTTTGAGCTGCGTAGCAGAGAGGACGCGCATGGTGCAGACATGGCAGCCGGCGAGATGCTGTTCGATCTCCTGCCGCTCAGCGAGTGGGAGTTCGTCGTCGATAAAGCCATTGATCCTGTCCGGGTTGAGGTGTTCGGCGGACTGATTGGTTTGAGGCGTCTGAGTCATAGGGATTCCCCGAACTGCTGCTGCAGGAGTTGGCGAAGCGTGCGGCGGGCGCGAGATATGCGCGACATCACGGTGCCGATGGGCACATCAAGGATGACGGCGATGTCTTTGTATTTGATCTCCTCTACGTCGCAGAGAAGGAGAACTTCGCGGAATGGGGGGTGAAGTTGTTCGATGGCTGCGTGGAGAGCGGCCTGGTTGTCGAGGCGAATGAGGGTGTGTTCCGGAGTCGGACCCGCGACGGTATCGAGTGTCTCGGGATGGTCTTCGAGGAACACAGTGCGGGACGCGGCAATACCAGTGCGCGTGGTCAGGAACGTGTAGCGAAGGATGCGGAAGATCCACGCCTTGAAGTTGGTGTCGGGTTCAAAGGAGTCGAAGGCGCGCAGGGCCTTGAAGAAGGTCTCCTGCACAAGGTCTTCGGCCTCGGCTTGATTGCGGGTGAGCCAGTGAGCGTGGTTGTAGAGCGAGGCGAAGAGCGGGAGCGCGAGTTCTTCAAAGGTTGCGCTGCGGGTGACGGTGGAAGGCATGATGCGGAGTGCCTCGGTTTGTCTGAGGTTGCGGAACTGCGCGGCACGACGTAGACCGGCAGGTGTTGGCTGTTAAACACACTACCGTTAACCAAATCGCACACAGATTATTCCATGAATTACCGGCGGGGGTGTGGGGAATAAAGGGACGCGGCGCCAGTTTTGAACGGTGTAGGCAATTAGAACCAAACGGAGCTTAGCTTAATATGAATCGATTTAAGGAAGACGAAGTAGTGCAGGAGAACCAAGTCGCTGCGCAGCCTGTAGGCGATGGAATCGACCGGCGGAATTTTCTGGGCTGCATGGCGTGGGCCGGGACAGGGCTGCTTTGGTCGATGGTTGGCGGCGTGCCGACGTCGAAGCTGCTGGCTCAGACCATGAAGGGTGGAGGTGCTGCCGGAGTTGGGAAGGTAGAGGACTTTTCCTTCGTGCAGATCAGCGACTGCCACATCGGATTCAACAAAGGAGCGAACCCCGATGTAACCGGGACGCTGAAGAAGGCGATCGACAGGGCCAATATTGCGGCCGCACGCATCAAGGCTCCAGACTTCATGCTTCACACCGGCGACATCACCCAGAACTCGAAGGCATCAGAGTTCGATACGGCCTCGCAGATAATCAAAGGCTTCAAGAGCGAGGTGTTCTACGTTCCTGGTGAGCACGATTTTATAGATGACGGGGTCCAGTACAAACAGCGCTTCGGCAAGGGAACCCTGGGCAATGGTTGGTACAGCTACAACCACAAGGGAGTTCACTTCGTAGGCCTGAACAATTGCGTCCAGGTGGATGCAATGGGCAACATCGGTAATGATCAACTGGCGTGGCTGAAGTCTGACCTTGCTGGCCAAAGCCACTCGACACCTATCGTCGTCTTTGCGCATATTCCACTGTGGATGGTCTACGAAAAGTGGGGATGGGGCACAAAGGATGGCGAGCAGGCACTTGCTATGCTGAAGCCCTTTGGCTCGGTCACGGTGCTGAATGGCCACATTCACCAGATCGTCCAGAAGGTCGAAGGCAATGTGGCCTTCCACACCGCGACGTCTACCGCGTTTCCGCAGCCCGTACCAGGATCTGCTCCGAATCCCGGGCCAATGATGGTGCCGGCAGGCAAACTGGAAAGCGTGCTTGGAGTAACGAAGGTAAAGGTCGTTCGCGGGCATAATCATCTGGCTATAGTCGATTCACCGCTGGCGGAAAGTGTATGAATCGGACGTGGGTCGCGGCCGTGCTGACCGTCGGCGCTGTGGCAGCGCTGGGATACGTCCATCCCTTTGGAAATCCGCGTGTCGAGCCCCCCAAAGGGCTTGGCACACTGCTGCACGGCGCCAACATGCCTGCGGATGCGAAGGCTGTGCTTGTAACGAAGTGCGCGGACTGCCACTCAAGCGAGACCCGCTGGCCGGTGTATGCGCGGGTCGCTCCGGGGTCATGGCTGATTGAACGTGACATTGTCGAGGCGCGCAAGAAGATGGACCTGTCGCGATGGGAAGAGATGCCGGCGGAGAAGCAGGAGGTGTTGACGGCGAAGATTATCCAGGAGGCAAAGAGTGGGGATATGCCTCCGCTGCAGTATCTGGCGCTGCACTGGGGGGCAAAGCTATCCAAGGCCGACGTACAAACACTATCGATGCTGGGCAAGACTGCGGGTGAAAGCGAGGCGACGTTGGCAGGTGCGGGCAATGCTGTGCGAGGTAAGGCGGCATTTGAGAAGCGCTGCGGAGGCTGCCATGCGATGGAGACGAACGCGGGACGGGAGGGACCGAAGCTGGCCGGAGTGTTTGGCAGGAAGGCAGGAAGCGTACCGGGGTTTACGTATTCAACAGGATTGAAAAACCTGGGGCTGACCTGGACGGATGCGACGCTGGAGAGGTGGCTGAGCGATCCGGATATGGTGGTGAAGGATAACAACATGAGCTTTAGTGTTCCAAAGGCGGAGGAGCGGCTGGATTTGATCGCCTTCCTGAAGCAACAGCAAAGGGTTGACTGAAGAAGTGCAAGGAGATCGGATCTCGGATTGGCTGAGCGCTGTGATTGGCAACGATTTGATAGTGGTCTACGAGGGCCTCTATTTCACAGAGGACGCTGTCATGTGGCTCCGCGAGAAGCCACCTTTGGCGAGTTGCGGGCGGAAGAGATCGATTGGTTGCGGTGGATGGCTGCCAACACCGATGACCAGAATTTGCTGCGCAAGCAGTCACAGGATCCTGATTCGATGTCCGCATGTGGGTGGCGTGTAATCCCATGACGCCTAAACCGGTCCTCGGAAAGCTCGCCGAAGATCCAATCGTCTTTGTCCGCATACGAGTTGCCCAAAACAGCAACACGCCTCTGCTGGTAAGACTGAACGATGACGCCGACGTTGTGGTCCGAGTGTTAACCTCCAGGAAACGCCGCGCCCCCACAGCTTTATTTTCCAAGTGACGTATCAGAGCTGATCCTGACCCTTGGTCGCGTCATCGCCCATCCTCGCGCCTCTCGTTTCTCTTTGGCCACAAGCACCGGCAACTTTCTTGGAGAGACACTAGCGAAGGGGGTGCCCGCCTTTACTGCACGAGACAAAGCCGAAGTGAGATTTCCACGGCCTCCTCCAAAAAGGAGGCCCCTGGCTAGCGAGGGCCGTATAGATGCGGGAAGACCGAGGCTGATCTGACAAACGCAACAGGAGCGACCGGGGTTATAGATCGCGGCGGGCTGCGTCGGCTTCGACCGCCAGCTCCATAATGAAGTCAAAGACTGCAGTGGATTGGCCGGCGAAGAGCAGATCCTGTGTAAACGACTTGATCGTCGCAACCGCGCCTGCATTTTGAGTAAGGGAGGGCCGGATGACTGAGCACGGAGGTAGCTTTTCTCCCTTGAGGAAGTCGCAGGGTTCGGGCAGGATGAGGTTGGTCTGGGTGAGTTCGTTTGGAGGCGCGTTGAGGTCGGGGAAGGTAAGTCCAGTCACGGGATCGACGAGACCAGCGAGAGGGTCGGCGACGGCGTTGCCTGCTTTGTCGTGCCAGAGGCCGAAGTGGTCCACCTCTACCCCGCCGATGCTGATCACGATACGCAGAACCTCAAGATCGCTGGTTTTGAGAGCCATGTTGGTGTATAGGCTAGCTCCCCCCTGCTCGATGTAAGCGAAGTGGAAGCCCGCAGTGTTGGCGATGGCCTGCATGCGCCGGGACTGCGGTGTAGTTGGAGGCGCGGGTTGCGACGTGTTAGGCGGAGTATCGGTGTCGTTCAGGGGAATCGCGGGTTGGTTGGAGATCGTGAAGGGGCCTTTGAACTTCGCGCCGAAGTCGGGATTCGCTTCGCTGCGGTAGCGAGTGTACCAGCTGAGATCGACGTCGAGATTGAGGAGGTTGGTGAGGCGACCGGTTTGTTTCGCTTCGGTCGCCTGGCTGCTGGGTAGGGTTCGGAATGCGTCGAGATTGACCTGCTCCGCGCCTTTCGACTTCAGGTAAGCGTTGAGGAAGGCGGCATGGCTTAGCTCATCGTCGGTGTTGTCGCTGATGTATTGGGGCATGTCGCCATCGAGATTTTCGAGAGCGGCGATGTACGCGGGATTGCCGCCATTAGCGTCGCCGAGTTCGTTGTACTGGGTCCAGAGATCGCTTTCGATCAGTTCTGCTGCGGCGAGGAAGCGGAGGATGGCGGCGTCGCCTCGCGAAAGCGAGCCGTGGTGTTCTTGCTCCGCGGCCTGCGCCTGTTTTGCCGTGAGCAAGCCTGCGGCCGGGACAGGGCGCTGCCGGCGGTCGCTATGCCGAGGCCTTGAAGAAAGGAACGGCGATGAATGACGCGGTTGAATTTTTCGTTGAGTTCCTCTGGGGTTGTGAAGGTAACTTTTTCGGCAGCTATCGTCGAGGGGAGACTCTTCTCTTTCATGATTTGCGCTCCGATTAGAGGTACGGCCTCACGCTAAGTACTTTGCACAAGGCAGTTTATTCGGTGAAGCCTATTTACGAAATATGCTCCGAGTATTCTGAGAATGTTCAGTGATTGACCGCAGCTATCCTGTTGCCGGGTTAGTTGCGTTGTCTCAGAAACATGGTGTCGGATCGGCGTCTTCTCGATCACTTATTGCTCATCTTTCATGACTCTGTCCTCCAACCATGCAAACTATGGGTCGAACACTTTATTCCCTTGATTGAGAATGAAATTCGCGACATCCCAGTTTTCATCTCCGGATAAGGAAGAGCCGGTGCGTCTCTTCGACGACTTTGCGTGCCCCGGGATCGGTTGAGCTTCTCCGGATGACGCGACCCGCCCGGTCCATCTGACCGGGAACATTCCGCCGATCCACAAGTTATTAATTCCCTGCACAGCCGGAATAATTCCCTCCTCCCGCAGTTATTCATAGCGTCGGAATGATCTGCCACTGCATCGGTAGCCCGGCCCGCGGTCTGGCATTCTCACCGAACATAAACAGCGAGGTAAGTCAAATGGCAAAAAGTTTATTCAGGCTTGTGCTTCTATGTGTCGGTCTCTGGAATCCCGTAACCACCTTCGCCAACGCCACCGTAACAAATGATGACGGGCATCCGGCAGCCTCGTCCACACAGCCGATCAACCCGGTCATCGAATGGAATAGGACTCTTCTGTCGATCGTACGAACCCCTGGCGCCCAATCCCCCACAATACACTCGACTCGCAACTTCGCCATACTGCACACCGCCATCTTCGACGCTATCAATAACATTGACAGAACCTTCAAGCCTTACGCGGTTCATCTCCCCCACGTCTCGCGAAGAGCGTCGACCCAGGCTGCGGCAGACCAGGCAGCCCATGATGTCCTGGTGTCGCTCTATCCTGCTTTTGCTGCGACGCTCGACTCTGAGATTCAGCAGGACCTGGAGCAAATTCCGTACGGGCAGAATAAGGTCGATGGCATTGAGGTTGGTGAAGCCGTTGCGACGGCGATTCTGGCGTTGCGAAGTGGCGATGGATCAGCGGTGATTCTTCCTCCCTTCGTGCCGACGAACCAGCCTGGAAGTTACCAACTGACTCCTCCCAACTTCGCGCCTGCGGATTTCATTCAATGGCCCAAGGTCACTCCCTTTGCCCTCGCACGTGCTA
Source organism: Edaphobacter aggregans DSM 19364 (assembly GCF_000745965.1). Classification (GTDB taxonomy): domain Bacteria; phylum Acidobacteriota; class Terriglobia; order Terriglobales; family Acidobacteriaceae; genus Edaphobacter; species Edaphobacter aggregans. The sequence continues at coordinate 3,887 of NZ_JQKI01000129.1, read as the reverse complement.
ACGAATTTCGTCCCGGTCCACCCCCTGGGTTGGAGAGCGAAGGGTACACTCGATCTTTTGTCGAAGTCAAAACTCTCGGCTTCATCAACAGTTCAACTCGTACACCGGATCAAACCCAGATTGGACAATTCTGGAACGGCAACATTCAGGACTTCTGGAATGAGATTGCACAGACCGCAGCATTGGAACATCACCTTGATCTGGCGCAAAGTGCCCATCTGTTTGCCTTGTTGAACATTAGCCTCGCGGATACAGTAATCGCCTTTTTCGATGCAAAGTACACTTACAATCTCTGGCGTCCGGTCACTGCCATTCAAATGGCAGCTATCGACGACAATCCCGAGACCGAGCCAGATCCGGGCTGGCTTCCACTCTCTACGAAGACGGCTCCCGACCCCTCCTACCCGGGTGCACACAGCGCCATCAGCGCTGCCGGGGCTGAGGTATTGCGGTTATACCTCGGTGATCGCATGACCTTTGATGTCACTTCCGAGTCACTTGCGGGCGTCACGCGCCACTTTACCAGCTTCTCAGAAGCGGCGGACGAGGCAGGATTGAGTCGAATTTACGCTGGGCAGCATTTCCGCTTCGACCACCTCGCCGGCAAGCGTTTAGGTCGGCAGGTAGCAGAATCGGTGGTGTTCACCATTCTTCACCCGAGGCTAAACCCGGAACTTGATGAGTAAGATCTTCCGCATCTCAACGGCGACCCGCTGTATGGCTGAATCACATACAGCGGGTGGGGTAAGAAACAGCTGACGGTACGCTCCAACGCCCGGAGAAAACGAAGGCTGAAAGATGGCCCACGGCTTCTCGCACATGACCGATGAAAGTATCTTCGCGCCAATCGTCGCCGCCAGATTGAGTTTGATTCACACCAGCAGGAGGGCACATTCATGACACGCCAGGAACTTCAAACAAATCAGGAATACATGTGGCGAGCGCTTTCCGGAGAGCAGAGGACAACTGTCACGCTTGCAGTCGAGATGCTCTCGCGTTGCCAATTATCTCCTGAACAAATTCTTATCAAAACAATGATGGCTCTGGAAGGCTCCCAGCAAGGTTCTTGAGATTCTTTTTGGGGCTACTCATCGAAGTACTGCACCACTATAGGATGTCTTGTTTGCGTTCGCACCGAGATCCTCTCTCGCTTTGCAAACGCCCTACTTTTCTCTTTAGTCCGCCATCGGTGTTTCCGACCCTCCGCGGATGAAACGCGGTTTCAGCGCGACTACAGTGTTGCTATGCGGCAAGCACAGAGGTCGATTCTTCCCCTTGGTGCTATGAAGCCCGTTCTTTAGTCGGACCCGGAACTCTTGAGCACCCCCGCTTGTGCCACCGACGGTATCGCTGCCCCGGAGCACGATTGTCAGATTTCCTTTCACGGGGTTCCACGCTGGCCGCATAGGAAGGAGCCGCGATGGAAGTTCTCTACCCGCATTGCGCCGCTACTGTGAGCAAGTCGAGGAAGTGAGTCGCGGGCTCGGCCTCGATAACTTCGTCCTGTACGGACATTCCTGGGGCGTGGTTCTTGCCATCGAGTACGCGCTCAAATACCAGCAGCACCTGCGCGGCGTCGTCCTTTCCAACATGACCGCCGGCGTCACTGCCTATCTGAAATACGCGGGCATACTCAAACAGCAGTTGCTTTCTCCGTCTGATCTCGCGCGCCTTGAGCAACTCGACTCCAGCCAAAAGTTCGACTCGCCCGAGTACACCTCGCTGATGATGGACAAGCTCTATCCGCAGGTAATCTGCCGTACAAAGCCCTGGCCAAACGCCCTCGACCGTGCGTTCCAGCACCTCAACGAAGACGTTTATGTGGAGATGCAGGGCAATAGCGAATTCTCGATCACCGGCAACCTGAAGAACTGGGAGCGCTGGAACCGTCTGCACGAAATCCGCGTCAAAACCCTCACCATCGGTGCGCGTCATGACGAGATGAACCCGGAAGCCATCAAGAAGATGGCCAGCATGGTGCAGCATGGCAGCTATGCATACTGCCCCAACGGCAGCCATATGTGCATGTGGGACGAAAACCAGAGAGACTTAGAAGAGGTTCTTCATGCTGGTCGCAGCCATCTACGATATCCATGCAAGCCTCCCAGCTCTGGAGGCTGTGCTCGAAGAGATTCGTCAGGTAGGAGCAGACCACGTGGTGGTGGGGGTCGATGTGTTTCCGGGTCCGATGCCGCGTGAAACGCTCACATATTTGCTCGACCTCGTATCCCCGTGCAGTTCATCTATGGCAACGGCGAGATCGCTGTGCTTGAACAGATGGCAGGGAAGGATCCAGCGGTCGTGCCCGAGCAGTATCACCCCGTTATTCGCTGGACGGCGCAACAGCTTTGTCCTGAATACGAGGGGTTATTGCTGGCTGGCCTAAAACACTCACCCTCGGGATTCCCTGGTTAGGTGAGGTGCTGTTTTGCCACGCGACGCCGCAAAACGAAAACGAGATTTTCACGCGCCTGACGCCTGAGGAACGCCTCTTACCGGTCTTTGCAGCACTCAATGTATCTGTGGTGGTCTGCGGTCATACCCACATGCAATTTGACCGAATGGTTGGAACGGTTCGAGTTGTGAACGCCGGCAGTGTGGGAATGCCGTTTGGAGAACCGGGCGCTGATTGGCTCTTACTCGGGCCGAACGTTCAACTTCGCCAAACTCCCTACGATCTCGCGAAGGCTGCCGAGCAAATTCGAGACACGGACTATCCACAAGCCCAGGACTTTGCTGCCAATAACGTCCTGCAACCGCCCTCCGAGACGAAAATGCTTGACCTATTTACCCGCGCGGAATTGGGTAACCATCAAAGGCAAGCGCGATTACTGCATTTTGGCCGCTCCTGGTCGGATGTGCGCTGCGACCTCGATTCAGACGACGGAACGATATCTTGGTTCGGAGCAGGAAATAGCAATTGCGGTAAACGACAACCTGGGACTTTGAAAGGGGTCAACAATGTTGCTTGTCGCATTCTGGCACACTTCTGACAAGAGTCGTGTGACGAACCCGACAACGTTACCCAGACTCATTTGTAAACACTGGCCGATTCACAGTACCGATCTCGATTCCGGCTGCTCGAACCGAATGTGGTGGCAACTTTACAGGACGTTCACTGCAGACGAAAGCGGGATCCAGAGAAGAGGGCGATATCACTTGAAGTTTCTCGTGTCATTGCGAGGTCAGAGAGAATTTCTCCTACTACAGAGGAGAATTTGAACCCATGACCAGAGAATCCCGGAGCTAGGCTGACCTGCGGATACTCTGGATGGGCATCGATGATGAAGTGCCCGTCAGGCGTCATCGTGTACATGCACGTGGCGGCGTGAGAAACCTCTCCATTCAGCGCAGGAATTCTAGACCTGATCGCGGACCTAATTGCCATCTCATCACGCGCATTGATGACTCTGTCGATTGTGGATGGAGTGCATTCCTCACCCCCAGAATGAATGCCTACTTTTGGATCACCAGCTTCCCTGGTTCGCGGAAATCCGTAGAACACTGGGCCTTGCTCAGGCTCCCAAATGAAAATCGGAAAGATTCTCCGATCGAAAGCGGAAGGTTGGCTAGTACTGTGGCCGCATGTATAGGTAACCAATGTAGGCGCTTGTTGGGTTCTGGTGCTGGCTGTAGATCTGGGGAGTGAGCAGAGGCATACGACTTCAGATTGAACTCAAGCAGCGAGATCGACAGCAGATCGATCAGTTGTTAGGAGGCGGGTTGCAGTCGGTACGCACGACATTGCGCGCCTTGGCCTTGCGTCAATTGGATCAGGGACAGTCCACGCCTGCGGTGGGAGCCAACCTGGGGCTTTCCGCCAAGGCGGTATGGCAGATCGGCAAGCGGTATCTTGATGGCGGGCTGGAGCGGGCGTTGTTCGATGC
>NZ_JQKI01000128.1 GCF_000745965.1 Edaphobacter aggregans DSM 19364 | reverse complement strand
TCCTTTGCGGCTGCCTTGGCGTCATCGCTATGTCTCCTGACGTGATGAACCAGACTATGAATCAGGTTGTCGTGAAGCTTCCGGTAGCGCTGCTGAATGAAGCAGAGAAGATAAACATGAACAACGGACTCGCTCAGTTGCCGGAGCCGGTGCACAGAGTAATAATCCACGAGCGAGGCATAGTGGCCGATGTTTTCCGTGGATATTCTTAGATGCGGGAGAAGCTCTTGTGAAAGCTGGTAGAGCTCCCGAATCTCTTCCTTGCGCTGGGCTTCCCGCTTGATCTCATGATTGCTGAAGTCCCTCGGGTCACGCTTCAACATGGTTATTTCATGGAGTCCCCGCCTATCTTCGAGCAGGCGCTGCAGTTCCCTTTTGGCGGAGGGCTATACCTTGACCTGTGCGATTCCGGCCACGCGGCGTTGTTCATAGGTCAGCGCAGCACCGACAATGTCCTGCATCGTGCTGTAGCCCGGAGCGACGATGCGTTGCTCCGCAAGGTTGTGCATCAGTTCCCGGAAGACATAAATCGGCTTCCCGCAGACTGTTGCCACTTGTCGAGCTTTATCTTGGAGCTTCTTCTGCACCGTTCGATCGCAGTTCCGATAATGGCAGAGTTTGAGGATGAGCCGCTGCTGCTTGAGGCGTGTGCCCTTGGCGATCGACGCATCATCCCCTTTAAAATCGGGGAAGCGGGTCTCCATAAGGTAGGTGGCATCCTCTTCCACATCCCGTAGACCGAAGACGAAGAACATGCGGCTGGCCTTGAAGTAGCCAAGCTGGAGAACGAAGAACAACTTTGATTTGAGCGAGTGAAATTGCTCAAGAACAGTCTTCTCGAAAGCGGACAGCGCAAAGTATTCCGCGCGCGCTTCCTGCGTGAAGCGGGGAATTCCGTAAAGTCTGTCGATCTCTTCTTCGTTGAGAATTGTCAGGCGCATCGCCGATTGATCATTCCCTGCCGGAGTGCGCTGGTTCCAGTGTAGCGAAAAACGACCCTCTACCGTACGATACTCAGGACTGCCGCCTAACCCACGGCAACTCCCTATCACTCACCCTTGAATCTGAATTGACCCTTTTCGGGGCGTTATGCAAAAACCCCCACTTTGCAGCAACACTGTGTGTGTAGCCGAACTCGCGGCCGATGCGGATCAACTCCACCATGGCTCGTGTCCCGGGCTGGCGTCCCTGCCGTTCGATCAACTGCGCCCAGATCCGGTCGTAACTCTCAGGCCAGAGGCCTGGGCTCGCGCCTTCGGCTACTTCGGAGGGGTGACGATGACGGTGCTGACCGACAACATGAAGACGGTGGTGCTGGACCGGATCGACGGTCAACCGCGTTTCCATCCGAAGGATGCTGGACTTCGCCAGCTACTACGGCTTCGTGCTAAGGGCGATGTTCAGGAACGTCCAATGACTTTTCGGGAGAAGGTTATTCCTTGCAGGAATAACAGAAGTAGTGAACAGTGAGGAATCTCGCTATTCGACGTGCGTAAGCGCGTCCAGACCTCTCCTCTCGATCAGTTTCACCGTCTTATTTGACGACGAGTACTGCACTTTCACGACATTCTCGCTCTGCCTGCGGGCCTACCACTTTTCCGAGCACCGCCTTGAAACCTGTGATGTCCAGTGCCTGCTCCGCCACCATCTGCTTCAGCTTGCGGTTCTCCTCTTTCAACTGCCGCTGCGCCTCACTCGTTTCAGGCCCTCGTACTTCGCCTTCCAGCGATAGAACGTCTGCTGACTGATACAGTACCTCCCGGCACAGCTTCCGCCGTATCCAGCCTGCTTCAGACTCCTTCAGGACTCCTACAATTTGCTCTTCCGTATATCGGCTCATTCAATGCGTTAAGCATTGTTCTGCTTCGAAACGAAATTGGACCGCATGACGTTTGAGGTAATCGGTTGCCTTTCGTCTTTTAATCCACCGAGTCCAAACCCACATCCAAATAAAACTTTACCCAATCCTTCATGATGCGGTTGAAGGCGTCCCTCGGGTCCATCTTTCCGGCCTTAATCTGGGAACATACGTAGGTCTCAAGCTTGTCTTTTTCGTGAAACCCGAAGTTCTCGCCGTTCCATTCGTTATCCGATGGCTGATTCCAGAGATTTTTAATGTCATTGGATCCGCCGGCGCAAAGCGGGTAAAAATGGTCCACCTCGCCGTGCTGGATGTTACGCGCGTCTTCCGGGACGTTGTACTCATCATAGACTTGTGTATGCACACTTTTGGGAACATTCCGATGTGCTTGTGAGTATGTGCAACTCGCCTTCCCGCTTGGACACCCCTTGGTATACCGTTTTGTAAGATCAGAGACTTTGAGGGTATCTGCGAGGCCGGGGGTTTTCTTGGGATCCGGATAGAGCTGCGGCGGCCCGATATGTCCGACGCCAATGGAAGAGATGGCCCCCGCTTTGATGAGGATGTTCCGGCCCCATACCCAGCCATCTTGACCATCACTCGTCGTGACGTGAAAGTATCCATTTGTCGCGTCGGGCTCAACTAGATCAAGCTGTGCCGAAGGCTTCAATGTCGTGATTGGATTGTTGTCCGTGGACGGATCGGGTCGCACATTTACATTGCGTATTACAGTTGCAGTTTGAGCGCCGGCAAAGAGTGTTAGGAGCAGAACTAGAAACAAAAGGTGCATGCTTTTCTTCATGATTGTTCTCCAGATAGGAACCGGTATCACTTCTTGCTTGTTCATGGGCACATAGGTAGGCTAGTGAGGATCGGAGTAAGTGTAGCCATTGACCTCAGCATGGGTATTACTTCAACTCCTCTGTTTTTACACCGACAGAAATCGTTCATCATGTCAACGGTTCGGACTTCCATAGAGCAAGCTGTCGCGCTCTCTGAGGCAAGCCATTCAGCCCTCCGTTGAGCGCCTTGGTTTCACCAACAGTGTCATCTCTTTCTGCATGCGGCAGACAGCCGCACAACACCCAATCGGCCACACCGCATTCGAGCGCATGAGAGGGATCGATAATCAGTTCCGGATTCTGAAGGATGTCGAAATCTGCCCCATTTTTTGTTAGGAACTCCTGCAGTTTCGATACGCCATCCCGACCAGTGACCTGAGATAGACCGGCGCCGCGGAATACGTAACCGTCGGTGCTCGGCGGTGGGGTGTTTCCCATCCGACCGCCATAGGCGATTTCACCAATAACCTTCGGATTGTGGGCCCAGCGTTCGGCCATCGCCGGTGTAAAGTGCTTCGAGAACACCCTCAGCAGTCCTTCGGCCGAGTAGTTCAAATTCTCGATCATCTCGAGACCCTGTCCACACTCCTCACTAAATTGCGCCATCGCATGGGCGACAACGAGCGGAGACGATAGGCCATACTTCGGAAATACAGTAGGTGCTGCCGCAACGATACCCTCCAGCAGTCCCGGAATGTGCTGATCCCCATGTGGCCACCTACGTTGCATTATTTCGAGTGTTAGCAATGGATTTCCTCCAGAGTGTTCATAGGGCCCTGTGTCAGTAATGAAGCAATCACGTAGGATCGAGAGCTCTTGGGGGAGCACTGGAGCTTAACCAGCGCCGGGTGGTAGTAGCAAAAGCTGATTCGCATTTACAGTCAGGCTGCCATATAGCTCCGCGACATTCGATTCTTCGTTTACACGGTCAAAGCTATTGCCGTCCCATCGCAACAGAAAACTATTCTTTTGCTCGTTTCGCGGCGTGGTCCTGCTTTTCTGAGGAACGATTGGGGCCTGTGGGGGAGACGCAAATATTATCACCAAAAGGATCTTACAAGCCAGTTATTTTTCATCAACTAACTGGCCGCCGAACTTCCCTTCCACGTGTAGATCGTTGCCTGGCTGACACCGCACTCCCGGGCCACATCATCCACCGTGCATCCGGCCTCAATCTTCTTCAGCGCAGCGTTGATCTGCGCCTCGCTATGCCCGCTCCTGACCATAATCGTCCTCTCCTGAATCCGAAAATCATACTCAGTTTGTGCGGATCCAAGTGGGCAGGTCATAAATTATCGAGGAGCGATGAAATTTCAATAAGCGCACGATTAATTCCTTGCATCGCTCTAAGTCCCGTGTATTATGGCTTCGTCTCCGCTTCCCCCTCATGGAGATTCTGTTGCGATTCGAGACTGACCTTGCCCATTCACTCATTCACTGGACAAATCTCAAGAGCAACTTAGTCTAGGGCCCCGGGAACATTTGACCATTACGGCTCACATTTTCGAAGCTCGGATGCCTATTACGGAGGAACTGTGTCGCGACCACTTGTCTTGATTCATGGGTATTCGGCCGACGGTTTGGACTTCACTCCGCTCTGCAGAGCGCTTGAGGTCAAAGGCATCGACGCTGTAGACATCAATATCGCTAACTATGTGTCGCTCAATAACGAGATCACGATCAAGGATATTGCCGAAGGACTCGATCGGGCATCTCGATACAATCCGAGGCTCAATGCGGACCAGCCTTTTGATGCAATCGTTCATTCCACCGGTATGCTGGTTATTCGCTCGTGGCTCACCAACTACGGCGCACCTGTTACAAACAATTCTCGCCTCAGGCGTCTCAAGCACTTGATCGGCTTGGCGCCAGCTACCTGGGGCTCGCCTCAGGCGCACAAGGGCCGTACATGGCTGGGCGCACTGGTAAGAGGAAACAGGAAGATAGGACCGGATTTCCTGAATGCGGGAGATGAAGTGCTGGACGGTCTGGAACTTGGAAGCAGTTTCACCTGGGACCTGGCCCATGCGGATCTTCTGGGAGATGCGCCCTATTATGACAAGGGCCCTAACACTCCTTTTGTTTGCGTGTTTATCGGAAATGTGCCGTATGACGGGCTATCCAGTGTGGCCAACGATCCTGGTACCGACGGGACCGTCCGCTGGTCCGGTTGTGCATTGAATACTCGAAAGATCATCGTCGATCTCACACGCACACCCGTAGACGGTGACGGAAGACCCTCTTCCAGGGTATCGATTTCTCCTTGGGAGAATCAACGACTCGACATTCCATTAATTCCAGTAGAAGGAAAAAACCACGCGACGCTGGTTAGCGAACCGGATGATGCGATGGTTCAACTAATCTGCGATTTCTTAAGAGTAGGTGACGAAGGTGGGGAAACCTACGACGCATGGCTGACGCGGGCGAAGACTTTCGGTGAACCTGGGTGGAATAAGATGCTTGTCGATCCTGGGAAGGCAGCCGCCGGAATTTCCGCGGATGTCAAGCAATTCTTCGGTCATATCTTCCATACGTCTGAAACCGAAATCGAGGGATGGCAGCAGTTCGTCGTCCACGCCCGGGATGAGCGAGGCGACGGAGTTAACGACTATCTAATCGACGTCCTTCGCAAAGACGGAAATAACTGGGTGCCCTTCGAGGAAATGTACACCGACGTCCACCCCTATGCCACTGACTCAAGTTATCGCTGCTTCCACATCCGATTGCCCACAGGCATCAGTAATGGCGCCATTCCTCTGAAGCTCCGAATCCATGCCTCAACAGGGACTGCCTTGATGGCCTATCAGGGATACGGCAGCAATGACGACGGAAAGAAATTGACAGCAGAGGCGAAGCCAGTCGAGATTGATCTGTCAGGTCTTGGCGACAAAGGGACTCTTTTCTATCCGTTCACAACCACACTGGTGGAGATCATTCTCAACCGCGAACCATCCCCCTTGAATGCAATTAGCGAAGTTTTGAAGTTTCTCTGAGGAGTGTACCGATCGTCATTTCTGGATATTTGTGGTGCAAGAGATAGGGCGGCCGCTTGGCCGCCACCGATTCGAATTGCAGTATATGCCCGATGGCCAGCGCCAAATGTCTGGGTATGAGAGGCCCAAGATTTAGACGGAGGAACTGTCTATGTATCCGAAACGATCTATGTCCCTCGCTCAGCTGCGTCCGGCAAGACTTCCTGCGATGCTTTTGGCAAAGTGCTTGCTGGTTTTCCTTTCAGCCTTCCTGGTTGCAACGCCGTTGGCGAGGGCGACAGACCCGCTCGGCGCGACCCTGCACAGTGACGGAAGCACAACATTTCGCGTCTGGGCGCCTTTCGTTGAAAGTGTCGCCGTCAAAATCAATGGAGGCGCGTTGGTGCCGCTCAGCAAGGAGCCGGGTCACTCTGATCCCGCGGATACAACATGGATAGGGACGGTGGCCGATACTAAGGCCGGAGACCAATATCGGTATGTCATTAAGCTCGGCGGTGTCGTGCGCGAATTCAACGATCCGCGGGCCCAACAACTGACCGGATTCGACATGCCGAACGGCTTTGGCTTGCCGAGCAGTGACAGTAATCCCGCTTCGGTCCTCGTGGATTCGAACTTCACTATGCCACCCTTTACCGAGCCCACTTTCAATACGATGGTGATTTACGAGATGCACGTAGGTACATTTGCAAACACGTTCGCCGGTGCTGTGCAAAAACTCGACTACCTGAAGAATCTCGGCATCAATGCGGTGGAAGTGCTTCCAATCACTCAGAATCCTCTGTTCCCCGACCATGTTCCGGCAAACCACGATTGGGGCTACGACTCCGTGCAGATGTTTGCCATAAAGTCCAGCTATGGCACTCCGCGGGAATTCAAAGAATTCGTCAAACAATGCCATCAGCGGCAGATCGCCGTGCTCGTAGATGTGGTCTATAACCATTTAGTCGGCAACAATCTGTTGAAAGCGTTCGGTGGTTTCACCACATCGGAGATTCCGGGCGGAGTCTATCTCTACGGCGGTGATCGCGCCGACACCGGCTTCGGTCCGCGCCCCGATTTCGGCCGGCCTCAGGTCCGGCAGTACATCAACGACAACGCGCTATTGCTGCTCCGCGACTACGGAGTCGATGGACTGCGATTCGACGACACGATCGACATCCGCGCGTTCGGCCCGACACACGTACCCAATAAGGAAGGAGCGGAACTCCTGCGAGACATTAATGTTTCGTACCGTTCCACCGACCCGAAGCAGCCGGGCAAGATAACCATCGCCGAGGACTTGCAGAGCTCCGGAGACGTCACACTGCAATCCGGCCCGATTGGCCTCGAGTTCAACAGCCAATGGGACGACACGATGGTGAATGTACTGCGGAACGTCGTCAGCAAGGTCAATGATTCGGAGCGCGATCTTCGCGCAGTCAAAAGCGCTCTCGAAAAGAAAATGGCCGGCGACGTATTCACTCGAGTGATCTACACCGAAAACCATGACCAGGTAGGCCATCCACCGGGCCAGATCCGCCTGCCGGCGTTGATCGATACAACAAGTAACCATTCGAGCATTTTTGCCAAGAAACGTTCCACCCTGGCCGCGGCGATCATGCTGACTTCGCCTGGAATTCCGCTGATATTTCAGGGTCAGGAGATGCTCGAAACGCGCGCCTTCGACTTCAAGACGGCGACCAACATGGACTTCGGCCGGGCAGACGATCCGAATATCAAAGGGATCGTTCAGATGTATCGTGATCTAATCGCTCTGAGACGCAATCTGGGCGGAAAGACAGGAGGCCTCGCGGGTCAAAATCTAAATGTCTTCCACCTGGACAACAGCAATAAAACGCTGGCATATCATCGATGGGAGAACGGTGGGGCGGGTGATGATGTCGTTGTGGTGGCAAACTTCTCGAATGTGCCCATGCAGAACCTGAATATCGGCTTCCCGCGCGAGGGCCAATGGCATGTGCGGTTCAATAGCGGCGCGAAGATCTACGATCCCGGTTTCATTAATGGCGATAGCTTCGATGCAACCGCCAATTCCGGTGGCAAGGATGGGCTTAACTTCAACGCCAGTGTGAGCGTCGGACCCTATAGCGTCGTGATTCTTTCACAATAGAAACGTTTGTGACCGATAAAGCTTCCGAATCGGCTCGAAATCCCACTTCTATCGCGGATTACCGCTTACATCGGCGCTCTCTATAGCTAGGCGCCGGTAAGGATCTTAACGGAGCGGGCTAGTAGACGTATTATCTTCTCCTTTTTCCTGATCCTTGGTCCGGGCGTTTGAACCGCTAGGTCCAGAGCTGAACGATTGAAAGCTAGGTGTTTGGTCCCGGCGTTTGATGGTGCATTCTTATCCAACGATTCGGGCCCTTCCCTTCCCACCGTCCGGGCTTCACCCGTTGGCAAGGAAGAGAAGTCCAGATTGCCCTAGATGTTCTGCCGCATGTCATTGTTGAGACTCATGTCCTACTTGCCTCTCCTCTCGTTCGGGCCTTCGGCCACCGTTCCCGGCTCTCAGCCTATCTGTTGACTCCGCCTTTCGGCTTTGGAGTGCCTCACTAGCCTTGTCGACGTCATGGCTTAATATGCCCTCTGTTGACTTCTGCTCCGCGGTCAGACTGCCTCGCGACAGCCTCAGTCGCCGAAACGACACGGAACAGATCTCCCGGGGTAAGTTCAATCGCCTTCTGCGCACGGCCGCCGGATCTACGCTCCGCGTACTTGATGGATATGGGCTTCGTGGTAAGTTGCCCGCTCGCCCTACGCTCACGCCTTGTATCCGGTTTTTGTCCATCGACTCGCGCATTTGCTCACGCTTCCTTCAGACCCCGCCTCACGGCGATAGACCTTGCGTCATTGCTAACCGTTACCTCCATCAGGTCGGGTAGAAGACTTGCACCTCCAAGCGGTTGAACATTCCCGGCACACAACGAACTGTCGGTCTGTAACTACGCCACCACTCAGTTGCTTGCCGGTATTCTCAACTGGGCAATGACCCAGGTTTGCCCTATCTTCGGCGTCCTCGCTATCTACGGGGCCGATCATTCAATACGTTCGAGGTAAAGATTGGAGGCTTGTGGCAAGGTTTCTCGGGTCCGTCACGTGGTCCCTGGCGGATCACAGGAAATCCCTCCCCAAGCGTAAGGTGCGGCTTGCCGACCATCCGCCCAGAATCGCCGCGCCCGCTGCGCACTGATGGGCGGCAAAAACGACCGGCTATCATGTCCCTAGCTGGTAGTCACAAATGCTTAGCAAGGAACAGAAAGGCGACGAGACCATCCCCAAAACCGTGTGCGATCATTCCCGGAATAAGACTCTTTCGCCAGAGCGCTACGATCGTCACTACGACCCCGATGAGAAAAACCGGTACCAGCCGGATCCAACCCTGGTAGAGATGTCCCTGCGTGAAAATGATCACTTGCAAAAGAGAGGCAACAATTGTGTTGCCACATAGAACCTGACACTGCCTCTGTATGTAACCGCGGAAGACGAATTCTTCGACAAAACCCGCGGTGAGAGCCAGCCCCAGAAAGGCAAGCGACTCAACGGTATTCTGCGCAACAAATGAGCGGAAAGCAGCGCTGTCGTGCTGGAACGGTCCAAGGACTGCATTCGACAAATTCCCGATCACTGCCATCGCTGCCAGAGTGGCGAGGGCGACGCTGAGATCACCAGTGATCGTTTGCCAACGACTCCATTTTGCTCCCACCAATTCCTGGAATGTCATCTTTCCGCCGCGGCGGATGCCGACCAGTGCAATAGCGAAACACACCCAGAGAAAGGCAGTCAGAACGAAACAAAACTTCAGGAACGCTCGAGTATGCTGAGGGCTTTGCGGATTGATCTCTCCTACAGAAAGGGCTCCCGTCCATCGCAACACGAGCGGAAAAAAAAGCAGGACAGCAAGAAGAACAGCAAAGTTAGTGGGGCTGGCGATGCCACGCCTCAATCGCCAATCTACATGTACATTCATTATCGCGCCCCTAGCACTGTGATCCGGGTCGAAACAGTGGCCGATCAATGGGGGGATTCCTGCTTCTTTACCGCTGAAGGCCGGTCTTTATACGCGGGAATCTTATAGCGCTTCACTATTCGTTGCCCACAATCGCCTTCGCGGCCTGGTGACTAGAGTCACGGCTCCGGAAGTTGGGCTGAGCGAGGGATAACTTCCTGTTTGCCGACCATTCGCCAATAACCGAGGTGGTGGGCGTGGCGATGATCTCTACCTTGCGACGATGCGTTGGAGTTCTTTTTCCAGTTCTTCTACCGCTACGGTTGCGCCCTGTTGACCAGTCAGAATCTGCCGTACCGCTGTAAAGTAAGCTTCCGAGATCGCGTCGTATCGTTGGCCTGCCGCGGTGGATGGCCGGGTCACAGCGCCCTCTAACAGCACATCTCTCAAAGTCCCGAAGAAGGGATTGGCCTTAAGTACGGCAGCGTCGTAGTAAAGGGCTGGCCGAGTTGGAGCGTAGCCACGCGCGATCGCATTCACTCGCTGAATCTGCGGACTGGTGAGGAATTTGACCAACTCGATGGCCGCGCTCTTGTTCTTCGACGTTTTGCTGACCATAAGTTGAAAACCGCCAAGGATGTCAGCGTGGCGTCCGCCGGGACCCTCTCCCATAGGGAGGACGGTGACGCCGACCTGGTCTCTGACAACTGACTCCCGGCTCATGCTTTCCAGATAGGCGTATGGCCAGTTGCGCATGAAGGCAGCGTTGCCCTGCTTCCAATTGCGAAGAGAATCGTCTTCGAGCTGGCTCGTCGTGTCCGGTGGTGACACTGTGCCGATCCATCTCCGGGCGCGCTCCATCGCTTCCACGAAGCGATCCTGCTGGATGCCGAGCGTCCCATCGGGCTCGATGAGCGGCCCTCCACCCTGCGAAATCTGCCATTCAAGCGCGTTACAGGTTAATGCTTCAGACGCCGCTCCCTGCCAGAGATAACCCCAGAATGACTTGTTGCCTGTCGCTCGTTCTCCATCCTGGATGGTTTGCGCCTGATGCTCCAGCTCATTCCAGGTAACCGGAGGTGCCGGGAAGTGATATTTTCGTAGCAAGTCGCGACGGTAATAGAGCAGGCTGACCTCGGTGAAGTAGGGAATGGCAACCAGCTTCCCTTTCACCGTGTCATTCTGGATCAGCGTGGGAGGCATGTCTCGCAGGTCGTCTGCCATCGGGCGCAAGTCTTGGGCGTAATCGGAAAGTATTCCCGGCCAGACAATATCAATGGCATATACATCAGCGTCCGCGGAGCCATTCTTAAAGGCACGAAGATAGCCCGCCAAAACGACAGTCGTATCGTTGCTGGGCCTAACGATTTCGACCCTGATACCGGTGAGATCGCTAAACTTCGCCATAAGAGCGTCATCCCATGGCTGGTCCGGTGCGTTCTCAGGCAGGACAACCTTGACCGTGGCGCCTCTTAGATCCCTCCTCAGGTTTGTCGGCCACTCCTTGATCGCGTATTTGGAAGGTGGTGTGGTCGCACTGCTCGGAGAGGCAACCGACGCCACGAGCAGAAAGGGAACTGTCAGCACCCAGGGCCATATCTTCGCGATACTGCTCACGGCTGCGTCTCCAAGGCAAACAATGTGGGCCGAGAACTGCTAACAAGGAGGTATTTGTGACCCATCTACGCAAGATCATGCTGGAGGAACTCCAGCGCCGTAACTACTCGGACTCCACGATCCGGCACTACCTGCACTGGGTCGAGGAATTTGCCCGCCATTTCGACACGTCACCGGACAAGCTTGGCCTGGATCATTTGCGCGCTTATCAGGCCTATCTGCTCAAGCAGCGGAAGCTGGCCGTCGGAAGCGTCGTCAACCATGTTGCTGCATTGCGATTCTTGTACGTGCGCACGTTGAAGCGCCCGATCACTTCTCCCTCAACATCGAACCCGCCACCAGTGCAAATTACTCGCATCACTTCCCTCCCCTCCGCTTGATTGTGGCTCTTTTTGGCTTTCGAGTCTTTGCTTCAACCTTCAGCTTTACCGGCCCGGTCTAACGATCCGGTCAATGGTGGATTTCGATACGCCAAACATCGTTCCAAGCTCGTGCTTCGAATACTGGTTACCATCCCACAGTGAGCGAATCTTATTCATCTGGTCCTTTGCAAGCTTTGGCTTGCGCCCACCCAGCCGCCCGCGAGCTTTAGCAGCAGCCAACCCCGCCATGGTTCCCTCCCGGATTAGTTCCCTCTCAAACTCGGCCAGCGATGCGAAGACGTGAAAGATCAGGCGTCCCGCTGCATGGCTCGTATCAAACTTCTCCTTCAGCGAGACGAAAGCGACCTTGCGCCGCTGGAGAGTATTCACAATCTCCAACAAATCGGCTAACGATCTTCCCAAGCGATCGAGACGCCACACGATGAGGGTGTCACCCTCATCCAGCCGGTCAAGGCATCGCGTCAGTTCTGGCCGATCGACATTCCGACCACTGATCTTCTCCTCGTAGATCCTTTTGCAACCGGCTCTCTTCAGCTCCGCGAGCTGGGCCGCGTTCGTCTGGTCGTCCGTCGAAACGCGAGCGTATCCAATCACCATGCAAAAAAAAGATATCACAAATCATGTCAGAATCTATTTGTTTTGGACGTGAGTTGTGGTACGATTCAGAGAGTTCAGAACTCGCATCAAAAGACCGTCCGCGAACATTCCACAAACCGTCGTCTTTGACGTTCTAAGCTGAGGTCGATGAGTGAATTTGGCGATTTGTCGCAAATTCAGAATCGCACTTTGGTAATAATGCGAACGGACCGTCTTCTGAGATGTCGGGAGTAAACCCCAGGCCGTTGATGGAGGCGGATCGTGGAACGCACGTTTGATGTCATCGTAGTCGGCCTCGGTGCCGTGGGAAGCAAGTCGGCCTTCGCGTCGCCGTGGTTCTCAAGTCCGCGCCTGGCATCATTCGCACCACGTGTGCACAGAAACCGGCGCCGTTCCCGGGTCTGGCGCTTCATGCTCTCGCGCACCTACAGCTACATCTAGCCCCGCTTGGCCAGCAGCCGCGACAGAGGCATGAGAACCAACAGGCCGACAATCGCGACGACGACCACCATGACGACCACTTTCGGGTCACTAAAACTTTGACTGCCCACCACGAGCGCGGCGGCAATGTTGCGTTGCGCAGTGCCCAGGGCCAGGACCCGCCGCGTGTCCATGCCTGGTCCGCCGAGCAACCACCCTATGCCAAAACCCACTGCGATGAAGAGGAGACCGGCGAGGATGCCGCGCGTGCCGAACACGGCCAGCACGTTGTTGATGTTCGCCGCGGTGATTAGCAACACCAGCAGAATGAGGCTCAGGTTGGAGACCCGATCGAGTACGGGTTTCGTGCGCGCGGCGGCAACCGCAAACCGGGCCTTCCAGGCGAACCTCCGCAACGCGTTGTTTCTGACGTGTGGGGAGTCAACGTCGACTATCGAGTGAACTTGGCAGGCCGCTACGGATTTAAGGGTGAAGTCTACAGTGGGCAGGGAGTTGGACAAATGGGTGCCGGCATCCTCCAAACACTCGATGCCGTGACCTGGAAGGCGATCCGCTCCACGGGCGGCTGGGTCGAGGGATTCGTCTACCTGACGCCAAACCTGCACAGTCACACCGGTCTCATTATCGACGATCCCAATAACAATGACATCACGGCCGTCCCCAATAGCCTCTTCGGGCGGACCTACAACAGAGTCTTCTGGAGCAATCTGCTCTGGGATCTAGCGGGGGAACAGAAGAAATTCCGCATCGGGTTTGAGTTTACCTACCGTAAGACCGACTACAAGGACCCAATATCCACGGGGAGGTTGCCCAACGAAGGATTCGGTTTCCAACCCCAGTTTGCGTGGAGCTTTTAGTGCCGTTTCGAGCGTGCGCTTCTTCTAGATTCACCTACCATCCTCAAAACGAGGCCCTGATTCAAGTGGTTTGAGTTCAAGTCGCCATCAGACGCATTGGGCGGTGCCTATAGCTATCCAGATACGAACGTGCTGACTCGTTTGTCCACCTCTCAGAAAGCTTTTTGCGCGCCGCGACCTTTAGCACGCATGGGACTGAATGCATCTGCTAGCTTTTCTTTATGTACGAGCGCTACTACCGTAAGACCGATAAGCAACAGATCGCCGATGCCTTCCAAGTCGCGAACGTAGAAGACTTCCCCCTGCCACCGTGGGACTACAACGTCGCCCTACCACCATCCACTTTTCGGCATACGTCTTGCAGTTGGCTCTTATCAACCACGAATGTTCTCCTTCCTCACGCGCGCAC
>NZ_JQKI01000127.1 GCF_000745965.1 Edaphobacter aggregans DSM 19364 | reverse complement strand
GATGAGCTGCTTCTGAGTGAACTTCTTCTTGAGAAGCACTTTGCCGTTATCGCCAAGCGCTACGAGGTGAAACGTCGTCTTGCCGAGATCGATGCCAACCGAACGAATCTGCATATCGATGATCCTCCTGAAGTAACCTGCCAACAAGATCACCCACACCCACGTGGAAGATCAACCGGCGGAACATCTCAGGAACCCCGTTTTGCAGGGTAAGAAACAGGCTGAAGAGTGCCTTTGGCTTCAGCGTTGTTCGGTTTGCCCCAATTAGAGGGCATGCTATCCCCGGCAATACGACTGAGCTGCGCATTTTTCAACGACGTGCCAACTGGCTGTGGCGGAGCGTTTTGATCCGTCGTAGTCAGCGAGCACAGGTGCGGTGTGCCTGGCACGTCGCGGATACGCCCGCTACCGAGACATGACTACGGTCACCTATCAACGCAGGGACTAGAATAGAGGCGTCCGCGTCTCCCCGATGCGGGGTCCCCGTTGGACGGGCCACGGCGCGGGCGAGAGGAGGTCTCATGAAAGTGCAGGACATCATGAGCAAGACACTCTCCTGTTGTGCGGCGACGGATACTCTCCGGAAGGCTGCACAGCTAATGAAGGAACAGGATGTCGGAGCCATTCCCGTCGTGAACGACTGCGATGAACGGAAGCTGCTCGGCATCATTACCGATCGGGACATCTGCATGAAGGTTGTGGCGCAGGAAAATCTGACCAGCACGGCAATGGTCTCCGAGGCAATGACCAGCACGCCGGCCACATGCAGGCCCGACGAATCGATCGAAAGATGCGAATCCCTCATGAAGCGCCACCAGGTGAGGAGGATCCCGGTGGTGGATTCGGGCGGCGTGTGCGTGGGCATCGTCTCCCAGGCGGACATCGCGCTGCGCGATACGCCAGAGCACATCAAAGACACTCTGGCGGCAGTGTCGCAGCACCGCGCCCGGCCGCAGGGCCAGGCGGTAGCGGCGAGCGTGTAATACAGAGCACAATGTTCAGACCTCAATTCAGAACAACAGGACGCCATCCGTGAGGGTGGCGTCTTTGTCTGGCGGATGCGTCTCGGAGCGGTTCTCCTTTGATCTTCACAGCGGCTGGAGCATTTTCCCCATGGTGTAGTGACCCCTTCACGGTCTCAAGGGCAGCTGCGGGTTCGTCGGTCATGCGGTCCTCGAACCAAGGTTCGGTTAGGTGAGTGCGTTCCTCCTGGCTCCAGTACATCCGGGCGGGGAACGGGTCGCATGGGTTCAATGGAACTATCTTCGTAGCCGTTCTTTTTGCACCATGCCGCATGACGGCGACGCGGTCCCGTCAAACTCTCAGGGCTCGAGATTCAGCAACGCTCTGCCGCTCTCCGGATCGACAGGCACTGAGACCTGGTCGTGCGCGATGAGCCAGTTGCCGTCGATCTTCCGAAAGCACGCCGTCCACTGAACTGAGAAATCGGTCCTGTTCCCGTTCTTCAAGGTGCCGCTGACCCGATTGAGGCTGTGCCCGAATGCCACGTCATCGCCCAACGTGAGCGTGAGGTCGCGAATCTCGTAACCGAGCGGACGCTGGAACATCCCAAAAACGTTCGCCCAGTTTTTCTCTTTTGCCTTTGCTCCCACGTGCTGCAGCGGCGGTACGAGGTCGAACGACACGATGTCTGGAGCGTAAAGCGACATCACACCCTCAAGGTCCATGGTGCAAAGCGCCTCCACCCACCTCTTTATTCGCTGTCGGATGTTGGCTTCGTCAATCGCACGTTGTATTGCCATGGATTCCAGCCTCCGGACGGCGGCTACCACCATCTGAACATGTCGCTCCGCCTGTCTCCAAGTGTGAGGAGGGAGCGCCTCGTCGTTCGACTCAGTGCGCAATCCAGCCGAGATCAACTGCCCGCTTGTGGAAGGCGTCGTTGACCGCGGGCAGCGTTAGATACGAAACGACAAATAGAAGAAGGAGGATCCCGATCGGAACGGCCCAAGCGAGAGGACGGGTTTCCGGCGCGAGCCCCGCATTCGGGAGCCGACGGTCGGCTGGCCTTAGCGCCCACGACACGATGACGAACATCAAGAACATCAGCGGCGGTAGCCACACCTCAACACCGTCGCCGGCTAACAGGTGCGACGCCACGGCACCCGAGAATTGGAAAAAGGAACCGGCGTACGCCCATTCCTTGAGCCGCGGGAACCTGGGCGCAATGATCACGGCGGCCCCACCGATCTGCCACACGCCTGAAATGTAGGTGTAATAGAGCGGGTATCCCAGGTGGTTCAGCTGGACGCGCACCCATTCGATCTGCAGGAGGTTCCACAGCGATCCAGCCGCCAACTCGAAGACCAAGAGAACCGTGAAGGTCCAGTAGGTGATGATGCGGATCCGGTACCAGCGGCTTCGTGAGAGGGTGGCCAACTTCTCGTCGGTCGCGTGTTGGAACGTTTCGGTCGTTGGAGTGTGCATCGGAGCCTCCTCGTCACATCGATCTGGTACTGCCGGGAGAACATTACGATCTGATCGCGGTTCCTGATCGCAACTTTTCAACGCTCACCCGAAGCTCGCGCGGCGTATTGCCGCCTCGAGTCAACACCCGCTTGCTCATGCGGGACCGCTCTCATGCGGCACGGATGTCGCCGCCAAGTGCCGCAACTTGTCCGGATTGCGCACCACGTACAGCGCCCGAATGACGTCGCCCTCAATCTCGAACGCCGCAGTCTGCACCGGTCCCTCGGGTCCGTCCACGATGACACCGGGCTGGCCATTAATGGTCGCAAAGCGCAGCGTGAAGTCCTCGCGCCACCCTTTGCGCGTGACGCCAACCAGGAACTGCGCCGCGCGATCGGCGCCGTCGAGCACATTCAGCGACGCTGCCACCTTGCCGCCCCCGTCCGTCACGACGCGCACGTCGCTCGCGAGCAGCTGCGTCAGCGCATTGAGATCGCCTGAGCGTGTTGCCGCCACGAATGCGGACATGAGCTGCGTATGCTTCGCATCGATCTCGCTCGAACGCGCCGGCGGCGCGATGGTGCCGCGTGGTGGGACGGCGCGCACGTGCGCGCGTGCGCGGGCGGCAAGCTGCCGGCACGCCGCCTCGCTCCGCTCCAGTGCCGCGGCCACTTCGCTGAACGAGAAATCGAACACGTCGTGCAGCAGGAAGGCAGCCCGCTCGAGCGGCGACAGCCGGTCGAGCGTCAAGAGCAGCGCGAAGGACAAATCCTCGGCGAGCTCCGTGCCGCTGTCGGGAGCGAGCGCGGCCGTCTCGACAACCGGCTCCGGCAGCCAGGGACCGACGTACTCCTCGTGCCGCGCCCGCGCCGACGTCAGCATATCGAGACAAATCCGCGTCGTCGTGGTCATAAGGAACGCTCTCGGGTCCGACACCTTTTCGCGGTGGGCCGCGTGCCAGCGCAAGTACGTCTCCTGCACCGCGTCCTCGGCATCAGCCATCGACCCTAGCATGCGGTAGGCGAGACCGAGCAGGCGCCAGCGGTACGGCTCGAAGCTTGCGGCTGGATTCGACATCGTGCTCACGGAGCTCACGCAGTGCGCACGGCCACATCCGCCGGCGCCGGTACCCGACCGTGATCGAACATCACCGGCGTGCCGCCAACGACGACGCGCATGCAGGCCTTGCCGCGGCCAAGGGCGTACTTGACTGTGGGGTAGATTCGCGCCGCAGTGACGGCAAACGCCAAACTGACAAGGGCGCGCCGTCCCCAGCGCTTCACGATCGCCTCGCGATAATCATCGGCCGCGGCATCGTGCGCGAGCGTGGCGCGCGTGAATTTCCACACCAGTGCGACGTCCGGCGGCATCGCGTCGGGGTCGTCGGCGAGCACGGCGCGCAGAACCGCAGGACTGACACCGGCACGTTCCGCCATCGTGACGCCGAGTTGCGTGCATGGGCCGCAGTCCTCGTGGCGCACGGCGGTAATGCCGGCGGCGCACCATGCGTCGATGGGGAGGTCACGCCGGAACTGTCCAAGGGCGATGACGCGGGAAAACAGCCATGCGGCACGCGGACTCGCGTCGATCATGTCGCGCATATAGCTGGCGTCGTAGTTCCAGTCCCGTTCGAACTTGTAAATCGCTCTCCGCAGTGCCCATTTGATCATGTCGCTCCTCCTGTCTCGAACGGTAAGACGGGATAGGGTCTCGGAATGTGACATGGCTGCCACCGCCGGTTGAGATGGGCGGACGTGACTGGGATCGAACCGGCGACCCCCTGCTTGCAAAGCAGGTCGGGAAAAACACTAACAGCTTTGTCTGGTGTCGCTTACACGATCTGGCGATGAGATTTCCGCTCCTCAGTTGTCCCGAAGTTGTACCGAAAATCTTCCGCACTCAACCCACGAGTCGTACGGCACACACGGAAGGTGTTTTGCTTTTAACTATAGACCGCCCGACAACGTGGAGTCCGTGAAAAAGTCGGGGGTCTGCGAAAAGCCAGTAGCCTTTGGAGATGGTCACTAGAGTTCCCTTCAAACGCTTGATTTTACGAGCAGTTCTCCGTCAAGTTAGCCCCATGGTCATCCGCCTTCTCTCAGCCCCGGATGACATGAATTTCCCAGAATTCCACGAAGTCTGCAGGAGATGCCGAAGGAGACGTTTCGAGACTGGTGGGAGAGGCGGAATGGTAATGGCAACTGATGCGGTTACAAATTCGGCGGCGGGGAGAGGTGTTGCGCCGGGTGAGGGCGGCTATAGGTGGCGTGTCGGATGTAGCTGCGGCGCGAGTTGGATGGCATGGGATCGCGCGGGAGTATCGACGGAAGGGGACGCGGGAGCGCGAGGGGGTGTTGGCGCAGCTGGAGGCTTATTGCCACGATCGCCGAGGTTTTCAGCAAGCACTATAGCCACACCGAGATTGACTCCCGATTCTTCGCAGCGGGATTCCCACCAACCGTACCGACAGGCAACAAACAGCAGAAATGCTACGCCTGGCTCCTGCACGCAAATCAGCATTCACCCAATCCTCTTTCGCTCGTCGGACCTCTATTACAAGATCTGATGGAGACCGCCTCCGCTTCGTCTTGGAATAATGTCGATCTGGCGGAACCCTACAGGGTACAGATCAGAACCCAATTGGCCGCCAACGGACTGCCACGTGGTATTGGTCTGGCCCGGATGGGCAGGGGCACAAGTCTGCGTCTCTACGGTTGTACACCGTGACCGAACTTATCCATCTGCTGCAGTCTTCAGGATTACAGTTCCTGTCAGCTCACCAAGGATGTTCTGCAGAAGAATTTAAGGCTGAAGGACCAGAGATGGGCGGACGGATCGCAATCCTTACGGAATGCGTGTGACGGATTCACATCGATGAGCAGGTCTGACTGAAGCCCTTCTGTGCGGGATTGGATCGGAAGCGCGAACCGGATCTCGGACTCAGATCAATTCAGGATTGCCCGTCGCTCGGGAACGATATGCCTGATGACGACAATTACGCGGCGCATACCTATCGTGTTAGACCACAACGTGGTATTCGGTCTTAACCAAGCCGCTCGGGTAGTGTTGAGTGGCTACGTGACGGAGTTGGATGTCGCGCGGCAGCGTGCCGAAGAGAGGAATTCCGTCTCCAATGAGCACAGACACTCGAGTGATAATGAGGCGTTGAATGAGGCCCGCACGCAGGAACTGTTGAATCGTGATCCCACCGTCGACGTAAAGGTGGTGGACACCACGGAAGCAAGGTTTGAAGCAATCTCAGCCGGAGGTCCGGCCATCTGCTCCACAATGCCTCCACGCGCCGCAGATCGGTCGAGCGGTCGGCTACTCAGGACCACGACGCGTTTCACGTCAGCGACGACAAACCCCATTTCTTGGCTTCCACGCTCAGAAAGGAGCTCTCTCGGTGAAGAGATATTAGGTGTTCGCCGGAACTGACTTCGTGTGATTCGATGAACCAAAGCTGGGATCGTGGGGACAGGCGAGCGAATGCGAACCGAATTCGGCCAGGTTCCAAAGCACGAGCAAAGGCGGGTCGAAGCTCAGCCGGGCTTCCAAAGTCCGGAAGATTGCTCTGCGCAGTTCGCCATCCTACTTGAGACGGCAGCAACCCTGCTAGTTTGTTGCGCCTAGAGCACAAGGGATGCACCCCACTGACCTTCGGCCCGCTCATGCTGTTCTTCACTGTCGCAGGTTCGATGTGTCCGCTTGCAGTTGCTGTCTCCCATATCCATCCTCCACGGGGCTTCGTCGCCGTGTTCTCACGTAGGCATCTACAACGGCAAGTCCATTCTCCCTTGACTGTCGCGGGCGTGCAGCGTCTCGAGAGCGAGGCAAATGGCTCCCCTGAGCTGAGCGTCAGCTGCTAACACGCTCGGCCGCAACTGCACTGGTGTGCGGCCACTCCATCGCTCAAGGTTGCGTTGGGTCGCGTCGAGGAGCGCGGGATGAATACCAACTCCGCCGCCGAGCACAAAGAGAGGGCAGTTGAGAACGAGCGAGACGTTCAAGAGGGCGTAGCAGAGCAGTCGTGCCGTCTGCTGGAGTATGGTCTGGGCGAGGGGATCCCCTTTGAGTGCAGCGTCAAAGATCTGGGTTGCGTTGGCATCATGGGGGAGCGAGGTCGCTGTGCTTTTCCAGAGCTGCTGCCACTGGGAACGGATGCCCTCGCCGCCGATCATGCCTTCGAGAGGTCCCGGCTTGCCTCGTTCGACGGGCTCGTCGGGGGCTCCGGGAACGAGCATGTAGCCGATCTCTCCGGCGGCCCAGCTACTGCCGCGCAGTAGTTTGCCGTTGGTGATGATGCCGGCTCCGATTCCGGTGCCGATGGCGAGGAAAACGAAGTCGGGCGAGTCCTGCGCGGCTCCCATGCGGCTCTCGCCCAGGGCGGCGAGGTTGACGTCGTTGTCGACCGCTGCAGGGACGCCGGTGGCAGTTTCGAGGAGATTCCGCAGGGGGACGTCTCTCCAACCGAGGAGATACGAGGTGACAATGACGACGCCGGAGTCGACGTTGGTGATGCCGGGAGCGCCGGCGGCGACGGCCTTCAGGGCGCTCCAGGGCAGAGAGGCCTGCCGGAGGAGATTCTCGATTCCGGTGCGGATGAGATGGACGATCGCTTCGGAGCTGCGATGGCCGGCCACGGTGGTGGACCAGCGAGAGACGATGGCGCCGGCGGTGTTGGCCAGGGCGAGGCGAAGGTTCGTGCCTCCGATGTCGATGCCGACCAAATAGCCGGGTTCAAGCTGGGGTTTCATTGTCTCTACTTTGCTCATGTTGTTTTGGACTGCAGCTATTGCATGGCAGCGGGGGAGTGAGCGCTGATGCTCTCAAGCTCGCGACCTTTCGTTTCAGGGACGACAAGGCGGACGAACAGAAGGGTAACGACGCAGAAGACCGCGTAGATGCTGAAGGTGACCGAGTTGCCGGCGGATCTGATGAGAGAAAGGAAGGTCATCGAGACGAGGAAGTTTGATGCTCCGGAGCCGATGGTTGCGGCTGCGACGCCGCGTGCGCGTATCTGCAGCGGAAAGACCTCGGACACGAGGATCCATGCGATGGGGCCCATGCTGAAGGCGAAGCACGCGATGTAGAGGACGAGGCAGATGGTAGCGACGATTCCAAGAGAGGAGCCGAAGGTGGCCTGATTGTGGAAGGAGTAGGAGAGAAGCACGAGCGAGATGGTCATTCCGCCGACGCCAGCGTAGAGGAGGGGCTTGCGGCCGACACGGTCGACGAGGACGAGCGCGAACAGTGTAAAGAGCATGTTGGTTATGGCCACAATAAGTGTGGCGAGGATTGCGCTCTTGTTTGAGGTGATTCCGGCAAGGGCAAATATCTGCGGGCCGTAGTAGATGATGGTGTTGATGCCGGTTACCTGCTGAAGGACGGTGAACCCAACCGCAGTGAAGAGAGCGTGGCGGACGCTGGGCGCCCAGAGCGAGCTCCAGCGCTTGTCGACTTTGGCCTCGACGGCAGCCTGGATGTCATCGAGCAGGAGTTGAGCACCGCGCTCGTCGGTGTAGGAGTGCAGGACGGAGCGGGCATCGTTGACACGGTTTTGCGCAAAGAGCCATCGAGGACTCTCGGGCAGAGTGAGGACGAGGACAAGAAACAAGGCTGCAGGAACCATACCGAGGCCGAACATGGATCGCCAGGCGTGTTGGCCGGCGAGCCAGTAACCGGTGAGGTCTGCGAGCGCAATACCGAGGGTGAGGGCGAACTGGTAGATGCTGATGAGCTTTCCGCGAGACTGCGGCGGAGCCAGCTCAGAGATGAATACGGGCGCGGTTACAGAGGTGAAACCGATAGCCAGGCCGAGAAGCGCTCGGGCGACGATAAGGGTTTCGACGTTCGGAGAAAGAGGCGCGAGGATGGAGCCGACGATAAACAGGCCTGCCCCCCAGAGCAGGGTGGCGCGCCTGCCGATGCGGTCTGCGATGCTGCCACCAATGATGGCTCCCAGCATCGCTCCGACGAGAACGATGCTGACGACGATCTCCTGCATCTTGATAGACAGCGCGAAGGTATCGCGGACGAAGATCAGCGCCGCCGCGATGATGCCCATATCGTAGCCGTACAGGACGCCTCCCAGGCCGGCTATGAAGGAAACTCGCCAGAGGAAGCCGCTTTTTACATCTATCTCAGAACCGACTGTTGAACTGGACAAGCCTTACCTCTTCCTGATTCAAGGTTCTACTGCTCCATCACTCCGTACTGAAAACGCGGCGGAAGGCGGCAGCCTGTTTTTTCGACCATGGCGAGGGTGAGCGCCTGCGGCACAAGGAGCGAGGTGATGCCCTCCCAAGGTTCGGGGACGCTGCTGATCTTTACCGGGAAGAGCAGGTCCGTCGCGGGATGATCCTCGGTGGTAACGAGCAAGACTTTACCGCCTCGGCGGTTGCACTCCTGGGCGAGCTTGATGCTCAGATCGGCTGCCCGGCCCAATGCGAGGACGATGGCGACGTGCGAGGCGTCGACATCGAGGTTCGGACCGTGCTTGAATCCGGCGCCGGTGTGAGGCGTGGCGCGATGGCCGCTCATCTCGCGGATGCAGAGGGCGCTCATGATGGCTCCTCCGTAGGATGCGCCTCGACCGATGATCTCGGTGTTGGCTGCTCCGTGGCAGAATTCTTCCAGTTGTTGGCGCAGGGCAAAGATGGGATCGAGGTCCTTCTGGAATGCCTCAGCGGCTTGCTCGGCATCCTTCTCCCACGGGATGCCGAGGATCTCGGAGGCGACTATGATCGCTGCTGCGGTTGCATTGGTGTAAGTCTTGGTGGCGTTGCCGTATTCGGGGCCGGCAAGAATGGGGAGCTTGTTTTGCGCGAGATTCCAGCATGTGCTGACGGGGTTGTTACAGATAAGGCCGAGGGGCCTACCTTCGGCGCTCTTGAAGAGCTCGACCAGCTCGGCGCTCTCCCCGGAGGTGGTGAGCAGCACGGAGAGGGCGGCCCGGCTCCAAGTGGGGAGCGCATAGTGCAGCCATTCGCCGGCGTCGAGGGAGAAGGAGAGGCGCCCATGCGTTTGCAAGAGAACGGAACCGCTGATGGAGGAGCAGAAGGATGCTCCCATGCCAATGAAGAAGATCGGGCCGGGTCTAGCGGCGAGCTCGCGCAGGTTCTTGAGCTCTGCGCAAATCGTGTTGTCGGAGCGATAGGCGGCGATTAGTTCGGCGAGCCGAGCGGGCTGCTCGCGGCACTCGAGCTCGAGAATCTGGGTGCCGGTGGCTGAGAGCAGTTCTTTGGCAGGCTCGATGCCCGAGATCCACCTGGGCGCAGGCTTTTTAGCGTCTTCCATCCGTGTTCCTTTGTTGTCTTATACATCAGACCGCAGATTAGCTTCAGGGCTCGTGGGGCAGCGTGAGCGCCGGATTCTTCTCAAAGAAATTTGCGGGCCGAATCAAAAAATCGTGCCACAGGACGGGCATCACAGGCCAGTCTTCGAGGCGTACGACGTGATGAAATCCGAGGGTATACCAGCCGACGATGTCTTTGTTCTCGATTGGTCGGTTTGCTCTGGTCCACTCTGGCAGGCCATCGGACTTCTTGTTGCGCGTTACGTAGACCCCGGCGGCGTATAGCTCGTCGGGATTGTAGGGCGTTACCCACATCTGGTGCGCCGAGAAGCCACCGCGCTTCTGGGCCGGGTCGTCAGGTGATACGAAGGAGACGGCAGTTGGGCCAGGCATAATCTCGTAGCCGGTGGAGTAACCCATCGCTCCGTGTTGAGAAGGATTGATGAAGTGCCACATTCCTGGATGGCGTAGATCGATGTCGAGGATCGCATCCTTCTCGGTCTTCGCGAGCGATGATTGAGCGGCCCAGATGCTTTTACGCGCCTGTCCGGAGAGCGCTTCGGCCACAAGGCGATGGATCAAGAAACTGTTGTCCGTTCCGTCGACGTCAAGGTCGAGGCGATAGGAGAGGTAGTGATCGTGATTGACGGCGAGGAGATTCTTATCGACCAGCGTTCCGTGCTCGAGCGCGGAAGAGCCATCATGCATCGCATGGGCGATCGTCTCTTTTACGGCCTTGGTCTCGACGATGCCGGTGGCTCCGACGGCTACGCGGATGGTTCCGTCCTGCTGAAAGATCCAGTCGAGGAGGTAATCGTAGTTTCCTGCAACGGCGGACGTGCGAAGAACGAGCTCGCGGCTGGGCCGCACGCTAAGAACGCCGTCTTCAAAGTGCCTCCACGCTGGGCTGTCGGTCGTGTGCTCGAAGAGGCAGGCCAGGCGGCCAACGAGGACGGGCGTTCCGCTGTCGGAGGGGACGATGCCGGGGAAGTACTGCGCGTGCGATGGACAATCTTCAGGAGCAACGGGCTTAATGAGGCCGCCAAGGAGAAACTCTCCGGCGTCGAGAAACGCTCGCGAGTGCCAGCCCAGATCCGGGTCCATGTAGGGGACATACATCTCGGAGAGCGAGCCTTCGTAGAGGATGGAGCGCAGACGGTTGCCGTCCTGGTAGCGCACGAGGTTTACGACCGGACCAACACGAGGGTCGAGGCGGAAGCGAAAGTGCCAATTCTGCCATTGAACCTCGCCGTCGACGATCTTGTAGCCGGGACCTAGTGGCTGCGCGACCTGGATCGGCTTTGTTCCTTCGCGCGGAAAGGCTGCTGCCTCCTCAAAGTTGATGTCGCCCCTGGACACGGGGACCGGACCGTGATCGATGACGTTGAGGATCTTTTCGGCCGTCATGTCGGCCACAACGTAGAGACCTTCCACCGCGCGACCCCAGGAATGAAATGCGCCATGGCCATCAGCACAGGTTCCGTAGCCGATGCGGTGGCTGTTCTGTTCGGGAAGGATGGTGAAGGTGAGAGGGATCATGTCGCAACGCACGGTGGCGAGATTCGTAATTCCGCGAGCTTTGAGTGCGGCGATCACGCGCGGGTCCTTTTTGGCCACGTCGTTCATCGTGTCCAGTTCGGTCTGCGTGATGGGGGCCTGGACCTCCGGAACCTCGTTCCAGAATTCGAGCTTTTGATTTACGATATCGACTCGAGCCTCGATGGTCTTTCCTTGAGACTCCAGGACGACGTCGGCTTCGCGAGGGATAGGTTGACCTGGCTTCCAGTCAAGGACCACTTGCTTGACTGGTTCGTGCAGCAAAAGACTTGCGACGAGGGTCTTGTCGGTCCAATGGCCGCTGGAGTGCAGCACATCATGAACGATCCAGTACTCGTTGGAGGCGAGTCCGTCGAGCGGATGATTGATCTTTGTCTGTGCACAGAGCAAAGATGCCAGTGACGTAGAGGCAACGAAGACACCGAGAGCAATCTTTCCGATCATCAAAGCGATCCTTTGAAGGACGAGGAGTGTTCAGGGTCGATGCGCCGCCTTCTGGCACGGAGAATCAACTGTGTTGCTTAGGGTGAGAGTTTAGTGTCCGGGCAAGCTGGGTTTAAATCAAGAGAGTTTCCATCGAGGGAACAGTACGAGCTAAATTGGCTGGACCTTTGGTTTAAAGCGAGGAATTTTTCGATCTCACCAATTGATGTAAAGCATGAACCAGGCGGCAAAAATCTGGGGCTCGAAGCCGTAAGTAACGAGAAACGAGAACGCCGCAGGGTCTTTTAATCACCACGCAAGTTTCTGCAACCGGACCCCTTCATTCCACCCCGGCCTTGCCAAAGGAGCTTTCAGACGGGTACGGACTGATGCCCGCTACTCGGGTTCTGGGCGGTTGATCGGCCAACGCCAGTGCCGCTGCTACCGGCACTTTTCCAAACGCCACATCACTTTCTCATATAGCTTCAGAGTGTTGCGCTTCGGGCCAGATCTCGCCCCTGGTATTACGATCGCGGTTGGTAGGGTTCGTCGGTGCGCGGCGCATCCGGCAACTGCGTGTCTAGAGACTCGCGATACCGCAGGCACCCCTGGAGAAACTTCGGCCATGTAGGGACCGTTGGCAAGGGATCGGTTCTCTCTGGCAGGAGGCTCCAGAGCGCGGGATGATGCCAGCAGAGGTCATGTCCAGTACTGTCGCGGTGCGCTCTGATTCCTGCGCGCAGCCGCGTGGCCTCGACAATTAGCTGCCCGCGAGTCATCGCTTCAAGATCTTCGTCCATGGTTACCTTCTTATCAAACTGCTTAGTGTTGATGAAACGCCTCCAATGCTTACGCCCGCCGACATCAGGCGTCAAGTCTCCGTGAACGCCACCTTGACCGGGCCGCAACGGGCGAGATTGTTTCCGGATAGGAACTTTCTCAAAACCCCGTTTCCGGCAGATAGGCCCGATTTATGGAATGCCCTGTGTGACCCGCCGAATGGTCCCGGCTGTGCTACTTGGCGAGTGAGATGGCCGGTTTCCCAGCCAATCTCTGGCTGATATGTTGGCCCAACCGATCTGCAAAGCTGCCGGAGCTTCCTAGCGTGGTGTTAAACAGCACGACAGCGGCGTAGTCCGCCTTGAGATTGAAGAATGCGTAGGAGCTATATCCACCAGTGGCCCCATTGTGCCAATAGTCTCCAGTTTCACTTACAAAGAGCCACGCAAGAGCGATGCGCATTCCCGGCATCGCGTCCGCGCGAAGCTGATGCGACCGTATGAGAGCCGCCGAGAGCGTGGCCCCGGTCGAAGAATCGGCAACCGGCTTGAGCTTTTCGGGATGCAGATTTGCTTCCAAATAGGTGAGCATGTCAGCCGCAGTCGATCGGATGGCTCCCGCTCCGGCCAAGGCGTCCAGATCCCAGGCGTGTGCGGGGTGATGATGTTCGTCATGACCCGCGATGAAGCGGGCTTGTTGCGCAGGTGAGAGGGATACGGTTGTGTCTTTCAGCCCCAGCGGATCAATTGTCTCTTCTTTGAGAAGGGCTGGATATGGCAGACCGCTACGAACTGCCAACGCCTGGCCCAGCAGACCGATCAATGGCCGAGATGCGCTAGCGCGGCACGAAGGGGGGCGTCCGCAACACGAATAAATCCCTCGTACGGTGAATACATCTCCAGGATCAACAGGATCGCCCCGGAAGCCGAAAGGGCTGAGGCCAACATCACAGCAATGACTGTTCCGTTCGGAGGTGCGAGGAGACCCCAGATAACGAACGTTACGGTCAACCAGAAGACCATGATGACCAGCAACGGCTTGGAAACTACCAGAGTCGCCTGCTCATACATCAACATGCACAACTGCCCGATATTCACGGTGAGGCTTAGCGCCTGAGACTTTATCGAACGTTGTAATTCATCGCTTGGATTAAGAGCCTGAATCTTGTCGTACAGGACACCACCGCCAATGGAAGCTGTGTCCAATCGGTAGGCTCGGGTACCGTTCTTCGACCAAGACTGATCGAGGATTTTCTCAGTCTCCGTAGTCTGCGCGTCATAAGAGCCCTTCGCCGAAGCGATGAGCAGGCCAAGAACTAGAGCAGATATTGTTCCGACCAGTCCCGTAGCAAGTTTGATTACATCTCTTGAGTCATCACGGAGATGGTGATCAGGCAAGACACGGCGGAGAATCATCCCGACGATTGCACCTCCAAATATGAATACGAAGCCAATCAGGCTCATGCTAGGCGGACTCATAGAGTGCTCCGGTGCGCCGTCTGATTATAGGGGTCGAATGACACAAATTGCGCACGCCTTCGGCTCGAGGTTGATGTCCGCCACATACCTCCTGTTGGTTGTCTGAATTGCTCGCGAGAACTGCGTTTTTGTTCACTAGCTCCTATGAGAAG
>NZ_JQKI01000126.1 GCF_000745965.1 Edaphobacter aggregans DSM 19364 | reverse complement strand
AGGAAAAATATCAGGATCATCCGGTGCGCAGGCTGCCAGGTCCCGCAGGTGACGGGCTGAGCGACGGAGGCAACTCCCGAGGCTCCCTTCGGTTTGTTTCGGGACTGGCAGAGAACATAAACTCAATCTTCTGTGCGGACTCTTTGGAGTCTCAGACAGCAAATGGATGTCCGGTTCTGCAGAGAGCAGGAACCACCAGCCGAGAGGCACTGTTGCGTAACGGCAGATTCTGATCAAACCGATAGCGCGCTCTCCTGAGCGCGCCCAGAAAATCCTGTGCTTTTCTGTTGACAAAAACTTACATGGATGCCCGTCATCCGCCCGGAACCATTGGAGCGCTCCAATGGAGCTTACAACTCCCATGAGCAAATCTCCGGGGTGTCAGCGGACCTCTCCGAGCATCGATATTGGTATTGGTCTGGCGATCAATCCCTGACTAGAGGAGATGCGATTGGTATTATCACATTGCCTCACCGTCTAACCAAGGTTTGATGGTGAGGATGGGAGTTCATCCATGAGCCGTAGCATCGCAATCCTAGGCGCACCGTCGAGCATCGGCATCCGTCCCTACGACAACGGCGAAACCAGGCAGCTTAATCGGACCCCGGGAGTTCTACGTGAGCTTGGCCTAGTGCAACACTTGGGTGCCAGCGATCTGGGCGATGTTATTCCGCCCGCGTATCGGGACTACGTCCGTCCACCGGGCTGGGCGCGGAACGAAGCTGAAGTCACTGCTTATTGCCGGATGCTCGGTGAGAGGGTAGAGGCGGCAACCAGCGACCGCCGCTTTGCAGTCGTGCTCGGTGGTGATTGCAGCATCGTGCTCGGATGCCTTTTGGGAGCGCGCCGGTCCGCGCAAGGACCGGTGGGTCTTGTCTATGTCGACGCCCACGCTGACTTCGCGACGCCCGAGGAGTCTCGCACCGGTTCAGTGGCCAGCATGTGCCTCGCCCTTGCTGTCGGTCGCGGCGAGACTCCTTTGGCTCGGCTCGCAGGTGGCGAGCCTCTCGTGCATGGCAAGGATGTCGTTCTGATCGGTCGGCGCGACGCTGCCCAGCCATGGTACGGCCACGCGGCGCTTGCTGCGTCTTCGATTCTAGACATTCCCGGGGCTGCGCTGACTGATCGCGGCGTGGCCGGCGTTGCAGCAGCAGCACTCTTATCGCTTACCTCATCTGGGTCGAGCAAGGAACTGCGAGGGTTTTGGATTCACTTGGATGCCGATGTCATCAATCCAACCGTCATGCCGGCGGTGGATTCGCCCGAACCGGGCGGCCCGACGATCAACGAAGTGGTGGAACTTCTGACTCCGCTCGTCTGCCATCCGCAAGCACTCGGCCTTGAAGTCACTATTTACGACCCTGGACTTGACCCTGACCGAACATGCGCCGCCAGACTTGTTACTTTGCTGGAGAATCTGCTCCTTAGCATCCGCTCGCTTGATACGAGGACCTCATGATCGCTCGAATATGGCACGGAATGGTTCCCACTTCGAAGGGGGATGAATACCTAGACCTCATGCGGAGGGTTGCGCTGCCCGAGTATCTGGCGACGCGCGGAAATCGTGGCGCGTGGTGTTTGTGCCGCACAGAGGCAGAAGTAACTCATTTCGAGATGCTGACGTTCTGGGACGACACCGACGCCATCAAGCGTTTCGCTGGGGACGATTACGGCGTGGCCAAGTACTATGACTTCGACTCCAACTATCTGATTGAAATGGAGGCCCGCGTCCGGCACTACGAAGTATACCCGGAGACCTCGCCCGATCCATTACGCAGTGAGTAGGGCTATGCAATGGATACTGAAAAATTGCTTCGGCCGACCGATACTCTGCAGCCGCGCATCCGTCGGACGTTGCCGAAGCAATTGCGTGGCTAGCCAACGCATTCGGAGTCGGTTACCTGAGGTAAAGCCGTAGCTTTACCACTACTCCGCCAACTCCCGGATGGTCGGCAACCCTTCCGTTATGCGCCCGATCAGCCAGTGCGGGCAAGGTGCGGGTTACCGGTTATCCGCCCACGATCAGCTGCGATTCACATCCGCGTCGGCCTCCCAAGGGGTTTCTCTGAGCTAGCCGTTTTCGGTGCGCGCCTTTATATCCGTGTACGCTGCATCGATGAGCCCGCTTAGTGCTGCGGCATTTGTGGCCGTTCCAGGTCTCAACTTCACATGGCGCATGAACTTGCCGGTGCCTTGCAACAAGCGGGCCGGATCCGGGAGCGCTGCGCCGTGAAAGAACCCCCCGTTTACGTGCGAAGTGAATACATTGACGTAGCCGAAGGGCGCATCTCCCAAACATGCAACCGGACAGTCGTCATGCAAAAGCTCCCGGACTTCGTCCCCACGTTTTCGCATTACCTCAAACCACTGATGCGCGATGGCTCCCAATCCAGCTGCATGCTCTTTCATCCACGCATCGATGGCGGGATCTGAGATTCCATGGACCCTGGTCGACACCTCGAGCTTCGCCGATAAGACACTCCTCCCTACGCTCGAATTTATGCGTGCCTGGTTCAGATGAATTTGAGAGCAAGAAACGGAGTGTTTCGGAGACGAATTCTCGGTAGCCTCTCAATAACGAGAACGGTAAGGAGAGGCATATGAACAGAGCAACGAGAACCGCTGAGCTGGCCAAAGCGACACAGAACGATCCACGCTGGGCATTGATCGTAGTACGCGACGCACTTGTGGACCGCACGTTTTACTACTCTGTAAAGACGACCGGAGTGTATTGCCGTCCGTCGTGTGCCGCCCGCCTGGCGAGGCCTGAGAATGTTCAGTTCCACGGGACCTGCGAGGAAGCCGAGAAAGCAGGCTTCCGCCCCTGCAAGCGATGCAAGCCGACGGAGCCTTCCCTGGCAAAGCGGCACGCGGCGACGATTGCGAAGGTATGCCGAATGATCGAGACGTCGGAGGAGTCGCCGAGTCTTAACAAACTAGCAGAATATGCCGGGATGAGTGCCTTTCACCTTCACCGGACCTTCAAAGCCGTGACCGGTCTGACTCCGAACGGCTACGCGGCAGCACATCGCGCACACCGGGTGCGCGCAAAGCTAGGCAATAATCAGTCGGTAACCGATGCGATCTACGACGCCGGGTTCAATTCAAACAGTTGTTTCTACGAGACATCCAATGCGGTATTAGGTATGACCCCGTCGAACTTCCGCGCAGGAGGCGCTAACACGGACATCCACTTCGCGATCGGCGAATGCTCGCTAGGGTCGATCCTGGTGGCCAAGAGCGAGCGTGGAGTGTGCTGCATTCTCCTCGGCGAAGATCCGGCCCTGTTGATTCACGACCTGCAAGACCAATTTCCGAAAGCGAACCTAATCGGTGACGAAAGTCGCTATGAGGACCTGGTCGCAAAGGTGGTCGGTCTGATCGAAAAGCCAGGTGTTGGCCTCGATCTTCCTCTCGACATCCGGGGCACCGCATTCCAACAGCGAGTGTGGAAGGCGTTGCAACAGATACCTGTAGGCTCGACCGCAAGCTACGCGGACATCGCCAAGCAGATCGGCATGCCAAAGGCAGTTCGGGCAGTGGCCCAGGCCTGCGGAGCTAATACGCTGGCTGTTGCAATTCCATGTCACCGTGTTATCAGGAACGACGGCGCTCTTTCAGGATATCGCTGGGGAGTGGAACGAAAACGTGTACTTCTCGACCGGGAGGCCCACGCATGAGTACCCTCTTCACCGATGTGACCGCCGCCGGCACGAACAGAGATGCGGGGGAATTCACGCCCGAGGAAGCCGTACCACGCGTCGACCCTCTCGGCTGGCAGCGTATCGGCAAAGAATTGGACGAGCAGGGCAGCTCGCTGCTCCCAGGCGTTCTATCTCGCGAGGAATGCCAGGCACTTGCCGGCGTGTATCCAGAGGATGGCCTCTTTCGCAGCCGTGTTGTCATGGGGCGACATGGATTTGGGCGCGGTGAGTACAAATACTTCAGCTATCCGCTGCCCCAGGTGATTCAGGAGCTTCGGACGGCGCTCTATTCGCGTCTCGCACCTGTCGCCAACGGCTGGAATATCGCTATGGGCATCGATGTACGCTATCCCGACAAGCACCACGAATTCCTCCAACGATGCCATAATGCAGGACAGCTCCGACCCACGCCATTGCTTCTGCAATATGGCGAAGGTGATTACAACTGTCTGCACCAGGACGTCTACGGTGAACATGTCTTCCCAATACAGGTAGCTATCCTGTTGTCGGAGCCGGGAAGGGATTTCACCGGAGGCGAATTCGTACTTACCGAACAACGTCCTCGCATGCAGTCGCGGCCAGAGGTGGTTCCGCTGCGCCAAGGTGACGCTGTGGCCTTCGCGGTACATCATCGTCCGGTACAGGGAACGCGCGGCACGTATCGGGTCAACCTGCGGCATGGCGTCAGCCGACTGCGCTCAGGACGGCGTCATACAGCGGGCATCATCTTCCACGACGCTACATAGGAGCGCGATGACGTTGAACCTTTTTGGAGAAATCTCGGAACACGAGCTCTCGAATGACAGCCTTGGGCCTGGCACTGCGATCCTGCATGGCTTCGCCTTGCCTGCCGAGGTCGCGCTGCTAAAAGCATTGGACGGAGTGGTCGAGAAATCATTGTTCCGTCACATGGTCACGCCTGCAGGATTTCGCATGTCCGTAGCGATGACCAACTGCGGCGCTCTCGGCTGGGTGACGAACAGATCGGGCTATCGTTACGACGCCAATGACCCTGAAAGTCAAAGACCTTGGCCGCAAATGCCGGATTGTTTCATGGAATTGGCCACCACTGCGGCAAAAGAGGCTGGCTTTCCCGCATTCGCCCCCGATGCGTGTCTCGTCAATCGCTACGAACCAGGCTCCAGGCTCACTCTGCATCAGGACAAAAACGAACGTGACTTCGGTCAGCCAATCGTCTCTGTCTCACTCGGCCTCCCAGCTGTGTTCTTATTCGGAGGAGATGAGCGCGCCGACAAGACGATTCGGGTTCCCGTCGCCCACGGTGATGTGGTGGTCTGGGGCGACCCGGCGCGGCTACGGTACCATGGCGTGATGCCCCTCAAGATGGGCGCCCATCCATCGGTGGGCGCATATCGCGTCAATCTCACCTTCCGTAAGGCAGCTTAGGCAGGAAGGGAGAAGACTTTGGTCGTCTTGATGCCCGTCCTCTATATTTCAATCAATTTTGAAAATCTCAATCCGGCAACAGCAAGAAATAAGCCACCAACTCCCACTACTAATGCCATCAGACCATGCATCGCGGCCATGTGACCGACGCGCGACGTGCGGCTGGGCGTACGCTGGCGACATCGGCCAGCAACTAAAGCTCTGCTAATCCTAGGGCGCTGATGAGCTTGGGCCGTGGCTCAAGCTCATCCCTCGTCCTTCTTGAATTACCCTTCATGACAATTTTGTTCGGGTATGTCCACGTCATCAAGACGTAATACTGAAACCGACAGTCAGTTCGACCAACACATTCGAAGCTAAAGGTCGGGTCACCTATCACTTTTGATGGTTGACAGGTTAAGTTGCGGATCAGATAATGAGCCTCCACACGGCCTTTCAAGGCCCATAGCCTTCAACGCCCGCTTTACTGCGAGGTGAGCCAGAATCACGGTGATAGTTACGCCGACTGGGGAGGAGGTCATGCATTGAATGCACAAGGTCCAAAAGCGCACGTCGTGGTTGTGGGCGGCGGCTTCGCCGGGTTGGCTTGCGCTCGCGCACTGGCCAAGACGAATGACGTCCGGATCACGCTGATTGACAAGAACAACTATCACCAGTTCCAGCCCATGCTGTATCAGCTTGCCACGGCGGCGATAGGTACAGACGACATCGCAACTTCCCTTCGTCATTCTCTTCGTCGCCGTGCCAATGTCGAAGTGAAAATGGCAGAGGTGACCGCGGCCGACCCTAAGACACGCACGGTGACTACCCGAGACGGCAAGAGCTACCAGGGAGACTTCCTCGTGTTGGCGGCAGGATCGCAAGCAAACTTCTTTGGCACGGCCGGTGCGAAAGAAAATGCGTTTCCACTCTATTCGATCCAAGAAGCCCAACAGTTGCGCTCCCGAATCCTAACCGTTTTCGAGGACTCAGACCGGGAACCGAAACTAGCAGAGCAAGGTGCGCTAAATTTCGTGATCGTCGGTGGAGGACCTACAGGTGTCGAGATGGCCGGGTCGTTGGCTGACATGATCAGGTTAACCATGACGCGCGAATACACCGACCTCGCAGTGAAACACGCACAGGTCTATCTGGTCGACCATGGGCACGCTCTTCTGGGAGCCTTTTCAGAAGAGGCCCACGATTATGCCTCACGGGTACTCCAAAAGAAAGGGGTCAAACTTCGGTTAGGTATAGGAGTGAAAGAAGTGGCTCCCGATCACGTGCTACTTTCCGACGGCACGTCGATTCAAACACGCACAGTGATTTGGGGAGGCGGGTTATCGGCCTCACCTTTGTCGGCAAGTGCAGGGCTACCGCGCGGGCATGGCGGACGGATTGATGTGCGGCCGGACCTCACGGTTGATGGCTTCCCAGGTGTTTACGTATTGGGCGACTTCGCGAATATTCCCAGCCCTGAAGACGAGTCCCTGCCGCAACTGGGGTCTGTGGCACAGCAGAGTGGGGCCTGGGCCGCGAAGAACATTCTGGCCGAGATCGCGAGCGAACCTCGAACTGCGTTTCACTATCACGACAAGGGAATCATGGCGATGATCGGGCGCAACGCGGCGGTGGCGGCGGTCGGAAAGAAAAGGCATGAACTCGAGGGTCCCATCGCCTTTGCTGCGTGGATTGGCGTACATGCGCTACTGATGTCAGGTGTCCGGGAGAGGGTGGAAGCCTTCATTAATTGGGCCTGGGACTATTTCGGCAGGTCGCGGGCAATTCAAATATTGGACCGTGCCGATGTGAGCCGCATCGACTGGGACAAAACGGAAAGCGAGGATCTCCCTTCGATGAGTGGGCAGAGTGCCCGTTGACTCGCCGAGAAGACAAAGCCTTCTGCATGGGCTCGCCGAATCAGCTTTGTGCTGCTGGGCTGAAGGAACGACACGGCGGTTTTGGGTTACTGTCCGGTGCGAATCGCGGTGGCCTCTCTTCTTACCGCGGTGCTCATTAGCGCGATGGGGCGGCGTCTTCCGTAACGTCTTGCATCATTGGCCTTAAAGGAGACTCAAGCAATGTCGAAACGAGCGGCAGTCATTCCGTTGATAGTTCTGGTTGTCGCCGCGCTATTGTTTTTTGTGATCAGTGGCCGGTGGACCTCGTGGTTCGGCGGTCGCGCCGAGCAACGGACCGACGACGCCTATGTCCAGGCGGACATGACCCCGTTGAGCACCCGTATCTCTGGAACGGTGCGGAAGATGAAGGTCGAAGACTTCGACACGGTGAAAGCCAGCCAGGTGCTGGTTGAAATCGCCGACGACGACTATCGCGCGATCGTGGAGCAGGCAAAGGCGGCACTAGCCGCATCGCAGGCGGCGCTCGAAGACAACCAGGCAGCGAAAAGAATCCAGGAAGTCAAGATCCAAAGCGCGGAGGCGATGGTCGCCGAGGCGGAGGCGGCGGTCAGCACCGCGCGAGCTGGCATTGCCTCCACGCAGCCGGACGTCGAGCGGACGGCACTTGAGCGCAAACGCCAGGAGGCGCTGTTGGCCTCCAAGGCGACGACGCTGCAGCAGCTTCAGTCCGCGGTAGCGAACGCGGAGAGCAACTCTGGACTGCTGGCCAGCCGTCAGGGTGACTTGGCCCGGGCGCAGGCCGCGCTGACGAGCAGCCGGGTGCAGATCGAGGCCGAGAAGCGGGAGCTCGCCGCACTCGACAGCCGAGACGCACTCTACAGGGCGGACATTCAAGCAAAAAAGGCGGCAATCACCGTGGCCGAAGTCAATCTCAGCTACACTCGCATCACCGCGCCCGCCAACGGCGAGGTCGGCAAGCGCGATGTGCAGGAAGGGCAGCTGGTCACGCCGGGCATGCAGATGGTCGAGCTGGTCAGGGGCGACGTGTGGATCCTAGCCAACTACCTGGAGACGCAACTGACCAACATCCGAAAGGGAGATGTAGCCGACATCAAGATCGACGCCTTTCCAGGTGTCGTGCTGCACGGGAAGGTGGTACAGATCGCGCCGGCCAGCGGTTCGCAGTCTGCGCTTCTGCCTCCCGACAACGCCACGGGAAATTTCACCAAGGTCGTGCAGCGAATACCAGTGAAGATTGCGCTGGATCCGGGACATCCGCTGCAAGGCAGGTTGCGGCCGGGGCTGTCCACGGAGGTGACAATCCATGCTTCAGGAAGGTCCTCGGACAAGAATGCAAATGCGGAGGGCCCTCAATCTTGAGCACTCCTCCTGCTTCTTCGTCGCGATCGACGCCTACTGCGTCCGCTACAGTCGCTTCAGCCGTTACGACCCATCCGATATTGGGCGTCTTCGGCGTGCTCTTTGGGGCGATGATCTCAAAATGCGCCGGACAGTTGCTCAGCGTGGGTCTGGCGGACTTGCGCGGCGCTTTGCACCTCGGTGTGGACAATGCCTCCTGGCTGGGTACGGCGTTCAATGCCGCGATGATGTTCATCGGTCCATTCTCTGTATATCTGGGCGGTCTGTTCGGCGTGCGCCGGGTACTGCTGGCGTGCGGGGCCCTGTTCACGCTCGTCAGCGTCCTCCTGCCATTTGCTGGAAGCTTGCCGATCATGCTGGCGCTGTTGGTGTTTGCGGGTCTTACGGCGGGGACATTCTACCCACTCACGCTGTCTATTGTTCTGCGCAACCTGCCCATGAAGTATGTACTGCTGGGGATCGCGGTGTACGCCATGGACGTTGTCATTACATTGAACATCACAACTTCGCTCGAAGCCTGGTACATGAATCACTTGTCATGGCATTGGATCTTCTGGAACAGCGCGGTACTCACGCCAGTCATGATGGTGCTTATTTACTTTGGCATCCCTTGGCAGCCGTTGCCAAAACCCAAAGAGGGACAGCCCAAACCGAGCTGGGAAGGCTTTTTCTATGTGAGCCTCGGGTTTGCGCTGATGTATATAGCGCTCGCGCAGGGGCAGCGGCTGAATTGGATGAACTCCGCGACGATCATTGCGTTGGTCGTTACCGGACTCTTTCTGTTGCTGGCGGCCTTTTTTCGCCGCCTGAGACTGCGACACGGGCTGGTCAATTTAAAGTTCCTCATGCGGCGAAACATAGTGTTGCTCGGGTTGACCGTAGTCTTCTTCGAATTCGACCTGCTGGCGACGCTCTTGTTGCTACCAAACTATCTCGGAGCCGTCCAAGGCTATCTCCCGCTGCAAACCGGGCCGGTGATGCTTTGGGCAGGCCTGCCTCAGTGCATCTTCGGGCTACTTGCAATGTATCTGCTGAGGTACATCGACGCCCGGCTGATCCTGACTGCAGGCTTCACTCTGATAGCGGTCGCCTGCCTGATGAACGCGCAACTTTCCTCAGCATGGTCGGGCGCCAACTTCTTGCCTTCGCAGGCGGTCATGTCCGTTGGTCTGGCGCTCGCCTTCAACGCTTTGGTGGGCGCCATCATACTTGAGTTAGTTAACAGCGGCGCCCTCAGGCACCCGCTCGACAGCCTGACGTTTGGTGGGTTCTTCCAGACGGTGCGCCTCTTCGGCGGTCAGATAGGGACCGCGTTCATGGTGCACTTTCTCTCCGTGCGCGAGCAATTCCACTCGAACATTTTGGGTCTTGGAGTGCAGCTGGGCGACACGGCGACACGGCAGCGCCTGTTCTCATTGAGTACGGCAATGGACCCCCATTCGACTGGGGCCAACATGGCGATCGGAAGAGCCTTAGAGATCTTAGATCTGCAGGTGCGGCGGCAAGCGTTCACACTCGCCATCACGGACAGTTTCACGCTGGCCGCCTGGTCGGCTGCCTGCTGTCTGATTGTCGTCGCGTGCGTGTCGCGCGTTCCAACACAGTTCCGGAAGGTTGTAGCAGCCGCAAAGGCGGATTGAGCAAACTGAAAGGACCTCGATATGCAGCTGAACCCGAAACGACGATCCTCGGCAAGACTCATGCTCATCGTTATCGGCGCGTCATTGCATCTTGGCCTCTTGGGAATCGCGTCCGCTCAAGGCAATCCTGCGATGGAGTTGACGCTGTCACAGGCCATCGATCTCGCCCTCAAACAAAACCGAAGCCTCAAGATGGCGCAACTTGCGGTCGTCGACAGCGAGCAAAAGAAAAAGATCGCTCGTGCCGATTATTTTCCGCGGATAACAAACCAGTCCACTGCTTTCCATGTGACCGAGCTGCAGCAATTGGTGGTTCCGGAGGGGGCCCTCGGGGTTTACGGGACCACAGGGCCGATCCCCGCCAAGACCGAGGTCATCGGCCAGGGAACGTTTACAGCCTACACCAGCGGCACCGGACTGTCGCAGCCTTTGACGCAGATGTTCAAGATCCACCAGGAAAACCGCGCCGCCACGGCCGACATCAACTCCGCGAAGATCCAGGTAAACCAGGCGCAAAATGATATCGCGCTGAAGGTCAGACAGCTATACTACGGAATTTTGATCGCCCAACTAATGCGAGAGGCGGCAAAACAAGAGGAGGACGCGACGCAGGTAAAGCTCCGGGAGAACACAAGCTCCGTCGAACAGGGGAGCGCGCTGGAGGTCGTAGCGTTGGAGAGCCACGCGGCGCTGCTCGGCGCGAAACAAACGGTCCTGACGCAAAACCTGCAGATCCGCGATCTGACTCTTGAGCTAAATCACCTGCTGGGCCTGCCGTTGAAAACACAATTACAGCTAAGGGAAGAGCCCTCCGTTGCCGCTGCATCAATTCCCGCGCGCGACGAGTGCGTCCGCACCGCACGCGAGCAGAGCCCCGAGATACGAGCAGCCCAGCAGGCAGTCGAAAAAGCCAAGGCGGGACTGGCGGCAGCGAAAGACAAATTTATCCCAGATCTGAGCATATTTGCCAGACATAGCTATCAGAGCGGGATCCCGTTCCTCGTGCACAATTTCGGCACCTTTGGAGTCATATTCACCTACGACCTTTTCGAGGGCGGACGCCGCAACGCAGAGATCAACGAATCGCGCACAATGCTTTCCAAAGCGGAACTCAATCTCACCAATGTGGAGGATGAGGTCACAGTTCAGGTTGAGATCGCCTATGACAAGGTTGAACAGATGCAAAGCTTGGTGACAGTGGCAGAGGAAGCCTTGAAGGCGCGAACAGAAGCGGCCCGGGTCGCAGAACGCCAAGTCGAGCAGAATAAGGCCCTCGCCTCCGCCCACGCCGAGGCGGCTGCAAAGACGAGTTCGGCCAAAGCCTCTCTGCTCGAAGCGAACTTGGGATTGTCGTTGGCACAAGGCGAACTGAAACGCGCAATGGGAGAGATCCCACGCTAGCGCTTCGAGAGGGAACATAAAGGGAGGACAGCCATCGTCGCCATGCGTCGCCGAATCAGCTTCGTGCTGCGAGGCGGAGGATATGCCACCGCAGTTTTGGATTACCGTGCAGTGCGAATCACGGTAGCCTCTCTTCTTACCGGGCTGATGATCGGCGCGGTTGGCAGCGCCTTCCGTATCCTGCTGAGCAAAGCCGACGATTTGCGCTACGCCCTCGTAGTCTGGGCGCATGCCTGGCCTTATCTCGGATGGCTGGCACCAGTGGCGCTTGGAATTATTGGCGCAGTTGTGGCGCGTCTGATGGTGGCGAGGTTCGCTCCCGAGGCCGAAGGCAGCGGCGTGCAGCGTGTGGAAGCAACCTTCGCCGGCGAGGTCAAGCCGATGCTGCGCGCCTCCATCATTCTGCCCGTTAAGTTCTTCGGGGGCTTCCTGGCCATCGGTTCCGGACTGGCGCTCGGTCGCGAAGGTCCAACGGTGCAAATGGGCGCCTCACTCTCCGGTGTGGTCTCGGGCTTGCTGGTGAAGCAGGACGAGGATAGACGAGTAATTGAGGCGGCCGGGGCCGGTGCTGGTCTGGCAGTCGCCTTTAATGCTCCCATCGGCGGCTCAGTCTTCGTGTTCGAAGAACTGACGTCCAGCTTCACTCCCTGGCTGCTCGTTGCCACCCTTGCCGCCACGACTTTTGCTGTGTGGATCATGCGACTGATTCTTGGCAATCATTTTGATTTCATGGTCCGCCAGGTCAGCCTGACCACCGTGTGGGAGGGCTGGCCCTTCCTCGTTCTCGGTTTGCTGCTGGGAGCCGGTGGTGCACTCTACAACTCGACCATTATCGGTCTGCTTCGTCTTTGTGATCGCTTTGCCCGGGTATCATCCGTTCAACGTG
Organism: Edaphobacter aggregans DSM 19364; assembly: GCF_000745965.1. GTDB lineage: Bacteria > Acidobacteriota > Terriglobia > Terriglobales > Acidobacteriaceae > Edaphobacter > Edaphobacter aggregans. The sequence goes on along the minus strand of NZ_JQKI01000126.1, from coordinate 1,861 downwards.
CAGCGCTTATAGGGGCCGTGGTCGGACTGGTGGGGTGGTTTGCACCGGCGATGATTGGCGGGGGAGACAACCTCACCCAAGCAATACTGACACAGCGATTCACTACTGCCGCTCTTGCAGGAATCTTCCTGCTGCGCTTTGCCATCGGCCCGTGGTCATACGCCGCAGGTTGCCCCGGAGGACTCTTTGCGCCGATGCTGGTGGTAGGGGCCTCCTTCGGCGCGCTTTTTGGCGAGGTGCTGAACCACTTCCTGCCCGCGCTGGGTATCACTCCCTTCGCCTGTGCTGTGGTCGGCATGGCCGCGCTGTTTACCGCCTGTGTACGCGCGCCGCTCACTGGAATCGTGCTGGCGGTAGAGATGACAGGACGTGGCGATCTCACGCTCCCGCTCCTTTCGGCTTCGCTGATGGCGATGTTGATAACCATGATGCTGGACAGCGAACCGATCTATGAGACCTTGAAACGCCGCATGCTCGAACGGCAGGCAAAAGGGGAAGGGGCCATCGCCGCCCGACGCGCAGGAATTGAACTGTCCCACTGACGCACGGACAGGGCGGTCGTCAAGAGCTCGATTGACGGGGGCGTTAATCATGATCGTCCGATGTGTTTCCAGCTTCTTTATAACGGAGCACTCTACGTGGGTGGCCGAATGGGCATGGGGATTGCTATTGACCGTGTTGACTGTCCTCATCCACACGTCGGGCCTATGGATGGTAAGGCAGACGGCGCTTCGGGCTTTCAGCCATCCCGTTCTTTGCCGCCACCACAGGGCCAGGTTTCTCACGATCACCTCTGGCATGACCTTGTCGGCGGCGGCCCTGCACGGAATGGAGGCCGCTCTCTGGGCGCTTGCGTATCGATTTCTCAAAGCCTGCCTGATTATCAGGTAGCAATGCTTTACTCGCTGAACGCGATTACAAGCTATGGCCACGCGAACCTGCAGCTGGAAGACCGCTGGCACCTCATGGGCGCAATGGAGTCGCTGAACGGGTGGCTCTTATTCGGGCTGAGCACCGCCTTCCTGTTCGCCATGATGCAGAGGCTTTCGTCATTAGATAGCAAGTGAGAACACGGACCCCGGCCAGCTTACAAGTCTGGCGCTGGTGGCTCTACTTTATGCCAGGAACTCGCGGTCACAAGATTATTCATATGGGCGCTCGATACGCACACCTTGGTCAACCGACACTACGTAGTGCCGTAGAAGAAGGTCTTTGCAGTCACCGATGCTGACTGGGGGAAGGGAATTGTAAAGGAACTGGCCGACTGGCTGGGCAAGCAGGCGCCTGAATTGCCGTTGAGCCTCCTCTGGATTCACGATAGGGTGACGATAGCCCATAGGCAGACTCCACCCATCCAAATGCACTTGCGCTTCGAGGCAGCGATCTTATCCCGGATACGTTCTCCCATCACCTCCCGCTCAAACTGCGCAAAGGACAGGAGCACACTCAATGTCAGTCTTCCCATCGAGGTCGTGCTATTGAACTGCTGCGTGACCGAGATAAAGGGAAGAGAGCTGCTTGGCGTTCCCGACCGGGCTTCAGTAAAAGGCAAAAGGAACTACGCGATGTTGGCCGTACTCCTGGGCTGCGGTCTACGTCGATCGGAACTCACTCGGCTCACCGTAAGCCATCTTCAGCAACGAGACGGCCACTGGGCGATCGTCGACCTGTTCGGAAAGGGCGGGCACGTCCGTACCGTTCCCGTCCCGGCCTGGGTGAAGGTGGCTATTGACTCATGGCTTGCTATCGCCGGTATCGACACTGGAATCATCTTCCGCTGTGTCAGCAGGACCGGCCACGTTTGGGGTAACCGCCTCAGTGAGAAAGCGGTCTGGTGGGTCGTTCGTGAATACGCGAAACT
>NZ_JQKI01000125.1 GCF_000745965.1 Edaphobacter aggregans DSM 19364 | reverse complement strand
GGAGATTTCCTGAGGGCGCAGCACGATCCGCGAGGCAAAGTAATCGAAGTCGTCATAGATTTCCTTGAGCTTGGCTTCGGACACGGTGAGGGCGGTCGAACTGGCGCCGGTCAGCCGCCCGGAGCGCATGAGCTCGACACACGAGTCCTGGAAAACCTCGGTGTATACAGTAAACGCAGGCAGCTCAGGATTCTCGCCAAGACCTGTGATGAGGGCGTTTCCGACGTTTCCCACTCCGCTCTGCAGCGGTAGGAACTCGCGCGGCAGACGGCCCGCAGCCAGTTCCTCCAGAAAGAATTGAACGAGGTGTTCGGCGATCTGCTTGCTCACCGCGTCGGGCGGGCGTGGCGGCAAACGCGTGCTCGGTTCATCCGTTTCGACGATGGCGACAACTTTGGCGGGATCAACCAGGGCGAAGTTAGCACCGATCCGGTCAAGGGGGTGTCGGATGGGGATGGGCTCGCGATGAGGCGGCAGGGGAAGAGTGACGATGTCGCTGAATTCGCGGACGCGCGGCGAGTGATGCCGGTTTATCTCAATTACGACCTTCTCGGCCAATTGTAGGTAGGTAGGACCATTGCCGATGGCGGTCGTGAAGTAGACGCGTCCGTCGTCCGAGATGTCACTGGCTTCGATCACGGCAAAATCGATCTTGCCGAAGAATCCCTCGAAGAGCTGTTGCGAGCAGTGAGAGAGATGAACGTCCGTGAAATCGATTTTTCCCTGGTTGATCGCATCCCGGCAGGGTTTCTCACCCTGGAAAGGCATACGAAAGCTCACCGCATCTGCTTGCACAAGTTCCACGTCAACGTCGGGCCCGGCCTCGGCGCCAGTGTGGAGCCGGACCTGAAACGGCTCGCCGCGCGCGTGAAATCCGCAAGCGCGCTTTGCGAGCGCTCGCGGCACGGCATGCGGACAGCCGGGATCAGTGAATCCACCAATGCCCAGGGACGCGCCGTGGGGAATCAGCTCGGCTGCTTCCTCGGCAGATCGGATGGGATATCGTCCGTAGCTACTCATGGTTTCCTCGTTTCTTCCCGCGATCACTTGCCCTGGAAAACAGGCGCTCGCTTCTCAAAAAACGACTTGACGCCCTCTTTTAGGTCGTCGCTGAAGAATGCGGCTCGCCGTTCTCCTTGAATAAACTCGTACTCGTCGGCGCTCATGGAGGCGCCCCTGCTCAGGCTGCTCAGCTCTGCCTTGACGACCGCAACCGCCAGAGGCGCGCGGCTGGCGATTGTCTGCGCAATTTCCATCGTCGTCGACTCCAGCTTTTCGGGGCTCACGAGGCGATTGAGCAGGCCGAAGCGATAGGCGTCTTCGGCCGAGAGGGGATTGCCCGTGAAGACCATTTCTTTAATGATGTGCAGGGGCAACGCTCCCAGGAAATGCGACATCCCGGCCGTGTTATAGGAGATCCCCAACTTGACAGGAGTAATGGCGAAAGTTGTTTTGGGTGTTCCGATGGCGAGATCGCAAGTCACGGCCAGGTCACAGGCCGCGCCCCAGACGCTGCTGTGAAGCATGGCGATCACCGGCACCTTACAGTTCCGGATGCGATGAAGGACTTGTTCAAATCCTGTCGTCCAGGTCACGGCGTCGTGCCCGTCGAGCGGTATCTCGCGGATGTCGTGACCGGCAGACCAGATCTTCGTGTTTGGATCCGCACCAATGATGATGACGCGGACACGGGCTTTCTCAAACTCGTCGAAGGACGCGAGCAGCTTCTCGCAAACGCCGCTGCTGAGTGAATTCACTGGCGGATTGCTGATGGTTGCGATCCCGATGTTATTCGCGATCTGCGTCGGTGGTACGGATTGGGTCAGACTTTCTGGCATGATTCTCTACCTCGATTTCTCTACTTCCTCGGCGGGTCGGTTTTCAATGGAGACAGGTTCCGTTTCCCTCACGGGTTCTGTCAGCTCTGCGTCCACAGCAATCGTGGTGGGTTTGTGTTGAAAACTCGATTACTTTCGCGCGGTATTCAACAGAAGTTCGCGTCAACGGTTCCGGGAATCGCTTCGGGTTGTAAAACTCAATGACTGTAGCCATCGATCTATCCTCCTCAGACATACGGCTCCGAGTCGGTCTGGCTCCTGCCGCTCATAAGAGCACGTTCACAGCCAATTCGGGCTTACCGATCGCAGGGAATTCATCTGGTTGATCAAGTAAAGGGTTAGGCGTTCCGATCCCCGAAGTAACAGATCTATTCAAGAAGATTGCCGAAGCGACGGACCTCAAAAAGGGCGACTCGGTGAAGGCCGTCATCAAGGCGACCGAGGTCATGATTCAAAAAGGGTTGATGCCCGCTGCGCTCTGCCATCGTCTCACGGGTTCCTGGCGACGGCTGTCTGCCTGGCGGCCCGTGGCGTTCAGTCGATGCGAGTGAGGCTATCCGTCTGGGCAGACGGCAAAATGCCGCCACAACAGGCTCGCCGCTTACTAAATCGCGAATAGCCCTAGAGAAGAAGTGCGCGCTGCAAGTTCCGCCGAGTTTCTCAGTTGCCCCAAATAAGGCAACACGTCCATTGTGCTGCCCCAGAAAGCGCAATGAGCCTGCAGTCGGAGGGCATTGAACAGGGTTCTCAGAGCCAGAGCTACAAACGCTCTGAGATCACCCGATCCGCTAGCCCATGCTGCTGCGCCACTGCCTCCACCGCTTCAATCATCTTCGGTGGACCGCAAACATAAATATCGGGCTCTTCAGAGTTCTGACAAGCATCTGATTAAACATAGTTAAGAACGAAACCAGTGGTTTCGTAATAAAAACATGTAATTGTCAGGCGGCTTGTAGCTCGATAGCATGACGTTGTATTGAGGCAAAGTCGCAGCTTTGCGTGAGTGCGTTTCGCTACTTCGTGTCCGCCAGATTCACACCAGACTGCGCCTATTTTGGCAGGAGGTGGGAGTGTAATGTCTGCCCGCTCACGCAGCGTAAGAATAAGCAATGGATATAGCAAGATGCCGAGGAGAATCGTGGAGAGTGACGTGGTGACGATGTGTCACGAGGCAACGGACGGCCCAAGGTAGCCACGGCGACCCTGTTCGCGTACACAATTTGTCCTTCGGCATCGGCCACCAAAATGCAACCCGGAACGCCGTCTACAATCCGCCCATAGTCTGTTCGTCGTTCGCTCCCAGTTTGGCTGCAATGAGTCGGCGCTGCATCGGATTTGAATTCGAACTCATTCATCGTCGTAATCCTGTAGGTTTTGGAGAATGGACTGAGCGCTCACTCCATATCTGAGCCGAGCTTGAATAAATCCTCTTCACAAAAAGCGATCTAGCCTATTCGGTTGTGAGTGCGCGCCATGATGCCGCGGCAATTCGTTTCAGCATTGCGGGCTTATGAAAGTCTTTGCTCTTCGCAAGCTTGAGTGCCAAACCAAAGGACATCGCATGAAGAGCTTCAGGAGGTAAATCAGCCAAAACCCCGCCTGCCTTTTTCGGTCTAAATGAAGACATAAAATAAAGCAGATTGTCATCGTAATCCGCGGACTTCAGATCGGGAACCGCAACGCAGTACGGAGAATTCTCATACTGTTCCAGGAATCTGGCCTCTCGCGTGTGCTTCTTATAGAAGTGATAGGCCTGGATCCACTGCTGAGTGTAGGCTTCTTCGGTTGACAATTCGGTTGAATAGCCTTCAGTAAGAGCCTGTCGCTTGATCGTTCTGACACGAAGATAGACCTGATGGATGAGGTACTCTTTGCTCGGGAAATAGTGGTATATCAGCCCCGGTCCTGTTCCAGCACGCTTCGCAATCTCAGAGATCGGTGCGTCATGGAACCCCCGCTCTGCAATCAGGTCGAGCACCACCTCCAAAATCCGGTCTTTTGTATCTGTTTCCTTCCTCGATGCCATTTCACTCCTCAGGAAAAGCAAATCTCCATTCTCATTCTAGTGGGATCGGATCCAGTGAAGATAAGCTAAGAGACAAGGGTCTGAGCGATTCTCCAGAGCCGCGCTGCATTGTCAGGATCGAGAGCATAAGGAGCTACCCCTCCACCGAAATCTTTTGGCTTTTCGGAGACGATGGCGGCTTCGTTGCAATCCTCAAAATAGCGCCCGCCAATGCCATCCAGAAGCGGCGACACAGCTAATAACACAGAGGTGGCGGCTCCTTGCTGGGCCGTCTTCCGGCGTTCTGGAGGCGTCTTGAGTCCTCCGGTGTGCTTCTGAAGATTCGTTGGGATTGCTCCGGGATTGAGCGCGTTCGTGAAAATACCATCATCCATCCAACGCTTCGTCGCCTCGACCGCAAACAGGACGTTTGCCGTCTTCGATTGACCGTAAGAGATGAATGGATCGTATGGGAGAAACCGAAAATGCAAGTCGTCGAAAAGAACGGGCGAGATCAGGTTTGCGCTGGAACTCAATGAGACGATTCGGGCACCATTGGCCGACGCAAGTGCATTGTGGAGGCCCACGGATAACGCGAAATGTCCAAGAAAGTTAGTGACGAACTGAAGTTCGTATCCTTCTGCGGTTCGCTCCAACTGCGGAGTGGCCATAATTCCGGCATTGTTGATCAAAATATGAACGGCACCGCTCCAGTCGGCAACGAAAGCTTTGACAGAGGCCGGGTTGGAGAGGTCAAGTTGTTTAACCACTATCTTTGAGTTACCTACTGCATGGGCTATCTGTGTCGCAATTGCACTGCCTGTCTCCGTGTTTCGGACAGCAAGCGTGACCTCGGCCCCCGCAATGGCTAGAGCTCTAGCGGTTTCTACACCAATACCAGACGAAGCGCCGGTCACGATAGCACGCTTGCCACAGAGGTCTATGCCTTTTACCACATCCTCGGCTGTGGACTGAAATCCAAACGCAGTTCTAATTTGTCGCATCTTTTCTCCGTCTCGCGCAATCTCAATAGTAAATGGAGTGAGCGTTCACTCCATTATGTGATGAGTTTTACCGGTTGCAGGACTATTACATTTTTATGGAACACGCGGTCCGCCTTCGCAGCATTGCACGGAAAGGTTCGTCAGTGGTTGCGAAGCAAGGCGTCGCAAGAAATTTCTGTTGGAATAGGAGCAGAGCTGGAAGAGTGGGCCGGAGTCGATCGCAACGCACAACCTACCGTCGATCTGCACTAGCTCGCCGTACGACTCGCGTCGTAGCGGAAGCTTCTGCGCTGCTTGCGCGATAGCCACAAGCCGTCACCGACCATCCACTTATGCAGCGTCTCACGCGAGATCTCAACCCCGTGCCGCTCCAGCAGCGCCTCGGCCGCGAGCGGAGACTGCATTACTAATGGGGAAAGAGCGCGGCGCATTCCATCCTGGCCAGGAGCTACTGCTCCAACGAAGGCCGCATACATTTGCGCAGACCAACCTGTCACTCTCACTTTTCGCTTGCGACAAGGCGGCGGACCATACAGTCCGGTTTGCCTGTGGCTCGCCCGCAATCAGTGGGCAGAGCCATCGAAGATTCGGTCTCCAGTGTCGCTGTGGACCAGGACTAATTAGGTCACTTCGAAAAGCCAGTGGTCGGACCTCGTTGAAGGTGCATACCGGGGCTCAGTGCGGTAAGATTTCGGTCCAAGCACCCTGGAGGGTGCCTCTCACCTCGCGCATCTGGCAGTCTTTTATAGGGTCACACATGCAACTACGACTGTTGGTCCCAGCTTTCTTGCAGCAGTCGCTGCTGCTGGTTCTCTGCATTGCGCTGAACGGTTGCCAGTCGCACAAAGCCAATTCCGGACCTTCGATCGAGTTCACCCATATTCCGCTGGCGGCGCAAGGTGGACGAGAAGAGTCGACACGATCTCTGGCCAATCCAGGTCACGGAGTCATCGCCCTTGGTTGCCTGAGGCACTAACATCGCGCCGCCGTTCGAAGCATAGCTAGCGATGGGCGCAAAGTCCCAATGCAAGGATCTTCTCGCACCCACAGGGACAGCAAATCGCACGTTGAATAGGCTTTTTCTTCATCGCTCACATGACCATAACGCGCCGCGTTTCGACTGCCGCAACCTCAACCATCCAGCCGTGTACCTGGAATAACGCTCCATCATCACACCGGACGGTGAAAGTAGAATCAAGATCGCATCTACCACTGATCGGATCGAAGTCCTCACCGCCGATCACTTCTCCCTCAACATCGAACCCGCGGCCAGTGCAAATTACTCGCATCACTTCCCTCCCCTGGGCCTGATCGTGGTTCTTTTCGGCTTCCGCGCCTTTGCTTCAACCCTCAGCTTTACCGGTCCCGGCCTTACGATCCGGTCAATGGTGGACTTCGACACACTAAACATTGTTCCAAGTTCCTGCTTCGAATACTGATTGCCATCCCACAGTGAGCGAATCTTATTCATCTGGTCCTTTGCAAGCTTTGGATTGCGCCCACCCAGCCGCCCGCGAGCTTTAGCAGCCGCTAACCCGGCCATGGTTCGCTCCCGGATCAGTTCCCTCTCAAACTCGGCCAGCGACGCGAAGACGTGAAAGATCAAGCGGCCTGCGGCATGACTCGTATCGAACTTCTCCTTCAGCGAGACGAAAGCGACCTTGCGCCGCTGGAGAGTATTCACAATCTCCAACAGATCGGTTAACGATCTTCCGAGGCGATCGAGACGCCACACTATGAGGGTGTCGCCCTCATCGAGACGGTCAAGGCATCGAGTCAGCTCGGGCCGGTCCACGTTCCGGCCACTCAGCTTCTCCTCGTAGATCCTTTTACAACCGGCTTTCTTCAGCTCCGCGAGCTGGGCCGCGTTCGTCTGGTCGTCCGTCGAAACGCGAGCATATCCAATGACCATGCCAAAAAGATATCACAAATCATGTCATAATCTAGTTGTTTTTGACGTGAGTTATGGTCCGATTTAGAGGATTTACAACTCGCGTCAAAAGCCGGTTCAAAAACGTTCCATAAACCGTCGTCTTTGACGTCCTAAGCTGAAGGCGATGAGGGCATCGGCGATTTATCACTAATCGAGGCGAGAAACGCCGACCGCGGACTAACGAGGATTGTCTCGTAGTTGCCTCAGCGTTCTCGAGGATATCGGGCATCGCTACCTTCAGCTTGAATGGAGTCTTCGCTTTCAGGGACTGCCGGTTCAGCGTCCCTCCAGCAACTCTTACAAAGTAGTCAAACCAAGTTTCAATTCCCCAATGCATTCAATTCTCACTCTGTTTGTTTGTGATATTGCGTATGGAACGATTTAGAGCGACTCGTAAACCGTCGATGTTGACGCCTGTCGCAAAGAGGACCTCGGCATTTCGGGTCTGAGAGACAACGCCGGGCACGAGTGTGACGGAAGCCACTGTCCGTTCGCGAGCCTCACTGTGCAGTTAGCGAACAGCCCGGCCCAAAAGCCGATAATCTGTACACAATTGATCGCTTACTGTGGGGACAGGTGATTTGTCGCTCTTTTTACTTCGGCCGAACTGCTGATGGTGCGGTCGGGATCGCGCTTCGCGATATCAATGGGAAGAACTGATTCAAATGTGAGTGGCCGCCGCTGGAGCGCCGAAGACCGAACTACTGCACGCACAGGGATGAGAGTAGAGGGATTAGCACCTCTTGAAGTGGGAGGCTGAGAACGGCGCTACCCGGGATTTCGTCAACCGAGCTACTTTCGAGAGGTATGTGGGTTTTTGCGGGTGTGGATGCTTATGCCATTAGAAGACGGCTCGGAAGCCTAGCTGAACGGAACGGGGTCCCCCTTGTTGATAGAGTGCGCCGGTTCCGCCAAAGCTCTGGTTCAGCATTCGTGTCGACTGCCCGAACAGTAGATCGGTGACCGTGGGATCAATGTAGCCATAGTTGGGATGGTTCAGAATATTGAACACTTCCCCTTTAAGCTGGAAGGTTATCTTCTCATTCATTGAAATCTCTTTGCGGACGCCAAAGTTGGTCTGAAGAGCGTCGAAGCCTCGAACGATATTTCGCGGCGCATCTCCAGCACTATTTTCGCCTGGGAGCACGAAGGCGGGGTTTGTGGCATTCTGCCCCCCGTTGAAGACCCGTCCTCCAGGATACTGTGGGGCGTCAATATAAAGCGGCGTGTGGGGAATCAGGTCGACTCCGCTGTAGTACCGTTCGCCGGTGATGGGATCGAGAAGGCGATTGCCAAGAAGAGTGACAGGAAAACCTGTTCGTGCGATGAGCCGCCCTTCGAGGCTCCATCCACCCATTACATATCTGGGGATCTCTCGTTTCGGCCGAGGAAGATCCCATGAGATTGCACCTTCGACATTATGCCGGACATCGTAGTCCGAGTTTCCGTATACGAGACTAAATGCTGGATCTGTCGATCCATATGCCAGTGAATGAGCCCATGTATAGGAGACGAGAGCCTGTACGCCCTGGGCGATCGAGCGTTGGAACTTGGTCTGGAGCGATTGATAGTTCGAGGTGATCCCATTCGGGAAGAATGAGATATTTCCGAACTGAGGATTGATCGGAGTGATATATCTCCGTTGTTCCTCGAGCAATCGCGCTCCATGAGACCCGATGTACGAGAGAGTCAGCGTCTGGTTTCTGCCAAGCGCTTTCTCAAGCGCGATATCCCACTGGAGGCTGTATGGCAGTTGGAGGTGGCGAGGGAATGCGAAGGTGGTCGATCCCCTAAACGGCGGTTCGAAACTCGTATCAGTAGCCAGGTGTTCTGGCGTCAAAGGGAGCGCGGCATTCTGCAGAGTTGTTGTCGTATGGAACCCTGCTTCTGTATAGGCTCGTAAAGCCGGCTGGACTCCCGTATCAAAGAACACTCCAGATCCGACGCGGAGAACCAACTCACGTTCAGGGTGCGAATCCAACAGCCACGCTACCCCCAGGCGCGGGGCCAGGTTGAACCACGATCCCTTCCACAACGGCGTGCCTCGCGGTGCCACCCATAGTGTCGCGGGATGCGTCACGTCGCCAAAGGCTGTGTATGCGTCAGCGCCGTCAGCACCATGAGGTGCGAAGTTTGCTTCCGATCGGAGGCCAAGAGATACGGTAAGAGAATGAGTCGCCTTCCACTCGTCCTGAACAAATAAGGAAAACTGGTTCAGGACAGGATGTGCCGGTTCATTTCTCGAGATAGCGACCTCGGAGGCGAGGCCATCGACCATGGACTGGCGGTCAAATAAGTACGCGCGAACGGAGAGCGCAGACGGCGTGAAACGAGAGGCCAGATGCCTCTGATCGAATCCGAACTTGAGCAGGTGTTGGCCAGCCTGGATGCTCAGGGTATCCCGGGTGTTCCATTGCTCAATTGAGCTACTGTTGCAATCGGAGGAGACGCGGCTGTCACCGACCCCTACAACATCGACGTCAACGCTTCCCGTCATGAGGGGGCACCCTGACGATAGACCAAGAGTTTGATTGAAGATCAGCAAACGCTGTCTGGAGCTTTGTGCAATAGACTCAGTGCTTATTTTGTTCCGTGCAATCCCAAAGCGAAGCTCGGAATTGATCTTTGAGGATGCCTGATAGTTCAATCCAAACGTCAACGTCTGTGTCCGAATCCGATTGGTGATTCTTTCAAGCATTTCGGTATATTCGTTGCTGTTGCTGGGGGTATCCCCGAGGCGAGCAAAGGTCGATAGCTTCGGGGTGAAGATGTGGTCGATGCGCAGACTGGACGCGTTGAGATGCGCGGGGAGAGGATCGTATTCACTGCTCGCGGGGGAAAGTCCACTGGGAAGACCATTTGCGGCAGAGAGTTCAGAGGTGGTGAACGGCGACGCAAAAAAAACAAGATAGGAAGCAGAGGGGGCCTGCGCACGGACGCTATAGGAGGGAACAAAAAAGAGAGTCGCCGGCGGCAGTTGTGACAGGTTGAGTTGCTCGTAAGAGAGAAAGAAGAAAGTCTTGTCGAGTCCAAAAGACGTTTTGGGGAGACGGGCTGGCCCCGACACGGTGCCGCTGAAGTCGTCCTGGAAAAAGTTGTGATTGATATATTGGCCGGGATATCCCTTGAACCGATCCGATGCATCAATTTGATATCCCCTCCACGTCCCGAAAAAGGTTCCGTGGAAATGTTCTGTGCCAGAACGGGTTAGGAAAGTGAACTGGCCTCCTGGGGTTCTTCCGTACTCGGCGGAGTAGTTTGCGGTCAGCACACGGAGTTCCTGAAGAGCGTCTACCGACACCAGGCTCTGAGTTGTTCCCAATGCGGTAGAACCCGCAGATGATCCAGTGCTGAAGATCGCCGAGCCTTTCTGCCCAGACCCGAGGCTCAGGTTGGCCGAGACCCCATCAATGTAAAAAGAGTTTGCGCCGGGGCTCTGTCCATTGACGCTGAAGTCTCCCGGCTCTCCCGAGCCCTGTCCAGCTGCCTGGGGGTTCTGTGTGACGATACCGGGCGTCATCGAGATCAGGTCCTGGAAACTCTGCCCATTCAACGGAATGGTGCTGACGAAGCGGCGATCCACCACTGTGGTAACAGAGGCGTCGTTGGTGTTCGGAGTTATGCCACTTGCATCCACGGTGACGGACTCCGTTACCGGGCCAATCTTGAGGCGGACGAGAAAGTTCCGGGTATCGCCGATGTTCAGCGTGATTCCGCTGAGCTGTGTCGTCGCAAATCCGTTGCGTTGGATCCAGAGGCGGTAGACGCCGGGCAGAATTCCCGTCAGTACAAAGCGGCCATCGCCACCGGTCTTTGAATCGTTCTCCGTGCCTGTCTGATCGTTAATGAGCTTGATCTGCGCATCAGGGATCGCTGCAGTCGTTGAATCCTGAACCGTGCCCACGACCGTCGCTGTACTTACCTGAGCGACAACTCGCAGGGTGAGGAACAGAACTAAGAACCGAATACTCTTTATTCCGTTAACTACGAAATCGACAACTCTGACTCTCTTCTTCATTGTCGCTCGGGTGCCTGTCCGATACCTTGTTCTTCTGTTGACGTCTTCGATTGAACCTTCTCCGAAGCCCTCAGCTTCGAGGCAAATCGCTCGATCTCGCCTGCTTGCCGCAAGGGCATCGCCTTCAATCCTCCTTCGAGCAGGGAGCGCGGTGTAGCTGGGTTCGTCGCTGTGGCGTTTGACGTGAATAAACCTCCAAGCACTCGATTCACTTCCTGCATCCGGGCAAGGAGTGAATCGGCCACTTGGAGGAACTGCCCTCCGTCTTCGATGGGTGACTCCTGAGAGGAGGGCGAATTGTTGAATTCAGGATGAATCAGTGCAAGCTGATCAGCGAGACCGCGAAGTTCTCCGTTGAGATCCGTCGAGTGTCTACCCACCATCTCTGTCCAACGTCTCCGCGACGCGAGATCGAGGGAACTCATATCCGAAGTGGCAAAGACATCTCCAAGGCGATGCAAAGCATACGCATCCTGAAGTGCGTGCTGCGAGAGTAAGAGCACGTGGCGGGAGTATTGCTCCATCGCGGGACCCATCTTCTCTTCAGCGGTGTTCCTGGAGAGAAGATAGGCACGCAGCAACGGTTCAATGAGTGGCTTGGTCTCTCCGATCTCGTAGACAAGTGTGTCGCCGGACTGCGCTTGATTTGGGTGACGGGTCGAAGCATTGGCCGACTCGTTTAGTTGGAGATCTAGCAGCTCCGAGTTCTCAAGCTCCTTCAAACGTCTCACGACCTGCTGTCTCAGAGTAGGGACTTCGACCGATCCGGATACACGAAGACGGCCATCGCTGGTTCTTGTTAGTTCGATGGGTTGACCGACATCTGCCCCGAGCTCATAGAGCTGGTAGAGAGCTGCTATATGAAGTTCGGCAACCTTAGCTCCAGAGCGATCGCGCATCGCTGCGAACTGCGACCCGGAGGGAGAGAGAAGGCTGGCTTGAGACCTTGATGTGGGATCGGTCAGATCGAATTCGGAGTCGGGGACCGATGTAGAGGCAGTGCGTTCAAGACTGACCTGGGTTAAGCGGAGTCGAAGTGTTCGTTTGTTGCCGCGTACCTCGAATGTCTGCTGGAGAGGCCGAAAGTTTTTATCGAGCACAAGGATTGCCGACACGAGGCGAGGTCTTTCCTTGGCCGGAAGCACTGTCGTCAACTCATATCCATTCTCTGTCGCAACAAACGATTCCTCCCCGCCTAACCTCCGGAACTCGACCGCCGAAAGCTCTTGTCGCCAAATATCCGATGCCATAAGTTCATTTTGATCGTTCGATCTATTCTGTCTTTCCTCAACATGAGAATGTGTACCGCTCTTGTTATGCCATTGGGCGGCGACGAGGTGATGTCTCGTGTCGTAAAGACGACGGATATACCGGCTTCCATCGCCATCCTTCCGGAGTTCGATTGTGCCTCGTTGCTTCTTTTCTCCGTTGGCAGTTATCTCCTCGACACGCAGGAGTTGGTGCTCTGTCGTTCCGCGAGAGGCTACCGTTTCGACCTTGATGGACCGGTCCAGAATTGCGGTGGCGTCCAACGGACGACTCTGGCGATGCAGCAGGAGATAGCTGGCCGCACCAAAGAACAGGAGAAGCGTGAGCGCCCAGGCAAGTACGGGCGTTGGAGTGAGTGCCTGCAGAACGCGACCGATCTGACCAAACACGTCGAGTCTGCTCTTCCGGGGTGGAACTGCAGCGACCGCCTCGGGGATCGCAACAGCACTGAGAGGTTCTACATCGTCTTCGTCTGTTGCGAACGCGCTATCCCAGGCGAGGGCTTCGTCGTAGTAGGTGACCTGGCTATGCAGTCCTAAGCCGTCAAAGGTCACAAGGAGTTCGAGCCAGCGGGAATCGCTCAAGGGGATGCGTTGCTCTAACCTCGCTGGTCCATCGGGTGGCATATCGTCTATCGATACAAGCGCCAGCCGCACATCCTGCTCGCTGAAGACCTCGATGAATTGATCTCTCCCCGGATCTACGATTCGTGCCGAAAGGGTGTTCCGAGACGAGACGACATCGTGCGAAGCAATGATCTTTCCGTTGTGGGCGATCGAGAGCGTATTGGGGCGATGCTCATAGACCTGTTTCCAGCGCCTCTTGAGCAATTCGAAGGCATGGATCTCCGGTGTGCCTGTCGGAGCGGAGACCGACGGAATATCCCCGCCAAAGCCGGTGCTATCCAGCGCCTCGCGGTCAGCCAACCCAGGCCGTTGAAAGTGGTGATCGATGAGATCGAGGCATCGCTCGCAGCTCACGATGTGTGATAGAAGAGGACACGGCACGGGGTCGGATTGCCGGGTGTTGTAATAAGCAAGTAGCTCTTGTTCGGGAAGACATGCTCGCAAGCGTGCACCAAGGATCGCATCGCGTAGTTCTTTGAAGAGATCTGGCGCGGAGAGTAGCGCCCACGAACGCGGCGCAGCGGGAGGCGTCTCGCGGCTCACGATCCGGAGTTTGCCGGATTCCTCAAGATGGGATCGAATCTCCAGGCGAGCACTCTTCAGTTTGTTGTAGATGGCTGAGATAGGGAGACGCGCCAGCTCGGCCGTCTCTTGTCGGGAGTAGCCATGGAAGAAATGAAGAATGAAGTAACTGGCACTCTTTGATCTCTCTTTTCGCCAGATGGAGAAATTGCATATGCGTCGAAGGTCGTTCTGACGCTCAAGGGGATCTCCGGAGCGCATGGAAGTTATAGCGAAATCAAAGGAGTCGAAGTCGGCGACGCTCACGAAGTGACTTGTTTCTCGTGAGGCACGGGCAAGACTCGAAAGGCAGATGTGTCGAAGACAGGTGTAGAGATAACCTTCCACGTTCTCAACGTCACTGAGATCGGGTCGCTTCAATAGGAAATAGAGACAGAGCTCCTGGACGATATCCTGGGTTTTACTAACATCACCACGCGTCAGGCTCTTGCCCCAGATCAGCAGTTGGCTGTGTCGGGCTTTGAGCAGACGCTCTATATCTACTGGCTCCGCCTGTTTACGTCGCTGAGGCTCAAGTCTCTGCATTTACCTCTAAAGAGCAGGCGAAGGAGGCAAATCTACCCTGTCTTCAAAAAATTAAGTTCGAAATGGCGCTTGCTATAGAACACGTCGCAACGGACAATCGTGATTATCCAGATAACCATATTATATTCATGCACTTAGCCTGCATCATTCACGAAGGCTGAGCGAGCGGTTGTTGTGAGCGCGAGCTCGTGACGAAGGCTCGTTTGGCTGGGTGCTGTTGGTTGGATTGCGGTGAGGGGGAGCCTTGCCTAAGCGTTTGCTGGGGGTGGCGCCGTTTTTCGTGCGCAGTTCTCCTGATCCGCAAGTTGCGTGAGGGTGGAAGTGGGGGTTTTCTGTTTCGTCGAGGCGGGCTATCCCGACGAGGCTCCGAGTGCCAGGGCCACTTGCCGGAAGGCGGGAAGAAACGGGAACGATGCGGGCAGATGCAGCAGCATGCGGCGCACCGAGACCAGCACGCGGGCGCCCAGCTT
>NZ_JQKI01000124.1 GCF_000745965.1 Edaphobacter aggregans DSM 19364 | reverse complement strand
CGTGGTCCAGGGTGGCAGAGCAAGCGCCTTCAACTGCTCGCGGCCCTCCCGGTTCCACAGCGCCTTCTTCCTCTGCAGGCCGCGGTTCAGCGCGATGGCCTGCAGCTGGTTGGAGACGGTGCGGCGCATCGTCACCAGATGGTGGCGATGCATCAGCAACTGGCGCAGGTCGCGCGTGGCCCGGTCCGGAACCCAGATCGGGGTCCCCGGCAAGCGCGTCTTTCGCTTGCTGGGGTGGAGATCCGCGGAAACCGGTTCTCCTCCAGTAACTCCAGCAGCAGACGGGCATCGTCTTCTGCTTGCGCGGCGCCGCCTTGCGCAGATGCGAGAGTTTGAGCGCGCGTTCTCCCAGAGTGTTGAGGAGTTCCTGGAGGTCTATCCGTCCTACATCGACCAGGTTCGTCCAGAGTTGAACGGCCTTTTTCGCGAGGAAAGACTATCCATCAGCCGAGAAGCTCCGTTCAAAGTTCGGAGTGAAGCTTGAAGTGCTGCCTATTCCCAGCGGCGACGACTTTCGCGTGACACTCTCAGAGGAAGAGCAGGCGCGGGTCGCGCGAGAAATCGACGAGAGTGTACGTCAGTCCTCAACCGGGGAACCAAGGACTTGTGGGTGCGGCTGACAGCCCTGGTCACACACATGGTCGACAAAACTGAACGAGCCGGAGTCGCGATTCCACGCTTCGTTGGTCACCAATGTTCTCGATCTCGTAGACCTGCTCCCACGTCTCAATGTGAACCACGACGAGGGCTCAATCGGTTTGCGGCAGAAATCAAGGATCGGCTCTGCAACTTCAGCGCTCACGATCTGAAGAAGAACGAGATTCTTCGCGCCGCAACCGCTACGGACGCCGCTCAGATCTTGTCACAAATGGACGCGGTCCTGCGCGGTAGGGAAGAAAACTCGGCCGAACCGCACGGGAGGCTGTGCAGGCGCCCAGCGCATCACACAACTGTGCTTGCGTGGCACGCAACTTCTTATCGGCCATGGCCGCCAGAACCCCTGGGTTCGTCTCTCCCTCTGCCAGCGCCTTCAGCATGCGTCGTGCACTGACACCCAGAAGATCCGAGACCAAGCCGGACAATTTGATGTGGCACTCCTCTAACAAGCTCTCTAGTTGGTTCTGCAATCGCACGTGCTCGCGTGTGAGCTGGTACTTTCGCCTTGTGACCGTCCGCCAGAGCCGCTGCTCGGCATCGGGCACAAAGCTCAGGGTCAGTTCGTTTGCCACCAACCGCTTCACCAAACGTTCGGCATCGGGGAAATCCTTCTTGCGTCCCTGTCGTCCACGATTCGATTGTGCTTGCGCCAGATGGAGCGTCCCCGACATCGGGCCCACGTCTTCTCGCTTTCGGCAGGGCGGACTCCAGTACCGTTCCAGCGCTCGCCAGACTGGTTTCCAATATTGCGCCGTTGATTCCATCACTACTTCCTCAACTTGCTGCTCGATCAGCCATTCGGCCAGCAATCCTAGATGCTCAGGGTTACTACCAAATCGGCGCTGTTGAAACTGGTACTCGCCTTGGACTTCAACGTCGGCCACCACCACAGCCAACATCTTTTTATGCACGTCGATTCCAATCCTATAAGACATAACGTTTCCTCTTGGGGGGGCGGAGAGCGCGCTGCGAGTTCCTTAACCAGGGTCACAGGCTATCGCCGCTCCCACAAAAACGGAAGAAACAACGCCCAAATATTCACTCAACCACGCACACTCCGGATCAGACAGGAAAACAGTCTCAACTTCTCCACTGTAGGGTCGATCTCGCCGCTCCGAGCCTGTCCTATTCTGCATTCGACTCGGACTGATTTTCATGAGCTTTCGCGGGCCACCGGCCCTACTGGACAGGAAAGGAAGTGGCGAATCCATCCTGACCTCGAGTCTTGCAGGGGACATCGCGAGGTGTTTCTTGAAGCGTAGACAGAGGCATCGGTGGGCGGGGCGATTGAGCTGCGAAAAGCCCGTAGATCAGGATGCCGACTCCATTCCGATTAGGAGGAAGGCAACACGGCACCCACGTTAATCGCGAGTGGACTGCCGGTCCTGCGTAGTCTAAGAACCCGCGCACGCTGAGAAGCAACATGCAGGAGAACCGGGAGATCTCCAGCGCGCCTTGGTCTGACGATCAAGGCCGGTCCGCGAAGGCCACAAGCCGCACGGCGGACATGCACGTGCTGGAGAAGTCGGACTGTGCCGTAGTGTGCGCTGAGCAGGGCATTGTTCAGGAGGGTTGAAGTCCCTCTGGCGCCCAGATGAGGGGAGCCATATCCAAAGGCGGGAGTAACGACTCGCTGGCCGCAGAACGAAGTTGGGTTTGCGGAGGGCAGGGTGTCCATCGCGAGGTGGAATCCGAAGGGCATGAGGAGAAGTCCCGGGCCGTAATCGATGGGGCTGCCCCGCCGATGAACCGGTCGGCCAAAGGTGGGACAAGGTCGAGCCTGCACTATGGAGGCGAAGGCGTTCTCATTTCACCCACCGCAC
This sequence comes from Edaphobacter aggregans DSM 19364, assembly GCF_000745965.1. GTDB lineage: Bacteria > Acidobacteriota > Terriglobia > Terriglobales > Acidobacteriaceae > Edaphobacter > Edaphobacter aggregans. The sequence goes on along the minus strand of NZ_JQKI01000124.1, from coordinate 11,623 downwards.
CAAGGTGTTTGCGGACGGCACGGTACGGAAGAACAGTGCGTGACCTGAGCGAAGTCGAACTCTTCGAGCGTCTTGATCCTTGGCAGGTGCGCTTCCTTCATCCTCAGCTCGATGGAGCGTCGTTCCCGGTCTTCCATCTCCGCCTGGAGCAGGGCTTCGAGATAGTGCAGATGCGAGTGGTTGCGCTGGGCGGCCTCTTCGGCGAGCGATGCGAACTGCGCACCGACGGCAGCCAGCCGCAGAGCCTTGCAGTGCTGGACGATACTTGCAGTCTGGAGGCTCATGCCTGCACCGCCTGCACGTTGCTTGAGAAGAGCCGGTCGTACTCGATCATGCTTGGCAGAGGACGTTCGTAGGCGGACAGGGCGCCGATCTCGATCGCCTCACCGACCGCATGCTGCAGCTGATCGGACAGGAGGAGATGACGGATCGCGGCAACATCGGCGCAGCCCAGATCGAGTGCCTGTTCGACGGCGGTTGTGAGCCTCGCATAGCCGAACTCGCGGCCGATGCGGATCAACTCCACCATGGCTCGTGTCCCGGGCTGGCGTCCCTGCCGTTCGATCAACTGCGCCCAGATCCGGTCGTAACTCTCAGGCCAGCGGCCCTGGGCCCGCCACTGCGCCAGCGGCGTCGATCCGCGCAACGCGCCGGGCTTCCGATCCAGCACGTCGAGGTAGTGTTCCAGATCGAAGATCTTCTGCAGACGGCTGTAGCAACGCTCGTGGCTGGCGATCCGGTGCCGTGGTGCCGGAACTCAACCGTCGTCGAATAGACGCAGGCTTCGACGATCGAGCCGGGCTTCAGCGGCACCGAGTAGGAGTTCGTCCGCACCTTCGCGCACCCCGTCTGATCGACGCGCGGGAAGCTGACCTCGGCCAGGTCGAAGGCCTCGGCGGCCAGGGGGAGCAGATGCTCCTTCTCCGCCAGCAGCCGGGTCCCGACACACTCGGTCTGGCCCGACACGATCCGGCTCTCATCGGCGCGGCAGTCCTCCAACAGCTTCCGGTTCAACGCCGCCAGATCGGCCGCCACCGGCACAGGAACCCAGTGGTTGCGCCGGAAGTAGCCTCCCTCGCACTCCACGCCGCCCTTCTCATGGCCTTCGCCCGGGGTGCAGAACTCGGCCTGATACTGCCAGTGAGCCGTCAACTCGCGCTGCTGGCCGCGCAGGTCTTCTTCACCGCGCTCGACAGGTTATCGTAGCGAAGCCGCCGGAGACACCCTCGAAGTACGCAAACGCCAGTTCGTGCGCCTCTAAAAATGCCTGCTGCGTCGCACACGGATACGCCCAGTGGAAGGCCGCGCCGCTGGCCATCGAACGCATCGAAAAGACCTGCAGCTTGACCCGTTCCCCGTCCAGATCGGCGTACGCCTCGTACCAGTCGACCTGCGCCTCGGCGCCCCACCGATAACTCTGCGGAACGAACGTCTCGTGTTCGCTCAGACCCAGGACCTGCTTGCGCCGCTCTACATACTGCCGAACCGTCCGCTCCGCCGGCGTGCATCCCGGAACCTCAGCGCGGATCCGATCATAAATCCGCCGTGCCGTATGACGCTGCTTCCGCGGAGTCTTGCGGTCCGACTCCAGAATCGCATCGATCAACGACGCCGCTGCGGCCATCTTTACCGCCGGACGTTCTGTCTTCTTGCGCTGCGCCGGAACTGCGTTCCGCACCGCCTCCCGCACCATGCGCCGATGCACACCCAGCTTCCGCGCCACACCGATGATCGACCCGACTCCAAACTCATACTCCCGGCGAATCTGCTCGTATAACTCCACCTTGGCTCTCCAGTCCAACTCAGCCCTCCGTCCCTCAGCTCCGCTGAGAGACAGGGTAGAGTCCGCTCTGCCCTGGGGTGGGCCAACTTAAACCGCCAGAGTGGGCCAATTCAGAATGCCAAAATCACCTGTGGACCATTTGAGGCCATCAGCCATAAACCGTGGACCATTTGAGGCCATCAGCCATAAACCTATGGGGTGAATCATGGGGAAATGATACCCTCATGGATCTTAATTGGCCTCAAAAGGGCTCAGCAACTAGTGCAGTGATCCGCAATAGATAGCGGATGATATCAAATCATCATAATTGCTAGCGGTGCGAACCCTTCGTTTTGCAATCGGCTGTTTCGCCTGTTAACCGATGGCCCATCCCTTGCAGGAGTTCGAGATGGGATAGTGCGGGCCAACGGTCCACCGGAGGCGTGCCCACACGGTCTACCAGTCCCTTTACCCCGGTGGCAAGGAAATACTTGATGAGCGCTGTGTTTAAGATATCTTTACCATGCATGTGCCTGAACTCACCATCGAGCGACTTCGGCGCATGTGCAAAGAGATTCGAAGTCCTTTCGCGCCTCCCCGGGGCGCTGGCATGTCAAAAACCCGACGACTTGCCGTTTAATCTTGCCGCGCTGATCCGGCCGCTACTGGATTTTGATTTCTTGGACCTCATCGTTTTTAAAGAGGACTCGAGCGAAGTGCTCTGGCACTCGGTCGGAATCGGGCAGTTCCCTCCGCCGGATGTTCCGATGGAGGAAACTACATATTGGTGGGTGTACCACGAGAAGCAACCGCTGTTCATCTCCGACTGGAAGCAGGACGAGCGCTTCGCGGCGCGCAGGGAAGCATTGAAGCGCCTGGGCTTCGAATACCGCTCTCTCTGCCGACTGCCGCTGTACACCTCAGGTAAACCGATCGGAGTGCTTAGCTTTGCGAGCTTTCGACCGCACACCTTTTCGGAGGAAGAGATTTGCTTCCTGTCAGCGGCGGCCGATCAGGTGTCTCTTGCGCTGGTAAATGTGTTGCAGCGCGAGCGGTCACACCGCGCGGAGCAAGACCTGGAAAGGAGGAATAAGCAAATCGCGTTTCTTTTCGACCTCGCCAACACCCTGGTTGCCACTCCGCACCTCGAGGACCTGCTGAGAGGCGTGACGGCGGGCGTCCGGCGAGTGGTTCGATCGGACTTTTCGATGGCGGCCGTCCTCGATCCGGAGAACGGTCAGGTTCTTATGCACTGCGTCGATCCACCAGACAATGCTGACCTTGACAGGTATTCGGTTGATCCGTTCGTGGAGAGGGTTTGCAGCGAGATCCTCTCCATTGAAGCCTCGCGCACTGCAGCCTCAGAAGAGATAAGGACGGGCGCAGACAAGAGTCTGGCCGGCTTCACCACGGCTTATGTCCAGCCCGTCGGCTGCCTGGGTCAGACCTTGGGGTTCCTGACAATAGCAAAACAGGAGCAGGCTGCCTACACCCGCGACGAAGTCATCTTTCTAAAGCTCGTCTCAGACCAGATGGGGATGGCCATTCATCAGGCAGGCGTGAGCGGCGAATTGAAGAGAAGCGAAGTCGAGATTCAGGCTGAGGGAATTCAGGCCAAAAATAAACCGCGCTTCGATTTGAAATTTCCTGAAATCGTGGGAGCAAGCTCCGCGCTAAATGAGGTGCTCAGCAACATCGAGTTCGCGGCACCTACCAAATGCTGCGTGTTTGTTGGCGGAGAAACCGGGACAGGAAAGGAACTGATCGCGCGTGCCATTCACAATCTCAGTCCCCGGCGCGATCAGCCGTTTGTGAAGGTCAACTGCGCCGCGATCCCATCGGGCTTGCTCGAGAGTGAGCTTTTTGGGCACGAAAAGGGCGCGTTTACCGGGGCAATTGCGAGAAAAGCGGGCCGGTTTGAGGCTGCCGACAAAGGAACCCTGTTTCTGGATGAAGTAGGCGACATTCCGCTCGAATTGCAACCGAAACTATTACGAGTTTTGCAGGAGAGCGAATTCGAAAGGCTGGGCAGCACACGCACGCAGCGGGTGGATATCAGAGTAATAGCGGCAACGCACAGAGACATCGCACAAATGGTGGAAGACGGCGAATTCAGAGCCGATCTGTACTACCGATTGCACGTGTTTCCCGTCACTGTGCCTCCTTTGCGCGAACGCCGTGAAGACATTCCGGCGCTGGTTCGCCATTACGTGAACCTCTACGCAGGACGAATGAAAAGGCACATCGGGATAATCCCCTCGCATACGATAGAAGTGCTGGAAAGATATTCCTGGCCCGGCAACATCCGCGAATTGCAGAACTTCATCGAGCGGGCAGTAATCCTGTCTCCGGGAAATACGCTCCGCGCTCCGCTCTCCGAATTGAAGTCGTACGCCGGTCAATTGCCGGGCGCAAGGCTCTGCACGCTCGAAGACGCTGAACGGGAGCACGTTTTGCGCGCTCTCCGGGAATCCAATTGGGTCATTGGAGGCTGCGATGGTGCAGCCGCGCGCCTTGGTATGAAGAGAACGACTCTGGCGTACCGCATACGCAAGCTGAGAATTCCTTGCCGTCCCCAGTGACTGCGCCGCCCACCGTCGCCAACTGGCCGCCTGCGCAAGGCACTTCAGGTGGCTCTTGACGCCATCAGACGGCGGGATCTGCTGGGGCCGACTTGGGTCGCAATGCGTTATCATTGGTGCTGCTGGATGACGGAGCCCAGGTAATCCGTCCCTCGAACTTTCTCAGTCCGCGAAATTCGATGGTATTGTCTACACTTCACCGCTATTCATTTTCCTTACTCGCGAAGCAGCGGCGAGCAATCCAAGGTGCGGCCCCAATGAAAGCAAACATCGTTCCATCGCTTACGGCGCCCGGTTTCGAGCGATTCGGTCAGCAAATAGTCCAGTCTTGCCCTCTTCGGGTGCCCATACGCTGGCATTTGCACAACTGTTAGCACGCTGGCCACTCGGAAACTTGGAGGCGAGCTCGGCTGAATCTCAGATCGAACCGGCCTCATTCGCGCGCTATCTCAGCGAGGCTGGGAGGAAGCTCCGACCCGGTATCTTTGGCCAATGGGCTTTCCGCCGGGTGAGTGCGCGATCTCCAAATCACAAACAGCGATGCCGCCAAAGGTACGGCAAGGTAGATACCTATAATTCCACCAACCTCGGCGCCAGCCAAGACCGCGAAGATTACGGTCAACGGATGGATTTCCAGCCTGTGTCCCAGCGCCCGCGGCAGGTTGAAATAGTCCTGGGCAACTCGCCACAAAAGCAACAATGCAGTCGTCCAAACCCAATGAAGATCGTTGGCCATGCCGATCCCGATGATCAAAGCCGCTGTGCTCATCCAACCGATGACAGGAACGAATTCAAGCATTCCTCCGAGAATACTCAGCGCGATTGCGTGCGGAAATCTGAAGATGAGCAGAACTATCGTATAGAACGCCAGGGAAAGGAGACAGAGAAGAACCTGCGCCCGGATGTAGTTGGTAAGCATGGCGTGTATCTGGTAGGCGACCATCCTGGCACGCTGGTGATGCTTTTGGGGAAAGAACGTTTGTATAGCGCCTTCTACGATGCGATTTCCATCGCGCAGCAGGAAGATGGCCAGTACGGGGATCAGTGCCAACCATCCGACGATTTGTGCAGCCTGCGAAAGTGAGCGGTCGATCCACTTCAGAAGGCCCTGGCAATCCTCTCTGTGTCGCACCAGCACCGTCCTGAGCCGCGCTTTCTGTTCGTCGTTCCAGCCGTATTTGTCGCCAATATCGGCTGCAATCTCCCCGGTTGACACGCGATCAAGGACAATCGGAACCTGATCGACTGCCTTCACTGTATTTCTTACGACAGCAGGTGCAAAGCTATAAGTGGCCAGACCGATCAGGATCAGTACCCCGAAATACGCCTCCATCACGGCGGCTCCCCTCAGGTCCCTGAAGAGCAGAGAATGATGCTGCAGAAATTTGACCGCGGGGTTCATCAGGTAGGCGAAAAAGACCGACAGAACAAACAGGAGAATGACACGCCTGGCACTGTAAGCGATCGCGCACACGGCCGCGAAGAGCAGAATCGTCAACAGAACGTTGGTTGTGCGGCGCTCAGGAAATTTCACCTTCAGATTCATCTGTCATCACACCTTCCGTGCAAGCGTGCTCCGTCCTTCTCTTAGCATTTGTTCTTCCAATCGCCGAGGGCCATCTGCGGCGCCCGTGATGGCAAAACGGTCACTGTTTGTCACTTGCCAACTCTTCGATTCGATATTGACCTTTGTCAGACTTGCTGGCCCCTTTGTTTTCAACGGTTCTGCGCGGTGCTTTCTTTGGAATTTCATTTGCTCTGCTGTAGACAATAAGGCCGCAAAAAGCACGGAGCGGATCGTTTACTTATGAAAATCCTTGTGCTAAATTCGGGTTCCAGCAGCCAGAAGGCCTGCCTCTACGAAGTAGCCGCCGATACACCTCCCACCCGGCCGCCGGCTCCCCTTTGGGAGGGGAGAATCGAGTGGACAGGCGATAAAGCGTCAATTTCGGTCAAGACCTGGCAGGGATCCGTTCGGAAGGAAAATCTAAAACTCTCTTCACGCAAGGACTTCGTCAAGCATCTGCTGCATACGCTGGACGTCGGCCCGGTTCGCACCTTAGCATCTCTCTCAGACATCGACGTGGTGGGGCACCGCGTTGTTCATGGCGGCCCGCACTTCGAAGAACCGGTTATCGTCACGCCCGAGGTACGTTCCGCGATAGCGAGCGTTTCCACGCTGGCTCCTCTTCACATTCGCGCCGAGCTGGAGGGCATGGAGATTATCGACAACCTCCTCGGGCCTGTCCCGCAGATCGCTGTTTTCGATACAGGGTTTCATCGTCAGATGCCTCTATATGCGCAGACTTATCCCGGGCCTTACGACTGGTTTGCCAAAGGCATTCGCCGCTATGGATTTCACGGCATCAATCATGAATACTGTGCCGCGCGTGCCGCACAGCTGGTCGGGAAAGAGCTGCGCTCACTAAAAATCGTGAGCTGCCACCTGGGCAACGGATGCTCTGTGGCGGCCATTGAGGGTGGCCGCAGCATTGATACGACGATGGGTTTCACTCCCCTCGAGGGTCTGGCCATGGGCACGCGGTCGGGCTCAGTGGATCCCGGGATACTGATTTACCTGATGCGCGAGGGCAAGCTCGGCCATGAACAGATCGATCGGGTGCTGAACCACGAGTCGGGTTTGCTGGGAATATCGGGAATCTCCAGCGACATGCGCGACATCCTTGCTGCAATGAAGCAGGGGGATGCGAGGGCCAAGTTGGCCCTCGATATATTCGTGCACCGCCTTCAGAGTGCAATCGGAGAAATGGCGGCCGCCTTGGGGGGACTCGATGTCTTGGTGTTCACAGCCGGCGTGGGAGAAAACTCTGCTGAGGTGCGCGCGGCAACTTGCGAGAAGCTCGAATTTCTCGGTCTGACGCTTGATCCTGCATTAAATGAAGGGCCGATTCTGGATTGCGATATCGCCACCAAGGGCTCCCGGGCGCGAATTTTCGTAATTCGGGCGGAGGAGGACTGGGCAATTGCAACTGAATGCTGGAAGGCTCACGGCCATTTCTTTGACAGGCCCTGATCGATGATATGGCTCGAGTTCCGCAAATACTGGTGTTAGCACTTCGAACGGTCAAAGCACAAGCAGGCGCCGTGCCGGCCTGCCGCGAGCGTCGAAGGCCGACTAAGATCGATGGCTTACACACTACGTCGTTGTCATAAGGGGGGTCGGTGGTTCACAAATGCGCGAATCCTGTTTGTTCTGCCAAGCTTGTCTACTTGCGGCAGGGCAAACTATTTCAGGTCGAAATCCAAGTCACAGGAAGCTCTTCAAAGTGCGAATACTATTGGCTCTGCGGCCAATGCGCCATGAACTATGCGTTATGTTTTGATGGCGAGCGAAGCACGCTCGCCGTAACCCCGCTGCGAGCAACTGGTGATTCGAAGGTAACAGCGATACCTCAAACTTCCTCAAAGGCGATCTTCGGATTGAAGCGGGTTCTTATCCGTGTCTTTTGGCCGCCGTCGACCATGGGAAAAGCAGCGGCAAGGTCAATCCTGTCAGGGATGGAGGCTTCATGAACGAAGCACTTCCAGTGGTTTACCTTGCGCGGCATGGCGATACCGCGTGGACCGTCTCGGGTCAGCACACTGGCCGCACCGATCTGCCTCTGACACCTGAGGGCGAACAGAACGCTCGCCGTCTTGGGGAGCGCCTGAAGGGCATGCATTTCGCGAAGGTATTCACCAGCCCGCTGCAGCGCGCCGTGCGAACTTGCGAACTGGCCAGCTTCGGATCTGTTGCGGAGATCGACCCCGATCTCATGGAGTGGGATTACGGCAAGTACGAGGGTCTGCGCTCCGCCGAGATATTGAGGGAACGCCCGGACTGGGAACTCTTCCGTGACGGCTGTGCCCAAGGCGAATCCCCTGCCCAGGTTGGTGAACGTGCAGACCGCGTGATTGGCCGGGTTCGGGCCGTCGCCGGAAATGTGCTCTTGTTTTCAAGTGGTCATCTCTTGCGTGTCTTAGGCGCTCGATGGCTGGGGCTCGAGGCAGCCGGGGGAAAACATTTGGCGCTGAGCACCGCCAGCCTGAGCGCTCTGGGCTATGAGCACAATCTCTCGCAGCCTGTGGTCCAGCTCTGGAACGACCATCACCACGTGGTCTTGTGATTTCAATGAGTGAACAACGAATGCACCACCGCTCTTGGGTGGTCCAACGAAACTTTCAACCAAGGGAATTCCAATGAACCGCAAAAGCACGATTGAAGTCGCATCCTCAGAAGTAGAGAGCTTGCCGCGGCCGGGGTCGGCCGAAATGGCGATGGTTCTTCGTCAGTATGGCTGCGGTCCCATTCCGTTTGTTGGGACTGAAAACGCGTTCTACGAGCGCCACTTATTATTCGACAGGGCCATCAATCCGCAGGTTGCAACCGCACATGAGCGTTTCGAAGCCTTCTCGCGTTCGGTCCGCGACATCCTCGCGCAGCGCTGGGTGTCGACGAAGGAGACCTATGAGAAAACGAACGCCAAGCGCGTTTACTACCTGTCGCTCGAGTTTCTTATCGGCCGTTCGCTTGCCAACAATGTCAGCAACCTCCTCTTGGATCCCGTAGCACGGCATTCCGCCAAGACAAAGGGTGTCGATTGGCTTGAATTGCTGGATCAAGAGCCGGATGCGGGGCTTGGCAACGGAGGGCTTGGCCGACTGGCAGCCTGCTTCCTGGACTCGATGGCGACCATGCAACTGCCTGCCACCGGATACGGTTTGCGCTACGAATACGGAATGTTTAAGCAATCGATCGCAAATGGATGGCAGCAGGAAGACCCAGATAACTGGCTCCGGGACGTTGATCCCTGGGAGATCGCTCGCCCGCATGAGAGGGTGGAAGTGAGGATCGGTTGCTCCTTTGAGTGGCGCGGCGGCAACTTTCACGTGGTCCGGAACCAGCCATCTACTCTGATCGGCATACCCTATGACCGCCCAGTTGTGGGCTACGGCGGCAAGACCATAAATACCCTCCGGCTTTGGGCGGCTTCGGCACCGGACTCCTTCAACTTCCAGGAATTTGGGACTGGCGACTTTATCGGTGCATTAAGCGAAACCCTCGAAGCGGAATCGCTAACCCGCGTGCTCTATCCAGACGATTCGACAACCGCTGGGCAAGGGCTGCGTTTTCTACAAGAGTATTTCCTTGTAGCGTGTTCTCTCGCTGACATTGTTCGCCGTTTTCGCCGGCATAACACGGACTGGAACGATCTGCCCGAAAAGGCTGCGATTCAACTCAACGATACCCATCCCTCGATGGCCGTTGCTGAGCTGCTGCGAATCCTTCTCGATGATGCGTGCCTAGGATGGGACGACGCATGGGAACTGACAAAGAAGACGCTTGCCTACACGAATCACACGCTTCTGCCCGAGGCTCTCGAAAAATGGCCCGTGGCATGGTTTGAGATTCTTCTTCCCCGCCATCTGGAAATCATCTACGAGATCAACCGCCGCCTGCTCGACGAGGTCCGGTTTCGATTCCCGGGAGATGAAGGCCGTGTCCAGCGAGTAAGCCTTGTAGAAGAGGTAAGTGCGCGCAAGATCCGCATGGCGAACCTCGCCATCGTAGGCTCGCACAGCACGAACGGAGTGGCCGCTGTTCATTCGAAACTGCTGCGTATGCTGACGGTCAAAGATCTGGCCGAAATGTACCCCGAACGGTTCAGCAACAAAACGAATGGGGTGACTCCGCGCCGTTGGCTGCTTCAAGCCAATCCGGCTCTGTCGCGGGAGATTTCGCAAGCTATCGGCAACGGGTGGATTACCGACCTGAGCCAACTCAGGGAGCTTCGTCGGTATGCCAAAGATGGCAGCTTTTGTGAAGCGTTTCTTGCTTCAAAACGCGAGGCGAAGGCGCAGTTCGCGGACTGGCTTAAGGCGACCACTGGGCAAATCGTAGATCCCGACACGATCTTCGACTGCCAGGTAAAGCGCATTCACGAATACAAGAGACAACTGCTGAACGCCCTGCGGATCATTGTGGTGTACAACCGCCTTCGGTCCAATCCAAGCCGCGACATAATCCCACGCACCTTCTTTTTCGCCGGTAAAGCTGCGCCAGCTTATCATCTGGCCAAACTGATCATAAAGTTCATCAATAATCTGGCGGCGACGATTGACGCCGATCCGGTGGTGCGCGGCCGTCTCAAGGTCGTCTTTGTTCCTGAATACAATGTCAGCCTGGCGGAAAGGCTCGTTCCGGCGAGCGATGTCTCCAACCAGATATCTACCGCGGGCTATGAGGCAAGCGGAACCAGCAACATGAAGTTCATGATGAATGGCGCTTTGACTGTTGGCACGCGTGACGGTGCGACCATCGAAATGGCGGAAGAGGCAGGAGAAGAAAACCTCTTCCTGTTTGGACTAACGGTTGAACAAGTGGAGAATAGTCGCGCCTGGTATAGCCCGTATTGGCATTATGAAAATGAGCCGGAGATTAGAGGAGCTCTGAATTTGATTTTCTCCGATCACTTCAGCCCCAACGAGCCGGGCGTGTTTGCCCCGTTGCGCGACACACTTCTGACACAGGGTGATCACTACATGCATCTGGCAGACCTGACGTCCTATTGTCGGGCGCAGGAGAGGCTTGGAGATCTGTACGCGGACCCCCAGGCGTGGGCGCACAAGGCAATTCTCAATATTGCCTGCTCCGGCAAGTTTTCGAGTGACCGCACGATTGCAGAGTACGCGTCCGAGATCTGGAAGGTAAAACCATGCCCAGTCCAGTAAAAGTCCAGCCGGCAAGTGAAATCGGCGAAATGATCTCGCCGCTCGCGGGGAAGCCGGCTCCAAAGGAGTTGCTGATCGATCTGGGGCGTCTAGAGACGGCCTACTTCGAGGGCCGTCCCAACCCGGAGGATCCCAACCAGATGGTCGCGTTCGGCACGAGCGGACACCGTGGCTCGCCCCTGCGCAGCACCTTCACCGAGGCTCACATTCTTGCGATTACTCAGGCGATTTGCGACTACCGGCGTGAGCAGGGAACGGACGGGCCGCTCTACATGGGGAAGGACACGCATGCACTGTCCGGTCCCGCGCAGCGCACAGCCCTCAGCGTACTCGCCGCGAACAATGTGGAAACGATCATCCAGGAGAATGATGGTGTAACTCCGACTCCGGTTATTTCGCGAGCTATTCTTGTCTACAATCGCGATCGAAAACAGCATCTCGCTGACGGTATCGTCATCACACCGTCGCATAATCCGCCGGAGGATGGAGGATTCAAATACAACCCGACCAACGGTGGGCCAGCCGATACCGAGGTAACGAAATGGGT
>NZ_JQKI01000123.1 GCF_000745965.1 Edaphobacter aggregans DSM 19364 | reverse complement strand
AGTTCCATTCGGTGCGTTTTTTGCTCTCTTTGTTCCTGCACTTATCAGCTGGCTTGTTCCGGCTGTCATCATCTCCTTCACGATCAGTGGAAGAAGCGTACCTCTCGAGCGAAGCAATGTGCCTGTTCGGAAGGGTGGATACGTAGTTGCCGCGATGCTTCTGAGCACGATTGTTGTGACCGTCCTGCTTCATCACACTCTGCATCTGCCACCCTTCCTTGGAATGATGTTAGGTTTAGGGGCACTGAATCTGTACTCATACTTTTTACATCGTCACGAATCGAAAGTATTCGCAGAGAGTATTCCCGGCTCCGCACAGAACGACGAGTTTGAGAGAAGATCGGAGCACAGGGAGCCGTTCAGTATCTTCAATATTCTCCGGATGGTCGAGTGGGACACCTTTCTCTTTTTCTATGGAATCATGCTCTGCGTGGGAGGCCTGGGCGCTATCGGATATCTGAATGGCTTGTCGTCGATTCTCTATACAGGGCTGGGATACACAACCGCGAACATCCTCATCGGGGTCCTATCGGCCATCATTGACAATATCCCGCTTACGTATGCCGTCCTCACTATGATGCCGCATATGGATATGGGCCAATGGCTCCTCCTTACGCTCGCCGCTGGCATTGGCGGCTCGATTCTATCAATAGGATCGGCGGCAGGCGTAGCTCTCATGGGCCTCAGAAGAGACACCTACACATTCTTTTCGCATTTGAAATGGAGTTGGGCCATTCTTCTCGGGTATGCCTCAGGAATTGCAGCCCATATCTACATCAATGCGTCAACGTTCAAATGAGCCGAAGGGGGTGTGAAATATTTACGGTGGACTGCAAGATCGGATCTTGGCTTGAGCACGGCTCCATGAGCGATAGCCATCTATAAGTTGGTGCATGTCGGGTGTCGTGGTTCGAAACGGCACGGCAACCGCCAGTTCAACTAGTTGCTGGCGTTCGCTATCCGAAAGCGGCAGCGGAGGAATCCAAGGATCGGCGATTCAAATTGGCGGCGAAGCTTCGTGGGCTTCCTGTACGAAATGGCGACGTCCCGTCAATTGAGCAGCCCGCTCACTGTCGATCATCTACTCCCACCCGGTGTTGTGGGCCGTGACCAGGGTGGGACAATTCCATTCATACGTGCATAGGCGACCAGCTGCCCCATATGTTCGTTGTCATGCACAAGGATCCTCAGGTACATTCCGTCAACCGGGACGGTCTTGCCGTCGATGGTAACCTTGCGTTCGAGATCGTCAGGCTTCAACTGAGCCCGCGCTGTCTTAACAGCATCGAATGAGCGCTTCAGATCTGCGATCACTGCGGCTTTTGATGTAACGGTCTTTTCGAGATTATCTTTTGCCATGTCCGAGGGCATCTTCGGGCCGGTAACGCTCAGCAGGTAGAAGTTAGCCTGCGCGATGTGCATGAGCACCTCGCTTATCGACCTTATCCCCGGCCCGGGGCGCCAAGAGTATTTGTCGGCCGGAATCGCCTCTGCCAAAGCGATGAGCTGCCGAGAAACGTGGCCCCACTCGCCGTCGTAACCCTCCCAGATTCCTTCGTACTGAGGGTTCTGCGTAGCGGCGTGAGCATGTAGCATCGTCGCGCTTAGTGCAAACCATATAAGGAGTGTCTTCATCAGTTCCTCGCATGAACTGCTAATAGTATCCGCCGAGACAGAGAAGTTTGACGCTCAAATGTGAGCAAACGACGTTCTCCAGTGTTTTGGGGATTCACTTGCGGAGAAACCGGCTTCTTGGACAAGTGGATGCTCGGTGTGGTTAGTAAAGGTGAGGCCACATTCTCGCTTGATGCAAAATCGCCATGTTATGAACCAGCGGCGACGTCTCGCAACTTACGAATTCGCTTTCAGTGATGGAGAATTGGAACCGCGTAGTCCAAATGGCCCATTTTGTCGCGAATCGTTGCCATACCCTTCCGGGTTAGGATCACGCTCATCGATTAGCTTTTGCGCTCGCTTCGGTTGGTTGCACCGATAGCACCGCGAGAACGATCAGTGGTGGGCAATCGGTACGCGTTCCGTAACCCGGGCAAGGTCCGGTGCAGGACTTACTAGTGTCGGCGCAAAGTTTTTGAGGATTCGCAGTTTGCATCACTAATAACCTCGTAGTTGATTTTGGCGCGCACAATGGAATGGGGCTGTGATTGCTGTCACAGTTGTTGAAGCGGATGCGGGAAGGTCAACTCAACACCCAGCTTAAGTTGGGGACTGCAATCAGGTCGACCGCTTCGACTTCCCTTCCGAGTCGAAACGCTCGCTGCCGAAGTACCAGCCAACCCGGACCTTCGTCGGGATGGTATTTCCGTCAAACGTGCCGCTCTCTTCAATGAGACCGCCGAATGGTAGGAACCGGAACTTTGCTTTGTCAGGGTTTCCCCATCGGAGCATGCTCACGTCTTCAACTCACCGTTTTCCTTCACTGTATAGTCGAGGTCGGCAGTCTCGGTATGTGCGCTGAACCGCGCATGGGGATGGGTCGAGTCCGCAGCGGCCCACTCTCCCCCCGGCCGCAAGAGAGCGGACGGCAGGCACAAGGATTCGATATTGATGCGACCCGCAGCCGACCGAGTCATATCGGGCCCTGTTGCGTTGAGGAAAGGCAGTATCCCGAAGAGTTTCCACTGCATGGCGCCCGATCTATCAAGGAAACGGTCGCTTCCACGCATGATCAGTCCGTTTACACGAACGCTGGCCTGCCGGATCAGGCCCCGGACCCAGTAAATCACCTGCTCTGCAATTGCCACAAGCAGACTCCCAAAGCTGTTCCAAAGATTCTTGTCCGCTCATGGTCCTGATCCAAGATGCTCGCCTGCTGAAGGAGAGTGTTGCGTGAGGTTGCGAAGCAGTCTTCTTAGGGGTTCTTGTCATGTAACGCGAGGAAGGCCGTTAGCAGAACGCGCGGATCGTAGTGTCCTTTGTATACCGGTGGCGGTGTTCGGCTCAATCGAAGCAACGAATACACTGCGGTTTGCGCCGAACGGATCGAATATTCCACTGTGAAAACCACATCGTCAGGGAGTTCGCAAAATTGTCCGATGAAAGCGAGGTTCTTCGAGCGCTCGGGTACCACCTGAGGACGGTCACCTTTGGCTCGACGCAGGAATTGGCTGGTGATGAAGGGCATCATGCACGGGATGCAGGTGCAGGTTTCAAGTATTTTCCTGGCGTCGGCCTCAATCCGTAGATGTCCCATTATCTCTGTCATAATCTCCCGACCGCTGCATGCCGACATAGGTTTCTTGATGAAGTCACCGGGTTCATCGACGAAAAGACCATAGCCCCAGAAGACGTTAACGTCCTCGGGCTGCCCGATGAAATGTGGCTGATGAGGCAATACGATCGACGCTAACCAGCCGGACTCCGGAAAGGTGATGAGGCCACCCTCTCCCGGGACGTTGCCTGTCAGATCCCTGATGAGATGGAAGAAGGTGGGGTCGTGGAAAGTCGTGGTGAAGGACACCCACTTCGATTCCTCTACATAGCCGGTGAAGTTAGCTGGACGGCCGAACTGCGGGTGACCGACGGCGATCTTCTCCCAGAGAGCCCAGGAGCCGCCGTCGTATTTACCCTTCAGGACAGGTGCCGAGTCCATTGAGCCCAGACTGGAAGCTTCGGTCATGGAGCCTAACGTGACGATTACCTTGTCCTTCGCTCCTACCTTTATCTCATCCGCATGCCCCTTACGTTCACAGAGAATGCGATCCACGATATAGCCCTCGGCGTCATGACAGAAACCGAGATCGGTGACGCGTGTACTGAAATCGAATCTCACGCCGCGGTCTACTAGCCATTTCTGAAGCGGCCGTACCATCGAGTCATACTGGTTGAAGACGGTTCGCATTATCCCGCTCAGCGTGTTGAAGCCTGAAACCATATGAGTGAAACGCAACAGATAGCGCTTGAATTCGACTGCGCTGTGCCAGGGCTGAAAGGCAAAAGTCGAACACCACATGAACCAAAAATCTGTTTCAAAGAATGAAGGGTCAAACTGGTCCAAAATGCTGCTTCGCCCGAGAATCGCCTCCGGCTCAAGTCCCAAGCGCTCGATAGTCAGGATATGCTTTTCGCTCAGACCAAATTTGGGAGCGTTCAGCCTGTGTCCTCCCCGAAAAAGACGGGATTTGGATGAGGTTTTCATCGCCCTATTCCAGTCGAAGATCTCCTGCGTAACCGTTTTGCGCCCATCGAGGGTCGGGATCGATGAAAAGAGATCATAGGTGCAGAGATATTTGCTTTCAAGCATTCTGCCGCCGCGCATGACGTAGCCATCTTTGGGAGTTCCGGCGGCATCGAGACTGCCACCGATCTTGAATGATTCCTCAAAAATCGTGATGTTGTGGCCAGGGATGTCTCCGTCGCGAATAAGGAAGGCCGCCGCCGCAAGCGAGGCGATTCCACCTCCAACTAAGTAAACCATTGCGTTATCGTCAGCGGGTTTCTTGTGCATGGAGTTCTCACTTCCTTGCTACTTGTATGCCCTCCACAGGGAGCTCAATCACAAACAAGCGGCGGCAAGCGTCGCATGCGGTTGGGATGCGAAGGCCATGGTCAGGACGGGACACGAAGCCTCTGTGATGATGCGGCAGGCGATGTGAGCAGGAATATGTGAAGCGGCCATCGAAGCTTGACGGACTCCCAGGACGATCAGCTTCGCTTTCTGTTGCCTTGCATAGGCAAC
Source organism: Edaphobacter aggregans DSM 19364 (assembly GCF_000745965.1). Lineage (GTDB taxonomy): Bacteria > Acidobacteriota > Terriglobia > Terriglobales > Acidobacteriaceae > Edaphobacter > Edaphobacter aggregans. The sequence goes on along the minus strand of NZ_JQKI01000123.1, from coordinate 9,537 downwards.
CACCGCGTTCGAGATCTCGCTGCCGTATGTGATTGCACAAACAGGCGGATCGATGGCCGTGCCACTCTCGTTTGCCACGTGCTGCAATGCCTCGGTCATGATTTGCAGAGTGATATGTCTGTGTGAACCGCCTTCGAGCGTCCGCGGAAGCACGTGCAGGCAATGCAGCGGTGACCTGGTCACCTTGCAGATGGCGGCAGCATAACAAATCGCGCGGGTCGTGGTGAGATGGAAATCAGTGGCGAAGACAACGGGGCTATTAATCTGAGCTGCCTCGGGAGCGTGCGATGCTTGAGGACCCACCGTCAGTACTGGGCAGGATGCCTTGCGCAGGACCACTTCGGCAGTTGAGCCGAAGACGAGTCGTTCAAAGCCGTGAAGAGCATTCGTTCCAAGGATGGCTAAATCTATCGCGTCTGAGGTAATCGTCTCCAGGATCGTCACAGAAGGGATTCCGCTGCCCATAGTGGCCTCACAGGCTATACCTGACCGTCGGGCCTCTTCGACAAGGCGGTCAAGTGAGCTCCGAGCGATTTCATAGAGGCTGTCCAATTCAAGCAGCTGCCCTCCTGTTTCTGGAGCAACAGCGTTGGCGTCCTCAAAAACATGCAGGATAGAGAGACTTGCTTGAAACGCATTGCACACACCAAGGGCAGTCTGGAACGCTGCCTGCGACGCAGCGGAAAAATCGGTGGCGAGAAGAACCTTGTTGAAGGAAGGTACCGAATCGATCGTGGATGTTTGCATGGTCTCTGCTCTATATTTCTGACCCGTCGGCGTGGGTCTTGATATTGGCAAGGTCTATGCAGCCTCGCTTGACGAAGGAAGCGGATCGCGTCCATATCGGCCTGAGAGCGTCGGCCGCGTGGGGGGAGCCTGCACGGTGCCATGGTGTAGGTAGTTTGCGCTGAGTAACCAGCCGCCGATAGCCGTCTGGATGAGGTGGATGCGGACGGACAGCGTCGGATTGTGGTCTCACCGAAATGCACCCCGTCGGATCGAGACACAGTTCGACCGTGGGTACGCAGGCGGGGCAGAGCCAGAAGAACTCCGTATCCGTAGAGCGCCTTTCAAGTGCATAGAGATCTCCAATGCTGAAGAGCCTGAACTCTGCGCAACAAGCAGGGTTGACACAGCAACGAACCATGAGCCACCTCTACAGTTGAATCTATGAGGTCTCGAGAAACAAAGCTGTGACAGAGATCACAGGGTTGCATTGCGCTGAAGTTAGGATTGACGAAGGAAATGAGAGAGACGCTCAAAGAAGACCTAAGCCGAAAGCTGCTCTAGCCTCTCTGGAGAGAGAATCAGAATGGAAGCCCCATGGACCTGGATCAATTTCTCTCTTTTGAAGCGTCCCAACATGCGAGTGACAGTCTCGCGAGAGCTACCAACGATGTTGGCTAATTCCTCGTGTGTGAGTGCCATTGTGAAGCGCATCTCAGGCTTGCCACAGGACGCTTCCCTCCCCCAGTCCAGCAGTACCCCCGCAAGGCGTCCTGCCGCCGAACCGGACAGCGCCAGGCGACGGGCATCGAAGAATACTGCTTTGTACTCCTCTGAGAGCGCCTTGGCGGCATGGAGGCTCGCTTCACCGTGCTTCTGGATAAAGGAGAGAAACTCCTCCCGGCGAATCCTTTTGATCTCCGTCGGTTCGATCGTCTCTGCTGTCACCTCATATCTCAATCCGGAGATAACTGCTCCTAGCCCTAGGACATCTCCCGGCATGGCGATCTTGAGAATCAGGGTTCTTCCTTCCCTCGAAGTGCAGGAAAGCTTGACCTGACCGGTGCAAATGACGAAGACGCCGTTGCTCGGCCCATCCTCCTGAAAGAGCCTTGCCCCCTTAGGAAGCGTGGTCTGCACGCCGATTGACCCGAAGTCGGCGAGTGCCTCTGCGCTAAGATTGCAGAACATCCGCAGTGAACGCAACTCACAGGTATCACAATGGTGCATCGATCGGGCTTTGGAAAGAGGAAGCATTCCGATAATAACCTCTATGCCACATGCGACGCTGATGATGTTACCCCGAGTATATATTCCGTTGAATTATCGTGCGGCAACATGCAACCGTCGTACTGATTTCCCGCCAGTTAGCACACAGTCATTACCGGACAGGTCGCCTGAGCCAACAGATCAGGAGTCAGGCCACGCTCGACGTGCGTCAGCCAGAACGACGCCTTGCGCGCACCAAGCACGATGAGATCCGCCTGAACCCTCTCGGCTAGTTCGAGGATGGCCTTGGCAGCGTCACCGTGCTCAACCACGCATTCGGGATTGCACCAGTCGTAAGAAGACTTTGGAATCATCCTTTTCAGCGCGGATTGGAATGCTCCATCCACGAACTCCCTCTTCCAAGAGGTGGCCGTCTGAAGCACGTAACAGAAATAGAGATGAGCACCGCTGTCCTGGGCGAAGGAAGTAGCGTAGACGGCCGCCTTCGCGGCCTCGGCCGAGAAATCGGTCGCGTAGACAATCGTCTGGAAAGCTAGAGGAGCATCGCCAGGGTGCTTGACATTGGGGCCCACGGTAAGCACGGGACACTCTGCATTTCGAATAAGTTGTTCTGCTGTCGAGCCCAGGACCAGTCTCTCCACTCCCGACTTGGAGTGCGTTCCCGCAACGATCAGGTCGACCTCGTGCTCCTTCGCGACCTTTAGGAGACCCGCGGAAGGTCGGTGTCCTTCAGGCGATGTAATTCGCGCATCGATTCCAGAAGCGGAGAAGTCGTTCCGCAAGCGCTCAAGATTCTCGTTGGCGATTCGCCGCCTTTCATTCACCGGCAGACCCGAAATAGCCTCTTCGTACGATGTAACGATAGACGGATCGAAGACATGTGCGATCTCGATAGTGGAGGAAAAGCGGCTAGCTAAAGCTCTTGCGTAGGAAGCGGCTTTCTCCGAGGCGGAGGAGAAGTCCGTTGCGAGAAGGATCTTTTTCACAGAAACAGAGACGCGTTCTCCAATGACCGGCATACGACACCTCGATCGTTCAATGCGAGCGCCTTCCGTGCTCGTTACCAGGAACGATATCTGGCTTTCTCCCCAATTGAACATGACGCAGTCTGCCCACGTCTGTGACGACCGTCACATCTCTAGACAGACAGCTGATTGAACATGTCAGGGCGATCAGATCCGGCTGAGAGTTCATAAGCTCGGCGAACACAGGAGGGTAGTCGATGAAAGCCTATTCAGAGTACTGGGTAGCCACAATGATCCGCGGGCTTCTTGCCGTTGTCGCTGGAACAGCGGTATTGTTCATTCCGGAGATGGCGTCGACGATTCTCCTGCTTCCTTTCGCTGTCGTGATTTCGATTCTTTGCCTAGCGGCGTACGGGACGATCGATAGCGCGATCATCCTTACAACCAGCTTCATGATTCCCCGTCAGCAGCCTGGCCGACTTGCTCTGAGGATGCAAGGGATCTGCGGAGCCGTGATCGGAATCCTCCTGTTCGCACTGGTGTCTGACCGCGTCGAACTCCACTGGTTCATCTATCTCGCGGCGGTTCAGGCGGCCACGGCAGCGATCACGGAGTTCATCGTCGCACGAGGGACATCGGCACACCACGGTGCGAAGTGGTGTTATGCCTCGGCGGGTGTTGCCGCGATCTCCTCTATCGCGCTCCTGTTTGGCAAAAACCTGAGCCCGCGTGAACTTGCGTGGTTGCTCTATGGCTATCTTGGAGTATTTGGATTCAATCTATTCGCTCTGTCCGCACGGGTGCTCTTTGCGGAACGAGAACTCCTAAATGTCGGGCATGTCCGAACTAGGGTCACAGCGGGGTCAGAATGATGACGACACAAGCCAATACGGTACTTCCATGATCGGCTCATTCGCTCCAAACGCTATTGTGACAATCTCACCACGGGCACGAACCGCCAGCATGAAGAAGCTCTTCAGCGGGACCTCCTCGGTGTTGCGCAGGGCGCTGGCGTTATTGCACAGGTTTGTCTACGGGTCAGAGGAGATGACCACGAACCCCGAGCACGCCACACTTCGCCTCCCGGATGACGTGAGACAGTGTTGACCAGGGTGAGTGGTCGGCCAAGACTGATCGATTTCGTAACCCAACTACAATCAAGCTTGTGGATTCCGACTCGGCAACGACGGGATTAGTTCAGCCGGCGAGCCATACTCAAGGCGGACTTTGGGCTCACAGAAGAATCCCACATCATAGGGAAGAAGGCTCCGAAGCTCCTGCTTGAGGCGATTCTCAATGAGTCCAGACTCTACACTCGGAAATTTGTCTGGCTTTCAATCACGTGCAGCAGCGTGAGACGGCCGTGAACGTGTTCCGAGAGGGCTGAAGCGTACTGCGCCGCGCGCAGTCCTGTGGTTTTGAGGTTGGTGGCGAACAGGATCGACCGGAATGGATGTTGTTCCGCATGACAGTTCGGCCCTACAACAAGGACAGGGCATGCCGCCTTGCGCAACACAGTCTCCACCACGGATCCCAGCACCAGCCGTTCGAGACCGCTCGAACCATGCGAACCTAAGACGATCAGGTCGACCTTCTCCTCGCTGGCGACCCGTTCAATGAGATCGACTGCACCAGCGTAGGCGACAGTCGTCTTTAATCGAACCCCATCTAGTCGCGGCTCGCTAGCGATAATCTGCTTCATCTCCTCCTTCGCACCATCAATCTCTGCACTGATCGTCTCCGGTAGTATCGGCTCCTGCCCCGTTGCATACACATAAGATGACACAGCATTGACGAGGAAGATTTCGGAGCCGAAGATCTCGCCGATCGCGATGGCCGTCTTCAATGCCAGAGCGGCCTGCTTGGAGAAGTCGATTCCAACCAGAATTCGCTTGAAGTGAATGTCGCTCGTGGCAAGATGCACACCCTCGCCGGGGATGGAGCTATTGATCGTTCCAGAGATAGGAATCAATGAGCGCACCTCGTGAGCGGACAATCCGAATGGCTGTCAACACAAGTATCCTCTCTTGCAAGACGCCTCGAAGGCTGTGACATCCGTCACATACAACGCGACACAGCGATGACAGACTCACTTAGATTATGCCGACGCTCGCCGCAACGATGCCGATGGTCCCCATCAGAAGGTTCGGCGACCTTCAGGAAACTCTTAGTTGCATACGATTTCTCTCCGTACGCTGACACCGCCTCGGCGAGAGTGCGGCCGACCGAGTGGTGGTTGAATGACGAGGGGAATACTAGACGGGAGTTCACTGTTATGGAGCATGATGCCGGAAAGATCATCATCATTGGCGGCGGTATCGCGGGACTTTGCACTGCAGTGTATGCACGAAGGTGCGGCTATCAGGTCGAAGTCCTCGAGATGCACGATTCTGCGGGAGGGTTGGCGACGAGCTGGCACAGGGGGGACTTCACGTTTGAGACCTGTTTGCATTGGTTGCTCGGTTCCAATCCAAACAGGGAGATGTATTCGCGATGGCTGGAGGTCTTCGACATCGACAAGTTGACGTTCATATATCCGGACGAGTTTGTGCGCCTCGAAACCGAACGCGGCGAATGCCTGAGGATCTACTCCAACGTCGACCGCCTGGAGGCGGAGCTGTTGAAGCGCGGGCCCGAGGACGCAGGAGAGGTCCGTCATCTCGCGTCGGCCATTCGAAGCCTTTCTAAGTTCAGGATGCCTGACCTGACCGAGGGTTGGGCCGGCAACTGGCTGACACTCCTCCACGACGTACCCTACCTGCCGTTGCTGCGAGAGTTATCCAGCGTGAGCAGCACGGAGTACGGCAAGAGGTTCACGGACCCACTGCTGAGAAGCTTCTTCGGGGAGGGCGACATGGGCCAACTGTCGGCCCTCGCTCTCTTCTTCTCGCTCGCGTGGATGAATAGTCGCGATGCCGGCTATCCAATCGGCGGCTCCCAGGCTGTCATTCAAAACATTGCACAAAAGCTCGGCAGCCTAGGTGGGAGGCTGCGTCTCGGAGTCAAAGTCGAACGCATCCTGGTAGAGGACGATGCCGCCGTTGGGGTGCAGCTGGTTTGTGGGGAGAGCATCGCGGCCGACTGGGTGATCTCTGCTGCCGATGGCCATGCCACGATCTACGATCTTCTTGGCGGCAAGTACAGGGACAAAACCACCGAGAAGATTTATGACGAGTTCAAAACCTTTCCCTCCTATCTGCAGGTCTCTCTCGGAGTGGCGCGGGATCTGTCTCAACAGCCCGGGTTTGTAACTCGACTCCTCGACACGCCGCTCCAGGTAGACCCGGGGACACAGCTTCGACAGGTCTCGTTCCGCTTTTTTCACTTCGACCCAACCTTCGCCCCGGCTGGCAAGACGGCAGTGACTTGCTTTCTTCCAACCCGCAATTTTGAGTTCTGGGTCCAGCTCCAACAACACAATCCGGTCGGATACGAGGCAGAAAAACAACGCATCGCTGAGGCCGTCCTCTCAATCCTGGAAAGGAGTGTGCGAGATGTCCGCCGGGAGATCGAGGTAGTCGATGTCTCAACACCTGCCACCGTCATCCGCTACACGGGGAACTGGAAGGGAAGCATGGAAGGCTGGCTCCTGACACCCGACAGTTGGTACCGACAATTGCCAAACACCCTGCCCGGTTTGCGGCAGTTCCTGATGGTGGGCCAATGGGTCATGCCGGGAGGTGGGCTGCCGTCAGGGCTGATGACATCGCGGTCCGCTATTCAAGCGGTCTGTAAGCAAGATCGGACACCGTTCGCGGAACGACACCCGGTGATGAGATGACAATGAAGGGTTCGTTCATGGTTGTGTCGCTCGGTCTTGGCGGCACGGCGTTGCTCGCGGTGGTAGTCGCCGCGGTCGCACGCCGTTCCTTCCTTGGACGCATCGAGTCCCTGCGACGGTCGTTGGAGAAGGCGCCCAAGGCGTTGGCCACCCGCGCAGACTTGCCGTCCGAAGTGCTCACTCTAGCTCGCAGGCTTGGCGCTTGCGATGATGGGGTTGGTCGGCTAGTCCGCCTGACCCAGAGTGGTGAAATGTGGCTGAGGCCCGGCTCGAAGCCACTGGCTTTCAAAGCGGAGCAAGCTATTGCGGCTGGGGAGGTCGGCTTTCTGTGGAGAGCGTGGCTCATCATGACGGCCGGAGTGTCGATGCAGGTCATTGACTATACGGTCGGCGGCAAGGCTGGACTTGAGTGTCGGCTGCTCGGCGCCCTGCCCATAATACGAATGTCGGACAGCGACACCATGTTCCGCGGCGAAGCCATGCGCTATCTTGCCGAGTTGATGTGGAATCCCGATGCCCTGCTGTTGAATCGGCAGCTAGACTGGAGGGTCATCAATGCACGTACACTGGTGGTTGCGACCGGCGGTGGCACACGCCGATGTCAGGTTCGTCTAATCCTGGACGACGCCGGCGACCTGATCGGGATAGAGGCAGACGACCGACCACGCCAAGACGGTCGCATAGTGTCAAATTGTCCATGGTTCGGCCGTGGCGGCGACTATCGAACAATCGGCGGCCGACGCATTCCGACTCAAGCGGAAGTCGGCTGGCTGCTCAACGGTATCGAATTCATTTATTGGCGTGGCCGTGTTGACTCCTGGTCGCTGAAAGTCTGACGCTGCAACCGGTCACTCTAACGGTTTGCGCTGCCACGTGTCGGTTTATTCGCGCTTCACAATAAAAGGCACCACGGAGAATATCCACGGCAGCGATCTAATCGAGCTTCTGCTACTACTCTCGGCAGGCCGCCAGATACTGCATCGCGGCGACCGCGCCTTTGTCGAGGGTTTTGACATTCGCATCTTCGATGCTCTCTACAAGACCTGCCGCGACCATATCTTCCCCCTTCGAGAAGAAGGTGTCGTCCGCCGTGTTTTCATCCTCGTTTCTGACGGCGACGACAACTACAGCCGCTCCCAGAACTCCGACGCCATCAAGATGTGCCAGCGTGCCGAGACCATCGTCTACGCCATCGGCACCAACGTCAGCCCCAGCAGAAGCAGGGGTGACGAGGTACTCCGGGTTATCTCCGATGCCACCGGCGGTCTGGCCTTCTACCCCGTCCGCATCGAGAACGTAGTCACTGGCTTCCGCAAAATTGAAGAAGAGCTCCGGAGCCAATACTCCTTGATCTATCGCCCGGCGGCCTTCAAGAATGACGGTTCCTTCCGCGCCATTAACCTCCAGGCGTTCGACCGCCGCTACAAGGTCCGCGTCCACACAGGCTACTTCGCGCCCCTCCCCTCCGAATAACTCCTTGCCCTATCTGTCTCGTCCCAAGCGCAGCATCATTCCAGTGATAGAAATGACGGGTGGAGCAGGCTAGTGTCTTAGGTGTTCAGAGACTGACGTTTCTCAATTAGGGGCGGCAATCCCTCGCAGCCTTCAATCCTGAGTAAAAGAGAAATATCCCCTACTGTTTGACTCTACGGCTTCTGGAGAGGCAAACATTGCCACTGCCACTAGCCCTGGGTGTGTGCAATCGCCGTTGACCTTCGAGTTGCAGAAGGAACAATGCACCCCGGACCCCGCCGCTGCTCAACTGTTCGACAATATCTTGAGACATGATTTCTCCAAGTAAAAGCCTACGCACAATGCAAATACTTAGATCCAGTGCTTTCGCAGCAACCAGAATTTGATGACTTGCGTCAGGACCAGATAGGCCAAAATTGTAAGCATGAGGATTGGCCAATACATCTGGGGCAGTCGAGCCAGGCCCAGCGAAGGCCCCAGAGGGGAGTACGGCAACCACAATCCAAAAGCCATAATGCATAGTGTCATAGCCGTTAACAGCCAGCTCGCCCGGCTCTGGATGAATGGGATCTTATTGGTACGAATGACATGGATGATGAGTGTCTGCGTCATGAGCGACTCGACAAACCACCCTGTCTGAAATATCCGTGCGCGAGATGGCTCCCAGCAGTGGAAGACCCAGAGCATAACGAAGAAGGTTGTGTAATCAAAGATGGAGCTAACAGGGCCGACAAAAAGGATGAAACGTTTGATTTCGCTGATGTTCCAAGGCCGCGGTCGCGCCACTTGCTCGTAGTCCACAGAGTCGGTTGGAATGGGTACCTGCGAAAAGTCGTAGAGTAGATTATTGGTCAATATCTGAATTGGAGCCATTGGGATAAAGGGAAGGAAGGCGCTTGCTCCAAGAACGCTAAACATGTTGCCGAAGTTGGAACTCGCGCCCATCCGAATGTACTTGACGATGTTCGCGAAGACCTTACGACCCTCAATCACTCCCCCTCCCAACACCATGAGGTCTTTCTCCAACAGGATCAGATCGGCTGATTCCTTTGCGATGTCCGTGGCGGTATCCACAGAGATTCCAACATCGGCTGCCCGTAGTGCAGGAGCGTCGTTGATTCCGTCGCCCAGGGATCCTACTACGTGGCCTTTCTCCCGAAGAATGCGCACGACCCGTTGCTTGTCTGCGGGGGAGAGTCGGGCAAACAGCGTCGTCTTCTCCGTCGCCTCGGCCAGTTCAGAGTCGGACATTTGTTCCACGTCGACGCCTAGAGGCTGTTAATGACTTCAGTTGAGGATTTTGAAGATTCTGCTGAGCATGAGGCAGGCGAAGGCGAAGTAGTGAAAGGCGGCGAGGGTTTG
>NZ_JQKI01000122.1 GCF_000745965.1 Edaphobacter aggregans DSM 19364 | reverse complement strand
GTCCGGGGAAGACACCATCAAAATTACGCTCTACTTCAGGCGAACCTCCATCCCAACAGAGGGAAGTAGCCAAAGGAGCGTGGTCCTTTGCAGTCCGTACCATGATCGCTGGTTGAGGATGGGATGTATCGTTTTTGTTCTGATTTGGCAGCACTTCGTTCAGCGCTTGCGGAAAAAACTTGTCCTTCAGATAGTCGGTATCGTAGACAAACCCTGCCAGAGCGGGATGCTCCGCAGTCGAACCGCGAGGTATGAATAGCACCAAAGACTGATACTGCCATTTGTCGCCCCTGGATACCCAATTGTCCCTAAGGTAGACGCGCCTCCCTTCCATCGCCTCGATCTTCTTCAGTTTGGTGATGTAGTCTTTGGATTCCAGGTCAAACCAAGGTCCGATCATGGATACGAACTTCTTGCCTTCTTCAACAAATTCAGGATCGCCCATGCGATCAGGCTGAGATTGACTCTCGACGTGGCCTTTCCCTGTCCAAAGAAACGCATGTGCAATGTCTCTGTGTGACGCCAGGAAAGCCTCCAGCTCGTCGCCTTGGCTCACACCGGGAAATTTCGCCCTGGCTTCCTCGGCGATATCATAAGCGCGGTTATCAATCCGTTTTTCGGCGATAGCCAGGACCTGTTGATGCTCCCGTTGTATGACAGCCTCGATGGCCTTGTTAAGCTGTATGTTCCTAAGGTGCCATGCACCGGCTACGACGAACGCGGCGGCGGGTAACATAACTCCCAGCATGAATACCAACATGCGAGGGCGCTCGGACCATCGTCGAACTTGAAACTTCAACATATAGCGCGCTTCCGAAGAGGCGCCCCCTGCGTTTTAGGGGAAGCGCCCACTTCCATCGGATTGAAGAATAAGCGCGAGCGCTGGGCGATATGTCACAACAACGCAACAAATTGCAAAAAGTTGTGAACTCACAGGTGCCACGCTGATGCGCGATTGCCCTCCTCGGGGTGGAGCTTTTTGTTCCATCAGTCGAGCTTCAAACCATACAGAAATCCGCCTTCACGGACCTCAACCAGACGGAGTCGCTCTGTGCATTCCATTGAACCCAGTTCTCATCGTTCATCGATAGCACGCCCCGGCCGCTATCGTCGCCTCGAACAATGCGGCGCACCACCGAATTTCCGGATAACCGGTCTATCCGGAAACTATCCCGTTGTGCCCGCAAAGTCGCCTTTGCGGCAAGTTCGCTGATAATCGGGTAGCCGCGACAGCCAGGAGGCAGAAAGCCCCGAGTGCGATTAGTGGATGCGTTCATGGGTGAAGCGGTCGCGGCCCGCCCAATACGGGCAGTGCGGGCAGGAGTGGCCTTCGGGGTAGTCGATACCTTCCTCGTGCGGGCAGCCGAAGACGCGGGTCGGTCACGACCACGGAGCGAGCCTGATGCTGGCGAAGGAAGGCTTTGATCTGCTCGCCGACAACCGGATCGTGGCGTACATCGATGTCTTCGGAGAACCAGCGTTCGAGCACGTCGGGCGGTTTGCGTTCGTCGGGGATGATGGAGACGGCGATCTTGGTGGCCAAGTCCGCAGTCGGGCCATAGAGTGCAACCGTCGCGATAGGGTAGCCCCGGAATCCGCGCCGAGCACTCTTCGCCAGCCAGGAAGCAGACCGTTTTCTGATCTTCTTCATGTACTGATGAAATACCTTGAGCTACGGGTGTCAGTCAAGGGGTAGGAACGCTTCGCCGTTTTCTCGGTACCCTTGACTGGCGAATCCGAGGGGCGAACTTTCTCAAAATCCCGTTTTGGGGAACGGTCCGCGTCACAACCCCTTACTTTTTCGGAACGGAGATGGTGATGTTGCGGTAAGCGATGACGCCGTGGTGATCCCCCTGCAGATAGAAGGGTCCTGGCTCGGCTTCATTGCTGTCAAGAGCACCTCCGGTCGGGCCAGGAATCTCGACATTGTCGTGGTACGTCTTGCCATCGCGCAAAACCGTCACATGTCTGCCGACCAGGGTGACGTCGAAGGTCGTCCATTTTCCGAGACCAAGTTCTGAACCCTCTGGCGGCGGATAGTAACTGTAGATCGCGCCCATTTCATGCGACGGGAGCTTGCCGCCTTCGGTGCCTACCTGTAACTCATAGCGACCACGCAGATAGATGCCGCTGTTACCGCCTTCTGGGCAGTTCACTTCAATATGCAGTTTGAAATCTTGGAACTTTTCTGTGGTCATGATGTTGGCAGCCCCGTGCCCTCTTTGACCGGGCACTTCGGGATTGTCATTCACCAGCTCGCCATTGCGCGCCACCCATTTGTTGTTATCGACATTTCCTATCGGCTCCCAACCTTTAAGATCTTTGCCGTCGAAAAGAGGTTGGGGTTTGGTCCACTGCTTCGGCATTGGCCGATCAAGCGAAGGCGCCTTCACGCCAGCAAGCATCGGGCCGCCGGCGTCGCCGTGCTTCTCTATGCCGGTTAGCTTGTCTGAGCTGGGGGACGTGAGCTCCCAGCTAACTGCCGAAGGGCCCGCTTCGCCCACAGCCACAATCAGTTTGCCCGACTCCATGTGAGCGCCTATGATCGGACGCCATGCGCCGCCCCTCGGCTGAACGCGACCTTCAATTTTGCCGCCGTTATCCGTAAGCTCCATCCATTGCGGATAAGGTTTGCCGGTGGCGGGGGTAACAGTCATGTCCCAACGGCCGAGAAACTCTCGGATGTCTTGCGCGGCGACGGTCGAGGCTAGCGCGATCGTCAGGATAGGTACAAACCAAATCTTCATTGTCACTCGTTTGAGTGTAACGCTCATGCTGATAGCTGAGATCTTGGCCCTCTCGTCAAATGACGAGAACAGGGCCTACTGCTCGCCGAAAGTGGCGATGCTCTCAGAAGCCAATTTATGAAGACGAGCTAAGATTTCAGACTAAGGGAAGCTGACCGAGGTTCTCTGCATGCGGAAAGATAGCTCGAAGCCACAAGTGAGCGGACGTATCGTGCTTGCCGCCACCATTCTTGGATCGGGCATGGCGTTTATTGACGGAACAGTTGTCAATGTCGCACTCCCCGCACTGCAGAACGCTTTCCGCGCTTCCCTCGCGGACGTGCAGTGGGTCGTTGAAGCGTACGCTTTGATGTTGGCGGCATTGCTCCTTGTAGGCGGCTCTCTGGGAGACATCTTCGGCCGCCGCAGGGTGTACGTTTTCGGCGTCGCCGTGTTTGCAGCCGCCTCTGCGTGGTGTGGCGTAGCTCGGAACATCGACATGCTGATCTGGGCCCGTTCGATTCAAGGTTTAGGAGCGGCTTTCTTGGTACCTGGGAGTCTCGCGTTGATCACGGCCTCTTTTCCAGAGAACGCGAGAGGGCATGCGATCGGCACATGGTCAGGCTTTTCCTCGATAACCGCTGCCATCGGCCCCGTCATTGGAGGGTGGCTGATTGAACACTCCACCTGGCGCTGGGTCTTCTTCCTGAATCTCCCGCTGGCCTTGATTGTTATTCTTTTGTGTACCAGGGTGCCGGAAAGCCGTAACGAGAATGCCTCACATCATCTCGACTGGCTAGGCGCTCTGCTGGCAACGCTGGGGCTTGGTGGCGTCACGTATGCGCTGATTGAGTGGCCCACTCACGCTCGTCATAAAGGCCATCTCGTCATAGCTGCTGCAGGTTTGGGCGTACTTGCTTTGGTGACATTTGTCGCTGTAGAGCATTGGTCTCGCGCGCCTATGGTTTCGCTCAAACTGTTTCGGTCGCGAAACTTTGCAGGTGCAAATCTGCTGACACTGTTTCTGTATGCATCGCTCGGGGGGTTGATGTTCTTCTTCCCGATGGACCTGATCCAGATCCAACACTACACAGCTACCCAGGCAGGGGCGGCATTTCTCCCTCTTATAGCCATCATGTTTGGACTGTCACGCTGGGCAGGCGGCCTTGTTGCTCGCTACGGATCACGGCTTCCGCTTACAGTTGGGCCTTTTATTGCAGCCTGTGGAATTGCACTTTTCGCGGTTGTACCGCAGAGTAGCAGCTACTGGGCCACATTTTTTCCGGCCGTAGTGGTGATGGGGCTAGGCATGGCTACCAGCGTCGCTCCCTTGACTACGACGGTGATGAACGCCGTCCCGGAATCGGAGTCGGGCCTCGCCTCAGGAATCAATAACGCAGTCTCCCGTTTGGCCGCTCTGCTTGCAGTGGCTGTTTTCGGTGCAATTCTGGTCACGGTTTTCAACCATTCGCTTGATCGGCGCCTCGCTCAGCTGGCATTGGATCCGGAGGTTCGTGCACAAGTTGATGCCGCCCGGCCTCAGCTTGCATCCGCCTACAATCCCGATCCCAGAGTTCAGCATGCGATCACCATGTCCTTCCTGAGCGGCTATCGCGCTGTGATTTGGATAGCGACTGGCCTTGCCGTTCTGGGTGGTATCGCCGCGCGGTTGCTCATTGAATCTGGCGCGCCGTCGCCTGCAGAACGGGGTTAATACCGATAAATCGGATGAGCAGGTCGCTCCAGAAGGGAGAGACTATTCCCACGAAGACGACGCATCACCGAATCGCGGAAGTTTCAAGTAGCGGTCAGGGTAGTGCTGACAGTCGGCCCGAGGGCTGTGTTCTCTCTTGTCTGGCCACGCAAGGTAGCAGACTTGAACAGACGATTACGGGCATGAGAACCAGAGCAGCATAGAAGTCCAAAGGCCAGAAGAACCGTGGAGGCACGCTAACGAGACACCAGGCAGACCAATTGGCTATGAAATAAATCCATAGGCCAAAGGTGCCGAGGCGGAGCGACTTGAGAGTAAGCATGAAAATCGGGAATCCGCCGAGTGCTACGTGGTCGGTGACGAGGATGACGACGAGGGAGACTTCGACCTCGAGGACTGAGGCTAGTTCTGATGATGGTCGGGCCGCGTGTAGAAGGCTTTGGGGTTCGAGGTGATGACGATGTTCTCGTCCTGCGGGAGATCCCCTAGCTTGCTCTCGGCACCGACCACCTGTGCTATCTCGAGGAACACGGTGAGAGCCAGCGCCTTATCGATGCGTCCCTCGTTGACATAGCTGTCCATCAGTCCCGAATCGTCCACAGATAAGTCTCCTTACGGATGGGATCCGGTAGTGGACTTCCAAGTCGGACCCGGTAGTAAGCTTGTCAGACCGTAGACGACTTCGCGATACAACGGAGGGGTTACGAGGTCTCCGGCAGCTGCTGCCACTTCTCCGACCCCGGCACCTTGTAGGCCTCGCCACACTTCGGGACAGCGGTTGTGCTCGGCGTCGATATTGATGACGTCGCGGACGGGGATGATCGCCAGACAGTGGGTGCACGTCTCCGTGTAAGTGGGCGGCGGTCCTTTGGTGGCCATGCGTCGCATGCAGCACCCCGACTATCACGCGAAGTTGCCGCTAACCCCGTTTCCGGGAACTACAGGAACCACTTGTCCGAGATGGCGACTTTTCGTTCAAGTGGAAAGTCACCCACTGGAAATCTGTAAACACTACGGCGTTTGAACGAAGCCGCTGGCGCGGCGGACGCTACGCGTGCGATACTCCGGACAAGCGAGGTGTTTAGCAGCATAGTTTGACCATGCTGTTGTGGATCGCCATTGTCGGAGGACTAGCGCTCATGATAGGTCAGCACCCGCGCTCTGAATCGCTGTTCTACTACTTCCGACTGGGAGAGAGGAAGGTAAAGTGCCGACTACTAACGGGCGCTGACAAGATCCAAGTCACGCAACATGGCATTTGTCTGGGAATAAGCTAGTAGACCCGCAAAGTGAGTAGTTTGGGTTGCAGCGGCACTCCTCCGCTGATGTTTACCTCGAGAACGGCCTCAAAGTTGTGGACCTTCCCGTCGGCAGCAACGTGCTTCATCAGCTCGGCTACAGTTTCGGGGTTTGAGGCGTATTCGACCGCAGCTTGAGTTCCGAGGGTTGTCAAGCCGCTGAAGGCGAGCACATGGAAATCGGGCTGAACGCTAGGTAGAAGAGCGACAATAGCGTAGTCCTTGGTGAGAGGGTGCTCGGGGCGAGTATAAGTCGCGGGTTCGCCGGGGCGGGGGTGATGGTTCACCACTCCAGCAGAATCGGGGGTGGCGATGTAGCTAAAGTTCTGGCCGGACGGCAGCGCCTTCAAGGAGCTGTTTTCAGCGATGGACCCGATAAAGATGAGGTTGCGCTCGCGGGCTTCGTCCCATGTGACCAAGAGGCTGCGTTTCAGGATGAACTCTGCGTGATGCCGATCAAACATCTGCGTAAGTTTATGAACTGAAATGAGTTCGCCAATACCGGTGTAATTATCTACCCGATCTGGAGCCTGATTATCTGAACCATCATTGGCGGCATAGCGCATACCGTGTTTGGAGTCGCCGATGAAGAGGGCGTTGCTGTAGATGACTAACGGCGGGTCGCCAGTGAAGAAGGGTGCCCATAGACGGTTGAGCGGCTGGATCGAGGCATAATGCCGTTGCCAGAGACGCACTGCGATCGTGAAGATAACAAGCAGACAGATGAATGAGATGATCGGCCAATTCCAATGACGATTGCCAAATGGCCTTTGCGTTACCTCAATCTCCGGAATGGAATGGCTAGGGGCTGAACTTTCGACCGGGGATGGGGGTGCTTCGGGGAGGGCTAGGGCGACTTCCACAGCAGGCGCGAGCGTGGGGTTGGGAAGGAAGACGGGCAGGTAGTGGCCCTTGGGAATCTCAATGATGAGCGGTTCGGAGGCTCCCTCGGCGTTGAAGTAGGCAGAGAGTTTGAGGCGAAGGAGCCGGGCCTGGCTGCGGACGATGCTGTCCTCGCTGGAGTTGAAACCAGGGGATCGGCGGAAGACCTGGATGCCAATCTGCTGCTCGGTGGCGTCCTCGGGGGCCTGGCGGATGGCGCAGGCCGCGACGTGGAGGAGGAAATCGCGGAGGCGAACGGAGCCAACGAGGTGGGGGCTCTCGATAACGCGCTGGACGAGTTCCCAGCGAGGATCGCCTTCAAAATCAATAAGTTGGTTGGGCTGCTCCGGGGCGGTTTTCATTCAGAATTCACGTATTTCACGGTCAAATCACGGTGAACGACCTATTCAACCGTTGCTAATAAAGAGCATGGTCTACGGCGGCTCATAAGAGGGACAACCGGAAGCGGAATTAATCGCTTCCCCGTGACCGCATCTCGCAAAGGATTCACAGTTAGAGAACCTTGCAGTGGTGCAGCCACCTTCTCTTCGATGCTATCAGTGGAGGCAAGGATGAAGTCTATTAGTAGGCAGGTATACCTCGGGATTCTGTTCCTGGTGGTGGCTCTGTTGGGTTTAAGAACCGGGTACGCTCAGGCGGTCTACGGGTCGCTGTATGGGACCATCACTGATAATTCAGGTGCGATCATCCCCAATGCACGGGTGACGGTCACTGATGTGAACAAGGGCACCCAGACAGGTGTGCAGAGCAATTCGGAAGGGTTCTGGCGGGTGGATAACCTGATCCCGGATACGTACTCTATTAAGGTGGAGTCGGGGGCATTCGCTCCTGGGCAAGCTGAAGGCGTGGAGTTGAGTGCCGGCACGTCGCAGAAGGTGGACGTGGCTCTGCAGGTTCAGGGGACGCAGCAGTCGATCAATGTCTCATCGGAGGCACCGGCGCTCATGACAGACCGGGCCGAGGTTTCGGAGATTCTGAACGAGCGCGCGATCCAAGCGTTGCCGAACCTGACGCGCAACTTCACGACTTTCGCTTTGCTTACGCCCGGCATGCAGCACTCTTCGTTCAATATTCAGGGACCGGAGAATCCGCAGGGTGGGATTGCACTGAACTCGAACGGATCGAACTATGGCGTTCAGGGATTTCTGCTGGACGGCACGGATAACCGCGATCCGGTGCTGGGAATCATTGTGATTAACCCTACGCTGGATTCGATCGGCGAACTGAAGGTCACTACGCAGAACTACGATGCTGAGTTTGGCGGCGCGGCAGGCGGCATTATCAGCGCGAGTACGAAGTCTGGAAGTAATGTGTTTCACGGGGACGTGTTCTCGTTCCGGCATAGCGATGCGCAGCAGGCCCGTGATCCGTTTGCGCAGTCGACCCGGGACCCAAACACAGGCCGATTTCTTCCCAGCGCACTCTACAACCAGTTCGGCGGGTCGCTTGGCGGTCCGATCCTGAAGAACAAGGCGTTCTTCTTTATGGACTATCAGGGATTGCGCCAGAGGCTGGGAGCCAGCTTCCTGCAGTCCGTACCGACGAATACTATTCGCAATACATGTCTGGCGGCAGGGAGTTTGACGTGCGATCTGAGCCAGTATGTGACCAGTGGCGTCGTTTACTACCGGCCGAGCTCGGGCGGGGCTCCGACAGCCTATGCACCGAATGCGGTACCGAAGTCGGTGCTTTCACCACAGGCAATCAACTTCCTCCGTCTGCTGCCGGCGCCCAACACAACGTCTTCATCGGCAACGCAGAATAACTATGCTGCTTCGGGGACGGGATCGAACAACGGCGACCAGGCCGATGTCCGGCTGGACTATCGAGTGAACGACAAGCTGAACGCCTTCGGCCGCTACGACTATGCGATTTATCGCCTGCTGGGTGTTCCGGCGTTTGGAGCGGCTGGCGGTCAGGGGTTTGGGATCGGCAATACCTCCGGCACATCGCAGGTGCAGAACCAGAACGGTTCACTGGGCCTTGACTGGGCGGTGAATGCCGGGTTCCTCGCGGATGTTCGCCTAGGCTACCTGAACTATCACGTCGCGGAGAATAAGTACTCCGGGGGCACGCCGGCGACGGCGGCCGGCATTCCGAATCTGAATACAGTGAGCGATACGGGCGGTTTGCCAACGTTCAACATCACCGATGGAAGCATCAGCAACTTCGGCAACCAGGGATGCAACTGTCCCCTGCTGGAGAGTGAGCAGGTCTATCAACTGGCGAATAACTGGACGAAGGTCCTGGGCAAGCACACGATCAAGTTCGGCGGTGATTATCGCTACGCGATGAACATCCGCAATGCCAGCGATAACAATCGTACGGGCGTGTTGAACTTCAACTACGGCTCGACTGGCGGTCCGAGTGGCTCGGGGTCGGGTCTCGCTTCGCTGCTGTTTGGGCAGGTCAACGAGTTCCAGCGCTTCGATGTTTACCAGAACGACGCGGCGAATCGGCAGAAGCGTGGCGCGTTCTATGCGCAGGACAGCTATCGCGCGACGCAGAAGTTGACGGTGAACTACGGTGTTCGTTGGGACGTGATCTATCCGGAGACCGTGAATGGAACGGGCAAGGGTGGATTCGCCTCGATCGCTTCGGGCGGAACGCGTGTTGCTGGAGTCAACGGGATCGGCACGAACGGCAACCAGAAGATGGACTACCTGAACCTCGCGGGCCGATTGGGCGTTGCTTACCAGGTGCTGCCGAACACGGTGATTCGTGGTGGTTTCGGTCAGGTGTATGACAGCGTCGGATACTTCGGAACGATCTTCGGCAGCGTGCTTACGCATAACCTGCCGGTGCTCGCGAATGAAGACATCACCGCGAATAATGCGATCGGTCAGTATGCAACGACACTAGCGGCTCCTCCGGTTCGGCCGGCCGCTCCATTCATTCCATCGAACGGCATCATTCCACTCAGCGATGCATTCAATCCGCAGTTCCGTCCCGAACGCATTCAGTTGCCGAAGGTGGACCAGTGGAACCTGACGCTGCAGCAGCAGCTTGGGGCTAGTACGACGATGGAGATCGCTTATGTGGGCAATCATGCTGAGCGAATCTATCCGGGCGAGACGTATGGGTATGACCTGAACGCTCCTGTGCTTGCGGCTACTCCGGCCGAGCTTGTTTCGGGGGACATCGCTCAGCGACGGCCCTATTACGACAAGTTCGTGTCGACCTATAACGGCTCCGTTGTGACATGCTGCAGCAACGGCATGACATCGGCTGCTCCCGCCGGCAACGCTCACTACAACGCGCTGCAGACCAAGCTTGATAAGCGCTTCGCACATGGTTTGCAGTTCAACGCGAATTACACCTGGTCGAAGGCTATGAACTATGCCAACGATGCGGTGTTTGCACGGTACCCTCGCGTGAGCTACGGACCGAACGATACGAATCGCGCGCACATCTTTGTGTTGAGCGGCGTGTATCAGCTGCCATTCGGCAGGGACCGTATGTTCCTCTCGCACAGCAGCCGTTGGATGGACTACCTGGTTGGTGGCTATACCGTCAGCGGGGTTACGACATATGAGAGCGGAGCGCCGTTTACGCCGACGTTCGCGGAGTGCGGCCAGCAGCAGGACCTTGATACCAACTTCAACGGTCCCGGGCGCAGCAGCGATTGCCGTCCGGACAAGGGTACGGGCTTCAATGTGGGCGCGGGTGGATTCGATCCTGTGACGCATACGGTTCGGCTCTTTACGCCGATGGCAAACCCGGTCGGCTCGCCAAATAGCTCGGGTGCCTTCCTGATGCCGGCGTTCGGTACTTTCGGGAATGTGGGTCGCAACTCCTTCCACGGGCCGCGTGAGTTTATGGTTGACGCGTCTCTGATGAAGGACATTCCGTTGACGGAGCGGGTGAAGGGACAGTTCCAGTTCCAGGCGTTCAACCTGTTCAATCATCCGGCGCTGGATATTCCCAATTCCTCGGGCGCGCGATGCGTGGACTGCTCGAATGGCGGTGTCATCAGCAACCTGGACTCGAACGTTCCCATGCGGCAACTACAGTTCGCGTTCCGCGTGGCGTTCTAGCCAGGGCCTCACATAGAAGGGCTGCCGGTGATATCGCCGGCAGCCCTGTAGTCTGTTCCGTGCTTTCTATCCTCTTCAACAAGTCCGAAAGGACAACGTCTTTTTCATCCGGGAACGATCTCTCCTTATGAATCTTTCAAGGCATTGCAGCAAGATAAGTTCTTGCATCCTCGTTGTGTCCCTCTCTGCTCTTGCGTCGGCCGCCGCTCAGACAGGCCTGGAACCCACTCCGCGATTTCCCCTGTCCGACGGGCCTCTCGTCATCCATCAGGCCGTGCAGCCGCAGCATCCGTTTACGGTGACCGGCGCGACTGGGGCCATCCTCGGCCTGCAGAACGGCAGCGTTGAGGTTTGGGCTCTGCCGACTAAGGTCTTCACCAATCTTCATCTAACTGCGGAAGTTGCGGGATATTCTGTACCGATCGATCTGAACGCGGCTGCAGCAGCGATCGATGTGCATCCGGACCATACGACGATCACATACTCCCATGCGGCGATCACGGTACGGCAGCATATGTTTGTACCCGCTGGTGATGAAAATACGGCAATTGGCCCAATGATTCTATTCGAGATTGAGTCGATCAAGCCTGCGGTACTTACGGTGTCACTGGAGCCCGCGATGCTGCAGCAGTGGCCTGCTCCAACGTTTGGCAGACCATCAACAAATTGGGTTGCTATGGGTAGTGGAGGTGCATTTGTGCTCTCGACGGATAATCCTGAAAACTTCGGCATGGTGGGAATGCCGAACGCGTCGGCAGGTATTATCGCTCCATATCAGGAACGTCCGCAGGCGCTACCGCTGCAGTTCAAGGTTCATTTCGATCCGAAGTTGGACAGTCAACGTCTCTTTCCGCTTGTCGTCGCGGTGAGCAAGCGCGGTGAGAAGAACACTCCTGCCGCTGTAGCTGCGATGCAGGCTCGTCTGAGTGCCACTGCAAACGCGCTTCCTGAGACGTATCGACAGACGAGGGCGTACTATGAGCGCTTCTTCGACCGGCGACTAAGTGTTAAGACTCCTGATCCAAAATTCGACGCAGCCATGCGGTGGGCAGAGATTGCTATCGAACAAAGCAAGGTGCGCACCGGCGATGAGACGGGGCTGGTTGCAGGATGGTACCCTTCGTTCGATTCCACCAGGCCCGGATTTGGCTGGTACTTCGGCCGCGATACGTTGTGGAGCCTATACGCGGTGAACAGCTATGGCGACGAGGCACTAGCGAAACAGGCACTGGAGTTTCTTTCGAAGCGGCAGCGTGCGGACGGCAAGATGATGCACGAGTTTTCGTTGACAGCGGAGATGCTTCACGGCGATCTGGACTGGGCGAAGTTGGGTTACGAGTATGCGGCTGCGGATGCCACACCTCTCTTCATTATGGCTGTGGCGGACTACGTTCGTGTCACGGGTGATGTCGATTTCCTCAGGGCGCATTGGGAACAGGTAAAAAAGGCTTATGAGTTCGACCGCTCGCATGACTCGGACGGCGACGGCGTCTATGACAATAGCGAAGGGACGGGCTGGGTGGAGGCGTGGCCGCCGAAGATGCCGCAACAGGAGATTTATCTTGCTGCGCTTGATCGCACGTCGAGCGCGGCACTTTCAGAGTTGGCGACTTTAATGAGAGATGAAGCTTTGGCATTGAGCGCAACGGCTCAAGCGCAGCACGTCGGCGAGGCGATTGGAAATTATCGGCAGAGCGATGGAATGTATGCCTTCAGCCTTGATCGGGACGGAGCCTACGACAAGACGTCCTCTGTGTTCCCCAGCGTTGCCTTGTGGACAGATGGAGCTTCCCTGCCAAGGCCGGAGGCAATGTTGTCGGCATGGGCCTCGCACGAATTCGCGACGGACTGGGGCGTGCGTTCGGTCAATGACACGGCAGCGGTGTTTGATCCTATCAGTTATCATCAAGGCTCAGTGTGGCCGCTGTTTACTGGCTGGGTATCGCTTGCAGAGTATCGCAGTGGGCGGCCGCTTGCGGGATATGCGGCGCTGATGCGCAATGTTGAACTTTCGTGGGCACAGGATCCCGGCTTTTTGACGGAGGTTCTTTCGGGAGAGTTCTTTCAGCCGCTAGGGCGGAGCAGCTCACATCAGCTATGGTCGTCGGCGATGGTTCTAGCCCCGGCTATTCGCGGGCTCTTCGGTGTCGAGGCGGATGCAACGCATCGCACCCTTCGGATACAGCCGCACCTTCCCCCTGGGTGGGATTCTGCAGAGTTGGACAATGTGCGTGTAGGCGACGATCTTTACACGATCAACCTGAACCGTGAGCGCGGGCACCTGCTGGCCACAGTCCGATCTGCGAACAAGACAGTGCTGTGCCTCAGCGGAGAACCAGACGGTGACAGTAAAGAGTGCAGAGAGCGTGCCACTACGCTGCATACTCTCTCCTTGCCGTTACCTGCCGTGGAGGTCACACTAGATGGGGAGCGAGTTCCTGAGGCAGGCGCGACCACAAGCCAACCGCGTGTGATTGAGGAGTCGTACCACCCTGGTGGCCTGTCGCTGGTGATCGAAGGCGTTGCAGGGAGTACCGCGGGGTTATCCGTTCGCAGGAATTCTGCGCTGCCGCAAGGTAAAGGTGATCCAGCCTTGAAGGTCTATGGAGCTGAACTCAGCGGAGAGAAGCTGAAGGTGGCTTTCCCGCAGGGTTCGGGCTTCGTCTCTCAGCCGATACGTATCTCCTGGCCCGAATAGTTTATTGTCACGGACCTTGTGATTGCCATCACGACGATCAGCGTTAGCAGAGGTTCACGGCGTCAAACACCTGCCATGCTCGGCTCCAGTCGGCCTGGCAAACCTTCTTAGAGTGCGAAGAGGAAGCGCAACGTGGTCTTACGAGTGGATGCAAGCACCGCTTGGATCGGTGACTGTTCCGCTAATGCTGCCCGTATCATTCTGTCCCCAGGCTCTCCCGGTACACACAACAAGCACTGCCGCAACGACAAATAGCATCGCGCGACACGCAAACGTCTGTAGTTTTGTCATCACTTGGCCTCAAGAATTGTCGCGGTGGTCGGCCAGCACGTGTCGACGAAACCACGCGCACGACGACTTACGTTGTCGTGACGAGTCACCGCTAACGCTCAATTTGCTTTATGAACGTTGAGTTAAATATCTAAAGGGCGCTTTGTCAATGTCTTTTTCGGGTTACGGAAAGTTTCCGGAGGGTGGGTGGCGAAATGGAAACAACTTCGCCGGGACCAGCATCCATCCGCTTTGCTGCGGATTCTCGGGCACGAAACCGCGACAGCGGTTGCAGATCAGCTTTTCGTCTACACGGTCTAGCGCGGATACCTCAGAGACATATCTCAGATCGCCGCGTTGGGAGAGGGAGTGGATTACTGCTTCCGCGAGTTGGGACGGAAGTTGCGGAGACTCTCAAAGGTGCGATATGCCACTGACGCGACCAACGATCTGGAACGCCTGATTGAAGCCCGCGACTGAGGCTTCACGAACCGAATCAACATCTGGAAGATCGCTGGCGGCTACGAGATTCTGCAAGATAGTTCACTGCGGACACAAGACTTTCCAGATTTCTGGGTTCTGGGCGGATGACGGGCATCCATGTAAGTCTTTGTCAAGAGAAAAGCACGAAATCTTCTGGGCGCGCTCGGGAGAGCGCGCTTTCGTCTGATCAGAATCCGTG
>NZ_JQKI01000121.1 GCF_000745965.1 Edaphobacter aggregans DSM 19364 | reverse complement strand
GATGAGCTGCTTCTGAGTGAACTTCTTCTTGAGAAGCACTTTGCCGTTATCGCCAAGCGCTACGAGGTGAAACGTCGTCTTGCCGAGATCGATGCCAACCGAACGAATCTGCATATCGATGATCCTCCTGAAGTACCCTGCCAACAAGATCACCCACACCCACGTGGAGGATCAACCGCGGACCATCTCAGTAACCCCGTTTTGCGGGAACTAGGTCAAGTCCCAGATCCTTTGCGCCAACTCCAGCCAAGCTAAAGGCCGAGTGGAACGCGTGAATCGCACATTGCAGGATCGATTGGTAAAAGAACTGCGACTGGCTGGAATCAGTGATATCGCTGCCGGCAACGCTTTCCTGCCGGAGTTCATAAAAGCGCTTCAATGAAAGGTTTGCGATTGCTCCAGCAAACCCACATGATCTGCAACGCCCACTACAGATCACAGCGAATAGGTTGACTGATATCCTCTGCCATCGTGAACAACGTTATGTTGGCGCACAACTGACATTCCACTATGACAGGAAGCAGATCATCCTGGAACAGACTGAGGTTTCAAAGGGGCTGGCTGGCCGATATCTCGAAGTCTACGACTTCTCCAATAGGCCCCTGGAGATTCGATGGCAAGGTCATCCACTTCCCTATCGCGTCTTCAACAAGGATCAACGTGTGAGTCCTGCTGCGATCGTTGAAGACAAACGGCTCAGGCACGCACTCTTCTGTCGTCAAAGCCCAACAGGATCGCAGGCCGGTCGTCAGGATTATGACCAACAGTGAGAAGATCGGATACAAAAAGCGACCACGCCGAATATTCGGGGCGGACTTCGATTCAAAAACCCCTGCGGCGATATAAATGACGTTCGATCGTGAGTATGAGAGGAGGTAACCGCGCCTCCCACATTGTCTGGTGATTGGCAACGCCACTTGAGAAAGATGCTCTAATTCGCTTCTGAGTGCTTGCGTCGGATCGATGGAAGCTGCGCGAAAGGCTCCTTTGAGACCCTGGCTATCTGGCGCTTGCCAAAGGTTGTCACGAGCTTCGATCGACTGGAGTCGGATCTGGGCGCTTGGACGGAGCAGCCATGTCGTACTTCTGCCCATACTGCGTCACGACGTCCTTCAGCCTCTCGTAGAAGGCATCCACGCCAAACAGTTCTCGGAGCCCGTCGTGTGTATGGGTCATGGGCTCCTCCATTTCTTGTGCAACGACTAGGCGAATGCCTTTTGCCTTCAACTTCGCGTGAACCGACCGGAGGGTTTCAACCGCGGAGTAGTCGACATCATCCACTGCGCCCGCGTCGAGGCAGAGCCAGCGCAGGGGTGGCTCCGTGCTGCTCGCGAGCAACGAGACCTCGTCCGAGAACTGCTGGGAATTCGCATAATACAAGCTGTGCGTGAATCGGTAGATGACCAGACCGGGCGCGGCCTGAGCGGCGGTGGCCACTGGCTTCGGCTGCCAGCTGCCCGATTCGTCGGGCACGAGCACCGCGTTCTTCGGTCGATACCCGTGCCTCGTGTGATCGACGAGCGACAACGCGATGGCGAACAAGATCCCCTGTTCGACACCAACGAACACGACCGTCAATGCGGTGACCAGTGCCAACCAGAACTCCGACCGCCGTTGTTCGAAAACCCTCCGCATCCCAGCGAGATCGATCAAGCCGACTCCGATCAGAAATACGATGGCCGACAAGGCCGCCTCTGGCAGGTACGCCAGCGCCTTGGTTAGGAAGAGCAGGATCAGCGCTACCATCGCCACCATCACCAGGAGCGACAGTTGGCTACGGCCGCCGGCGCTGTCGACGATTTGCGTTTTCGTTGGACTACCGTTGACGACGAAGGTACCGGACAGGCCGGCGCCAATATTAGCCAGGGCCAGACCGACCAGATCGGTGTTCTCGCTGAACCTCTCGTCGTAGCGCGTGGCAAAGGCGCGAGAGGTTGCAGCGCTCTGTGCCAGGATCACCACAAACATCGCGAAGGCCGTCGGAATCAATGTCGCGATGACCTGCCAAACCCAGTGAACCTTTGGCATACCCAGGGGTGGCAGACCACTCGGAACAGCTCCGACCACATGCACATGCTTGCCGAGTCCGAACGCCCAACTTACGACCAGGGCGCCGATCGTCGCGATCAGGGCTCCCGGAATTTTCTTCGAAACCATTTTGAGGCCGACAATCACCACCAGCACGCTGAGCGCGATCGTCAGCTCGTAGCGGTTGACCTGTCCGAGTTGTAGAAGGTCGTTCCAGACCTTCCCCAGCGTGCCGTGGCCGCCCCCCTTCAGGCCCAGCATGCCGGTGATCTGCCCCAGCGCGACCTGAATGCCAACCCCGGTCAAGAACCCGATCAACACGGAGCGCGAAAGGAAATCGGCCAGGAATCCCAGGCGCATGAGACGCGCCAGAATCAAGAAGCCCGCGGCCATCAGCGCAAGCACGCCGGTCAACGCCACGTATTCACCCGTGCCGGTCGATGCGATCCCCACCAGACCGCCGGCTAGGATGGCCGCCGTCGCTGAATCCGCGCCTACTACCAGGTGCCGTGAGGAGCCGAACAAGGCGAACAGCGCCGTGGGGATAAGCATGGTGTAGAGACCGGTGATCACCGGTGTGCCGGCGATCTTGGTGTAGCCCATCACCTCTGGGACGGCGATTGCGGCAAGCGTGATACCGGCAAGGATTTCAGCCGGGATCTGAGCGACCGTGATCGGCAGTATTCCCTGCAGGATGGGGAGGCGGGCGGAGTGATCGGGTGGTGATGTCATGGCAGTCCCTCTATCGAAGCGGCTCTTAGCTTTGGAGCGCTTTGCATGGCTCGCTATTCTTGGTAGACCAACCGAGGTCCACTAACCTGCGTCGCCTTGAGGTCGATATCCACCTCAACGCGGCCAGCGATCTTGCCCCATCTTCGGTTCCCAGCGGTGCCAGGCTGATTTCTATGGGGAACTCGTGGCCGTCCCGGCCTGGGCAGTCCTTCGGAGTTGTTCCTCGATCCGCTTGCGGTCCTCGATATCGATACTCGATCCGTGCCACTTGATAATTCTTCCATTTTCGTCGTGCAACGCGAGTTTGTGGTGCAGCATCCAGCGATATTTCCCATCAGCTCGCCGAACTCGTGCGACTCCCTCAAAGCGTTCGCCCGTAGCGATCGACTCGCGCCACTTTTGCACAAAGATCTCGACATCTTCAGGATGAATCTAGAAATCCATTTCCATCCCTGCAGATTCTTCATCGACTGCCCGACGAAATCGAGCCAGGTCCCATTGAAGAAATCGAGGTAACCATTCCGGTCGGGCGGTGTGGATCAACGCTGGAGTCGAGTCGATAACCTGACGAAGGCCCAGACTCTGATCATCGGCGGAGCTGTGCTCGTCGGCTCCCATGCTGCGTATGGTACAACGACAAGTAGTCGGCCGCGTCTATCTCTGGGTCGCGGGTTCGAGCCCCGTCGTCCCCACCGTACATTCCACAAGACTTACGGGACGTATGGACCTAAAGGGACAACGAGATCTGGGTTCGATATGGGTGCAATAAGATTTCTACCGCCCATTTTGAGAGTGTTTTTTCATCCTTCATTTCACCCAGATTCGGAATCATCATCTTCACAACCTTGCTCTGTGCTGCCCGCTTGTTCGAGTTCACTGCTTGTGTGTACACATCAAGTTGAAGGTGCTCGACGGCCGGCGTTAGATTCTTCGGGTACTTAGAACCCGCGCAGGAAGACGAAGACATTGTTTGTGGCTGACCGATAGACGTAATAGCCTTCCGGCACCGTTCCCTTGTAGCCGGGCGGCGAGCGTCCACGGGCAGGCAAACCACAAGGTGACGTTCTCCAGGAACATGTGGCCGGTGTTGTATTGGGCACCGATCAGATAGTGCCCGATGATGCCGAAGCCGATGAAGATGCCGAAGATCAGCAGCCCCAATCCCCAGCGGATGAATCTCACGCCAATCCGTACGCCTTCGTTCCCAGTGGTCATCAGTCCTATCGAGAGAATCGATTTCCTTCTCAGTGTGGAAAATTACAAGGCCAAGGCTCTGGTATCAAAGAACTTTCGCAGTCACCCGGTCACAGCCTTGATTCAGACCCACTCACACACTCGCATGATAGGAGAACCGTGCCGCGCAAACTGGCTAAAGTGCGAGTCAGTGCGAAAAAAATCGTTGGACTTCGTTGGGCCGCAACACACGTCAAGGCGGCGGGAACTTTTCAGGCCACTAAGGCGATTTCTCGTGGATGGGCCGGGCAACTCGGGCTAAAATGAATATGTCGGTGCGGAAAGCATTGAATTATGCGAATCCGAGGGCTGCGCCTAATTCAGGGCGATTGTTCGCACCAGTAGTTCTCCCAGTAGCGCGGGTTGTTGTGTTCCTTATACATGTGTTGGTACTTGTGAGGTCAGGTAACCATGACCCAGTCCAACGAACAAAATCCGAACCGCGTGAAGCGCGTCTTGATTGTAGGTGGTGGTTTCGCCGGACTGAACTGCGCCCGCAAACTGTCCGCGAATCCACATGTTCGGATCACATTGCTTGATAAGAATAACTATCAGCAGTTCCAGCCGCTGCTTTACCAAGTGGCCACGGCCATCCTAGGTCCGGGAAATATAGCTTTCAGTTTGCGCGGCACGCTTAGGAGCCACCCGAACGTAGACGTGAAAATGGCAGAGGTGGTCTCGATCGATCTCAACGCGCGTACGGTGGAAACCGCCCAGGGGCAGCACTATGAGGGTGACTTTCTGGTGCTGGCCGCCGGCTCGCATACGCAAGGGACATCGGAGGCAAGGAATTACATCGGCCCTGATCGACGCCGCGATAAAAACCGCGAAAGAAGCAGGAGTACCACCTCTCGAAGCGTATCCTCTCGATGGAGAGTTGTCGCCCAGCGCCTCAGGCACCGGCTATCTGTCGACGTTTTTCCGAGCCGGCTTCAGGGTCGTTGGCAGCCGTTCACGAGCGCGTCCGATCATTCGCCTCGAGCTCTGACCACGGTTGAACTCAGTGACGAGAAAAGCGTTTCACCAGACCTGTCAAATCGAATTGCGTAAAACATCTTCCGGGAGTGATTTGCACGGGTGTAATCGGCGCCATCATGGCACTGGCCCCTGCAACGCGTCTGGGCCCGTATGAGATTCTCTCCCTGCTCGGTGTGGGTGGAATGGGAGAGGTCTACCGCGCGCGAGATACACGGCTAGAGCGCACAGTCGCAATCAAGATTTTCTCGCAGCTTTCCTACGACCCCGCGCACAAGCAGCGGTTCGAACGCGAGGCACGAGCCATCTCGAGCTTGAACCATCCGAACATCTGCACGTTGCACGACATCGGCCATCAAGATGGCATCGACTACCTGGTTATGGAATGCGTGGAAGGAGAGACGCTGGCGAAGCGGCTTGAGAAAGGACCGTTGCCAGTCGATCAGGTTCTGAAGGTGGGTGCGCAGATTGCGGATGCCCTCGATAAGGCCCACCGCTCGGGAATTGTCCATCGTGACGTGAAGCCGAGCAATATCGTGCTCACACCGACTGTGGCACGCATGCGGGTGGCGAACATCAAGCAGTTTTCAAAGGGGGACCGGACTGGCGATCGAACAAGTGTGCGTGTTCCCTCCAGAATCAGTATC
This sequence comes from Edaphobacter aggregans DSM 19364, assembly GCF_000745965.1. GTDB lineage: Bacteria > Acidobacteriota > Terriglobia > Terriglobales > Acidobacteriaceae > Edaphobacter > Edaphobacter aggregans. The sequence goes on along the minus strand of NZ_JQKI01000121.1, from coordinate 8,724 downwards.
TGGAGGATTGGAGAGTGTTAGTCAGCAGATTGCGCGGCTCCGCTGTGTACAGTCTCTCGCGCGAGATCTGGTACAGAAAGGTCGGGGCACTCCAGAACACCGTCGCATCCCACGTAGGGCGGCCCCCATGCCTCTCTCCTTGAGTTTCACGCCATTTCATAATTTTCTCGTTTTCTTTCAAGCGTTTACAATGGGCGCGGGCCTGCGGGGAATTGACAGTGCGTGTTCGAAATAATAGTGTTAGCCGCATGAACCCGGAAGCATAAGGCTTTAAAGCCGTAATGGTATGGAGCGTTTGAAGGTCGGGACCATCCTTTAGACAACCAGCGTGACAGTTTTGGAGTTAGGAACGGGCACAAAGTCGCTGCAAGCTGTAGCTCGTTAGAAAACCTGAAGCTTGAGAGGCTATCAATGCGATTGCGGCCGACCAAAAGCTTGTTCATGCAGGTTGTACTTGGGATGTTCGTGGTTGCCTTGTGGTCTCTGGGGACAGCCATTGCCACCGCGTCTAGGGCAGTGGCGATGACTCCTACGAACACCAGCATCTTCTCGCCGGCATCCACGCCTGCTAAATCCATCTATGATTTGTCGCTTTTTGTTTTAGCGATCACCGGCACAATCTTTGTCGTTGTCGCCGGACTTCTCGCGTTCATCATCTTCCGTTTCCGCGAGCGGCGGGAGGATGATACTGCAGAGCCAGCGCAGATCTATGGCTCAACGCAGGTGGAGCTGGCGTGGACTGTAATTCCGGTCCTGATCGTCATCACGCTCTTCCTCACGACTGCGCGCATCATCTATGCGATTCAGGATGCTCCGAAGCCGAAGGCGGCCCTTGATGTCACGGTGGTTGGTCATCAGTTCTGGTGGGAGTTCAACTATCCGAAGCTCGGCATTCATGCTGTCAACGAAATGCATGTGCCGGTCAGCAATCCGCAGGCGCCCAAGCCGACCTTTATGCGGCTCTTATCCGCGGACGTGATCCACAGCTTCTGGGTGCCACAGATGTCGGGGAAGACTGATCTCGTTCCGAACAAGGTGAATGAGTTGTGGATCGAACCGCAGCAGACCGGCATGTACGTGGGCCAGTGCGCTCAATTCTGCGGCGTGGAACATGCAAAGATGCTGTTGCGCGTCTATGTTGACACTCCAGAAGGCTTCGCCGCATGGGTGAAGAATCAGCAGCAGAAAGGGGTGCGTGACGAGACGGTTGCTGCGGGTCGTCACGTTTTTGAAACGCAGGCATGCATGAACTGCCACACCGTCGCGGGAACCGCAGCCACAGGCCGCTTCGGTCCCGACCTGACGCACCTGATGAGCCGCGACACGCTGGCGTCCGGCGCAATGGACAATACGAAAGAAAATCTGCGGGAGTGGATTAGAAGACCGGACACTTACAAAGTGGGCTCGCTGATGCCCGCAATGCAATTGAGTGACGAGCAACTCGATCAGGTGACAGCGTACCTGTTGACGCTTCGCTAAGCCTTAGGCAGGAATGCAGGGGACTATGGCAGATTCAGCTTATCCGATCTCTGGTTCACTGGAACGGGCTCCCGAGCGCTGGTCGCAGGCGGCCGTCCTGGAGTGGCTCAACAGCTGGGTCGTTACTGTCGATCACAAGAAGCTTGGCATCCTTTACATGGCCTACTCTATCTTCTTTTTGCTGGTTGCTGGAGTCGAGGCCATCGTTATCCGCATTCAGCTCATTCAGCCGAACATGCACGTCGTATCGCCGCAAGTCTTCAACCGCCTCTTCACCATGCACGGAACCACCATGGTGTTTCTGGTGGGGATGACCTATATCTTTGGGTTCGCCAATTACCTGATCCCTCTTATGATTGGCGCGCGCGATATGGCCTTTCCGCGTCTTAATGCATTTAGCTTCTGGATGACTTGTTTCGGCGGTTTGCTGCTCTACTACAGCTTTATCGGCGGAGGCGGACTCTACGGGGATGGCAATGCCCCCGACGTGACGTGGTGGGCGTATGCGCCGCTTACGTCGCGCGCTTTCACGCGGGGCCACAGCATCGATTACTGGGCGCTCTCGCTGATCGTTACAGGGTTCGGCACAATCGGCGCGGCCATCAACGTGATTGCCACGACACTCTGCATGCGCTGCAAGGGCATGACGCTGATGCGTCTGCCACTATTTGCCTGGCTGAACTTGGTGGCCTCGGGCCTGATCCTGGTTACGATTACGCCGCTGACCGCCGCGCAGGTCATGCTCCTCATCGATCGTTATCTGGGAGGACATCTCTTCGATACACAGGCGGGCGGCTCGGCGATCATCTGGGCGCATTTCTTCTGGATCTTCGGGCACCCGGAGGTCTACGTTCTGGTGATTCCGGCCTTTGCCATCGCAAACGAGATTATCCCCGTCTTCTCACGAAAAGCGATGTTTGGATACCCGGCCATGGTGGCGGCTACGATCGGGATTGCCTTTGTCAGCGTCAGCGTCTGGGCGCACCACATGTTCACCATTGGAATGACTTCTGTGGGCAATACCTTCTTTGTGCTGTCCACCGGGCTGGTAGGTGTCCCGACGGGGATCAAGATTTTCAATTGGCTCGCCACCATGTGGGGGGGCAAGATCCGCTTTGCCACACCTATGCTTTTCTGCACCGCGTTTGTCTTCCAGTTCCTGCTTGCGGGCCTTACGGGCATCATGTTATCTGCAGCGCCCTGGAACTGGCAGTTGCACAACTCTTACTTTGTGATCGCGCACTTTCACTACATCCTTGTCGGTGCAATCGTCTTCAACATCTTCGCGGCGATCTACTACTGGTACCCGAAGGTCACGGGACGCATGTTGAGCGAAACACTGGGTAAGTGGCACTTCTGGCTTTTTTTTATTGGATTCCACCTCACCTTCGACGTCATGCACATCCCCGGTCTTCTGGGGATGCCGCGATCGATCTTTACCTACGAGGCAAACCGAGGCTGGGGAATGCTGAACATGATCGTTTCCATCGGGGGCTTTATTCAGGGGATTGCCGTGCTGATCTTTGCAGTGAACCTGATCCGGTCCTACTTCAAGGGCGCGGTAGCTGGCAACGATCCATGGGACGCCTGGACGCTCGAATGGAGCACTCCCTCACCTCCGCCCGCCTATAACTTTGCCGAAGACCCGGTGGTCACCAGCGCGCGACCTCTGTGGGATATCAAACATCCGGACGACCCGGATTGGAAGTACGAGTGAGGCTCTGACGCGATGAGCGCAACAGTTGCAGTGGCAAAGATGGAGCCGATATGGGTGCAGCCCTCAAAAGGGCGCGTTGCCATGTTCTGTCTGATCGTTGCTGAGTCGGCCATCTTCACGATCTTTGTAGTGGCCTACATCTACAACATCGGCAAGAGCCTCTACGGGCCTACGCCGCAGGTGTTGAGTGTTCCGATCTTCAACACAGTGTGCCTGCTTTCAAGCAGCCTTACGATCGTGCTGGCTGAGCGGGCCATCGAGCACGGCAAGATCAAGCGCTTCGGCCTGTGGTGGGCAGTGACCTTTGTTCTCGGCGCCATCTTCCTGATCGGAACGGGCGTTGAGTGGCACAAGCTCATCTATGAGGACGGCCTGACCATCAGCACAAACCTCTTTGGAACGACGTACTATTCGCTGGTGGGACTGCACGCCTCACACGTTGTGGTCGGCTTGATCGCCCTGATCACCGTGCTGCTCTTCACGTTGACTGGGCATGTTCGTCAGGAACACGCCGAACGCCTTCAGGTTCTCGCACTGTACTGGCACTTCGTAGACGGGGTATGGGTCGTTGTTTTTACAGTGGTTTACATCGTCGGACGCTAGAGAGGCAGGTATGGAAGCGAACGAGCATTCCGATTCGGGTCAGCAGGGCGCATCGATTCAGCTACCGGCGCCGACGGCGTGGCCTATCGTTCTCGCCCTTGGCATGACGCTGGTGTTTGCCGGCGTCGTCACGAACGGCGCCTTCAGCCTTCTTGGCGGAGCTCTCGCGGTGTGTGGATGTGTGGGTTGGTTCCGTCAGGTGCTGCCGCATGAGGTGCACGAAGAGGTTCCCGTCGTCGCTGTTCCCGAAGTTGCCGTCGTCTCGACACGGACGCATGTTACCCGCATCGAAGTCAGCGAAGCTCACCGCGCTCATCTCCCGGTGGAGACCTATCCGGTGCTTTCCGGGCTCAAAGGTGGCATCGCCGGCGGCATCGCAATGATTGTTCCAGCCCTTCTTTATGGCTTGATAAGCCAGCACAGCATCTGGTATCCGGTCAATCTGCTCGGCGGCGCGGGCGTCGCGCATTGGGCGAATCCAACAACGGAGGACATCGCCGCGTTTCACATGCAGGCTCTCATCATTGCCACGATCATTCACGCCGCGGGAAGCATAATGGTCGGCCTTCTCTACGGAGCCATGTTGCCCATGTTGCCGCGCCATCCGATTCTGTTGGGTGGTGTGGTAGCTCCGCTGCTCTGGACAGGTATTCTGCATTCATCGCTTGGCCTTGTGAATCCCGAGCTGAATGCTCGCATTGACTGGGGATGGTTTGTCGTCTCGCAGATTGCTTTTGGCCTGGTGGCCGGATTGGTCGTCATGCGGCAAGGCAAGATCCGCACCGGTCAATCCATGCCGTGGGTGCTGCGCATGGGAGTCGAGGCGACGGGAATACCTCGTGTAGAAGGCTCAGAGGAAAAGGGGGACCGCCGGTGATGAATGTTCGTCGATTCCGTGACGGCATCTTCGTACTCTGCAGTCTGTTCCTTGCGGGCTGTGATCGTAGCCCTGGCACGCCCCGGGTGAACGCTGAGGTAGTGCGTCCCGACGAGATAAAGGACTTCTCGCGACTCTATGCGAGTAACTGCTCGGCCTGTCACGGCCGGGATGGGCAGAATGGTCCCGCCATTGCATTAGCAAATTCCACTTATCAGGCGATTGTGGATGAAGACAGGCTGCGTAGCGTGATTGCAAACGGCGAGCCAGGAACGCTGATGCCCGCTTTCGCGCAGAGCGCCGGCGGGCTACTCACCGCTGAGCAGGTGGATGTGCTTGTCAAAGGCATTCGATCCAACTGGTACAAGGCAGATGCCTTGAAGGGTCTCGACGTGCCTCCGTACAAGGTCAACGGGCAGGGAGATGTCGCGCGTGGTCAACAGGTATTTACTGCCAATTGCGCCCGCTGCCATGGTTCCGGAGCAGAGCAGAAGAGTGCCAAGGCCGGCTCAGTGACAGACGGTTCCTATCTTGCGCTTGTGAATGACCAGGCCTTGCGCGCCATTATTATTGCGGGGCGTCCCGATCTCGGACACCCGGACTGGCGTGGCACTGCTCCGGGTCATCCGATGAGCGATCAGGATGTAACCGACGTAGTAGCGTGGATGGCGAGCCAGCGGCTGCAGACGCCAGGCCAACCATATCCGTCGCAACAGTTGTCGGCAGTAGGAGAGAAAGATCATGAGTGAGGAGAAAGGTGTAACGCGACGATCGCTGCTGCTGACATTCGGGATTGCACTAAACGGGATTATTGCCGCGGCGATCGCCATGCCTGTTATTGGGTATCTGCTATCTCCTATCAAGAAGAAGGCGGCTTATAACCAGTGGATTACGCTCGGCAGCCTCAACCAGTTTCCAGAGGGGGAGACGCGGCTTGCCAACTTCGTGAATCCCTTCAAGCGTCCTCAGGATGGGGAGACGGCGAAGACTCCCTGTTGGGTGCGGCGTGTGAGCGCGGACAAGTTTCAGGTGTTTGCGATCAACTGCGCGCATCTTGGCTGCCCGGTGCGGTGGTTTCCGCAATCGGCGCTGTTCATGTGTCCGTGCCACGGCGGAGTGTATTACGCAGATGGCGAGCGTGCATCAGGGCCTCCGGAGCGGGGGATGTTTCAGTACGACTACAAGGTAGTGGGCGGAGAGCTTCACATCAACGCAGGCCTGATGCCCACGCTGGCTGAATTGAAAAGGAAATCTCCATGTCTTGGTTAAGGAAGACCTACGACTGGATAGAGCAGAGGGTGCAGCTTGAAGAGCCGGTGAAGGACGCTGCGCTGCACCCGGTGCCGCGCAGCACGGCGAGCTGGTGGTATGTTTTTGGCAGCGCGGCCACGACGCTGCTGATACTTCAGGTCGTCACCGGCATATTGCTCGCACTTGTCTATGTGCCCTCGGCCAGCGAAGCGTGGAAGAGCCTCGATGAGCTGAACCACCAGATTTATCTGGGCTGGTTTTTGCGCGCGATGCATGGCTGGGGCTCGAACTTCATGGTCGCCGTGGTGCTGATTCACATGGCACAGGTATTTCTGTTTGGCGCGTACAAGTTTCCGCGTGAGCTGACATGGGTCGTGGGAGTCTTCCTCTTGCTGATGACGCTGGGCATGGCCTTTACCGGGCAGGTGCTCCGCTTCGATCAGGACGCTTACTGGGGGCTGGGCATCGGCGCCTCGATTGCGAGCCGCGTGCCGCTGATTGGCGGTGCGCTGGTAAATCTACTGTTGGGCGGACCTATTATTGCGGGCGCTACCTTGTCGCGGTTCTTTACCCTGCATGTCTTCGTCATTCCGGGGATCCTTCTCCTCTGCGTCGCATTGCACATATGGATGGTGCTGAAGCTCGGTATTAATGAGTGGCCGATGCCGGGACGAGTCGTGCGCCGCAGCACTTACCTGCAGGAGTATCACGATCTTGCCCACAAGGACGGGGTCCCCTTTGTGCCCGACGCCCTGTGGAAGGATCTTATTTTTTCCTCTGCCATTCTGGCGGCGGTTGCTGTGTGCGCGATCGTCTTCGGACCCTATGGGCCGACCGGACAGCCGGATCCGACGATCATCCAGACAGTTCCGAAGCCGGATTTCTTCTTCCTGTGGCTGTATGCGGTGCTCTCTTATCTGCCGCCGAGTCTTGAGACACCGTTCATCCTCATTGCTCCGGTCGTTGCCATCTGCATTCTGCTGGCGCTGCCTTTTGTGGCGGGAGAAGGAGAGAAGAGCTGGCATCGCCGCCCGGTCGCCGTGCTGACGCTGGTCATAGTGGCTGTTGCCTGGGCTATCTTTACGCATCTCGCCACCTTCACTCCGTGGAGCCCGGAGATGGATGCCTGGAGTGGCGATCCGGTTCCAGAGAAGATCATCCACAGCGCAGCTCCGTTGGAGCTGCAGGGCGCAGTGGTTTTTCAAGCGAAGCAGTGCCGCAACTGCCATGCAATCGGCGGTATGGGCGGGCTGCGCGGACCAGCACTCGACACTGTGGCGACACGTCTGACCGAAGACCAGCTGATTCGTCAAGTGATACAAGGCGGCGGCAATATGCCTGCCTATGGCAAGAATCTAAGCCCGCCGGAAGTGACTGCGCTGGTGCGCTTCCTGGGGACATTGAAGCCTGCTGGACAGCTTCCGGCTATCGACGCAACGCAAAAACAACAGGCGGAGATAGCCTCGCCAAAGCAATAGACCATGACACCTGAAGTAAGAGACCTGCTTCTTGATTGGGAGATTCCACTGTGGACGACGGTGGCGCTGGTATTGACCGCTGCCGTCTATCTGCGTGGATGGATTCTGATACGGAAGACGCGTTCCGCATTGTTTCCGGTGTGGCGGCTTGTGTGTTTCCTCGGAGGGATATTCTCACTCTTTCTGGCGACTGCTTCGCCGCTCGATACGCTCGATGAGAAACTGCTTTCTGCGCACATGGGGCAGCACTTTCTGTTTATGTCCGTCGCGCCGCCGCTGCTGCTGCTTGGCCTGCCATCGATTCCGTTGCTGCGGGGATGGCCACGGATCGTCGTTCGCCGCGTGTTCGGGCCGATTCTTCGCATTCATTGGCTCAGGCACCTGGGACGCTTCCTGACCAGCCTGAAGCCGGCTTGGCTTGCGATGAACATCATGTATATCGGCTGGCACATTCCAGCGCCGTATGAACTGGCGGTCCGGTCAGAGAGCTGGCATAACGTCGAGCACGCTTGCTTTTTTTTCACCAGCATACTGTTCTGGTGGCCCGTTCTGCGGCACTGGCCCGCCCCGCGGCCGAAGCTCAGATGGATGCTGCTCCTCTATCTGCTGACAGCAGACATTGTGAATACCGGAGTCTCGGCCTTCCTCTGCTTTTCCGGACGGCCGATCTATCCGAGTTACATCACAGAGACAAATCCGCTGGGCCTTAGCCCTTTGAACGATCAGGTGGCTGCAGGGGCTTTCATGTGGGTGTTCGGGTCTATCGTCTTTCTTGTTCCTGCAGTGTTCATCACGGTGCAACTACTCTCGCGTCCGAGCACGCACCCGCCCATCGCGGTGGAGCGTCGCAGCACCCACAAGGTCGGTGAACGACTCTGAGACGGAGCCGCTTCGGGACAAGGCTTCCCCGAAAGTCAGCAACTTGATGGCAATCGGCCGCAAGCGGCCTCCGGGATCGTGTACCAGACCTGGTCGCGCATACAATGTCGCTAAAATATGTTCCCGCATTGTTCCTTGTTGAGGTGCGATTTGTCACCGCGCTAGTACTGTGACCGCTTGAATGAGTAGTTCAGTTTCAGGCCTGCCAGCTTCCTTGTGAACTTCCACTTGATGGTGATCTTGTGGCGGTTTGCACTGCGATTCCAGGCTTTGGCTTGGCGGCGGAGGGTGACGATATCCCCGATCCTACGTCTTCCGAGGCATTGGCGGCTAAAGAGGCCAATCTCGATCTCCGCCTGGTTGAGCCAGCTTCCATGCTTCGGGGTGTAGTGGACAGTAAAGCGCTCCCACAGCCATCCGCTCCTCTTCGCCGAAGCGGT
>NZ_JQKI01000120.1 GCF_000745965.1 Edaphobacter aggregans DSM 19364 | reverse complement strand
GTTGCGCGCTGCTGGTTCTCAAATTGACCGCCATAAGTGATGGTGTAACCGGCAGGCAGCTTCACATTGTTATTCACCTTCTGCTGGACTTCCGCGACAAAGCTGCCAAGGTCGCGGCCTCTCACATTCGACATGACGACAATGCGCCGCTGTCCCTGTTCGCGATTGATCTTCTCGGCTGCGCGCGTCACATCGACGTCCGCGACCTGACTCAGCGTCACCATCGCTCCGCCTCGAGCATGCAATGGGATCTCACGCATCGATGCGAAGTCGGAGCGATACCGATCGGGCAGGCGTAGCGCTATAGTGTAACGGCGTTGGCCGTCGATCACCTGAGAGACCACCGCTCCCGAAGCGCCCGCTTCCACTGCCTGTTGCACATCGAGAACATTCAATCCATAGCGCGCCAGCGCGTCCCTTCGAATCTTCACGGTCAGCTCCGCAACGCCGGAGATGATTTCCATCTGCGCGTCGGCAGCGCCGCGTACGGCATTTACCTGGCGGAGCAACTGTTGCGCGAGCGAGTCGAGCTGTTGGAAGTCGTTTCCGAATACCTTGACGGCCAGATCGGCTTTCACGCCGGACACGGTCTCGTCGAGCCTCATGGCCATTGGCTGGGTAAAGTCGTAGCTAATGCCGGGAATCTGCGCGAGCGCTTTGTCCATGGCATCGATGAGTTCTTCTTTGGAATGGAACCTTTTCCACTCGTGAGTTGGGGCGAGGGCAACATAGACGTCGCCTTCGTTAATGCCCATGGCCTCGGTGGCAAAGTCGGGGCGGCCGATCTTGGTCGTAACATCCTCAATTTCTGGAAAGGCGCGAAGTGTCTTCTCGACCCGCTTCGAGATCTCTATGGAGTCAGTGAGCGAGACACCCGGGAGCTTGCGTGTCTCAACCAAGATGGAGCCTTCGTCGAGACGCGGCATGAACTCGGTGCCGATAAATGCCAGTGAAGCCAGCGAGACGATCATGACGACGGCCATCGCGGCGATGATGACGATGCGGTGGCGAATCACCCAGGACAGGCCTGCGATGTAACGGTGGCTCAACCGCTCAATCCAGTGCTGGTTCGTCTCCTTTTTCTTCCGGCGAAGTCCCTTGCGAAATACGAAGGAGCTCAACACGGGAATGACGGTAAGGGCTAGCAGCAAGGAGCCGAGCAACGCCGTGCAGACCGTGATGGCCATGGGGCGGAACATGCGTCCCTCCAGCCCCTCCAGAAAGAGGATAGGAAGATAGACGGCGATGATAATGCCGACGCCAAATGCCATTGGCCGAGCGACCTCAAGGCCCGCAGTGGCAATCGAAGTCGTCGGAAACTCCTCTTCTCCATGTTCCTGCATTCGATGCACTGAGTTTTCGATCATCACGACCGCGCCATCGACGATCATGCCGAAGTCGATAGCGCCTAAGCTCATCAGGTTAGCGGTGATGCCGAAGAATTTCATCCCCAGGAAGCTGAAGAGCAGAGAGAGTGGAATGATCGATGCCGTCACCAGTGCGGCGCGGAAGCTGCCGAGAAAGAGCAGCAATACGACTGTGACCAGGATGAAGCCTTCAAAAAGATTATGCTCGACCGTGTGAATGGTTCCGTCAATGACAGTCGATTGATCGTAGAAGGGCTTGAGCGTGACGCCCGCCGGCAAATGGAGGCTGGCGATCTTTTGCTTCACCAGTTCGATGACATTTTTGCCGTTCTCGCCTTTCAGCATGATGACCATGCCCGAGATGGCCTCGCCATTTCGTAGGACTGCGCCCTGGCGGGGCGCTGGTCCAATCGTCACTTGCGCGACATCCTGCAGCATGACCGGCGTGCCCTGGTTGGCAAGCAGAACAATGTTGCCAATATCGCCGACGCTGGTGGTCCTGCCAAGGCCGCGCAAGGTGTACTGTTCATACGCGTGCTCGATGTATCCGCCACCGAAGTTGGTGTTGTTCTCGGCGACTCGCGTGGCCATGTCCTTGAGCGTGAGTCCATACTGTTGTAGAAGGGCTGGATCTACCTTGATCTGATATTGCTTTGTCTCGCCGCCCCAGGTATTTATATCACTGACACCGGGGATCGTTCGTAGCTGCGGCTTGATCTCCCACTCCTGCACATCCTTCAGTTCCATGGGTGAGAGTCCGTTTCCTGTAAGCGTGTATTGATAGAGTTCCCCAAAGGCGGTCGATGGCGGACTGAGGACTGGCTGTATCCCCGCGGGAAGCGAAGTTGCCACCTGTTGCAGACGCTCGTTGACCAGCTGGCGCGCGAAATAGGTAGGAACAGTGTCGTCGAAGACCACGGTCACCATCGATAGCCCCAGCTTGGAGAGGGAGCGCACCTCCTGTTGCTTCGGCATTCCCATCAACGTGCGCTCAACAGGATAGGTGACAAGCTGCTCGACTTCCGTGGGAGGCATCGACGGCGCTTCGGTCACGATAACGACCTGATTGTTGGTCAGGTCAGGGAAGGCATCGACAGGAATGGTGTAAATGACCCAGCAGCCTGCCGCAGTCAGCACAAGAACGCCAAGCAGTACGGTCCAGCGATGTGCAAGCGAGAAAGTAAGAATTCTTGCGAACATGTCGGATCAGTCCCCCTGCATGGAAGCTTTGAGGAGTTGAGATTTCAGTAGAAAGCTGCCCTGGGTCACCACCTCTTCACCTGGGCGCACGCCCTCAGCGAGGGCGACTTTGCCATTCACGGAACTGCCAACCCGCACGGGGCGCGGCGTGAAGCGGTCGGCTGCCTGGCGAACAAAGACAACGTCTTGGCCGTTCACCTGCTGCACGGCCTCTGGCGTAATCAGGATAAGCGGACGTGTTTCACCGACAGCGATCTCTGCTGTTGCCAGCATCTCGGGGCGCAGAATTCCCCCACCGTGTTCTATGTCGATACGAACCTGAAGACGGCGCGTTGTTGGGTCGAACTCCTGACCGAGATTGCTAATCCGTCCAGCGAATCGTTGCCCCGTGCCCCCTGGAAGCGTCACCCATGCGCTCTGGCCAACCTTCAACTGACTGAGTTGTTCCTGACCTACGGAGGCGAGCATCCACAAGTGCTTCGGGTCTCCGAGAACGAAGATGTCGGTGGCTGGCGCCACGGTCGTGCCGGGAGTCACATTCTTCTGCAGAACGTATCCGCTCGCCGGTGCGACGATCGGGATCAATTCCGCAGTTTCGTTTGCGTTTGCCGGCAGGTCGGCGGAGATACCGAGGTTTTCCTCCAGATGTGTTTTGCTGCGGACGACGTCGATCTGGCCATTCTCAAGGGCTGTTTTCGCATTGACCAGTTCCTGCCGCGCCTGCTCTGTTTGTTCGACCGAAGCGGCGCGGAGAGCATAAAGACGCTGCATGCGGTCGAAGTTCACTTGCGCCAGAGACTCAGCGGACTGCAGGCGGCTTTTCTCGGCAACAGCCATCGCATATGCGGCCTGAGCTTCGTGTATGGCGTGGCTGTGCATGCGCGCCAGCACCGCGCCTTTATGTACGTAATCTCCCAGATTGGCGTAGACACGCTCGATGCGCCCGGTCGTGAGCACACCAACATGCCAGCTCTCGTTGTCGGGTAACACAATTTTCCCCGGAGACTGAAGCAGGTCCGACTCCTGCTGGACAGCGAGCGTTGTGGTGGCGATAGCTCCCCGTTGTTCGGCGACGGGAAGCACTATCTCCGCTCCGTCGCTTGCGCTCTTCGATGCTGCAATCTGACTCGAGGCATTGGCTCGAGCATTGGACTCACTTGCTGCCGCACTGTGGCAACCGCTCGCGAAGCCTGCGATCGCTGCAAGGACCGAAAGCACCAGCATCGCTATGACATACCGTTTCCATTTCTGTCGTTCCGCTCCCAATCTCATAGATTCTCGCCGTTGCAGTTCCAAATCAGTTTCCATATTCATGGCTCTAGTCCTTCTGCGTATTCCAGTGAAACAACACTCTGGTGGTAATTGCCCAGCGCCTCCACCCATGCGCTCTGTGTGTCCACACGCAACTTCTCCGCATCCAGCAGCCGGAGCAGATCGGTGCCGCCTTCGCGATATGCCGCACGCGAGATATTTGCAATATCGACAGCCTGGTCGAGAAGAGGTCGATAACGATCCGTAACCTGACGCTTCCACATCTCATAGGACATACGGGCCAACGTCAGATCGCTCGCACTCTGCTGTTGGACAGCAGCGAGTGTGGACCTGTTGGCTTCGACATCGAATCGCGCTGCGGCTACCGCTCCCTGGTTGCGGTCGAAGACGGGCAGGTTCATTTGAAAGCCGGCAATCATCGTATTCAAGCCAGCTGTGCGCTTGTATCCGAAGAGTGCATCGATATCGGGCCGCCCTTGAGCCTTCTGCGTCATGAGATTCGCTCGGGCGGTATCGATTGCCTGCTGAGCCAGCTTGACCTCAATACGCTCGTTCTGTGGACTGCCTGCGGATTCCGGATTCTTTGGCTCGTTGACTGATTCAAAGGGTTCGCTCAGCCGCCAGTTCCCTGCTGCTTCCAGTCCCATCTCACGGGCAAGCTTCTGTTTGGCCCCGGCTTCTGCCAATGTGCTGGATTCAGTATTCGCTTCGGCGCGAGCCTCTTCCAGTCGCACGCGCAGAAGATCGGCTGCGGCAATCTTTCCCTCGTTGAAGCGCTTCTGGTTGTAGTCGAGAATCTCGCGATAGTACCCGACACTCTGCTCCGCCAGAAGTTGCAGATACTGCAGACGCAGGGCATCCCAGTAGGTTTGAGCTACGCGAAGTTCGATGGACCTCTTCTGTTGCTCGAGTGTGAGTTGAGACCGGTTAACGACGCTGTTGGCCGTGGTAATGCGCGCTCCCCGTCTCCCAGACACCTCAATCGCTTCCGTCGCGAAGGCGTAGGTATCGACGTTCTGGGTGAAGTCCATGCCAGGCCGCAGATTTTCCGACTGATAAAAAAGCCTGGGGTTGGGAGTCAATCCCGCCTGGCGGCGCAGCTGGACACTTGATGCCTCAACCTGCGCCGCCGCCTGCAGCTCTGCCCGCTTGCTCATGGCCGACTTAATCGCGTCGCTAAGAGAGAGGGCCTGCGCTGATGGATCCTCCGCGAAGCCGCAGGGCGAGGAGAGAACCAAAACGGCAATCACTACAGTCAGAGAAACCAGCGATCTGGATATTGTTTGTCTCATTTGCCTGACGTGGATAAGGCAACTGAAAGGCCAAACAAATCATGTACCAGGCTATTGAATTAACCGGTGATTACGATCCCACCGTTTCCAATGTGGACAAAAATTCAAACCCGCGTTCAAAAGTTTTGAACAACGTGAAGTCCTGCTACAAGCCATATTTCGAGAGTTTATAGCTGAGATCGCTCTTGGAAAGACCAAGCCTTCTTGCCGCTTCCGTCTTCGATCCGTTGGTCTTCGTCAGCGTCTGCTCAATGATCCTTCGCTCCCAGGACGCGAGCGTGCTGCGCAAGTGAAATTCTTCCGGCAGCGACGCTCCATTAAACACGGGAGGACCGGATTCTGCGTCTGTCTCATTCTGTAGAACCTCCGGTAAATCAAACCAGAGTATCTCCGGGCCGCTCGTCAAAATGCAGGCCCGCTCCAGCAGGTTGCGGAGTTCTCGCACATTGCCAGGAAAGCTGTATGACACGAGTTGCTGCAGAGCATCCGGATGAAGCGCACGCTTTGTCGTTTTTAGGTCGCTTGCGATCTGATGCAGCAGGTATTCCGCGATCTCAGGAATATCTGTGATCCTCTCGCGCAAAGGTGGAACCGCCACAGGCACAATGGCGAGCCGGTAGTAAAGGTCTTGCCGGAAATTTCCTTCCTGCACTTCTTTCCTCAGATCGCGGTGCGTTGCCGCCAGCACGCGGACATCGACATCCCGCGCAACCGTAGAGCCAACGCGGGTGATCTTTCCTTCCGCCAGAACGCGCAGGAGCTTGGCCTGGGCCGCGGCGGACATCTCTCCCGCCTCATCCAGGAAAAGCGTCCCCTGGTGTGCCGCTTCAAAGAGCCCATGACGTATCTTGTCGGCTCCGGTAAATGCGCCTCGTTCATGCCCAAAGAGTTCGCTCTCCAGCAGCGTCTCGGAAAAGGCGGCGCAGTTGACACTAATGAGAGGCGTGTTCGCTCGCATGCTATTTTTGTGGATCGCTCTCGCAACGAGCTCCTTCCCCGTGCCCGTTTCTCCGGTTATCAGCACCGTCGCTTCAGTAGGTCCCACCCGTGAGATGAACTGGCGCAACTTTGCGACAGGTATACTGCTCCCCCTGATCTCCGATTGTCCTTCAAGCCTGTCGACAGTATTGCGTAACAGACGGTTTTCGCGCTGCAACGAGGCCCACTCCGCCGCGCGCTGAACAACTGCCCGCAGGTTGTCTGAAGAAAATGGCTTGGTTAGAAAGTCGAACGCTCCATTACGCATCGCGTCGACCGCGAGTTCAACTGTGCCGTAGGCGGTCAGCAAAACTACTGCTGTAGATGGTTCCGGCTGCTGAATTGCCTTGAGAACCTCGGAGCCTTCGCCATCAGGTAGCTTCTGGTCGAGCAGAACAACTTCGAAATCATTGCCATTAACCGCCTGCAAACCTTCTTTGACTGTCGCCGCTTCCACCAGGACGTGCCCGTCCTGCCGAAGATTTGCGGAAAGTACCTTCCGCATATTGGATTCGTCTTCAACGATGAGAACTCGGGCCATGCTAAAACTCCCTCACTGTGTGCGTTTGCACCGTATCTTCTCTATCTATGGAAGGAACCCTGATCGTGAAGACGATGTGGTCTGTGTCGTTCCGCTCCAGATGCAGTTCACCATGGTGCCTGTCTACAATGCTTCTGGCGATCGCAAGGCCAAGACCGGTACCACCTTCTTTCGCGGTAAAGAATGGCTCAAAAATATGATCTGCGACGCGGCGTGGGATCGGAGGACCGGCATTTTCAATCCTGATATTAAGAGCCTCTCTGGACTGCTTTACGACGGCAACCAGAATGCTCCGGCTTTGCGGCGAAGCTTCAATGGCGTTGCGCATAAGGTTCAAGAGTGCCTGCTGCAACTGGCCTTCATTGCCATAGACGCAACAGGTATCGCACATCTTGACTTCAATTTGCAGATCCTTCTGGAGAGCCTGCGGCTGAACAATGGAAACGATGTAGCCAACCAGCGCTGTTGCATCGAGCTGTTGAAATGAGGCGTTTCCTGGCCCGGCGTACGAGAGAAAATCGGTAGTTAGTTTTTCCAGTCGCTTCGCTTCCATTCCTGCGATCCGCGACATCTCTTCCCGTTCCTTGGAGGCAAAAGATCCTGAGGCAGCGGTCTCAAGCGCGCTGGAGATGATGGCGACAGGATTTCTAATCTCATGAGCGACCGCGCTGGCCAGCCGTCCTATCGCTGCTAGTTTCTCTTCTTCAATAAGCTTGCCGCGCGTCGCTTCCAGATCATCGAGCTGCTGACGAAGCTGCTCTTCGCGATCACGCAGCATGTGTACCAGCAGCCATACCAGGCATCCGACAATGAAGTACACGAGCACTAAAGTGCTCGCCTCAAGTATTTCTCCGCTTTCAAATGGGGGGGTAAAGTTAGCTGCATACGCAACCCAGAAAAGGGAGACGATAGATGCTGCTGCAGAAATGAGTAACGTTATCGCAAACGAAAAGTAGATTGCCGCCTCCAGAACCGGCAGAATCAGCATCCCGAAGTAGTGCGTATCCGGCTGGCGCGTCAGCACGGCAAGGAGAAGCGCGAGTACCAGGGTCCAGGAAATCGACGAGACGGCAAATCGCTGACTGCTCGACTTGTCTTTCGTCACGATCTGTTCTGCGCAAAAGATTTCAATCAGGCGAAGAATGCTTGCAAATGCAACCAGAAGGAAGACGGAAAGGGGCGGCAGGGTCAGGAACGTTGTAAAAAGCATCTGCGCTGCGAAGAAGATCAGGAGGACGGCGAGGTAAACCGAGCCGATGATCGAGCGGTTAACAAAGGTGCTGGCAAATGAAAAGCGGTGGGGCATTCAATCTGTTCTCTCTATAAGCAACACCTGAATCGTACAGCACTTCGAGGCCCAAGCTTCTTCGGCAATATAAACCGACACTATCGGGCTCATTGGCAGTTTGATTTCAAAGAATCAAACGACTCGTACAAATCCTTGAACTACGCAACGGCCTATGAGGGTGTTACACCCGTATCCTCAACAACCCTTGTCCATTCAGAAATGGCCCTTAGGTTGCCATTGACTCTGCAGGAGTTAATAAATCGGGCTATGAACAAGTATGTGATGGAATTTATCGGAACGTTCTTCCTGGTCCTCACCATCGGTATGTCGGTAATCGCTGGCGGCAGCGGCGTAATCCCTCCGCTCGCGATCGGCTCGGTCCTGATGGTGATGGTCTTTGCCGGAGGTCACATCTCCGGCGGCCATTACAACCCCGCGGTCACCCTGGGAGTCTGGATGCGCGGCCGCACCGAAACCAAAGATGTCGTCCCTTACATGATCTTCCAGACCGCCGGAGCGCTGGCCGCAGCCGCCGTGGTCAAATATCTGGCTCCCGCTGCAGTGGTCCATCCGCACGTTCTAGCTGTATTTCCTGCACTGCTCGCCGAATTTCTCTTCACCTTCGCCCTGGTCTTCGTCGTCATCAACACCGCCATCGCCAAAGGCACCTCGGGAAACTCCTTCTATGGTCTTGCCATTGGTTTCACCGTTCTTGCCGGCGCCTTTGCCATGGGCAACGTGACTGTCGGCGCCTTCAACCCTGCCGTGGCCGTGGGCGTCTCCGTCATGGGAATGGTCGCCTGGTCACAGCTCTGGGTATTCCTCGTCGCCAACTTCTTGGGCGGAGCGGCTGCTGCGCTTACCTTCAAATTCCTGTGTCCCAACGATAAGTAGCGTGCTTTCCTCGCGTTGGCAATCCGCTGCGGCCTGCCGGCATTTCATCACTTCGTTCGTGTGGCGATGACCCCCAACGGCCAGAGAGCAAATATATTCGTATGCTACTGCAATCGTTCGCGGCGGTATTAACAGTCTTATGGCTGAAGTGTTGGAAGATCACATCAGACTTCATTTGCTCTCGTCGGGAAAAGCACGACCCAGCCCCATGAACTCACTGAAGATCTGATTGATCTCGTAAGGGCTCACTGGAAACAGAAGGGCAACGGGGATGACGAATTCGCACAAGAAGAGGCTTCTCGCCGCCCTGGAGGCTAACTGGCAAGCCGAGATGGAGGGTCACTGCACCTACATGGCCTTTGCCAGAAACGAAGTAGATCCGCAACGCAGGAACGCTTTGCGCGGTCTAGCCGCCGGGGAGAAACATCATGCCGATCTATGGGCCAGACGAATCCAGGAGCTAGGCGCACCAATACCTCGGTACGCCGGCGACCTGTCGGGTCAGGCCGGTTCGTTCGCAAATCGAGTGGGCGGGGCCGATCTCACCCCTGAGAACGATTCGAACGAAATCCTCACTCCGTAGATGAATATTGAGCCGAGTTCAAGCGATTGCGGGCGCAAGAAGTCGGCGATTGCAAGAAACGACGGCATTCTGCGACATTGTAGACTCATCGGATTCCACATTCGTTGAGCGTGTTGCCATGATCATCCCCACTGACACCGCCTATCGCCTCCTGCCGACCAGCCCGTCGGCGCGCGAGCTGATGGACGCCTACACGCCGGGCTTGTTTGAGCTGAAGTTCGCCGAAGAGCGGACCCGCCAGGCCGCTCCCCGGGTTGGTCTGCTGGTGCTATTGAAGACTTTTCAGCAGCTCGGCTACTTCGTGAAGGTGTCCGATGTTCCTGATTCTGTCCTTCGGCAGGTGGCAGAAGCAGCGGGTTACGATGTGGTCCCCCAGGAGTTAGATGATTATGACCGAGGCACGCTCCGAGTGCGGCATATGGCATTAGTGCGTTCATGGATGGGCGTGTCTGCATTCGATCGTGAGGCGCTGAGAATCATTGTGAAAGCCTGTGTGGAAGCGTCTCGCGTACGCGAAGATCTGGCCGACATTATTAACGTCGCTATCGAAGAGTTGCTACGGAAGCGATTCGAGTTGCCGGGGTTTACGACATTGTTCCGTGCCGCTCGTACTGCACGGGCGACAGTGAACCGGTCGTTCTATGACCGCATGAGCCAAGCACTCGATCCACCAACCAAAGCGCGCATCGATTCTCTTTTTGACAAGGAAGAGGATGCTCGCCAGACACCGTGGGATACGGTGAAGATAGAGCCTGGCCAGCCGACCGTCAAACGAGTCAGGCGTTTTCTGGAAAACGCTGCATGGCTGAAAGAACAGACGGTCGATGCCAAAGCACTCGCCGGGATTCCCGGCGTGAAGCTGCAACGATTCGCTTTTGAGGGTCGGGTTCTCAATGCCTCGCGCATGAAAGAGGCGAGACCCGATAAACGGTATGCCTTCGCCGTTGCATTGATCCATCGGCAACGGGCTCGAGCCTTGGACGATGCCGCCGACATGCTGATCCGTCTCGTGCATCGAATGCAGAATGGCGCGAAGGAGAAACTCCAGTTACTCCAATCCGCTCACCTGAAGCAATCGGCAAGTCTGGCAGAGACGCTGCGCGACGTGAGTCGGGAGTATTTGAGAGATGGATCAGAAACGGAGCGACTCCGCTCGATCGGGTTGCTGCTTGGGCCGGATGTCCAAGAGTTGCTGCGACGCTGTGAAGAACATGTAGCACTGGCGTCCGGGAACTACCTCCGTCTCCTGCCCCAGTGCTTCCGCCATCCGCGGCAAGCGTTGCTAGCTCTGTTGGAGAATTTACCGCTCAGCGCCACGTCGCAGGATCGCAGTGTGATTGATGCAGTGGCCTTTGTACTTGCGAATCAGAATGCTCGCAGAACCAGCATTTCCGTTGATGATGCCGGCCAGAAGGAAGCGTTGAATCTCAGCTTTGTCAACGACGCATGGTGGCCGCTGGTGACCGGACTTAGAGCGAGGACAGCGGTTTCAGAGATAGATCGACGGATGCTGGAGCTGTGTGTCGTGATTCAGGTCGCCAATGATCTCAAATCCGGGGACCTGTGCATTCCCGGGAGCGACAAGTTCCGGGATTATCGTCTCCAATTGTTGTCGTGGGAGGAGGTGGAGCGAGAGTTGCCCTCCTATGGTGAGCAGGCCGGTATCGCCACAGAGCTCAAACCTTTTATTGCGCAACTTCGCAATCAATTGGAAGAACGGGGGCGAGCAGCAGACAAGGGCTTTCCAGATAATCGTTATCTGCGATTCGAAAAAGGCGAACCGATCCTGACGCCTGTTGAGGCGGTGCCGGACCCCGAAGGATTGGATCAGTCCCTCTCGTTGATCAAGGAACGGATGGAGCCAATCGAGATTCTGGACGCCTTCGCTGACACGGAATATTGGCTCAACTGGACTCGTCACTTCGGTCCGATTTCGGGGCTGGAGAGCAAGCTCAAGCGAGCTCGTGACCGGTATTTGCTTACGGTATTCTGTTTCGGCTGCAACCTGGGGCCGGTGCAAACGGCCCGTTCGGTGCGTGGGGTTAACCGCTTCCAGGTTGCTTTTGTCAATCAGCGTCACATCACCGAGGGCTTCTTGAATGAAGCAATCACAACGATCGTGAATGCCTATGTGCAGTTCCCACTCCAGAGGCTTTGGGGCACCGGCCAGTCTGCATCCGCCGATGGGATGAAATGGGATTTGTACCCACAGAACCTCATGTCGGAGTATCACATTCGATATGGAGGATACGGCGGTGTTGGCTACTACCTCGTGGCTGACAACTATATCGCGCTGATGAGCCGCTGGACGACGTGCGGCGCGTGGGAAGGTCATGCCATTCTCGATTTTCTGAAGGAGAACGAGTCCGACGTGAAGCCGGACACGATCCACGCTGACACGCAGGGCCAGAGTAGTGCGATCTTTGGACTCGCATACCTGCTTGGTATCCAGCTGCTGCCGCGGATTCGAGACTGGAAGGGAAAGAACTTCTATCGGCCCGCTCCCGAGACGCGTTTCCAACATATCGATTCACTCTTTACGTCTCAAGTTGATTGGAGTCTGATCGAGGCCATGTTGCCCGAATTGCTACGCGTGGCCGTTTCCATCAAGGGCGGTGCGCTTTTGCCGTCCGACATCCTGCGGCGACTCGGCAGTTACTCGCGCAAGAACAAGCTGTACTTCGCTCTCCGAGAACTCGGCTACGTCGTTCGTACCATGTTCCTATTGCGCTACGTCTCGGAAGTCGAACTGCGGCAAGCCATTCAGTCGGCCACGAACAAGAGCGAGCGGTTTAACGAGTTCGTACAATGGATCTCGTTTGGCGGCGACAACGTGATTGCCGAAAATGTGCGGGATGAACAGCGCAAGTTCATTAAGTACAATCACTTGGTTGCAAATATTTTGGCCTTCCACAACATCGTTTCGATGACAAAGACAATCGATCGACTGAAGGCGGAGGGTCAGGAAATATCCGACGAGGTCCTGGCGGCCGTCAGTCCTTATCAAACGTCGCACATCAACCGCTTTGGGCAATACCAACTTCACGCCCGGCGGGCTCCAGATCCACTACCGTTCCTCCGCAAGCCCCCAAAGGTCGAAATCAGCACGGTGGATTCGCCCGGTTTGGCCGCTGCAGGTTAATCCAATGACCTGAGTGAGGATTTCGTTCGAATCGTTCTCGGGGGTGTTGTTCGGATACCATCACAGACGAATAGAGTGGCCATAAACAGTACCTTTCGGCCAGTCTGGAGAGACTATCAGAAACCCGCGCCAATCCGGTACTTCGAAGGGGCATTCCAGGGAAGGTTTTTGGCCAGGGACGAAGGCTCAATCCGGTCGGCTTCAGGTAGCGATCTACGCGCGTGTTTCCACACACGACCAACAGACTTTGCCGCTGCAGATCAAAGCGATGCGTGAATATGCCCTTCGCCGAGGATGGAAGATCGTTGCGGAAGTGAGAGAAATAGGATCGGGTGCAGTTCAACGACCCAGGCGGGAAGGCCTCCTTGCCGCCGTCCGCCGCCGCGAACTGGATGCGATCATCGTCTGGCGGTTGGACCGCTGGGGCCGCTCGCTCGCCGATCTCATCCTGACGCTGAAGGAATTGACCGAGTTGGGTATCGGCTTCGTCTCGCTGACGGAAGCATTTGATATGACCACGCCGACAGGCCGGGCCTTGGCTGGTATGCTGGCCGTATTCGCCGAGTTTGAACGGGAAATACTGAGCGAGCGCGTCAAAGCCGGCATCGCGCAGGCACGATCCAAAGGAAAGACCCTCGGCAGGCCAGCATCAGTCGCCAACAAGGCGGCTGCGGTCCGGTCTCTCTACAGAAACGACAAACTGACAAAATCAGAGATCGCCAGGAATTTGGGAATTAGCCGCACTTCCGTCCGCCGTTTTCTTCAGATGAGCCGTTGACACCGGAAAGCCACTTGTACGACATACCGACTACACAGGAATAGAATTGATTATCGGATAAAGCTAGTTGTTCGGCTGCAGAGAGGGAGCAAACATGCAGATTGCTACCGCGAGCCGCGAAAACGCGAAAGAGTTCGATACCGTATTCGCCATCACTGAGGCGATTATGGGGTTCGTACCCAACAGTATGTTGATCATGGCGCGCGATCCTGAACTCCTCGCCGCCTTTGCCGAGCTCTCCGCGATAATCCTCGTTCGTCCGGGCCGGCTTAATCCGGGCTTCAAGGCACTCATCATGTACATGGTAAGTCGCTCCGCTGGTTGTCAATATTGTGCCGCGCATTCGGCCAATCTTGCGGCTCTTCGAGACATCCCTATACGCAAAATTGAAGCGCTAGGGCAATTCGAGCAAAGCCCCGAGTTCAGTGAAGCCGAACGCGCGGCCCTTCGCTTCGCGCAGGCAGCCGGCCAAGTCCCAAATGCCGTAGGGAATACCGAGTTCGCGGAATTGCGCCGTCACTTCGATGACGACCAGATACTGGAGATGGTGGCAGTTCTTGCGCTGCTTAGTTTTCTCAATCGCTGGAATGACACTCTGGCGACCACGCTGGAAGCAGGGCCGCGGAACTTTGCGGAGTGTCATCTGGCAGCCGACGGATGGAAGGTCGGAAAGCACGCAGACACTATACCGCTCGATCCGCAACCGCGGCGCTCGATTTCACTGAGTGCGCGACTTTTCCTGTGGCTACTTAGGCGTTGGCGGCCGAGAACGCGGCCATCGAAATACAATTCACATCTGAGCAACGGCCACCCCTTCGGGGTGGTTGTATGAACCTGAAACTCTCAGCGAGACCGCGATAACCGTGGAACGCACTGGGCTCAGTTAGAATCTGCGACACAACCTGGCTCGGCAGCTAAGGCCGTATTGTCCCTGGAGCGTTCCTGCCCGAGATCTGAGCATGGCTCCGGTATTGGCGATTGTGTAGATGGTGGCAGCGTTTTTCCTGAAAAGGATAAAAGGCCCGACCCCGATGGAGAGATTGTGTAAGTCTTCGCCGACCGGGCCGAGCCACGTTGAATTCAACATGGGAGGATGAG
>NZ_KN050795.1:6117-14789 GCF_000745965.1 Edaphobacter aggregans DSM 19364 | reverse complement strand
ACAACGCCGGCGTCGGAGCTTACGGCGAATTTCACAGCATGTCACTCGAGGCCCTCGAGCGAATGCAGGTGCTAAACATGGTAGCCTTGACCTCCTTGACCCGGCTGGTTCTTCCAGAAATGCTGGCGCGCAAGCATGGAAAGATTCTGAATGTCGCGTCTGTGGTTGGTTATCAGCCCGGTGGTCCGCGTATGGCCGTATATTACGCAACAAAAGCATATGTCTTGTCCTTCTCCAAGGGGCTGGCTAGAGAACTCGATGGTTCCGGCGTATCCGTCACAACCCTGAGCCCCGGGTTAACAACATCGTCATTTGAGCAAAGGGCCGGCGCAAGCGGAACAGCACTTTACAAATTCTTCCCACAAATGAGTGCAAAATCGGTCGCCACTGCCGGATATCGAGGCATGATGCGTGGACGCAAAGTCGTTTTGCCGGGCTTGGCTACCAAGATTTTGTCCTTCGCCGGCGAGCTTCCGCCCCGTGCGATCGCGCTCGAAGTGAATAACTACCTTTTAAGGCGGCGGTAAAAGTTTTCGACAATCGCGTTGGTTCCATTGCTAAGTTTGAGTGAGCAGAGATCGAGGGGCGGATGGAGCAGCCGGATTGCGCAAACAAGCCATTAGGAAAGATTGCAGTCGATAGCAGAAGAGCGCTGATTCTCGCGTAGTTCATTGTGTTCTCCGTATTCATTGATCCCGGTTCGTGGACCTGTCTTAGGAGTCTTCGAATATCGTGGATCATCGAAACTCCTTTTCGTGTGGTTGAATAGCTACGAATTGTCGATAGAGCAGAAGGTCGTAGGTGATCTTCAGAGTCCCAGCGATGAAAAATGGAAGGCTGATTAAACGAGGCCTGGCGAACATGAGCCCAACAAACATCGGCGGTATGGAGGCGCCAACTGTTCGCGCAACACCTGTGATGCCAGCGGCGGCGGATCGTTCTTCGGGTCGAACCATTGCCATCGTGTACGACTGCCTCGTCGGAATGTCCATTTGGCTGATACTGAACCGCAATAGCAAAACGCCAATCGCAAGTTCGAGCGTGGGCATGAGCGGCAGCAATATCAGCAGGATGTTTAAAGGCAGATGTGTGAAGACCATGGTTTTGACGAGCCCAATTCGTGATGCGAGCCGGGATGCCAGCGATGCAGAGACTCCAGCAAATAGGTTTGTTCCCAAAAAAATCGCACCTAACGCAGCGGGCTTCACACCGAAACGCAAGTAGAACCAATAGGCAGCAAAACTCTGGACGACAAAACCACCGCCAAAGGAGTCCAGGGCAAACAATGCTGAGAGCTTGAAGACAATCTTTCGCGAGTGACCAACCCCGAGGAGAGTGTTCGTCGCAGCAAGGCCTGAAAGGCGATCGGTCGAGTCGACCTCAGTGGCCGACGAAAGCCGTGTGAACACCAGCATCAACGCAATACCGAGGACGGCGTAGGAGATGACAACCGCACGATACCCTTTGGTGGAGGCCGTTCCGCCTGAACCCAGGAGGGAGGGGAGTATCCCTCCGCAAAGGGACCCGATGGCGGTCGCGAAGGAACCGGTCAAGGTATACCAAGCAAACGCCGTCGTCCTCGCTGGAGCCGAAACCACATGCGAGAGTGCGGCCTGTTCAATTGATAGGAACGGTCCAACCTCGTTGCCGCTTGGACTTACGACTCCGATCGCCCCGGCGATGACAAGAAACAAGAAGTTGTTTGTCATCGCGAAGGCAAGACCAGCTCCGGCCATAAGCAACGATCCGATAACGAGCATCCTCCGGCGCCCGATGCGGTCTGCCTGGGTCGTGAGAACCAGGGAAACGATCGTGTCTCCCAGAAGAATCAAGGTAAGGAGCAATCCGATTCGCGATTCACTGAGTCCAACACCGGTCAGATAGAAGACAAGAACAACGGACAGTGCGCCGTAAGCGAAGAGGCGAGTGAACCTCGATGCGATCGCGGTTGCAATGATTACACCGGGACCAGTTGTTATTACTGTTGCGTTCATTGGATATCTCGCGGAACGGTCTGACTGGAGCCGTGCTCGCTGCCGTGGGAGTGTTCTTGCCGGTTTACCTGACCGTGACTTTGTGCGCACCGGTCTATCGACGCCTTTCAGCGAATCCCGCACTTCAGGCATTCGTGAAAGGTGTAACGGCGGCCGCGACCGGTGCTATCGCCGGCGCCATTGTCGTGATTGCACGGCATTCGATCCACGATATTAGGACGGTGGCGACTTGCGGTCTCGCGTTCCTAACTCTACAGCGATGGAAGCTGCCTGAGCCCCTTGTCGTGATCGCTGCCGGGATTGCAGGGTTGCTGCTATTCCGTCTTCCAGTAGGCACATAAGCCTCAACCGAGAACAGCGGCATCCGCCCAGGTTATTACAATGCTGTAGGTGCGCTGCTGCGAACCGCTCTTTGGTGAGCCTGGCCCTCAAAACTGCGGGGGCAATAACGTTCACAGCCGGCAATCGCTCAGCCATCTTTCAGCGCAGCTTAAGGCTCGATGTAGATACTTAACTTTTTGACCTATGTTTAAGATTGGAAGAACGCGGTTTCTGAATTACATCTACCTCTGGATTCTCCTCTTGCCCGGAGTGTGTGGAGCGCAGACCCCGGTCCGCCTTCCATCGATTTCAGGTGCAGTTCAAGACCCAAGCGGCGCGGCTATCGTGGGAGCCTCTGTTCGCCTCGATCAGGCGGATGGAAGCGAGATCGCACATGCCGTGACGGATGGCACCGGGTCTTTCAACTTCAAGGAAGTACCGCTGGGATCTTACACGCTCGACGTGAATCAGCCTGGCTTTCGAGAGAAAAAAGTATCTGCCGTTTCAAGTCGTGGAATGCATTCGCCAATTCGAATCGTAATGGCCGTTCTTGTCGTAGAAGAGGAAGTCACAGTGGGGAGCTCAGATAGTTCCGCACAGGTCAGCACAGATATCGGACAAAATCAAAACGGTAACTCAATCGACCGCAACGCGCTTGACCGTCTGCCGGTCTTCGACCAGGACTACATCACGACGTTGTCCAGATTTCTGAATCCTGATGCTACTGGAACGAATGGGGTCACACTTGTCGTCAACGGTGCAGAGGCAAATGGGCCTGGGGTGACGCCTTCCGCAGTGTCGAGTGTCAAGATCAACCAGAACCCGTACTCCTCGCTATTTTCCAGGCCGGGTCGAGCTCGCATCGAAATCACAACCGCGGGCGGCACTCCCCAGTTCCACGGAACAGCCAACTTTCTCTATCGTGACTCGCTCTTCGACGCTCGCAATCCCTTTGCCGTCATAAAACCCGGTGAGCAGCGTACCTACTATGAGGGCTCGCTTACCGGTCCGCTGAGCCGTAGCAAGAAGACGACGTTTCTTCTGGCATTAGACAGAGACAGCGACAACCAGCAGGCAATTGTTGTCGCTGCTACGCCGGATGGCACGGTAAACATGAACGTTCCAAACCCGACGCATCACTACTTTCTCTCAGGCCGCGTCTTCCACGACTATAGCCAGGCAAATCAGTTGTGGATCGGATACTCCTATGAACACAGGACAGTTGCCAATTTCGGAGTCGGCGGAACGGTACTGCCGGAAGCAGGAGCCAACACGCTCTTCTTCGAGCATGAGATCAATGTCGGGCATACCTATTTGTTTTCGCCAAAACTCCTCAACCAACTGCATTTCCTCGTAGGACACTTCGACAACCAGACCCACAGCCTGAACGAAAACCCGCAGGTGATCGTATCTGGATCGTTCACCGGCGGTAGCGCGCAGGCTGACGCCAGGCGGACGGAGTACCACTTCGACGGCACGGATATCGTCACCTATACGAGGGGGAATCAGGAGTTCAAATTCGGAGTCGATATCCCGGATATAAGCCGTCGCGGTTTCAGCGACTTCACCAATCGCGCGGGAACCTACTCGTTTGCATCTCTCGATGACTACTCAGCGAATCGTCCTTTTAGCTATCTTGTGCAGCGCGGCCAGGGGCGCGTTACGTTTCTCGAAACGACCGTAGCAGGCGTCTTTGAGGACAACATACGAGTCAGGCCAAACCTCTCCATTTCCGTTGGTGTGCGCTATTACTGGCAAAACTACTTCCACGACATTCCGCACAACTTTGGGCCACGCTTCAGCTTTGCGTACGCTCCAAGCCAAAAGGGAAAGACCGTTGTTCGAGGAGGAGCGGGGATGTTCTTTGATCGTACGGGCCCTTCACCAATCTCCGATCTCCTGCATTTCAACGGTGTCCTCCTGAAGCGATTTATCGTTCTGAATCCGAGTTTTCCGGTCACGGAAGCCCAGATTGCATCGGTTCCAACGAGTGTCGTAGCGCTCGATCCCCGTACCCGGATTCCTTACACAATTCAGTACTCCATCGGCGTGGAACGCCAATTGACGACTAATAGTTCTATCGCGGCGAATTATGTGGGTGTTCGAGGCATCGATCTCTTTCGCTCGATCGACGCAAATGCACCGCTGCCACCGAACTACGCCGCGCGTCCAAATTCAACGGTCGGACAACTGCGGCAGCTTCAGTCCGAGGGATACTTGAAAAACGATGCACTGGAACTGACCTTTCGTGGCAGGCCAACCAAATTCTTTACCGGGCAAGCCCAATACGCACTGGGTAAGACCTACAACAACACAAGCGGGATCACGTATTTTCCTGGAAATAGTTCCTTCCCAAATGCCGACTGGTCCCGGTCGGACAATGACCGACGAAACAGATTCGATCTACTGGGAACGATCAGCGCCGGCAAATGGTTCGACTTTGGGGCAGCGCTCTCGCTTTACTCAGGAAAGCCTGTGAACATTACAACCGGTAGTGATGACAACCATGACGGCCTACCTCTTGACCGGCCGCTTGGTGTTCCCCGGAACTCACTTCATGGACCGGGATACATTAATCTTGACCTGAATCTCTCTCATGACTTCATGTTGAAGAAAGATGGCAAGAAGGGGCCGTTTGCGACCCTGGCCATCAACTCTTTTAACGTCCTCAATCACGAGAATGACACAACCTATGTGGGAGTTGTCGGCTCTCCGTTCTTTGGCCGTCCCGTAGCGGCTCAGTCCCCGCGGCGTATGCAGCTCAATCTGCAGTTCAAATTCTAAGGATTATGAATCGCATCCCGAAGGGAAGGGAATTCGCGTGCGATCCAGACCGCGCCCAGGCCAATGCCAGCTCCCAGATAGAGCAGTCCTGCCATGAGCTGTGGCGGCGTATTGTTGAGAAGCTTCGCGAATCGCGTACTAGCCCCGAAAAGAGCGGAGGATACCAGCGTGTAGTCAATTCCGGTACCTTTTCTGGCTGAACGGTCCATGTTCTTCTCGCTAGTCGTACAAGACCGGCAGCAACAGCAGAGTGAGAATAGTTGAGGTTACCAAGCCGCCGATCACCACAGTCGCCAGGGGCCGCTGCACTTCGGAACCAGCAGACTGCGAGAACGCCATAGGAAAGAAGCCGAAGCTGGCAACACACGCAGTCATCAGAACTGGACGGAGTCTGCGTCTGGCTCCTGAGAGAACTGCCTTATATGTTGATTGCCCCGCAACACGAGCGTGGTTGATCGAGCTCACCAGAACTACTCCGTTCAGCATCGCCACGCCAAATAGTGCGATAAAACCAACCGATGCGGAGAGATTCAGATTAAAGCCTCGCAACCAGAGCGCTGCAATGCCGCCGACCAGAGCAAACGGAATATTCCCAATGACGAGAAATGCCTGCTTGAATGATTTGAAGGTGAAGTACAGCAGGACGTAGATCAGAGAGATCACTATCGGGATGATGATTAGAAGCCTCCTGGTCGCGCGTTCTTGGTTTTCGAACTGGCCGCCGTATTCGATGGAGTATCCAACCGGCAGGTTCACGTCGCGGGCGATGTTCTGCTGCACCTCCTTCACAAACGAGCCCAGATCGCGCCCGCGTACGTTCGACATGACGACCATGCGACGCTGACCCTCCTCGCGGTCGATCTCATTCGCGGCTCGCACCACACGAACCTGCGCCACCTGATCGAGGTGTACCTGTGTGCCACCAGGAGATCGCAGCATGATCTGCTGCATCGCCTGCGGGTTTTGCCGGTAGCTGATTGAAATCCCATAGCAACCCACCGCATCCACCACCCCAGCGGTTCACTTCAAACGGTTCTATCGTAACTGCCCCATAGAGCCGCGCCCTCCCACTCCCGTCGCACGGCAGTCACGATAGAACACTAACGTTTTTAGGGCATATCATGTCCACTCAAGTGGGGATTGCTTCCGGCACAGGAAGCAGCCAGCCCTTCAACTTGATTTTCGTTACTGCTTTCCTTCAGCCCAGATTGAAATTGACTCGTTATTTGCGAGAAGAGGCGCTTGCGTCGGGAATTGAGATCATCGAGACGAGCGTTGCGGCGTTTATATACTGGGTGGCTTAATCATTCGATGTCTAGGCGGTGTGCACGTCGGAATTTCCGAGAACCACACGGCCGTAAGGCGCATGCACCAAACACGCACGCGCAAGACGATCCGCGTCCATTGCTACCTCCATCGCTGTTTGCAACTGCAGTTGTACCAGTTTCGCGCAACACGCCCCCACGGACCGTCAGTGGATGCTGACCCGACGGGTTATTTGCCCGTTGCTCTCCCAGTAGGTCCTCTTGCTGGCGAGGAATGGGTCGTCCGGCGCTGGCTGGACGTTGCCGTCGACGTCGAACGCCCGCGACCGAATCTTGTGCTCGCCCGAGGCGGGCGCCCCCCATTCAAACGTCCAGAACCTCCAGGTGTAGCCACGCGATCTTTTCCTTTGTGGCGCGTGGCCCTCGAGCCTCGTCGCCCCCCAGAGCCCGTCATCGATTTGCACGTCCGCCGACGCGATCGGCGCGGGACTCTCAAGCCTCGCCGCCGTCCAGGGCCCGTCGTCGATTTGGACCTCCACCGCGGCGATCGGTGCGCCCCAGGCGGCACCCATGATGGCGTATCGATTTTGCCTGCGCGTGACTTTGGCCGGCGCCGACTTGAGCCGGTCGTGACTCACGGTGGCGAACGTCCAGACGGTCTGACTGTCGCGCTGCTCCTCGCGGATGGTGACGTAGTCCCGCGCCATAAAGCGACCCGCGTAGCGGTGGTCCACCACTTCTATGCGTGTCAGCCACTTGACGTTGGCCACACCGTACCAGCCCGGGGCGATCAGGCGCACGGGGAAGCCGTGGCTCGGGGGCAGTCGCTCGCCGTTCATTTCGTAGCAGAGCAGGTTGTCGCGGTTGAGCGCTTCGTGGACAGACATGCTGCGGGCGAACTGCTCGGTGATCGTCAGATCAAGTCCGCCGTCAGAATCTGGCTGGACCGTACCCGTCTTGCCGCCAATGACGATCCCCGAGTTGTCGCGAATTGTCACCGTGCCGCTATCAGCCCCCCAGAAGACCACTTCGGTGCCCTGCTCCAGGATACCCGCCTCCTCTAACAGCGGGGCCAACTGCGCTCCCGCCCAGCGGGCATTGCCGATGCCGCCGATGAAGAAGTCCAGTCCGGTGCCGGTGTTGCCCGAGCACTCCAATGTGAAGTCCACCTCGCGGCGCTCGCGGGCTTTGAGGTCGGCCAGCGTCAGGGACTGGGGATGGGCAACGAGGCCCGCGATGCCGACGCGCCATGTGGACTCATCAAGGCCACCGGGTTGGCCGTAGTGGTTAACAGAGAAGAAGTTGTTGGTAGGTGTCAGCCAGGAGTCGAGCGCCTCCCACTTCAGCAGGTTGCCGACGTTTTCCGGGATAGGGTTCGGCGCGGGCTGGTCGAGCCACGGAATGACCTCGTCGCCCGGGTCCCCAAAGGCTTGCGCTAGGCCTGTCACCCGCAACACCGTCAGCTCCGCCAACGCCGCCCCACCACCCTTCAACAAGGTGCGCCGAGAAAGATCATGATTTTCCATAGGGTAGTCCTCCCTTCCCGCAAATTCACCGATCGACGGATTAATGCTGTGCCGGCCCAGTCGGAAGGTTCACTTGTGCGAGCGATGAAGATTTCAGTTCCCGCAGCGTCTCCTGCTCGGTCCGGCTGCGTGCGAACTGCCGCCCCTCACCCTGGCCCGGCATCCAGACCTGGTAAAGATAGTTGCTGTCCCCATACTGCCGAAAGATCAGGCGCCCCCGGTCCTTACTGTTTTGCTCTCCGGTGGGCTGGACCAACATCAAGTACTGCTTCCTGGTGGACCGGGTGTCGACGAACGAAAGATACCGCGGTGCCTGCAGTGAGATGCGATATGTGCCTGCAGGCACCATCTGGTCGTTGGCGGAGAAGTCAAATGGAATGTTGACGGTTACCGCCTGAGCCTGTGCTGCCGCCGGTCTAGTCAGCGCCGCGCCGAGCGAAAGCGTCAGAGCTGCGCAGGTAAGGATGGAAGATATACGGAACATGGCGAACCTCCTCGATGATCCTGCGGCTTTGTGTGCTCCAACTACCGCTTGGGATATTCGCAATGTGCGCCGCTGCGGCGATCCGCTCAATGCTCTGGAGATCATTCCGTCATCATCTGCTCGTTGCGCTCTCCGCCCTTGAAACAAAAGGATTTTAAGGCTCGAATAAACTGCTGGTTCGAGCTCTGCTGGCCTGCCAATTGAGAAAGGTGTAAAGTTTTTTAGCCCAGAGGAGCGCGCTAATGGGCATGCCGGTCGACACGCCACGGACCTGGCGCTTCGGCGTCTTCGAACTGGA
>NZ_KN050795.1:0-3982 GCF_000745965.1 Edaphobacter aggregans DSM 19364 | reverse complement strand
GGCAGCCCAGCTTAAGCACGACGCGAGACGGGCGCACCATCTTCTACACCCAGTACGATCCCCAGAGCGTTATCAAGATGGTAGAGAACTTCCGCTAGGAACAACCGACCGCGGAGCGCGGTTTAGTACAACCGCCATTTCACCAACTGCCCGTGAAGTTCGGCTTATCGGCAAGTTCGATCTGTCAGGTGACAAGAAGGGCCAAGTTTCCGATAAGCCCGTCACTCGGGAGAAATGAGTGCGGCAGGCAGGGAAATACTGTCGATCTCTACCGGAAATGCCTGGACCCGATTCACAGGAAGTTGCGCCAGCGCGAGCGCAACGGAAGAGGTTCTCTCGCGTGAGGTCCCACACGCGAGCGTTCACCATCAGCGCGCGACCTGTACCTCGATCCAAACCCCATCCCCGAATTCGGCCTCGTCCAGAACCTTCACCGTGTGGGGAACGAAGCGATAAAACCGATAGTCCAGCGCGGCGTCGCCGGGCTTCAAGCTGCTTTTCCAGTCGGCATACGTTCGAAAACGTTGCCCGTACGCTCTCTGAGCTGCTGCCGCATCCTCGCCCCTTAGCTGATCGCATCGTCCGAACAGTTGCAGGCCTCGTCCGGGATCAGTCCACTTCTGTTCCGACGCGAAGATCGCTACTGCCA
Source organism: Edaphobacter aggregans DSM 19364 (assembly GCF_000745965.1). GTDB lineage: Bacteria > Acidobacteriota > Terriglobia > Terriglobales > Acidobacteriaceae > Edaphobacter > Edaphobacter aggregans. The sequence goes on along the minus strand of NZ_KN050795.1, from coordinate 3,333 downwards.
TTGAGGAATTCGCGCTCACATTGAGGCAGTGAAGGGAGTGGGGATGAGACATGAAATGGAGCACAAGATCCTCCGAATAAGAGTAGTAGGCGGTGTTGACGTGTGCCTCGCCGTCACTCGTGACCGTCGCCCATGCACCAAGCATGGTCCCGTCTAGTACACGGAAGATGCTGCACCGCACTCGCTCGGCTGTGAGCCCATCAACTTCGCTTGGCGTGCCATCCACATGGATCGCCCGCATTCGCCTGAACGTGATACTCATGTCGCGAACAATTTTGCCACAAGCCAGAACCGCGGGGGCGAACCTGCGGCTTCACAGATCGCGAGACTGTCTTTGCCGCCAGTGCCACCTGATGCTTGATTCTACTTGCAAGACGATTTCAGACAGATGGTCGTTAAACCTTCCGTAATCGACAAGGTAAGGTTTGCCCGTCAACCCCCAGAACTCGATTTCTGGCTCGGTGAGTGAGTCGGCGGAAATATGCTAATTGAGATCCTCGAATAGCCTGAATAGGCGTCTCCCGCAATGGCCGCACAGCCATTCAGAGCCGGAGTACGCCACGCAGGACAACGATCCCAGTGCCGGATAATTCCGGTTCGAGATTGACTCGAATTCGCAGGATGCTCCGGCGTCCCATCTTTGTGCCCTGTTCGATCGCCAACTCGTTGTTCGCAACCAGACCTTCGCTGGCGAGATACGCTGCCAGCGGCCCCGCTGCCGTTCCGGTGGCCGCATCTTCCCAGAGTCCGACTGTAGGGTTGAAGAACCGTGCATAGGCTGTTTGCGGCCGATTCGCATCGAACGCGTAGATATAGCAACCTTCTGCCCCTGCCGCTTTCAAGACGTCAAGAAGTTCTTTCGCCGCCGGGTTAGCTTTGTCTACGGTCTTGGGATTTACAACCCGCACCAACAGATGAGCGACACCGGTATACACCGGGCGCGGTGTTGGCTGAGACAGAATTTCGCATGGATCGAGCCCGAGCGCCTTCGCCAGCGGATCCACATTGCCCAGCGGGTCCAGCAGGCGCAAAGGGGCCTGCCGCATACGACCGTGAACACGGGCGCCGATTTTCTCAAGCTCAATAGGCAGAACATCGGTACCAATCTCTTGGTAGAACGTCTGCGGGGTTGTCAAAGGGCCAAGATCTCCATGCTCGCCCAGCCACAGCCACGCTCCGAGGGCGTTGTGCCCGGCGCCGAAGATCTCCGCACCGCTTGCGGTAAACGACCGCAACTTTCGATCCGCACGCGTGCTCTCAAGGATGAACGTGGTCTCGGCCTGATTGAACTCGCCGGCAAGCTGCCGCATCTGCTCTTCGCTCAGTTCGTCAGCGGCTTGAACCACGGCGAGCGGGTTGCCCGTCAAGGGCTCGTCGGCGAAGACATCGATCAATCCGGCAATCAGTTCGGGCATGGGAATTCTCCAAGTTGAGCGGTCAGGTCCATTACAGCGGTTACAGATTTCTCCACGGCTTCCAGGTGGAGATGAAGGGCTCTGCTGTAACGATGCGTTTTCTTGGTTGCATCCGAGTTCGTTCTTACGGGTCGTCTGGCATCCATTGGAGGCCATCCCGGCAACTGGCGAGAACAGCGCTTAGCGCTCATTGAGAGAGTAGTGGACGGTGTCGGCAACACAGATATTTGGGCCGGCTTCCAGGGGCTGGCAAGGCCGCTCCGGGTTATTTCCGTATTGTCGGGTTTCTATGAGCAGGTCATTTAGGTCAAGGGGTTTTCTGTTTTTCTTTCCTAAGCGTTTTTTGTCTCTTCTGTTGTTCTGTTGTAGTTGTTCCGCATGTTGTTCTCTCCACCGTGTTTCTATTCGCACTTTGAGTGAGCCGCTCGTGGCTCTGTGTCGGTTGGGGTCAGAAGGAGAAGTCGATGCTGCCAGTTTTCGGTCGGCCTCGTTCAGGGCCCAACCCGACACGCAGTCATCGGGGAGCGGGGTAGTTGCAACAATTAGACATGAGCTCCTTCCTCAGGCTGCCACTCCATAGAACGGGATGTATGGCTCCTGGGTGATCCAGATGCGATGAAGCAGTACTGCCAGCTTGCGAGCGACGGCGACGATGGCCCGATTGCGGACATGGATGGTCGAGGAGGGGCTTTGGCTCTCCCGCAAGCAACGCAGAAGCTTCCACCAGCCCCGACTCAGGCGAGAGTCCTATGGTGAGTTGGTGCAGATCGATGGCCGCGATCACCGCTGGTTTGAAGATCGTGGCGAAGGCTGTACGCTGCTGGTCTTTATCGCAATATGGACGCCGGCAACGCGTTCCTGCCAGGGTTCCTCCAACGGTTCAACGAACGATTTGCGCTGAGTGCTGCCAAGCCAGAAAACCTGCACCGTCCACTCAACATCAAGGCAAGCTGATTGAATGACCTCCTGTGCCACCGAGAACAGCGCTACGTCAGCGAGCAGCTGACCCTCTCGTACGATCGCAAGCAGATCATCCTTGATCGAAGTGAGTTGTCGGAGAAGCTGGCTGGCCAATACGTCGAGCTCTACGACTTCCCGGACAGGCCGATCGAAGTACGCTGGAAAGGGTACTCACTTCCCTATCGCATTTCAGCAAGGATCAACGCGTCAGCCACACCGCGATCGTCGAGAACAAGCGCCTCGGGCACGCCCTCGCCATCATCAAGGTGCAGCAGGATACCAAGTACCAGCCGAAGGTACAGACCAACAGCGAAAAAGGTGGCTATCGCAAGACACCTCGCAAGATCTACGGACCGCCGAAAGAAGATCTGAATTCGCGGCCGCCGGCCAAAGCGGTGGAAATGACGGCCCTGATGGAAAGCATGGAAGACCGGACGATGAACCTGTCCGGTCTCCCACCCTTCCCACAGTCCTTGGAAATCACCAAGTGCGGTGATTTCACACATTCCCACCGCACGACGACAGCTAAGGTTTAGACTGACATTTCTATCCGGCGCGCATAGAGACATTTCTATCGGGCGTCAACAGGGTATGTAGGTGCAAAGTTGAAACGTCCGGTTTCTGCAAAGTTGAAATGTCCAAACTACCCTTCCGAAAGTGAGCTTCGGGAGGAAGAGATTGGGCTTTAGTAACGATGAGCGAACGTGATCTGAAGCGGATTCAGGTACTGACAGAAGTTTTGGCCGGACGACGTACAGTGGCAGCTGCAGTGTTGGGGCTTGGCGTGAGGCAGACGTTTCGATTGCTGGCAAAATATGAGGAACAAGGCGGCGGAGCGCTAGCTCACCAGGCGCGTGGGCGGGCCTCGAACCGTCAAATCAACTCCGGCATCCGAACGTATGCCGTCGAGCTGGTTCGTTCCAGCTACACCGACTTCGGTCCGACGCTCGCGACCGAG
>NZ_JQKI01000117.1 GCF_000745965.1 Edaphobacter aggregans DSM 19364 | reverse complement strand
TAAGAAATCGGTAACGCTTCGTGGCCTGAATCAGAACCACAATCACGACCTCAAAGATATTTTCAAGGGTGCAGCCACCAGAGTCAGCAGCAGCAGCAATGGGCCGCTCCACGATTTCTATGAGCATTTGCTTGCTCAGGGGAGGAAACCCACGATGGCGCGCCTGACCCTGGCGAGGAAGATTGCCGCGATCACATTGATCGTCTGGAAGAAGGAGGTACATTTCGACGCCAGCTATTTGAAATCACAAGCAGCGTGAGCGCCTCTGGCTGAGATTCCGTTCCTCCCTGGGAGATCATTCCTAGCGGTGGGCCCGTCAGGTTCTCGAGACGCTCGATTTCGAGGAGAAGTATCCATCCGGAAGTTAGGCCCGTGCTTTATGCACGCGAGTCTCCGGGATTACCCTATGCCTCCTCGGACAATCGAATAAAGCCATAGGCCACGAGTCTCCAATAGGACCATGCGTTGCCACTCATGCAGTGGACAACCGTCAGGCTTGTTGTTTCAGAAAACGATAGGCGCTGTTACCAGAGCGAAATAAAACTCACAGGGGGAGAGGAGGCGTATCTCCGCTTCGGACGCGGAGACGAAACAAGGTTACTCGGCCTGGAGGAAGACCGCACGCTCAAACAGTGGGGCTGAATGCCGAGACAAGAATGGGGCGGTATTGAGCCGATGGGGAAGATTTTTCTCTTGACATTCCTTTTTATAGGACTTCCGGATGCCGGTTGTTGCTCGCTACATAGTTCGCGATTTCTCGTCAGCAATTTTCATCTTTGACGGAGAACAGCGCAGGGCGTGCGGCATCGTCTCACTCTCGTTTGTGCAGAGCCTCCGCGATTGCAGGGCAGTTTGACAAGCTCTCTAGGGTCAGTAGACGCGCCTTCCGGTGATGGTGTATTTCGCGTCGGGAGGATCCTCTGAGACGATCACCTTCTCCTCCGCAGGTTTCATCTCCTCCGCAGCTTTCATCTCCTCCGCAGCTTTCATCGCCTCCGCAGGCCTCTTCGCCTCTGCAGGTTTCTTCTCCTCGGCAGGTTTCACCGGCTCTGCGGGTTTCATCGGCTCCGCAGCTTTCATCGCCTCCGCAGGCCTCATCGCCTCTGCAGGCTTCAGCGCGTCCGCAGGTTTCAATGCCTCTGCAGGCTTCTCTGGGATCATCGCCCACGCGAAGCCGTGCGCCAGCCACAAAAAGAAGCTGGCGAAGAGGCACACCAAAACAAGGCCAGCGAAGAGGAATACTACCTGGCCTTTCGTGTTGGCGGCGGCATACAACCCGATTGAGAAGAAGGCGACGGTTGCGAATGAGAAGCCGCCCGCGAAGCGCCCAAGTCGACGCGATAAAACACTCATGCGATTACTCATTTAGGTCCTCCGTCGCTTGCGAAATAGACTCCGGAGAGCTTATTGAACAGAGCCGCTACCTGTCCAGATAGGTTGCACCCTCCGTCTAGGGCTTCAATCTATCCCGATGCTTCGAGGAGGGTACAGAGCATCTCTTTGCCGACGATACGGTACTGATCCCGAGGAAAGGCTTCTCAAGGCGAACGCTGTTATGCACGACTTCGTTTGGGGAAACCAGATGCAGATGCAGCTTGTCTTAGCCCGTCTGCTCGACCAAGCGGCAGAGGCAAGCAACGGCCTGCGAGAATTGCGTCGTCAGAACCGTCGTACGGAATTCATTCAGACGGCCCTTGCCCCTGCGCGCGACCGCCTCGACAAATCCACGTACCGCAAGCTGTGCGCTGCGCTCGCGTTGGTAATTAGTACCGAGTCCATGGTCGTTTTCCGCGACGTGCTGCAGATTGAGGAGGCCGAGACGCGGGTGGTTGAGGAGTGGATGATACGAGTGCTGACGCAAGCCGCACTGCTCGAATCGCGCGCCAAGGAAGGCAAACCTCTCCGGTCTATCTTCCAACGTGGCACGAAGAAACAGAAATATGGGTAGGCCCGCCGCCATCTGGACGTATTGTCGCCATCTCGGACAAGTGGTTCCTGTAGTTGGGGGCCAGTTGCTGACCTGCGGACCCGCAACGCCGTCGCAGGCGGGGCGTATCCGTGTTCTGGTGACGGTTGCGGGTGACGATCCGCAGGGCCAGCGGGCGACGGAGACTCGGCAAGCCGTTGGTGGCGTGAGCGGCGTGGAGGTGGTGGACGCGGTGACAAATGCGGACCGCGCGCTGCATGTGGTGATCCAGGAGCAGACGCTGGGGAAGCGGACGATCGGCTATACGGCCTCGTATGTGACGGCGACTCCATGCGTAGATGAGTCCGGTGGCAAGAAAACGGATACAGAGATCAAAGGGCAGCTCGGAACGTATACACAGCCGAAGGGTTCTGACCTTGCACGCGATCTGGCCGGGATGCTGGATAAGGATCTGCGAAGTGCGCAGACACCGTGACGGCACGCGGATGGTCCGGACTGCATCCTACTGGCTTGGAGGTGGGTTATGCGTGGTGGACTGGCGTGGTTACTGGCGGGCGGAGCAATCGGAGCGGCGATTGCTGTCCTGGTGCTAAATAGCGAGAGCGAACCGGAGTATGCGACCGGCTATGACGGTGTGGAGCGGGCCGCAGGGAAGACCTTCGGATGGGGAGTGAAGCGGCGGGCCGAAGGTAAGGTGGCGAGCGCCGTGGGAGCGGTAAAGGAAGGCGTCGGGCGCTTCACCGGCGATGCGGATCTCGAGGCCGAAGGTGCTGTCGACCGCGTGGCGGGCAAGGTAAAGGATACGGTTGGCGAGGTGGGAACTGCGCTGGGAGAGACGATTCATGATCTGAATCGATGACGCATTGCTTACGGGTAGCTCGTCACCTTAGGCGTAACCCGCGGCTTAATCTGGGTAGCGCCGCCGGTGTTGCTGATGACGTTGTCGATAGAGCCGAGATTTCCGAGTGCCACAGTGATCATGTCGTGGAACTGCACGCGGGGCGTTTGCGGTACCTCGATGGCGCGGGTGAGGACGACGTCGGGGTGGCGGAAGACGCTGTAAACGCCGAGGCCAAATGCTTGATGGTCGGTGACGTTGTCGGCGACTTTGTAGGAGGCCCATCCGTTTACGTTTGGGGCACTGGTGTATTTTGCCTGCGTGGGTGGGTCGTAGGGAATCTCCGACTGGTAGAAGTAGGTGCGTCCACCGTTGCCCTTCCAGAGCACCTGATACTCCTGGTAGTGCTCGACGAAGAGGCCGTATGCGGTGACATCGGTGCCGGCGACCACCATTCCGTTGGCGGCTGTGTTGCTCTCCCAGCCGACGCCTGCGCCGTGATCGGCGCGCCAGATCCATGTGTGGTCGACGATAACGTCGCTGGAGTTGATGGCGAGGGAGACCTTCGCCTTGCCGATGCCTGCTCCGCCTACGCGGAAGAAGACGTCAGTGAGCAAGGTCGGGTTGCGAATGTGGCGCGCCTTGCTTCCTTGGGAACCAACTTCGAGGAGTACGGGAGACTCTGTTTCAGCGGCGTCGAAGAGAAGTCCTGCGATGGTAACTCCGTCGACGTCGGCGACGGTCATGGCGGCTGTGCCTTTGATGGGTTTGAGGGTAGCGAAGCCGAGACCCATCACGATGGTGTCAGGTCGCGTGACTTTGATTGGGTAGGTCAGCTCGTAGATTCCGGGAGTGAAGATGAGGTGGCTGCCCTTTGCGAGCTGAGCGTTGATGGTTTCGGCCGAGTCGCCAGGCTTGGCGATGTAGAACTTCGAGAGAGGAATGGTTTTGCCGGGACTGGAGCCTGCGTGCCAGGTAACTCCGGAGCTGTTGTTCATAATGTTGGGGACACGGACGCTGAAGTTGCCCTTGGCGTCGGTGATGAGGAAGGGTTTCTCCCGGACGACGGGTGTCTTCTCGATTTTTGTGTAGGGAGGCTGAGGCCAGTCACCCGCTGGAGTCTGCGGGACGCCAACGAAGACCATGTTCCAGTTCGCGCCGGTCCAGCTTCCCCACTCGCTGTTGCGGGAGATCCACTGCTGCTGGGTTCCGGAGTTCACCTTGCCGTCGACGACGGAGTCGGACATCCATCCGCCGCTGGCCCATCCTTTGTTCTGGTTCAGAACGATGTCGCCCTTGATGTGCATGCGGCGGAAGGGAACGGCCTGCGAGACGGCCCACAGCATCTGTCCGTTTGCAGGGGTGACGGCAAGGCCTTCGATGGCTTTCCAGAAAGTGGTGGTGGCGTTGTCGTTGCGGGAGGCTGCTTCGGAGCGGACGTTGCCGGAGATGTGTGTTGCGTCGGGTGTAGCGCCGAGGCCGATGACTTCGGTGTAGAAACCGATGGGAACGTCGACCTTGTACTCGCCGGGGAGGAAGAGGAGGGCGTTGCGGTCCTTGCCGAACTGATTGTGCTGCTGGACGGCGTAGACCTTGTCGATCTGGGACTGGATCTCTGCGGCTGGAGTTTTGGGCGAGAAGATTGCCACGTTCGGGCCGAAGCCAGGCGTCCCGGGCTTGTCTGCTGCTTGTGCTGCGGAGGCTGAGAGAAGGAGGAGGGCGATCAGAGTCTGAGTGCGGGGCGAAACCTTCACGTGGTTCTCCGGCGAGAAAAAATGGCTGAGAAAAGTCATCAGCCATCTTTACACAAACGTTTGTCTTCTCCCTCAGGCTTGTTTGCGGTGGGAGAAAAGCTCGTAGAGATTCTCTTCGCCGAGGACGCGGCGGAGCTCACGGAAGGCGAAGAGGGGAACGAAGGCGCGGAGGATGATGATGGACCGGGCGATGAGCTGATCCCGTTGCATCTCGTGGAGGACGGTTCCGGCGGGTTTGTGGTGGCTGAGGCGTTTGATGAACTCCTCGAGGAGTGGAAGAGGAGCCGAACAGGGCGAAGAAGAAAGACTTCAGGAGGACGGACTGGTAGAGGGGACGAGTTTCCGCGCGGCGTCCGAGCTGCATCATCTCGCCGATGAGGATGACCTCGCCGATGACGAGGGCGTTGATGATGGCGAAGCGAAAACCGCAACATCGTTCATCGCTGCCGTCATCGCCCTCGCGATACTCGTTGCAAATCACGCCGGGTACTTGTCTCATCCGGTTAGGTAAGCTGCCATGAACCTACTACGCAGCAATGTCCGCTTGTTCTACGTCGGTGCGCTCCTTCTTGTCACGACCGTCTTGCCTATCGCAACGGTTGCGGAATCGAACGCTTGGGATGGCACATGGCGGCTGAACGAGGCGAAAAGTCAGTTGGGTGGGCCAACGTTCACGATCACGATCTTGCCTAAAGGGGAGTTCCAGATCGTTACTAGGAGCCTCAGTTACAAGCTGATCTGCGATGGGAAGTACCGTCCCGTGGTGGGCCAGAGGAGCTTGGCTTGTGTGAGTGGGACTCTAACCTCGATGGATGTTGCAGAGAAGGACAACGGCAAGCCGGTGAATACGGTGCATCGGGAAGTCTCTTCGGACGGCAAAACCTTGACTCAAACAATCACGACAATCGATGAGCACGGACCGGGAAAGTCCGTGCGGAAGGTCTTCGTTCGCTTCTCCAAGCCATCGGGCCTTGCAGGAGAATGGACCGACCCAAAGGAACTGGACCGGCAGCCTCAAATCATGACAACAGCCCTGAAAGAGTCAACCTTCCATCTGGGCTTCCCGTTGGAGAAGCAGTACACCGACATGAAGCTAGACGGTTCGGATGCCCAAACGCACGGTACAGCCATCGGAGTTCAAGCTACGCTCTCGGTGAAGCCGGAGACTCCTCAAAGGCTGCTTACTGTTCAGAAGCTGAATGGAACCGCATCACTCACGGGGTGCTGACCCTGAGTTCGGACGGGCGAAGCATCACCGAGGAAACGTGGAAACCGGAAGCTCCCTCGGTGAAAACCCGCCTGGTCTACGAGAAGCGCTAGGCGGCCTGTAGAGCATCTGTGGGCTTCCTCTGGCCTCTGTTGCCGACCGGAGCAAGAGCACGCTGCCTGTGGCATCGGGTTGACTATGACACGTCACCCCAGAATGGGTGCTGTAGAGGAACCTGAAGTTCCTCTGCGGGAACCACAATGGAATCAGGCAGCTAAGAGAAAAGCTCCTCCGTCCGGTTGCTGTACAGGAACCTTGCGGTTGCTGTGGGGGAACCACTGTGGAATCAGCGCCGAGCGGGGTTGCGGGCGCGGTGATGGCCTCCGCTGGCGTCTGGAGGGGGTACGGGCGCGGTGCTTCGCACCGGAAGGATGATGACACTCCATCCCTTGAGGGGTCGTGCAGGGGAACCCTGCGGGCACCCTAGAAACGCAGCTCCCGACGGATCATGATTATGCGGTTTCGACCCGCGAATATCAGCCTGATCAATCGTCGCTCAACCTGCCCCGGCTGCTGCTCGCTCTGTCCTCGAGAAAAAGCAGGCGCAACTACAAAAAACATCCCCACAGGTTTCGCAGCGTTGACACGGTCACTCCATATCAGGGCATAGGACGCATTGACCGCTCAAATCCGGCTCGGTTTTGCATCAAATGTGGGAAACCGATCTGACCGGTTCAAGCTGACATAGCGAGTGGCGGGGTACTCATGGTGTTTGCTCTAAATTGTACGGAGGCAACGTAGTAAGACGGCTGTCCTCGACGGGACCACCTACCGTGAAATGGTAAAGGCTCTGCCAATCACGCGATGAGATTCCGAACACCTCGTGAACTGGATCATCGAAGTAGCAGCCGATCCCGGTCGCACGAATTCCCGCCTCTTCTGCCTCGAGGTACAGCACCTGGCCCACGAGGCCAGCCTCCCAGAAGAGATTTCGGTAGAAGCTGGCGCCATAGACGACAAGGCTGTCGATGTAGTCGGCCAGCATCGAAAGGCTGAAGGCCCCGTCCCCCGCGATGTCTTCCCCGCAGGAGACGCTCGCGGCCAGAGTGCGGCAGTCCCCTTCTTTGAGAAGGTACAGCGGAAGACCCTGCGGACACGACGGGGGGCGTAGCCACAGGAACTCAGGCCGCATCGCTTGGCGGAGTTTCTCCACGTTTTCCGGATCGCGAGCGAGCGTGTAGAGACCAGGAGGCAGGCCCTTCACGCGGTGCACGAAGAGGCCTGTGCGGTAGCTTCCAGACAATGGACGAAGGCCACAAGCGTGGCGAGGCGCCGCGCGGCGGGCATGCGGCTGATGGCCTGGGCCTTGGCACGATTGGCGAAGCGCGCCAAGGACGCGATCCGGCTCGACGGAATGTGTGCCTTCATCGGTACGGTGATACCCAGCGCACGCACGGCGTTCAATCGATCGATTGCCGCGCGGATCGCCGGACCGCTGATGCGCGTCGGTCCCGAGCGAATCTGGTCGAGCAAAGACACCCGAGCGCCCTCCGGCACGAGCAGCAGCCGTTGCAACTGGTCTCTCTGTTGCACGGTGATCCCCTCGTCAACAGGCGATATAGATGGGCTTCGACCCGAGCGCGCACGCTGACGACGAAGCGCTCCAGCGTGGTAACGCCCGGCAACAGAATCTTGTGGGCCAGCAGCCAAGCGGTGGCGCGGTCGAACAGCGAACCCAGCCGCTCAGTGCCGGTCCAGCACACGCCGTAAAGCCAACGCGTCATTCGCAAGCCCACTCGCGGTTCGGTGATGTCACCGTAGCCGTAACGTTTGCGGATCTTTGTTACATGCTCCTCGCGCTGTTCTCCCTTGCGATAGCTCTGCAGACCGTCGAGGGTCTGGATAGCCAATTGGTGTGACAGGGATTGCAACACTGGCGACGGCACGGCTACCGGGTCATCTAGGAAAGTGCCGAGGTAACGCACGGTGGTCAGCTGCAGCGCATAGCCCAGGCGATTGTGGTGGCCGCGACAGCTCATGATCTGCGCGCGGTCCTCGTCGCTAAGATGAAAACAGCGGGCCAAGTCGTCCGGCGTAACCATGTCCTGATAACGGCCATAACGGTCACGTTGGGCTGCAGTGAGAAAACTGACGGCCATCGACGCACCTCATCGATCCTCAGGTACTGTCTCACAAATAGTCTGCGAGGCCCTCTGCGCGACGTAGAATAGATGATTGGATATGTGACAAATGCGACGTCCATGGCAGGCACTATCGCGGCGGTCACGCAATCGGCCGTTTAGGTGACAGATGCAGATCGGCTATATGCGGGTGTCGAAGGCGCATGGATCCCAGAGCACCGATCTGCAGCGACGCGCCACGGGCCGCGACCTGCGCCACCTCATCAACGTCGTTCACGACCTCAGCGCGCGCTGACCGGCCACGGTGCTTCTATCGACACCACCACGCCGGCTGGCAAACTGGTGTTCGGTATCTTCGCGGCGCTAGCGGAATTCGAGCGCGACCTGATCTCAGAGCGAACGAAAGCTGACCTTGCGTCGGCTCGCGCCCGCGGACGAAAAAGCGGTGCGCCCTATCAAGATGACTGCGGCGAAAGTGCGCCTTGCCATGGCTTCCATGGGGCAAAAGGAAACGAAAGTAGCCGACTTGTGCAGCGAATTGAGCATTACCCGGCAAACGCTCTACCGGCATGTCGCGCCGGACGGCAAGCTACGGAAGGACGGGCTGAAAGTCATCGAAGCCGGACGGACACGGCATCGGCACGGAAAGAAACAGTGAACGCCATGGCTTACCCCGGTTTTCCGTCCAATTGCTACTCGGACCCCCAATTAGCCCTGACCTGCCGTTCAGTTTCTGCCACTAGCGACGCCACATAGGATACGTTCATCGCTTAAATCCCGGAAAAGGATTGAAAACAAACAAGCGTGATTCCGGGATTTGAGTGCAGCGTGACAGCAGCTTCAAGACCCAGCTAACGGCGCGGCGAGCCGGTGCAAATTGCATGTCCGATTGTTCTACAAGTAAAGGAACATTTCTACGAGTTACGGCACATTTCTACAGGTTGAAGGAAAGGATAACCCGTCTGAAATGAATGAAACCGTTCTACTCGTAATAACGACAGCAACAGAGAGCCATTCTCAAGCTGTTCGGCTACCGATCCTGTAATGCCGGTGCGAAGAAGGAACTTGAAGAGAAGGCGCAGCGTGTGGCGATGCTGTCGGCGCAGCCGGTTTTCATTCTGCGCGAAGCCTTGCAGTACCTGGCTCAACGACGCATCGTCGCACCGGGCTACACCTACCTGCAGGACATGGGTGACCGAAGCAGAGGGGGACGGGGCCCCCATGTGAAGATCGTCAATTTTACCTTTTCGAGGCGTTGGGCAAAAATAACCTTTTAACCGCAAAGATTCTGGGGTTGCCTATTTTGCCACAGGGTACTTGGGATAGGGCTTAGACTGAAACAGTAGTCACCTTCTTACCGCACTAGGTAACGGCCAGAATCGGCGAGAGCCGTTGGTCGTTCACGGCGACCTTCGGCTCGGCCGGTGTAAGGAGGTGGGGCATATGCCCAAGAAGGAGCCAGACAACTGGCTCTCAGTTGCCGTCAGGATTGTCCTTGACTGGAGATTCCTGTTGGCTTTGGCAATACTCGCTCGGGTGCTACTAAACCGATAGTGCCCACTACCCCGGAGAGTACCTAGCTCTCCGGGCTTTTCTATTGTAGCCCAAAGACCATATGGGTCTACAAGACCATCCTATACGGACGGGTTTTCCACAAAGATTTCAGTCGCGTAAAAGTGGCGGCAGCGCCCTCGAATCAAAGGTTGCGTGAGTGATCAGACGGTAGGCTATGCCGTCGAGGTGCGCGGGTGAACCGCTCGGCCATTTATCCTTTAGTAGACGAAGTTGCCAAATCGGAGCATCCGCATGGCAAAAGGCGTCAATAAAGTTTTCATACAAGAATCCCCAACGGCGGGAACCGTCGGGGAACTTGAGAAAGGAGGTTGAGTGAGGAACACTAAGCCAAATTATCGGCCACAGGTGCAGGTTGACTGGAAATTTGTCCTAGCTCTTGCTGTTCTCGCACTGATCGTGCTTGCTAAACGGTAGTACTAACCCTCAACCGGGTCCCAGGGAGTTTGAGCCTCCTCGGGACCCTTTTATTTTATACAAATTTCGCTTTTACGCTACCTGAGAAACTTCGTTTTGGCGAACGCTTTAATGGCTAAACGAAGATAACAATGGCTTTAGCAGGCCAAAGTCTTCTTGTGGAATGACTTTCGCCATATTTTCGCCTACCTTATTCAGCATGACTAATCGAACAGTACCTTGAAGAGGCCACAATCGTTATCGACAAGTGTGGAGACCGGGGATTTCAGCAGCAGCTAAGGGTCTACCTGCAACGAAAGGTCAATCTTCCTGGGGGGCTTCGGCACGTCAAGAAGGTAAAGATGGAAGATTCTCGCTCAAACAACCTGCTCCAGCTTGCAGATATGATTTGCGGATCAGTAGCCCGATCATTTTTACCCGATAAAGAGGATCGCCTGACCTATCGAAACATCATCTCTCATCGAGAGATGGGAATTCAGATTTGGCCGAGATAATTGGGCCCATCCTCCTATCCCTTTCGGGCACGCGCACCAGAGGGTGACAGTTCGGAGGAATGGGCAATTCCATTCATATGATGCATCAGGGCGCAAGTAAGGCGCAAGTGCTATCGCGCGATCAACCCCGCACCGAGTTGCAGCAGCAACCCACACTCAATATCGGCACGACAAGTGGCAAGGGGTGAATCAAGCAACGATTTATCCCAAATCTATCCAATATAAGACTAATAGAATCAGCGAAAGCATTTGTCGGTGGGTGTGTCGTCGGTTATCTCGCCTCATTCTAAGCGCAACTACGCCAAAGCCCTCGACGACCTCTTTGCCTTCACTGCCAGCCGGCCTCTCTCCCCGTCCTTATTAAGGGAGTGGCGGGCGGCCATTGAAGCGCTCTCGCCCTCGACAATAAACGTCCGGAAACGTCCGGCTCTCGGCCGTGCGGAAGATGGTGAGCGAGGCCAGGCGGAACAACCTGATCGGATCGGAGGAGGCGGCCAGCCTGTCCGACATCCCCAACATCCGCCAGAAGGGAACCCGGCTGGGAAACTGGCTGACCCGGAAGCTGTCACTTTCAGAGTTATTTGGCGTAGTGCGAAGTCTATTTACAATACGAGTTAGAGAGGTCCTGTGACCAAGATGACAGCCATTTTGCATCGGAATCAGGCACTTACCTCGGAGGCAGAGTGTCCCCGCTTCTCACGAAGGAACACTCTCCCCCAGCGTCGTTCGTCCGGACTCAGTGATTGCGCCAGATAATTCTGAAGAACTACGCCAAATAGCAATCAAAGCTACAGCGAAAAGGCCAACCTTGCGTGGGCTGCGCACAAGAGGTGAAAGAAAGATATAGCTACGTCCGGTTCATCCGCGGTAGCCCGCTTTACCGACTTGCCCGTCTTCTGTCGCTCATCACGTTCTAGTGATTGTCTCCACGGCTCTGGCCAGCGCCAGACGCAGGTCCTTCGCATTGAAAGGGACGCAATAAGCTGGCGTGCGTTTCTGAAAGCAACGGCCTTCCGCGAGCGGACCGGTATCGACGACATCAAAACCGAACTGATTCAGTAGATCGGCGACGACCTGTTTCGCTGCAGGATCATCGCCTGCGATGGGATGAGCGCGGCGTTCCGACGAATTCGGTAAACGGCCCTCTTGTTCAATGCCAGGCGCTTCGATCGCATTAAGCGCCTTGACGATCTTCGATTTCGGAAGATGACGAGCCAGTAATTCGCTCGTAGTCGTCTCATCGCGATCCAACTCGCCGATGTGTCCATCGCGCTCGGGGTAATAGTTGTTGGCATCGATTACGATCTTCCCCTCAAGTGGAGCGACCGGAACAGATGCATAGTTCTTGAGTGGAATAGCGACGAGAACAATATCGCCGAAGGCGGCCGCCTCCTGAGGCGATCCGATCTTGCAATTCAAAACTGCGCGTAGCGTGAATAACGTATCCGGGGTCCTAGAGTTCGAGAGCATGACGTCATGACCATGCTTCAGTGCCACGGCTGCGAAGGCCCGTCCCACCATTCCTGCTCCGAGAATTCCAATCTTCATGTCTTTACCTTTCGAGCCCACTTTCGGGCCTGTCTCCTCTATTGCGAATTTAGCGGGTGGACGGTACAAATGTGAAGTACGCACAATAAAGTCAAATACTAACCAAAAGGTAAGTTTTGTGAAAAACAAGAGAAAGACGACGAGCAAACCGGATAGCGACGTTCTCTATCGTCGGTGCTGCGGAGCGAAGATGCAGGACGCTCTTCGTCCCCTGGAAGGGCGTTGGAAGCTGATGATTATGGCGCAACTCCTGGCTGGTCCAGCCATGCGGTTTTCCGATTTGGAGCGGGCCCTCCCTCAGATCTCTCAAAAGATGCTCATCCAGAGGCTTCGTGATCTGGAGGAAGACGGAATCGTCTCGCGCACGCTTTACCCCCAAGTCCCGCCTAAGGTTGAATACTGCCTGACTGAGGTCGGCAAAGGTCTGAGGCCCGTCTTCATCGCCCTTCTCGATTGGGCAGAATTGCAGCGGTCAACCATCTCAATCGAGGAACCCGTGAAGGCCTGACCATAGATCGCGGAGATCGGAAATCATCGGGTTGGATTCTCCGAGTTAGAGATCATGTATGCTCGCGCCGAACGGGAGCGACTCTGTCAGAGTTCGAAGTTGTTCCAGCGCATCTTCAACTGCGGTCATTGTCAATTGGACCCGATCAGCGAGCTACATGGCCTCAGAGACATCTTAGTTGAGCGACGTCTGCCACCTACTGTACAGAGCCAGTCAGTAACAAGCGCCGTCGATCCGCTTCCTATTGGCGTGTAGGTTTGATCGCTATCTGACGTAGATCTTTCAATGTTATTCGTCGCAGCCGTTTGTGCGGCGATGACGAGGGCAAGAAAGAGTTGATTGAAATAGGTGGATGAGATCATCTTTGACCTCATCCACCACTAGCGAGCGACGATTATTCGTCGCCCGCTCCGTCTGAAGGGTCATCAGCGGCCTCGATCTTCGAAAGCCGCTTCACGCTGGTAGCGTGGACCTCAGCGATCCGGTGCTTGAAGGTGGTCCCGTTGACCTCATCCTCGACCTCTCGATAACGCAGGGTGCCTTCCAGGGTGACGAGCTGCCCCTTGTGGAGAGTCTTGGCGAACTTGGAGAGATTGCTCCAGGCATAGACGCGGTGCCATTCGGTGCGGTTTTCGTAATCGCCTTTGTCGTTCTTCCAGCTCTCCTGGGTTGCGATGTTGAGGACGACGTACTCTTTGTTGTTCTGAGTGGTTTTGGCTTCTGCGTTCTGTCCGAGGCGGCCGATGAGGATGACTTTGTTGAACATGATTGTTTGGCTCCGTTTCTTTGGTTTGTCCGCTGTCTGCGGTACATGCTTGCCCAACGGGTGTGCCGTCGCGACCCACTCCCAAGGCGACTGGAAAGAATCTGCGGAAGGGGACCCAGACTTGCTATGGGGATAGGAGTCCGCACCTCTTGAGAGGCGCGCAGCGGATTCTGGGAAGGAGAGCGTGCGTCCGAAGGGCGGGGGTGTTTTGAGCGCGGCACGCTGAACGCAGATAGAAAGGCAAACCGGAAGGGAGCCGCACTGTTCAATGTCCTCCTCATGGCGCAAGTAGCAAAAGCAAGGCCAGAACTCGAAGAGTCAATCACAAAGAAATAGGGAAGAACGACAAGGGAATGGCAGCACCGAAGCTTATCGCTCGGCCCATCTCCTCGCCTTCTCCATAGTTCTTCGGACGTATGCAGCTCTCTTGGATGGGCTGGGATCGCGGGAGAGATAGTCGTCTTCAAGGGCACGTTCAATCCGGTCCTCGTTCATGCCATTGCCATATGCGGCGACACAGAAGGCGATGTCTGCGGCGGCGGGCCGGTCCTGGTACTTGATCGAAGTTCGGAATCGCTCAAGGGATAGGTTCGATAACCTCAGTCCCCTTTGGGGAGAAAGAGAACTTTGCAATCGCCTCGCCTCGCGTTCCTGCTCCCGTACTTCGTAGAGCTTCGTTATCTCCTGCTCGAAGGCCTGCGCCATCGGGTACTGCTGACCGGTGTGGCTGTGAAGGCGCACAAAAGGGAAGAGGCCGTCCGACTTTCTGTATTTGGGTTTGGAATTGGTAAAGCCGGGAAGCCGGCCAAACCTCCTCCAGTCTGCCGCGCTGGGGTCAGCGTCGTACCGCTCCGCCAATGTCTGCGCGACGAAGGTTCCGAGGACTTCGGAAATACTCTTGCGTGCTTGAGCCACGCCTGGAAGTTGCCGGGGCTGGTCTCGACAACGGCGCATGGATTGAAGCCGTCGGCCGAGAGCCTGGCGAGCGAGTTCTCGTTGAGATCGTCGAGAGTGGTGAAGCGATGCTCACCCGATGGACGAATGTAGATGTGCGAGCCCTGGGCATTGCGGTACTTGAGCAGAGAAAGCTTTTCTAGGACCGCCGCGGCCGAAATGCTGTCGAGTCCCGGAAGCATCCCTCGATCACTCAGGACACCGACATCGTAGAGCGGTGCCTCAATGGCTGTGAGCATATTGCGAACTGTGGATTCGGTTCTATCCATCGACGTCCCCTTCCGGGTGCCTTTTGCATGGAGGGGTGCGGGGGAGGGAAACAGGCCCGCTGAGGTGGGTGGCGGAAGACGCGGAGCGGCTGAAGGCAGGGAGTCGGGTTGTGAGATGCTAAAGCTCTTGCTCCGAATGAATGGTATCGGCAGACCTCTGCCGAGAGAAGTTCCTACTCGTTCGAATGATTTTGCGGGAAAAGAGGTCAAGGGGAAAAACCGAAGGGGTTTGTACCCTTGCGCCCGCTTCAGGGGCCGCGTTGCGGCGTTCCCCTGAAACGGGCGGCACTTGGTTATGCGTCCAGCATGAGGAGGACGGTGCGAACGCCTGTACCTGCGCCGATGAAAGTATCTGGAGGCAATTCTTCCCAGAGACCGCCGCGCGCTTCAACGATGGGCCTTAGCGTGTCGTTCTGCCTCGGGCCGTTGGCACAGATGGCGACGAGTCGGCCTCCGGGCTTCAACATCTTCAAGGCGTGCAT
>NZ_JQKI01000116.1 GCF_000745965.1 Edaphobacter aggregans DSM 19364 | reverse complement strand
TCCTATCCAGTTGCACTGACGCGCCGGAGATGTTGGCCAAGGCCATTCGCCAGCACTGGAGCATCGAAAACAGCCTGCACTGGGTGCTCGACGTCACCTTCCGAGAGGATGACTGTCGGGTTCGCGACCGCACCGCGGTCCGCAATTTTGCCTTACTGCGAAAGATCGCCATCAACCTCGTCCGACGACACAATAGCTCAAGGAACAGCTTGCGCGGACGACGAAAAATAGCCGCTTGGAACAACCAGTACATGCGCCAGGTCCTCACGGGCATTTTTCATGCGTAACCCCTGTTTGCGACCCCAATGCATCTCGCCATACACGGTATGTCTCGAATGCGCTAAACTTTCGATTCGTTTGAAAACTCACGATCTCCCAATACATGCAGGCAAGTACCGGCTATTCTGGTTCCGTACAATTTCGTCCTATAAGACGTTCTCTGCCTCTCAACACAAGAAAGCACACCACTTATGAACGATGGTCGTAGTTCAACGGATGAGATCAAGGAAAGAATTGCGCCGATTCTCGATGAAGTGGCAGTCGATGGTCTAAGGGCGTGGCTCAAAACGATAGGTCTTTCGAGTTCTGCCTACACAAAAGCTTCTATAGCCGACCTGGTGGCCAAGCAAATAGCTGGCGGTCAACTCACCGAACCCGCGCTTGAACAAGCGCTTATCGGCTTCGAAGAAGCCAGCGATATGCGGGTGTATTTATTCAATCTAGAGAATCTACCCTCTGGATCGCCTGCACAGTGGCTTCCTGTGTCTCTCAATGCACTCAGCATACCCATCTCTCAGAACAGGAAGTTTGCTGGAGACAAAACAAGGCCAATGACACCCATTTACGCCCAAATTCAGGGCGCTTTGCTGCGGATTAAATGGGGAGAGCAGCAGGAACGTGCGAAGCTAGATGAGACGACATTCCAGCCTGTGAGCAAGCCGGTATACAAGCGGGCGGTCTTGATCGCTGATCTCGATGCTAGAACAGCGGAGCTCAGGCTTAATCCACCTGAGAATAAGCATTCACATGAGGATGCCGGGGGCAGAATCACGGCAGAAGCCTATTACCAGGCATATATTCAGAAGGCGCGAGATGTGCTCGGATGCACACTTATACCTCTAGAACTCCGCCCGGTAGTAAAAACCCTCGTCGAGGAATCACCCAGAGCAATTCGAATCCACATTGATAATCATACGAACCAGACGAACGGAAAGATGAGAGTCAACACATCCGGTGGAGATGTGAGAGATGACCCGGGAGGGGAGGAGTACCTCAAGGAGGGCATAGGATCTCAACAGGGATCGATGTTCATAACAGACCCTAACTGCCGTCTTTCGGAAAGCGTGCCTCTTCGGCTCTACAGAAGAAGACCCGGGGACGATGGTCTCCGGGTCCTTATTCATCTCAGGAGCTGAACAGCTAGTGGAGCGCGATCAAGACGTCGTCATTGACGCGAAGCCCTGCGTCCTGCGTTTGCGTTCTGGCCTTCTTCTCCAGTTTCGTAGCGGGGAAGTGGACATTCAACGAGACTGACCCACCACGAATTTCACTGAGGAAATACTGGTTGCCATACTGGCGGAACACCAGCTTGCCGACTTTCTCCGAGTTCCCTGAATCGGTCGGGCCCATGACCAATATGTTGACACCCTTCGCTTGGTCTCGAATGCTGACTAGGTTGGGAGAATTGACATTGGAGCTGATCGTGTAGGTTCCAGCCGGCAGCCAGGAGTCGTTGACTGTGAAGTTGAACGGAACGGTTGCTTTGACTTTGTGATCCTCTGCCACTGCACTACCGGCCGTGAGGAGGGTGGATGCAACGAAGAGCGCGATTGCGGCGATGCGTTTCATGATGATCTCCCTTTTGAGGTACCTTATTCAGGTCCCTCCTGGGGCTCTGGAATACTTTCTCTTCGGGAGCTTGTTGTTACGTGCAGAGATATTGCATACGCATGGCCAAAGAGGAACGCGCCGCCTGGGATTCCCGCTCCTCAACCGCATTCCCGTTTTTGCAATGAGATACAAGCGCCGCAAAGATTCGCGACGCAACGATTCCCCTGTTGCGCCTCGCCGGACAGTATCTGAACGGATACCCACGAGTATCCGTTCGGCTCCGCCAGCTCCGATACCCCCGATTTATCTGAGATTCTCGGCTGACTCAGCTACACTTTTGACGCACGGAGGCTCCGATGCAGCCGCGTCTCCTCGCCATCTCGGGTTCGCTGACAGGGACCGTTCGACAGCTGATCGATGGCCAGCTATCGATTGGCCGTGACGAATCGAATCAGTTATGCATGATCCACACTGTGGTCTCGCGGAAACATTGCATGGTCCAGCAGGTGGACGAGCAATATGAGCTCGTCGATCTCGACAGCCAGAACGGTACTTTTGTGAATGGAATTCCTGTGAGTCGCAAAGTCGTTGAACATGGCGATACGATCCGCGTGGGGAGATCCGAATTCGTGTTTCTGATGCACGGAGGCGAAACGGTGAGCAGTTCGAAGATAAGCTTGACTGATATACCTTCCGTTTCCACACTCAGTAAAATTCAGTTGGACCATCCACTCCCGATGTATGGGATTGAAGTCGGCCGCATGGCGCGTGACTTGGCCGCCTTGTTCAGAATCACAAATATCATCAATTCCATCCGTGACTCCAAACTCCTGCAACGTGAACTTCTGCGGCTGATCTTCGAAGTGATCCCTGCAGAGAACGGCGCCGTCGTTCTGCTTACTGATCTCGCCGAGGAACCGGGCTCGATCTGCACCTGGAGCCGACAGTCCGACGCTGAGCAACCAATCGAAATTCAACGCGAGCTGGTTCAACGCGCAATCTGGGAGGGTTCGGCCGTCTTTACGAACGCGGCTAGCGAAATGCAAAATGTGCTTTGCTTGCTGCTTGTGGCCGTGGAAGAGACAATCGGCGTCATCTATCTAACTTCGCCTCATCCTGCTCCGCCCTTTCGCGAAGATCACATTCATTTCCTCGCCCCGGTCTCTCGAATCGCTCGTCTGCTACCTTCATGGCACTGCCGCTACTTGAGTGCCCCTCGTAGTGAAAGCGATCTCCCGGAGCTTGAGCGGCAGTAGTGATCGTCTTCTGCCAGGAATGAGAGTATTCGGTCGTCGAAGTACGCTCTTCCACCGACTCGATGTAATAAGCATTGGCATCCGCATACCGCCGCGCCGTCTGGTTGAGCAGTTCAAGGCCTTCTGAGGTACTCGGGGAGCGCGAACGCTGCCGTTGCAGCAACCATTGTCAGTACTGCGAACACGAACGGTGGACGCCTCATAAAGCCTCCGGACTCCGGCGCACACAGTCTAACGATTAGATGGCGTCTCTACCAGAGAATCAAACATCCGAAAAAAAAGGATTATGGGCAACTTCGACGCTGGCGGACCTGTCATTTCCGGTAACGCGCTTTTCAGGCAGTACGATTGCCCGTCACTCGGGCACAATCGACGCGCCAATCGGTAGTTTCCCTTGCTACAGGACATCACTAAGAAAGTCGGTGTCCGGAACCGACGCTATGACGCTAATGAGAGTCGACTGTCTTATTTTTATCCCTCTTGATCTCAAACACTCCAAGATCCACCTTTTGGCTATAGCGGATGTTGGAGTATGTCGCTGTCTCACTGAGTCGATCCAAAATAGGTGAGCTTGAGACGAACTCAGCGTGGGAGAGCACCGAACACGAGAAGGCTGCATCTCGACTGTGTGTAGAAAGCTATTTACGATAGCAGAGTAGCCGGACAAGGAGTGTCTGCATGCGATTGTTGCTGCTTATTGTTCTGATCTCCCCTGTGCTTCGCGCCTCGAACATCGAGCCTACAGTCTCCGAAAAAATTGTCGACTCGCACGGCAAACCGGTCGCTGGAGCCGTAATCTCTGCCAAATGGAAACTACAAGGGACAGGAGATTTTGCAGTGCCATACGGACCCCGAGCCGTGACCGAGGCCTCAGGCCACTTTTCGTCACTTTGGATAGGTAGTACGAATTGCCGGTCAGCATTCATGGTGTACGACAGTTTCAGGAAAGAGGGCGCAGTAGTAGACATGGCTACAGCCGACCTTGGTAAACCTGTGGTTGTGAGCCTGGAAAGGAGATGTATCTCGCGTTGGCGAAAGAGGTTTCTCCCGTTATCCATCGCTTCGCCGTGCGCACTTGCTGGCCGGCATCGTTTGCATCGATGGGAAAGAGCCGCCCGCCCGCGCGAATCTCTGTGCATGCAGCAGCAGGTGTAGCGGCAAGGATAGCGGTCTGCGACCCATCGGATGTCGAGCGATTGAGCGGAATCTGGGTGTGATTGTCGCGCTGAAATGCCAACAGCCGATCCATGGGCGCGAACGCTTCGTCCAGGGATATCTCCGCGTTGCCGCGCGCGGCAAGCCGCTTGCGCCAATCGCCAAACCACTGATTCCAATTCCAACCGTGCGCTCCCGCGCTCTCCCAACCTCCATAGGCACGAGTCATCACGGGTTGAAGCACGTCAAGGTCGGCAAGCAGAAGATCGGCGCGAACCTTAGGCGAACTGAGGAGGCGTTTAATGCCCGTCTCCGACCAGGTCGAAGGGATCAGGAGCGAATGCGAAGTCCAGGGCGCCTGGAATGGGTGCTCTTTCAGAAAGCTACCATCGTGCAGGAGCAGACCCATTTGCTCCAGGCGTGCGTCTTGCGCCTGGATCTCCGTTGCCGTGACAAAGGAACGCACGGGCGACGGACGATGCGCGATCCATTCGGCCAGCACGACCAGGCTCAACAACGCCACAACCCCAAGCGCAACGCTCCACACGAGAAGGGGGACCCAAAGACTCCGTCTTAACCGCTGGGAAGGAACTGTCAACTCGGAACGGCCTCCGCTGTCTCGATTCATCCAACGGCAATGTTAGCTCGCCTTTGCGATCCTTAGGACTCTCTATTAGAACGTCCACGGCGAAACAAATGTGCCCCGTTCAGTCGAGGGGCTTCGTCGCACTCTAACCAGACCCGAAGCAAGGCACCGGTCTGAGCCCATATGGATTGGCATTGATGCCTTGTCATGACATGATGTCATCGAGCGAATGCAGTAGTGTGGTAAACCTTCCCCGTCGCACCGTAGCTGCGCGAAAACGGGTTTTGAGAAAGTTCCCAGCAAGTTACCGAAATGGCGACTTTTCATGCGGTACGGCAAGCTAGAGCGTTTAGCTTGGCTGTAAACTCTCAAACGTCGATCCAGATGATCGAGCGAATACTTGGAAAGCCAACACTCTATTTCGCGTCCAGGGATATGATCAGGTCGGTTACGTTACCAGTTATCTCAATCGGCATGATTCGGTCTCGGTAGGTCCAAACATTGCCTGTGGGGGCACCGGTAGCCGCATCTGCGGCGCGCACCTGAAGCAGATATTCTCCATCTTGCACAAAGCCCAAGACGAAGGTACCGTCGTCGTTATTAAGATGTGTCCTCTGGGCGACAGTGCGGTCATCTGCATGAAGGAGTTCGACAAAACCTCGCTTGAGCAGGTGTCCATCGCTCTCTGCAACGACCACTCCAGCCACTTGATGAAGGTGCATGAGAGGGACCACGAGGTCGACGCCATTCCTCTGCTCCCCCTCCACGATAGAGAACGCCTTTGAATCCTTAAGGCGGAGCGAGTTCCCCGAATAGATTCGAAAATTAGGATCTGCCATCACGATCGCGCAAGATCCTGACGCGATGCCACACCCCCGGGGCGAACCGCTAGGTGGGGTTGCAGCTACAACATATGATCCAGGCAGAACACCTGACAGTCGGTATTGTCCACTGTCGTCTGTGATATCAAACGCCGGGAAGTCGCTACTGGAAATGCCTAACTGCACGGTTTGGCCACTTTTCTCTGCTCCAAACGGGTTTAGCAGATTCATTTGGAATCCGACTGCCGGACTCCCGTCATCGTAGGCGACAGACCCGCTAACCACCGCGCCACGCACAAGCGTAATGTCAATCGTCGTGACGAGATGATTCTTGACCTCTATTCGAGGCAGGACCGTTTTCAGCGCCTGCAAGACGCGTGCGGGTTCTACACCAGTCTTGATCTGGGCAAAAGGGCCAACGTACCCAGGCAGCCAGGCGAGCACCAGATAGGATCCGGGGAGGAGGTTTGATACGGTGAACTTGCCGTCGAAATCCGTATGAGTCGCTGTAGGCATTTCGACTGCGGTTCTGAGATCCTTGCCTGTGGACCCAGGCAACTCCAACGGTTGAACAACTACACTTGCGAAACGGGCGAGCTGGTGAGTGTCTCCGCAGTAGACGTGCCCCGTGACTACTCCAACCCGTTCCTGCGAGGGGACAGTAGGTGTATCTTGCAACGGGCTGTGCTCGCCAATGAGAGGCACGCCCGTCGCGATAATCAGATACGCTACTCCAGCGGAGATGCGGCTTCGCGACGTGGTGCGATGCTGACTAGGGGGCATAATGAGGGGTCCTCAGATGAGATCGAGTACAGAGCCCACAAATGCACTCTTTGACGGGTTCAGTTTCCGATTCCCACTTTGTATTGCCGAACCAAGCCATTATGCCCTCAAAACGGGGTTTCAGGTAACTTCGCGAATTATGGGTATGGCCTGCTCCCTGTCCGCACGTCAGTTGTTGCATCATCGCCAAAGCACTTACCGAGGAATCAGCCGGCGAGATTCCCTGGGGAAAAGAACCGATTAGTAAACACTGATGGCCGACTTGTCGGGACCGATCTTCGAGGAGCGCTGAGCTAAACTGCCATATGCAAAAAGGGTTCAGTTGGGTTGCAGCCGGTTTCTTGGGACCATTTTGGCGAGCGCTCCAAACCGCTCCCTTTGTCAGACTCCTCAGCAGATCCGCAGCGTTGGAGAGTTTTATGCGCACACCGACGCCTTCAGCGGAAATGTCGTTGTTTTTCACGATGCGTTGCACGCTTGTGGGGACTAAACGAGAATACGACACCCTCGAACTCGAGTATGCCTACCTTGTTTCCGGGCCAGCCCTCGCGGTCACAGCAGGCACGTTCCATCGTGCCTCGGTATGATTAGCTCGATTTAAGTTCTCGAGGTTCGAGGTTCAAATGATCACGAAGACGATCATACTTCCGTGTTGTGCACTTCTACTATTTACCTCACCCGTTTTGTCGCAGGATGCGGATATGGAGCATCATCCCTTCCAGGTTGGCCCGATCAATTATTTCGGTTACGGAGGCCTGCCTTTGGAGAAAGTGCGCTACGTGCTTCCCCTACACACGGGAGACACACTGACCTATGCAACTTTCTCCAAGAAGCCAATCAACGATGCGGTTCTCGGCGTAATCGGCAAAGCTCCAACCGATATCAATGTTGTTTGCTGCGACGATTCGCAGCGTCTGCTAATTTTCGTTGGGCTAGCCGGTTCAACCTCACGACCTGTTCCAACCAGCACTGTTCCTCTTAGTAAAACCCATCTTGATGACAAAGGGCTGCAGTTGTACGAGCAGGAGATGGGAGTTCTTGGTCAGGCGGTGGCTCGCGGCTCTGCTGAAGAAGACGATTCACAGGGGTACATGATTTCAAAAGACCCATCCTTGAAAGCTGTCAACCTCGCGATGCGTGCTTATGCACTTGAACGTGAGCCAGAGATTAGGAACGTCCTCCAGACTGCGGGTGACCCTAAGCAACGCCGTGCTGCGGCTGCCTTATTGGGATATGTGCACCGGTCGCAGACCCAAGCAGAAGCGCTGTCCAAAGCGATCAACGATCCGGATGAGGAAGTGCGGAATAACGCGGTACGGGCTTTAGCCGTCTTGTCCGCCGTACCCGGGAGCGAGGATCTGCATATAAGCGTGCAACCACTCATCAATCTGCTCTACTCGGGTGTGTGGACAGACCGCAACAAGGCTGGCTTCCTCCTTTTACGGATGACAGCCAGCCGGAACCCGCAGATCCTCCATTCACTCAGGAAGGAAGTCGGGAGGTTCGCAGTTCGGAGGTATATGGGGACGCATCCCAGCGTTCTAATCACAACCGCGTGCTCGCGTCCCTGAGTTTCAGTCTTGTCTTTTTCGTGTGAATCTCCACGCGATAGTGGTTTGGTCTTGGTTGATGCAGAATCGCGACGAAGTGATTCACGTCAAAGCAACGTGCCTAGTAACGCTTTCGGATAATGCACTCAAACTGCGGTCACATGATTTCCATTGATCTTGAGTTACCCCCTCAAATTCAGACCAGAGTAGGATGATCAATTAAATGATGCGCAAATCATCAAGCCAGCAGGAGCCTGCAAAATGATTACAAAGCAATTCGCACTGCTTTGCCTATTGACGTATGCGCTCCCCGTCTTGGCTGCATCCGATAAGCCCGTCCCCGATGGCCAAAAAAGCTATAAGGAGTTCAGGGCAACAATTAAATCTTTTCCTTTCTCAGCTTCTGCTGAACGTAAAAAACAAATTGGAGAGAATTATCCGAGCCTGCGTGTAGGAATGACAAAAAAGCAGGTTGCCGCGTTAATCGGCAATCCCGATTACAGCGAATTGGATTTCGGCCCCAAAGGACCAGGTGAGCATTGGCTGGGATCGCATTGGATGTATGCGCTCTTCGTGCGAGAAGATAGCGTCAATGAAAAGGACCCCAACATTGAGATCTTTTTCGGAACCGGCGACCTCGTATCCTGGGTAGTTCCCTCTGGTCTTAGCGGATTGTCTGAAATCGGAGAGTGTTGTAAGAGATCCAGATGAAAGGCCGGCTGTCCCCCTTGCTCGTAGATCCGTTCCCCAGCTGCAACTCAACCTACGGGACGAGAATCGCGTGAGTGGATCTTCGAATTGTGGCAACTCGGAAACAAATCCTGCCGAACGACGATCCAAACTTGGCGTCGTAGTTCCCGCAAAACGTTAGTTTTCTATCGTGACTGCCGTGCGACGGGAGTCTTTCGGTCTACTTAGACCACTCGCCTCCCCGCAAACCACCGTCGCAACACCCAGCACAAGAAGCAGAATTGCTGCGCAGGCCCCCTGCACATAAAGCAGAAAGATATAGCTCTCATCTCCTACGGTCTATGGCTGAATCGCCACAACTTGAACAGCGCCATCCTGAACAAGTCAATTGACATCGACGGAAAGCCGGTCCGAGTCGTCGGTGTTTTGCCCAAAGGGGTTTATGGAAACTTGCCTGCCATGCTGCCCGGGCAAGGAAGCAATTTACCGCAATGCCGACTTTTCGGGAGTGCCGGATCGTAGAGTCGGAATAGTTACGGCGCTGCAGTTCCTGGAGCATGATGTTGCGAAGATGGGTCACAGGTAGTACCTCCATGTGACCCACAACTTACACCGGCCCCGGAACCACGCGGAGGCCACCGCCGCAGCGGCCGCGGCGCCTGCGGCTTCGTTCTTACCGACCACCCAGAGCCCAGAAGCGTTCCTAAAGTGGCTCAACGAGTGACTTGTCCCGTGGGCCGCAATTGAGGCTACCGCATCCTTCTGCGCGACTGAGGAACCGGAGGATCTCAAGTATGTACTCTTTAGTTCAATCTGCTCTTGACTCCGCAAAAGCTTAAATATTCTGTCAGCGAGATTGCCGATGAACTCCTCATCGGCGGACGCAGGAGGGATCGCTGATGAACACACAAAAACAGCAAGGAATCCTTATCACCGGCAGCTCGTCAGGACTTGGACGAGCGACCGCCAGATTGTTCGCGTCGAGGGGTTGGAATGTCATTGCATCCATGCGGAGCCCGGAGAAAGAGAGAGACCTGAGGGAGATTCCCGGAGTGTCGCTGATTGAACTGGACATCACGAACCCTCACCAGATCATCCAGGTGGCAGACGTGGTTTTCAACAACGCCGGGTATGGTCTCGCTGGAAGGTCTAATGGATGATCAGATTCTCCGCATGATCAACACCAACCTGTTGGGCGCCACTCGAACATCGAGCCACGAAGTTATCTCGCCGCTGCGGGAGACGAGAACGCATCCACCAAGGACATAACCTCTATCTGAGACTTAAGATCCGCAAGTGAGGCCTTACTGGTGACGTGAATCGTCTTTTTCTCTCCCGGCAGCAGGTCAAGATAGTTATCCGAGTACTGAGGGTCCAGTTCGCCGAATGACACAGACACGCTACGGGCTAACGCCGCCGAGCTAAGGGTCACATCATATCCATCTCCAGCCTGCGAGATATCGGTTGCGATCGTAGCTTGCGGGAGCTTGATCTGTTTCGAAGGGACGAAATAGACGAGGTTGGTCGACATCTTATTTCCATCTGCGACCAGATCTGCAACTCCGACGAGACCCGACCAATCGGGGGTATTCGACCCCGACAACTCAACCAGCGGGATTTGCTGATATATCTTTGAGGCAAGCGGATCGATCTTGACCCTTTGAGTTGTCTCCTTCACGACGTGACCTGAGAAATCCATGATTCGCAGGTGGAGCGTGCCATCGATGACGGCAGTCTTGTCGGAGACAATGTAGAGTGCCAACGTACCTCCCTCTACATGAGGCGAGACCAGGACGGGCGCGTAGAACCTGCGCGCGTAGTACTGCAACGCCTTCCAACGTCCGAAATAATCGACGCTCGACCACGAAGCGACTGGCCAACAGTCATTGAGCTGCCAGAAAAGGGAGCCCATAGTCTCGGGTCTCTTGCGTCGAAAACTCTCCGCCCCCACCTTGATGCCCTCGGCCTGCAAGACCTGGCTGGCATAGAGGAAAGAAGGAAAGTCTTTTGGCTCACCGAAGTAGCGTTTCATATATTCCTGAATGAGCCTGTTGCCATCTCCATTCTTCTGATGGGCCTTCATGACCGGAGTGAAAATACTGGTTCTGTCCCCAGGCAGGGTAAAAGACTCGATCGTCTTCATCTCTGGAAATGACTGAAACCCGTACTCTGAGACGAAGCGCCAAGGTCTCTTCTCGAACTCTTCGAAATCGGCATTGCCATGCCAGACGCTCCAGTCGTGGTTGTCACCACTCTGATAGGCGTCGCTTAACTCTTCATAGTCGGCGCTGGGCGAACTCGGCCAGTACGGCGTCTGCGGATCTACCCGTGCAGCGGTCCGTGCAAGAATCCCGCTAAATTCTGTGAGGTAGTCCTCCCAGATGTGCTCGTGGACTTTAGCTGGAAGATCACCGTTTCCGTTCCACTCCCTTAGCTCCTCGGTTTCATTGTTGCCCGACCACAGAACGATACTTGGATGATTTCGGAGACGTGTCATCTGATATTCCGCTTCACGTTCAATGTTCTGTTTGAAGTCGTAGGTACCCGGCTGCCAGTTGTTGCCGAACATCAGATCGTGCCAGACCATCAGGCCCAACTCATCGCACTGGTCGTAGAACTCCTCCGTCTCGTAGTACCCTCCGCCCCAGAGCCGCACCATGTTCATGTTCGCGTCCTTCGCTGACTGAAGAATGCGCCGATACTTTTCGCTCGTGACGCGAGAGGGAAAACTATCGAACGGGATCACGGCCGCGCCCTTGGCGAAGACCGGGATTCCATTCACAATGAATTCGAACGAGCGCCCCCACTTGTCCAATTCCCGGCGGAGGATAACTGATCTCAGTCCGGTCTTTGCGTTCTTGTCGTCGAGTTCGTGACCATCCTCCTTCACCGAGATGTGGAAGTGATAGATGGGTTGGGCTCCATATCCCGACGGGTACCAAAGCTGAGGATGAGCGATCTCGACTGGGAACGAAATGCGGTTGCTTCCGGGGGCGAGAGTAACGGCGCGGTCTGCTTGGATCTCCTTACCGCCGAGTCCGTAACTTATGCTCACGTTCGCCTTTGTCTCTTTTGAGGCGAGGACATCCGCATGCACATCGAGATGAGCGGCACTTGTCGTCACGCCTTCCTGCTCTACGAAGACATCTTTGACGCGGGCACTATCCCATACTTCAAGATAGGCCGGCCGGTAAACTCCGCTTGTACCAAAACGGGGACCCCAATCCCAGCCGAACTCGTAGACAGCCTTCCGTATATATCCCTTCGGATCGGTGTGCGTTCGGGAGAGCCAGGGATCCTTCCCGGCGACAGCCTCCGCAGCCTTCATCGGCGCCGGAAAGACGATCTGCAGGTCGTTTGAACCTGCGTGAAGCTTCGACTTCACGTCAAATCTCCACTCCTGAAACATGCTGTCGGGCGAGGCAATTCGCTGGCCATTGAGGAAGATCGTGCAGGCCGTATCCAGTCCCTCAAAGACCAACTCTACGTGCTCACGCGCCAGGGTCGCCTCGGTCGCGTCAATCGAGGTCTTGTACTCCCACCGAGCCTTTTCGATCCATTGCAGCTTTGCTTCATCGTCCCGATAAAACGGATCTGGAATCTTCCCGCTTTTCAGAAGGTCCAGATGAACGTCCCCTGGCACCGTCGCAGGAAACCAGCCTCCCTCCAGGGTAGGTGGGACTGAACTCTGGCTTGCAACCATCCCATCATCCGGAAGCTGCCGCACACCCCATCCGGTGTTCAGAGGAACCCGTTCCCGATGTCGCGAACCGGCAGCTACCGAGGGCTGAGCGGCAGCGATGGCACAGGCGAACAAACAAAGAAGCAATCGACCCAAACGCATAAATTCTTTCCCTTCGTTACAAATCGTCCAACAGGTAAGCACTGTTGCGACCGTGGTGCGGAACAAGAACAGCTCCGGGAAGGAGCTGCAGAGACACGTCGAGATAAAAGTACAGGATCAGCACCCGGTTAGGAGTGCTGATCCCGCTTTCCAGCTAATTGTGAATTACTGCAGCTTCAGGATCGTACTTTTCAGCAGCATCGAGACTTACCGGGAGGCTGCCGTTAGCGGAGGAAGTCTTGCCAGTCCGGAGATCCGTGACGGAATAGTCGTGGAGCTGCTCAGACCGGCGCGACCCAGGTCGATTGTCGTGCTCAGTGGGTTGGCGTAAGATCGCCAGCTCACTCACCGAACAGTGCGGACACAAGACTTTCCAGATTTCTGGGTTCTGGGCGGATGACGGTCAATCCTTACCTTATCGATTAGGGAAGGTTTGCCGACCATGAGGAATGTGTTCAGACATGAAGATTTAGGGGTGGACTCAACTTCGAACCGAGATCGAGCCTCCCATTCCTGAGGGGTTTCCGGTCGACCTGTTGTAGGTTCGTTCGCACAATGCCAAAGGGGCGGAGACAGACTCCGGCCCTTGGCTCATCGATCTCGAACCCTTTCCGTCAGGTTTCTCACTCAGCCCCAGGCAACCGGCAATCGCCCATTGCCCAACCATTGCCGATTACTGCGCTCCCCCGCCCGCGGTAGAGATACCAACGACCATCTGCGTGCCGCTGTCCAATTGGACATCTTGCTTCGCGCCGAGCAGGATGCTGGAAGTTCGAGCCATCCTCGGATCTTGTTGCCCCGGCGCATTGTTCGCTAGCAACACTCCAGGAATCGACGTGGTGCTGATGGCTATCTGGCCGGTTTTGGCTACGACGGTCCCGGCAGTGGGGCCACTACTTGCTGCAGGTGATGCCCCAGCGTATCCGCCTGCGCCTTGCGGCGCACTACTCGCCCCGCTGCTAGCCCCGCTGCTATTAGTCCCACTCGCGCTCGGGTTAGCGGAACTGCCCGCCGGAGGCCCGCTCATGGCTGCGGACCCGCTGCCCGATGCCGCGCCTCCCGCTGGAGCGATTGACTGAATCTGCGAATGGACCGGCACGCTCTGCCCGCCCTTCAACTCGAGGTGGTCAAATAGGAGCGCCACTTGGGAATTCTCGCCCGCCCCACCCGGTTGCGCGCCGATCACATGGCCTACCAGCTTCGACCCCTTAGGAATCTCGGTTCCGTCGGCAGTCTTTGCTGACGCCCTGGTCTGGACCACAACGCTGTCGCCGGTCTTGGCGGTCTTTGAGTCGAGTTTGCTCACAAGTTCGCCGTTGATTGGGCTCATCTCTACGGCGGATGCTGCCGGGTTCGCGGCCGGACTACTCGGTGTTGCCGCCTCCGTACCTGAAGGGTTCTGCTGAGTGGCGGGGCTGTCTGATTGGTTGGCCGCGGGTGACTGCTGTGCCAGGAGCGGGAAGCATGTTATGGCAAATAGGGTAGTCGCGAGCGCTGTGCCTGTTTTCATGAAAAATTCCTCCGTTGGTTGGTTCCCACGCTTCCGCATCCGCACCGAGCCCGCGACACGGTCACGAGGTTCGAGATATGTTGCAAGCGTAGGGCCAAACAAGTGGCTCTGCGTAGATTGCTCAAGAGGTTGGACTTGGAATCAATCTGCATTCAGCAGCGTACATGGGCGTTGTTACAAGTCGGTCATGGACCGAATTCTCTCCCCAGATCGAGTAATTCTTTCCTGGTTGAAAATTCCGGTCTTGCTGGGATGGCTGACCGATCTGTTCGCGATGCAATGGAAATAGCCATGCGCGGATTATCTGAACCCAAAGCGCAATCAACGATCAGTGTCGTGCATCCCGCTGAACTGAGCAGCGAAACCCAGCAGACGCCCGGGATCGCGGCGGGACCCGGGCGCTCCCATCCAGCCTTGGTTGCGATCACTAATTCAGCGGGACCACCATGATTTTTAGGTATCGCAACATTGGAGCGTCAACATACTGAGGGAAGCCCGTTGTAAATGGTCACCACGAAACTGTGTAGGCGAATCGAACGACGGTCGTGGCGTTTCCGACGTAGACCCATTGAGGATTTGCGCCAGCCGGTTAATACTACTGTGTTATAAAGTAGATTCCTCGATTTGATTATTCAAGCACCGTAAACTGTTGGGCAGTACGTTGAAGGAATGAGCGTTCGCCGACTGGATCTCTCGCGTCAAGGGGAACGGCTCCAGATTTATCTGGACGGCCTGACAGAATCTGCGGGACATGCCGATCGCATGATTCCCATCGAGAACTACATCAAGGGGCTCATGCTGCCGATTGAGCGCAAGAGCGTGGAGCCGATGGCAGCACGTCTGGCTCCCGGCAACGTACG
>NZ_JQKI01000115.1 GCF_000745965.1 Edaphobacter aggregans DSM 19364 | reverse complement strand
CATCGATTCGGTCACTCTTGCTGCCTTGCTTCAGATAGCCATTGCGACGTGGATCACACACCACAAGCTTCGTCACATGCGGCTTCAGCAGGTCATACAACCACGCAGCCCAGGTGCCCTCTTCAAACGTCAGATGCAGACTCCCGCGCAGCCCATGCACGAACTCGAGAATCGTAATCGCCTTGGTTTCGATGATGCTTTCCATCACCAGCTTGCCCGAAGAATTTAGAACCGCGATCGAGATCGAGTCCTTGTGAACATCCATTCCGATATACTTCGTGCCTTCCATAGAAGAGTGCTCCTTTCCGCTCGCCTTCATTGAATCCAGCACAGATTGAAACCTCATCTCGGACGAGAACTGCGCCGACTTCGGCTCCGCCAGGTGTCCGTGTCCCTTCGAGTGCTTGTTCGAGGGCGAGTTCCCTTTCGGGGATCGAACTTGCCGATAACGAGACGCAATATAAGAAGGTGCCCCCTTGGACCTTTCCGGCGGTGAGATGGCAACCGCTCACAGCCTAGAGGCGCATGAATTGGATGTCATCTTCTGTTGCCATGATGGCTATGTCACCCTCCACACCAAAACTACGATTCGTATGCCCCTCAGAAGCGCTCAACAACCATACAGAGGCGGAGACCTCAAAGGCGTCGCCAAATACCCGACGGTCAAAAGCAAGCATCGATTCTGTCACTGAGAATCGCAGGCGATCCTTGTGTTCCAAAGCGCGGTCCGCCGGGTGGCCGACAGGCAGCTCATATCGTCCCGACATGCCGCCGACGAGATGGAGGCCTTCGAGGTCTCAAAAGACGTCGGCAACGTGAAGAACAACTCGCCTGAGCTGCTGAATAGCAGGTAGATAGACCGGGAGCTCTTGCACTCAATCTGAAATGTGCCGGTCCCTAAATCATACTTCGCTAGCGACGCTAGTCGTGGAAGGAGTCAGCATGAAACCAGAGCCCGAAACAAAAACAGCGACATGTCCTGTCTGCCGAGAGTCGATTGAGATTCCCTCGCACGCAATTGATGATGATGGAAATTACTCAGTCCAATGCATGAAGTGCAAAATTCCCGGCGCCGGAAAAATAAAGAGAGACCCTGGAACTTTGTAGGGCTTCGCAAGCTGTTTCAGGGGGTTCATGACGCTTAGCGTAGTCAGGCACTCCTTGTATCGGGCGCCTGCGGGTAATCGTTCATCACACTTCGGGCAGCAGTCGTAACGCAATGCGGATCTGTTTGACGGTCTCTGGGAATGCGGTCTACTACTACCTTCCGCATCCCGTCCGTCAGGATCGAAACTGCAGCAAGAACAAGCAGCTAGCAGACGCGCGTCTCAAAGACAGACCCTTACTTTTTCGGAACGGAAATGTTGATGTTGCGGTAAGCGACGACGCCGTGGTGATCCCCCTGCAGATAGAAGGGTCCTGGCTTGGCCTCATTGCTGTCAAGAGCACCTCCGGTCGGGCCAGGAATCTCGACATTGTCGTGGTACATCTTGCCATCGCGCAAAACCGTCACATGTCTGCCGACCAGGGTGACGTCGAAGGTCGTCCATTTTCCGAGACCAAGTTCTGAGCCCTCTGGCGGGGGATAGTAACTGTAGATGGCGCCCATTTCATGCGACGGAAGCTTGCCGCCTTCGGTGCCCACCTGTAACTCATAGCGACCGCGCAGATAGATGCCGCTGTTACCACCTTCTGGGCAGTTCACTTCAATATGCAGTTTGAAATCCTGGAATTTTTCTGTGGTCATGATGTTGGCGGCCCCGTGGGTTCTTTGACCGGACACTTCGGGATTGTCATTCACCAGCTCGCCATTGCGCGCCACCCATTTGTTGTTGTCGACATTTCCTATCGGCTCCCAACCTTTAAGATCTTTGCCGTCGAAAAGAGGCTTGGGCTTGGTCCACTTCTTCGGCATTGGCCGATCAAGCGAAGGTGCCTTCACGCCAGCGAGCATCGAGCCGCCGGCGTGGCCGCGCTTCTCTATGCCGGTTAGCTTGCCTGCGCTGGGGGACGTGAGCTCCCAGTTGATTTCCGAACCAGGACCCGCTTGCCCCACATCCACGATCAGCTTGCCCGACTCCATGTGGGCGCCCACGATCGGATGCCATGCGCCGCCCCTCGGCTGAACGCGACCTTCCATTTTGCCGCCGTTATCCGTAAGCTCCATCCATTGCGGATAAGGTTTGCCGGTGGCGGGGGTAACAGTTATGTCCCAACGGCCGAGAAACTCTTTGATGTCTTGCGCGACGACGGTCGAGGCTAGCGCGGTCGCCAGGATAGGTACAAACAGAATCTTCATTGTCACTCGTTTGAGTGTAACGCCCATGTTGATAGCTGAGGTCTTGGCCCTCTCGTCAAATGACGAGAACAGGGCCTACTACTCGCCGAAGTGGCGATGCTCTCAGAAGCCAATTTATGAAGACGAGCTAAGATTTCAAACTAAGGGAAGCTGACCGAGGTTCTCTGCATGCGGAAAGATAGCTCGAAGCCACAAGTGAGCGGACGTATCGTGCTTGCCGCCACCATTCTTGGATCGGGCATGGCGTTTATTGACGGAACAGTTGTCAATGTCGCACTCCCCGCACTGCAGAACGCTTTCCGCGCTTCCCTCGCGGACGTGCAGTGGGTCGTTGCAGCGTACGCTTTGATGTTGGCGGCGTTGCTCCTCGTAGGCGGCTCTCTGGGAGGTCTCACCGTGAACAGAGAGAAGGGTGTTCCTCCCTCCTTTACAGCACTCTCATACCGTTTGGCTTCGTACTCGGGGATACCCCATGCCAACCAGAGCTCCTACCATGCCGCCGACGGCACCCCCCAATACCGACCCCGGTCAGCGTCGCCATAATGGGGCCTGCTGCGATGAGAGGACCGACGCCGGGGATTTCCTCCGATTATTGCCACCTTGCATCCTTCGGCTATATTACGTGCCCGAACGGATGAAGATCGGCAACAAATACCCAAACCGTTCTGCAAGATCTGAAGCAGGTAAATAGCTTCCTGAAAAAATAAATCCTGTTGTTGCCAATTTCCCAGAGCGCCTTATTATCCAACTCCGCGCCTGTCAGCGGCCGACGAACTCCGCACAGCCAGTTAATCTGAATTTAGTGAATAGCGTCAGAGAAAGGGCCCCAACCAAAGCTCAATGAGTGCGTGGTCCCGTATACGTCAATTCAGGGTGGATTCCAGTATACTGGAGGCCGGTAATTCAGGTTGCACCCCGTCCGCGGAAGGGAAGCTTTTGTGAGGTCGGGATGGATGAAATCAAGCCGCGCTACGAATTTCGAGTTTGGGCAGAGTCGCTCGTGCTGGTTCGAAAAAAGCTCGAGAGCTTGACGCAGTCCCGTGAATCGGCGAGCAAGGAGACTTACCTCGTCTCCGAAGCGACCGACCGATGCAATGCAAAGATTCGTGCTGATCTCATGGACATCAAGATATTGGTTCAGGAGGATCGAAAGCTCGAACAATGGAAACCGGTCCTCAAGGCAGGATTTCCCCTGGAACGCACCGTTATAATCACCCAGGTCTTTCCTAGCCTTCAGCTCCAACCACCTCTTCTTTCCAGGACTGGATATTGGCTTGAGGAATTTCTTGAAATAATTCAGGCGGACCCCAGAATCGCCGTCGTCGAGGTTTCGAAGGTCCGGCATCAGTTCAGTGTAGGCGCATGCCAGGCCGAATTCGCTTTCGTCACCCTTGCCAACGTCGTGCGAGATACAGTAGCTGTTGAATCGACAGATCCCGATGCTGTCTTGCAATTGATTCAGGACTTAGGTATCAAAGGTACGCCAAACACGAGTTACATTCGGGAGATTAAGCGAATATTGAGGTTAGGCGGCAGTATAAGCACAGCGAAGTCAGCCTGACTTCTGATCGAGGGAGCATGGGATGGCGAAAGAGATCGAGCGAAAATTTCTGGTCAAGGGTGACACCTGGCGCGGTCAGGGTGGCGGTAAACGTTATCGGCAGGGATACCTCAGCACGGTCAAAGAGCGAACCGTTCGTGTGCGAACCGTAGGTGATCAGGGCTTCATCACGATTAAGGGCATTACTGTCGGAGCAACCAGGTCCGAGTATGAGTACGAAATTCCGTTGGCAGATGCCAACGAGATGCTCGATCGCTTATGTGAGCGTCCGCTTATTGAAAAGACCCGATATCGCATCACTCGTGGCAGCGTCGTCTGGGAGATTGACGAGTTCGAAGGTGAAAACAGGGGTCTGATCGTAGCGGAAGTTGAATTGAAAGATGAGAAGCAGTCCATGTCATTTCCTGACTGGATCGGTCAGGAAGTAACGGACGATCCTCGATACTTTAACGCAAATCTCGTCGCCCGCCCGTATTCAAAGTGGTGAGGACCGCCGGCGATCCCAGGCAGCTCGGGTTAACAGGCTGCCGCCTGATCGGCTGGTCTCGGATTCGCTCACTGCTAGCCTCGCGGAGGGCAAGAAGTCGAAAACCCTAGCAAAGAAAGCTCGACGTCAAAAAGAAACTGCATAGTCGCCCTTGATATTCGCTTTATTTTCGCCTAGTCTTAGTTTGTGGTAGATGGACTGCAGTCTCGCGAGGGGATTCCGTTTGGACTGGATCTACGCACCGAGCTGAGTCTTAGGAGCATTCGCTTTGCTAAAGCGAGAGGACTGGTCTACGAGTGTACGGATGGGGGGACTCCCAGTGTTCTCTTTTGCCGTGATGGCGAGGAACGGCACGGGAACTTTCAGGAACTTTCCTTCCGGCGGATAGCTAACAATCCCGAGTGGTCCAGAAGGCTGGCGAAGGTCCATACCAGTTGGACAAGGTATCGGGTTCGTGCGAACTGGAATTGGAAGGAACTGGATTGTGCCTATAGTTCTGATGCGTTGTTAATGAGCATCTTCTGCCATCCGGAGACGCTAAGATCTAAGTGCGTCCAAGCAACGCTAGGAATTACGGAAGAGGCAAGACCGCAATTTGGTTTCAAACCCCGCACGCCGCTCCTCAATGGGAGGGGGGATAACACGGAGATTGATATGAAGCTCGGTCATCTTCTCGTTGAGGCGAAGCTTACCGAGTCAGATTTTCAATCCGCAGGGATCGGGCTCATTTCTCGCTATCGAGATTTCGAGACGATTTTCGACGTCTCCGAGCTCTCTTTGCATGATCAAAGATATCCGAACTATCAATTGATACGAGGTGTTCTCGCGGCATACGCTTCTGGTGACTCATTCGCTGTGTTTTGTGATGCACGCCGCCCTGAGCTGATTGATAATTGGTATTCGGTCCTTCGTGCAGTTCGGTCCTTCGAACTTCGGTGTCGTTTGAAGCTGCTAACTTGGCAGGAACTATCCGCAGGGCTGCCAACTGACCTACAGAGCTTTTTGGCAGAGAAGTACGGGATAGTTTTCAGCAGTGTCGCCTCGCAATCAAAGAGATCCTGGTGAATCCGCAGCTTGCCTCTGGAATGACATCGGGAGAAACGCGTTCGGTCTGAACTGGAACGGCGAGGTGGCGCTGGCATGAGCGTAATCGTCTTCCTCGCCTCTTGGTAGTCCCACAAGGTATCTCCTATAAGAGCAGAGAAAGTACACACGCTGCAAAAGGAGAAGCAATGCAAAAGCGTACTCTCGGACAAAACCTCGAAGTCTCTGCTCTTGGCCTCGGCTGCATGAGCATGAGCGCGCTCTATGGCCCGCCGGCCGACAAGGGCGAGATGATCAACCTGATCCGTACCGCCCATGACCGTGGCGTGACCCTGTTCGATACGGCCGAGTCCTATGGCCCGTTCGCAAACGAGGAACTGGTGGGCGAGGCGCTCCAGCCGATCCGCGACAGGGTGGTGATTGCCACAAAGTTCGGCTTCGACATCGACCTTGAGACTGGCGAGCGACGCGGTGGGACCAATAGCCGGCCCGAGCATGTCAAGCGGGTGGCAGAGGCTTGCCTGAAGCGTTTGCGGACCAATCACATCGATCTCTTCTATCAGCACCGCGTCGATCCGGATGTGCCGATCGAGGACGTGGCCGGGGCGGTCAAGGAGCTGATTGTCGAGGGTAAGGTCAAACACTTCGGCATGTCGGAAGCCGGAATCCAGACCATCCGCCGTGCGCACGCCGTCCAGCCGATCAGCGCAGTGCAGAGCGAATACTCGTTGTTCTGGCGTGGTCCGGAGGCCGAGCTTCTGCCAACGCTGGAGGAGCTTGGAATCGGCTTCGTGCCGTTTAGCCCGCTCGGCGCCGGATTCCTCACGGGCAAGATCGACGAGAACACGAAGTTCGATTCCACCGACTTTCGGAACAACGTGCCGCGCTTCTCGCCCGAGGCGCGCAAGGCCAATATGGTTCTGGTCGACATGATCAAAGCCGCCGCGGAGCGCAAAGGCGCAACGCCGGCACAGGTCGCACTCGCCTGGCTGCTGGCGCAGAAGCCGTGGATCGTACCTATTCCTGGAACCACGAAGCTACATCGACTGGACGAAAATCTTGGCGCAGTGAATGTCGAACTTACGGAGAGCGATCTCAAGCAGATCGACGAAGTTGCTTCCAGGCTCTCGCTCGAAGGTGCTCGCCTGCCTGAAGCTGCGCTAAAGATGACCGGACTCTGAACGCTTCTTTGACGTGGGAGCCCGAACGGAAACACAGAAGAAGGGACCACAATGAGAATCTTCGTAGCGATTGGGATCTCGCTCTGCATGCTGACGCCAGGTCCGCAGAGCCAAACATCCAAAGATCAGCAAGCGATAAGAATCTGGCGCAGCGGATCGCAGCCCTCCCGGCAGGGACCAGCCGAGAACTTCACGGGCTTCGTGCGCGTCGATCCTCTGTTCCAGGCGAACGCTCCGGCGCGCGCCTCCGGCTCCCTCGTCACATTCGAGCCCGGCGCACGTACCGCGTGGCACATTCACCCGCTGGGCCAAATCCTGATCATAACGGCGGGCACGGGCCGGGTGCAGCGCTGGGGGGACCCCCTAGAGGAAATCCGGCAAGGGGACGTTGTCTGGATTCCGCCCGGTCAGAAGCACTGGCACGGCGCCGAGCCGAACAGTTCGATGGCGCACATCGCCATCGTGGAACAGCTCGACGGCAAGGCCGTCGATTGGATGGAGAAGGTTAGCGAGGCGCAGTACGGCGAGCCGCTCCGTGCTCAGGGAGCGAGCACCGATGCCGGCGCGAAGCCTAGGCCGTCTCAAGGAGCGATCGGCGACTTTGCCCCCAAGTTGGCTGAGCTGACTGACGACGTGCTGTACGGCGACGTATGGGAACGTCCGGAGCTGTCGAAGCGTGACCGAAGCCTGGTGACTGTGGCCGCGCCGGACAAGCTCCGGTCTCACCTCATCAGAGCGCGTGAAAACGGCGTGACGCAGGAGGAGTTGGTCGAGACTATCACTCACCTGGCGTTTTACTGTGGCTGGCCTAATGCGGTAAATGCCATCAGCGTTGCCAAGGAAGTTTTCGAGAAGCAATGAATTTACGAGAGGCAAATCGCAGGAGAAATCATGCAAAAGCAGGCCGCTGGAGAGTCCAACATGAAATTCTCTGACATCCGTCGCAAGGGGGAATTCAATGAGCAGGAATCATCGGAAGTCGTACATCGCACTCTGGCTCATTGCAGCCTTCGTCCTAACTTCAGCGGGCGCACAAGAGACCAACAAAAGCAAGCCTGAGCCGCTGATGATCCAGGAGCAAGGCAGCTTCGCTGTCGGCGGCTCAGTCATCACCGCTCCCGGCACTTTCGACCCCATCAAGCAGGGCGCATACAACCCCGCAGGCACCGATCCCGCAGGGCAGACATTGCACGGCGACCACGCTTACGTCTTCTACCAGGTTCCAGTGAATGCCAGAAAACTTCCACTCGTCTTCTGGCACGGCCACGGGCAGTCCGCCAAAACGTGGGAGACCACCCCGGACGGGCGCGAGGGGTTCCAGAACATCTTCCTGCGCCGCCGCTTCCAGGTTTATCTGATCGACCAGCCGCGGCGTGGCCACGCGGCACGCGGAATGCAGCCGATCTACATCACTGCCACACCAGATGAGCAGCTCTGGTTCGGCATCTTCCGGCTCGGCGCCTGGCCCGACTTCTATCCGGGCGTGCAGTTCTCGCGCGACCGGGAGGCGCTCAACCAATTCTTCCGGCAAATGGCTCCCAACACCGGGCCGTACGACGCGCAGGTGAATATTGAGGCGGTTTCGGCGCTCTTCAACAAGATCGGACCGGGTATTCTCGTCACCCACTCACAGAGCGGCGGGCTGGGCTGGCGCACGGCCATCAAGAATAGGAATATTCGCGCCATCGTCTCCTTCGAGCCGGGCTTCGACTTTCCATTCCCCGAGGGTGATGTGCCGCCTCCCATGACGCTCGGGGGCCGAGCGCTCAGCGCCATCACCGTGTCTCAGTCGGATTTCATGCTGCTCACGAAGATACCGATCATCATCTATTACGGCGACAACATCCCCAACAAGCCGAGCGTGAATCCAGGCCAGGAACAATGGTGCATCTTCTTCGGAATGGCCAAGAGGTGGCGCGATGTTGTGAACCGCCATGGCGGCGATGTCACAGTCGTACACCTGCCCGAGATCGGTATCCGGGGCAACACCCACTTCCAGATGTCGGACCTGAACAACGTCGAGATTGCAGATCAGCTATCGAAGTTCCTGTCGGAAAAGAAGCTGGACTAATCCGCTGCCAAAACATCGCGGCGCTTCTGCTCGTGCCAGACCGCCAGCGTTTACCTCTCATTCGACCCGATTCTTACGTTTCAGGCGAGCATACCGCCGCTATGAGCGCCCCATACGAGGTCAGCTACGAAGGGTGCGAGCCAGTTCAACTGCGAGTAGAGCTGTCTATTCGGCCAGCAACCAATGCGCGATATCAAAGCACTCCAAGACGTCAAAGTCGTACCGATCAATGCAGCTTAGCGCCGAATCGCCCGG
Source organism: Edaphobacter aggregans DSM 19364 (assembly GCF_000745965.1). Taxonomy (GTDB): domain Bacteria; phylum Acidobacteriota; class Terriglobia; order Terriglobales; family Acidobacteriaceae; genus Edaphobacter; species Edaphobacter aggregans. The sequence goes on along the minus strand of NZ_JQKI01000115.1, from coordinate 6,195 downwards.
TTGCATGATGTCGGCTTGTTCTCAACTGGTGCAAGCAGGGTAAAGCGCTCATTGAGCGCGTCTTAGGGATGATCGCAACGATTAGTCCTCGAAAACGTTAGGTTCCTACCGGGGCAGCCCCGATAGGAACCTAACGTTTTCGGGAACCGCGATCGGTTGACGGTGGCACGTCTATCGGGAGTAATACACGCTGCCATACTGGCAATGGGCAATGGTTGTACCGTCTCGAAATCTTCGCTTCTGCCTCAGCCGAGGAGCTTGCGTGCGAGATGCTCCTTCGCTTTGCGAAGGGCGGAGGGTTCGGGCCCTTGCCAAGGGCGCTGGTCAAATATATCCAAACCATCGACTCCCAATCCAAATATCTGCCTTTCGAGAGAACCCTCAGGAATCCAAGCCGGGTTTGAAGGGCGGGCTCCAGGGAACTGTTTCACCCAGAAGTGAGAGAAAGAATAGATGAGAGTGCGGCGATCCTTCGGGCTGTTGTTGTCGAGACACATGTGCAGACAGTGAGTATTGAAGAGGACCGCGTCGCCAGCCTTGGGGACGATGATGACCGAGTCTTCCGCTGCGTTGATGTCTTTCGGGTTCGGACGTTCCATTTCGCGGGGCAGCCTATGCGTGCCGGGAAGGAATGCGAGGCAGCCCTGATCGGGGGCCATATCTTCAAAATAGAAATGCACTTTTACATGGAATTTGTTGCTATGTGCGAGGTCTATGCCGAGGGTGTTTGCCATATCGCTGTGCCAAGGGGCGGTGAATGTCTTTCCGGGCGGGAAGAGGCGAGCAGTGGCCTGAACCAATTGAACGTCCTCGCCTAAGGTAGCGAGGAGATATGGCTGGAGTTCTGGCAGAGTAGCAAGTTCAGAAAAGACGATGTCTTCGTCCAAGATTCTTGCAATGTCATAGTGGGGCTTGACTTGTTGGGCGCGGACAGGATCAATATGAGCTTTGCAGGCACGTTCATATCCATCAAGTACACGTTTTGTTAGTGCAGGGTTTAGGAGTTGAGGAAGATAAATGAATCCCTGATTTTCATACTGAATCTGTTGAGATTTGCGGATAGGAGCTATAGCTTCAGGGGAAGAAATCATGGCAGTATTCGACTCTCTCTGAGATTTGTGGAACTACTTCTAGCCGCTAGGTTCGACTCTATCCAGATATAGGTGCAAAGTACATGCCTAAAATTGGGGATTGGTTTTCATATGCTGAACCCTTCGTGCTGAGCTGGGCGACAAGCAGCGCTTCAGGCGAAGTCGAGATGTGGCTACAACGGCTAAGACACAGTTCATTACGAACTGCCTGTAATGTCGGGTTATCGGAAAGTTCGGGGGCTTTGGCTTCCCGAAGGGGTCGAAGTCGCCGACAACACCGTTTGAGGGAGCTCGATGGCGTCACTTCGCATGACCGGCGAGGTGATCTTGGGCCATCCTGATAAAGGAGTGCGGAATGGACATGGCTGTAACCCTTCAGGCGTTCAGCCATTGTTCGGAACGAAGGTTAAGCGGCCTGAATGTTCGAAGCCTGCTTGCCCTTCGGCCCCTGGGTCACTTCGAAGGTCACTTTCTGCCCTTCCTGCAGTGACTTGAAACCGCTTGACGCGATTGCGGAGTAGTGGGCGAAGAGGTCTTCGCCGCCGTCGTCCGGGGTGATAAAGCCAAAACCTTTTGCGTCGTTAAACCACTTTACTGTTCCAGATGCCACGTGACACTCTCCTGCCTGCGGTTTACCGCCAGCACATTCCATTCTACGTTTGTTGCGCCCCTGCTCAATGACGCAGCGCGGCCAGCCGCAGTGTTCGCATATTCGTTTAGCGTAGGCAAGGGACAAGTGCCTCACCTGACGAAGAGTCGGCTTATCGGCAAATTCGAGCTGTTGGCTGCCCTTCGAGGGCGAAGTCGCCGATAACCCCGTTTTACGCGTACTACAAGGACAATGATTAGTTCCGTATTGCTGACCATCCGGGAATTGCGCTGATCGGTCAATACAAGGCGTTTATCATACGAAGCAGTCGTGATTTACTCATGTTGGACAGTCGGTTTCCCCTCCGAAGTATTTGAAATCCACTTCTGCTCGTCCATGAATGCTTCGAGCTGCTTCGCCACCAGTTTTGCCATACGGGAAGCATCGGCCTCCACAGTCGACTTCCGGTCGGAGACACCTCCGGCTGCAGCCCCGATAGCGAGTGAACCAACGCCCATGGTTGCAACAGCACCAGGCTTCTTGCCACTTTCTGACGACAGATTGAATGCCAGCACTACCGTTGGATGACCCCGGACCACGGTAGAGACCGTAACATGCGTCTTGATATCGCTTGCACCGCGACCGAAACCAATCATGATCCGTCTGGTCTCATCGCCTTCATTGATCGCGACAAACTGGCCCTCAACAACCAGATCAGACTCGGATATGGCGCCTTTGGCTGTAGACATTTGTGCAGGCATACTAACTGCCTGAATGTTCATTTTTTTTAACTCGCTTGCGAGGACCTTTTCGAAGGCAGACTGAACGTGTTGCACCAAAACCTCTCGCGAGGAATCTTCATCCACTCCGCGTCGCAACATGATCGTTCTGTGCAGTCGTGCGGCAATGGACTCGTCCGTTGCTATGTCCTCGACAGGCACTGCGAAATTGTAGATCAGGATCTTGTCTGGCTTTGGAAGAGTTTCAGGCCCGCTATATCGCCTAAGGACATCGACCTTTACATCACTGGTGAGAATATTTCCGGCATTATTCTGAGCCATGGCCACTTGACCGGAGAATGCTACGAAACAGAGCGCAAAACTAAATTTCCAGACCATGATGAATCAATCCCCTCCCTGAAAATATGACTACCTGCTCATGTTTTGATGATAGAATATGAGCATGGACTCAGATATATTGGCTAATCGGAGAATTCCGCAGCAGGAGCGAGGCGAACGGCGCGTCGCCGATCTGCTCGAAGCCGCTGCTTCTGAATTGTCCGAGGTCGGTTATGACGCCACGACGATGAAGGCAATCGCCAAACGAGCAGGCGCTTCCATTGGAGCGGTTTATCAATACTTTCCCAATAAGGAGGCTGTTGTTGGCGCCTTACGAACTCAATATGCAAACGAGATGGAGGGGCGTTGGATAAATCTCGAGGAAGCTACTGCCGGCCTGTCTATTAAAGAACGGACTGAGAGCTTCGTCGATATGATGGTTTCCTTCATGGAGGAGCACCCCGCCTACATTACGATTCTTGACGCTCCCGTAGACTCGAAGCGCGATAAGAAGACAAGAGGTCAGTTACGGGAGCGGCTCGCTCGGGTCTTTTGCGCGCGAAGGCCCGCGATTTCTGTAGAACAGGCGTATCTGGTGGCGAGCATTACCCTGCAGATGATCAAGAGCATGAACGCTCTTTATGCAGCGGCGAGACACCGAGATCGACCTGAGATCGTCAGGGAGTACAAGCTTGCCATGACTGCATATCTTGAAAAACGTCTGATTTCATAGAAAGGTAATGATTCGGTTTGTCCGCTTCATCATTGATGCGCAGCTCTCGCTCCCTCTATACGAAACGTTAGGCTTACGTTTCCGATCAACCGCGATCAGCGCGATCAATTGGCGATAAAACGACGGGGCACTCATCAAGGGCCTCAGCCTGGTTTCGGGCGGATCACGGTCAAACCGGAAGTAATCCCGAAGTGCCCGTAAAGTGCGTCGGGTTTGCGGAAACTTCGTGGCCATCGCTCGGTCAACATGGGGCCTCGCAGCATCTACGACGAGTTCTAAAGCGACAAATGGGTTCGTTTGTAAGTCGCTGAGAAGACAGAGTAATTTTGAATGGTCGGCCCTAGCTAGTGGACGATTTTAGAACTCTTCAGGTGTAGGTGATGGATATCGTTAACGTTTCTCCGATAGCTCCTTGACCTTCGCTTGCAGTTCTTGATTAGTGGGATTGTGGTTCAAGAGTTGCTCATAGCATTTATGAACGTTATCCCAGTCCTTCCCGGCTTCGTAGGCAATCGCCAAATTCGTAGTACTAGCATCCATCGGATGGGAAATGCTGATTCGGTGTAAACCTGCAGGGCGCTGCGATAGGCGTCGACCGCCTGCTGCAGATACTGGGCTGCCTGAGCCCCTTCGCTGCGTCCCGCCAGATCGGCGAGCGCAATGCCCAGGTTGTTCTGGGTCGCCGAGCGGCAGAAGGTGACCTTCGGCCTCGCTGCGTTCTTTCTTGCGCTGTTCGGCTATCTGATCGCGAGCCTGGTGCGATGAGGCCAGGGACTACAACCGGTGGCCGAGGAACGTTCCGAATGTGGGCTCGGGCCTAGATTCGTCATCGTCGCGCCATCTTATTGGTTGTTTCGCGGTCTGAACACGCTGTGATCCCTTGGCATTTTGAACCCAGTTGCCGACTGCGGCGACAACGCGTGCCGCTGCCAGACGGCGGGATGGCTGTTCGGTCTTCATCCCACCCTGAAACTCGCTGAGCACCTGTGGCTCATAGCCCTCCTGGACCACCTGAAGCGTCCACGTATTGCCTTCAACGGGCGAGAGCAGAAAGATGGCCCGTACGGTTCTGACCACAAACTCGACGACTCCAACGCCGTCCTGAACATCCAAGCGGGGTTCGAACGCCAGTTTTTCCTTGCTGGTGAAGTCGAAGGCGTCCTCGACGCGCGCACTGAGCTCGAGCAGCAGTCTTTCTCGCTCGTTCTCTCTGCGCCGCTCCTCTTCTTCTGCGATCCTACGGTCTGCGTCCGCAACCACTTTGCGGGCCTGGTCAAACATATCCATCAGCGCCTGGTCCATGGGGAGGGCCTCTCCGGTCATTATGACCGGCTTAAAGAATCCACCCTACTCCCCAAACGGGGTATTCCTGGGAGGGGCTGCGATAGCCGCGAGGTGAGTGCCGTTCCAAGTGCCGGAAATAAATCGTCTATCGCACGACCCGGAGACGGGGAGGGCAGTGGCAATGCTTTACACGGACGACACCGATGTCGACAGAATCTGATGATCTCCGCTCGGAATCGTCAGCGCGGTCGACGAAACCTCAAGGGAGAAGTTGTAATCGGTAATGACCATCCATTCTGATCGGAGAACGTTACCGTCCCAGTTGGCACCTGTCCGGCTAGCCCGGCCACCGCAGTTGCGACCAGCCTCACGTCCTGTCCCACACTCGCCGGATTGGGAGTGACGGCAAGCCCAATGCTTGTCGGAATCGCCGTTACGATCAGGTTCACCGTGGCAGATGTGCTGCCGTTCAGATCCTGCGAGCCGCCATAACCTCGCAACAGCGTCGCGAGTTTTGCCGGAGAATGCGACCGGAGTGTTCAAAGATAGCTATCTCCTGGATTTCCTCGATTTGCCGGATACACACAGCGAAGCCGATCTGCAATTCTCTCTCTGTATACGCCACAACGCAGTCCCAATCACTTACAGTCGTGCTGTCCCATATAGATGCATGCAATGTGACCTGAGTAGTCAATTATGGGACACCTCAAAGGACACCGGAGAGCGTCCTGATTCCTCCTGTCTAAGATCCAGGAACGACATAGCATGGCCGTTCCCCGCGTTCCGTTAAGATCCGCTCCGCCTCTTCAATTTCGTCCACCTTCCGCGCTGCCAAAAGGGACAGCGTCGCTGCCCCGGACGGTGGGGAGCCCAACACATGATCGCCCGGTCTCACAGGAAGCACCGGCATAGCGCGAACGTGCCAGCCTCCGGCCTTCGGCAGGTACATTTCCGGTCTCGGTCATCGGGTGATCGAAAGCGGAATGGAACATCATTCGGAGTGCTCAAATTTCTGTCGAATGGCCCAACATCATTTTCAATAGTTCTGAGAGTGGGCTACTGGAATCCAACGGCCGGAACGCGGAGATCTGCGGTTCGTCGGTGGCAGTCATGGCCAGGTTCTATTCAGTTAGGAAAATGCATCTTCTGGAGAAAGGCCTGGACACGTGGATCCGAGTGGAGAGATGTCAGAAAGACATTGGAACGAAGGTCAACCAGGCGCGGCGAATGCTGCTCGTAGGCTTTTTCAAGCGCTTCGATTGCCTTTTCCTTTTCTCCTAGTCGGTTATACATTTTCGCAAGGGCTACAGGGGGTAAAGGGCCCTTGCTCGCTTCCTGCTGGCGGAGGACCTCCCGAAGATACCCTTTGAGCCCGCCTGCGGCGGCGGCGCGGCGCAGCGGTTCCAGCTCTTTATCTGTAGCTCCACGTGCGATCCGAGC
>NZ_JQKI01000114.1 GCF_000745965.1 Edaphobacter aggregans DSM 19364 | reverse complement strand
CCCAGAAGCAGTTGATTGCCTTCACCGCGAACATGCAGACCTCTTTGATCGGGATGGAGGCCTGTTCCGGGGCGCACTTCCTGGGCCGTACTTTACGAGAACAAGGCCACGATGTGAAGCTGATCCCGGCCCAGTTCGTGAAGCCATTCGTGAAGTCGAACAAGAACGACTTCCTGGATGCGGAAGCCATTGCTGAGGCTGTGGATCGGGAGAACATGCGATTTGTTCCGATCAAAACAGACGACCAGCTGGATCTGCAGGCATTGCATCGTGTGCGCGATCGTTTGATCGCGCGAAGAACCTCAGTCATCAACCAGCTGCGGGCCTTCCTGCTGGAGCGGGGTCTGGTATTCGCAAAAGAGCCCGGCCAGGCTGCGCGAGCGCATGCCCGAGATCCTCGAGAACGCCGAGGAAGATCTCACTCCGCGTATGCGGAACCTGCTGGCTCAACTTTGGAATGAGTGGAAGGATCTTGAACAGCGGGTGGTCGATCTGAACCAGGAAGTAGAGCTGACAGCCAACATAGACAAAGGATAGCTGTCTCGTACAACTACTCATCTTCTTCCCTTGTTCCAATCCTAACTAGAGTTAACGAATCATCTCATTCGAGGAGACAACATGTGGCCCGATAATCGTATTCTCGATCTTTTTGGTATTGAGGTGCCAATCATTCAGGCACCGATGGCTGGATCGGCGTTTTCCGATATGGTCGTCGCTGTTGCGCAAGCGGGAGGGCTCGGTTCACTTGCTTGTGCCCTGTTGAGCGTGGAACAGGCGCGTAAGGAGCTTGAAGCCATCCGCCGAAAGACATCGCGCCCCATCAATGCAAACTTCTTCTGTCACCAGCCGCCGCGAGACGACCGCGTTCGCGAAATGAGCTGGAGACAACGCTTGGATGCCTACTTCGTCGAACTGGGTCTTGATAGCAATAGTCCCTTTCCGAACACCAACCGAGCTCCTTTCGACGACAAAATGTGCGACCTCGTTATGGAGTTCCATCCGGAGGTCGTCAGCTTCCATTTCGGTCTTCCGGACAAGAATCTGCTCCTGCGCGTGCGAGCAACAGGCGCGAAGATTCTGTCCTCGGCCACCTCTGTAGACGAGGCCCGATGGCTTGAGGATGAAGGATGCGACGCAATTGTCGCCCAGGGTCATGAAGCTGGTGGGCATAGGGGCATGTTTCTCACGCAGGATGTTTCTACCCAGGTCGGTACGATGGCGCTGGTGCCGCAGTTGGCTGACGCGGTTAAAGTGCCAATCATCGCCGCCGGAGGTATCGCCGATGCGCGCGGCATTGTGGCAGCTTTTGCTCTTGGTGCCTCGGCGGTGCAGATCGGTACGGCCTACTTGCATTGTCCTGAGGCTCAGATCAGCCCGATCTATCGTCAAGCATTAAAAGATGCGAAGGACAATGAGACCGCAATCACCAACGTATTCACGGGCCGTCCAGCACGTGCGATCGGGAATCGCCTTATGCGAGAGGTCGGACCAACGTCCGATGTCGCCCCGGAGTTTCCGCTAGCTGCCGCCGCTCTAGCGCCGCTCCGCGCGAAATCCGAGATGGCAGGATCCGCTGACTTCACTCCGTTGTGGTCAGGCCAAGCCGCTCGTTTAAATCGGGAGCTTCCCGCAACAGAGCTGACCAAACAATTAGCGGCAGAGACGCTAAAGAGGCTCAGATTGCTCCGGACCAGGGCATCAGCGGATGTTCACAGTGCTCTCGCGAAGTTCACAGTGCTCTCGCGAAGCCGGCGGCGCTAGCAAAGGGTCGGTATGTCAGTCTCTCGCTCTCGCTAGCCGCCGGTCGAGCGCACGGGACATGTTGGAGCCTGCAGGATCCGGATAAGGCTCTGCCTCCGACCAACACGTTCCACGTGGCATCTGGTTCAAAAAACTTGCAGGACGCGGCGGCCTGGGATTTCTAGCAGACAATCCCGCCAAGTCACTCTCTTTTCAATGGGGAGCAGGATATTGGGAGGATTCAAGCGACCTCGACCATCGAATCGGACGGGTTCCGAAGCGGCCCTAACCGGGTATGGCAACGATTCGCGACAGAGTGGGCCAAAGATTGGCGTCGATCCAATACTTGCTTATCAGGGATTGAACGTTTTCGGGGCCCCGATGCACGGCATCATACGTGCCTCCAGACGAGAGGAAGCCTTCGAAACACGAGGCTAAAGGGGAATACATGACGATCAAAGGGGTTAAACATCTATGGATAAAAGGAATACTGACCTTATGAAGCGTAGGAGTTTTCTCTCACTTGGTGCAATGACTGCAGCAGCGACTCTCAGACCGCGTGTAGCATCTGCGACGACAAAAGACATAAGGCTACCCTCGCCGGATACGGTGCACGTGGGCGGTTCAAGACGAATCGAGATTGGCGGAGGTCATTGGGTCTGGACCAAAAAGGTTGGCTCCGGAAGCACCAAGGTGTTGCTTCTGCATGGCGGTCCCGGTGCGGATCATCGGTATTTCGAGGGATTCGAAGACTTTCTTCCACCCAATGGAATTGAGTTCTACTACTACGACCAGCTTGACTCAACCAATTCAGAGAAGACCAACGACCCTAGTCTTTGGACGATCGAACGGTACACGGATGAGGTAGAAGCAGTGCGTCAAGGCCTGGGTTTGGATCAGTTCTATTTGCTCGGGCATTCCTGGGGTGGCCTCCTTGCGATTGAGTATGCCTTGAAGTATCAACAGCACTTAAAGGGCCTGGTGATTTCGAACATGGCCGCGAGCAGCGAGGCGTTTGTAAAACATGTATCGAAGATCCGGTCGCAGTTCCCGGAAAGTGTGCGCGCTGAACTCGAACACTATGAGAACGCCAATAAGACCGACGATCCTGCATATCAGAAGCTGCTCTTCGAGAAACTCTACAAGGTCTTCATCTGCCGACTCGATCCCTGGCCTGATCCAGTGCAGCGCAGTTTGGATGGATGGAATCAACATGTCTATAACGTTCTGCAGGGACGAAGTGAATTCGAAGCCAGTGGCCGGATGAAAGGTTGGGATCGTTGGGCCGATCTGCCGAAGATCAAGGTTCGAACCCTAACCATGGGTGCACGCTACGATGAGATGGATCCGGAAGACATGCGAAAGATGGCAACACTGGTAGCGCATGGACAATCGTGGATCTCGGAGACCGGTAGCCACTTCGCCATGTATGACGATCAACAGAACTACTTCCGTGCCTTGCTCACTTTCTTACAGGGCTAAATCCCGACAGTGAGGATCCGCAGCTACTTGGCATGGAAGCAAGACGATGCTCGGGGTATCGACGACGATCGCTCGAGCGTTGGAGTGAGTGATCGTCAGTCTTCCCCTTTTTGAGCACATGAAGGTAGCCGGCCTGTTCGTCGAGGTTCGGGGAGATGCCGCAGAAGGCTCCGGGATGCCGAGCACAGGGCGGGTCCACTGGCGACGATCAGCTTGCATGATCCGTCAACGAAGCGTCCGCTGTTGCCGGATGGCTAAGCAGGCGCCGTGTCAGGCCGCTCTCCAACAGATCGGCGAACGCCCGTACAGCATCTATGGTGTTGCGAGATCGTGCGTTTAGAGGGGTGCAGTCCTGCGATTCGCGGTTTAGGTGGAGCAAAGGAAGTCTAGGATCATTTTGGTACAAACGCGAGGCTTGATCGATCAAGACGAGATGTCCAGCGTCGGCGACGATTTCACAACGGCCCAGTCGATTACCGGCTCATTCCGTCGGCTGTGCCGGCAAAAATAAAGAGATGCGGATATTGCCAGAACGGGGAACGCTGAAGTCCAGGCAGTCGATAACATTTCCCCTCCCATAAATTCGCATACTGGACGGTGTCGAAGGAATCGAGGTTAACGATACTGTCCTATACCGTTCACTACGGCGAGCGGTATAGGACTGCTCTCGACGACTTCGCGCTGATCCACACCGGCTCCAGACGGCGCCGCGTCAAATAATCTCTTGCGAAAACGAGGATCAGTTCGGATAACCGCATCGCGAAGGAATGGTTCTGCTGAATCCCCGAAGATCGCGAAGAGGAAGGCTTCAACTTCGGCGGGAGAAAGGACCGCCTTTCCGGCCGCTCCCATCTGCGGTAGAGAATGAAATCCTTGAACCATGGCATGTTGGCTCACAGGCGGCGATCCTGAGATCATCAGTCCCAACAATCCCGGAAAGCGAGTCATCATCTCAATACCGATATGGCCGCCGAAAGACCAACTAAATACGGCTGCCTGTGCTACTCCGATCCGTTCGAGTAGTTCGATGACGGCATCCGCTAGACCAGGCCGTGTATAGGTTTTCATGGGATCTGCTGGAACTGTGCAAGTTTGCTTAGTAGCATTTCGGCAAACTCCTCGCTCATCAGGGGAGGAGTTTGCTACCAGGAAGAACTTATGATTTCGCTACTGGCGCCGCACAAAAGGACGCCATCGATCTGTCGAGGGCAATTGCGTCCAAATTGTCCGTTCGGTCTTTCTGCCTTTTCAGGTAAACTCCCACAGCTGTTGCGAGTGCGGCCTGACAGTTTGGGGATTCTCGCATATCCGAAACATTTTTGAGGTTATCCAGAATCTCTGTCTCCAACGCATCTAGTTGCGGGCGTACGGTCGCTCCTAGATTAATTAGCGAATGGACGGGAGCTCGTCCAACTCGATGCCAGTCCGCCAATAGTACGTATTGAACCGTCTTATTTGCTTCGATCTGACCTCGAAAGAAATTGGCTACAAATGATTCGTCAAGTCCCCGTTGAGGCGCCACTTTGACCACGGCTTGGATGACCTGCTGTTCTCGCACGAGGTCTTCTACTGCTGCCTCACTATCCCATTTAGCCAACGCAACCTGTCGAGCCAGATCAATCCGTTCAGCGGAGGCTCTGACTAATGGTCGTAACAGTTCTGAAGGATTTTCGCAGACGTTTCTGCCCAGGATTTTGTCATAATTTTCAATTCCTCTACTAAATCGATGATTGCTTCGCCGACACTCCAATATCAAAGCGCATCAAACACGTTTCTGTTCATCCATCGGCGGGTCTAACTTTTGACTCGTGACAACGTTGTCTACTGCTTCATACTCACCTCAATTTCTGCGACTAGCCTTTCCACCCAAGAACGAATTAGGCCATTTGATGCGACTACGGGTATCGAGCAGGCTACAAGTTTGTACACGTCGATGCGCCGAAGTTTCGACGCCTTCGTGGGCTCAAGCCAAAGGTCATTGTGTATAAGGATGAGTAGCGTCTCCAAGCCAATGAGGATTGGCCACAAACAGGCCAGCCGGAGACGAACCATGGGCCGAGGCAAAGCCAGCACATAGCGGAGGCCTTCTCTGTAGTGATCAAGGGCCTTGGTGACTAGTTCAAGAAGAATTCGTCGAGCAGCGAGAGGCGTTCCAGGCTTCAACAGGTCTTGGGGAGTAAGCGACGCTCGTCCGAGCATTTCTTCAGGCAGATAACACCGACCGATGAGGAGATCCTTTCCACAGTCTCTAAGGATGTTCGTTAGCTGCAGGGCCTTGCCTAATCGGATGCCGCGCTGCATCATTGTTTCAATCCCTGCAGCATATGTGGCATGAACTTGTTCAACGGTCATCTGAGTCCAGAATTCGCCTACGCAACCCGCCACCATATAAGTGTAGGTATCGAGTTCAGAATATTCCTTGAGCGCACCGAGACGTCCTGATGATTCACTCGGGAAGGTGTTCAAGTCGAATTCCATCGCCAGGGTAAGCGTCGAGACGATATTCCGAACAGCATCACGATCGGTTTTCCCGAGCCGGGAGAGTAAGGACAGAGCAGACCCCAAGGATTCCAGCAGCACTTTCTCGTTGGAATCCTGCTGCTGTTTCGCGACTTCGACATCAATCCGTTTCAGTGCTTCCCAGTCGGGGACAGTATTCACCTGCGACCGAAATGACAAAAGCAGTTCCAATCGCTTTTCGCGTGCAATTAATGTTGTATCTGCGATAGTGTCCGCTGCTCGTGCCAACAGATAAGCAAGGGCAATCGGCTCGCGCATGCCGCCAGGCAAGATCCGTAGCGTGAGATAGAACGAGCGTGAAACGCTCTTTAATAGAGGACCGAGAAGGCTGGCCGAAGCCGTATTAGTCACAGGATTTTGTAATCAGTGTATTGATGGGCAGGACTATGATCGCCCGGAAATAATGCCGAAGTCGCCGGTTGTATCTGGACAGTATAGCGCGGCAACGAACGTGAGCGGATTCCACACGCCTTGTCCGCCAGACGTCAGGCCAGCAAGCTCGGACCCCACAGACAGCAGATCGAAAGGCTGACGAAGATCAACGGGCGAAGTACTGAGGTAAAAACGGATTGCCGCCCAGAAAAGCCGGTCAGACCCGTGAAAATTTCGTCACAACAGACAAAGAATGGTGGTATCGGATAACTATGCGTCACCGTTCTTCCTTTAAACTTCATAGTAACGGGGCAAATGAACGAGTGTCCTGTATGAAATATAAACTCGGGACGAGAGAACGACGATAAATTCTGCAGAGCAGAAATAACTTAGCGTGACCTAGCATGATGGTTAGACGCAATAAGCTTGGTATGTCAGTTGCTCATAGCTTTAATTCAAAGTCAATCTTGTCCCGTTGCTCCAAATCGTCCAAATATGTGCACCCCTGCTCACGCGGTCAGGAACACGTAACCTTCGGATCCGGCTTAATGAGGTATTCAATAAGCGCTGATATGAGATCTCCACGCGTGAGTGCGGGAAGCCAGGAGTAATAGCAGCGAGAACGTCATCGCGGGAGGGGTGAGGCAACAGGGCAAGTAATGTCGCTCCTCCTGACGAAATCTATCCAGAAGAATAATTTCGATGGCGCACAGGAAGTCTACAGTCAAATTAGAAAGGAAGTTGTGAATGTCCTATCCTCCTAAGGCCGCTCGACCGGAGATGCCATTAAGCAATCACAACTGTTTCACACTTGCAGCGGTTGGATTTCTTGCCTACTACATGGTCGGTATGTGGCACGAACTTCTTGGTCACGGTTTAGCACTCTATCTGTACGGAGCGAGACATTTCGTGCTTACCTCGACGTCGTTGGATTCGACGGATGGGCTCTTGCCAAGTAGTGCTACAGCATCCCGTGTAGTCGATGCTGCGGGTTCGCTATCGACCATACTACTCGGCATCCTCCTTTACCCGCTCGTTTATCGAGCGTTTCGCGATAGAGCGAATCCGGTATTGCGCCTTTTTCTCTGGCTCGTTGCGGCGATAGGCATTTTTCACGGTTTCAGTTATATTGCCTTCTCGGGGGTGGCAAATGTCGGTGACTGGAAGGGTGTGATAGAACAATGGCCACATCAAGGACTCCTCCGAGCTGTGGAGGTAGTCTTCGGAGTAGCCACATGCGCTTGGGAAGTGAGGTTCTTCGCGAAGTTTTTTGGTGAGTTCTCGGAAAGCTTAACTCGATTGGCACTAGTTCCGTATTTCTCTGGAACAATAGGTTTCTGCCTAGCAGGGCTTCGTCTTCCTCATGCTGCATATTACTTCGCGATTTCAGTAATTCCAGCAAGTCTTATTGGTCAGGGCATTTTGGCGTTTATCGCTCCGGTCGCGCGCAGATCCAGTATTGGAACCAACGAGAAAGACATAATTCCCTTCTGTGCCGGTGCATTGGTTTTGGCAGTAATTGTTTTGGGAGTTCTTTTTCTAACTGCGCCCGGTGTGCACTTCACTCTTCCTTTGTGATAGACCATCATTCCTATATGGCATCAACCATGATTTATGGCACTGGGCCATTTGACGCAACTAAGTTGTGGAGAGATTTGCGCGTAAGGAATCACTACGTCTAGCCTGTCTATCATTTGACTTGTCTGCTTTTTCGAAACGTTTTTGCGAGTCGCATGTCAGAGCTTGGGCCGAACTATCTCCGGTACAAATCATCGGGCAGTCCAAGGAACGACAATGACTTTGGTTCTATCTTGTTTTCCGCGAAAGTGAATCTGAGATGTGTTCTAGATGTGAGGGCAGTGATGAATGGGTGTAGTCAGTGAAAGTTTGGGATGCGGTGGTAATAGGAGCGGGGCCGGGTGGCTGCGCAGCGGCGTATGATCTTGCAGCGGCTGGAAGGGACATTTTGCTAATTGACCGTGCCGAGTTTCCTCGCCAGAAAGCATGCGCAGGAGGAATAACACTAACCGCCATTAGGTCATTGCGTTATTCTGTGCGGCCAATCATTGAGAGGGCCTTCCGCGACGTGCGCTTGGAACTACATTTGCACCGTGGCAGAATAGTGAGGAAGCGTACAGATCATTGCTTTATGACTGTTCGCGAAACATTCGATCACTATTGCTTTACAAAGACGCTGGAACGAGGAGCACAATTCCGACGTATTCGTATGCTGGAGTCCGTCCGCCAGTCTGCGAATGTTGTCGAGATTCAGTTGGATGGAGAGGCACTTTACACGCGATTTGTCATCGGAGCCGACGGAGTCCACAGTCGAGTTAGGACGCTCACTGAGCCTCCTAATGGCTGGTTCTGGCGGGGCTTTGCACTCGAGGCTAGAATCCCTTGCAATACCGTAGAACGATACGAACTTACCTTTGACCTTTCACCTATACGAAAAGGATACGGGTGGGTATTCCCGAAAGGTGATCACCTCAACGTCGGGCTTTACTCTTATGCAAAGGATGAGAAAATCGATCGCGAGAGGCTCGGTAGATATATCAAAAGCCGCAACTTCCAATCAGTACCGATGCAGGTTGTCGGTCAATATACTGGCTTTGGAGCGTCACGACATATCGTGGGGAATACGAGAGTATTTCTCGTAGGAGACGCTGGAGGATTTGTTAATCCTTTCACGGGAGAAGGTATATCACAGGCAATTCGGAGCGGTCAGGCAGCAGCGGCGGCGATCGACATGGATTTGAAAGGTCTAGGGCCGGCAAACTTGTGGTTTCGAGACAACAGTAAAAGACTCCGTAGAGATTTGGCGGTGGCTTCGATGGTGGGCCACTGGTTTTACGGCAACCTGAAATGGGGTTACCTTTGCTTTTCTACTCCTGGCGTGAGCGGTTCCATTGCGAAGTTTGAGTGAGCGTATTTGGTAAGGTAAGGGGATGCCGATTACTGCTGCGCAGCCGTTCAAGGTGCGCCAGTATGCAGGAGAAATAATTCTGACCGCGGTGCGTTGGTATTTGCGCTATCCACTGGCTTACGAGCATGTGGCCGAATTGTTAGCGGAACGGGGACTTGCCGTGGACGCCAGCTGCATATGGCGCTGGGTGCAAGCATACGCAGCGGAGTTGAACAAGCGTTGTCGCCCACATCTGAAAGCAACGAACAAGAGTTACCGCGTGGATGAAACTTATATCAAGGTGAAGGGCCAGGAGAAGTATCTATATCGAGCCGTAGACTCCACTGGGCAGACCATCGATTTCCTGCTCACCGCCAAACGAGATGCGGCTGCCGCGAAGCGATTCTTTCGAAGGGTATTTCGCTCTTCTTGTAATCCCATACCGCGGGTCATCAATGTTGATAAGAATCCAGCTTACCCGGCTGCGATCAGAGCACTAAAACGCGAAGGCACGTTACCGCGCCGAGTGCGGTTACGACAACGCAAATACCTCAAAACATCATCGAGCAGGACCACCGGTGGCGAAGAAGCGTACCTGGCTAGCCAAGGGCTACGATTGGTTTCAAAGCGCGTGGCGAACACTGGAAGGAATTGAAACGGTGAACATGATTCGGAAAGGACGAGTGAGGTGGGTGGCAAAGGACGATGTCAGGGCTCAAGCCCGCTTCGTGGCGAACCTGTTCGGTATCGCTGCCTAGCCATTTCTATCCCATTCAGCACGGTTCCGCTCTCGACCTCTGCTCAATCAATCTTCGCAACGAAACCGCCCGGACATAACCTGTCATGGCTCAGTCATTCGCAAAGAGATAGCAGCGAAGCTCATTCGAGCTTCGCTTCCCTGAAAAGCACTAATATTGATTTCCGAAGAGTCCCGAGCGCTTTCCACCAAGCCACATTCGACAGAGCTTCGTAGCCCGATCCTCCCCTTCGATCCTTCTTATTTCTTAACGTATATTTCACACGAGCCAATTTCGCAAGCATATTACAGAACATCATCGATTCTTTATCTACGATCACAGCGACCATAGACAAATGATGGCATGATTAGACCACTCTGTCGGCATAGCTTCCACTAACTTTAAAGTGAATTTTTGGTGGCCAGTCACAGTGCTGACGCTAGTTGACCAATTGGTTCTAGTCGTGTAATTGAGTTACTCAAGAAGACGCAGAGATAAGTTCTATCAGGGTTTATTGAAAGAGGAAGTGTATGTTAAATCGCAGGAAACTGATTCAGAGTGGACTGACAGCTGGTGCCATGTTGAGCTTGGGCAGTCGTTGGGCTCGGGGCCAGAGTTCAGTACAAAATATTACATTGAATGTTAACAGCTATACATTTGACGGTCTGACAGCTGGTCCAAAGAGTGGTGAGTTAGTACTTTGTAATGTAGGTTTCCCAGAATTTGTGGAGTCGCTTATACCGATCCTCCAAGCATTAGCTCAAATGGGTTATTATGCTGTTGCGATGAATCCGCGCGGTTATTCAGTGGCAGCGCAACCGCTAGATCCATCGTTATACACTGATGCCTACCTTGTCTCTGACATATTGGCCTTTGCCGACGCTCTTGGGTATGAACAGTTCCACCTTTTAGGTCAAGATTGGGGAGGCTGGACCGCCTCTTCAGTGGCCGCACAGTATCCGCAGCGAGTTCTTACTCTGACGGCATTGGGCACCGGGCCTAAAAACGCTCTGGTGTCGGCCCTCCAAACAGATCCGGATCAGCAAAGCAAATCGGCCTATAGCATGTACTTTCAGAATACTCCTCCACGAGGCCCGGAGGACTCTCTATTAGCTAACAACGGAGCCGGTTTGCGGATGGCCTATCAAGGCATACTTGCCGAATCTGTCGTGGACTCTTATATCGCTCGATTCATGCAGAGTTCTTCAATGCTGACTGGTCCGATAAACTATTATCGGGCGATCAATTACTCTACTCCCCAAGCCCCCATCACTGTGCCAACCACATTCGTATGGGGTAATGCTGACGCATATTATGGGAGAACAGCAGCGCTGAACGTGGCCAGCTGCTGCACCGGTCCATACCAGTTCTTCGAGCTACCAGGAAAATCACACTGGTTAGCGGATGAAGTGCCGGATGCCATCATTTCCATACTACAGCTGCAACTTAGCTCGAAGGGACAGCTTTAGCTCGAAGGACAGCCAGTCAAACCGTCTTAACTAGAGCTAGTTGCATAAATGCCTCAAGGTGATGAGGAGGCAGGCGAAGTGGAAGAATCCTTGAAAGACAGCAATCAAGCGGTCGTAGCGGACCTGGATGCGTCGGAAGTTCTGCAGCCAGGCGTTGGTGCGTTCGATTTTCCAGCGTTTGCGGTATCGGCGCAGCTTGCGTTTGTCTTCGAAGCGGCGATGACGGTTGTTGCTGCGGTAGGGAGCGATCAGCTCTGTGCCGCGCTTTTTCAGCCGTTCGCGCAGCGGATCGGGTCCGCCACGTGTTTTTGATTGGCAAGCCATGGTGTCGTTGTCTTTGCATTAGTCCATTTATACCCGTGCTCTCCCCTAAACCGGCAAACAGAGCTTCATGACGTTAGAAAGGATCGGTTTTACATGCTATCTTTCTCCGAAAATACAGGACGCATATTGCGGACTATGCCCGTTTGTCTTTTAATGATGTCGTTCTGCGCCTTTGCGCAAAGCCCGGCACCGGCGGTAATCCGTATTGATGCGGGTGGCGCAGCAATCGGCAGCTGGTCTGCAGATACGGACTTCAGCGCGTCACAGGTCTCGACGACGAATGCGGCCATTGTGACCACGCTGGTATCGAATCCGGCTCCGCAGGCGGTCTATCAATCCGAGCGATACGGTAACTTCACCTATACAATTCCTAACCTGACGCCTGGTTTGAGCTACCCAATCAATCTGCACTTTGCCGAGATCTATTGGAACGCATCCCATGAACGCGAGTTCAACGTATTGATCAACGACGTTCAAGTACTTACCAACTTTGATATCTTCACAGAAGCTGGCGGAATGAATGTCGCTCTCACCCGGCAGTTTCTGGCAGTAGCCTCAGCCTCTGGCACAATCACCATTCAGTTTGCATCTGGAGCTGCGGATCTGCCCAAGGTAAGCGGCATTGAAGTGATGCCAGCGCTGGAGCCGCAGGCGGTGTTGAACTCGGGCGCGGTCTACACAGTCATCTCCAATGCGACCGGCCAAGCCCTGGATGATAACAACACGACGACTCCCGGTGGTGTGGTGACGCAGTGGATTCCTCAGTTGGGCAACACCAACCAGCAGTGGCAGATCAACGCAGTGGGCAACGGCCGGTTCACGCTGGTGAGTCTGTCGAACGGCCTGGCGTTGGATAATGCCGGATCGACGGCATCGGGTGCACAGATTGGACAGAATGTGGCGACAAAAGCCAAAACGAGCCAGGTCTGGACGATTACCTCAACCGGCAGCAGAGCGTTTGAGCTAAAGAACCTGGCCAGCGGGCTGGTGCTCGATACGTCTACTTCGAGCGGCAACGGAGGGACGATTGTGCAGTCCCAGGCGACCAATGCGCCTTCACAGGTATGGAAGATCGCTCCGGTGGTGATTGGAGCACAGACCCCATTTGTTTCCTATGAGGGTGAAGCAGGTGTGCTAGGAGGCGGAGCGACGGTAGTATCGCTAACGACTCCTCCGGCGACAGAGTTCACGACGCCGCAGCTGGAGGCTTCGGGAAGAGCATTTGCCCAGTTGACTTCGACCGGGCAGTCGGTGAGCTGGACGAACAATACAGGACACGCAATTACGGCGATCAACGTAAGATACTCCATTCCGGATGCGCCCAACGGAGGAGGCATCACCTCGACGCTGGATCTCTATGTGAATGGAACACTACGTCAGGCTCTAAATGTGAACTCGAAGCAGAGCTGGATCTATGAGTCGCAGAATTCGTACGACGGACAGAGCAAGACCCCGTCGGACGGAGTTCCGCACAAGTTCTGGGACGAGACACACGCCTTTATTACCGGAGCGGCTGTCGAGCCCGGCGATACGATCATGCTGCAGAAAGACAGCGCCAACTCTGCCGCGTTTTACAACATCGACGTGGTGGATCTCGAGGCTCCCCCTGCGCCGCTGACGCAGCCCGCGAACTCGCTCTCAATTACAGACTATGGTGCAGTGGCAAACAACATCAATGTGGACAGCGCCGGACCAATAAGCCGCTGCATGGCCGACGCTTCCAGCAAAGGAATGTCCGTTTGGATCCCTCAGGGAACCTTCTACCTCGACACATCTATAAACCTGAGGCCTAACCAGATCACCGTCGAAGGAGCAGGCATGTGGTATAGCACGCTGTACTTCAATCCTCCCTTTCCTTATACGACCCACGACAATGTTCTGGTCCCCGTTTCAAGCACCATCCGCAATCTGCACATCGATGGCAACGCGACCAACAACACTCAAGATGCTTATGCCATCAACATGAAAGGCAGCAACTGGCTGATCGACAGTGTCTGGATCGAGCACGAAGGGCCAGGAGTCTGGGCCGATGGCATGAATGGAACAGTGAGTAACAGCCGCCTGGACAGCCTGTGGGCTGATGGAATCAACTTAAACAATGGAAGCGGCGCACAAGGTAACGACGGAGGCACCAATCTGACGGCGCTGAACAACTTCATCCGCGGTTCGGGCGACGATGGCATGGCAATCAACAGTGCCGAAGATGGCACGCCGCAGCAAACACCAATGTTGAACACCACGATCATCAATAACACCATCGTGGCTCCCTGGTGGGCGAACGGAATTGGCGTCTATGGTGGAACATTGGATCTGGTGGCCAACAATCTGGTGACGGATGCTGTGAAAGAAGCCGGAATAGGCGCCGGTACGTTCGGGCCGCAGGGAACTCCTCTACAGACCGCCTTCATCTCAGGCAACACAATCCTGCGTGGAGGGAGCCTGGGTTACGGCGTGCGTTATCCAGCAATCAATATCGGTCAGACCGGTAGCTCTTCTCCGAATCTGGCGAACAACGTCATTCTCCGCGGCAACACGATCGTCAATCCGATGTTCAACGGCGTCCTGGTGAACTCCACGATCAATACGGAGATCTTCAACAACACGGTGAACGCGCCCAGCTTGACAGGCTTTGAGGTGGGTTCAGGGAACGGCGAAGCGGTCGACTTTTCTCCGGCGCAGGGCAACGCATTCTTCTTCGGCAATACGGTGTATAATCTTGCGCCGGGGCAGACTGCATTCTCATTGTCCGTTTCCGGCTTTTCGGCCAGCCAACAGAACAATGTTGGCCCGGTAAACCCATAACAGTGGCTCTGCTTTATAGAAGAGGACCCTCCCTGGGCTTGAGATGATCAGCCTTGGGGAGCGTCCTCTTTTATGACAAGCGAGTGGCCGAAGGCTGCGATCTAAACTGCGGCCTCGACCTGTTTCGGCAGTGGAGCGATGTACTCTTCTGCCTTGCCCTGGGCGACGCTCATCGTTCCAACGGCGCGGACGAAGGTAACGTCGCTGATGCCCCAAAAAAGCCGAGGATGAATTTAACGTACAAAACACACAAGCTATGCAAACGTTCATTTATGCATTGACGATTTACCTTTTTACTCACGTGAATAGCTCACGAAGGCTCTAGCCCGGAAAATTCACGAAGGAGCAGCAATGGAAGGCCTCATCTGCTACAAACATGTTGACAAGACAGTGTTTGAAGAAGCAGAAGAGGCCTTCGCGTGTCAGAGGTTAGGCACGACAGAGCGTTTGTTGTTTCCGGATATTTTCGATAAGCCGACGGTGGTGGCCTTCGATCAGCGTCAGAGCAGTTCCGATGGGGGAGCGGTGCTGCTGCGGGCGGCCGAGCGGGGCTATGGGTTGATATCCGGCATGGCTGGCTGGCTGCGCGATGACGGCACGCTGGGAAGGTCGATCATTCGTTGCGAGATCTGTTTGCGCAGCGCGTGTTCTCGATTGCCTGCGGCTATCCCGATGCCAACGACTCGGCCCGTCTCGGGGCCGATCCCATTCACAAATGCTGCTGGACCGTGATCCGGTTACGGGAGTTGATC
>NZ_JQKI01000113.1 GCF_000745965.1 Edaphobacter aggregans DSM 19364 | reverse complement strand
CCGTAATCCTGGCCGCAGTGAAGTGGCCGAGATAGATGGATGGGGACGATAGATGGATGGGGACGCGAGTTCCCCCGACGATTCAAACGACGATGCAGTTGAACCAACAACCCCATGCAGCCCTGGCCCAAACCGAAGAACCTCGCTGTCAAGGAACGAAGCTCAGAAAGAACACCTGAGCTTCGTTCCCGGCCCGAGCTTATGCGCGTGGGGAGCGGCGTCAAGAGTCAAGATGAACGCCAAAAAACGGCGCCCTTGACCCCGCTCCCCACGACCGCGCCTTACTTCGCCCTTGACACCGCCAACGTCGTTAGAGATGTCACGCCCCACATCTTCAAAAGACAATCCCAAAACACCAACAACCCAAAACCTACCAACAACTTACCTACAGGAAATAAATCCGGAAAAGCGCCGATTCACCCCACCCACCCCAGTAAAATAGAAACAGAAGCCAAACAAGCCAGCACGAACCACCAAACCCACTGCCCCGTTTAGAATGAGCACTTAGCCGTACCACAGCAAAACAAGCATCTTCCGCACCAAAGTACCAACCTAAATCCCCTCAATCGAAGACCTTGCGCAATAAGTAGGGGAGGGGGCACTGGTACCTCAAGCAGCAGAACATGTTAGAATAGAAACAGCTTGGTGCCCGGCTCGCGACAGGCACATCGATGTGACGTGACCGCACCGTCGCAAGCGATCCGCGAATCCGTTCAAGCAATCTCAAGACGCCGGCGTAAAGAACGTCCGGCGAAAGGATCATTATGCCGAAACAGGGAATCCACCCGAAGTACGAGACCATCACCGTGAAGTGCGCCTGCGGGACTCACTTTGAGACGCGCTCCACCCACAAGGGCGACATCGTCCTCGAAATCTGCTCCGCCTGCCACCCGTTCTTCACCGGCAAGCAGAAGCTGGTCGACACCGCCGGACGCGTCGAGCGTTTCCGTCGCAAGTTCGCCCAGTCCGACGCCGGCAAGGCAGCCGCCAAGTAAGCGGGAGCCGCACCATCCACCCGAAGGGCCTCCGCCAGCGGAGGCCCTTTCAACTGACTAGCTGACTTGCTAACTAGCTGACTCGCTCAACTATGAAGAAGCGCTACACACTCGAGCAGAAGAAGTGGGACTCGCCCGTCGAACACGCGATGCCCGCACAAGCGCGCGTGCCAGCCAGCTTCAACATCGGCAACATCACCATCGCCCCAGCCACAGTCCTGGCCCCCATGGCCGGCGTCACCGACACCGTCTTCCGCCGCTTCATCAAAAACGCCAGCCAGTTCAGCTCCGAATCTTCTCAAAAGTGTCATCCTGAGCGGAGCGAAGCGGAGTCGAAGGATCTGCGGTTCGACCGCGCCGCCACGAACGTCGAACAGGAGACCACCAACCAGCAATCCGGCTGCGGCCTCATCATGACCGAGTTCACCTCGGCCGACGGCCTCTCCCGCATGCGTGAGACCAAGCGCAAGCGCTACCTCACCTACTACGACGACGAGCACCCCATCGCCGCGCAGCTCTTCGGCTCCAACCCCGAGACCCTCGCCGATTCCGCCCGCATCGTCCAGGACGCAGGCTTCGACATCGTCGACCTCAACCTCGGCTGCCCCGCCAAGCGCGTCGTCGCCTGCAATGGAGGCTCAGGCCTCCTCAAGGACCTCCCCCAGATCGAGCGCATCTTCCGCGCCATCCGCGCCGCAGTCACCATCCCCTTCACCGTCAAGTTCCGCATGGGTTGGAACGACGCTCACATCGTCTGCGTCGAACTGGCGAAGCTCGCCGAAGACAATGGCCTCAACGCCTGCGCCCTCCACGCCCGTACTCGCGAGGACGGCTACACCGGCCAGGCCCGCTGGGAGTACATCGCCGCCGTCAAGGACGCCGTCTCGATCCCCGTCATCGGCAACGGCGACATCCGCACCCCCGAGGACGCCGCCGCCATGGTCGAGGCCACCCACTGCGACGCCGTCATGATCGGCCGCACCGCCCCCGCCAACCCCTGGATCTTCCGCCAGATCGCTCAGTACACCGCCTCCAAGGAGGCCACCGGCACCGGCACCTACGACCACCCCGCCAACGAAGACCGCTACCGCATGATCCGCACCTACTTCCAGATGCTGGTCGACGAGATCGCCCTCGAAGAGGCCGCCGAGGCCGCCCGCACCGAAGCCATCCTCGCCCAGGGCCAGATCGCCCGCGAAAAACGCAACCGCGACGCCATCGGCAAGATGAAGCAGTTCGCCGCCTGGTTCACCCACGGCGTGCAAGGCGGCGGCGCGCTCCGCAAACAAATCTTCGAATCCAAAAACGGCAACGCCGTCATAGCCGCTGTCGAGCAATTCTTCGAGACCCAGCAGGAACTCCCCGCCGAGTCAACAACCGAACCGGTGCAGGACGATGCCACGCTTCTCACCGAAGCCGCGTATTGCGACTAGCCTCTACTTCAGGTCGTTCTTTTGCGCACGTACCTTCTGCAAAGCCTGATCGAGTGATCCGCGAAAGACCAGCAGCTTCGTCTCCCACACAGCACTCCCATGCGCCGGCAAAGGACGTTCGGGATCAACATGCTGGCAGGTAAGCTCCGGATTGCTCCATACATTCCCGGTCGTGCGGGTAAAACTCACCGCCACCCACCGGCTATCGGTGGAAAGCGTAGCAATCATCGGTTCATCCACAGCGCGTGATTTGCTGTAGTAAGTAATCCCATCATCGCGCCGATTCACTCGCTTCCCCGGGATAGGCCACGTATAAGAATCGAGATAACGCACTGGCAGCCACTGGCTGAGCGGCATCGTCAATCTCTCCGGCGTCTCCGATGCCAGCAGATCGAACCCGTCCGTGTGATGAACGTACGTCCGTTCCAACCGCACATCGTGAAAGATCGAGCTCATCCTTGGATCGGTAACGGCAGCGGCCATCTCATATGCAACGCCGGGGCGATTCATAAGTTCGTAGTGAAAGACCACGCCGTCATCGTCAAGCGTCGCTCTCGCGAGCATGTGAATCCCGCCACGGAAGTCCCTCTCGTACCCGATCGATTGCCCGTTCTGCTTCCACGACACGCTCTGTCCATTGCTGCCGGGACGAAAGATATACAGGTGTTCAGCGTCTGTACTTCCCTGCCGCTTCACCGTTACATGTTCGGGGAACAAGATCTTCATCGTGTCTCCAGAAGCATCACCAGGAACCACAAGATGAAGCACAGGCTCCGAATCCGCTTCAGTGACCACAAGCTTTACGCCCTCACGGTTTTGAATCTCCGGTAGCTGCTGCGCTGCGGCGAACGCTGTCATACAAACCCAGGTCAGCGTCACAACGATCATCCTCACGACGCCCTCGCGTAAACCCGCACATAGTCCACCAGCATCTTCTGCGGAAACTCAGTCGAAGCATCCGGATATTTTGGCCAGAACCCTCCCACCGCAACGTTGAGAATCACGAAGAACGGATGGTCATAGACCCATCTTGTCCCCGCCGGAAGATCCTTCGGCGTCCGCTCCACAATCAGCGCATCATCCAAGAAGAACCGTATCCTCTCCGGCTCCCACTCCACCGCATAGGTGTGAAACGAATCGTCCACGCGTTCACCTTCGCGCAGGTTGAACTTGGCCAAGATCCCATTGCCGCCACTGTATCCCGGGCCATGCACCGTGCTGTAGATTCTGCTGGCCTCGCCAATATTCTCCATCACGTCGATCTCGCCGCACTGCGGCCAGCCAACTTTACCGACATCTTCGCCCAGCAGCCAGAACGCCGGCCAGATTCCCTTACCCAGCGGGAGCTTCATCCGCGCCTCGAAGCGTCCGTAGGTCTGCGAAAACATCCCCTTCGACTTGATTCGCCCGGAGGTGTACCACCTCGCGATCCCATCGCCTCCGGTATAGCGCTCCTTCCATGCGGTGATCACAAGGTTCCCGTCCCGCTGCTGCACATTCTTCAACCGCGACGTGTAGGTCTCAAACTCATCGTTGCCAAACCCTCCCCCTCCGAGATCGAAGCTCCACTTCACAGGATCGGGTCCCGTCCCATCGGCTCCATTGAACTCGTCACTCCACGCCAGCTTCCACTCGTTGTTTTGTCTGTCCGCGGGCACCGCGGATTTCGAACACAGGCACAACACCATCAATCCAACTGCGGCCCTACTCCATCGCATCAACCAGGCTCCTTATAGACTCCGCGAATCCGCACTCCATAGACTCCGCAAATCCGCACTCCGTTTCCGCCAAACCACCTTCGCCTTCTCCCGCCAGCGTTCATCCAACGCCACCAGCTCCCAGTCCACACGCGCCGAAAGATACCGCAGCACCAACTCGGTCGCCGGATGCACCCGCAACGCCGGAGCCACCAGATACAGCTTCGGCGACTCCTGCGACAGCACCACTCCGCTGAAGTAACCGGCGCGCTGCAACTCTCCAATCCCTGCAGTTCGAAGCCCTCCGGACTCCCCCTGCAGATGATGCCACCGCACGCGAACCCAATAATCCAGCCCCTGCAACGCCAGGTGCAGGTCCTCGTCGGCCTTCAACTCAATCACCGCAAGCCGCCCGTCGCGCAGCACGCCCAGCAGGTCCAGCATCCCCCGATCCCCTGCCGCAAACGCCGGCACCTGCGTGTACACATGCGCCGGATTCAGATGTGCATCCAGCGCCTCGACACCCTTCCGCAGCACGCTCTCCAGCCACCGCTCCGGCTGCATCCGATACAGCGCATCGCGCTTGTCCCCGCCCGCATGCCTGCGCTCGAACAGCCGCGCCACCAGCTCCCGCAGTCCATCTTCGTTCGCCGCCGTCAGCGGAGTCTCGCTTGCTCCCGCACCAAACGTAATCTCCTCCTGCGCGTTGAACGAGTTGCCCGCATACCCCGAGCGCACCCGCGCAAACTCCAGACCATGCAACAGGAAAGCCATCTCCGCGCCGCTGCGAATCACCTGCTCCACCTCGCCGCGCACCGGCTCCGGCACCATCGCCATCACGCGCCCAATCGCATCGGCGAAGCGCTCGCGGACGGCCGCACGATCCGGCGCATGCACCAGCCGCGTCGTTACGTTGCCGTGGTCGGCGGCATCGCGCTGCTCCAGATCCTCGGTCTGCGGGTCCAGCTCCCATAGCTCCCACTGAGCCGCGCGTTCGTTCAGCCACGGCATCCGCGACAGCGTCGGCGCCGCGCAGCCTCGCGGAACAATCAGCCGCAGCCCCTGAAACACTCTTCGTCCGGCAGACGAAGCACGGCAGTGCTCCAGCCACAGAATCCCTACCGTCAGAATCCCGTCGACCGTCGCCTGCGTCTCCTCCGGATTCACCGCAATCACCGCCCACGCCCGCTGCCCCTGCACCAGAGTCCCGCGCACATACGCCGGCCCGAAGCTCTTCTCCAGATCCATCGCCGCGCGCAACCCCTCCACCTTCCACTCCGGAAACGCGCGTACCAGCACACGCTCGAGCACGCGCCGGTACTTCGTCCTGGTCGCCTCGCGCGCCGACGGCATTCTGCGATCACGGTCCGCGACGATCTCCAGCGTCTGCGGCCGCGTCTGCCCGAAGCGCATCGTTGTAAGCCGAAGCGTGCCGTTGCGCGTAGTCGCCGCCGCTACCCTGCGGACAAGATTCGCGTCCTCGCTCCAGAGATGCAGCGTGCAGCGACCATGCTCACTCGCCAGCCTGTACTTCGCCGAGCGCATATCGAAGATCACCCTGCCCTCGTCAAGCACCACCGCCCGCGGATGCGCCGCAAGATACTCCTCGACCGCAGCCGCGATCGTCTCCGGAGCCTGTTCTTCCATCTTCCGCGCTGGAGATACTCCGGGCGCGTCGTCCTGTCGTCCGCAGGTAAAAGGCATAGCGGAACGCTAACACACCCGTCCGCGCTGGCCGACTAAAGCGGCTTCTGAAAATGGAAGTCCGTAATCCGCAGCCCCTGGCGGAAGTAAAACGCATGCGTCTGGTGCCGATGCGTCCCCGAGTCCAGCGAGAAGGTCTCGCAGCCCTCCTGCCGCGCCAGTTCCATCAGCCAGCACAGCATCACCTCGCCGAAGCCGCGTGACCGCATCGCCTCGTCTGTCACAAGATCATCCACGTACATCGTCTTGCCGCTCCAAAGCACATGCATCACGCGAAATCCCGCAACCGCAACCACCGCGCTCTCGTGCTCCAGATAGGCCAGCCGATAGCCCTCGCGCTGCTGCACCTCCACGCGACCAGCGAACTCCGCAGCCTCGAGCTTCGGCCGCAGCTGCCGCATCACCGCAAAGCAGCGATCGATCTGCTCGCGAGTAGTCGCGAGCTGAATCGACGACGTTCCAGACAGAGATGAAGCACGACCGCTCAACGTGACTCCCTTCCATCAACCAGCCTTCCAGCCTATTCAAAATGGTACGAGCTCTTGCCCCACTCAAAGCTCACCTGCGGCGCGCACGCCGGCGCCTTCACCCGCACCGTCGTCTTTCCCTCCGTCTTCCCCCTCACCTCCGGCATCACCAGCGAGATCAGATCTCCCTTCTCGCTCACCTGCCAGCTTCCCGTCGCCACCTCGCCCGCCGAGTCCGACGTCATCGCCAGCACTGCGTTAGGTGGAAAGCCCTTGCCCCGGATCATCACCGCCT
Organism: Edaphobacter aggregans DSM 19364; assembly: GCF_000745965.1. Lineage (GTDB taxonomy): Bacteria > Acidobacteriota > Terriglobia > Terriglobales > Acidobacteriaceae > Edaphobacter > Edaphobacter aggregans. Next base: position 8,686 of record NZ_JQKI01000113.1, on the reverse strand, counting down.
GCGCATCCGGCGTAACCCGCAGCGCCTCCAGCGAACAGCCGTCGTCGGCGCCAATCATCGGAAACGCCACCACCGTCGCCAGTGCCTTCCACTTCTGGTCATCCGAGATCACGCCAAAGCGCTTCGCCTCGCCCTTTGCCGCCGTCAGCGCCATATCAATGACAGGATTCGCATCCGGACGGCTCGGAGCACAGTCTGCCTTCGTCTTACCGGTGCAGATCAGCCTGCCATCGTCGGTTAGCGAGATGCCGCCTTCCACCGGCTTCACCGGCCCGTTCAGCGGCCAAAACAACAGCGTGTAGTGCTGATCGTGCGGCAGGCCCTCCGTCACAAGGTCGTAGCGCACTACCGTCCCCTGCTCCCCCTTCGTGCGCGAGCGTTCCTTCGCGATCAGCTTCGCACCGGGCGTCGAGGAGAACTCCCAGGCCACCTGCTGCTGCATCAGCTTCTTCGCACCATCCATCCCCTGCATGCTCTCGGTCGAGCCCGCCGGGGCAGTCGCGCTCTGCGCATACGCAGCCGTCACCCCCGCCATACACAAAGCCAGCCCCGCGCTGCGCGAACAGATACGCACCCTGCCGCGCATCGACCGCATCACCAGCCCCCGGCAGCTCGCAGGTGCGTAATGTGCGCCACATGATGCCGCGAGTGCCACGCATACATCAGCGTCGCCTCCTCCACCGTCGACGGCCCGTTCTCCGGATGCCGGTAGCCGCGCTGCCACTGCTCATCGCTCAGCGACTGCAGCATCATCACCCAGCGCGCATGCAGGCTCTCAATCAGTTCCAGAGACCACTCCACCGGAGCCGCCGAATCATGCAGCGTCGCCCAGGCCTTCTCGTCATAGGGCTTGATCGTCGGCCAGTTCTCCGTCAGCGCCAGCCGGACGCGAATGAAGGCGTTCATATGGCTGTCGGCGATGTGATGCACCAGCTGCCGCACCGTCCATCCACCCTCGCGATACGGCGTGTTCAGCTGCTTGGAATCCATCCCCTCCACCGCATTGCGCAGCTGTTCTGGCAGCTCAGCCAACGAGGCGATCGCATTCAACCGGTCCTCCTGGGTAATCGTCTCAGGCCGCTCAAACTTGCCAACGGGATACCGCGGGTCCACCACAGTCACGCTCATCCGGGTCGCTCCTCTTTTTAGGTCTTAGGAGCAACTTAGCATAGGTCGTTGTGTACCCTGAGAAAAGAAGACTTATGGGCCGCATTCTCTCCACATCCGCAGCAGCCCTCCTCCTCGCGAATCTCGCCTTCGCGCCAGCGTATCCCGCAGCCTCACAAACCGCCGCGCAGCCCAGCCCCCAGCACCTCGGCTTCGACCGCAATCTCTACCCCGGCGACTCCGCACTTCCCGCCCTGCGCCAACACTTCGCCTTCACCGGCTACTGGCTCAACAACCCTCCCGGCGAGACCACCAACACCTGGCGCGGCAAGCGCGAAGTCCTCCTTCGCAACGGCTTCGGCTTTCTTGTCCTCTTCAACGGCCGCCTCGATGCTGAGATCCTCCGCGCCAAACGCCGCAATCTCACTCCCGAAAAACTCGGCCAGCAGGACGCCGCAGCCGCCATCGCCGCAGCCCAGCGCGAGCACTTCCCCGCCGGGACCATCCTCTTCCTCGACCAGGAAGAAGGCGGTCGTCTCCTCCCCGAGCAGTCCGCCTACCTCTTCGCCTTCACCGAGACCCTCGCCGCCTCCGCCTACCTCCCCGGCGTCTACCTCAGCGGCCAGCCCGTGGAAGACTCGCCCGGCAAGACCATCACCACCGCCCAGCACGTCCGCGAACAGGTCACTGCGAAACACCTCCACCCCATCGCCCTCTTCGTCTACCAGGACGCCTGCCCCCCCTCAAGCGGCTGCAGCCTCACCCCGCCGCCCCTCACCACCGCCGGAACCCCCGACATCGCCGCCTGGCAGTACGCGCAATCCCCCCGCCGCCCGGAAAACACCGCCACCTGCCGCAAGACCTACGCCGCCGACAACAACTGCTACGCCCCCGGCGTTCCAGGAATCTATCTAGACATGAGCGTCGCAACCTCCGACGACCCCTCCCACGGCCGCTGATCACTTAGCTTCGCCGCCGTCCGCAACCCGCAGCGAAACCCGAAACTCCGTCCTTCCCGGTTGCGACTCAAACTCGATCACGCCGTCGTTGTGCCGAACCAGCCGCTGCGCGATGTCCAGCCCCAAACCCGTCCCCTGCCCCATCGGCTTGGTCGTAAAGAACGGATCGAAGATGCGCGAGCGTGTCGCCTCCGGAATCCCCGGTCCATCGTCGATCACCCGCACCACCACACGCTGCCCCTCGCGCCTCGCGCTCACCTCCACCCGCCCGCCCTCGGGCACCGCGTCCAGCGCATTGTCCAGCAGGTTTCCCCATATCTGATTCAGCTCACCCGCAAAGCCAAAAACCCGCGGCAGATCGTCCTCCAGATTCATCGCCACTATCACCGACTTCTGCCTCGCCTTCGCGTTCAGCACCGTCACCGCGCTGCCCAGCCCCGGCCTCGGATCCAACGGCTCGGCCACCATCGCCTGGTCCATGTGCGTGAATCCCTTCACGGCCCCGACCAGACTCGAGATGCGCATCGAGCAGCCCTGAATCTCCGACGCCAGGCTACGCACGGCGCACCCCGCCGCCGCCCACCGCAGCACAGCGTTCAGCGCCGGTCCCGTCACCACCTCCGCCAGCGCGTTCAGCGCCTCGAACGTCACCTCCGTCTCCGCCAGCAGCCCAGCGTTCGCCGTATCCAGCCCACGTCCCGCAAGCCAATCGCAGATCGCATCCTCGCGATCCACCTGCTCCAGCGGCGACCGCGCCTTGGCAGGCTTCTTCGCCAGACATGCCGTACGAATCGCATCCACCGCCGCCAACTGCGCATCCGTCAGCCGCGCCGCCTCCAGCGCCCGCGCCGCGTTCTCCAAGTCCTCCAGCCTGTCCGTCAGCAGGCACACGCTGCGCTCGATCGCCGACGCCGGATTATTCAGCTCGTGCGCCAGCCCCGCCGAAAGCTTCCCCAGCGAGATCATCTTCTCGTTCTGCAACTCGGTCGAAGTAAACAGCCGCGCCCGGTCCAGCATCCGGTGCACCAGGATCGACGTCACCTCAACACACTCTCGAATCATCTCGTGCAGATGGTCCCGATGCAGTTCTAGGATCTCCAGTGGCTCCTGCGCGATCGAATTCCCTGGAGGATTCACCAGCCGCGAGTACGGAAGCATTCCCGTCACATCGCCCTCACGCCACTCCACCAGCTTCTGCGGCCCCGCCCCGCGGTCAACGAATAGCGCCAGGCACCCCGACAGAATGACGTACATGCCTTCCACCACCTGTCCCTTGTGGGACAGAACCTCCCCGACAGCAAGCCGCCGCAGAAACCCATGCTCCGCCAGCCAGGCCAGCTCCTCCCGAGGAGCCGAGCCTAGCGTCTTATGCTGCGCCAGACGTTCGACCAGATCCATCGTCACCATCTCTGGACCACCCCTCAATCCAGCTGATTTTCTCCCGAAAAAGGTATCAGATTCACCGGCAGGCGCGTGTCAGCCCAACCAGTACTCTCCCAATCCTGCATCCATTCCCATTGCCGCATCCATCGCGCACCCCTATCATCAAATCAAGATGACCACTCCCGCCCCGGACCACAAACACTACTTCACCACCAAGCTCGGCGTCTCCGAGCGCCTCATCGAGCGCTGCCTCGCCGAAGCCCTCTCCGCCGGGGGCGACTACGCCGACCTCTACTTCGAGTCCGTCACCTCCACCTCGCTCGGCATCGACGAGTCCCTCGTCAAATCCGCCTCCCAGGGCGTCTCCCTCGGCTGCGGCGTCCGCGTCCTCTCCGGCGAGCGCACCGGCTACGCCTACACCGACGACCTCTCCTCCGACGCCCTCCTCAAGGCCGCCCGCACCGCCGCCCTCATCGCCTCCGGCCCCGCCAAGGAGCTCATGCAGGGCTTCCGCCACACCGAAACCGACTCCCTCTACCCCATCGCCGGAGCCACCGCCGACGCCGAGATCGCCCAGAAGCTCTCCCTCATCCAGCGCGCCGACGTCGCCGCCCGAGCGTACGATTCCCGCATTACCCAGGTCCGCGCCAGCTTCTCCGACGAGCTCCGCCGCATCCTCATCGCCGCCTCCGACGGCACCTTCGCCTCCGACACCCAACCCCTCGCCCGACTAAACGTCTTCGTCATCGCCAAAGACGCCACCGGCAACAATGGCTCTGGCAGCACCGCCCGCGGCTCGAGCGGCGGCGGCGGACGCATCACCATGGATTTCTTCACCGGCGACAAGTCCCCCGAGCACTTCGCCCGCGAGGCCGCCCGCACCGCCATCCTCCAGCTCGGCGCCATCGAGGCCCCCGCCGGCGAGATGGAGGTCGTCCTCGGCCCCGGCTGGCCCGGCGTCCTCCTCCACGAAGCCGTAGGGCACGGCCTCGAGGCCGACTTCAACCGCAAGAAGACCTCCGCCTTCGCCGGCCTAATCGGCCAACAGGTAGCCAGCCCCAAAGTCACTGTCGTCGACAACGGCCGCATGCCCAACCGTCGAGGCTCCATCAACGTCGACGACGAGGGCAACCCCACCCAGGAAACGGTCCTCATCGAAAACGGAATTTTGAAGGGCTACCTCTCGGACAAGCTCTCCGCGCGACTCATGAACATGCCCAACACCGGCTCCGGCCGCCGCGAGAGCTACCACCACATCCCCATGCCGCGCATGACCAACACCTACATGCTCAACGGCGACGACATGCCCGAGGACATCATCCGCTCCGTCAAGCGCGGCCTCTACGCCGTCAACTTCGGAGGAGGCCAGGTCGACATCACCAACGGCAAGTTCGTCTTCTCCGCCTCCGAGGCCTACCTCATCGAAGACGGCAAGGTCACCAGCCCCGTCAAAGGAGCCACCCTTGTAGGCAACGGCCCCGAAGCCCTCAAGTACGTCTCCATGGTAGGCAACGACCTCGCCCTCGACGAAGGCATAGGAACCTGCGGCAAATCCGGCCAGTCCGTCCCCGTCGGCGTAGGCATGCCCACCATCAAGCTAGACAAGATGACCGTCGGCGGCACCGGCTCCTAGCGGCAACGGCGGTCCTGAATGTGTCGCCACGCCTTTCGCCGTACGTCAAAAGAGGATAGAAGGCAGCCACGCACCGGCTGGCTCGTTATAGAGCCCGATGCTCATCAACGTCATCGGCTGAACGACTCGCAGTCCATTCGCCAGACACCAGCGCAGCAGAGCGCTGTTCCGCGAGGGCACCAGAATTCCAGGGCCGCCGAAGGACTCCGCCGAGGCGATGAGCGCCTGCATATCCAGGTTGCTCTCCGCCGTTGCATGGCCGAAGAAGGCGAGGTCGCTGGCATATCCGGTGATGCGGCCGCTGCGTTCCACCACGGTGGCCGTATTTTGCTGGATGGCATGCGCCAGTTCGGTGCCTCGATCGAATCCATGCACCCGCCGCGAGAGCGCGTTGCAGTCTTCCATATCGGCAGTTTGTGCAGGCCGAACTGCACATCCGGAGACATTCCGCTCGATGGTCCGTCCCTGGACACAGGCAAGCGGCTCACGGATATCAAAGCCGAGGCTGGTGTAAAGCGAGAGCGAGCGATTGTGAAATGCAGCCTGCACCAGCCGTATTCCAGCGGCGTCGCGGCTATACGCTCGATCCATCACCGCCCGCATCAGCTTGCGCCCAACGCCCAGATTTTGTGCGCCGGAGTCGACGGTGATCGGGCCGACCCCTGCAATCGCAGAACGCTCGTCAAGGCAATTGCTTCCGACGATGCGGCCTTCGACCTCTGCCACCACGCAGTAAAAATCCGGCATGGAAAACATCATCGACAGCAGCCCGGCGGCAACCTCTGCCGAGGGGAAGTCGCAGGGAAAACCGTGAGCCGCATTGATCCCGGAGAAGGCGTCGTAGCAAATTTGCCCGCAGACGGAGCTGTCATCTGGCGTGGCGGCACGAACCACAACCTCCGGCTGCGATTTCAGCGACATGAGTGACCTCTTCCTTTTTTTTCGAGCGAGTATATCAGCCCGGCGCGGCGCTCCGGGTGAGTTCCTGGCACACCGAGCGGGCCCACCTCACTGCCGTAGGCCGGAGCGAAGTCCGAAGCCCCGAGCAAGGCCGAGGGGGACTTATCTATCCGCGATCTCCGAACCGCCAACACAACTCAGAAGTAAAGCCCAAGCACCAACCCAAACTGATTCAACTGCTGATTCGGCCTCTTCCCCGTGTTGTTCTGGTGCTCATAGTATGGGTCCAGCTGCACGTGCCTTCCAATCGGCAAAAGACATCCCGCATAGATCGCCGTATCGCTCCACTTCCCATACTGGCTCTGATAGAAAGGCTCCACACTGGCATACGCCTTCATGTGGTACGAACGAATCGCAAACGGTCCTTCAATCTGCACTCGATTCCGATACCGCCATGTGAAGCCGCCGCTCTTCCAGTCCAGATCGAACCTGTTCCTATCCGTCAGCAGAAGCCTCGTCGTCACCGGAAACCGCGCCGTCCCCACTGGCTCCATTCGATTCGTCGCCGCCCCGCCATTGGCCTCCGGCAGGTACCTGTACCCCAGCGACAACACCAGCGGCCGAGGCTTCGCGTCATCAAGATCGAACTTATTAACCTCCGCCAGCCTGATCCACGAGTGAGCATACAAATCCACCGTCGGCCCAACCTCCGCCTGAACCGGCTCACCCGCCTCTCGCGTCTGCTTCGCCTGCAGTTGGAATCGCACCCCGTCGCGCACCTTGGTATAGAGATCGATCTCTGGCAAAAACTCGCTGCTCTGCGCATGCATCGGCAGGCACGCGCAAATCAGGCCACCCGTCACCACGAGTTTCAGCCATCTCGTTCCACCCATCAAGCCACGCTCACGCCGGACTGGATTCGAACCAATGGCATCTAGGCTATATCGCCCACTGCCTGTTCACGCGCCATTATCTCCTCGGTCACAAATCCCCCATTCGTTCGCCCAACAATTGCGACCGCCCCACCGCTCAATCATCCATCCCTGTACGATGAAGTAGGTGGTCTCTAACAAAACCGTGCCGGAAGACGTCTTCACGCCCCGAATGTCGCGCAGCTCCAGCTTTCTAACACGCATCTTCAGAGCCTTCCGCTATCGCGACTTCCGCCTCATGTGGACCGGCGCCTGCGTCTCCACCATCGGTACCTTCGTCCAGCAGTTCGCCCAGAGCTGGCTCGTCTACGACCTCACCCGCGACGCCTTCTACCTCGGCCTCGACCTCTTCCTCGGCCAGCTCCCCATCATGCTCTTCTCCCTCTTCGGCGGAGTCTTCGCCGACCGCATGGACCGCCGCAAGATGCTGCTCGTCTCGCAATACATCCAGATGGCCTGCGCCTTCCTTCTAGCGCTCCTCTTCGTCACCCACGTCGTCAAGGTCTGGCACATCCTCGCGCTGTCTTTCTTCGTTGGACTCGGCCAGTCCTTCGGCGGCCCCGCCTACTCCGCCCTCCTCCCCACCCTCGTCGGCCCCGAGGACCTCTCCAACGCCATCGCAATGAACTCCATCCAGTTCAACCTCGCCCGCATCATCGGCCCTACCATCGGAGGCCTCGCCTACACTACCCTGGGCGCCACCTGGTGCTTCACCCTCAACGGCATCTCCTACATCGCCGTCATCATCTCGCTCTTCATGATCCACGTGAAGTTCGTCCCGGCCAAATCCACCGAGTCCGTCCTCAAAAGCATGAAGGAAGGCATCCGCTTCATCCGCAGTCGCGACGGCATGACCGCCCTCGTCATCCTCGCCTTCTGCACCACCCTCTTCGGCTTCTCCCTCAACGGCTTCCTTCCCGTCTTCGTCCAAACCGTCTTCCACCGCGGCCCCCAGACCTACACCCTCCTGCTCGTCTGCTCCGGCGCAGGCTCCATAGCCGGCGCCCTCTCCGTAGCCGCCGTCGAAAAGATGAAAGGACAGGGCCGCCTCACGCTGCTCATCCTCATCTTGCTCGGCCTCGTCATCGCGGCCTTCGCGCTCTCCCGCTGGCTACCGCTCTCCTGCGTGCTCATGTTCCTCGCCGGAACCGCCATCATGGCCTCCGCGTCCTTCATGCTCTCCCTCGCCCAGCTCATCACCACCGACGCCATGCGCGGACGCGTCATGAGCGTCTACAACCTCGCGTTCCGCGCCGGAATCCCCCTCGGAGCCCTCCTCCTCGGCAAGCTCATCCCCATCTTCGGAGTCTCGAAGGCCCTCTCGGGAGCCGGCCTCACCCTCGTCGCCATCTCCCTCTACTTCCTCCTGGTCAACCGAGACGCCACCTTCCGCCCCGCCACCCAACAGACCTGAACCAGATGCTCCCCCGTCCCAGCGGCCCCACGGGCCAGCATCCCCGTCATCGCCCCATTGCTCGTCATTCTGACCTGAGCGAAGCCGAAGGGGAAGAATCTCAGTATTTTCCGCTTGCAATGCCCGGAAATCCCTTTGATTGCATAACGACGTCGGCTCCGGCCATGGGCAGCGGTTAAGCTTTTTGGCAGGTAAAGGCCAGGGCTCCCGCGTGGAGGAAGGAGCCAACGTCATGCTTATGATAGGTTGCGATTTTCATCCCGGGCTAGAGGAGTTAGCGTTGCTGGACACGGAGACGGGGCAGCGGCGGCAGCAGCGTCTCCGCCACGCATTCGGTCTTGAGCCGGTGCGGCAGTTC
>NZ_JQKI01000112.1 GCF_000745965.1 Edaphobacter aggregans DSM 19364 | reverse complement strand
GTAGCCGCAGGCAATCGAGAATACACGCTGCGCCAGCAACTCGCGCAACGAATGTTCGATCTTCCCAGCTTGCCGCTTGTCTTCCAGGCACCCGGCCAAGCCGCCGATCAAGCCGTAGCCTCGCTCGGCCGCCTTCAACAGGATGGCGCCGCCATCGGAACTGCCCTGCCGCTGATCGAACTGCGCCACGACCGGCTTGGGAAAAATCTCAGGGAATAACAAACACTCTGTCGTGCTATTGTCTGACACGCATAGGCCTCTTTGGCTTATTTAAACACTGTCTTGACAACATGTCCGGAGCTTTCGCTTCTTCAACCTTCAAGAATTATTCGGGTTAGGAGGCACAGTCGGATGCTGTGGAATGCCCAATGTACTCGTTGAGGTTGGTGCTTGCTCGTCATAGCCATTGGTAACTTGTGACGCAAGATTTCCCGCTCCATCTTTCACAGAGATGTTGGAGAGTCGCCCGTTTACGGTATACAAATAACTAGTGCTTTGCAGGAGCGAGCCCGTGTAGTCCGCTATATCCGTTTTTGTGAGCAGACGGTGGAACTGTCATAGTAGTTGTCAGTGTTTTGCTGTGAACCTCCATCTTGGCTACTCGCCGTGAGCGTGTGGATGATGGGGAGCGTGATAGGGCTACCGTCACAACTTGAAGTAGCTCCGTTGTAGCAGGTAGATACATCAGACAATACCGAGGTTGCACTATCTCCCACGTGCACCTGGCGATGCGTCTCGTAGAATAGACCACCGTTGATTGTGAACTGGTAAACCGATTGCCGCGTAAGTTCGTCTTGCAGTGTTGTGCTCGTAGCGTTGGCATTGACTTGTGCGCGCGTGTAAGACCTGGTTCCATCAGAAGTTACACGCGACAGGCTTCCAATGGTTCCATCAGCATTCAAGCCATTCCCGTTGCAGCCACCCGAGTAAGAATAGCTGATTGTGCCGCCTGTCGGTAGTGTCACCGAAGAGATTCGGCCTGTAACTGATCCACTGAAGCCAGGCGTATCCTCATAGGTAAACTGGTAAAATGTACCGTCTGCCAGCGTGACTCGGTCGACGAGATCGACAGCCTGCGGACCGTACCCACTAATTGAACATCCAAAATTGGTTTGAACGGTGTAAGTGACGTATGAGACTGAAACAGAAGCCGTGGTAGAACCGTCAGCCTGGTTCGACACCTTATAGGTAAATACACGCGGACTACTTGGATTGCCTCCGCCTGTTATTGTCAGCGCTGTTACACCGAGAGTATCGGTGAATGTCCCATCGCCATGATTGTTGATAACATTTCCGTTCGAGTCTGTAATCGAACTCGGGGTACTGCTTCCGTTGTACGGGGCGACTATCTGTGATCCAGTGCGAGTTACTACATTCGAGCCATTGAACCGATAGCCTGAACCGTCACTGGAATTTCCATCACCCGTTGTCGTGCCTGTACATTCATCGGTCGCGTAGTTAAAGCGATGTTGTTGACCGAATGCGTCATGATAAACGTAGTTCGATGTCGTTACTGCCCAATACCAGCTTGGAGGATCCAAAAAGCATTTCTTTTGACCTTGATTATTATCATAATAGCCAGCCATAGCTAGATTCGATCCATTCAACTGGGCGTGAAACCCCCATCCCGTGTCGGGGGTCCACTGCGATACCCCGGAGGAGCTGACGGGAGACCAGATCAGACCGTCGTAGACCAGTGAGTATTGGAAGCCCTGTCCACGCCCTGGCTTGTTCACAATCGGAATCTCGAAATGGACATTCAGATTTCCGATGTTGATGGAGTCAAACCCCCTCTGATCGAAGGAGCCGAACGGGTAGAGTCCGGTCCCCGGTGCTTGAGCGATCAATGTAGTAGAAAGAACACACAAAACAACCATGACTGCCAAGGCACAGAATCTCTGCACTGAGACACCTCAAGCCACTAGGCGAAATGTTTATTGGACAACTGCTGAATCGATATCGATACTGAGCTGAAGGCCGCCATTCACATAACGCTCGATGTGCATGGGTAATTGAATGCCGGACACTTCCTTGTAATTGCTGTAGCGCACCTCTACCGGCAGGTTGACGCTGGAATTATTGTCGGGGTGGATGTTGTACTTCAGAACACTGGGAAGGAGCGTTATGGGGTCAAGAGCAAGATCTGTAGTACTCCACGACCGGATGAGCGCCGTTACGGCAGGCTTGGTCTTACCGGGAGCAATCGTAAGCTGATGTTGAATGTGTGGAGCGGTCTGAGGCCCTTGAGCGACCACGGCTCCGGGTTGGACACTGAGAGCGGCGGGCAGGGCCGCAGTCTGTAACGCAAGGTGAGGAAGGAACCACACCGTTGCAGTCCAGCAGTTCGCCGACGCTACCTCATGAACAACGCCATCTTTTCCCGACCACGTACACTCCCGATCATCCCCCACACCTGATTGGGTTTCAATCCGAGCGCCGTTACTAAGATCAAGTTCGACCTTATTTTCTCCGCTTATCTTAGCTGTGAGCTTTGCTGGGCCGCTATCTTTCGTAGAACCGGCAAACCACTGCGCCGTACCTGTCAGTTCGACTGAACTAACGGGTTTGCCGCCAGAAAAAGCCTGGCTGGCTCGTGAGAGAACTGTGGCTGAATCAAATGTCGCCGAGTTGGCGGGGTTGGCTAAACCAAGTGACAGCAGAGCAATAGTGCAACGCAAGAGACTCAAAGCTCGCAAGCGCAATCTCCAGGTGCTAAAAGATAAATGAATTGTGGCGGAACAGTAGCCGAGTTCCTTTAGAAATGCAACAAATTAATTATGCTATGTGCTGGACAGCCTCATACTATGGCACTCCGGACCTCGTCCGGGGATCCAAACGAGGTCATGGACCGAGCATTGATCTGGCTAAGCGAATCACCTTGTGGCTCCTGACGTGACGAGCCGTGACCAAATGCGTGCTACCCTGTTCCGCGAGAGCTTGATTACGGGGTGACGATCGAATGTCAGTTAGAAGAGACGGGCACACTGCCTGCTTCAACCACACCGGTCCCATGTGTTTGGGAATCGCCAATCGAGGTTCGCACAGGTGGATTGCCCTCGTCTTAGGCAGCCGTCAGATCAGGGGCAGAGTAATAGCTACGTCGAGTCCCGGGAAGTCACCCCGAACTCAATTCCAGGGAGGTAACGAATCGCATTCGCGCACTCGCTTTAGTGTTTGAAGAACTGCCATAGTCTCTATCCTGAGCCGGCTGGCCTATCGTCGGCATCGGCAATATCCGGACGGAGAAGCGTGTGCAGCATGTTCGTCACGAGGGGGTACCCTGTATGCTGACGCACAAGGTCCGGTGCTCTCCATTGATAACAGCCAACAACGCGCAAATCCCTATCTTTATTGACTCCAGCGAGGTGTAGCACTATGTTACCAGTCTCTGTGAGCCGATAATGATATTGTTCTCGCGCGCTTTAAGCTCGGCTGATGCGATGAGCACCTCATACACGACGTCAAAGCCTGCCAATCAAGGTCTAAAACGTGATTTGGTGAAATTGGATTCCCTCCAGAGTAGTGCTCATCCATGTATGGTTGCGCCCAGAACGAGTAAGGGCCCAATCATAGTTGAGTGGCTGTGACATCGGATAAATGATATTTTTATATCCGATGGAGCAGCCATCGAGGAGTATTTCGTGCGAGGCGTATACGAGAATCCGGTAGACAGCGGCATCTGGTGGATTCACTACTACGCGGCAGGAAAGCGGCACCGCGAAAAGGTCGGGCGCAAGTCTGACGCCATCAAGCTGTACCAGTCGCGCAAGGCCGACGCTGCTGCAGGCCGCAAGCTGCCTGAGTTGCGCAACTCCAAGGTGGTCACGGTCAGTGAACTGATTGACGATGCGCTCGAATTTGCTGCGCAGCACAAAGACAATCGGAACTACAAGAGCAAGGGTGAGATTGTCCGTGCAGCCTTGGGCTCTCGCCATGCTGCAGAACTGACGCCACAGGAACTGGAACGATGGCTTCGCGAGCACTGCAAGACCGCAGCTACTGCCAATCGCTACAAAGCCTTCGTCTCCCTTTGCTATCGCGAAGGTGTGCGTAACGGCAAAGTGTCCGTCAATCCGGCCCGCTTGGTTCGCCAACGGAAGGAAGGTACAGGCCGTCTGCGCTTCTTCAGCCGGGAAGAGTATGCCGCTCTGCACAAGGTCATCTCCAAACGTTTCCCCGAGCACCTGGCTGAGTTCGTGGTGAGCGTTCACACCGGAATGCGCCTCAGCGAGCAGTACACCTGCACCTGGTCGCAGGTCCATCTCGACCGCAAGACAATCGAACTCACGAAGACGAAGAACGGTTCAGTGCGAACAGTCCATTTGAACTCCGACGCTGTAGCCGCGATTGAATCGCTCCGACGTCCTAAGCAACATGCTTCCGATCCTGTTTTCCCGCGCGAGGGCAACAAAGGAACTTTCGACACTCGCTCATGGTTTCATCCCAGCATGGAAGACGCGGGCATCAGCGGTTACGTGTGGCACTGCAATCGGCACACATTCTGCTCATGGCTGGCGATGGCGGGGGCAAGCATCAAGGAAATTCAGGAAGCGGCGGGCCACAAGTCGATCACTATGTCGGCGCGGTACAGCCATTTGTCTCCAGCACACAGGCTGTCGGTGGTGGAGCGCATCGCATCCGGCTTCAAGTGACGCTCACTTCCATGAGGACATTCCCCGGATATTAGGAATCATCAGCCGAGGCTCAGAGGCCGGTGTCAAGGCTCTGCGACCGCGAAGCGGCGCGCGTATGTGCGGCCTTGACTCCGGTCCGGCCTCGGCTACGCTCTGTGCATCGGGGAATGTCACTGTCTGCACCATACTGCAGCGCGATGACGCGCAAAACAGCCACGCGGTGACACTGTATAAACCAACAGCCACCAAAACAGCCACCAACTCATTTTTGCCTCTCAAAAAATCGAGAGGCCAATTCGATGTAAGTTCTTTGATTACATGGTGCCCGGAGGGGGATTTGAACCCCCACGACCGGTCAAGGTCTGCGGATTTTAAGTCATTTGCGGTTTGTCGTATCGCTGTCTCTCACCTTCCGACAGCCCAGTGCTCTCATGGCACCCAGGATGGTTCAGAGTAACCGAACAGTGACATCGCGTGAGGAGGTCGATCAGCGAATGGCCCGCCAATAACTCATTGCCGTGTTCCTGTGGAACAGGAGGAGAATACATTCTCCTCCTATCTGGCGCTGGCTCGCTAGGGAGCCAGCAGTCAAGGCCGCGTCAGCGCCGCTTGGGCGGTCGGAGCAAAGCGGAGAGCCTTTACGGATGGCGCAGTGCGAGTACTCCGTGCATCGCCGGTGCAGGCGTTCCGGTTGGGTTGGATGTTGCTGCCCCTTCATTTGACAACCTTCGGATTGGCAGAGGCTACGGCGTCAAGAGTTCGGGATGCGTCGCCGTCAGCCAAGTCTGGACAGCGTCTTGCAGACTCTCAGCAGTCACGAGAATCTGCTTGAGCTCTTCATTTGAGATGCTTCCAGCAGCGTCGTAGCTCGCGATGTTGCGCTTTTTGGAAAAGGCCAGAATCTTGCGAATGGTTTTGCTATCCGCATGGATGGTGTATTCCAGCGTCTCAATCGTCCGCATGTGATGGCCCTGCTGATTCGTGGTGCGGTATCCACTAGCGCGTAGCGCGGTATTAGCAAGAGCAAGCAACGCGTTGAAGGTCGTGTAGAAGCGAAGATCATCGGAGATACCTTCAACGCTCGCGTCTTTCATACATCGAGCGACAATACCCAACTGGTCCGTGATCTCCTGCGGACTCGCCGCTTCTTTTTTGAGCCAGGCGTTCTCAACGTAGCTGTCTAAACTCATGCTCGTCTCCGATTAGGAAGGTGCTCTTGCCTTTCTGAATGGCCTTCAGAAAATGGTTATCTGCCTGCAGTTTTACTTTCAACTCCTTCTGAGAATAAATGGTCGGATTCACAGGGCGGCCTAAGGAGCGCTCCACCGGGGCGAGCCGTTCCAGCAAATCGTCGAGAGTCACTGAGCCCACGACCATCAGGTCGATGTCGCTGTCCGCATTTTCTTCTCCGCGCGCAAAGGAGCCGTAGACAAAAGCAAATTGAATTCTTTTTGCTAAGGGGATAAGCGCCTCCGCAAGCTGATGGAATACACCAGTAGTTTTGGCAAGAAGCGTGTGCAACTCGGCATACGCAGGATGGTCGCGGTTCGCACGATAGAAAACCTGGTTCCCGGTTTGCGCTCGAAGGATGAGACCCGCGTCGGCAAGCGTAGTCAGCTCGCGTTGGACAGTTCCAACACTGACATCGACGCTGCGAGCGATCTGCCGAACGAAGAAAGCCTCATCTGGCGTGCCGTAGAGAGTGCTCAGAACGCGACCCCGCGTTTGGCCGAAAAGAAGGTTCCCAAGTGATGTATCGCGTGTTCTCATTACGAGAACGATTGTACTCAAGATGAGAACGACAACCTAAATCCGGTGGACGATAGCCAGATCGGAAGCGCGACGTTCGTTCGAGCCTCGGCGGTGCCAAATATGTGGGATCCTATGCAGTGTCGGGTACACCGGCCTATGCCATATATCTGTCATGGCTATCAAAATCACCCAATGAGCTGCAATAGGGCAAGGTGTACCAATCGTTGTACCAATCCGTCTCGACTGCAAATCGACTCAGCGCATCACTTTATATCTATTTTACTTTGTTAGGTTTATGGTGGCCCGGGCAGGAGTCCAACCTGCGACCTTCGCGTTAGGAGTGCGCTGCTCTATGCAACTGAGCTACCGGGCCTTGATCGCTAGTGTATCGCGAGTGGTTCCGAGTGCCGGATGGTAAACTTGAGGGTGGAGAATTATGCCTGAGATACAGCGTCGTCGTGCAGTAACGGTCAATATTGGTGGAGTTCGCGTGGGGTCGGAGGCGCCGGTTGTGGTGCAGTCGATGACTAACACCGATACGGCGGATGTCGAGAGCACTGTTCAGCAGGTCGCCGCACTGGCGCGCGCCGGCTCCGAGATGGTTCGCGTGACCGTAAACAACGACGACGCGGCGAAGGCCGTTCCGTACATCGTCGAAGGCCTCGCGAACAAGGGTTGGACGACGCCGATCATCGGTGACTTTCACTACAACGGCCACCTGCTGCTGGCGAAGTATCCCGAGACCGCGAAGGCCCTGGCGAAGTACAGGATCAATCCCGGAAACGTCTCGATTGGGCGCAAGGATGACGATAACTTCCGCACGATGGTTGAAGTCGCAGTCAAGCATCAGAAGCCGGTGCGCATCGGCGTGAACTGGGGCTCGCTGGATCAGGCGCTATTGACGAAGATGATGGACGAGAACTCGAAGGCCGCCGATCCTCGTCCTGCGCGCGACGTGATGATGGAGGCAATGGTGGTCTCGGCGTTGGACAACGCTGTGGCGGCCGAACGCTATGGGCTGCGTCGCGACCAAATCGTGCTGAGCGCGAAGGTCTCGGGCGTGCGCGACCTGATCGATGTCTACACGGAGCTGGCGCGGCGTTGCGACCACGCACTGCACCTCGGGCTGACCGAGGCAGGCATGGGGATGAAGGGCATCGTAGCCTCAGCCGCGGGGCTTGCACCTCTGTTGCTGTCGGGCATCGGGGACACGATTCGTGTGAGCCTGACGCCGACTCCGGGAGGCGATCGCTCGGAGGAGGTTCGCTGCGGACAGCAGATCCTCCAGTCGCTGGGCATTCGCAGCTTCATGCCACAGGTAACGAGCTGCCCGGGCTGCGGACGCACTACCTCGACGTACTTCCAGGAGCTGGCGGAGCGGATTCAGGGCTATCTCGTCGAGCAGATGCCGGAGTGGAAGAAGCATTACGCCGGTGTCGAGGAGCTGAAGCTCGCCGTGATGGGCTGCATCGTCAACGGACCGGGCGAGTCGAAGCACGCGAACATCGGCATCTCGCTGCCGGGAACGTTCGAAGAGCCGAAGGCTCCGGTGTATGTGGACGGCAAGCTCTATACGACGCTCAAGGGAGACCGCATCGTCGAGGAGTTCCAGGAGATTCTGAACGAGTACGTCGAGAAGCGTTACGGACGGGTGCTGGTCGAGGCTTAGTCGAAGATTCTCAAGTCATGCGTCATCGCAACGCGTTGGACATGCTGTTGACGTTTACGGTGCAGTTGGCGCATGGCTGCGGCGTTGTCAGAGCGAGCTGATCGTCGATTCGCTTTACGTCGAGACTTCGGTTCATCGAGTTCAAAAAGTCTCGGTACTCAAATAATGCGAGCCTTGAGTTGGGCGCTCCCGGAGCGTTCTTCGTTGTGACGATGTGAATACCCTCAAGCATCATCTTCTCGGCCTGCTGATTGTCGCCGCTCTTCCATTTTGCAAATCCCATTGCCATCAACACGTGACCTGTCGGCAACGAATCTGAGGGGTAGACGAAGCGCGCCAGTTCCATGGCTTGTTCCGCATCGTGCAGCCCCTCAGCGCACTTATTGCGCTCACAACGGGCGTAGGCAAGCGCAACGAATGCGCCGATGAGGCCGGCTCTGCCTGAGTCGCCTGCTGCGGTTAGGTTGGCTTGAGCCTCAGTTGCGATCTTCTCCGCTTGTTTGAACTTGTGGTTGGCGAGAGCAAGTTCGGCGAGATGCATCTGACTAATTCCGATTGGGATTATGTCGCCTTGCTTTTTGCGTGCGGCAAAGGCGCTTTTCAGATATTGCTCGGCTTCGGTTCTGCGATCGTAAGCGAGATAGAGAACGCCCAGATTGTCGAGCAGTGTCGCATAGTTTTTCTGCGCTTCGGGTGCATCTTTTAACAAACGAAGCGAACGGAAGTAGGCGTCTTCGGCACGCGCGAAGTCAGCTTGTGCGGCGTAGCCGGAGGCGAGCCGGCCCCAAAGATAGCCTATGGTTGCTTCGGGGACATGCTCTCGTTCTGCCACATCGATCACATGGCGTTCCTGGGCGAGGTCGGTGCTGGACGCAGTCGCTGTGGGCTGCTGCGGTCGGGCGTGTTCGTAAATGGACAAAACGATGAAGAGAGTGAGAGCTCGCGTCCAGAAACTGACACACGGGTTCGTTCGATGAACAAGCGGCAACATCGTCATAGACCACCTCAGGGCAGTGATTGAATTGCGAGCGATTTACGACGTGATTACGACGTGTGGTGACGATGGTTCCGTCGTTCGTCACGTTTTCGAGATGAATTTATAAAAGCCTGTTAGCTCTTGCTGTTCTTCGGTAGAAGAGTCGTTCTGAGTGTCATGATCTTCCGTCGCTCATACAACGGTTCAGCAGGCAGCCTGGTTAACAAGCACCTTTGAGTTCTCTCTTCTATCTGGCGGATTAGACAAGAGTCTGAAGAAGCGGTTAGCTAGATTTTTTTCGAGGACCGGTTGTTGCGGAGTTCAGCGAGTGAGTAAAACGTTCCTCGCCAAGTGATGCCCCCCTCGCGCAGGGTGATGAATGCGGAGCGCAGAAGGGAGTAGAAAAACAGCAGTGCGCCCGCCGGAAACGAGAGCGCGTACCAGACTGAAATCTTCGAGTGCCGCTTTGACACTGCGTAGAGCGCGGCGATCGAGATGATGGCGAGGACCGCTGCAAAGCGTGTTGACGTCGCGATGAGGAAGAGAAACGGTCCGAGGCAGAGCGCTGTGAGTCCGAGGCAGGCGGCGAGGACAAAGATGATTCGGAAGCGGAAGACAGCGAAGAGATTTTTCGTCATCACGTTGACGACTCCGATCGCGCCTGCGGCCCAGTGGAGGGAGACCATGCGGGGCGCGAAGGCGACTCGCTGGCGGAGATTGGCGAGCTTGACGCGGTGGGCGAGTGTGAGGTCTTCGAGGATCTCCATGCGGAGGGCGTCGAAGCCACCGAGTTGCTGGTAGGCGGAGGTGCGCAGGAGGTTGAAAGCTCCGATGCCGATGGAGTCGCGAACGGCCTTGGGATCGGAGATTTTCCAGGGGCGCGCGGCCCAGAGTCCCATCACTCCGAGGTATCCGAGCAGGACTCCTTCGCCGATGGTCTTGACGATCGGAGTTGGGAAGGTGACGAAGTGGTCGGCGTTCGTGATGACGGCCTGCGCGAGCGATCGCCGGATTGCCTGCGGGGTGAAAAGGACGTCGGCGTCGGTGAAGAGCAGGTAATCAGGTTGATCGACGGCGATGGCGTGGCGGGCGGCGAGCGCCATCGCGTGCGGTTTGCCGAGCCAGCCGTGCGGGAGTTCCTTGACGTGCAGGGCGCGGAGGCGCGCGGGGTTCTGCGCTGCGAGTGTGTCGAGGATGGCTGCGGTTCGGTCGGTGGAGCGGTCGTCGACGGCGATGATTCTCAGGTTGTTGTAGTCCTGCGCGAGGAGCGAGGCGAGGGCTGCGGGCAGCGCTTGTTCCTCGTTGCGCGCGGGAACGATGACGACGATGGATGGTGCGCCTGCGGGCTCGAGGTCGAATTGTGGCTCGAGGAGGTTTGTGATTCGCGGGAGGCCGCGGGCTGCGGTGATCGCTTTCCAGAGCCACGCGAGGGCGATGAGCCAGGCGAGGAGCTTCATGCGGCTGCGATGGGAGCTTCTTCGGTCAGCGGCGGAGCGTAGCGCGCGCCGATGAAGAAGATGACGGCGGCGAGCAGCAGGGTGATGAGGGTGGAGCCGAGGCCGAGGTTGAGGGTGGAGCGGTCGCTGACGGCTCCGATGATGCGGGGCGAGATGGCGTCGCCGAGCGCGTGGATGATGAAGAGTTGTCCGGCCATTGCGGTGGCGCGGACCTCGGGGCGGACGGCGTTCATGGTGGCTGCGTTCACCGGGCCGGTTCCGAGGAAGATGAGGAAGATGGCGAGTGCGAGCGATGGAACGGTCAGGTTATGCGGACCGAAGAAGCAGACCAGCGCCGGCGGAACGGCAAGGGCGGCGCTGATGGCTGGTACGAGGTAGAGAGCCTTTGGAGTTTTCTTTGACCAGCGCTGGGCGATGACGCCTCCGGTGATGGTTCCGAGGAGGCCGGTGACGACAGTGATGGCTCCCATGAGGAAGGCGGCGTTCGATTGTGTTCGTCCGCCGATGCGCTGGAGGAAGGACGGCATCCACCAGGAGATTCCGCCGAGGGAAAATGTTACGGCGGCGTAGCCGAGGATGGAGGCGAGGTACGCCTTGTTCTTGATGAGGGTGAGGACGGTTCTCTTCTCGAGCTTCGCTTTTTCGTGCTGGCTGGCTCCGCGTTCGGGCTCCTTCATGAAGAAGAGGATGAGGAGAGCGATGATGACTCCGGGGATGGCGGAGACGATGAAGGCGTGGCGCCAGCCGTAGCGCTCGCCGATGACTCCGCCGACGAGGTAGCCGAGGGCGGCTCCGACGGGGATGGCGACGTTGAAGATGGTAAGAACGCGATTGCGCTGCTCGGGCGGATAGAAGTCCGAGAGGAGCGCGGGGGCGAAGATTCCGAAGCTTGCCTCACCGATTCCGAGGGCGGCGTGACGGAGGTTGAGCGAGTCGTAGGAGGTGACGGAGGCGGTGAAGAAGTTGATGCCGGACCAGAAGAGGGCGGCGACGACGATCATGGGTTTGCGCGGGAAACGGTCGCCGAGCCAGCCTGTGACGGGCGAGGTGGCCATGTAGGCGATCATGAACCAGAAGGTGAGGGTTCCGATGTGCTCGTCGGTGAGGCGGAACTCGCCTTTGATCTGCTCCTGAACGCCGGGGAGGATATAGCGATCGATGTAGTTGACGAAGTTGAGCGCGGTGAGAAGGATGAGCGCGGTGGTGGCTCCGGCGATGGAGACGGACTTCCCTGCTGGTTTGGTGGCGGAGGCCATCATTCGGAGGATAGCAGCCGGTTGCGTCTGCTGTGTCAGTTGCGCTGTCTGCGGCGTCGGTGAAGAAGCAGGTTTCTCCACTCCGCGGCTGCGCCGCTCCGGTCGAAATGACAACTTTAGATCTGACAGCGACGGCTTGGACGGTGGCGAGGACTTCGGTGGAAGCTCCGGCGTGGTTGCGGCGGTCCTTCGGGTGAGCCGGGGAGCAGTTCGCGGCCGTGGTGGCGGCCGAGCTGTTCGAGGAGGAGGCGGCCTGTGGCGGGGTTGAGGCGATGCCACTTTGCGGGCGGCGCAGTGAAGTCGGGGGCAGAGTCTTCGGGTTGCGGTTGCGTGATCTGAATGGTGGAGATGGGTTCGCCGTTTGGAGCGAACTGGGGTTTGGGGCCGGTGCGGTAGTGGGGGTGTTCGAGCTTTCGGGCTGGCTCTGGGTCGGTCGAGAGGTTGGGCTTGGCGGTTTTGTGGTGGCGTTGGTGCTCGGTGAGGTTGGTGGAGGCTAGCTGGAGGGCGTAGAGGAGGAGACCGGCGCGGCGGAGATCGATGTCGTTGCCGGCGACGTGGGAGATGATGCGGCCGATGCTGTCCTGGATCTCGGCGCGGGAGTTGGGAGAGGGCATGTCGAAGGAGTTGCGGCGGGCGCGGCGCTGGCGTGCGTCTGCGACGGGTTTCCGGGTGGCGTGGTGATAGTAACAGTACCGTTCTCCGGTCATGGCTGGGGAGCCGCAGCGGGTGCCTTCGGGCATGGTGTGGCGGCACTGGTGTTTGCGGTAGGTTGTGGTGCTGTCTTTGATCTGCTCGATGAGGTTTGCTGCGTCGTCCATGGGGGGGCCCTCCGTACTTTTTGTGCAAACTTTTAGAAACAGGTGGTTTAGTGGGGTACTTCCCTGCTTCTGGCTTGCGAGTTAATGGAAAAAGCCCGGCTCGACGCGCCGGGCTTTGGTTGAGGTCTAGTTAAAGTATAGCGTGGTGAGGGAAATTAATCGGCAACTTGGATGTGGTTTATTTTGTTCAATTTATGGAAGATAGGGGCTTGACAGGCTTTTTGGTTGGTGGGCTGTGGAAAAGCAGTAGCTTAGGGCTGTGAAGCGCCTCTCCCTCAGGGCACGGTTCGGGGCAGCTGAAGCCGTGCTCTTAGGTGAGACGGTTCGCGTTCCGCGCGCGCATCGCCCGCTTTTCCTAGTCGCAGCTGTCGTCTCTGCCATGCTCTCTGTCGGTCCAACCGTGCACATCTGAGCACACTGGAGTGAGTAGAAACGCATGAATTGCTCCGTTGTTGGTGCCATATCCCGTAATCTGTCCGCGATCGTTGATCGAGTAGGCAAACCAAAGAGACCACCCTGAATTCGTCTCGATCAGGTCATTGAGATCTTTCATGACGCCATCGTTGTACAGGAAAGCGCGGAAGTTTGAGAACTGCCCGGAAGACGTGAAACCTACCACTTGCCCGGACCGGTTAATCCCCTGACCGATACTCGAAGATTGCCCGGGCAGCGTGCCCAAGTCGAGCATCCTGCCATTGCTGTACAAGAAGGCATGGGTGTCGCCCCCGGTGACCTGGGCGGCATCCGAGGAGCCTGTCACCTCACCGAACTCGTTGATGCCAATTCCACTGCTTGTGCTCCCCCCGGGCAGCGTTCCGAGATCCGACATCTTGCCATGGCTATACAGAAAAGCGTGACAGCATAACCCTGCGCTATCAGCAATGCCTGTCACCTCGCCGGACTCATTGATGCCGGATCCTGCGCTGTCGCTTCCCCCAGGCAGGGTGCCCAAATCCGACATCTTGCCGTGGCTATACAAAAAAGCATGTCCATGACCCTGAAAGATCCCTGAAACGCCTGTCACCTGGCCAGACTCGTTGATGGCAAGTCCAGCGCTGTAGCTGTCCTGGCTGGGCAAATTGGGCAGGGTGCCCAAATCGGACATCGTGCCGTTGCTGTACAGGAAAGCGTGGTTCGCACCCTCTGCGGTGTTCGACTGACCTGTCACCTGGATTCTTTCTCCTCCTCGCTCTCTCCTCTCGTCCTCTCTTCCCCACTCCTTTCTCCCTCTCTTCCCACCCCCGGTGATGGCATATCCAACGCTCCTGTTCCCCCCAGGCAGTGTGCCCAAGTCCGACATCTTCCCTTCGCTATACAAAAAAGCACGTACAGGACCCTCGGGGGTCCCCGAATAACCTGTTACTTGGCCGGACTCGTTGATGCCATATCCCACGCTGTCCATTCCTCCGGGCAGGGTACCGAGATCAGTGATTGCGAACTTCTGAGCGGCCGCCGCTTGAGCAGCGAGGAGAGCGAAGGAGAGATTCAGAGCGAAAGGCACTAATACACTGCGCATGGATGCCTCCAATTTACATTGGTGATTTTGCCCTTTTCGGTCGTCTCATAAACCCGATGGGGCGAACCTTACCGCGAATCGTTATCTTACAAACGCTGGGGAATACTTTGAGTATAAATTGTCTAATTACAATGGACTGAAGTGGGCCCTGCTGTCTGTGCGCTATCTCACCGATACTCAAAAATCAATGTGAGTCTATGACGGTAATGTCCCGCCTGATCGTTGGGTTGGCTGGCTTCTAGAGCTGTGTGATAAGTGGCAAAAATTCTCAGTTCCGATGGAAGCATGGTGATTAACATAGGACCGGTTTTCAAGGAGGGTGTTGCTGCACAGCAGCTTCACATTGAACGACTGCTGGTGAAGCTGGAGGACGAGCTCGGCATACATCTCCTCCAACGCCTCGAATTTTGTATGAGTCCAACTGCGGCTCAGTTTCCAATTCTTTGCACCGTCACCATCCCAGCTTAGGAGCATTAACTAAAAGGGCGCTAAGCCCCGGGTCTTCGGCGACCAAAGGACGCAATCGGAACCGGTAAGGTGCGGGTGGCCCGTGATTCACTCGTTATGGCTGCGTCATGACATCGCCTGATAGCGAGAACTGAGAACCCTTCTCCGCGGTCTTCGGTATAAACTCTTCTCCTAAACGCGAATCGCACTGGCAAAGGGCTCACAGATGCCTGGTGAAACGATCTCCTCGGAACACGCAGCCAGCCTGGTCAAATCCGGCATGTGGCTGGACTATGGCGTGTCGCATTGCCAGCCCGATGTCTTCGATCAGGCGCTGGCTGCACGCAAAGACGAACTAACGAACGTCAAGATCCGCTCCTGCCTGTCGTTACGCCCCCGCGCTGTGATCGAAGACGATCCGGAAGGCAAGCATTTCCACATCTTCAGCTGGCATTTTTCAACCTACGACCGCAGGAAACACGACGCAGGCCGTTGCAACTATGTGCCGCTGAATCTGGGAGAGGTGCCTGATTATTACCGGCGCTTTCTCGATCCCGTGGACATCGCCATCTTTAAAACTTGCCCCATGGACGACGGTGGATATTTCAACTTCGGCCCGACAAATTTGTGGCAACGTGCCGTCGTCGAACGCGCGAAGGTGGTGATTGTCGAGATCAATCGTGAGATGCCATACGTATTCGGCAAAGAGAACGGCGTGCATGTGAGCGAGGTCGATTTCATCATTGAGGGAGATCATCAACCGTGCGTGGAGCTGCCCAACCCGGACCCGGGCGAGATTGATCGCACGGTAGCTCTGCGCATCGCAGCCGAAATCGAGGATGGCTCCTGCCTTCAGATAGGGATCGGCGGCATGCCGAACGCCGTA
>NZ_JQKI01000111.1 GCF_000745965.1 Edaphobacter aggregans DSM 19364 | reverse complement strand
GATGAAAACTACCACCAGTTGCGACGATCTGTCTCCTTCGCCAGCTTTGGCAAGCTCCGCTTCAAGACCGACTATGAACACGATCTGTGGTCTGAGTGCAGCCGCCTGATCTCCAACTGCATCATCTTTTACAACGCCTCCATCTTGTCTCGTCTCCTGGAACACAAGCAAAAAGCGGGACAGATGCAAGGCATCGACGAAATTAAGAACATCTCACCGATTGCCTGGCAGCACATCAATCTCCATGGGCGTTACGAATTCCAGAAACAGCCGGACCCCCTCAGCCTGGACGCCATCATTCAGGGATTGACGGAATGGGCACCCCAGCGAGACGCGGCATCAGCAGCTTGAATCTGAATTGAACCTTTTCGGGGCGTTATGCAAAAACCCCCATGGTCTACCTCCTGCGCGTCAGCCCAGCCGCGCTGCCACGCGGAGCTCTGAGTGTCGTCATTCGGTTGGCCGGCGACTCCGCTCCTGAAGCCGGCGTTATGGTCCTCGCCCCCGCCGTTGGTGCGGCTGCAGCCACCGAATGGTTCGCGCTCATGGATCAGTGTTTTCATGCGCTCCTTGCATGGCGTCAGTTGGGCAGGGCGGACAATTCCCGGAGTTTTACTATGGAAATCGCGATGGCTTCGTCTAGCGTCGCAATGTAGTCGCGGAACATTCCTACGATGCAGACCAGATTGGTTCGTCTTCCGGCCGTTGCGGCTGAATTGCTGAGACGGGTAAGTTTGGCTTCGATCCTTCGGGCATCTATTAGAGCTGAGGAACGTTTCTGTTTCAGGAGTTTTAGGGGAGAATTTAGGGGGTTCACGTGGATCACCTTCGGTGCCTAAGATGCAAGTTGCTCACGCCGAGTTGGCTGACCTACGGCGGATCCAGCATCTCAGGCCCATTATTGCGCCAGTTGCCGACGGCGGGGTTGGTGGGCGTCATTCACGCAGCGGCTTGGTTCACGTCCTCGCGAGGTTTCTTAGTGGGAAGGCAAGTGTGGCCATCGAACATCATTTTGAGTTCTGTATGAGCAGTATTTATATCTGATGCTCCAGAGGCGAACTCCAGACCACAAACACTGCAACTGCCCACTGTTTTTCCACTCTCTAGCCGTGTCTCGCCCTTAATATATCCAGTTTCCATGTCCAAAGCCTGCGCCGTGCCTCAAGGCATCGCAATCCTGCATAAATTCAGGGGGCTTGCTTCAATACGGCGCCTTTGAAATTGCTTTGAGACATGTGAAACTCAACTCTCTCTCCATTCCGAAAGAAGACTTCACAATAGTCTTCACGGTCGCCCTTTACGAGGTCAATTGCTTCTGGATTGAAGGTGTAGTCTCCGATGGTTACAAGCGTCATGGTCGTACCTCGCTGGCCGCAATCCTACCAGTCCGGAGGGCAGCATGAGGGTTACCTATTCAGCCTGGCGAATTGTTCCGCGGTCAACTCCAGCGTGATCTCGCCGAAGCTGCGCCGGATCATCATCTCGAAGATGTTGCGGTCCTCGAGCGTCTTGGGGCCGCCGGCGCGGCGCGTGAACTCGACCATGGCCTCGTCGCTATTGAAGAACGCCAGGCGCTGCAACTGGCGCCGGTTGCGGTCACTGTCGAAGAAACAAACGTGCCAGCCTTTGCGATAGGTGGATCGCAACGATTATTCCTTCACCGAGATATCGCGTTGTCGTCGTTTTGGTTAGATGGGGTCGGCGGCGCCAGCTAGCTCGCTTTGCCGACAAGGACCGGGCCCGGCTTGGAAGCAAACCCGAACGAAGGAGCGTTACGTCTGACTGATTCCTGTTTGAAGGTCGGACACAGGTGTGCGTAGTGGCGCATGGTGATCCGTGTGTCTTTGTGGCCCATCCATTGCCCGGGCGACCGAATATGGCAGACAGCGATCCGCTTCCTTCCTGGAACGAAGGATCCACGAAGCGAAGCATCCTAAATTTTGTCCGTGGGGTGACCACGGCTGATGGCCCTCAATTCGTCAACCCCGAAGAGCGGATCGCAGTCTTCGATAACGACGGGACTTTGTGGAGAGAGCAGCCTTTTTATTTCCAGTTTGCGTTTGTCCTCGACCGCATGAAGGCGATGGCGCCGCAACATCCCGAATGGAAAGACAACCCACTCTATGCGGCGGTCTTGGCGGGAGACATGAAGGCGTCGCTGCGGGAGGGGTAAAGGGCGTGCTGGAACTCGCGACGATTACCCACGTCATTGGTTTCCAATTGGCCGTTGCTCTTTCTTCGATTCAATTGCGTAAACACTATTCGTCTTTCGGGATTCAGCGACAATGGCAGCACTTTCCTCTAATTGATGCGTTGGTAAATTTCGCGAATGAAGACGTTGTAGAGCTGCCCGCCAGCTCGAACTGACCAACTTCCCGGGAAACGGTGCCATAGGTAAGTTCGGCCGAGATGCCAACCGTCCGGCAAGTTACTGAAAAATGGGATGAGAGCAGGTCCTTCGGATCGAGTCGATCTGCCATCTCGGAAACGACGTGTAGCGTCCGGTCCGCCCTCGTTGATTGGGATCGATCTTGGGGATGTCTGGAGCCATTACCGCACGCCTTGTTTCGGTAAACTAGCCCTGTGGTCGTCTCCGCGAAAGCGCGGGTTTCTGACTTGCGGCCCGGTACAGAATGGACTTCAAAATCACTCCGCGCGCTGATGAACGCATAAGCGAACGCAACCTGCGCATTTCGCCGCTCGAGTGCGGTCCGGCAAGCCCGCTTTCCAATTCGGCAGGCCCGCTTGTGGACACTCGCAACCGCGACCTGCGCGACCTGCGCATCTCCGTCACCGACCGTTGCAACTTTCGCTGCACCTACTGCATGCCCAGGAATGTGTTCAACGACAAGTATCAGTTCCTGCCGCATGACGAGGTGCTGACCTTCGAGGAGATCGTCCGTCTGGCGAAGATCTTCCGAGGCCACGGCGTGGAAAAGATTCGCCTTACCGGGGGCGAGCCGTTGCTGCGCCATGGAATCGAGAGGCTGGTCGAAATGCTGGCCAGAGCGTTGCCAGGCGTCGATCTCACGCTCACCACAAACGGATCGGCATTGAAAGCCAAGGCCAGGGCCCTCAAGGCAGCCGGCTTGACGCGCGTCACCGTGAGCCTCGATTCGATGGACGACGCCACCTTCAAGGCCATGAACGACGCCGATTTCCCCGTCGCCAAAGTGCTCGAAGCTATCGACATGGCTGCGGCCGAAGGGCTCAGCCCAGTCAAGATCAACATGGTGGTCAAACGCGGTGTCAACGACAGGCATGTGGTCGACATGGCCCGCTACTTCAAGGGTTCCGGAAACATTGTGCGCTTCATCGAATTCATGGATGTGGGCGCCACTAACGGCTGGAAGATGGATGACGTCATCCCCGGTGCGGAGGTAGTGAAACGCATCCACGAGGTGTTTCCCTGCGAACCCGTCGACCCCAACTATTCCGGTGAAGTTGCCAGGCGCTGGCGCTATCAGGATGGCGCGGGCGAGTTCGGCGTCATCTCCAGCGTTACGGAGGCCTTCTGCGGCGCCTGCACCCGCGTGCGGCTTTCCACCGATGGCGCGATCTACACCTGCCTGTTCGCTCGGAAGGGCTATGACCTGAAGTCGATGATGCGCACCGGAAAGAGCGATGAGGAGATTCACAACGCCATCGCCACCATCTGGCTGCACCGCGACGACAACTACTCCGAGATCCGCACCGCGGAGACAGCGAAGCAGCAGAAGGTGGAGATGAGTTTTATCGGGGGGTGAACGGGTCCGCATTTCCAACCTTTGGTGGTTCATAAACCCTGCCTCTCTTCGACAGTAAACTGCAATACCTGTCTGGTGGTCTGTTCCTACTCTGGCGGTGGTGCGTCGTAATACTTGACAAAAAAGTATGGTTTTGGGACCATGGCTGTAGTTGGAACCGCCCCGATGAAGATTACAGCCCAAGAAGAATACGGTCTTCGCTGCATCCTGCAACTGGCTTCTGTGCCCGTCGGGGAGCCTCTTGCCGGCGGAGAGATTGCGCGGCGCGAAGGTCTCTCCTATCCCTATGTCGAAAAGCTGCTCTGGACCCTGAAGAGGGCTGGTCTCACCAAGAGCCATCGAGGGGTCAAGGGGGGCTACGTTTTGTCGAGGTCCCCTGAAGAAATCAGTCTCGGCGATGTGCAAAGGGCGTTCGGTAGCCTCTGGGCGACAAAGGACATTTGCAGCCGCCATACGGGCAACCGCAGGACATGTATTCACCACGGAGGCTGCGCCCTACGCCCGGTTTGGGAAGGCATCGAACAATATATTGTGGGGGTGATGGACGGCATTCCAATCTCCCAACTCCTGGGCAAGGAAGCGCTGGTCCAATTGTCGCTGGGGGAGACATTTCGCATGTCTGCCTAGGTTCAGGTTCGCGAGTTATTTTTTTGACGTGAAACAGGAAATATTTGTCAGGTTTAAGTTTAAGGATGGCCTCAGTTTTGCAACTGCACAAAACGCGTTGAATCGGACGCGTTGAACTCCAGGAGGAGGCATCATGAGTACCGACACAAAGATCATAGACTCTCTTGTCGAGGGTGAATATAAGTGGGGCTTTGTTACTGAAGTTGAGTCGGACTCGGCCCCGAAGGGTCTAAACGAAGACACCATTCGCCTTATTTCGACCAAGAAAAACGAGCCGAAATTTATGTTGGAGTGGCGCTTGAAGGCGTTCCGTCACTGGCTAAAGCTGGAGAAACAAGAGGCTGAGCCCAAGTGGGCCAACATCAAATACGACGCCATCGACTATCAGGACATCATTTACTACTCCGCGCCTAAACCCAAGAAGGCCGGGCCGAAGAGTCTGGATGAAGTGGATCCCGAGATACTTCTCGCATACGAAAAACTTGGCCTCCCACTGAATGAGCAGAAGCGGCTGGCCGGCGTGGCGGTGGACGCGGTGTTCGACAGCGTCTCCGTGGCTACCACATTTCAGGCCAAGCTCGCTGAGATCGGCATTATCTTCTGCCCGTTCTCGGAGGCGGTGCAGCGCCACCCCGAACTGGTGAAGAAATATCTGGGTTCGGTGGTGCCTTACTCGGACAACTTCTTCGCCGCTCTGAACGCGGCCGTATTCACCGATGGCTCGTTCGTCTACGTCCCCAAGGGGGTTCGCTGCCCGATGGAGCTGATGACCTATTTCCGCATCAACGCGGCGGATTCGGGCCAGTTCGAACGCACGCTGATTATTGCCGACGAGGGTTCCTATGTGAGCTACCTCGAAGGCTGCACGGCGCCGACCCGCGACAAGAACCAGCTGCACGCCGCGGTGGTTGAGCTGGTTGCGCACGACAACGCCGAGATCAAGTACTCGACCGTGCAGAACTGGTATCCGGGAGATCCCGTGACGGGCAAGGGCGGGATCTATAACTTCGTCACCAAGCGCGGCAAATGCGAAGGGGTGAACTCGAAGATCTCCTGGACGCAGGTGGAGACCGGCGCTGCCATCACCTGGAAGTACCCGAGCGTCATCCTCCAGGGCGACAACTCCGTGGGCGAGTTCTACTCGGTGGCGCTCTCGAACCACTGGCAGCAGGCTGACACCGGCACCAAGATGATTCACATCGGCAAGAACACGCGGAGCACGATCATCGCCAAGGGCATCTCCGCCGGACACGGGCAGAACACCTATCGCGGCGGAGTCAAGGTGCTTAAGGGCGCAGTGGGGGCCCGCAACTACACGCAGTGCGATTCCCTGCTGATCGGCGACAAGTGCGGGGCGCACACCTTCCCCTACATCGAGGCGAAGAACTCCACCGCGCGCATCGAGCACGAAGCATCGACCTCGAAGGTCGGCGACGACCAGATCTTCTACCTGCAGCAGCGCGGCCTGCCGAAGGAAGATGCGCTTTCGATGATCATCAACGGCTTTTGTAAACAGGTCTTCCGCAAGCTGCCGATGGAGTTCGCCGTCGAGGCGCAGAAGCTGTTGAGCGTGAGTTTGGAAGGGAGTGTTGGCTAGCCTATGTCTATGTTGGAAGTAAGAAATTTACACGCGAGAATCGAAAACCGCGAGATACTCAAAGGTCTCAATCTGACGGTGAATGCCGGGGAAGTCCACTCGATCATGGGACCGAACGGCTCGGGGAAAAGCACGCTCGCGCAGGTGCTGGCCCGTCGCGAAAACTACGTGGTCACCGAAGGCGAGATACTGCTCGATGGCAAGGACCTGCTGGCTATGAAGCCGGAAGACGCAGCCTGCGAGGGCGTTTTCATGGCCTTTCAATACCCGATTGAGATCGCTGGAATCAGCAACGCCTACTTCCTGCGCGCAGCGCTGAATGCCGTCCGGAAATACCATGGCAAAAAAGAGATGGACGCCATGGACTTCATGCCGTTCTATAAGCAAAAGATGAAACTGCTCGAGGTGGACGAGAGTTTTATGACCCGCTCCGTGAACGACGGCTTCTCCGGCGGCGAGAAGAAGCGCAACGAGATTCTGCAGATGGCGTTGCTGGAGCCCAAGCTCGCTATTCTGGACGAGACCGACTCCGGACTCGATATCGATGCGATGCGCATTGTGGCCAACGGCGTCAACGCCATGCGCAGCCCCGACCGGGCCATCATCGTCATCACCCACTACCAGCGTCTGCTGGACTACATCGTTCCGGACTTCGTGCATGTGCTCGTCGATGGGCGGATCGTCAAGTCGGGCGGCAAGGAACTGGCGCTGACGCTCGAAGAACAGGGTTACGTTGGGGTCGAGACAGAGGCCGGTGCAACTGCGGTTGCGGTTTGATGGAGGGTACGAACGTGTCGACGACCATACAACAGCTCCCGAGTTACCTGGAAGCCCTCCTGCAGTTGCAGCAGCAGTCGCCAGTCCATCGCCAGGAGTCCTGGCTGCGAGGCGTGCGCGAGGACGCGTTTACCAGTTTCTGCCAGTTGGGCTTCCCTACCGTCCATGATGAAGACTGGCGCTTCACCAGCGTTGCGCCCATTGCCCAGACTACATTCCATCTCTCCGAGATTCGCGAAGACGAAACCGATACAGTCACCGAGGACGACATCGCTCCGTACAGGCTGGAGAGTCTGGCCGCGCAACTCGTGTTTGTGAACGGACGCTATGAGTCGAGGCTTTCGTGCCTGCCAGCGGGGCACAAAGGCTTGCAGGTTTCCAGCCTTGCCGAAGCGATGCTGAAGGAGCGGGAAAAAATCGAACCGCATCTCACGCGCTACACCGATTCCAGCAAGGAAGCCTTTACGGCACTGAACACGGCGTTCTTCGAGGACGGAGCATTCGTGTTCATTCCCCGGGGCCTTGCGCTTCAGAAGCCTATCTATCTTCTGTACCTCAATACCGGCAGCGAAACCCCACGCATAGCGAACCCGCGCAACCTGATCATGGCCGGCGAGAACAGCCAGGGCACGATCCTCGAGGACTATGTCTCGCTGGGTGTCGGCGTGTCGTTCACCAACGTCGTGACCGAGGTCGTCGCGGGGGAGCAGGCGGTGCTTCACCACTACAGGATCGAACGCGAGAGTACCGAAGTGTTTCACGTCTCCACGCTCAGCATCCAGCAGGGACGCAGCACGACAGTCAATTCGCATTCGGTGCTGACCGGCGGTGCGCTGGTACGCAACAACATACAACCGGTGCTGGCCGGCGAAGGCGGCAACTGTCTGATCAACGGTCTGTTCGTCGGCAATGGCCGGCAACATCTGGACAATTACATGAAGGTGGAACACAGGAGCGCACATTGCGCCAGCCACCAGTTCTACAACGGCATTCTGGACGGTGAGTCGCGCGGCGTCTTCCATGGCCGAATCCTGGTGTGCAAAGGCGCGCAGCAAACCGACTCGAAACAAACCAACCGCAACCTGCTTCTGTCGGACACTGCGCAGATGGACACGAAGCCGCAGCTTGAAATCTTTGCCGACGACGTGAAGTGTACGCACAGTGCGACGATAGGCCAGATCGACGAGGAAGCGCTCTTCTACCTGCGCTCGCGCGGTCTCGATGAAGCTGCGGCCGAAGGCCTCTTGTTGTTCGCCTTTGCCAGCGAGTGCCTGGAACGGATGAATCCGGGTTTGATCCGCAACTACCTGGCAAAGATCATCATGCGGGCCTTGCCCCAGGCTAAGCAATCGGAGGCGGCGCTATGAGCACAACTGCCAACAGCGTCAGCGCCGTGGCTGCTGGTTTCGATGCTGCCCAGCTCAGTAAAGACTTTCCCGCGCTGAACCAACTCGTGCACGGCAAGCCACTCGTCTACCTGGACAACGCCGCGACGTCGCAGAAGCCGCGGTCCGTCATCGACGCCATCATCCGCTTTTACGAAGAGGATTGTTCGAACATCCACCGCGGCGTGCATCTGCTCTCCGAGCGCGCGACCAAGGCGTATGAAGAGGTACGGCTCGCCGTCCAGCAGTTCATCCATGCAGCCAGTCCCGCCGAGGTGATCTTCGTCCGCGGAGCCACGGAAGCCATCAACCTGGTGGCGCAAAGCTACGGCAGGACACAGGTGCAGGCTGGCGACGCAGTCCTGATCTCTGCGATGGAGCACCACTCCAACATTGTGCCCTGGCAGATACTTTGCGAGGAGAAGGGTGCGAAGCTGAGCATTATTCCGATGAACGATCGCGGCGAGCTCTTGCTGGAGGAGTATGAAAAGCTGCTGACGCCTGAAACAAAACTGGTGGCTGTGGCGCATATGTCTAACGCCCTCGGCACGATCAATCCGGTGCGGCAGCTCATTCGTATGGCGCATGAACGCGGCATCCCCGTGCTGGTGGATGGTGCTCAGGCTGTTCCTCACCTCCAGGTGGACGTACAGGACTTGGACTGCGATTTCTACGCCTTCTCCGGGCACAAGATGTACGGACCGACGGGAATTGGCATCCTGTACGGCAAGCAGCGGCTGCTCGAAGCCATGCCTCCTTATCAGGGCGGGGGCGACATGATCAGCTCGGTCACCTTCGAGAAGACGACCTACAACTCCCTTCCCCACAAGTTCGAGGCGGGTACGCCGGACATCGCCGGAGTCATCGGCCTAGGCGCAGCCATCGAGTATTTAACGCGCATCGGGCTGGACAACGTGGCGGCGCACGAGCACAACCTGCTGGCCTATGCCACGGAGCGGATCTCCCTATTGCCAGGGGTTCGCGTGATCGGCACCGCGCAGGAAAAGGCCGCTGTGCTTTCCTTCGTCCTCGACGGCATACACCCGCACGACATCGGCACCATCCTCGATCAGGAGGGGATCGCTGTTCGCACCGGGCATCACTGCGCCCAGCCGGTGATGCAGTTCTTTGGCATACCGGCGACCACACGCGCTTCCTTTGCGCTGTACAACACAGAAGCGGAGATCGATGCCTTGATGCGAGGGATCACAAAGGTTCAGGAGATGTTCGCATGATGCCAGAATCGGACGTTCGGGATCTCTATCAGGACATGATCCTCGAGCATTGGAAGAGGCCGGAAAACTTTCACCCCCTGCCCGATGCAAACCGGAAGGCGGAGGGCTTCAACCCGCTCTGCGGCGACCACTTCACAGTGTTCCTGCAGCTCGATAACGATACGGTCACGGACATCAGCTTTGAGGGTTCGGGCTGCGCCATCTCCAAGTCCTCGGCCTCGATGATGACCGCCAGCCTGAAGGGCAAGACGAAGAGCCAGGCACAGGAGTTGTTCGCGCAGTTTCAACGGCTGGTTACGAACCAGACGAGCGAGGCGGATGAAGAAGCAAACCTCGGCAAGCTGGTTGTCTTTTCCGGTGTCTGTGAGTTCCCGGTGCGGGTGAAGTGCGCCATCCTGGCATGGCACGCGATGATGTCGGCCCTCGATCAGAAGAACGACACGGTTTCAACCGAGTAGTCGCCCCATCGAGTTGCAATGCGAGACACGGCCAAAGCTGGCAATGAACTGGCGTTTTAGCAGGCTGTACAAATGAAAGGAGCGCTTGAATGATTACGATGACAGCAAACGCGGCCGAGGTTGTGCGAGGCGACATCAACAAGGAGAAGTTGCCGGCGGGCACGGCGCTCCGGCTCGGGGTCGTCAACGATGGCTGCAAGGATAGCAACACTCAATACCGCTACGTGCTGGAACTCGATTCGGAGGCGGTTCGTCCCGGCGACCACCTCTTCGAGAGCGAAGGAATCACGATACGGGTCGATCGGCAGAGTCTGGCCCATCTCGACGGGGTTCAGCTGGGAGTCAAGCAAGGCCCCCACGGAAACGAATACATGTTTCTAAATCCTCACGCGGAACATAGTTGCAGCTGCGGGAACACTTTCTCGGAAGTTATGCCGGACATACAAGTCAAGGAAGTGGAGGCAAACTAATGGCTGTAAACGAAATGGTTTCTCTTAGCCGCGATTGTAAGGTGAGCATCATCCCCAGCGGGGAGACAATGATCCTAGCTACCGGCACTGAGGTCTGGATTACGCAGGCGTTGGGCGGCTCCTACACGGTGATGACAGGGACAGGTCACATGGTCCGCATCGATAACCGCGACGCTGACGCTATCGGAAAAGAGGTCACACCCCCACCAGGCAGCACAAAAGGCGCGGCTGGGGGCTCCCTGGAGAAGATGGTCTGGGAGCAATTGAAAACATGCTACGACCCTGAGATCCCAGTCAACATCGTGGACCTCG
Organism: Edaphobacter aggregans DSM 19364; assembly: GCF_000745965.1. Classification (GTDB taxonomy): domain Bacteria; phylum Acidobacteriota; class Terriglobia; order Terriglobales; family Acidobacteriaceae; genus Edaphobacter; species Edaphobacter aggregans. The sequence goes on along the minus strand of NZ_JQKI01000111.1, from coordinate 5,100 downwards.
GCCTCGTGTATCACTGCGGGGTAACGCCACTGGCCGAAGGCGGCAATCAAGTGGACGTACGGTTCACGCTAACTGCTCCGGGTTGCGGCATGGGCGGCGTGCTCAAGCGAGACATCGAGGGCAAGGTCGCCCGTATTCCGGACGTAACCCAATGCAACATCGAGGTTGTTCTGGATCCGCCCTGGAACCAGGGCTTGATGTCGATGGCGGCACAGCTGCAGCTTGGCCTGATGTAAGCCTGCTGCGAGGATTGGAGAGCAATGCGACCCGAAATCGGAAGTACGGAAGGAATCGACATGCCAATGGCCTCAGCAAAAGCCCGCGAAGAAGGATCCGCGGCCCAGCCGGCCATCGGCCCGGACGCCACGATGGCTGATATTCTCCATGCCTACCCAACCGCCAAGATAGCGCTGTTTATCCGGTATCACATCGGGGGATGTACCAGTTGCAGTTATCAGCTCACTGACACGCTTGCGGAGGTCTGCCAGAAATACAGCATCGCGGATTCTTTCGAGGCCGTGCGCGCCGTCATCCGGCAAAGCGCAAGCGTGGAGGCGAAAATCCATATCTCGCAGCAAGAGCTTGCCAGCGCACTCCAGCGGGGAGAGGGCCTGCGGCTTCTCGATACGAGATCAACCAGCGAATGGCAGGCAGGCCACCTCGTGGGTGCGCGGCCGGTCACGGTGGAATTGACCTTCAACGCGCTCGATTCCTGGTCTAAGGAGACCCCGATCGTTTTCTACTCCAACGAGGGACGGAGGAGCCTCGACAAAGCAGCCTACTTCCAGGCCTACGGTTTTACGAACGCTCGCAGCCTCGACGGTGGAATCCAGGACTGGCCAGGCAGGCTTGAATCACCCCTGACCGCTACTCTTCCGTGATTGAGATACCCGCGAATCTCAAAGGAATCCGAAACTCTTTTCTGACACCGATCAGCTCATGAAAAATGAATGCGTGGGTTAAGCAACTGACAGGCAAAACAGAAGTCCCTTTCTAAGAAGTTCTGTCTACTAAGCGACCGACTCCCCAAAGCCAGCTAGTGCAAAGTATTCTCATGACAAACGATCTTGCTCCCGCATACTTTCGGCGGATAGAATGAGTGGCGGCGTAATCATCACGTTCAGCGATGGCAAGTGCGCAATTTACTCAGCGTCTCTTCTACACGCAACGTTAACGCAAGCTAAACAATCTTTAGAGCCAGTCAAAGATAAGTAAAGAGGATCACCCTTCTTCGGAGGGCTCCTTATCGTTCTGGTTTGCTGCTATCTTGCGGTATCGCTTTCCAGTCTTGGCGGCCTTCGCTTCTTTGAATCTTCTGTCTAATTCTTCCTCGGATACAGACATGATTTTATCCATTTGCCTTATTTCGAATTTTTCAAATTCTTCCTCAATCTCTCGAACTTTTTAATTTGGCATCGTGCTCCCCAACGAAGCCTGCAAACGCTTCATCATGAGAGTCATATTCTCATACACTTTAGCTATCGCGACGCTGACTCGGGGCGCCCAGTCCTCTAATTTGTGATAATCTCGCTGTCCGAATGCTCAGATCTTTGGTGAGGCCAACTGTCATGAGCAACTCCGCTGCGAATCGGCGCTCTGCGAGTATTCTGCAGATCGCGTGAGAAGGCTGAGGAGCCTGAGCGGGCTTTCGCCATCCAGATAAGGATCCAGCCATGGAGAAGACAATAGAATTCACGCACGAGGACCGAGCCCGTCTCGCACGCCTATATGAGGAAGCTGCCGGGAGGTTATATGAGGCTGCGCTATTGATTTCAAGAAATGTTGGTCTAAAGGGAGAACTAACCGGCTTTCAGTTCGAACACTCCAGAAAGGTGCGCACGCAGACCGAGCCTGAAGCTGCAGCTCAGGGAACTCCAGCCGTAGCGGCATTGGTGCGCTATGTCACAGTCGGTCACAGAGTTTACGTAATTGCAGACAGCGGATGCGGCTATTATGACTTCGACGCGGGAGTTTGTGCGTCCGCACCGTGCTTCTGACCGTCGCTCCGAATCGTCACACCAGAGTGTCATTTCTTTCGGACGACATCCAGAAACTTGTCGCCTGTTCGTTCATCACCCCGAGGAAATGCCTCGACGATGACCGGGCATCGCGGTCGACGAATTGCTTCGGCCACACCTTGGGGGAGACGGCCACTCTGCGCTGTGGCTTCTGAAGCCTCAATCCCCTATCGAACAGCCGTCAGGTGGGCGAGTGGCTGTCGTTATTCCTTAACCTGTATAACGAGTTTACCCATTCGAAAGGGTTTGCTTCTCCCCTAAACCTGTAGAATTATTCCCTAACCTGTAGAACAATTGCGCGTGCGATCGTCATGGCGGGTGCAAATTGAATCCAGATATGGAGACAGCGAAACGACGCTGAGTGGCTGCGCGCCAGCGAGCGTGCGAGCGCTCTCTCGGGTCTGCTCACCAGGAGGAGCCCAACAGTCGTAGAAGAAGCTGCAAGGGACCTGAAACTCAGTCCGACCATGGTCCGCAGGCTGTTGGCCCATGTCGCAAGAATCCTTCCAGGGCTGCGCGAGGCCGTGGATTTCTACGGATAAAGGAATATTTCTACAGGTTAAGGATTAGCCCTTTTCTACAGGTAAGGGAATAATTTGGGCCGCCATTCAGCACATTTCTACAGGTTAAGGAATAACGACAACCTGCAAGAGGCGTGCAGGCTGCTCGGAGTGAAAAGACAGAACATAGTCTCGATGAAGCCGCGTCCTAGTGCTGTCCGAACACCAATGAAAGCGGAGTCCTGAGCCGTGGAGAGCGGCGATTCTCATGTCGTTGCCAACAGTCTTTGGAATGATGGTTGGTTTCCATCATCGCACCGACGATTTCACCGGCTTTGAGTAGGTCGACTGTGGGCAAATTCGCGGCTGGTCCGCACATACTTTTGCTAGTAGATGGCTACTGTGTGAGGAAATATATTCAATTGTGCGCAGGGCCTAGGCGATATAGGTATTGACCCAATGGCGGCACAGGTCGTGGCATCCCCGATTCTCGTATTGGTAGATGATAGCCCAGCTTTTTCTGTGACTGTCTTGGAGATGTTGCGAACAAAATATAGAGTTGCAGCAGCGTTCTCCGACGGTACTTCCGCTCTGGATAAGATAGGGGTTCTCAGTCCCGATATTGTTATTTTGGATATCTCTTTAGGAGATCTGAGTGGTTTCGAAGTTGCAAGACGTCTAAAGCTTAGCAAGTGTCCCGCAAAGATTATCTTCTTGACGATGCACGAAGATACCGATTTCGTGAGCGCAGCGCGTGATGTCGGCGCGTCTGGCTATGTCTTTAAGTCTTGCTTAACCGTAGATCTTACAAAGGCGATTGATACAGTTTTCCATGGAGGGCGGTTCCAGTCCGGCGCCCTTTCCACAAAAGTTCGGTAGCCAAGGATGAGGTCGCTGTTTGCTCGTTCGATCAATGGTCAACAGAGGATGAGCAACCGAATCTGTGTCGGTTTTCCTTTAGCTGTAGAACTAATTTGCTGATGACAAAAGACTTAGGCTATTCCTGAGCCTGTAGAAATGTTCCGTAGCCTGTAGAAAAATGCCTTACCTGTAGAACAATTGCGCATGCATTTTAGAGCCTTCAGAGACGTCCCAGCGAGCGCTTTGCACTGCAATTGCCACGCCAACTGCGCTCTTTAATCGATGCCCCCAATTCTACTGGTAAGAGGATTTCTATAGGTAAGGGAATAGAAATGCGCCTCCACTACCCAATTTCTACAGGTAAAGGAAAAACGACATACGGCAAGGCCGCCGGCTATAGCCGCGGCCTCAGGCCACGTGCATGCTTTTGCCTGCCGGAGCCAGCAGGTCTTCAATCCTCACAGGCAGATCGCGAACATGTACACCAGTCGCGTGATACACAGCCCCGGTGATCGCAGCCGCAATTCCCGCGAGCCCGATCTCGCCTACACCACGCGCGCCCAGCGCATTCAGCTCGTAGTCCGGATAGTCGAGGAAGGTCACATCGATATCGGGCGTGTCCGCGTTGACTGCGACGACGTAGTCAGCGAGGTTGTTGTTGATCGGCGCGCCAGTTCGCGGATCGTACATCGTCTCCTCGAACAAGGCCATGCCGACGCCCATCATCACGGCGCCTTCAATCTGATTGCGCGCCGCGGGGGGATTCAGCATGCGGCCTGCATCGATCACCGTCACCACGCGGCTCACGCGAAGACGCGCAATCTCCGGCTGCCACGTCACCTCGGCAAACTGCGCACCGTACGAGTGGAACGACAGCTTCGGCTTGCCCCCAAGCGTGCCCTCCGACTTGCCTTTGCCTGAGACCGCGTTCGTCTTTGCGATTCGCAGGATCTCCTCCATCGGAATCGCGCCCTGCGTCTGCCCCTTCAGCCGCACCATGCCGTCAACAAACTCGAGATCATCCGGCTTCTTGTCCTTGAACGGCGATCCATCGGACTTCACCGCCGCGAGCAGCAATGTCTTTCCCGCATTCTGCGCAGCCTGCAAGGACGCGGGTGTAATCGACGCCGTCACCCACGACCCTCCCGAGATCGGCCCCGGCGGCAAAGCGGAGTCACCCAACACAACGTCGATCTTCTTCAGCGGCAGACCCGTCTCATGGCTTGCCACCTGCGCGATCGCCGTATAGGTGCCGCCTCCAATATCCTGCGTCCCGCAGGTCACCCGCGCACGACCATCCTGTAGCAGTTCCACCGTCACCTCGGTCTCGGACCTCGCTGCAATCCACGAGCACGCAGCAACACCCGAGCCCAGCGTCAGGCCGTCGCGCTTCATCGAGCCAACCTCCGGCGTGCGGCGCGACCAGCCGAACTTCTCCGCGCCCACCGTAAGGCACTCCTTCATGTGCCGCGACGAGAACGGAATGTTCAGGCTCTCATCCATCGCCGGCTCGTTCTTCAACCGCAGCTGAACGGGATCCATCTTGGGGGTTTTTGCATAACGCCCCGAAAAGGTTCAATTCAGATTCAAGCTGCTGATGCAGCGTCTCGCTGGGGTGCCCATTCCGTCAATCCCTGAATGATGGCGTCCAGGCTGAGGAGGTCCGGCTGTTTCTGGAATTCGTAACGCCCATGGAGATTGATGTGCTGCCAGGCAATCGG
>NZ_JQKI01000110.1 GCF_000745965.1 Edaphobacter aggregans DSM 19364 | reverse complement strand
GTCCTTGTGAACATCCATTCCGATATACTTCGTGCCTTCCATAGAAGAGTGCTCCTTTCCGGCGGTGAGATGGCAACCGCTCACAGCCTAGTCCAAGGGGGCACCTTCTTATATTGCGTCTCCTTTTTGAGCAAGTTCGCGTTGGCGCGTCTCTGGGCCGGGTGAACTTGGCGAAAACCCCGTTTCCCGTGCATGTCGGGTTCGTTGACCTAACGATCAATCTCGATAGGCGTACCGTCGGGTACGTTGTGCCAGATTTCCTCGATCTCGCGATCGGTAACGGCGATGCACCCTTTAGTCCAATCGACTCGCCGTTGTAGCGGACCGACCCAACCCAATCCGTTCCTTATCCCATGAACCATGATGTCGCCACCGGGATCGACCCCGTGAGCCTACGCTTGGCGAACTTGATCGGGAGTTGGATAACCTACCTTCAAAGCGCGGTGAAAAGCGCTGTGAGAATTTCGCCCGACGATTTTGTACACACCCTCCGGCACTCTGTTGTCACCGGCCTGTACCTTTGGGCCTATTCCACCTCGGCCCAACGCCACCCGGTAAGTCTTGAGCACCTTGCCCTGTCGATACAGCGTGAGAGTATGGGCATGTTTCTCAATGACGATTCGATCTGCGGGGCCGTCAATGGTTCCGTTCTCAGGCGTGTCCCGAAACGCAAAGGCTATCACCACGGCGCACGTCATCGCAGCAACCACACATAGAAGTCCTCGCTTGGGCCTGTCGAGTTTCACATCACCACTTTATCCCTGCTGAGCCGAGCCACAGATGATGAATACGGTACCTCCTGCAAAGTCGGGATTTCGGTAACTTGCTGGGAACTTTCTCAAAACCCCGGTTTTTCATGCACTACGACGCCTTCTTGGGATCTTCGTTTGGCTGGTTACTTCCTGTTTACCGACAAACCTTCTCTTACCGGATTATGGAAGGGTTGCCGTCACCAGGAACCATGTGACGGAGCCGAGAAACCTGCCACAAGCCGAGTATGAGTACCCTCGGCAGTTGTTGGGACTGTCGACGATGCCACAGTGTATCTCCAGGCCTCTTTGCAAGGCGCTCGTTACCTGGCGAGTCTCATTTTGTCTTCAACTCCGCATCCCAGTTTGTGACGAGCGTGAGGGGGACAGGGCCCTTTGGGGAGTTGGGTTCAGTTATCAGAAAGCGCCGGCCATCGGCCGTCACGTCATAAGAGGTAACGTACGCCGCCCCATAGTTGGCCGCGCTGAAGAGTGTACGCGGTGTGCCAAGCGATATCGAATCCGCCTTTTCGTCGCCGCTCTCGGCCAGAACGCTGTTCCGAGAAAGATAGAACAACTCCTTACCGTCACCTCGCCACCGCGGCACTGTGCCGCCTTGTGTCGATACCCGGTATCTGCGGGTAGCGTCGGGGAAATGGGTGACATAAACCTCGCGCTGTCCGGTCTCGATCGAAACATAGGCAATCCACTTACAGTCGGGAGAGAATGCAGGGGACAAATTCCCAAACTGAGAGTTGATCAATGGGAAGGGCTTTCGGTCTCCGGTAAGGGGAAGTATCCAAACTGCTCCCCTTTCAAGGCCTCCCGGAACGTTTGGGTGTTGGGTAAAAGCCAAATAATTGCCATCGCGACAAACTGACGCAGGGTTGTCAATGAAGCCGTCCGACTTGAGAACGGTCTCGCTTGTCCCGGTACCATCACTTTTGATGCGATCGATACGGTTTGAACTTCCAGTAAAACCTACAGAAAACAGGAGGAACTGCCCATCCGGCTGCCAGACCGGGTTCCTTTTGATTCCCGGCCCTGAGGTCAGGCGGATCTTCGTGCCGCGGGTCAGGTCCAGGTTCCAGAAGTCGCTACTCATGCCGTCGGAGTTCAGGAGGCTGACGGCTACCTGGGTTCCATCCGGCGACAGGGCCATTGGCGCTAGGAAGTTTCCCGAATCGAGTGAATCGCGGCGCTTTCCGTCACGATCGTACCAGGTAAGGGTGAAGGGGCCACCGGGAGTGGCGGGATAATAGACTATCACTCCGGCTGGAGAGACACTGAACAAAGCGCTCGAGTTATTTGGATTGAATGCCACACGGTCAGGCAGAGCGACCGGCTCACCAACAGTTGTAAGCTTCTCTTCATCGAAGCGCTGCGTAACGACTGCGCCGTCACGCACGTACACAAAGGTCCCGTGAGCCTCGAAGGCGTGCCCCATGGTAGCTTTGACCACCAGGTGATAGTCCTTCGAATCCAGCGATCCGGCGTAGATCCCGGCAATCTCGGGGTGCTGTTCGCTACGAACGAAAAACAGGAAGTGCCTTCCATCGGCAAGAAATACGGGCCAGCGATGGCTCTGCTCTCCGCGGGTCGCGTTGAGTTCAGTAACCTGCCTTGCTGTCCCGCCGTTCGCTGGTATTTGGTAAATCGCCGTAGTTTGCGTCGGCGTGAAGAGAATAACCCCATCCTGGCTCCACGTCCCGCCCCTCGGTACTGGCACATCACAAAGAACCTGGACGAGATTTCCTTCGATGTCGATGCGCTTCAGCTTCCCGTCGGCGAAGAATCCTATAGAACGGCCGTCCGGAGACCAAAAAGGCAAGCCGCCGTTCTCCGTACCCGGAAGCGCTTTCCCTTCTCCTGGATCGTTGATGGCGCGCAGCCAGAGACGTACTCCGCGACCGTCCCAGACAGGGAACACAATGTGCGTTCCATCCAGAGATACGGCGGGAAGCCAGTTGTCAAAGGCGTTGAACTGCGTATCTGCCGGGGGAAGGAGGCTGGAACGCACAACAATTGATGAGGGCGACGTCTCTTTGGACTTGAAGTAAGCAGCGCTCAATGCCCCTAGCGCAGCCAGCAGGACCGCGGCGACCGCCCAGGCAATTCGTGCTGTCCCCCTGCTTCGGCCAGTGAGCGCGGGAGCGCCGGCCTTTGAGCCGGTCTCCGTTATCCATTCGAGCTCGCTGAGGAGATCGCCGGCGCTCTGCCATCGGTCGTCCGGGGATTTGGCGAGGCACCTCCGGACAACCCGGTCGAGCGCCGGTGAGGCCATCGGCTGGATCGTCGAAACCGGCGGCGGGTTGGCGGACATCACGGCCGCAATCAGGCTCGCGTGGCTGGAACCCTCAAAACATCTGCGGCCGGTAATCATTTCGTAGAGCATCACGCCGAAGGCGAAGAGGTCCGATCGCGCGTCGGCCTCCTTGCCTTCGAGTTGCTCGGGAGACATGTATTGCAAGGTGCCGAGGATCGTCCCTTGAGTCGTGATTGGCGGCGCGGCGGTGGGTGCGAGGGTGTCCGCCTCGGAAGACACCACAGACCCGGCCATCTTGGCCAGCCCGAAATCGAGCAGCTTGGCCCCGCCGCGCGTCAGCATGACGTTGCCCGGCTTCAGGTCCCGGTGGACTATACCCCTGCGGTGCGCGGCGTCGAGGGCACTAGCAATCTGGATGGCGATGCGAAGCGCTTCTTCGATCGGCAATGCTCCCTTGCGGAGACGAGCTTCGAGGGTTTCTCCCTCGAGATACTCCATCACCAGGAACTCCACCGAATCCTCTTGACCGATGTCGTACAGCGCGCAGATGTGCGGGTGATTCAGGCTGGAGATGGCTCGCGCTTCGCGCTCAAAGCGCCATTTCAGATCAGGATCGGACGAAAGATGAGTGGAAAGAATTTTGACAGCGACGTCGCGTCCGAGGCGCGTGTCCCGCGCGCGATACACCTCTCCCATTCCACCAGCACCGACCGCTGCGAGGATCTCGTACGGGCCAAGTCTGGTGCCTGGGGTCAGCAGCATGGTATGGGTGTGGATTCCGACCTTTGTAGAAAAATCGAAAGGAGGCTTTTCGAGGAAGCTGCCGGCGCGCTCGTCTTCCATCAATAGCTGTTCGACCAGGTGCCTTAATTCCGGCTCATCCTGGCACGCGGCATCGAGAAACGCACGCCTGGCCTCGGGCGCCATATCCAGGGCGTCGCCGAACAACTTCTCCACGGACTGTCTGTGCTGGCCCATCTTCGCCCATCCGATAGCAGCAGACGAATTGTCTGGCCCGCCATTCCACCAGCACCGACCGGTGTGAGGATCTCGTACGGACCAAGGGCCTGGGGTCAGGGCATGGTATGGGTGTTGATTATATCGCTCGGCTCAAATGCTCAGATAGGCGAAGGAGACCCTCTCGCCCCAGCCATCTGCCGAGCCGCGCCCAGGAAACCTGATGACGCTGGATGAAAAGTCGGCTCCACGCGGAAGTGATCTTTTTGCAGGCGATTGGCGGCCCTCTCGGGATTATGCCTGGATCACGGGCAAACCGGAAACAATCCCGAAGTGCCTTAAAAGTTCGGGTTTTCGGCAAGTTCAGTTCCCGAAAAGGGAAGTTCCCGTTTTGCGGGAAGTTCGACACCCAGTTGGAATCGTCAGTCAGCGAAATCAGTTCCGCTTGGCGACGATTCGACCGAGCCGCCCTCTTCGCTTCGCCGAAACCGAATTCAAGCAATTGAATTGAACCTTGGGTGCCTCTCCTTCGACATAATCAATGAACGCACATGGATAACAAGAATCGCGCAGCCTATGAGTGGATTGCACTCCGTTGCCAGTCCGGCGAGACGAGCGCATTCGAGGACCTGGTTGCCGTCATGGAGCGCCCGTTGCTCTACTATGCGGCCAGTCTGACCGGCAATCAGGATAGTGGTCTCGACGTGCTTCAGGAGGTGTGGATCAAGGTGCTGCGCGACATTCGCAAGCTCAAGGATCCCGGCTCGCTGCGCTCGTGGCTCTACGCCATCACCCATGGCATTGCGGTGGATCGAATCCGCCGCAACGCATCCAGGGAGCGGGCCGAGCAGGTTGAGCTTGAAGATTTTCAGGAAGCTGAGGAGCCATCGTTTGCGGAAGAAGACGCTGCAGCGATTCACCAGGCCTTGAGTCGGATCGGTCTCAGGCATCGCGAGGTTCTGGTTCTGTATTTTCTTCAGGACCTGTCGATCGCCGAGATCGCCGAAGTCGTTGGGTGTTCGGAAGGAACAGTGAAGTCGCGCATGCATTATGCCAAGCGGGCAATGAAGGGAATTCTGAGTGGAGGAATCTATGGAAATGCAAAATGACAACATGCGCGAGCGTCTGCTGGCGCGTCTCCCGCAGCCTGAGAATCTTGCCGCCTACCGGGAAGAAACGGCGGCCCTGTTGGCGAAACACGAGAAGGCGCTGTTTTGGGAGAAGATGGCGTCCACAGCAAGTTACGTGATTGTCGCCATCATGGTGGCCTTAAGGTTCTGGGGGCAAACGTCCACCGAGGCTATGCGCCAGTATTTCTTGCCCTTGGCAGGCTTCGTGTATTTTCTAGGAGCAACTCAAGACCTGAGGTACCGGATCTATCGAAGCAAGGTTGACACCTTGAAAGAAGTCAAGCAGGTTCAGTTGCAGATACTCGAGATCCAGGCTTCTCTTCAAAAGCGAAGTTGAGAATAGTCTGCAGGTCGCTTAAACGACAAATTCGATCTGCCTTGATCTTCCTAGCGCTGGCGCAGTTCCTGCGAATAACCGGCCACAGGAATCCTCGAACTGCCCGTAAGTCTCGTTTACTAAGAGCAAGTTCACACGGCCAGCGGGGTTCGGCGGGTCGAACTTGCCGAAATCCCCGTTTTCGCGCAGCTGGCCTCGAACTGACTAATGCAATATCGGGAAAGTTGCTGGTATTGTGCTGCTTATGACGCAGGCAGTAATGAGGAGAGCCGGACATGCGGATTCATGTAAGTCTGAGTTTTGCTTTCATATTGGGAATCGCACGTGGATGCTGGGCCCAAACGTCAGCGATCACGCAGGTGAAAGCCCCGTCCGGTGTCGTAACCGGTCATATTCTTTGCGCTGACACACGGCGTCCAGGGCGATTTGCCGAGGTCGCACTCCTGCGTCAGCAGAATCGACCAGCGCAATCAACGGCACCAGCCCCAGTGCAGAGTATTCCCTTGGTTGTTCGAGATTCTTCTGGCAATCCGGTTCCGGGCCTACATGTATCGCCGAGTAGTAGTGATATCACGTTTCCTCCCTCTGTCCAAGACGCTTTTGAATCATCCAAAGAATTACCCGGTGCTCCTCTGATTCTTGATGGCTGGATATTTCCGAACCATAGAAGCGCCTACGCATTAGTGATGCGTGGCACCATTTCATCAAGTTCTGCACTGACAGCGTACGCGCAGCTGCGCAACGAAACAATTGGCTTAGTAGTGGGCAGATGGAGGGGGGGATTTCGTCCCGAACTTGGTAGACGGGGTCGACTATTTTGGGAGCGACGTACGACTGCTTTACCAGGAGTATATGTCTTACAAGTTGCCGCATTAAGTGGGGGAAATGTGGTCAGCAGTAAGTCATACAAATTCTTCGTACACAATTACGAATATCAGGCTGTCCCCACTAGTTCGCTCATCCTCTCTACCACTTGTACCTTGAGTCCCGATGAAAACGAAGTGCGGCGGCGGATCCTTCCCGACCCGCTCTCATGGAATGGCTGCCAGCTAGTACCTACCACGCAGGTGACTGAGACGGACCACTTGCGTTTTCTGCTCCGTATGTACCCTCGAGATGCCAAAATCGCCAAGGAATTGATGACCCGCTGGAACCCACATTTAGTGATCGATGGGAAAACCGATACTCGTACGAGTTCGCTTGGTTTCCATGTTGAATCAGATGGCAATCTGGTGATTTATACGAACATAGATAATGTTGGGGAACGTCTAGGTTCCGGACCACACAGTGTGCAAATAATCCTAACTGGTCCGAGAGGAGTTCAACTGACGATGGCCCAGTCTCAATTTGCGATTGTCGCGAATTAAGTCTTCGGCCGCTCGGCATCCAGCTGCTCGCTCTCTTCATAGCGGATCACCGTTGTCTCTGCGCCGGCCATCTGCCACCCATTGAAATCCCATAGGTAGATCACCGCGTCCGTCGCAAACGCCAACGGCTCACTTCAAACGGCCCCGTCGAAAATCACTCCCTCCAGTGTTGTATTCGCCAGTCTTATGCTGGCGCGCTGCTGGCAGGAGTGATCTGAACGTTGTAGCCGAATTTGCGGAGCTGTTTGGCCAGAGATTGGGCACGATAGATGAGAAGTCTTGGTTCGAATTCGATGCCTTGCTCGATGTATCGGATTCCCTCATGAAGGATTTTCCAGACCAGGCGGCATAGTCGATGTGCAATAGCCCAAACGGCGGACTGATAACCCAGGCGCGGCAGCAGACGCCGGAACACCGCTTGGAAGTGTGTGCCTTTGCTGCGGGCGGCAGCATTAGCGGCCTGGTTGAGCACACGGCGCATGTACTTGTTGCCTTTCGCCGAACGGCTGCTGGAGTTCTCTTCGGCGCTTTCCTGCTTTCCCGGGCAGGTTCCCACCCAGGAAGTGAACTCGGCCGCGGAAGGAAACGTGCCGGCTGTCACCCCAACTTCGGCGATGATCTGTTGAGCTGAATCGATGCCGAGACCGGGTACTTCCGCCAGTCGGATCACAGTATCCTGATGCGGATTCATAGCCTGCGCGATCAGACTGTTCAGCTTTGCAATTTGCTCATCAATCAGCCGCAGTCGCTCCAACTGCAGCGCGAGCATTTGCCGATGCATAGGATGCGAGCTTCCTGTCAGCGCTTCAATTAGCTGTTCTTCGCTACACTTCAACCGATGGTCTCCCAGCAACGCCAGGTTCTTCGCATCGGTCTCGCCATTGGCCAGGGCATGCAGGATGCGAAGACCGCTCAATCCCAGCAGATCCGTGACGACAACCGACAGCTTGATGCGCATCTCTTCCAGTAGACACTCGATCTGACTCTGGAGGCGCACCCGGTCGCGTACCAACTGCAGCTTCATCCGCGTGAGGTTTCGCCAGATGCGCTGTTCTCCATCCGGCACAAAACTGAGAATCAGTTCCTGTGCGATCAGCCTCCGCACCAGCCGTTCCGCGTCCTTGAAGTCATGCTTGCGCCCTCGCGGAGCTCGATTGGAAAATGCCTGTGCCAGGTGCAAACGGATATGTGGCTCCAGTTCCAGCCACACGGGCCGCCAGTACTGTGCCGTGGATTCCATCACCACTTCTTCGACCCCATGCTCCTTAAGCCATGTCGATAAGCGGCACAACTCACTCGGCATCGTGGTAAAGCGCCGCCGCTCCGGCTTCGCCGCCGGCGCGTCAGCATCTATGACCACTACCATCAGAACCTTCTTGTGCACGTCGATTCCTGCTACTTTGCCAGCCATCGCGCCCTCCGGGCGTGAAAACGGCAGGAAGCGTGTGCAAAGACATTAGACGCCGTCACGTGCTACCAAACCTCCCTACGGGATGAATGGCGCGACAAAGATTGGTTCAAACACGCATCCCGGGCCAAACTCTATCACGGCCTCAACTGCTCCAGGGTCGTTCCGACCTTCGCCGTTCCACGCCAATTCCATCGTAAAGGCTCGCGGATCGAAACGATTTTCATCCCTATGGGTGGACCGGAGGCCCATGCGTAACTCCGTCAAAACTGCCCCGAAAGAAATCTCGCGCAGGTCCGTCCGTTGTGGTCGAGGCAGCCCTGATAGGGTCCTATCGTTTTCAGGGAACAACGACAGCGTTGGGAGTGTCGGTGGCAGGATTACTTCTGACTTGCCGACCAAAACGAAACAGCATCGCGTCGACCCTTCAACCAGAAACGCTTGCGGGAATATGAGCGGGAGGGAGGCTCGCCACAACCGAAAGTCCAGCGCCTGCCACGGCCAGCAACAATTCATCCCCGAAACGCGTATCCTTACGAGTATCACTAATGAAAATCAGGCACCCGCATGGGCACCACAGAAGAGGATCGGCTCCCACACCACCGAAGCCTCACCGTGGATGCGTGCCGCCTCGCTTCGTGCGCAGCGGCCATCGCAGACCATCGTTGGCAAGGTCCTGGCCTTGACGGGATCCCATCGTTGAATCATTGACAAGCGCCGACTGACAATTTGAAACCAATTTGATTCGGTGTGAAACCGATGCGAAGTAGTTCTGCCCCGTCCGCAGGGTCTATGATGTCTTGACTAAGGACATGCATACCACTCGTCGAAACGCGATTGCCGGGCTGGGTTCGATTCTTCTTGACTGCTGTTTGGGCTGCCATCGTGCAAAGCCGGAACCCGTGACCATTATGTTTATGGATCCGGAGTCGTTGGATGACCGGCTGCAACGACAACACTTATCCGAAAAAGCTCTGCGGCAGTTCGAGAGTGAAACGGGGATCAGGGTGAAACACCTGCCCGCACCCGAAACCTCTCAGGGACAATTGAGGCTCATCCGGGAGCTCCTTGGGGAAAGGGACACACCAGATGTGTTCGGCGTAGACGTCGTTTGGACTGGACTTCTGGATGACGCACTCCTTGATTTGAAGCCCTTTTTCAGTTCGGAGCTCTCTGCCGCCGAGCCTGATCTAGTTTCAAGCTATACGGTAAAGAGCAGAGTTGTTGCTGTTCCTTATCACCCTCATGTCGGTGTGCTTTATTACCGCACTGACTTGTTGACAAAGTGCGGGTATCAAATCCCACCTCAAACCTGGTCCGAACTGGAGAAGATGGCTTTCCGCATTCAGGAAGGCGAGCGCGCCACTGGCGATGAGACTTTTTGGGGATTTGTGTGGCCAGGGGCAGCAGATGAATGCCTGACTTGTCTGGCTTTGGAATGGCAAGCGTCGGAAGGCGGCGGAAGGATTATCGAAGCTAACCGAACTGTGAGCGTTAACAATGTGAATGCGATACGCGCCTGGGAACGTGCGGCGCACTGGATCGGTTGGATATCGCCTCCAAACGTAACTGCATACGAAGAACTGGACTCCGTCAATCATTTCGAAAACTCCGGCAAGGCAGCATTCTCGCTCGGCTGGGCTTCTGACTACTTCCTCACCAACCTTGCGAAACCAATGATTTACGGGAAAATTGGTCTGACCAGCGTTCCGTCAGGGAAGATGGGCGTAGGAACGTTAGGCGGGTTTGGCCTTGGAATATCAGGAAGGTCGAAGCACCAACGAGAAGCAATCGCGCTAGTGAAATTCCTCTTGCGCAAGGAGGCGGAGCTAGAGGCTGCCAGCAGAAGTGCTGAGTTGCCCACGGGAACTGTGTTCTACCGCCTGCCAACCATTCTCAAGGCATACTCGCGATCGATACCGGCCGGCCAGGCTCCAGGTGATGGCATCGTGAGCCGTCCTTCTACGGTGGCAGGTAGGAATTATGAGGACGTCTCGCGTGCGTATGCCGCGGCAGTGCATTCCGTCCTGACGCGGAAGAAGAGCGCTCGCGTTGCTGCTGCTGAGCTGGAGACGGAACTCGAGCATATCACCGGTTTCCCCAAAGGCCCCCCCTGAAGCAACCGAAACCAGCATACCCCGCGTAAATAGCACGTGGTGCGGGGCTCTCTTATCGTTGAGATGTTGTAGGAACGGACACTCCAGCAAGGCTCAGCTATGGACGACGTAAGAAAGCCAAAAGGTGGCGCATCACCGTCGGTCAAAGTAGCACGGATGATCACGTTCATCACGAATGTTGACATTAAGACCCGCTTGACGTTCTGTTTTGTCCTGATCATCGCGTTGATGTCGGTGGGCACAGGCATTCTGCTTTGGCAGTCGCACGTGATGCGCACTCAAGCAAACCGCCTGAAGGAAATGGACGAGCAGTTCATGGAGGTCCAGCGCGTCCGCTCGCTTGTTCTGTCGTTCCGCAACGAATCAGAACAGGTAGTCAGGGCCCGGAATCTTGCACGCCTGCAGCAAGAAGCGCCTGCCCTGCGCAACCAACTGAACGATAGCCTAAGACGGACCCAAACAGTGTTCCGAGGAATCGAACCGAATAACATTCTCGATCCCAGCGTCTTACCCACGCTGGAGACGATTCAGGGTGTACTGCCTTCGCAACTCGATTCGCTTACTACCCTCGCGTCAGTAGGAGATTGGGAGGCCCTGCGTCAGCGAGTAGAACAACCGCTCGATGTTCTAAGTAGCCTGAGTGCTGAACTAGTGGATGCCGCCAGCGGTGATTTACAAAACAAACGTTCGGAAGCCGCTCGCCAGATTGAGCGTGCGCAGATTCGAACGCTTTTCATCCTGACTGCCGTGGGTGTCCTTACAATAGTCATTGCGGCTCTTCTAGGATTCGGTATCACTCAGACCATTACTCGTCCTCTGCGATCGCTGGTTGATGCAGCCTCTGCTCTCGCAAGCGGTGAATTTAGTCACCATGTACCTGTGCAAGGCCGAGACGAACTCGCTCATCTCTCCCGAGTCTTCAACCAGACAACAATTAAGCTTCAGCAGCTCTATGAGAACCTCCAGCGGAGTGAACAAGAGCTTCGTGACGTCATCAACGCGGTTCCGGCGCTCATTTGGAGAGCATCGCCTGATGGCGAAGTTGATTTCATCAACGAGCGTTTGCAGCAGTTCATAGGTATACCTCCCGAAGACCTACGGGGCTGGAACTTGCAATCCGTGCTTCATCCCGACGACCGTGCTCGGTTCGTCGCCGAGTGGCGGGCAGCGGTGAAGGATGGGCGACAGAACGAGGATGAGGTCCGTGTGCGGCGAGCGGACGGGAAATATTGCTGGTTCCTGATCCGTAATGTGCCGCTGCGGAACGAGGTAGGAAATATTGTCAAATGGTATGGAACTGGTATCGAAATCGAGGACCGCAAACGCGCGGAGGAAGAGCGCCAGAGGCTGAATCAGCTAAAGGCAGAACTTGCACATATCAATCGGGTCAGCACACTCGGAGAACTGGCGGCCTCAATCTCTCACGAGTTAAAGCAACCGATTTGCGCGGCCGTGACCTGTGCGCAGGCCAGCTTGCGATGGTTGAACCGCGACCAGCCGGACCTGGACGAGGCGCGCCGGGCAACAGCAGAGAGCGTGAAGGACGGAGTGCGTGCAGCCAACATCATCGATCGTTTGGGGTCGTTGTTTAAGAAGACTCCTCCACAACGAGAATCAGTCGACGTGGACGAAATCATCGGCGAAATGGTCCTGCTGCTGCGGGGCGAAGCCAACCGGTATGCCATTTCGATTCGTACGGACCATGCCGCCGATCTTCCCAAAGTCACGGCGGACCGGGTGCAACTGCAGCAGGTACTGATGAACCTCATGCTCAATGGTATCGAGGCAATGAAGGAGACCGGCGGAGTGCTCACGGTCAAGACGGGACCAGGCGAGGGAGGTCAAGTGCTGATCTCAGTCAGCGACACCGGAGTAGGATTGCCGGCCGGAAGAGCCGACGAGATCTTCAATGCCTTCTTCACCACTAAACCTCAAGGCACCGGCATGGGGCTGCCGATCAGCCGTTCAATCGTGGAATCGCATGGTGGCCGTTTGTGGGCCACATCCCACGACGGACGAGGCGCGACGTTTCATTTCACTCTGCCAACCGCAGTCGTGGAAGTGTCTGCGCCAATATGATTCCGAGTATCGGGTATTCTCTTTGCCAGAGGTGCAAGCTCTCGCTTGCACCACCGTTTTCCCACCCATGAATCGAAGTACCGGCTATGTAGATTCATTCGCGCCACTAAGATCGCTGCGAGGAAAATCCAAACCTCAGCTCCTACCGCAAACCTTCGCGGAGGTTTCCCGGCGCGGAAAAGCTGGTGTATCGTTTGCAATCCGTCGCATCGAGTATCAGGTTGTGATTGCAGTAACGAGCCGAACGTCAATGCCAGAGTGGCGCCTTGCACTCTTTTGATGTGCTGGTTCATAGTAAGCTCTTGGTCTGGGCGGTTGTTGTGGTGTGTTGGTGGAGGAGAGTCTCAAATAGGTGTCCACCTAATTTAGGTGGACACCTATTTATGCTTGAGGCGTGATCGTAGGCGCAATGCTCATGTCCGTTACAAAAGTGAAGTACACGCTCTTTCTCTTCTAACGGACTACATGTCTTCTGCAAGCGCCAAAGCAATAGGCAACCGAGTTCGCTCAGGTAGGAGAGCGCTGCCATGAGCCAACGAAAAATAGTGCGGCACCCAGAGCTGCGAAGGAACCTGCCGTCCTTTTGATATCCATTACAAAAGTGAGGTACACACTTTTTCTCTTTTAACGGCTTACCTGTTTCACCCTCCTTTTCGACTATGCGAGTTTGCCTACGTTCTATGCGGCAACGGTCCGTACTTCGACGGGTCGTTTTGCTCGCTCGCTTGCACCAACCCCTAAAAGCTGGTCTCATTCCTAAGAACGAGGCACGTGATGAAGCAAAAACTCATTCGCGCCACCGAATTGGCAGAGTTCGTCTACTGCTCGAAAGCATGGCATTTGAAATACCTGGATGGTGCTGAGGTATCGCCTGTAGCTCGCGAACTGCAGGCTGAGGCAAATGCATGGCATATCGAGCAGGGTAGATCCCTCGCTCGTGGCGATAGCTACCGATGGGCAGGTTTCGCCGCCCTTATGCTGGCGATTATTCTCATTGTCTTCTGCTGGCTGGGATGGGCGAAATGACCGTTCTTCTGATGGCTGCTACCGCGATGGTCCTGGCTCTTCTGTTCTTTTGGTTGAGCGCCAAGTCCCGCAAGAGGACCGGAATACCGGCTGGAGAGGTGTTCTATCAGGATCTCGTCGGACAACCGTTCGCAGCCAGGGATCTGCGGTCTCTGAAGCTGGGCATCTCCGGAAGACCAGACTGTTTGATCCGAACCGTAGATGGGATAGTGCCGGTCGAATTGAAGAACTCGAACCGGCCACCGGCTCGAGGCGAGGTCTATCCCAACCACATGATCCAGAACCTGGCCTATTGTGCACTCGTTGAAGAACAGCTCGGGGAACGGGTCCCATATGGCCTGGCCATTTACGCAGGGCAGCAAGTTCGACGAGTGGAGTTTACAGACTCCAGTCGCAGATGGCTTATGCACACGATCGCTGCTGTTCAAGCCGCTCGTCTTGCAAGGCGGGCGGATCGGAATCACGACCGACGCGGCCGCTGCTCCGGATGCGGCGTGCGTGACAAGTGTGATCAGGCTCTGCGCTGAAAATTCTCATCGGGGTCTAAGTATTCGCCACGATCAAATGCACCATTCTCACGCTTGCTTTCGCGGGTCCGCAGCAATTCCGCATGCTTCGGAGCAAACACATACTTTTTCTAGGAACCGGATCCGTTGGGGTGGCCAGCGACGAGTGATCAAGAGGTTCCGGTGTTCCTTGCAGAACTTCTGCAGAGCCTCAAACTCTATCAAATAGATGGGTCGGCCCGTACGCGTTTGCTCGCGCTTTGCCTTGAGAAGTCCCTGCTCGATCCAACTCATGACTTTGCTGTATCGCACACAAAAATGTGAGCAGATCTGACGCAAGCTGAGCAGGTCTTTGCTGTAGTGCGAGTAGCCGCGGCGATGGATCAAGTTGTACAGCGTCTTGGCTTCACAGTGGAAGCGTTGGGAGGCGGCCCGTACACCGTGCTCCGACACATATTCAATGATCGATTCAACCGTAGTCGGATCGAAGGTTCGCCTGGACCCGGCCCCGGGTCTCTCGACGCCGTGCTTTTTCAAGAACCGCCAGCAGGCAGCTTTGTCGTAACCAGTCAGAGCTATCAGTTCTTCGCATAGCCGGACCGGATGTTGCTTCTTCTGCGCGATGTTCACCGCCTCCGCGGACCACAGGTACCGTCTGGGTTTCCTGCGAGGCACATCCTTTGTAGCCATACCGCACCTCAGTCTTCCATATACACACAACCAGGCCGAAAAGAAGAGGGGTATAGAGATTTTTCTGCGTCTTTTTGTGATTCCGATGAGAGCCCTTCTAGCAATTAACGCAAGGGACGCCGGCCTCGCCTGCTCGTCCCCCGTACTTATATAAGGCATTTCGCTGTGCCGTTTGGTTCATTGCGCAAAGAACAATTTTCGTTCCTCGATATTTCTCAGTCGGCGTTACAATCCAGTCACGTAGTGCTGCGACCGAGCTGTGTTGTTTATTCCGTCGCAGAGGATTGCTCATGGACTCAAGGCGGCCTCTTCCCTCCAGTGAGTACTGGTATCTGGGCTCCCCGAATCCGGCCGTGGATGATCTGTTTCGTCGAGTTTGCGTTTTAGCTTGGCCGTACGCTCTTTATTGCGCCACTCGTTATCTGCACGATGTGCACGCGGCATACGACCTGATGGACGCGGCGGTTTCCAACGCTGAGCAGTACTACGAACGTTTCCAGGGCGAGCGAACGCCCACCCAGCTCTTTTACAGAATTGTGAGTGTCCTGAAGAGGCTCTCCAAACAACGGGTCCAGAACAATCGCGAAATATTTTGTGGGTCCCTCTACGATCTCGAGATCCTGGCAACTGCACTCTCCTCTAAATCCGAAGCGGATCAGACGGCGTACATTAATCAGGTGCTCGGACGGATGAGCGAACGCTCAAGGAAAATCACCTATTGGCGTCTCGCGGGGCATAGCTGGCGGCAGATCGCGGACGCGCTGGAAGCCAGTCACGTAACAGTTCGACGGGCCTATCACAAAGAACTTCGTGGACTTTTGTTCCAGTCTTCTGATAGGCCTAGCTCTAATAACCGAGAGAATAGTGATCAACACTGCCGTCCAAATTAGCAGGAATGGAATTGGACAAAGGCTGAAGACATAGGGGTAAAGGGAGAGCGCGAGCGCCTGTTGGAGTTCAGGTAGGGCGCCGGAAACCGGGGGGCGGAAGGGCTCTGGGATTGAGGCTGCTGTCTAAGTTATTTGAGGTGGGTAGACTTATTTCTCCGTCGTTCGAGATTGAGTGAAGGTTCTGCTGTCCAAGTTATGTCAAGGATAATGGCAGTTGCTCAAAGGCTGGCGGGGGCGGAGGCTGAAAGGG
>NZ_JQKI01000109.1 GCF_000745965.1 Edaphobacter aggregans DSM 19364 | reverse complement strand
TCTAAAAGAGGTGTTCTATAACCTGCTGACCAACGCCGTGAAATTTACCCCGGAGGGCGGGAGGATCACATTGCAAACAGAAGAAGAGGGTCGGTTTGTAGGATGGGTTACGGAAAGGAAAACACACCAACGAGAAATTTGATTTTCTGGGGTATGAGTTTAGACCGCGAAGATCAAAGAATCGCAATGGCAAGGTCTTCCTGAACTTCAGTCCAGCAATTTCCACCGCGGCGGCAAAGGCGATCCGAGACACGATTCGGAGCTGGAAATACCTACGTATAGCAATAAGGCGATCGAAGAACTGTCTCTACAATCCCATGATCCGAGGCTGGCTCCAATATTACGGGCGGTTTTACCGCACGGCGCTCCGCTCGATCGTGCGCCAACTGGGCCGAGAGCTGGTCCTTTGGGCCAAGCGTAAATACAAAAAGCTACGTGCACACGTTCGGAGAGCTAGGCACTGGATCGCGAGCATCGCGCGTCGTTGTCCAGAGCTTTTTGCCCACTGGGAGTTGGCACGTAGCGTGGCTCCATGATGGGAGCCGGATGACGCGAGAGTGTCCTGTCCGGTTCTGCGAGCGCCTCGGGGTGAAACTCCTCGGGGCGACTCTCCCGGGAGCAACGCGCCAACGCTAAGGTAAACCGCGGATCACTTCCGCTATGCCGAACTTCCCACTGGTCAGTAGAAGCGCCGTCACCGAGTAAGTCCTGCTGAAGAGTTCCTTCATGCTGGCGGTTCGTGCCAATGGTGAGATTGTCGTAGCAAGCGTTTGGAGCGAATGAGCCGATCATGGAAGGTACCGTATTGGCTTGTATCGTCATCTTTCTTGCCCCGCTGTGACCTTAGTTCGGAGATGCCCGACATTTAGAAATTCTCGTTCCGCAAAGAGCATCCGTGCGGACAGCGCGAATAGATTGAATCCAAATACTCCAAGATAGCCATAGAGCAACCACGCAAGTTCACGCGGACTCAGGTTTTTGCCAAACAGGAGAGCGATTGACGAGATCGCGGCAACAGCCGCCGAGGCGTAACACCACTTCGCACCGTGGTGTGCCGACGTTCCTCTTGCGACGATGAACTCCGTGATCGCTGCCGTGGCCGCCTGAATCGCCGCGAGATAGATGAACCAGTGGAGTTCAGCGCGGTCAGACACCAGTGCGAACAGGAGGATTCCGATCACAGCTCCGCAGATTCCCTGCACCCTCAGAGCAAGTCGGCCAGGCTGCTGACGCGGAATCATGAAGCTGGTTGTAAGGATGATCGCGCTATCGATCGTCCCGTACGCCGCCAGGCAAAGAATCGAAATCACGACAGCAAAAGGAAGCAGGAGAATTGTCGACGCCATCTCCGGAATGAACAATACCCCTGTTCCGGCGACAACGGCAAGAAGCCCGCGGATCATTGTGGCTACCCAGTACTCTGAATAGGCTTTCATCTACTACCTCCTGCGTCCGCCGAACTTATGCACTCAGCTCGACCTGATCGCCCCAACATGTTCACCCGGCTGTCTGTCTAGAGATGTGACGGTCGTCACAGACCTGGGTGGACCGCGTCATGTTCAATGGGGGTCAAGCCAGACATCGTTCCTGGTATCGAGCATGGAAGGGCGCGCACGATTGAACGATCGAGGTGTCATATGCCGGTCATTGGAGAACGCGTCTCTATTTCTGTGAAGAAGATCCTGCTCGCCACGGACTTCTCCTCCACCTCGGAGAAAGCTGCTTCCTACGCAAGAGCTTTGGCTCGTCGCTTCTCCTCCACTGTCGAGATCGCACATGTCTTCGATCCGTCTGTCGTCAAATCCTACAAAGAGGTACTCATGGGTCTGCCAATAAATGAAAGGCGGCGAATTAGTAATGAGAACCTTGAGCGCTTACGGGATGACTTCTCCGCTTCTGGGATCGATGCGCGAACCATATCTCCTGAAGGACACCGACCCTCTGCGGGCCTTCTGAGGATCGCCAAGGAGCACGAAGTCGACCTGATCGTTGCAGGAACGCAGTCCAAGTCGGGAGTGGAGAGACTGATCCTGGGCTCGACAGCGGAGGAACTTATTCGAAATGCAAAGTGCCCTGTGCTTACCGTGGGTCCTAATGCCAAGCCCCTTGGAGATGCTCCTCTAACTTTCCAGACGATTGTCTATGCAACGGATTTCTCGGCCGAGGCCGCGAAGGCGGCAGTCTACGCTACTTCCTTCGCCCAGGACAGCGGGGCTCATCTCTATTTCTGTTATGTGCTTCAGACGGTCGCCTCTTGGAAGAGGGAGTTCGTGGATGGAGCATTCCAATCCGCGTTGAAAAGGATGATTCCCGAGTCTTCTTACGACTGGTGCAATCCCGAATGCGTGGTTGAGCACGGTGACGCTGCCAAGACCATCCTCGACCTAGCCGAGAGGGTTCAGGCGGACCTCATCGTGCTTGGCGCGCGCAAGGCGTCGTTCTGGCTGACCTACGTCGAGCGTGGCGTGACTCCTGATCTGTTGGCTCAGGCAGCGTGCCCAGTAATGACTGTGTGCTGAACCTTTGCGGAAAGCTAGTCGGAGAAGCGCGTCTCGTCGCTTTGACATCCAGCCGGATATACTCGAGGGTAATCATCAGCTTCCCACCTGGGCACAGAGGTCACTTCGGAATGCCTCCTCCTCCCACATCTCGAGCGGCGCGCGATTGCGGTACCTGTGAGCTTCGTTCGCTGCGAATGTTCTGTAATCTGGACGAGGATGCGCTCACCGACTTCGAGTCGATCGGCGTGCAGGCGTCTCTTCCGAAGGGCATAAAGCTCTTTCAGGAGGATGAGCCGAGTAAAAGCGTCTTCGTCATCTGCACTGGTCAAGTCAAGCTTTCCTGCTGTTCAAGGGAAGGAAGAACCCTGATTCTCAAGATCGCCATGCCGGGAGATGTTCTCGGACTGGGAGCGGTTATCTCCGGATCGAGATATGAGGTAACAGCAGAGACGATCGAGCCGACTGAGATCAAAAGCATTCGTCGGGAGGACTTCCTCTCCTTTATCCAGAAGCACGGTGAAGCGAGCCTCCATGCCGCCAAGGCGCTCTCAGAGGAGTACAAAGCGGTGTTCTTCGATGCCCGTCGCCTGGCGCTGTCCGGTTCGGCGGCAGGCCGCCTTGCGAGTGTACTGCTCGACTGGGGAAGGGCGGCGTCCTGTGGCAAGCCTGAGATGCGCTTCACAATGGCACTCACACACGAGGAATTAGCCAACCTCGTTGGTAGCTCTCGCGAGACTGTCACTCGCATGTTGGGACGCTTCAAGAGGGAGAAACTGATCCAAATGCGTGGCGCTTCGATTCTGATTCTCTCTCCGGAGAGGCTAGAGCAGCTTTCGGCTTAAGTCTTCTTTGAGCGTCTGTCTCATTTCCTTCGTCCATCCTAACTTCAGCATATGCAGCCCTGTGATCTCTGTCACAGCTTTGTTTCTCGAGACCTCATAGATTTAGCTGTAGAGGTGGCTCATGGTTAGTAGCTGTGTCAACTCTGCTTGTTGCGCAGAGTTCAGGCTCTCCAGCATTGGAGATCTCTATGCACTTGAAAGGCGCTCTGCGGATACGGAGTTCTTCTGGCTCTGCCCCGCCTGCGTACCCACGGTCGCGCTGTGTCTTGAGCCGACGGGGTGCGTTTCGGTGAGACCCCGATGTGAAGTTGCACGTTCACAGTCATCTCATCCAGACAGCTATCTGCGGCTAGTTATTCAGGGCAAACTACCTACACCATGGCACCGTGCCGGCTTCGCCCATGGGCCGACGCTCTCAGGCGGATACGGACGCGATCCGCTTCCTTCGTCAAGCGAGGCCGCATAAACCGTGCCAATATCAAGACCCACGCCGACGGGTCAGAAATAGAGCAGAGACCATGCAAACATCCACGATCGATTCAGTACCTTCCTTCAACAAGGTTCTTCTAGCCACCGATTTTTCCGCTGCGTCGCAGGCAGCGTTCCAGACTGCCCTTAGTGTGTGCACTGCGTTTCATGCAAGTCTCTCTATCCTGCATGTTTTTGAGTTCGCCAACGCTGTCCCTCCAGAAACAGGGGGGCAGCCGCCTGAATTGAATAGCCTCTATGAAAGCGCTCGAAGCTCACTTGACCGCCTTCTCCGAGAGGCCCGACGATCAGGTGTGGCCTGTGAGGCCACCATGGGCAGCGGCATCCCCTCTGTGACGATCCTGAAGACGATTGCCTCAGACTCGATAGATTTAGCCATCCTTGGGACGAATGCACTTCACGGCTTTGAACGACTCGTCTTCGGCTCAACTGCCGAAATGGTCCTGCGCAAGGCGTCCTGCCCAGTACTGACGGTGGGCCCTCAAGCATCGAATGCTCCCGAGGCAGCTCAGATTAACAGCCCCGTTGTCTTCGCCACTGATTTTCATCTCACCACGACCCATGCGATTTGTTATGCTGCCGCCATCTGCAAGGTGACGAGGTCACCGCTGCATTGCCTGCATGTGCTTCCGCGGACGCTCGAAGGCGGTTCACACAGACGTATCACTCTGCAAATCATGACCGAGGCATTGCAGCACGTGGCAAACGAGAGTGGCACGGCCATCGATCCGCCTGTTTGTGCAATCACATACGGCAGCGAGATCTCGAATGCGGTGGTTGCCTATGCAAGGCAACAGAAAGCGAAGCTAATCGTCCTGGGAGTCCGTCAAGCTTCGATGGCCGCTTCACACGTTCCTGCTCACATCGCCTACCGCATCATCACAGAGGCTTCGTGTCCCGTCCTGACCATGGCCTTCGCATCCCAACCGCATGCGACGCTTGCGGCCGCTTGTTTGTGATTGCTCTCCTTGCGGAAAAGCATACAAGTAGCAAAGAAGTGTGAACTCCATGCCTGAAAAACGCACTGAGAATGACGCAGCATTTTATTTGGTTGGCGGCGGAATCGCCTCGCTCGCGGCGGCTGCCTTCCTTATTCGCGACGGAGACATCCCGGGCCACAACATCGCAATCCTTGAAGAATCAGCCACGATCGGCGGCAGCCTCGATGCCGCCGGAACTACTACAGATGCCTACGTCATGCGCGGCGGCCGAATGCTTGAAAGTAAATATCTCTGCACTTATGACCTCTTTTCATTGATCCCTAGCCTCGATGGGCGCAAGACGGTTACACAGGAGATCTTCGAGTGGAATAAGACGATGAAAACCTCATCCAAATCCCGCCTCTTTCGGGGAGGACACAGACTCAACGCGCCCAGATTTGGCCTGAGCGAAAAGCATATCTTGACCATCGAGCGTCTGGGGCTAGAGCCGGAGGGGATTCTCGGGCGAAGCAGCATTTCGGATCAGTTTGACCCCTCGTTCTTTGAAACAGACTTTTGGTTCATGTGGTGTACGACCTTTGCCTTTCAACCCTGGCACAGCGCGGTCGAATTCAGGCGCTATCTGTTGCGCTTCACTCATATGGTTTCCGGCTTCAATACGCTCGACGGAATAATGCGAACCGTCTACAACCAATACGACTCGATGGTACGACCGCTTCAGAAATGGCTAGAAGAGCGCGGCGTGAGGTTCGATTCCAGTACACGCGTCACCGATCTCGGTTTCTGTCATGACGCCGTGGGCTATATCGTGGACCGCATTCTCTGTGAACGTAAGGGGCATGCGGATGAGATAAAGGTAGGAGCGAAGGACAAGGTAATCGTCACGTTAGGCTCCATGACCGAAGCTTCCAGTCTGGGCTCAATGGACTCGGCACCAGTCCTGAAGGGTAAATCCGACGGCGGTTCCTGGGCTCTTTGGGAGAAGATCGCCGTCGGTCACCCGCAGTTCGGCCGTCCAGCTAACTTCACCGACCATGTAGACGAATCGAAGTGGGTGTCCTTCACCACGACTCTCCACGACCCCACCTTCTTCCGCCTCATCAGCGATCTCACAGGCAATGTCCCGGGCGAGGGTGGCCTCATTACCTTCCCGGAGTCTAACTGGTTGGCGTCGATCGTATTGCCTCATCAGCCACATTTCATCGGGCAGCCCGCTGACGTCAGCGTCTTCTGGGGCTATGGCCTTTTCGTCGACAAATGCGGGAACTTCGTGAAAAAACCCATGTCGGCATGCAGCGGTCGGGAGATTATGACGGAGATAATGGGACATCTACGGATTGAGGCCGATGCCAATAAAATCCTCGAGACCTGCACCTGCATCCCGTGCATGATGCCTTTCATCACCAGTCAGTTTCTGCGTCGAGCCAAAGGCGATCGTCCCAGGGTAGTACCGGAGCGCTCGAAGAACCTCGCCTTCATCGGACAATTCTGCGAACTCCCGGACGACGTAGTGTTCACAGTGGAATATTCGATCCGCTCCGCGCAAACAGCAGTGTATTCGTTGCTTCGACTGAGCCGCACACCGCCACCCGTATACAAAGGGCACTACGATCCGCGCGTTCTGCTAAAGGCCTTCCTGGCTTTACACGACAAAAACGCCTAGAAAAAGTGCTTTGCAAGCCATACACCCTTTTCACGTCCGCATTTGTTCTTTCCGGATCGCCAACAACGAGCGTGACAGCGATCACCGCCTTATTCCATTGTGGGCACGACAATCAATCTTGGAGGTTGCCACTCATGCAAATTGCGACCACTCAAAAGTCTTGCGCCTGACAAGTAAACCCTGCGCCGGACCATGCACCGGCTACGGAACACGTTCGGACTGCCCGCCACTGATTGTTCTCGCGGTGCTATCTGTGCAACCAACCATACTGAGCGCAGGAGGTAGCCGATGACGTTACAGGCAGCCGTGATGTCGTTGGTCTTCGCTGCTCGGCTGGAATTCAGGGAGTGCGTAGAGCGAACAGGACCTTGCTTTCGGGCAGCCCTAAGGCGTGGATGTCGCTCAGGCTGCTGAACTCTCTTTGGGACACAAAAGGGACACAAAAATGTGTCCCTTTTGCACCCTCATTGCATTTTCGCCAATTCCAAACTACCTGCCTTGGAATCAATGGTGGGGACGACGGGCTCGAACCCGCGACCCCTGCCGTGACGAGCAACGGTCACATTAGTGATGAGAACTCGGCAGTACAAGCAATCTCGTCTACCGTGGTTGTTTATTGATCGGTGGTCTGCCCGATCTTTTTACCAGTTTGATTGTTAGTGTAGCGCGGCTATTGCCCTCACTGATCGGACCACGTTCTTAGACGGTAGCGTTCGGAATGTAAAATTACTGTTCTTGAACTGGCTGGTCTCCATGCAAACCCTCGATAAGCGTCTGCTTAAACAGCTCTCCGCGGAGCTTACTTCGCTTGCATCGAACATGCTCGATCTGGAAGCCGCCCGGCTCAAACAGCCTACGGCCATCCATGAAGCACATCGTCGCAGCGCCCGGAATCTTGTCCACTACCTTGCGCTGCGCCAGCTCGATCTCCGGCCATTGCAATCCCAGCTCGCGCTTCTCGGCCTCTCCTCGCTTGGCCGCGCAGAGAGTCACGTCCTCAGCACCGTCCTGACCGTCCACCGCGCGTTGAATGCCTTGCTTGGCGCCAGCGGCCCAGTACCATGCCCTGAGGACCCACCCATCGAGTTTGAGGAGGGAATCCAATTGCTGAACGCTAACACCGAGGCTCTCCTGGGTCCCACTCCATCCGGTAGGAAGGTCCGAATCATGGTCACTATGTCTTCGGAGGCGTCGACGAACTATGAGCTCGTGCGCGACCTCGTCAGGAATGGCATGGACTGCATGCGCATCAACTGTGCTCATGACAATCCCGATGCTTGGCTTGGCATGATCCGCAATCTCCGGAAAGCTCGAGAAGAAACGGGTCGTGACTGTCGCATCTTGATGGACGTCGCCGGTCCTAAACTGCGCACAGGCCCCATCGAGCCCGGCCCGTCGGTGATCAAATGCAGACCCAAGCGGGATGTCTACGGTCGCGTTGTAGCTCCAGCCCGCGTCTGGTTAACTCCGAACCTTAGTCGTGAACGGGCTCCAGCCACAGACGTTGTGTCCATTCCGGTCTCAGCCAGCTTCCTCAAACACCTCCGGCCGGGTGATGCGATCCACTTGCGCGACGCCCGCAGGGCGCAGCGAACTCTGCATACCTCTCAGGTCGTGGGCAGAGGTTGTTGGGCCGAGGCGAAGAAGACGATCTATTTCATGCCTGGCCTCACGATGAATGCAAAGTCAGCCGACAGTGGCGTTCCCACGAAGAGACGAACTCGCATCGGTAAGCTTCCGGTGCTTCCACAGACCCTCCTGCTGAAAACAGGCGATCAGCTCATCCTGCACCGAGAGGGCATACTCGGAAAGCCGGCGGCATACAGCAAGACCGGAGTACTTATCTCACCCGCTCAAATTAGTGTCTCCCTGCCACAAATGCTCGATCACGCAAAACCCGGAGAGCCGGTCTGGCTTGACGACGGCAAGATTGGCGGTGTCTTTCGCGAGGTGGGTTCAGATTTCGCCACCGTTGAAATTACACAGGCACATCCTGAAGGCCAAAGCCTTGGCGCTGAGAAGGGTGTTAACCTCCCCGAGACACGCATCGACATATCTGCGCTCACCCCCGATGACTTGGAAGCGCTAAAGTTTATCGTCGAGCACGCAGATATAGTCGGCTACTCGTTTGTCCGCACGCAGTCTGACGTGACTCAGCTTCTCGATCACTTGGAGAAGCTCGGTGGCGAACATCTTGGCTTGATCCTCAAGATAGAAACCCGCAAAAGCTTCGACAATCTGCCCAGTCTTATTCTTGCCGCCATGCGTACGCGGTCCCTTGGCATCATGATTGCCCGAGGCGATCTCGCTGTGGAATGTGGCTACCAGCGTCTTGCAGAGGTCCAGGAGGAGATCCTTTGGATCAGCGAGGCCGCTCACATTCCTGTGGTCTGGGCTACACAGGTTCTGGAAAACCTGGCAAAGAAGGGTATCCCCTCCCGCTCGGAGATCACCGATGCCGCCATGGGAGAGCGCGCTGAGTGTGTCATGCTAAACAAGGGGTCCTATCTCGCCATGGCTGTCAAGGTTCTTGCGGACATCCTCACTCGCATGCAGGCTCATCACGAGAAAAAGCGCGCCATGCTGCGTCAACTTCATCTCGCCACTGGTCTTAGCACCACTGCTTGATGGTCGTCGAATGAAGGTACCTGTGGTGAGCTTTTGGTTACGCTCGTCTTCCTGTCTCCGAACATCCATCAAAGCTGAAAGAAGGGGCTGATCGTGGCGCCAGCAATCGCGTCGAAGAGATGTTCCGATCCGCTGCGGCGTTCTGCAAGAGGTAACAAGTTGGCAACGTGAGCGCGGCTTCGGCTGAGCCGTGTGCCGACATAGTTCTGGACGGCAAGACAGAGGAGAATCCCTACGGGGATCCAGAGTCCGCGCTGCAGAATAAGAGCAATATTGTCATATCAGACACCCGAGCGGTCACCTCCGCGCAAGTTCAGTGATCGCTATCACAGATAAACTCTCGGGCCTGATTGAGTCTTTTCAAGAGATGAAGATGAAACCTTACTTTCAGACCCGATGGAAAAGGATGGGCGCAGCGATCGCAATCGCAAGCGCTACTTATGTGACGCTTGCAGCTCTTACTTGGTATCGGTTTGGGCGGAAGAGGAGCATGGGAGGCAAGGGCCAAGATTCAAGACTCGAACCGTTTCTCCCCGAGTATGAAGTCCGAGAATACCATTGCGTAGCTGTTTCCGCGCCAGCCAAAGCGACGTATGCTGCCGCAATTGGTATGGATCTCAAACAGTCCAAGTTAGTGCGCGCACTCTTTAGGATTCGTGAACTGCCTTTCGGCTCCGTATCAAATGGGGAAGAGGTGCCGCGACTTGGCCTACTCGAACAAGCGAAGTTGTGGGGCTGGGGTGTTCTGAGCGAAGACCGGGGCCGGGAGATCATCTTTGGGGCAGTCACTCAGCCGTGGCGTGTGCGGCCTGTTTTTCGTGCTCTCTCCCCAGCGGAGTTTGCGGCCTTTAAGGAGCCGGGATACGCGAAGATCGCATGGACATTGCGGGCTGATCCCCTAGGCAGCGCAAAGTCGATGGCCTGCACTGAGACTAGGGTGGTCACGACCGACCCCGTATCCCGTGCACACTTCCGGCGTTATTGGGCACTGTCGATGCCCGGTATCGTGTTGATACGTTTGGCGGCGCTCAGATTGGTGAAGAAAGAGGCTGAGGCCACTCGCATGGAAATGACGGAGACAACAGAGGCCGGCATTCCGAAGGAGCACTAGCCTGCATCATTCATGAAGGCACGGCGAACCGTTGTTGTGAGTGCAAGATTGCGGCGAAGATACTTTGGGCGGGCTGATGATGTTTGGATTGCGGGAGCGGGAGCGTGTGTGACCGCGCCGTGGGTGGGATGAAGGGTTTTTGAGCGCAGCTTTTCCTGAAACGTATCCTGCGTGATGGTGGGAAGTGAGTTTTTCTGGTTGTGGAGGCCGAGGTTATCCCGGCGCGGCTCCGAGGGCCAGCGCAAGGTGCCGGAAGGTGGCGAGAAGCGGGAACGATTCAGGCAGATGTACGACCATGCGCCGCACCGAGACGATCACCCGCGCACACAGTTTCAAGAAGCGTTCTCGCAGCGTCCAGACCTGAGCTCGTGCGCAATCGGTGCCTGCGGCTCGCAGGCGGCCTCTGCACTGGGCGAACAATCGTACGCAACTACGAACTTCTTGAAGCTTGCGAACACTTCGGTTGAATCTGTCGGAATAGGTGAGGTAATCGTCGCCATAACTAACTCCTTTAATAGAGATCTACTAAAGATTCTCATCCGGATATTGCATTGGCTGTGACGCATATCACAGCCAATGCGGTCTGTTTTCAGAGAGAATGCTTGCATTGCAGTTAGGTTAGAGCGCCACGGTTAGATCCAACCCACTCCGCTACTCTGCTTCGGAGGTCACACAATGCCGAATTCGACGACCGAAGCCCCAGAAAACGTGGCAGTTGCAACTCTTGCGGCGCACCCGATGAAAGCGCTTGTCTTTCGGGGTCCCAACCAGATCGCTCTGGAGGAGCGCGCGATTCCACAGCCTGGCTTCGGAGAGGCAGTCATCAAGGTCTCAGTAACCACTATCTGTGGGACGGATGTTCATATCCTGAAGGGCGAGTATCCCGTCAAGCCAGGCCTGACCATCGGCCATGAGGCTGTCGGGACGATCCATGCACTCGGCGTGGGCGTCACCGGATACAAGCTTGGCGACCGGGTACTGGTCGGTGCGATCACGCCATGCGGCCAATGCGGATACTGTCTCGGCGGCAATCTCTCCCAGTGCGGGGGGCCTATCGGAGGCTGGAAGTTTGGCAACACTATCAATGGCGTTCAGGCAGAGTATGCTCTGGTCCCGAATGCACAAGCGAACATGGCGATAATCCCCGATGAATTGCGTAACGAAGAAGTGATCTTGCTGGCTGACATTGCGAGTACGGGATTCTCGGCTTCGGAAAGCGCACCCGTCATGCTTGGCGATTCAGTCGCAGTCTTCGCCGCCGGACCCATCGGGCTATGCGCGGTGCTCGGAGCCAAGCTCCACGGTGCCGGCAGTATTATCGCGGTCGATGCAAATCCGCATCGTCTGCAAATGGCGCTTCAGATGGGGGCCACTCACACCATCGATATCAGGAAACAGGATCCAGTCGCCGAGATCCTTCGTCTTACTGGCGGTCATGGAGTGGATGTCGCTATCGAGGCGCTGGGCCTCCAGCAAACGTTCGAAAACGCGCTCCGTGTAATCAAAGCCGGAGGCACCCTCTCCAGTCTCGGAGTTTACTCGGGCAAGCTGGCCATTCCGTCGGAGTCGTTCGCTGCAGGACTCGGCGATCACAAGATTGTCACCACGCTCTGTCCCGGTGGAAAGGAGCGGATGCGTAGGCTCATGGAACTCGTTCTCAATCGCCGAATTGATCTGACACCATTGCTCACCCACTCCTTCTCACTGGACCGAATCCTCGACGCTTACACCCTGTTCAAGGAACAGCGTGACGACGTCCTGAAGGTGCTCATCAGGACAGAGCCAACTCATATCTGAACGGCAATGCCGCAGCTAGGAGCAATCGGCGAAGTCTGAGTTCGTATCTCATGATTTTGCGCGTGGTGGGCTATCGCATGTTTCGGATACCACTCCCGAATAAGCCTATCTGTCGGTTTCAATGCGACCGCGCTGTGATCAAGGCCACATGTTCTAACCTTAACCATAGCTTGGCGGGGGGCATCCTTAGAAGTCCCGCAATTCTTTTGTCGGGATTGATGCACGAACCGCATTGAGCACGGCAAACAAATCGATAGCTTCCTGGCCGACCGCTCCTGCAAGTGGAGGTAGAAGGCCAAGGGCGGCGGCGATCATTCCGAGTGAACTCAGGACCATTCCCCCAATGGCGCTTTGTAGCGCAATCCGCCGCATTCGTCGTCCGATGTGGAGGAGTTCGTCGACTTTGCTCAGCGTGGGTTCGAGAATCACAGCCCCAGCAGCTTCTGCCGTGATATCGCTGTTCTGACCAAATGCCACTCCCACGGTTGCAGCCATCATCGCCGGCGCATCATTGATGCCATCTCCCAAAAAGAGAGTAGGGGCCTTCTCCGTCTCGGCGCGTACGATCTTCAACTTCTCCTCTGGTGCCAGACTTGCACGGACGTCGGTGATCCCGACTATCTCCGCAAGATGGTGAACCTCGCTATCACGATCCCCGGACAAGATCATCATGTGTTTCACATGATGCTTCGGCCTAAGGTGACTGATGAAGGGCTTTCCCTCCCTCCTGGGACGGTCATGAAACCTCAGCAGACCCGAAACGCGGTTGTCCACGACGATCACGCATTCCATGCCTGAAGTGGTCGCTGGCAGGATAGCTGCCATCTCCGGGGGAAGCTTCCGTCTTCCCGTGACAAGGATCTTCTGCCCCGCTATGTACCCCGTTAATCCCTCGCCTGGTCTTTCACTGATGTTTTCCACGTTCTGGAGAACGATCTTTTTATCCCCCGCGGCGCGAAGGATAGCGCTTGCAAGCGGGTGTTTCGAATATTGCTCTAGGCTTGCCGCCAAGCGAAGGATGCTGATCGGGTCGGCTTCAGAAAAGCACAGAGTCTCAGTCACGATTGGTTCGCCATGGGTCAATGTGCCCGTCTTATCGAAGAACATCGTTTGAATCTGTCCAACCTGTTCCAGGACAACCGGTTTCTTGATTACAATTCCACGTTTTGCCGAGAGCGAAATGGCCCCAATAATCGATATGGGAATTGCTAAGAGAAGTGGGCGCGGTGTTGCGATAACGATCACAGCTAAAAACCGTTCCGGGTTGCCACTCAACAACCACCCCGCCAAAGCCACTGCGACAGCAACAGGCGTATAGACTGCACCCAAACGATCGGCCAAGCGGTGGATCCTGGGAGGATGCTGCTCAGCTGTCTGCATCACCTCCATAATGCGCGAGTAGCGCGAATCCACGGCAAGCTTGTCTGCAATGATCGTGAGAGCGGAGTCTTCGTTGAGCGCACCGGAGATCACCTGGGAGCCCGCAATTTTGCGCATACGAAACGGCTCGCCTGTCAGGAACGATTCATCCATTGTTCCCGCCCCAGATTCAACTGTCCCATCCACCGGGCATATTTCGTGCGGGAAGATGATGAGACGGTCGCCGACAGCAATGTCAGTCACGGTGATGTCACGCGCTGTCCCATCTACGATGCGATGGGCTACGTTGGGCATACGCTTCGCTAGCGCATTCAAAACGGACGATGCGCGCTGGGTCGCGAATTCCTCCAATGCCTGCCCTCCTGAAAGCATCAGTACGATGATCGTCGCGACGAGGAGTTCCCCCATCAAAGTGGCAGTAACGATCGAAAGCCCCGCCAGAACGTCGGAACCAAATTGCCTTTTGAGCACGTGCCGCGCTAGGTCATATAGCAACGGCAGTCCGCCCACGGTCACTGCAACCCATAGCGGAAGTGTAGAGATCCTACTTTTGACATGAAACGCATAGTGCAACGAAAGATAGAGAATGATAGCCAGGAATGACACAACGACGGAGATGCGGTTCCACAGGCGCCTCACATCGCGGCGTGGTGCCTCTCTCTTGTCTCCCATAGCTACTCTTTTCCTATCAATTACCGCACACGCACCAAATGCACATCAGGAAGAGATAGTAACGACAGCGCACGGGGCGGCGGCAATCACTTGAAAAGCGATCTTTGGCGCAAGATGCGAGGCATACGCAGACGCGCGGTGTACTCCAAGCACTAGAAGATCCGCAGGGTAGCGTTCGGCTTCATTCGTTATCGCTTGGCTTACATCTTTTCCGTGCAAGGTGACATACTCCGCAGCGTGCCCTGTACTCTCAGGCCCATTGCTATCAAGAGCTTTCCGGACAGGATCGAAACTCTGATCTTCGGAAGTACCAACAAAATCTGGGTCGGCTGACACGTGAAGAACTCGAAGAGATGCCGACGACGATTTCCGAAGCATCGCTGCGAATGGCGCTGCCGCTAAGGACGCGTCGCTGAAATCGGTGGCATAAAGCACTTTATGAAAATTGGGATCACTTCCTTCTTCAGAAGTGACGTGTGGCCCTACTGTAATGACTGGGCACGATGCTTGCCTCAAAACCTCTTCAGCCGTTGAGCCAAGGACGAAGCGGTCCATACCTCCTATCGCATGGGTTCCCATAGCGAGAAGAGGGTTCTTGCACGTCTGGAGGGCGTTGAGGATCTCTAGTGATGGAAATCCATCTTCGATCATCCTCCCCTCTGTTTCCACCCCACTGTCGGCGAGGACCTTCCTGGTCTCGTTCATCCTATGTTGAACGTCTCTCCGAATGCACTCGATCATCCAACCCACAGGCACCTGATACTGATGGCGAGCCACATACTGGAAGACATGCACAACCAAGACCTTGGCCTTGAATATATGGGCAAATCTTCCCGCAATGGATAGTGCAGCCGAGGAGGCAGGCGAAAAATCGGTTGCCAATACAATCTGATCGGGAGTCATAGCGTCTGGCCTTTCTGGATCTATGCTTTGCACAATACAGACTGCTCCTGTTTCGCTTCTGTGACTGACGTCACAGAGTACATGTCGCCGAACAGATACATTGATGGAGCCATCGTCTATGCAGAAGAACAGTAAAACCGAACTTCTGCTCGATCCATTAAATTCTCTGAGCGTCACAGTGACTGAAGGTGCGGTTCATCGATACGGCAAATGCTCGACGACTCGTCTATCCGCCAATTGCCCCACGAACAGCCGGTCTCGGTAGTCGTTGCTGCCTTGGGATCCGATCTTCAAGCAGGCCTCGCGTCCCAAGAGGCGCAAAGACGCCAGAAGCTCTATGGTCTGAACACCTTACGTACAAAGGCCCATGTCCCCGCATGGAAGCGTCTCCTCAACCAATTCCATGACCCGCAGGTCTACTTGCTCCTTGGCGCAGCTGCGGTAACGATACTTGTATCCAAGCTCGAAGGCGGCTCCGGAATCTCCTATGAAGCCCTCATTATCCTTGCGATCGTCTTTTTGAATGCCATCCCCGGTTTTGTACAGGAAGATCGAGCAGAACGTGCATTGGCATCCCTGGGAAAGATGATGCCGGAACAAACTACCGTGATTCGTGATGGCACCCAACAGCGTCTCTTGGTTCAAGACCTCGTTCTCGGAGATCTGTTGATCCTGCGCGAAGGCGACTCTGTCCCCGCGGACGCTCGCCTGACACACGAAATCTCTCTGCTCACCATTGAATCTTCGCTCACAGGGGAAAGCCTCCCCGATCGCGGTAGGGACACTCATTGCTGAGTGCCCCCCGCACAAAACCCGGCGGGCGCAATTCGCGCACCGGGCTTCCACCTTGGGTGATTGACGGCGAAACGCTCATGCGGCCAGGGATGAATTATTCGCACGGCAGGCAGAAATGCTGCCACGAGTTGCGCGGCCCGATCCCACGTTGTGCGATCCC
>NZ_JQKI01000108.1 GCF_000745965.1 Edaphobacter aggregans DSM 19364 | reverse complement strand
ACCTCGTGCTCATCGATCTGGCGCGCAGGCGCAGAGGGCTTTGGTCTTTCGCCGGTCCTGAGCGTCTTTGAGCGGACCGGAGGATTCGGTGCTCTTTTCTGAGTTCCCTTCGGGGGAGTGTCAAGTGTGGTTAGAAGTAGCCGAACCTTTTTAAGACGTTCGAGATCAGCATCAATCAGAGCGAGGATATGAACATACTGCATGGATCCCCAGTTTACCGCGCCGTGCTTAGACAAGCTGCTCGTTGGGGTTCGTCATCATTCTCAGGCCAAGGCAACCGATGACGGGTATCATCCAGAACCACCGATTGGTCTTACTTCCGTCGCCGACTGACATTGGATGCGCAAACAACATGATCCGATGCGGCTGCTTGTCACTACAGGACTGTCAACTTGCCAACCCTGGTGATCGGGCCAGCCGACTCGGTCCCGGTCCTCGCTATTGGATTGGTGACAAAAGACTTTAAAGTAAGTGCATCGATTCGAGGTAACTCCTGGATGGTCGACCACCAGGAAGTGATCCGGCCAGCGCGCCACCAGGTTAGTTCTGAAAAAGGGCCAGTCAATGTTCCGACTGGCCCGCGATTCGGGCACAATGGCCAAGTCGCCCTACATCACTGGTTAGTTGACATTCCGCTATTTTGGAGAGGATAGGTAAGAAATCCTGTAACCCTGGTCCCCTTCTCGCCGTAAGCAAATATAGAGGGGAGAAGATGCCAGTGCTGGAACAGCCATCCGACATACTGCCGCACTTTTGTCACGGTGACCTCAACGCCTTCGAGGCGCTGTTTCGCCGGCATCAGAGCGAGGTATACGGTTGGATCGTTCACATCGTTCGAGATCCGGCTGCAGCCGAGGACCTCACCGTCGAAACCTTCTGGCGCATCTATCGCGCCCACGCACGCTTTGACCCTACACGCAGCTTCGGGTCGTGGGCGCGACGCATCGCCACCAACGCTGCGCTCGATCACCTGAAGACCGTGCGTCCTGAACTGGACCTCCCAGACGATCTGCCGTCGCCGCCGTTGCCAGACCCCGGCATCTCCGAGGAGCTTCGCCGGAAAATGGCGCGTGCGTTCCGCCGGCTTCCGCCGAAACTGCAAGTCGCGGCCACGCTGGCGCTGATCGAAGATCAGCCATACAAGGAAATCGCCGAGGCGCTGGGCATTTCCACGGGAGCCGTTAAGCTGCGCGTCTTCCGAGCCCTTCGCCTTCTGAGAAAAGAATTGAAGCGACAAGGAGTCGAACCGTGAATGAACAAGACCAGGAACGCATCAAGCAACTCCTTACGGAGACAATGCAACCGATCACCGGCCAAGTTGGCTCGGAACTGCGACGCGACCTCTGGCCCACGATGCTGAAGCGCCTCGAAGCGAGTCCTGCCAAGGTTCCATGGTTTGATTGGGCTCTGCTCGCGGCAGTGACTGCGCTCCTCGTATTTTTCCCGGGAGCCATTCCGGTGTTTCTCTATCACCTGTAATCGGAGGACATCATGAACACTCACCCTTATCTTCGCGCCTACATGGCCGGTACGGTCGTGCCCAGCCTGGCTTTGCTGGTCGCGCTCACTGTATTTATCGTGACGCGGCTGGTCTTGCAGGTTCCCATCCCCCTGGAACGCGTCATCATTTTCCCGATGGCGCTCGTACCCAATGCCTTCGGCCTCTGGAACATACTCTATGTATGGTCCCGGCCGCACCGCCATTTGCCCATCGGTCTCCATGGCGCGCTGCTGCCGGTGATTTTGGCGTCGATCGGAGCATTCTCGGCCGTATGTGGCGGATTCCTGGCGATCGGCGCGCACGGCGTCACCTGGTTCCAGGCCATCAGCGTCCCTTACATGGTCGTCGCGCTCTGGTTCCTCGGCGCAGTGGTGCTCTATTACCTCGTGTGGAAGTATGTGGTGGGATTTCTGAATCAGGTATTGGGAATCGCGTGAAGGGCAGCTTCAGTGTGGTCCCTGCACGGAATCCAGATGCGCACAATATGCGCGCACGCCTCAAGCTTGGCCTGGAGGGTATGGCATGAAACGCACGGTGATTATTGGAATCGCCGCGCTCGCAGTCCTCGTCGTTGTCGGATGGCTCATCCATTCCTGCGCGAATTCGAGAAATTCCTTCGTCTACTCCGGCACCATCGAAACGCGGGAGATCCAGATCGGCTCAAAGATTGGCGGTCGCGTCATCCAGGTTCCCGTCGAAGAGGGCCAGGCAGTCAAGGCCGGGACCCTGCTGGCGCAATTCGAGTTCGATGACCTGAAGGCGCAGCGCGCACAGGCCCAGGCGCAGTTCAAGCAGGCCGAGGCTGATCTCCAACGACTCCAACGCGGCTATCGTCCCGAAGAGATTGCGCAAGCCAATGCGACCGCGCAGGAGCAGCGCGCCATGCTCGATGCCGCCGAGAACGGCCCCCGGTCACAGGAGTTGCAGCAGGCCGAAGCAGACTACGCATCGGCCAAAGCCGATGCCACGAACGCCCAAACGAACTACCAACGAATGGAGATGCTCGTACGTTACGAGACCGTCTCTCGCCAGCAGTACGACAATGCAAAGGCAACCCGTGATTCGACGGCTCAGAAAGCCGAGTCTCTTCGTCAGCGTCTCGCGCTTCTGCAGGCAGGAACCCGCAAGGAAGACCTCCATGCCTCCCGGGAACGCTATCGTCAGGCACAGGCAGCGGCGGACCTCATGCAGCATGGCTATCGCAAGGAGGACATCGACGCAGGCCGCGCAAAGTTCGATGAGGCCAAGGCACGGGTCGACGAACTCGATGTGCAGTTAAAGGAGGCCGAACTCTTTTCCCCAGCCGACGGACTCCTGCAGACAGTCAGCGTGCGCCCCGGAGACCTCGTGGGTCCCGGAAAGATCGTTATCACCATGCTCGAATCCTCGCAGCTCTGGGTGAAGGTCTACGTCCCCGAGACCGACCTCGCCAGCGTCCGCATCGGCCAGCCCGCACAAGTCGAGGTCGACTCGTTCCGTGGTCGTCCCTTCACAGGACACATCCAGGAGATCGCCGCCCAGGCAGAGTTCCTCCCCCGCAATGTACAGACCCGTGACGACCGTCAACACCAGGTCTTCGGAGTCAGGGTTCGCGTCGACAACTCCGACGGCGCGCTCAAATCCGGTATGTCCGCAACGGTACGGATGCAATGACTCCCGTCATCACCGCCGACCACCTCACCATCCGCTTCGGCGATTTCACGGCAGTCAGCGACGTCTCCTTCAACATCGACAAAGGGGAACTCTTCGGATTCCTCGGCCCGAATGGCTCCGGCAAAACCACCATCATCAAGGCCCTCTGTGGACTCATCACCCCTACTGAAGGCACCGGCACCATCCTCGGCATGGACATCCGAAAAGATGCCGCCGCGATAAAGCGGCATGTTGGCTACATGTCGCAAAAATTCGGCCTCTACGAAGACCTCACCGTCTCCGAGAACCTCGGTTTCTACGCGGGCGTCTACGGCATCACCGGCCCTCGCTCGCACCAGCGCATCCAGGAGATCGTCGCGCTCACCGGGCTCGAACCCTATCTTCACCGCCGTGTCAGCGCACTCTCCGGCGGATGGAAGCAGCGCCTCGCCCTCGGCTGCGCCATCATCCACTCGCCGGAGGTCGTCTTCCTCGACGAGCCCACTGCGGGCATCGATCCCGTCGCGCGCCGTTCCCTGTGGGACCTCTTCTTTCTCTTGTCCGCCCAAGGAGTCACCTTCTTCGTCACCACCCACTATATGGACGAGGCCGAGCGTTGCGGCCGCGTCGGCTACATCTACATGTCAAAGCTCATCGCTCTCGGCACCATCAGCGAACTCCAGCATTTGCCCGAGGCCAACCCTGCCGGCACCTCGCGCGTGGAAATTGAAACCCCCGATACCTCCACTGTCCTCGCCGCATTGCGCAAACAACCAGGCGTGCGCGAAGCCACCATCTTCGGCCGCTCTATCCACTCCCTCATCGAGTCCACCCAGATCGACACCCTCCGCGCGCAATTCCACCAGGCAAAGATCCAAACGATCGTGCCTTCGCTCGAAGACGTCTTCGTTACCTTGACCTACCAGATCATGGAGGCCACGAAATGAACGCTCTCTTTTACGGTCTCTGGCCCGTCTGCCGCAAAGAGTTTACCCACGTCGTTCGCGACCCGGGCACGCTCTTCTTTGCTCTGCTGATTCCCCTCATTCAGCTCTTCCTGTTCGGCTTCGCAGTCGACACGAACATCCGCCAAATTCCCACCGTCATCTTCGACGAGTCGCACTCGCAGCCAAGTCGCCAACTCCTCGAAAGCTTCGCTGCATCCGACACCTTTCGCATGGCCCTCACCGTCCAATCGAACACCGACATGTACGCGGCCATGCGTGCAGGCAAGGCACGTGTGGCAATCAAGATTCCCTACGACTATGCCCGTCAACTCCAGAGCGGCGCCACCGCCACCGTCCTCGTCCTCATCGATGGATCGGATTCCTCCGTGGCCGGACAAGCGGTCAACGCATCCACCGGCGTCGCCCTCGAGCAGTCTCTCACTCGCATCCTCGGCCACGCGCAGATGCCCATCGAAGTCCGCCCCTCTGTCCTCTACAACCCAGCGACGCGCTCGGCAAACTTCTTCGTCCCCGGCCTCATCGCTGTCCTTCTGCAGGTAATGATCATCCTGCTCATCGCACTCAGCCTCGTGCGAGAGCGCGAGCGTGGCACCCTAGAGCAACTCACCATGACTCCTGTCGCCCCCCTTGGCCTTATGGTCGGAAAAATGATTCCCTACGGTGTTCTGGGCTTTGGAGAACTCTGCCTCATCCTCACGATCATGCGCATCGTCTTTCAGGTGCCTATTCACGGCAATGTCTTCGCCCTACTCGGAATGTCGCTGCCCTTCCTGCTTACGGTTCTCGGAGTGGGTCTCTTCATCTCAACCAAAGCGCGAACCCAGGCGGAGGCTTTTCAACTCTCCATGGGCACCGTCCTGCCCTCGGTCTTTCTCTCCGGCTACATCTTTCTCATCGACACCATGCCGCCATTCTTTCGCGCCGTCAGCCGTATGATCCCAGCCACCTACTACATCCAGATCCTCCGCGGCGTCATTTTGCGTGGCGCCGGCTTCACAGACCTGTGGCTCAACGCTCTGGTTCTCACTCTCATGGGATGCACTACCGTCCTCCTTGCGGCACGCCAGTTCGTCAACCAGCGCGGACGGTAGCCCTCATCACCTTCCCAAAATACCTACGAGACAAAGTGCTACAGTTCGCTGACGAAGTCTCGACCTCTAGACTGTCCGAGCCCGCTCGCAGCCTTTGCAGTAAGAGTTTTTTGCTGCCTGACGACCGATTCTATAAGCCGGTTGCCAGCTCAGTTGGTGGTAACAGACACCGATGCGCTGGTGCCCGCGACTCAGGTTCTGGGCGGTTGGTCGGTTAACAGGAAGTAACCCAGCGCCATCTCAATTGGTGCCAAATCCATAGCGCCGTATCGACAGTGCTCGGCAGGCAGAGTTTGGCCTGCAGAAGATTTTGGACCGAGCATTGTGGATACGGCGATTTGTACTAAACCCGGATAGGTTTTGGCAGGACAATTGCTTTAAGGGGATTCAATCCATCGCAGCTATTTTGTGCGGACTTGAGCGGAAGCGTTGTGACTGCCGTGCGCAACATGCAATTTGTCCTGCCCAAAAATCTACCATGCTTCCACCTACCTGCGGAGCGGGTTTAGTACAAATCGCTATGTCACTCACCGAAAGTCTATCTTCAACGTGCGTGTCAAGACACTCTTTCCTTGGAATACCCCGTTTGTGGAGTACGCGGATGTTTCTGGTCGGTCACAATGGCTTGAGAGGCCCTCCCCCATGGATCAGGCGCTGGTAGATGTGTTTGAGCAGGCTCGCAAATTGGTAGTAGAGGCAGACCGTAAGATCGCAGAAGAAGCGGAGCGGTTCAGAGAGAAAGAGCGAGAGAGACTGCTGCGCGAGCTCGGCGCACGCATCGAGGAAGCGTTCGATTTCACTAGCAAGGAAAAGCTAGAGTTGGAACCGCGTCTCGATGTTAAGGACGGCGTTGGCGTCATCGAATTCGTGGTCAGAAGCTTGCGAGCCATCTTTCTGCTGTTGCCAAATGAAAGCAATACGTGGACGCTTCAGGTGGTAGAAGACGGCCATGAGCCGCAGGTGCTCAGTGAGTTCAGGGTGGAACGAAGTCCGAACAGGCATCCCGCCGTCTGGCGGCGGCGCGTATCGTGGCGGCGGTTGGCAACTGGGCTCAAAACGTCAAGAGACCGCAGGTAGTTCGGAACTCGAGACAGTCATCGAGATGGCATGATCGCGATGACCCGAAGCCCGAGCCCACATATGGAACCATGGGCAAATTCCTTGGCTGCTAGAGGACGATTTGTACGGCGCAACCGATCTTGTTCGATCAGCCCTTGTCGAGAAGGCAGTTTCGTCTACAGGAATTACACATTCCGTATTACCGACAAGAACGAAGCCGCAGGCGCCGCGGACGCTCGACTGTGCCATACTCGGGGTGTATGGGCTTGCAGAGATCGCTTCATCGGCCATCGTTCATCTAGCTAAATGGCTGATTACAGACGTGCTTTGATTCAATCTCCATAGACTCATCGCATCCGCGGCAAGCGCCTGCGCCTTCCTTCTTGCCTCCTAATCGAAAGCGCCTCGGATCAACACCTCGCCTTTCGACGCGCATCATGGCCAGGGCGCTTCCGATGTAGGCTAGCGACCACTCGCCCAGAATAATTTCGCGTCAAAGGCTTGTTCTGTTGCGATCTCTCCGACTGGATTTTAGTAGACTCGCTCGCATGCGCATTGAGTTGGACCATGTATTCGTCTGCACCGCTCCCGGCGCTCCCGAGGCTGAGGAATTTGTTCGGTTCGGCTTGCGTGAGGGACCGCCAAATCGGCACCCCGGGCAAGGCACGGCGAACCGTTGTTTTGCCTTCGCGAACGCCATGATTGAGTTGCTGTGGGTGAACGATGCAGAAGAAGCGCAAAGCGAATGCTCACGACCCACTCAACTTTGGGAGAGGTGGTCTGGTCGGAAAGGTAAAGCCTCTCCCTTCGGCATTTGCGTGCGCCCTGTCGATTCTCAGAATACGGAGTCGCCGTTTCCGGCCTGGATGTATCGGCCGTCCTACTTACCAGATCCGCTCGTTATGCATCTCGGCGAAGCGGGAGTTGAGGAGCCGATGTGGGTCTACCTTGGCTTCATGCGGCGTTTTGATCGTGAACAGCGGTTTGTAGAGCATCCGATTGGTATTTGTGAGATCACAAGCTTAGCTCTGACTACCCCCGTGCCGCTTCGCTCCACCGCGTCTCAGAGCATGGTCGAGAATGGAATTCTTTCATCTCAAGATGGACCAATCACTCTTCTTGAAATTGAATTCGACGGCAACCAGCGCAAGGAGATTATGGATTTCAGGCCGCATCTGCCAGTCGTCTTTCAATTGTGATCAGACGAGAGAAATTCGATCCTCAACAGCGCTTCGCCGGAGATTGTGGGAGGACCAAGGGCTACACGAAAGTCATCCTCTGCTGCTGGATTACTTCCTGTTTGACGACCACACACCCGGAACGCCACAAGGCTCTCTGTTCAGCGCCCGATGAGTGAATCAGCCTGTTCTCATCACTTGAGATTAGGCCTAGCTTTAATTTGACTTCGCTTGTAGGTGGCGAAAACACAGCTCGTAATTCATTCACCAGACCCGAACATCGAATACTTCCGTCCTACCACGGCTCAAAGACAGCAAAGTGATGAGCGTGGCAGATGAA
Source organism: Edaphobacter aggregans DSM 19364 (assembly GCF_000745965.1). Classification (GTDB taxonomy): domain Bacteria; phylum Acidobacteriota; class Terriglobia; order Terriglobales; family Acidobacteriaceae; genus Edaphobacter; species Edaphobacter aggregans. The sequence continues at coordinate 8,502 of NZ_JQKI01000108.1, read as the reverse complement.
AACGCGCCGGAAGATCCCCAGAGTCAGGAGTCCATCGTAGGCGAATTTGCGGGAGAGTCCTTCTAAGGAGTCTGCGTATGTGAAGAAGGACACCTTGGGGAATTCAAGTGAGCCGATCTGCAAGTCCTGAAGCGGTATGGTCGAAACTGGACGTTGTGCTCTATCGAAACCGCCACCAAGCAACGAGGTCCTTGCTAATAATTCCAGCGGCATATATCGAGCGATGTAGAACAGGAAAGAGACGTTCGTGCCGGAGTCAAGCTTTAGGCGAACGGGTCGCGTCCCGTCGGATAGACGAGCCGCGATGATGAGCGACCTGAGCACCGGCATACCGTTAGTCGCCCGAGCTGGTGCCATCAGTGCGATATGCGGTCCTTTGACGTCGGCGGCCATGGCAGATGAGTCGTCGAGACAAAGCAGGTTGTGAGCATTGTCGATCAACATATCGAATTCGCCGAGAAAATCCTCGCCGAGGACACCGCGAAAAAGGTGGAGATCGACGGAATGGGAATTCTGGAAGTCAAACACGAGTACCTTTTGATTGGCGACGGCATGGGAGCCGACTTCGAGCAGGTCGAGTTGCGCGAAGGGAGCGGATGCAAGAAATCCGACTCCTGCTATCCCGGCCGAGCCCTGAGTATTCAGATGGAGCTCAGCAGCCAAGGCGGGATCGACCATCGTCATCTGTGTGCCGGTGTCCAACAGAAAGTTGTAGGGGCCGGAATGGTTTACGGATACCGCCACGATCATCTGGTAGCGGTTTATAAGACGGAAGGGTACACTTGCGACATTTCCAGGGCAATGCGGTTCTGCGGGAAGTGCCGGGACAATGGTTGCGGCAAGAACGAAGGAAGCGAACCACTTGAAGGCAGACATTTTGAGATCCTCAGCCGGTCTGGCTGAAGAAACTCTGGGCGCATAACTCTACTTGGTCTTGATGGGCTCCTTATCAGTTTCTCGATACAGATCATGGATTTCTTAGGTCGGATTGTGAAAATATGATGGGGAATAAGTCCTTTGTTTTCCGCTTCTCCGACGTTGAGGTTCGCGAGCGGGAATTCTCGCTCCTCAAGGCGGGCAAGGTGTTGGCGGTCGAGCCGAAGGCGTTTCGCGTTCTCTTACTCTTGCTGCGCAACCCCCAAAAGTTGATCTCGAAGGAAGAACTGCTGAATTCCGTATGGGGCGATACCGTCGTTACAGAGGGTTCGCTTACGCGTTGCATCTGGCTGCTGCGCCGCCTGCTGGGCGACGACGTCAACGAGCCGCGTTTCATCGAAACCGTTGCCACAGTCGGATACCGGCTCGTGTGCAAGGTTGAGGTTTCTGAAATCGCCTCGGAAGATCTGCAAGCGACCGACAAGGCGATTGGTCTGAGCGAGGTTGATTTTGTCGAGACACCTGTGCAAAGCGCGCGAGATTTGTCGAGAGAGCTGAAGTGGATCTCCGGAGAAGTGGGCCTCACAAAAGCGTCTGAACCGGCGCCGCGCCGCCGGGAAAGATTTGCGTGGGGAGTGGCGGCTCTGTGTATCGCCCTGTTGACCTGGCTCGGAGTTGCCCATTGGCGCAGCATACAGCCGGCGGAGAGCCGGCATCTTCGCCTTTCCTTACTTCCACCGCCCTCTACTTCGTTCGTTCCCTACAATTTCGCCATCGCGCCTGATGGCCGGCGGCTCGCGTTTGCGGCTGCCGCGCAGGATGGTGGCACCGCATTGTGGATCCGGTCTTTGGCCGCAGGAGCCGCGCAGCAACTGACTGGCACGGAGGGCGCCACGTACCCCTTCTGGTCACCGGATAGTCGTCAGGTGGGCTTCTTCCAGGCGTCCAAGCTGAAGAGCGTTGATCCGGGCAGCGGCGCCGTCCAGATTCTATGCGACGCACCCGGTGGCTTTGGCGGGGCATGGAACGATCGAGGCACGATCATCTTCGCTGGATCTAATGGGCCCAGCGACATCGGCTACAACTCGATACTCAAGATATCAGCCTCGGGTGGTGAACCGGAGCTCGTCACGAAGGGCAACGCGCCGAACGCCCCGATACTTTGGCCGTCCGCTCTTCCGGATGGAGACCACTTTCTATATTTCCTTCGCGGGAGCTCGAAGCCCGCTCAGAAGCAGGGAATCTATGTCGGGTCTCTAAGTACGCAGGAAAGCAAATTGATCTCTTCCGAGATCATCGGCAATACTCAGTTCGCGTCCTCGCGCCTCTACTACGTCCGCGATCGCAGCCTCATGGTGCAGTCGTTCGATCTCAAACGGCTGCAGCTTACGGGTCGGCCGGAAGTTGTCTCGCGACAGGAACTGGAAGAGGCCCCGGCCTTTTCCAGTTCCGGATTCTCGGTTTCGGACAACGGTGTGGTCGTCTTCCAGTCGGCAACTGAAAGCCTCTCCCGGCTCGCATGGTTTGACCGTTCCGGTAAAGAACTGGAAGAACTACCCAGAACCGGCTATCGCGATCCTGCTCTCTCCCGCGATGGCGCTCTGCTCGCAGTCTCCTCCGACGAGGAACACAACGGCAAGCAATACATCCTTATTTACGATTTCGCCAGAGGTACAAGCACCCGCGTCTCAGAGGGAGGGAAAGATAGTTTGCCGGTTCTCTCCCCTGACGGCAAAAGGGTGGCTTATGTAGCCAATCATGACAGAACTTCTAAGTACATCGACGTTGCGGCTACCGATGGTTCCGGCAAATTGGAGCGACTGGTGCCCTCCGATCGTCTGGCTCTCAACGACTGGTCGGCCGACGGGCGTTTTCTCGTCTACATGAATTTTCAGAACAGTGTTGCGCCGGAGCTGGAGGTTCTTGACCTCAGGAACCATTCGCAGACAGTTTACGCAACGGGTGCGGAAGCCCAGTTTTCTCCCGATGGGAGATGGATCGCCTTCAGCGGACTTGGGTCGTCGGGCTCTGGAGACCCTGAAGTGTATGTAGGTCGTTTCCCCGGCCCCGGCCGACGAATCCAGATATCCAATCATGGCGGCGCACAAGCGCGCTGGCGCGCGGATGGAAAAGAACTCTTCTATATCACCATGGACAAAAAGCTTATGGCGGTAGCGATCGACACCTCGCATGACGAGCCGGTGGCAGGCGTTCCCCACGTCCTCTTCCAAACGCGAATCATCGGACCGCGTTTCGTACTGTTCCAATATGCCGTCTCCCCCGATGGCAGCCGCTTCCTGATCAACTCGATGCCCTCGGTCGGAGCCGCTCCCCTGACGGTGCTGATGAACTGACCTCGAATCCCGGTCCATCGCTTCGCTTTTGAACGGCGCGCACCTGGCGATTTCGCGAACTGCGGATCTGCCACCCTCAAACAGCCTCGTCGTCTGCAAGCTGCTAGCGATAGTATCCGTGACTATCAGGGTGCATTGTGGACTAAACCTCTCACCAAAAATAATCCCGGAACGCAAGGCTGTTCATATATAAGTACTGGTTTCAGGTCGAGCGTTCAAGCTGGCATCCAATGATCTGGAAGCGGACCCTGTCGTCTTCAACTTCGCTCGAGATCAGGTTCATTACCCTCACCGACTCTCGTGGCTCTGATGATATAGTCGCCGGTCTCGCCCAATTGCATGAGCAGAATACGACCATGACCGGGGCGCGCCTGAATCATGAGTACGAACCGGACACCATGCGTGTCGTCGCAGGTGCCGTCTGGCGAAGCCCGGATGCACTTGAGTTGACCTGGCAGTACGTGGAGTCAGCATTTTGCGACACTGTCTTATGCCGCTTCGCTGGTGATCGAGTCGCAATAGAACGCCACGTGAACGTCAATTTGGGTGAGTTGAAGTTACCGACGCTGAACGGCACACTTGCTTAGTGGGGGGCGCCAACTGAGACCGAACTTTGATTCTAACTAGCACTATAGGTACGGAAAGTCGGCTTGCCGAAGCCATCCGGATGACTCCCGAGTGACGGACAAACCGGAAGACTATCCCGTTGTGCCTCAAAAGTCACCTTTCCGGCAAGTTCGATCCGGTTGTTTCCGAAACCTCGTTTTCAGGAAACAACGTCTTAAAGTTTACGGATTAGTACCTCAGACGCCGAACTGTCGTAGGTGATGGTCGACGTGTTTGTACATGAGAATGGCCCACTGCTGCGGTTTGAGCGGACCAAAGAAAGGATGTGGGTGCTGGGAGCATCGAGCTGAGCCCTTAGTGACAAAGCTGTCGATCGTTGCGATGAGCTGGGTCCGTTCGCGATCGAAGTCGCACTGTGTGGGGTCCACCGAGAAGAGTTCCGGTGAGGAGGGTGAGTTGCGGCGCATTGGCTTGTCGTCGCCGAAAACAAGCGGCTTGATAAGCAGGCCGATGACGTTGGCGGGAAAGGATGCACGCTTGGGGTTGATGACGCCCGTCGCCATCTGTATGCCAGACGTACAGTGAGCCAAGGTCTGGGCAAGGGTCATGTTGCCCCACCCCCGCTCACTCTCAGGATGGAGGAGCATGATTCGCTGCTCTATGTCATCTGCCAGAGTGGGGTCAAAGAGATCTTTCATCGTAGCTGCTCTCCGTCTTTGGGTGGATGATCTGCTACTGTTTCGCGCGCGCGGCCTCGATCGCGGCGATGTCGATCTTTCGCATCGTCATCATCGCGTTCATCGCGCGCTTGGCTGCAGCTCGATCCGGGTCCGTCGTCGCCGCCAGCAGCGCGCGCGGAGTGATCTGCCATGAAAAACCCCAGCGGTCTTTGCACCAACCGCACATGCTTTCCTGGCCGCCGTTGCTGACGATGGCGTTCCACAGGCGGTCGGTCTCGGCCTGGTCCTCGGTGAGGATGACGAAGCTGACGGTTTCGTTGGGGACGAACTTCGGACCGCCGTTGAGTCCCAGGAAAGCGCGCCCGCAGACGGTAAATTCAACGAGGAGTTCCTGGCCTTCGGGACCCGACGGCGTGTCCGTGGGTGAGGCGCTGGTCTTACCGACGTGGCTGTCGGGGAAGGTGGCGGCATAGAATTCGGCTGCTTCGCGGGCCTTCCCGTGGTCGAACCACAGGCAGGTGATCATTTTCTCGGACATCTTTGTCTCTCCTCTCAGCTCTTCAAAGTTCGTCGTAAGTTCGGCGGCCGTTCTCCTGCGAATGGAGAACGGCTTCGCCGGGCATGAAGTCAATCGCGGTTATGATTTTGGTCCCTGCATCAGAGCAAAGTGGCCGCCCTGATCGTCCGTGGCCTGCAGGATGCGCGAGCCTCCGGGAACGTCCATGGGAGGCAGAAGTACTTTACCTCCAGAATCGATCACACGTTTCTGGGCCGCCTCGATGTCGTCGACGGTGAAGTAGAACTGCCAGTGTGGCGGAATACCTTCGGGCATACCGGGGGCTTTACGGTTCATCATTCCGCCGGTGTAGAGAGGCTTGTCGGCCCGGAAGGTTTGATAGGTACCCATGGCGCCCATGTCGTGCGCAAAGTCCTTCTGCCAGCCGTAATGCTTGGAGTAGTAGTCAAAAGCCGTCGCTTGATCATCGGTAAGTAGTTCGTGCCATCCCACATTACCCACCGCCATCTGATCCAGGCGAGGAGGAGCATCTTGCTTACTGGGTTCGAAGAGCAGGTATTTCACCTTTTGTGGATCCAGCACGACCGCGAAACGTCCGACGCCGGGGATATCCTGAGCGGGCTTCACAATAGTCCCGCCGTCGGCTGATACAGCCTTCAGCTCTTCGTCGAGCTTCGCAGTGTGGATGTGACCCATCCACTGAGTAGGAAGCTCAGGCGCGCCAGCGCCAGCCCAGGTCATCATGCCACCGACATCTTTGCCGTCTTTACCGAAGAGCATGTACTTCATGCCCGGCATGCCGGAGTCTTTGATGTCCCAGCCGACTACTTTCTTGTAAAAGTTGACTGCCTTGTCCACGTCATTGGTTACGAGTTCGTACCAGATGAATCCGTCTGCCATTTCGCACCTTCTACTTAGCGACGTATCGCTATGAAGTAAACATCGTCCACATACGCTATCACTGAAATGTGGATGCTGTCTACAATAGTCCTTTTCGCGGTACACTCTTCTTGAACAGACCATGAAAAAGAACGTCACCATTGGGAAACGCAAGACCTTTCGTCACGGCGATCTTCGCAACGCTCTCGTCACAGCCGGGCTCGAGATGGCCCGTGCTGGAGGACCCAACGCAGTCATTCTTCGAGAGGCAACACGGCAGGCGGGTGTCTCTCCGAATGCGGCTTATAGACATTTTGCTGGCCAGGCTGAGCTGCTGGATGCGGTGCGGTCGGCATGTCTGTCGCGAGTAGCCGCAGCAATTGAAGATGAGATGAAGAAGCACAGAGCAGGACGCGATCCGCAAGCATTTGCGCGAAAGAGCCTGCGCGCGGTAGGCATGGGGTATCTGGGATTCGCGATGAGGGAGCCGGGGATGTTTCGCACGGCTTTCTCGGTTCCTCCGGCAGTGCATTCTCCTAACCCGGCGAATACGGCGTCTATGGGGCTAAACCCGTTTCAGCTGCTTTCGCTGGCTCTCGATCGAATGCTGGAAAGCGGCCTGCTCGGCAAGAAGGATCGCCAGTACGCAGAATATCTTGCATGGTCGACAGTTCACGGACTGGCACTTTTGGCACTCGAGGGACCGTTGCATAAAATGCCGCAAAAGATGGTGCTGGCGCTGGGCGAACGGCTCGTAATCATGGTGGAACGCGGTCTCAGCTAGATGTTTCAACGAAAGCTGCATCGTTCCGAATTGACGACTGCATCGGGAAACACTTTCGCTTGTCAAAATCCCGTTACTGACAAGAAGCAGACTTGTGTTTACCAAGCCGACCGAAGTTCCCTGAAAGTCGCCTTTTCGGCAACTTCATTAACGTCTGAATCGACGGGACGCGAAGTTGCCGGCGACACCGTTTCCGGAAAGTAGCCAAAACCGCGAAGCAGAACCCGGCCGCCCGCGTGGTTACGTCAATTTTTCTGAACGGTCTCAAGAGGCTTTGACGAAGTCGTTTGAACCCTATACGTCTGCGCCTTGTTCATCAGTCCATCAATGGCACTTTCAAGAGTCCACTCTTCACCGCGATGCAGCTCCCGAATCCGGAAAAGTGTCCCTATCCGGCATGAGCCCAATCGATTGTTGCATAGGCCGAATCTCGGGGTTGGACATAAAGGTGCGCCACACCAACCCTGTGCGCCCGTTCTCTATCATCACAGTCTGTGGCGCCTGGTTCAGTCCCATCGTGATTCCCGAATACCAGTTCTCCTGCTCGTTGAATGCATCGCGAAAGCCGTAGATGTCCCAAAGCTGGGCCCCAAGGTCGCGGTACCAGTGCTTCAACGCCGCCATGGAGGCATTCGGCGTATATGGATACGCGCTGATTGCTCCCGTGGGCGCAATCGTGCCGTCGTCCGTGGCAAATGGTTTGTACTCGTGATACCTGTCGTTAGGCCCGTCTACCGCCGTCAGGCCCCAGCTATCCTTGCCATAACCTTTGAAGTGCCCGGGGTTCGCCACAGAGTATGCCTGACTCACCAACGACTCGTTTTGGTTGTTGCGGAAGTAGTTGGTGTATTTATCGCGTATGCCGCGCGGATCATATCCCAGGTACGAATATTGAGTGAAGAACAACGGCCCGGGTGATCCCTCCACGTATCCCTGTTCGAGCGGAATCCCGAAGTACGTCTTTTTGATCCCGTACAGACCACCCGTGCCCTCCCGCGCATATCCTGTCCAGTACAAGCTGGCGGGAACACCGTGTGTGGGGGAAGCGATCGCGAGCAAGTAAGTGATCATGACCTCGTTCCAGCCCTGAAGCCGATTCGCAATGTGGAAGGCGTAGTCAGGTGACCAATGCCAATACAGCGCGTCCCGCTTCGGCGTCGCGCGAAACCAGTCCCACTCCACCCCGAGCCAAAGTGCCGTGATTCTGTCACGCAGTTCCCGCTCTTTTGGGTTCTCTCCATTGAAGTATTGCCGGGCTGTCAGCAAGCCTTCCATCAAAAACGAGGTCTCCACCAGGTCCGCGCCATCGTCGTAAATCCCGAAGACCGCGATGGTGTGTCCTGTCCTTCCCCCCAGGAAGTGCGGCCATGCTCCGTGGTATCGGTCTGCCCGCTCCAGAAAGCGCGTGATCTGGAGCATGCGATCAATGCCTTGCTCACGCGTAATAAAACCACGGTCGACTGCGACCACCATCGCCATCACACCAAAGCCGCTCGCACCCAGCGCGATGACATCATCAGCTCCCGGCTGCGACTCACGCGCCATGCCTGATACCGGCTCCGCCGCCTCCCAGTAATAGCGGAAGCTCGCCTCCTCGACCATCGTCAGCAACTCGTCGTCCGTCATTGGCCGCGTCTTTGCCGTCGCCACGTCCGTCATCGACGACTCCGCCATCGACGAGGTCCGAGCCGAGACCTTGTAGCTCGCCGTCGCATGCGGGTCTCCCACATAGTCCGCGTATCTGTTCACGCCGTAACGCTGCACCCCGATCGCCTTATAGGCCCCCCCGTTCAGAGAACGATAGATTACATACTGCGCAATTGTCGGGTCGTCCGCGCCCTGCCA
>NZ_JQKI01000107.1 GCF_000745965.1 Edaphobacter aggregans DSM 19364 | reverse complement strand
CCTCAACGCCGTCAAACAGATTACCTTCGCGACGGAGTCGTGGGCAGAGTGGCCCTCCTGGACCCCGGACGGGAGGATCGTTTACGGGAGCGATGCCAGCGGGGATGAGGACCTGTGGATCGTAGGTACTGACGGACGCAACCCTAAGCAGCTGACGGCGAACACGCTCACCAATGAGTTTCCATCCGTGTCACCCGACGGGCGTTTCGTCGCTTTTACCGGCGGTCGCACTGGCCTTCCCCACATCTGGAAGATGGATATCGACGGCGGCAATCCCCGACAACTTACGGACGGGAGAGGAGAAGCGGGGCCCTCCTGGTCCCCCGATGGCCGCTGGATTTATTACACCTCAATCCCGCCCGTTGGCGTGGTAGAAAAGTCAACGATATGGAGGATTCCGAGCAATGGCGGCACTCCCGCTCAGATTACAAGCAGTTACTCCTGGTGGGCTGACGTGTCGCCCGATGGTAAGCTGATCGCTTGCTTGTTCCGGAAATCAGATGGATCGCCGCTGAAAGTAGGCGTTCTGCCAGCAGAAGGTGGCACGCCTCTTAAGCTGCTTGAAATTCCTCCATTGGCGTCTAGGCTGACATGGCCACCTTTTCGGTGGTCCCACGATGGAAAGTCGTTGGTCGACGTCGAGAACCGAAACGGCGTCTCAAATCTCTGGAGCTTTCCTCTTGACGGAAGCAAACCCAAACAGTTGACCAATTTTCAATCCGACCTTGTATGGTCTTTTGTCTCGTCACCCGATGGCACCCAACTCGCGGTGTCTCGGGGCATGTCGGCGAGCAATGCTATTTTGATCAATAACGTTCAGTAGCTGATATTCGCACGCTGGCAGGCCGAAATGCTCTGGCGTGAGCTCCTTGGCGATGGCATAGAATGCGTCGCCTAACTCCAGGTTTGAGCGGTGATCCGGAAGTAACACATCGTTGAGAAGCCTCCCAGCAACGAAGTGCCTGAAAAACGGGGTTTTGAGCAACTTCGACCCAGGCCGAACATCCCAGGCTCTATGGAATGCGTCGCGCTTCTCGTGAATGTCTCCAGTAAGAGAATAATTGCCCTAACTTCATAACAGGCCAAGTAAGCAAGATTGCCGTAATAAGACCCGCTAGCGCCAAGTAAAGATTCGCATGGTCAGATTCGACCCCTTGAGGAAAGCCTAGAGCAGCGACGAGCATACCAGGAGCGAATACGACATTTGCGAATTCAAACGGCGTGTCATCCGTCAAGAACGCTATGGCAACGGTCAAGCCGATTGCGATAGCAAACGACAAGGCCAATTGTGGAACGCGAGATTTCATTTGCCTTCATTATGCAGGTTCGGCCTGCTATCTGTGTGGCTCAATACGAACCTCCCGAAAACGGGGATTTCGGAAAGTTCACGCCTGGCCAAAGCCCGCGAGGCTTACGACCTCGAAGCTTACTTCTGAGAGCGACTGCCTGGGTTGAGCAAGCCATAGACATCCAATCGTCCGCGAGCACCGACAATTATATGACCGTCCGCAACCGTCGGTATGGCGAAACGAACGGTCATATCGGCACGATCCCGTTCGCTCTTCTGTTCACTGTTGTACAGCTCACGCGTAATGTCCCTCGCATCGTACGCAAGCAGCACTGCGGGCCTGTCCTTGTGCGCCTCGTTCCACTCCTTCGTCGAGACCACCCACAGAATCGCATCCTTCGTCCCGTCGGGCGAAGGCATTCATTCTCTCGAGAGTGATGACGGCATGATGAGCGCCATGGCGCGTGAGTTGGTCGAGCGTGGGCGCGTTGGTGAGTCAGCCGATGCCGTCTGGGCTGATCTCAAGCGCGAACGTGCCCAGCACTTGCCACCGATGCCGATGGTGTCGCAGACGGAGTTAGTGGCAGAGGACGATCAATTATTTGCCTCTTCTGTCGCAGGAGTTGGTCACAACATTCGTCGCCTGCAGTGCATCTCGTCGAATCCGCTCCGAAGAGTCAACAGAAGCCTTCCACGCTTTGGCCCACCGTCCACGGAGAGGGAGAGCAGATGCTGCTCTTCGCCTAAGGAGACTCTGCACAAGTTCTGCGACCGCGGTCTGATTGATTAATCTGATAGCTGCGAGGTGGTTTGCGATGAAGCAGCAGAGTCTGGCGAGTCAGTCGGTGTTCGAGAAGTATGGTCGGAAGAGCCGACGGGAGCTTTTTCTGGATGAGATGGAGAAGGTGGTTCCGTGGTCTGGCCTGGAAGCTCTGGTGCGGCCGCACTATGCCAAGGCAGGCAAGGGACGGCAACCAGTGGGGCTGTCGATCATGCTACGGACGTACTTCGCGCAACAGTGGTTCAACCTGTCGGACCCCGGCGTGGAGGAGGCGCTGTACGAGTCTGCGGTGTTGCGGCGGTTCGTTGGGGTGGACCTTGGCGTTGCTCCCGCGCCTGACGAGACGACGGTGTTGCGGTTCCGTCACTTAGTGGAGAGGCACGATCTTGGCGGTCTGATGCTGGATGCGGTGAACGTGCATCTGGAGGCCAAGGGCATCCGCATCCAGACCGGCACGATCGTGGACGCGACCATCCTCCATGCGCCTTCGTCGACCAAGAATGCGAGCGGCGAGCGGGACCCGGAGATGCACCAGACCAGGAAGGGCAAGCAGTGGTACTTCGGGTTGAAGGCGCACATCGGCGTGGATGCGAAGGAGGGCCACGTCCACTCGGTGGCAACCAGCGCGGCCAGCGTGGCGGACTGTCACATGCTGCCCGAGTTGCTGCACGGCGAGGAGCGCAAGGTGTGGGGCGACGGCGGCTATCAAGGCCAGACAGAGGCGATCAAAGAGGCCTCTCCGAAGGCCCAGGACATGACCTGTAGGCGCACGAAGTTCAAGGACTATGTGGACGAGTTACAGAAAAAGAAGAACCGGAGTAAGTCGAGTGTACGGGCCAAGGTAGAGCATCCGTTCCGCATCCTGAAGCGTGTGTTCGGCTTCGACAAGGTGAGGTACAGAGGCATCGCGAAGAACCATCACCGGCTATGCGCGAACTTCGCCCTGGTGAATCTGTATCTGCACCGCAAACGGCTGGCAGAACTCGGGGCGTAGTGTGTCCAGAGGCCGGAAAACGGCCTCGCAGGGCACCGAGTCAAGCAGTGAAACCACCGCTTTCGGCGATCTATCGCTGAAAAACACTCTGCCCAACACACCTACCTGCTTGCCGCCCGCAAATCAGGAACCTGCGCAGAGCTTCCCTAAACCATTGCATGTGAGCCTGTGAGTTGTCCGCAGGCTCACATGTTTGGAGCTTTCAATGACAAAACAGGAGATTCTATGGGCAGCAAAGCTACACCTCTGATTCCGTTTCAAGGGACAACTGGTGCGCAGTCGTCTCCCACTCTGGTTGCCGCGGATCATTCTCTGCTTGAGCTAGACAGTGAACTGGATGCGCTGCTCGATCAGATTCAGGATGAGATCGAAGAGCGGGGCGAGGCGAGCGCCGAAGCAATGGAGCGCTTCCAAGTGTTCTGTCAGGCGATGGATGTAAAGATCGATCGGATCGGCAGATTTCTACGGATCATGGAGACGCGCGCCGAATACTGCAAGAAGGAGTCGGCAAGGTACGCTGCGCGAGCCAAGAGGGCCCAGAACAAGATCGAACGGACCGAGTCCATGGTCCTCTACTATCTTGCCAGCCACGACCTGAAGAAGATCGAGAGTCATGAATTTACTCTGAAACGGAACAAGAACTTCCAGGACAGTGTGGTGATCACTCAGCCTGACAGCATCCCTGATGACCTACGCCGCTTCGAGGCAAAGATAGATGGTCCCCTCTGGCTCGACGTGATCGATGCATTGCCCAAGAAGCTGGCAGAACCGCTCGCAGCCTCCGTCAAATCTAGCGAGCCCTCGAATAGTGCCATCAAGCAACACGTTGCCAACGGTGGCGTAGTCGAGGGAGCTTCGGTCAAACGCGGGTACCATCTGCGAATCGAATAGTGGGAGGTCAATCAGAGACCCGCAAATAGGATAGGCCGGCATGGCGCTGGCCGATTACTTCTTGAACCATCGCCTGTGACCCTGAGCAGCTTACAGGCGATTCGGTGCGCTATCCGCACAATTCGAGAAAGGAGGTTTCAATGTCTGAGCCGATGAATGCAGCACCTGCGAGGGAACCCCCTCAGCAAGAAGATCTGTCAGGACCACCGGCCGCGAACCGGCATCGTCTGCCTGACGAGCGGGTGGGTCTCACACACCATTTCTCCATCGCCGGCCACGAGGGCTACCTGACCGTCGGTCTTTATCCGAACGGGCAGCCGTGCGAAATCTTCATCCGCCAAGTCAATCATGGACTACCTCTTTCGCTGGATGGCATTGCGATTCCTGTCAGGCAAGCAGCTACCGCGGTTTGCACAACAAATGCCAGTCGTAGAACGACACGGCAGCGAAGAGGAAAACCAGGCTCCCGCTGCCATTTCGCAATTTCTCCACGACAGCTGTGAGGTTGGCGATGCGCCGCTCTGTGTCACTTGTGGGTCATTGATGGTCCCGAACGGTAGCTGCCACAAGTGCGCCAACTGTGGCACTACGAGCGGCTGCTCGTGACAGCGGAACGGTGCGCGTGTGGGCTTCTTTTGATAGAAAATCGCTGTATCTTCAGCGTGGGTTATGCAATTGCTGAAGCAGGAACAGTTAAGCAGAAACGTATTACCAGCATAGGCATTCTGCTGATGCCAATCCTGTTATTCCGAAGTCGAGGCTAACGTCGGCAGAATCAACGCACGAAACAGGTCGTCGACCTGCTTTGGAGAAAGTTTGCTTCTGCTGTCGACCCACCAATTCAGCACGAGGATGAAGGTTGAAGCGACGAATTGAACGACTACGTCATGGGGTACTTGGCCTCCGAGTTTCCGCCGGCCCTGAAGACTTTTTCCTACCTCCTCGGCGATTAGTTCGACCAGCGCTTTTTGCAGGTGCCCGTGAAGAATGGCTCGCCCCCTCGGTCCGAGTCTAAGTTCGCCTGCCCGGCGGAGGCGATCGAGATGCTCGAAGATCGGGAGACTGAACCCAAGAATCTTTTCCGTGCGCCGATCTCCGGTCTCCGGACGCATGGAGGGGACGGAACCAAATATGTCGTGGAAAGTTGCGGCGAGGAGATCGTCCTTATCTCGGAAGTGCATATAAAACGCAGACCGGCCGACGTTGGCGCGATCAAGGATCTCCTTGACAGCGATCGAGTCGTAGTCTCTTTCATGAATCAGCGAATGGAGGGCATCGCGTAGAAGTTTTTGCGTTCTTGCGATGCGCCGGTCTGGTGTCCTGCCTTTTTGGATCGGCATCTTTCCCCTTCGGGCGTTGAGCGCAAACGGACAAAACAACCGTGTTGTCCGCTAACGGACAGGCCCGCATACCCCGTTCTTCTCTGGGCCACGGCTCAAGCTTAGGCTTGATTTCGAACAGGTGTCCATATTCACACGATTGTTCGTGAGCAGCTAGCGCAGAAAGAGGGAGGTTATGTTGATGAACACAGCGGAAGCGAAACAGATACCCAGAGCCGAAGCAAAACAGACGCTCAAGACAAGCGGCCTAGTCCTTCACGGGGCTGCAAAATACGATCTCACGCTTTGGTTCCTGACTTTGGGGAGAGAGAAGGTTTTTCGGGAGAGAGTTCTTAGGCTCGCGCGCTTAACTCCGGGCGAGCGAGTTCTGGATGTGGGTTGTGGAACGGGCACACTTGCGATCATGGCCAAGGAGCTGGTGGGACCGAAGGGCACGGTATGCGGAGTCGACGCTTCGCCGGAGATGATTGCCAGGGCCGGAAAAAAGGCGAGCAAGGCCGGCGTCGAGATTGTGCTCAAGAACGCTCTCGCCGAGGCGCTGCCGTTCTCCGATGGTCATTTTGACGTTGTGCTGAACACAGTGATGCTGCACCATCTGCCGGGCAAGCTGCGCAATCAGTGCGCCAGCGAGATACAAAGAGTGCTAAGGCCCGGAGGCAGAGTGCTGGCCGTCGATTTCGCAACGTCACCCGGAGAACGAGGCATCGTTGCGCATTTTCACCGGCATGGTCATATCAGCCTTGCCGAAATGGTCGATATCTTCAATGAAACGGGCCTGGAGATTGAGGAGAGCGGAGCGGTGGGAATCGGCGACTTGCAGTTTGTCCTCGGGGTGGCTCCGTGTTGCAAGTAATATCGGCCATCGCGGCCAGGGATGGAGATCATGAAAGAACACAGTCGAATGCTTACCCGCCCCTGGATACTGCTTGGTGCAGGTGTCGCACTCATCGCCTCTCACGCGCTTGTCCTCCGCTTCGCTCTGCTTCATAAGGCATTGTCGACGGCAGTGGTGGCGGGCGTAATAATTATTGTGCTGATCACACATCTGGGATTGCTCAGCTCTGTATATACGTTGTTTCGGCGCCGGTCTCGAAACTAAAACGCGGTGAGCGAGCAGGATACCGAGTCCGCCCGAAGGATTTGGCCGCGATTAGAGGGGCGGGATTTGAGGGAGATGATTCCTAACCTACCTGCCGGCGGCTCAAATGCCTTTGAAAGCGCAGAAAGCCAATGACCTGAATCGCAGTAACCGCGATCAGGAGTGCTGTGAAAATCAGAACCCAGGGCAAGTGGCGTTTCTCCACCATTTGATAAGCAATGCCATGAGCAGCTGTCAGCACCAAGGCTGCATACGTCCATCTCTGGAGAGACTTCCAGCGGCGAGTTCCCAGGGAATGGAGCGAGAGATCATTGGAGATCGCCAAGAGCATCAAGAAGAGTAAGGCCGCACCGAGTCCGGCGAAATTGGCAAAGCCAAATTGCGTACCCTGCAGCCGGAGCGGATGAAGCTGTTTGAAAAAATACATCCACATCCGTCCGCGAAGATGGACGGTCAAGCCGATCGCCGTATGCAGGATAGCCAGAATACCCGTCCAGATGCCCACATCCAGGCGAAAGTCAGAGCTGATGGGATTAGGCCGCAGCCGTAGGACATTCCATGGTCCGAGCCATAGCGATGCCGCGAGAAAAATCAGACCTGCATAGCGGTTGCCATGCTCAGTCGATGACGAACATCTGGTGGAGGCGTTGCTGCGTACGCAAAACAAACGATCACGACTGCAACTGTCGCGAGAACGAAATGTCTTCTGGACCGTCGAAGCGAGTACTTGTTTTTAAGCATGAGAACTGTGGTTTGGTAAGTGTAATCTGAACGATGGGATGATACTAGCCGCACGGTCACGATGAGCTCAATGATCAGCGTCAAGGATGTCTCCGCCGTGCTCTTCTGCTCTTCTACATTGTTGTTTGTCTAACGAAGGGGACGCCTTGATCGAAGTAAGTTTCATGTCCGAGTTTCAAACCACGAAGAAGCTGCGCGTTGAGCGCAACAACAATCGTGGAGAGGCTCATGGCGATCGCGCCGACACTCATCGGTAGATCAACTCCCCAACGGATAAAGAGGCCGGCAGCTACGGGAATAGCAACAAGGTTATAAGCGGTTGCCCACAACAGGTTTTGCACCATTTTCCGATACGTGGCTCGCGACAATTCAATCGCTCGCACGACGTCGCGCGGGTCGCTGCGCACGAGAACGATTCCCGCAGACTCCACCGCGACATCCGTGCCAGCTCCGATCGCGATTCCGACATTTGCCGTCGCAAGCGCTGGCGCGTCGTTCACACCATCGCCGACCATTGCCACTTTATTACCGCCAGACCGGAATCGTTCCACCGCCGCTGCCTTATCGGCAGGCAGAACCTGTGCGGCGACTTCATCAATCCCAAGCTGCTTCGCAACCGAATCCGCAACCGTTTGCGCATCACCTGTGATCATCGCCACGCGCACACCAAGCTCGTGCAATGCCTTCACTGCCTCGGCGGACTCCGGCCGAATCTCGTCTTCGACTGCGAGCGCGCCAATCACGCTGCTGTCTCGAACAACATAAAGCACGGTCCGTCCTTGGGACGCCCAGATATCTACCGTCTTCGCGAGCACAGGTGTAACGGCAGCCTTTGCATCAGCAATCATTCGTGGTCCGCCGACAGCCACACTCTGCCCGTCCACGATTGCGCGTGCCCCGCGTCCTGGCAATGCCTCGAAGTTCGTCGTCGGTTGGGGCCTGACGCCGCGCCGATCGGCGCCAACTACAATGGCTTTGGCGATTGGGTGTTCGGAGTCAGCCTCTACTCCGGAGGCAAGTCCGAGTAATTCGTCTTCACTAATGCTAGGGGCGGGCGCCACTCCGGATAGAACAGGAGCACCCTTGGTGAGTGTTCCCGTTTTATCAAAGATCACAACGTCCAAATCCCGGGCTCGTTCGAGCGCCAGGCGGTCCTTTACCAGCAAGCCGTTCTTCGCGCCGAGCGAAGTCGAAATAGCAATCACGAGAGGAATGGCAAGGCCAAGCGCGTGCGGACAGGCAATGACCAGTACTGTGGCTGTTCTGACGAGTGCATGTTCCTTATCGCCAGCCAGCCACCAATAGACCAGCGTCAGGATACCTGATACAAGTGCGACGTAGAAAAGAAGTGCAGCGGCGCGATCAGCCAGAGCCTGGGCCCGGGAACCGGAAGCCTGTGCGGCGGCGACAAGCCGCATAATGCCTGAGAGTGCCGTCTGGTCCCCGACGGCTTTTATCTGCACCCGAAGACTCCCGCCCGCGGCAACTGTCCCCGCCACCACGGCAGCGCCCGGTCCTTTCGAAACTGCCCTCGACTCACCGGTAATCATGGACTCATCGACATCGGCCGTGCCCTCCATCACCGTTCCATCAGCAGGCACACGAGCTCCGGGCCGCACGAGAACGACATCGCCTACGCGTAAATCCGAGAGCGAGATTTCTTCGATGCCCGACTCCGTTACGCGGTCTACTCTGTCCGGCAGCAACGCGGCAAGTGCGTCGAGAGCGCCTCGGGCTTGTGTAATAGCCTTCATCTCCAGCCAGTGACCGAGGACCATGATGGTGATCAGCGTCGCGAGCTCCCACCAGACGTCAACTTCGAAAAAACCGAGAGTCGCGGCAAAGGACGCCACAAAAGCAACAACGATAGCCAGGCTGATCAAAGTCATCATGCCTGGTCGTCGGTCTGAAAGCTCTCCCCATGCGCCGCGAATGAAAACACTTCCGCCATATAGAAAAACAATGGTGCCCAGAGTGGCGGGGATCCATCGCGATCCTGGAAAAACGGGGGCGCTGTAGCCCAGCCAGTGTTGCACCTCGCTCGACCACAGGACCACCGGAAGCGTGAGGGCCAGACTCAGCCAGAATTTTTCCCGGAACATCGCCACTGAGTGCCCGGCGTGACGATCATGACCCGAATGCATGCCCGCATTCGGAGGTCCGCCATGCATTTCGTGCGTATTGCCGTGACCCATATGCTCCGTGTGCACGTGTCTTGAACTGGATCCCATATCTGGCTCCATGAGCATCATCGCTTTGAGGTTCAAAAGCTTGGGCAGCCCATATGGCGCTGCCCTGGTATTGCCAGCACCCGAGACCGTTCTGTTAGAACGGCCCTGGAATCAAGGTCACTTTGGTTGCGGCGATGTGCTGCTGCTTTTGCCATCCATTTTCATACCGGGCACATTTCCCATGCCAACCTTCACAGTTGCAGCCACTAGCTTGTTGTCCTTGTTTGTCGCGTGGATAACGACATTGTCACCGATCTTAATGTCCTTCAGGGCAATGACGGCATCAATCTTGTTGTACTTTGTATCGGCGGTCGTCGTTACGGTCTGCGTCTTTCCGTCTGTTGTGGTCACGGTAATGGAGTTGTCAGTGATGCTGGCAACAGTTCCCATGACGTGTTCCATACCATTGTGCGCGTGGGCGCTGCTCACCATGATCACGAGTGTAAAGAAAATTGCTATCAGTTTTTTCATGTGTTTTTCTCCATGTATTTAGTGATGGTGCATTTTGGTCGCCGGCGTAGCTGATTTCGTATCGCCCTTCAAAAAGTCTTCTTCTTCCTTTTCCTCCTGAATTTCGTCGGGAGATTTCGGATTCAGGCGCTGCATCTCCGTCTCTTCAGCACCCGTGAGTTGCGGCAGATGACGAATGAAGACAACGAGCTTCCAGCTGTCCACATCCTCATCGCCCGGATCGCCGAACGCTGGCATTCCGCTCAAGCGAACGCCGTTCTTGATGGTGTAGTAGAGCTCGCCATCCGACATCTCCTGCGAGTCCCTCTGCCGCATGTCTGGTGGGCGCGGATACATCGCCCTGCCGTACATGGTGTCACCCCTGCCATTGTTGGCATGGCAGGCGGTACAGTGGTCTGCCCAGTGCGCCATTCCTTCGTGGATCACTTCAGGAGTGGTTGCAACGGGGTTCTTCATGGTTTTGTAGCGCGATGGAATGGCTCGTCCGCGAATCGCAGTGGCCAGTGCTTTCTCCATCTGCATGGGTTCGGTGCGTGTGCTGAAGCCCCGATGTATCATCCTGCTCGCATAGAGAACACAGCCGATTACGACGAGCAGGAGACCAGCGGAAACGATAAGAACTATTCGTTTCATTTGGTCTACTCCTGCGCTCCGCCGGTATTCGGCAGGTTGATCGTCGTGGTCGAAGAGCCGCTGGACATTGGGGCATCAAGTCCGCCGGTCAGAGTGTAGTTCTGCAAAGCTATGGCGCTCCGCCAGACATCGTGGAGTGCCATAAGATAACCAATCTGCAGTTGGAACAATGTGCGCTGCGATACCAGTACCTGCGGATAAGCCTGCGCCATGTTCTGGTACTTCTTCAGGTACAGGTCATATGCTCTTGCTGACCGCGGGATGAGTTGTGTTTTGTAGCGTTCCGCTTCGAACTTTGCAGTCTCATAGGATTGGGCCAAAGGTGCCGCTTGCCGGCGAAGCGAGAGTTGCTCACGGGTGAGATCCTGCTGTGCGCGTTCGATTTCTGCCTTCGCGGCTCCAACATTGCCCTGGTTCCTGTTCCAAAGCGGAATGTTGATAGTCGCGCTGGCGAAGCTCTCTGCTCCAACAGGCCTGACTGGATTCTGGCTGACCTGCTCTGCATTGTATTGCTCCCCGGCGCGCAGCTGAAGGTCAGGGACTGATTCTCGCTTCGCATCCTTCAGGCGCGCTTGTGCTACTGCGGCCTCCTGCTGAGCACGCTTGACTGTTGGACTGTTCGCAACAACAGAATCCACCATCTGCTCAGCATTCAGGTCTGGCGTATTCTCGAGCTCACCTTGCAGTGGGCTAACAGCCAAATCACTTTTTCCTGTAAGAGCCGCCAGCGTGCGGAAGGCCTGCAGGTATTGGCGTTGAGCTGTGACGTAATCCACTTTTGCCTGTTCGGACTCGACTTCCGTCTGCAGGATGTCGGGCGCATCCGCCTGGCCCACATTGGCAAGTTGATGCACAGTCTCCACAGCATCGAGGGCCACACCAAGTAAACGTTCGCGCAATTGGACCGTCGCCTGCGCGGTCAGTGCATCATAGAACGCCTGTTGTACATCGCCATGGATACGATGGGTCTGCTCGTGCACTCCAATCTCGTCAGATCTCTTCTGTTGCTCATAGATGTTGCGCCGCAATCCGAGCTTGCCACCAAGAACAATGGTCTGTTGCACAAACCCGCCATGCTCACCACCGCCATAGGCACCGCCGCGGATCTCCTCGCCTTGATAGCCCACTGAAGGGTTGGAATACAGCCCAGCCTGTCGTGCCTGTTCCTGTGATCTGCGAACAAGTGCATTGGCTAGTTTGAGTGTGGGGTTGTTCGCATCGGCAAGAGTCTCAAAATCAGCGAGGCTCATTGCAGGCCGCGCCGCAACATCCTTGAGTAACTCCGGAGCAGGCAGATTCGGTCCGGTCTTGTGTTCCGGATTCTCTGGTTCCTGCAGGGTCATGGTTGCATGCGTATCCGGGCTTTGCGAAGGCCGGGCGGGCTCCATCTGCATACCCGGCATGTTGCCCATCTTGTCTGGTTGCTTCGGCTGCTGCGGTTGTACATTTTGCGGAGGTTGGCTGGGTGTGCTGTGCTGGTGATGCTGCGTGCCAGGCGCGTTCTGCTGGTTCTTGTCTGTCTGTGGACAGCCCGGCATGGCCATACCCTCCATGCAGTGCATGGAGTCGTCTGGTTTCGCGGAGGAGCCGGAACTTTGAGCGAGTGCAGTCAAGCTGAAGGCGCTTGTAATCGCAAGTGCAAGAGTTGTGATTTTGATCTTTTCTCCTCGCATTAGGCACGCTCCAGAATGGCGGCGTAGGGGTCATTAGGCCGTTTGGCCTGCTTCATTCGGGCGATGACCTCGTCGTATTTGTCCGGCGGCAGTACACGAACAAACGTCATCATTCCCTGCATGAAGCCGCTCCATCCTGCGCGCAGACCGTAGTTCTCTGGCCGATCGACCATTTCGTCCATCGCCATCATCGGTCCTTCCATGTAGGCATCTTGCGGGAAGTTCGGAACATCATTCGCGTTCTTCGCGATGTCGTCCGGCGCCATCTGGCCCATCTGCATGTTTCCCATGTCATGTTGCATTCCGGGCATCGCATCCATAGCCTTCTTCTGCGAAAGCGGGCCGTTCGTTGTCGGAGTATCGGAAGCATTCCCGACACCCCCTAAACCGCGCCCCAAAGCTGGGCCATAGTCTTCTCCCATCGGAGCGCCAGGTGTGCCATTCAGCATTCCCATGCCTGTATTCATGTCTCCTCCGGCTGGCATACCTGCGGTACGGGTCATCTTCCCGGCAGTCGACGACATCTGATTCATCATGTGGTGGGGCAGATGGCAGTGGATCATCCAGTCGCCTGGGTTGTTGGCAACGAACTCGACAGTCCGCGCCTGGGCCACGCCAACAAGTACGGTGTTGCCAGGCCACCAGGCAGCTTCGGGAATCCTGCCGCCTTCGGTCCCAGTCGTGTAAAAAGTATGTCCGTGTAGATGCATCGGATGATGGTCCATGCCGAGGTTTACGAAACGGATGCGGACACGATCGCCTAGGCGAACGATGAGCGGAGTCGTTGCCGGACCGGCTTTTCCATTGAAGACCAGCCAGTTGAACTCCATGTTCATCGTGTTGGGCACTGTATTGTTCGGCAATACCGCATATTCCTGTAGATGGATCAGGAAGTCCTTGTCACAATGCGGCCGGTAGGGCTCCTTCGGATGCATGATGAAGGCCCCGAGCATACCGGCCATCTCTTGCATCGCCATGTGAGAGTGGTAGAAGTAGGTGCCTTCCTGATGGATATTGAACTCGTAGACAAAACGCCCGCCTGGTTTCACCGGCTCCTGGCTGATGCCGGGCTGGCCGTCATTTTGAATGGTGTCTTCAAATCCATGCCAGTGGATGGAAGTCGGTTCCGGTAGGCGATTCTCGAAGACCACGCGTACATGGTCGCCTTGATTGACTTGAATCGTGGGCCCTGGAGCGCTCCCGTTGAAACCCCAGGCGTCAATCGTCTTGAGTGGACTGATCTGCTGTTTCACTACCTCGGCGATCAGGTGGAAGACCTTTGTGCTGCCATCCATCGTGTAGGGCAGATCCCCGATGTCGGCAGTTACGACTGGCATGCTGAAAAACGGACCCGCATGCGTGGAGCGGCTGCGGGAAGTAGGCCCGTTCTGTGAATCGGCAAACAATCTGAATGCGGCAAACATCCCTGCGCCAAGACCGAATGCCTTCTGAATGAAGGTGCGGCGATCGCTCATAACTTTCCTCGTTTTGAAAAATGGGTCAAACAGACAAGGCTGCGTGAACACACGCGCTAACCCCGCAAGGATTCGAGGAGGAAAGGACTGGACTAGATACGGAGGGAGGAGCCGGGACGTTGAGCGAGCGGTGTACTGTCGCTTCTTTGGCTGAGCGATGCGAAGGGGGTGGTTCTGTTGGGTCCACTGCTGCCGAAAGGATCGACCAGGAGAGCAACCGCCGATACCAGAAGTTTGCTTGAGTCTGCATCGTTCTGATCACTGCCCTTGTTGATCGCCTTCAGCGCTGTCCCACAAGTGGTAGCTACACAAGAATCATTTGCGGAAAGGCTGGCCCCTTTGTCGCTCTCCATGGACATGCCGGAGCAATGAAACATCTGCTCATCAGCGTGCCAAGCATGCACGTGCCCCGAAGTCCCCATGAGCGAGCAGCGTACATCGCAACTTGCCGCCAGCGCCTGAACGCTGACGAGAAGCAGCAACACTGTCACGAAGAGGAGCTTCTTAGGCATTCCCACCATTCTGATTCACCAACGGACGTTGACGATGCAAAGACGCATACTCGTGCTGAAACAGCCCAAAACGGACTTCAGTATCGATCCTGATGGTAGCACCGTTCGCTTTATCGCCGCAAAATGCGGAGGGCTGGAAGTGACGGGTTTGTCTCTCTGATAGGTAACGATGGACGGGCATCTGCCGGAATGATGCAAAAGAGCCATCTAGGTGTTCACAGCCTAGCTGTGCGCTGACTCCGCCGCAGTTCACATCGCCTTTCCACTTCATCTTAACCTCGCCTGACCTATCACTCCGTAAAGGACAATCTATGAAGCCCTCTGAACTCTTTGAAGCGCTCCATGCGCTCATTACCGAACGTGTGCCTTTGCACATCTGGGGCGCATGCGGTGTGGGTAAATCGCAAATCGTTGCACAGGTAGCCTCTGATCTAGACTGGCAGTTCCTCGACATCCGAGCGGTTCAGCTTGATCCGGTCGATCTGCGCGGGTTGCCTCGTATCTCCGCTGATCTAGCAGAGTGGGTGCCACCCAAGTTTTTGCCTACGTCCGGCAAGGGCATCCTCTTTCTCGACGAATTGACCGCCGCACCGCAGATGACGCAAGCGGGCTGTTATCAGCTGGTGCTCGACCGCAAGCTCGGTGAATATCACCTCCCTGACGGTTGGGTCGTGGTCGCCGCAGGCAATCCGGCATCCGAGCGGGGTGTGCACTTCTCCATGCCGAGGCCGCTGCGTAATCGCTTCGTCCACTTGAACCTTGAGCCGGACTTCGACGACTGGTGCCAGTGGGCAGTTCGTGCCAGGCTGCGTCCGGAGATCATTGCTTTCCTGCGGTTCAAGCCGGCACTCCTGCATGATGCCAACGCTACGTCGGACGTGAATGCGTGGCCTACGCCGCGCTCCTGGGAGATGGCCTCGAACGTCTTAAGCGGCTTCGCGCGTCGGCAGAAGAGTGGCTTCTTAACGGGAGCCACAGAGATCGAGGCGCAACTGCTTGATGGTACTGTTGGGCCCGCGGCCACGACGGAACTGGTTGCCTTCCTGCGGCTGTTTCGTGATCTGCCGTCCATCGATGAAATTCTCTTGAACCCGGATAGCGCGCCGCTCCCTGGGGAACCTTCCGCACAGATCGCAATTGCTACTGCATTAGGAAGAGTCCTCAGCGACCACTCGATCACCAAAGGCATGCAGTATCTCGATCGCATGCCTACCGAGATGCGCGTCCTGGCCATACGCGACGCGGCCGCGAGGAATCGTGGCATCACCCATACGCCGGAGTTTGTTCGCTTCGGTGTCGAACATGCGGAGGTCCTCGAATGATTACCGAACGAGCCATGCTGGCCGCAGTCCATATCAGTATCTGGACTGCGGTGAAACACGACCGGAAAGTCAGCCGCGACGTTGCCGACCAACACGGCGCGCAGGAGAGCGTAGGTCGCTACAACAAACAACTCCTCCGCGGTGCAGAGAAGCTTGACGCGCTTCGGACCTTTGCTGGACAAATTCGCCAGCACTTCTACAAGATCACCCTGCCGTGGTCCGATGAAGGCTACCGTCTGCTGCCCGCACACTTCTACTTTGAGCTCACCACACAGATGCGAGAGTTTGAACGTGCCTTCTCACAGAGTGTTGAGGAGTTCTTGGAAGTCTACCCGTCCTATATTGAACAGGTCCGTCCCGAGTTGAACGGCCTTTTCAGGGAGGAGGACTATCCCTCGGTCGAAAAGCTTCGGGCAAAGTTCGGAGTGAAGCTCGAAGTGCTCCCCATTCCCAGTGGCGATGACTTCCGGGTGACGCTCTCCGAGGAAGAACAGGCACGGGTCGCGCGAGAAATCGACGAGAGTGTGCGCCAGTCGCTCAACCGCGGGACCAGGGACCTATGGGTGCGGCTGACGGATGTGGTCACACACATGGTCGACAAACTGGACGAGCCGGAGTCGCGATTCCATGCTTCGTTGGTCACCAATGTCTTCGATCTGGTCGATTTGCTCCCGCGTCTCAATGTCAACCAGGACGAGGAACTGAATCGGTTTGCGGCGGAGATCAAGGATCGCCTGTGCAACTTCAGCGCACACGATCTGAAGAAGAACGAGATTCTCCGTGCCGCAACCGCTACGGACGCCGCTCAGATCTTGTCGCAGATGGACGCGGCCCTGCGCGGTCGTGAGCAAGACCCAGCCGATCCGCACGAGAAGCCTATGTTGAAGAACGCGCCAAGTGTCGAAGACATCTTCTTGCATATGTCGGCATACATGGAGGCTGCAACACCATGACGAAGCATCTTCCCCCCGCGGTCCGGATCCAGAAGGCCCGGACCGCTCTCCTTCTCGATCATCCTTTCTT
>NZ_JQKI01000106.1 GCF_000745965.1 Edaphobacter aggregans DSM 19364 | reverse complement strand
CTATGTGTTGGTTCTCAGCTGAGCATGCAAAGAATATAGAACAGGCCAAGGCTGGACAGCGCCTTGCAGTCAAGAACATGGATTGGCACGCGAAGTGGGTAGTTCGGGAAGAAGAACTCGATGCTCCGAGGCCTTGTCCGGTTTGCCTCGCAGATCAGACCAGAGTTTTATTCCGGTTTTCCGAAAATCAGCAAACGTCTCTCCACTTCGGTTCCGAGACAGAGGCGGTTTTCAAAATGATTAAACGGCCTAAACTAGACATCTTTGAGTTCCCGGACGGCAAGCAAATGAATTTGAGCGAGTTACCCGCCGGCCTTGTTCTGGATGTTCTGGTTGTTCCAGGGCAGGAAGAGTTGTCCGACATTCTTGACAAAGAGTCAGCTGCGCAAGAGGAAGAGGAGACAGAGAGAGAACCATTTCTAGCTCGGTTGCTGGCCCGTTTTTAAGATCGCCGGGTAAACAGCCGTTTTTAAGATCGCCGGGTAAACAGTCAGAAGTTCAATGGAGTGGCGTATTTTCGTCGACGCCTCTAGCTAGAGCTGTTTGGTTTGGGCCGCCTCTTCCACTCAAGAACAAGCGATGGTTCTTGTATAAGGCGGCCTAAGTATCCAGACATGTTAGGACCACTCACATTGATTGTCTGGAGGTATTTGTCAGACGTGCAGGAGGTGCAGCGTGTTGTCGAGAGGTCGCCGTTTTCGCGCACCCGAAGAACTTCAATGCGATGATCATCATAGTGCCGTTCAGATCGTGAATATGGCATGAACCGAACGCCTGGGCCGATACTTGTCTTCGCCAGTGAGGCCTCTCTTAGTTTAGTTCTCATCCCCAACCGAATAGATCCGCTTTGGCTCAAAAGCCGAGGTGAAGGCCTGAAAGACTGCGCGATCGTCAGCGCAGTCAGACATCGGTCAGGGTTAAGGGCCGAGGAGTCTTGCCATCGATGTCTATAAAGCCGTATTTCTCCGCTACGCTGGCGGCCACCAGTACGGTTCCGGTGTGCCGGATGACGTCGGGATCCGCGGCGAGTGCAGCGACAGCCCGTCCGATAACTCGGGAGATTCTGAGTTGGTGAGGTCAAGCCATGCGGCCGCTTCCATGACCTTCTCCGTCCGAACCAGTCCCGGATACAACGACACGACCTAACTCCATAGGGTCGCAGCTCAACCGAATCGCCTTTCCGCATAACCTCTCTGCGGTTCTCTGTCGGACATTGGTTACTCAGGATGGCGAAGGAAGGGTCAACCATTTCAGTCCTGATGGAACTCATTTGCGATGATCTTCTCTGTAGCCCTGCAGCACGGTGTTCCACTTCAGTCCGTCTGCGAAAACTCGCTCACACCCGATTCGAGCCTTCTGGCTGGACCGGGAACGAGAAGATGAGCTATGCCAAGAGCATCATGGGCTATTTGGGACGCTGGATGCAGCATCGGTTTCTCGAGGGGGAACAACTCGACCTCTTCGCGTTGCCGGCGCCTACTCCTTCATCCGTGACGCAGACAGTCGCCGCCGTTTCGGAAGGTTGCTGTCCTCATTCCACGCTTTGGGGATTCACCGATGTGTGGCGTGTGCGGCTTGCTGATGTAGCAGTCAGGTTCGTGTTTCCGCTGTCCATCCGGGAGCACGTCTGGGTACTCATGACCCCTTGTTTCAGTAATTTAGATGATTGCGGTTTGCACGATAAGTTGAAATGGTGACCCCCCATAAAGTGAACCTGTTAACCCATAAGTTGAAATTGTTAACTCCATAAAGTGAGCCATCCCAAAGACAAAAGAGGCCATCAGCGACTAGGCAACTTAGCACTCTCCGAAAGTCGAAGCTGCCGATGCGCGGGATCGTTCCGTCGTGGCTCACCAATATCTTGGCCTGCGCGACTCAGTTAGCGGGCTTCGACGCGCGCGTCGAAGACAGGCCCTCATTGAAGAAGGGCGCTGGCGCTCCGCGACAGCAGGTGTGACGTGCTGATCTACTTCCTCAGTTCAAAGCAATCAAGTACCAGTGACGAAGCCATGCAACCTCAGATATTCTTTTGTGTCGACACAGTCTCGAGTTCCGACGCCAATGAACCAACCGGATTCAGCAAAGCATTCTTAGCGATCGTCACTGGCGATGCTCCTCTTTTGTACATCATGTATGCCGCGATCGCGCCCGCCGCGAAGGTGATAACCGCAAATAACGTTTGTACTCTTGATCGTCCCATGTATTCCCTCCCAGGGCTCTTCATCGTTGGAACGAATACGAGCTCGGGACGTTGTATGACGAGTCCAAGATCGGGCCTCCACGCAATTGACAACAAAGCTAAAGTCCTAGTTCTATGTTACTGCGATGAAGCAGAGTGAATTCAACGCACGCTTACCGACCCTCGAGCCAGCCGACGATTCCTCCGATCTGCGAAGGTGGCTTGGCCGCTGGTCTATTCAAGCCCTACTCTCCTTCTCCTGTTCCCATGGATCCCAGAGGACACATAGGGATCTTACGCAAAGGCTTCTACGACTACCGAAACAGCTGCGCGAAGTGTAGCGAACAGCTTCCGCGAAGCAGGATCTTGAACTTCTCTAGAAACAGTAGCCGCAAGTGGCAAACTGCGATCGCTCAACCGGTAGATGGACCTGGAACACTGTCCGCGGAGCACTTTCGCCATTACTACGAAAGCACCTGGATGCTGCCGCCGTGGCGATCAACAATCTCCTCGGAGACCCACAGCCCCTGGCCGGTTTCAACGTCTTTCGTTGTGGTAAAGATGGGTTCAAAAATCTATTCCCTATAGGCTGGAGAGGTGCCTGACACATATCCGTTCGCGGTCTAACATCATCTCTTCTACGGGCATCTTAGCCGAGGGCATCGGGCATCCGTAAGAATGGCTTGCTTAGGTCTATCGAGAATCAACTTGGGACTTGAGGCATAGCGAGAGGTGAAATTATGTCCATTGCGCGCATCGTTGAGATCAGCTCGACATCTGACAAGAGTTTCGAGGATGCTGTTGCACAAGGTGTCGCCCGAGCGTCCAAAACGCTTCGCGGAATCAGAAGTGCATGGGTCAAGGAACAGGAGGTTCAGATCGAAAAGGACAAGATCGTTACCTATAAAGTAGGTCTCAAGATCACATTTGTATTGGAAGAGACAGCTTAGCTCAAGAGCTGGAGGGACATGTACTTCAGGAAGCAGTGGCGCCGAACCACGGGGAGACTACCGCTATCGGACATCCCGCTACCGTTATCGGCCACTGTCACATGTACGCAGTCTCCAACCCCTTTGACCCGTACTCGCAAGATTCCGCCTTCAGTAGGAAGCGCGTCGAAAGAGTTGAGAATGAAATTGGAAAGTATCTGCAGAATCTCCGTTGCGAATACCATTTTAAAACGAGGATGCCACTCGACGACCACTGACATCCTCGCCTCGGGCAAGTCTTTACCTTGCAGAACGTTTCGTGGGATGCTTACCTATACTTGCGGCACGTTTCGCGGGAACATCTTCGTCGCTCTCATCTTCCATCTCGCCGCCCTGGGCCTCGGAGGACGCTTCCTCGAGCAGCGGTTGTGCCTGCGCGAGCACCTTCTTGCCCGCCTCTTCCTCTTCGTTCAATGTCTCAGACAGCAGGGCCACAATTTCGACCTGACTTAACGATTTGGCGATCGCAATTGCTGCTGTGTAGCGCCTGCTATTTCGTAGTGCTCCACGCGAAGGGCGGCACCGGCTATGCAGATGTCTTTCGCGGCACCCTCTTCATCGTCCTCAAGCTGCTCCTGGCCCTCTTTCACCAGTCCTTCCATGCCCTTGCATAGTTCACCCGTAGGCTTTTTGCCTAGGAGCTCACACGCCTGCTTCAGGCGTTCCACGTGCCCTTTGGTCTGTTCCAAGTGTCCGGTGAAGAGCTCTTTCAGTTCCGAACTGGAACTTCCCTTCGCCATCTTCGGTAGCGCTTTCACCAACTGGTTCTCGGCACTGTATAGATCCCTCAACTCGTCGATCAAAACATTTTCTAGACTCATTGTTTTGCTCTCTCTTGATTCACATTTTGAGTGCTCCCTTCGTTCGCGGGTGAGTGATAGGAAGCAATCTGTTCCACTGCGGTTGGCTGTTGTATACAAATCAAATCACTGACCGTCACAAAGAAAACAAGAGGGCCAGTTTCGCTGACGACCTCTGAGATAAATCGTCCCCTTCTTTAAAGGGCGGGCCGCGCCGGATCTACGATGGAGGGCGATACGTGAGGGTGGGAGCCTGCCTCCATCACGCACTGACATCCCGGTCTTACATTGCATCTCAAATGTTGTGGGCCAACGGCATTACGAAGGAGAATCAAATGTCTGATCCGAAGAAATGTGAAAATCCCGCCTGTAGCTGTATCCCCGAGAAGGAACAGAGGTTTTGCAGTACTCATTGCGAGGGAACAAAGGGAACCACTGAGATCATCTGCGAGTGCGGACATCCTTCATGCAAAGGCGATGCAACAAGGGTTTAGTAAATCAGCCATCAGGGCCGATGCGAATCGGCTCTGCTTCTCAATAAATCGGAGTCTTTCGTAAGAGCTGACAAAAGGCCCGAAGCGACTGGGAGGTCGACCCGGGCTTTATGCGATTTTGTTGCTGATCCGGGCTGAAAAGCCTAGTACGTTTTTTCTCTCGTTAAGACGCCTGCATCGCGGTTGAGCCGTTCCTGCTCTAGCACCCGGTCGCTTGCGTCATCGCGGCTGGAGAGATCGCCGTAGGTCGCGTGAGCACCTGCGTGTGATGAAGAGCCAGCTTCCCCGGAGGACGAGATATCAGTGGCACCGCTCTCTTTGAGAACGTCTTTTGCAACATCTATCTGCTCGGAGGTATCGCAGTGAACCGAGAGGAGGACTCCTCCATCTTTGACCGCGCCCTCATAGCGCTTGGCTTCGTACTCAGGAATTCCCATCCCCACGAGGGCCCCGACGAGTCCGCCGACAGCACCGCCAACACCGGCTCCAGCGAGCGTTGCCATGATAGGGCCTGCGGCGATTAAGGGGCCGGCACCGGGGATGGCGAGCGCTCCGATGCCGGCGAGCAGTCCAAGTGTTCCACCGACGACGCCGCCGGTGGTCGCGCCGGTGGCGGTGCCTTCGGGCGCCTTGGTGCTCTTCTCATGGGCGAAGGCACGCGTGCTTTCATTGTCGGGGAGGAGCACGGAGATAGCTGCGTTGGTGAAACCGCGGGCGAGAAGACGATCGACGGCGGCCTCTGCGGTTCCGGGAGTTGCGTAGATACCATAGACTGCGGTGTTTTTGCTGGACATTTGATGCTCCTTCGCTGGTTAGTAGCGTCTGCTGCTACTTCACTGTGATTTCGTTGGTGATTTTGTCAGCAGAGACGGTGTTCCCTGCAATCTGAGCGATCTTCGCTCTCTCTTCTTCAGATTTGACCGGACCTTTGAGAGTGACCGCGCCGTTGGCGGTGACGATCTTTACGTTGTGCGCGTAGGTGGAGAGATCTTTATCCGCCATGATCTCTTTTCTGATCTTTGCTGTGATGTCACGGTCAGACTTCGCGTTGTTCTGCTTGTCAGCCGTCTGCATCTGCCCCTTATTCTGCCCTGAATTGTCTGGTGCTTGTGCCGTAGCGACTAGAGGTGCTGCCGCGAGACACACGAATACTGTTGCGGCCGAAGCCGCGCGTATCAAACGCATCGCAATCATATCTTTGGGACCTTCCCGAAGCCTTGGTGGCTTCAGTTCATCGGGCCGCGAATGTCGATAGAACGCGGCTCCGTCTAGCTGCTCTAACAACAATCTGATGGTATGCGGAAAGGATGAGTTGTCCTTGACGAATCCCACGGACTCCGCGAACCATCCGCCTCCCCGCTCTATGGCAACGTATAGTTCAGGTGAGTGCATTGGAACTCAGACCATCTCCGAGCCTTCCAGATTCGCACTAGCCTGGATGACCTGGACTTTGCGACCGAGGACGACATAGCATGTGCGGCCGCTACTACCGAAAGACCCACAAGCAGAAGATCGCCGAGGCGTTCCACGCCGGCAAATTGATGACTTCGTGCTGCCGCCGTGGGACTATAACGTCGCCCCACCAGCATGCAGCCCATCATCCGCGCCGGCCGCGACAACCGCGACCGCGAGTTGGTCTCGATGCGCTGGGGCCTCGTCCCTTTCTTCACGAAAGACCTCTCTAGCCTCAAAGCGTTCTCCACGATCAATGCTCGAGCTGAATCCATAACCAAGTCGGCCACCTACCGCGAGCCCTTCAAAAAACGTCGCTGCCTTGTTCCCGCTTCTGGCTTCTTCGAGTGGAAGAAACTCGATGCAAAGAACAAGCAGCCCTTCGCCTTTGACCTCGCCAACGGCCAGATGATGGCCTTCGCCGGTCTGTCGGACGCATGGAAAGACCCCGCGAACGGCCAGTGGCTGCAGAGCTACGCCATCATCATCACCGAGGCGAACGAGCTGATGGCGCCGGTCCACGATCGCATGCCCGTCATTCTGCACCAGCGCGACTTCGATCGCTGGATCGACCGCGAGCCCACCGACCAGCCGCCGATCGACCTGCTGCGACCGTTCCCCGCCGATGAGATGGAGGCGTTCGAAGTTTCTAAAGTTGTCGACAATGTCAAAAACAATTCGCCGGAATTACTGAATAGTAGGTGAGAAGTTCGCCTGTAGAATCAAAGCCAGCATGAAAAGCGACTTCTCGCAAGATAAGTTTAGCGCCATCTTATATGAGCACGTCAGCCCACAGCTCCCATAAAGTCCCAACTGTATCTATTTGGTAGAGCACAGCACTCCAGCTAGTTAAATAGGCGCCTCATGCCCCAGGCCGAAGCGTATTCATCTACGCGATAGACGCGTAGGCAAGACTTCGCTGGCTCCCATCGTTGCATACTCGCATCAGTCGGCGGCCAGTAACCCTATCCTTTTTGCGTGTGAGCTACGCACGACCTCTCTCGGAAGCCGCTAGTATGAAGTTTCTTGGTCGGAGCCATCGCCCAAACTCAGCTATTAAGGCGGCTCTGCAAGTTTTTATCAAGCTCTCCTGACCCAATCAAGAACGCGCGAAGATACCTCCGATTTCGAACCTGTCTCGCCTTTACAGGTTTTCTATACGGAGCAAATGTATTCATTGGTAATGCATCCAAACAAAACGTGATTTATAGAAGCCATTTCGCTTCACTCGCTTTACTGCCTGGTTTGGCGGCTTGTTCGGGTTCTCATTCCTTGAGCCACGAGAAATTGCAAACAGAGTTTCGAGCTTCGATCTCCCTCGCATCAGAGGCTGAGGCTTTGCTAGGCCATCTCGAGGGACACGACTATTCGATCCAGTTCGTCAAAGGACATCTCTCTTACCTGACACAACAAGGATCGGGAATCCAAGATCAACTGACGGGTGCGTCCGTAGATGACCGAGACGTCAAATCGTTGAGTTTACTCAAGGCGACGACAGGCGAACTCATGCAGACGATGGAGCACCTACAGATTAAGAACCCAAGCGAGCTTGCCCAGAGCAGCTCGCGGGAGCATCTCCACTCCATTACTCAACATCTTGTCGACGGTATGCCACGATGAAGAGGCTGCTCGGCATAACGCTTGGCATCATGACGGCGCTGGGCGGTTTTGTGGACCTTGGACAGATAGTCTTCACGACTCAGGCAGGCGCGCTCTTCGGCTATCGGCTCTTATGGGCGATTGTGCTCGGCACACTCGCCATCATCGCGTACATGGAAATGTGCGGCCGCGTAGCTGTCGTGGCTCGAAAACCGGTCTTTGCCATCGTTAGGGACCGACTCGGGAAGCCTTTAGGCATTGCAATGTTGGTGGCTTCGAATTTGTTGAATCTTCTGACGTGCGCCGCGGAACTGGGTGGTCTTGCCATCATCGTCCACTTGGTCACCGGGTGGCCGGAGAGAACCGTCCTACTCGGGATCGGCGTCCTGCTTCCTCTTCTCGTTTATGTCTCTAAGTTTCAATGGATCGAACGAACCTTTGGGCTCTCCGGGCTGTTGATGATTGTTTTTGCCGTCTCTGCAATTGTGCTTCATCCGGACTGGAAGGCTGCCACCGTCGGACTGAATCCGTTTGCGCATATCACTGGGCATCATCAGGCCCTGCTGTACGCATACTTCGCGGTAGGCATTTTCAGCGCCATGTTGATGGTATATGAAGTGCATTTCTACTCGTCCGGTGCCATCGAGGAAGACTGGAAGGTCAAAGACCTGAGTGAGAATTTTATGGTCGCTTCGCTTGGGTCGGTCTTGGGTTCGCTTCTTACTATCGCTTTGCTAGCCCTCGGAACGCTTCTCTTTCTCCCCAATCACATTTTCCCGGAGCAATTGAGTTCCGCGCTCGTGGCGGGCGCATGGCCGTATGGCCAGAAAATGCTTGTGCTTGCATGTCTGGGCACATTGGCGTGTATCGGAGGTGCAGCGATCGAAACAGCGTTGTCAGGAGCCTACAACATCTGTCAGTTTTTCAACTGGCCTTGGGGGAAGAACCTGCCTCCCAAATCGGCGAAGATCTACACGGCCACGTGGGTTGGGATGTTCGTAATCGCACTCATCACGGTGCTTGTGGGAGTTCAGCCGCTCCAGTTGGTCAATTTCTCAATCATCTTCGGGATGGCAATCATGCCATTCACCTATTATCCGATCCTTCGCGTTGCGGCTGACAGGAAGCTCATGGGCAAGCATGTCAACACTCGTTTCGATACCGTCGTCGGCGTGGTGTTCTTGATGCTCATCGTTCTCGCTGCAGCTGCGGCAATCCCATTGATGATCCTCACGCACTCTGGCCAACCATGAAACCTACTTACGCCTTTCTACTCAGTCTTGCAATCTTTTCCCCCGGAACCGCACGATCGCAACAATTCGATCTTGCTGGCGGATACAACTATCAAAACAGCGATCAAGGCCAAGGTCTTCGCACTCATCTAAATGGCTGGTATGCGTCGGGACAATTTGATCTTAATGATCATTTTGCGCTGACGCTCGAGGCAGACAATTACTACGGCAGTGTCAACAGTGAAGACGAGCGCCAGCAAAACTTCGTTTTCGGGCCGCAGTACATCTTTCTACAGGAAGATCGAAGAACCCGCCCGTTCCTATATGTCCAGGCAGGTGACCAACGCTCCTCAACGAATAATGAGGTCGAACATGCCTTCAATCTGCAAATTGGGGGTGGGCTTCAGATCAAGGTCAGCCAGCGGTTCTCCCTACAACTGACACCGGCCGAGTATAGCTTCGTCAAAGCTTCATCAGGTCCGACCCACAGCTTCAGTGCCAAAGTCGGTATCAGTTGGACGGCGTGGAAAAAGTCTAGGGGCTGAAAGTGCCCAGCAGTTCATCGCGTCCTTTTCATCGCGAAAGCCCTTGGCAGCTATTCCTACCGGCGTCAAAAGCGTAAACCCTCGGAACACTGCGAGTATCACCTTGGAGGAATGGTTGGAACATGTGCCGGGCCCTTCTTGGACACGGATTCTTCAGGTTTCGCGTAGAGATTTGCGCAATCTTCTGCCAATACGCCGCCTTCAATCCGAAGATCGGCGCGGAAGGCATCGCGGATGAAGTCGAAGGTATCATTGTGTCGCGATTTGAAATAAATGTGATTCACGTCCTCACGGCCCGCCCCGTACACGATCTTGCTGACGCCTGCCCATAGGCAAGCCATTGTGCACATCCCGCACGGCTGAAGAGTGCAGTAAAGAGTGCAGCCTTGCAGACTCGTCTTCTGCAATTGCGCACACGCTCGTCGTATCACAACCATTTCAGCATGCGCGGTCGGATCATGGTGGAGCTCGCCTTCATTGAATCCAGCGCAGATTGAAACCTCATCGCGGACAAGGACTGCACCGACTTCGGCTCCGCCAGGTGTCCGTCTCCCTTTGAGTGCTTGTTCGAGAGCGAGGCGCATGAATTGAATGTCATCTTCTGTTGCCATGACGGCTATGTCACCCTCCACACCAAACTTCGATTCGTAAGACCCTCGGAAGCGCTCAACAACCATACACAGGCGGAGGCCTCAAAGGCGTCGCCAAATACCCGACGGTCAAAAGTAAGCATCGATTCTGTCACTGAGAATCGTAGGCGATCCTTGTGTTCCAAAGCGCGGTCCGCCGGGTGG
Source organism: Edaphobacter aggregans DSM 19364 (assembly GCF_000745965.1). Taxonomy (GTDB): domain Bacteria; phylum Acidobacteriota; class Terriglobia; order Terriglobales; family Acidobacteriaceae; genus Edaphobacter; species Edaphobacter aggregans. The sequence continues at coordinate 6,685 of NZ_JQKI01000106.1, read as the reverse complement.
CCGACAGGCAGCTCATATCGTCCCGACATGCCGGAACAAAGGCAAAGTGACAGCAGATCCCGCCAGTTCTGACCTTTTCTCCGCCTGACGTATCGATCGTTCCCACGCGCTGACCGCTATCCGGGAATCACATTCGAGAAACGAGATCGGTCGTGTGACTACGGCCGTTTCGAGCGCTTCAAGGTCAGTCTGTGCCCATCCCTGATCATGTCTTGTAATCGCGTCTACGACCTCGGGCGGGAGCTCGCCGAAAATGTCCGGATGCAATTCAGTGGCGAGCCGTCCTGCGAGCTTGGCGTGGGCGGGCTGCGAAACGTAGCCAAGAACATGCTCGGGTTCCTGTGTTGCTGCGAAGGCATCCCATGCATCGACCTTGAGAGATGACCGAGGCTGGAAAGTCCGCAGAAGCATAGGTATTTGATGCCGATGGAAAGCAAACCTCTGCTCCTGAGCACGCCTCTCATGTAAATGCACTTTTTCTAAAAACGGTCTGGGAAAAGTTGCAGTACCGGACAACAGCGCTTAGACTTTCTCCGGAAACAGTCTTGGCGCGCCTTGAATATTACCGCATCGATTTGAAGCGGATTCGGCGGAAATACCGCAATTCGGAGTCGCTGCAGGTCACGCGTCGATCACCATTTAAGTTGAGGAAGGAAGTCGAACGCTTTGCCATATATTTCATGCGCGAGTTTGATTATCCCATCCAAGAATTTCATGCCAAGGAAAACGGACCTTACACAGCCTACCTGCTAACGGACGTTCACAGCCGCCATCCCCCTGTATGGGCAGGAGCATGCTGTTTTCGGCCTGAGAGTTTTGCATATCCTGTTCGCGATGAGACCTTGCGTTGGATATGGCTTCATCCTTACTGCCGCACGAAAGGTATTCTGACCGAGATCTGGCCGGAATTGCGAGAGAAGCACGGCGATTTCTTTGTCGAACCTCCCCTGTCACCTGCCATGCTGCACTTTGTGCTGAGTCACAACCGTGGTTCACGCTTCTACCCGCTCTATCGAAAACTCGCGACCTAGATCATTTTGGTGTCGCGCGGGGAGGATTCACGAAAACAGGCGTTCGCATGGCGCTGTTGCTCAAGACCTCACTACGGGCTGCGGACCATGTGTAGCGCGTATGGGGATTGTCAGTGAATTCGTAGCCACCACGAGCAGATCTTTAAACGAGAACTCGTTAAAACGGGCCAGAATCACGATAGGCAATACGGAGCGAGTCAGCGAATCGTTCGGCGAGCGAATGTTGTGGCAGGCCGAAACGAAAACGAGTGAAATTGATTGCGGCATAGACGCACGTTGCCGCCATGGACAAAGCCTGCGCAATCACATGCATCTCTGCATCGGATGATCCATATGGGCATACAACAGGAGTCTTTTGCACTCGCAAAACTCTTTGGCGAGGAATGCACGAAGCTGTCCCCCGATCTTCACTGCAAGCCGGTAAGCGCTGCAGTCTCACAATCGCCGATCAGCCATAATCTTCGATCCCAATAGCCACGCGCGCTATCCTCGATCATCCAGAACGCTTTCGAAACGTTAGATGCTATTTCGATTTGCCCGGCCTGCATCTAACGTCTTGGAATGTTCCGACATGGAGGCAGCAGGATGCAGCCGAACCTCACTGTGGTGATTACGGGAGCTTCGGCAGGACTAGGACGAGCGATTGCCCATGAATTCGCCAAGTTAGGAGCTCGTGTGGGCCTAATATCGCGCGATCTTCCCGCACTCGAAGCGACTGCGGCTGAGGTTGAGCGCTTGGGTGGAACAGGAGCGACCTACGCTGCGGACGTAAGCGACGATCGTGCTGTGGAAGCGGGCGCAGCATCATTCGAAGAGCGTCTTGGCCCCATCGACATCTGGGTCAACAACGCCATGATTTCAGTATTCTCCCCAATCAAAGAGATGGAAGCGGCCGAGTTCCGCCGTGTCACAGAAGTGAACTACCTTGGCTACGTCCACGGCACGCTTGCCGCGCTGAAGCGAATGCTTCAGCGGAATCGAGGCCGGATCATCCAGATAGGATCGGCCCTGGCCGTAAGAAGCATACCATTACAAGCCGCGTATTGTGCTTCGAAACATGCCATCGTCGGTTTCACGGATTCGCTACGTTGCGAGTTGATTCACGACAAGAGCAACGTGAAAGTAGTCGTCGTGCACATGCCGGCGATGAATACGCCGCAGTTCACCTGGTTAAAGAGCAGACTACCGAATTTGGCTCAGCCAGTACCTCCGATCTACGAGCCGGAGGTAGGCGCCAGAGTGATTCTGCACGCCGCACTTACATCATCACCGCGGCGGGAATATTGGGTCGGTGGGTCGACCGTTAGAGCCATCGTAGGCCGGAAGTTCATTCCAGGCCTGTTGGACTTTTACCTCGGCAAGACAGGCTACAAAGCGCAGCAAGGGAAAGAGGCTGATTTACCTGACAGGCCAGACAACGTGTGGCATCCCGTCTCGACTACGCTTGGCGCACATGGACCGTTCGATAAAAGATCTCGTCCGTTTAGCCTTGAAGCACAAGTTTCCAAACATCGCGGCTGGTTTGTATTGGGATGTGGGCTCTTCGGAGCAGCTCTCTGCGCCAGAACATTCCTCACTCGTTAGGCAATTGTGGTAAGCCGCTTCCATCCGGCGTCGCGGGTCAATCCGCTGATCAACAACTTTCATCGTTTGAAGTTCTTTCGACATATCGCGCACTGGCGAAAGAGCGAGGTATTCCGACATCCGTGGATCAACAAGCAGCGCCTGACACCGACGGACCGCGGCTGGGTAGAGTCGATGAGGCAAGAACGAAAACGGAGATCGCGTGTCTCCCATCATTCCGAATTTCGAGCATTCTGCGGTTGTCCGTGGCGCTACCGAAGTCGTAGGTGCACCGCACGTCAGAGTGAATTGCTTGGGACAGCAGGGAGACAGGTGGCGACTTATCGAGAGTGAGGTAACTCTCGACAGGGAGCCGACGGTGCCAAAACCGCACCATCACAAAAAATCCGCGGAGATGTTCTACATCATTGACGGCCGGATGGAAGTTCTCTAAGGAAAAGAGATCGTGAATGCAGAAGCAGTCGATGTCATCGTCGTGCCAACACTGATGCCCATGCTTTCGCGGCCGAGAGCGGCAGCATAGCAGACCTCCTGATCATCATTGCTCCGGATATCGAGAAATTTGAATACTTCCGACAACTGACGCACATCGCGCGCGGCGAAGAAAAGCCGGAGAAGCTGAAAGATCTGCAGGATCTGGACGATATGTTCTTTTAATGAATTGCCCTGAGTGGGAAGTTGCTCGTGGCAGACCATCGATTTCCTGCTCACCGCCAAACGAGATGCGGCTGCCGCGAAGCGATTCTTTCGAAGGGTATTTCGCTCTTCTTGTAATCCCATACCGCGGGTCATCAATGTTGATAAGAATCCAGCTTACCCGGCTGCGATCAGAGCACTAAAACGCGAAGGCACCTTACTGCGCCGAGTGCGGTTACGACAACGCAAATACCTCAATAACATCATCGAGCAGGACCACCGGGTGGTGAAGAAGCGTACCTGGCTAGCCAAGGGCTACGGTTCGTTTCAAAGCGCGTGGCGAACACTGGAAGGAATTGAAACGGTGAACATGATTCGGAAAGGACGAGTGAGGTGGGTGGCAAAGGACGATGTCAGGGCTCAAGCCCGCTTCGTGGCGAACCTGTTCGGCATCGCTGCCTAGACATTTCTATCCCATTCAGCACGGTTCCGCTCTCGACCTCTGCTCAATCAATCTTCGCAACGAAACCTCCCGCATCAGCATCGGCCCAGCCAGCTCGCCAGCCAGGTGTTGCCCCGAGGCACTGGGGTTCGCCGGAAAGGCGTGCAAGATAGCCCGCGTCAAATTCGGAAGAATCGAAAGGAACGGCGTTGTCATTGAGTGGCGAGAAACGGGTTATATCCATGGGACCTCCCTGTCATGACTGCGCATCAGAAACGACCGTGTGTGAAACGTTTTTGAACAGTCTTCTGACGCGAGTTATTAATCCTCTAAACCGTACCACAACTCACATCACAAACCAATAGATAATGACATGATTTGTGATATCTTTTTTCGCATGGTCATTGGATATGCTCGCGTTTCGACGGACGACCAGACGAACGCGGCCCAGCTCGCCGAGCTCAAGAAAGCCGGTTGCAAACGGATCTACGAGGAGAAGATGAGTGGCCGAAACGTGGACCGGCCCGAGTTGACTCGATGCCTTGACCGTCTCGATGAGGGCGACATCCTCATAGTGTGGCGTCTCGATCGCCTTGGAAGATCGTTAACCGATCTATTGGAGATCGTGACCACTCTTCAGCGTCGCAAGGTCGCTTTCGTTTCGCTGAAGGAGAAGTTCGATACGAGCAATGCATCCGGGCGCTTGGTATTCCACGTCTTCGCATCGCTGGCCGAGTTTGAAAGGGAACTGATCCGGGAGCGGACCATGGCGGGGTTAGCCGCGGCAAAAGCGCGAGGACGGCTGGGGGGACGTAAGCCAAAACTGGCGAAAGAACAGATGAATAAGATTCGCTCGCTGTGGGATAGCAATCAGTATTCCAAGCACGAGCTTGGAACGATGTTTAGTGTGTCGAAGTCCACCATTGACAGGATCGTTCGACCGGCACCGGTAAAGCTGAAGGTTGCAGCAAAGACACGGAAGCTCAAGAGGGACACGACCAGGCCAAGGGGAGGGAAGTGATGCGAGTAATTTGCACTGGCGGCGGGTTCGATGTTGAGGGGGAAGTAATCGGCGGTGAAGACTTCGACCCGATCGGTGGAACATGCGATCTTGATTCTACTTTCACTGTGCGATGTGATGATGGAGCGTTATTCCAAGTGCACGGCTGGATGGTTGAGGTTGCGGCAGTCGAAACGCGGCGCATTATGGTCATGTGAACGATGAAGAAAACGCCTATTCAACGTGCGATTTGCTGTCCTTGTGGATGCGAGAAGATTCTTGCATTGGGACTTTGCGCGACTTGCTACACGCTCAAGAGGCAGGACGAAGAATACTTCGGCGGTCATCGCGAGGCAGTGCTTGCGCGAGATGGCAATAGATGTAGAATCCCCGGTTGCACTAATCTCAAACGTGGCAAGCGGTCGTTGGCGGTGTATCATCGCGAGCCGGGAAACAATAATCCCGATCTCATGATTACGCTCTGCCTGGAGCATCATGCTATGGTGACCCGGACGCAGATGCTTCGTAAGGAATGGCCGGAGCTGCTTCGCATTCTATGGCGTGAACAGCATCCGGAAGGGCACAAACAAACGATCCTGAATTTTGCAGTAAAGCCAGTTGCTGTGAAGCTCGTTCCTCTGTTTCCAGAGGATGCATTCAGATGGCTTTGCTGAGCATTTCTTCTTTCATCCTTGCGCTCATGCTTGCGGGTTAACTGCATGAAAGACCTGTAAGCCGTAGTCAATCCAACCATTTATAATTTCTTCGATACAAAACAATTGTATTTTTCAGGCAGTCAATGGAGGAAGTCTAGTGCGGAAAGTGCTCATGATGTTTTTGCTCTTCTTCACAGCAGTCGTTTTTGCCACCACTGTCAGACAGATCTACGGCTATAAACTCAAGACGATCGACGGAGAGCCAACTTCCCTCGCTACGTACAAGGGCAAGGTTCTTCTTCTTGTCAATGTGGCGAGCGCATGCGGATATACGCCGCAGTATTCAGCACTGGAATCGGTGTACGAGAAATACAAAGACCAAGGGCTAGTCATTGTAGGAATTCCTGCCAATAACTTTGCGAACCAAGAATCGGGCACAGAGGCCGAGATTAAGACATTTTGCAACCGTAAGTATCATGTCAAGTTCCCCATGATGTCCAAGGTCTCTGTTCTCGGTGAGGATGAGACGCCCCTCTATCGATATCTTACCGACAAGACGAGAAATCCAAGCGTTGGCGGCGACATCAAATGGAACTTCACTAAGTTTCTGATTGCACGTGATGGAACACCCGTGATCCGGTTTGAGCCGGCGACCAAACCGGATTCTCCCGAAGTCATTGCAGCCATTGAGAGTGAATTGAAGAAGAGTTAGTCTCATTTCCGGCACTGTTGCATTAACTCGAAATTAGGCAATCAGCATACAAGTAATGGTGTGACTGATCGCGGCCGGACCGCTATAGGTTGTGCAAGAAAAGTTAATGCAACAGTGCCACAATTACACAGGGTCTTCGCGTCCTTTGAGTGGTGCGTTATCGAGGGTACCGCTTATCCGGTCCGGAACACCGGTGATGAGATGAGCGTATCCCTTCAGACGGTCGCCGATGATGATTCCGTTAGGGCCGATCTGATACTCCCGGATATCGTTGCTATGGACTCCACCCCGCATCTTAACCACCATCATGATTTTACGGAGTTGGCCATCGATCTCCACGTACCGGAAACGGATGATATCGTCCGTTAGGAACGAGATCGAGTAGCTGCTCAACGGAAGCTTATGGAACGCCTCTTCCATCTCTAAAGTGCTTAGGATCGTAATACCGATACCGGTTAGGGCGAAGATCATGCGGTAGAGCGATTCGCGGAAATCGGTTCTGAATCCAGGAGCTAGCGCCATCTCAAAACCTGCGAGAGAGTCAAGCACCAGGCGTTTGGCACCTGTCCTTTGGACTGCGTCGATAAGTTCCTGCATCATTTCATCCACCGAGAGATCAAGCGG
>NZ_JQKI01000105.1 GCF_000745965.1 Edaphobacter aggregans DSM 19364 | reverse complement strand
TGCCAGTCCCTGCGTGATTTCACTCAGACTGTGGGCCCGTCCCAGTTGGCAGAACAGCATGGCGATGAACTGACCCCAGCAGGTAAAGCCTCGGGCGTGCCTCTCGGCTCGATGCTTGCCAACCGCAGCCTCGAAATCGGAGCGCGAAAACAGTTGCAGGAGTTGGCTGAAAATACTGCATACTCGATTCATGGTGGATGCCTTTCTCATGCGTCAAGTGGTCTTCTCAGGACCAACTTCACTCTACAGGAGGCTCCACCTGCCTCACCCTTGAGCCTTGTTCTCAAAGGCTAATTTGGACGACAGTGAGTTGAACTGAAACATGATTTCCTCCTTTTTGGAAAAAGAGCGGGAGCCCGGTTAGCTGACTCCCGCTGCGGGTTAGGCTGCAACTTGCTTCTTAGCCGCCTTCTTCGCTGCGGTCTTCTGAGCAGCTTTGATCGTCTCCGGTGACTTCGCTTTCTTGCTTGCTGTCTTGGGTTGTGGGAGAGCAAAAGCGGTTTCGGCCTCGGTTAGAAAGTCGAGTTGGCTTTCGCGTGGAATGGCTGTGTGTCCAGTAAAGACAAGCCGGAGGGCAAAGCCGGTGAGCTTGTCATCTGGTAGTCCGTCGATGGTGGAAAGCAGAATCTCCTCTGAGGTCTGCTGGTTGTTCTCGTCGTTAGCGGCAAGCTGTTCGGCTACGTCATCAAACGCGTAAGGGTCGATACTGACGAGGGCGCGAAGAAACACCCTCAACTGCGCTGCGCTGAACATGGCCGGGGCTTGGCCGAGAATCCGGTCGAACTTGGATACGCGCGCTTTATGCAACTTCTCTCTTCGGGCGCGTTCGGCTTCATGCTCCTTCTGTTCCCACTCGAACTGCTGTTTACGCTCTTCGGCTTTCCGCTCCTGCTCCTGCTCGTACTCCTTTCGTTGCTGTTCGTAGTTGCGCTGGCGTTCCTCGGCATTTTCCGAGTGCTGCGCACTCATCGGAGTTGGTGGGGGTGTCGTAACAGGCGTGGCCGAGGAGTGCTTATTCAGCCAAGCTACCAATACGGTAAAGACACCCGTGATTGTCACCCCAACAATAGTTGCTACTGCGCTGTCCGACATAAAAATCCCCTGACGCATCGAACTTCGCATTACCGGAATAAAGCAGAGAACTACCGGGTAAAACGGACTTGATCGCCTGAGAGGATTTGACGAATCCCTGACAACGGGGCGTCCCTAGAACATGTCAACGGTAATTTGAAACATGCTTATGACCTCCATAATTGATTGCTTGGGGGCCTACCAGCGGGTTATTACTCCGAGCGTTAAATGCAAATTGGTATAAAGCTATATAATAGTGGCGAGAATATATTTCTGAATATCTAAATTGTCAACAGCACGAAGGTATTGCGACTTAAGCCGCCGCAGGGCGCTCAGGACACCGACATCGTAGAACGGTGCCTCAATGGCTGTGAGCATATTGCGCGAACTGTGGATTTGGTTCTATCCATCGACGTCATCCTTGAGATTGGTTTCACCGTGGGAAGGGAAAGGCCCGCCGCCCGCCTTGCGTGGGCGAAGTCCATAGTGTATCCGCTGCAACGGGGGCAAGTGACGCAAGCTCCGGCTGAGGGGTTGAGGGTGTGGGGTCTTCGCGGTCGAATGGAGCGTCCGCAAGCGCGAGATAGAGGTTGTTCTGAATCCAAGCTTGTCACTCGATGGACCGGTTGGCCCGCAACCTCGATGCCTTGCGGAGAATCGTGCTGGGTCTGACGGAGCGGGGCATCCATATCGTCTTTGTGAAGGAAAACCTGACCTTCACCGGCGAGGACTCGCCCATGTCGAATCTGTTGCTGAGTGTCATGGGGGCGTTTGCGGAGTTCGAAAGACAGCTGATCCGCGAGCGTCAGCGTGAGGGAATTGCGATCGCAAGGCGGGAAGGGAAGTACACCGGAAGGAAGCCGTCTTTGACGCCCGCGCGCGGCCGAGTTGCGGCGGCGCGTTGCCCTGGGCGACTCAAAGGCTGGTCTTGCTCGTGAGTTCGGTATTAGCCGGGATACGCTATACCGGTATGTCCCGGTCAAAACACGTCGGGCCGGGAAGGTTGCAAAATGAATAGTGTGCAGGGGATCGGAGGAGGGAAACGATGAGTGAATCGGAGATGCAAGCGGAGTTGGAGCGCCTGCGGGCTGAGAATGCCCAGCTCAAGAGCAAAGACAAGGGCGGCCTCACTTTGAAGGTGAGCGAGAAGGGGCGGGGTCTCTCTGTACGGCATGGGCCGTTTTCCGGTCACGCTCTACAAAGAACAGTGGCTCCGCATCCTGTCGAGTGCGCCGGATATTGAGGCGTTCATCCGCGAAAACGACTCCAAGCTGAAAACGAAGGAATAGGGCTTTGAAAAAAGGGGTCCAGAGCGCAATATGCTGTCCCTGCGGGAATGAGAAGATCCTCGCCCTGGGACGAAGGTTGTCCTTACGGAGTTTCCGCCGCTTCTGTTGGTCCTGTGGCGAGAGCAGCACCTTGAAGGCCACGAGCAGACGTACCTTGATTTCAACGTTCGCAAACCACCGGCTCAGAGTGTGCCACTGAACTTTGAGCCCTCCCAGAAAGATTGAGTTACCGCCCCATGCCGTCACCATCCAAGCCTCAACTCTCCCTCCCGCTCAGTCGACTTGCCGATAACAGCGAATCGCTCAGAGCGATGGGCGCGCTCGAGGAGCGCGACAATCAGAGGCAGCGTTCCGACCAACAACAGCAGCGTGCCCTCGTATCGCATAAGTTGCTCGATGACAGTGGAATTGGCAAAAGAATGCCAGTCGGAAACGGAGCTGCCGTCCGCAAGGGCCGTGGAGTGGAGAAAACGAAAACCTCAATTGCCGGTGACTAATTCTCGATTTAGGCCCTTCAAAGCTGCGCTACACTAACTATCCAACTGGTACAAACCCCGGGCAGGTCAGAGAAAAGGGACTTGCCTGATCCTAACCGCCAAAGCTTCAAAAGATTTAAGCGCGACAAGAAAGGTAAGTAAACGAATGCGCTCGCATGTTCTCATGTCCTGTCTTTTGTGGCCCTCCTTCGCGCTCTCTGCTGCTGCTCAAGTAACGGCACCGTCGAAGGCCCAGCCAACTGTGCGCTCAACGACGCCGCAAGCCGGGTCTATCCCAGGCAGCTTCGTCGACATCACGGCAAAGAGCCATGTCATGTTCCACGGCGAGGCCTCTCACACTACGAAAAAATATCTTCTCGAAACAATGGGCTCCGGCGTAGCTCTCTTCGACTACGACAATGATGGTCTGCTCGATATCTTCTTCGTAAACGGCGCACCGGTCAGCGACCCGATGGCGAAGGGGTCCATCCCACAGAAGACTGATCCGAAGTATTGGAACCGTCTCTTCCATCAAAAGAAAGACGGCACCTTTGAAGACGTTACCGAGAAGGCCGGTCTCCAGGGAGTCGGTTACGGCATGGGAGTCATCGCCGCCGACTACGACAACGACGGCTATGAAGATCTTTACGTCACCGCATACGGTGGCAACCGGCTTTATCACAACAACGGCAACGGAACCTTCACCGACGTTACGGAAAAGTCCGGTACTGCAGGCATCGGATGGTCCACCTCCGCAGCCTGGATGGATCTCGATAATGACGGACTGCTTGATCTCATCGTCCTCCGCTACCTCCAGTGGGACTTTGAAGACATCTGGTGTGGGGAACACCGCGAGGGCTATCGCTCCTACTGCCATCCTGATACCTTCCCGGCTATCGCTCCTCTCGTTTACCACAACGACGGCAATGGCCACTTCGCTGAAGTCACGGCCAAGATGGGTCTCGACAAACCCGGAAAGGCACTCGGCATAGCCATCGCCGACTTCGACCGCGACGGCAGGACCGACATCGTCATTGCCAACGACTCGATGCTGGAGTTCCTCTACCGCAATAAAGGCAACGGCGCTTTTGAAGAGGTTGGACTTTCCTCCGAAATAGCAGTCGACGGCGATGGTCGCACCTATGCCGGCATGGGAGTGGACTTCCAGGACTTCGACAATGACGGCTTGCCAGACCTGATTCTCACCAACCTCGCCAATCAGAAGTATGCCGTCTACCGCAACAATGGAGACTCCAGCTTTTCGTACGATAGCTACATCAGCGGCATCGGCGGCATGACCTTGCTGCATTCCGGCTGGGGAGTTCGCTTCCTCGACTACGACAACGACGGCCTAAAGGACCTCCTTATCGCGCAGGGCCACGACTTGGACACCATCGAGCTCAATTTCCCTCAACTCCACTACAAAGAGCCCATGCTACTCGCTCGGAACACAGGGAAGGGTTTCGTGGATGTCTCCGCGCAATCCGGTGATATCTTCCATCAGGCCTGGGCCGGGCGAGGAATGGCCATCGGCGACATCGACAACGACGGCCGCATCGATGCTGTCGTCACCACCAACGGCGGCTCCGCCTACGTCCTACACAATGAGACAGCGACGCCGAATCACTGGCTCACACTCTCCCTGGTGGGCCATCGCAGCAACCGCGACGGCATCGGCGCTGAGATCAAGCTCACCACCTCCGCTTGCTCTCAATACGTCACAGTGACCACTGCAGGCAGCTATCTCTCCTCCAGCGACAAGCGCGCTCACTTCGGCCTCGGTGCGGACACTGTCGCAAAATCCATTGAGATACGCTGGCCTAGCGGAGCCGTACAAGTGCTCGAGAATGTGCGTGCAGATCAGGTGCTAACCGTCAACGAACCGACCGCAATACTTCCGAAGCGATAAGTCCTGTTCCCACCCTCCCCCGGGGTACTTCTGATTCAGGGACACGCGATTTGCGCAAAGTCGTCATCCCAAATGGCCCGTTGGATTGTGCCCGCGCGCGCTGGCGGTGAGGTTCATGTTCAAGGCCACGGCTTTCCGAGTCTGTCTTCGTTGCTGCTGCAACTCTGGGTTGCTTTGGGAGGGAGTATTTGTCGTAGATAACGCTCATCGCACTGCTGAAAATGCGGCAGGCGCAAGGATCGTCAACGTCTGCCTAGCAATTCTCACCTACGGTAAGGATTCGTGTTGGATTGTCGCACTAGGCTCAATTTTGTTTTAGAAGGGAGCGCTGTAGCCATAAAATCCTCATTCACCTGTCTGGAATCCGAGATACGGCGTATCTGCAGATGAGGAGTGTTCCGTCCATGCTGACCCGAGTTGAAGACGAGACCAAGAGTCCGGGGCACCGGCTGAAGGGGGAACCAAAGCAGCCGACGACTCAGAATAACCGCGAGTTTCTCGACCATCTGGCTTGGTTGAAGGAGCACGCAATCGGCGCGGGCATCTTTCGAGAAATTCCAGCTGTGAATCGGAAGCAGTTTGCGGCTGAGGCCCGTTCGCTTGACGTTGCTCGATGAACGATTTGACGCGGCGAAAGGATGACCCGCACTGCCCACGTCGCAGTGTGACAATCCAACACGAATCCTTACCGGGGGTGAGACAGGCTGGCGACTCGGACTGGCTGACAGAATTAAAGCAATTCCGGCACTTCGAGGTTTGGCACCGAAGCATCGGTCTGCGTCCCGGCAATTCTCGCGGCTTCGGCGAACTCACGGGCCGCCTCATCTTTATGGTCAGTCTTGCGGTAGAGTCGGCCGAGAAAGAAGTGCAGTGCCTCGACGTTCGGCGCAAGCGAGATTGCCACCTTTAACTCTCCGATAGCTTCGTCGTACCGGCTAAGTTGTTCGTATGTCAGTCCCAACTCTTGGTGGGCGAGTGGGTTGCCAGACCCGACCCCGGCTGCTACGGTGAGTAGTGGAAGTGCTTCGAGAACTTTGCCCTGCTTGCGCAGCAGCATGCCCAGATCGAGGTAAGGTTGCATATCTCTGACGGGAGAAGATTCCTGCCATGCGATGGCCGTGCGATAAGCCGCAATCGCATCATCGGGGCGCTGAAGCATCTCGTAGACGAGTCCAAGGTTGTATTCGGCCCGGACATGATGCGGATCAAGACGGAGACATGTCAGAAACGATCTCTCCGCATCTGACCAATAGTTCTCGTTGTACTGCGTTCTGCCCAGCAAGTACCAGATCGACGGTTTCTCCGGGGCCCGTTTAGCTGCCGCCGTGAACCAGCGATCCGCATCGGTGTAGTCTTTCAATAGAACATAATCCGAGGCAACATCTATCAACTCGTCTGGCCCTGGATCTCGGAACTTTGCTCCCAGCGTATATTGGGTCAGCGATTCTACAGGCTTCCGCTCATGAAGCAGTGCGAACCCGAGCAAGAAGTGGCCATCGGCAGAGTCAGGTGTATGTATTAACATTTCCCGCAGGACTTGATCCGCCCCGGCATAGTCGGCAGCTGCTAGCATCCTTCGCGCATCACTGAGCGAACCGGAAGAATCAATCTGAATCTGTGCTTCAGACGGGCGACTCCATCCGTACATCAGGATAAGGGCAAGAGCAACTCTCGGAAGAAGAGCGAGCCCCGAAATGAGAAGTATCCTCGATTGCAATATTGCCGAGTCCCGGCGCACCTTCGTTCTATCCATCATCTTTTGCATGGTGAAAGGACAAGTGTACTGCATCAAGAGGTACAGGCTGGATCCTGTGTCGTCGCTTCATGCACCTCGCCAATCCTATCTCAGGGTGAATGCCCGGCCGCATTGTTTCGACTTTGAAAATAATTTGAACTATCCTGAATTCATATACGTAGAGCTTAAGAGTGCGGAACAACGATGAAAAAAATGCCTTCGCCCATTCCGAAGCTGAGTGATGTCGCGCGGTTGGCCGGCGTCGGTAACGCAACCGTTTCAAGGGTACTCAACGGCCGGATGAACGTCAGCCAGGAGAAGATTCTGCGTGTGACTCAGGCCATCAGCACACTGAGTTACAGTCCGAACCGCTTCGCCAGAAGTCTTAAGGGCGCGGCATCCGGAATGATAGGAATGATCGTCCCCAGCATTTCGGATTTGTTCTTCTCACGATGCGCCGAAGCGGTAGAGAGCGTTGCACGGGGGAAGGGATCTCTTCTTATCGTCATGGCGTCACACGACGACCCATTGATTGAATTCGAGAATCTACAACAGTTACTTCTTCATCGGATCGATGGTCTCATTCTCTCCTCGGCACTGATGCGGAACGTCAAGTTGCATAAGGAGCTGCGTGAATTGCGCGTTCCTGTCATCGGCCTGGATCGCCCCTTACACAAGGCGAATATTCCCTCCGTGATGAGCGAGAACCTGGAAGGCGCTAAGGCTGCGACGGAGCATCTGCTGTCACACGGCTACCGAAAAGTTCTTTGTATGCACGTCAAGCCCGAGCTTTACACCATCCGAGAGCGGCTTCGCGGATACACTCAGGCGATAAAGAAGGTGGGACTCGAGCCCCTGCTCGAAATAGTCCAAAACTCAGAGGATGCTGAGGCTTGCCTGGCAAAGCACATCGGCTCTGCGAAGTCGACGATTGCCGTTTTCGCCGCCAATAACTTGGCTGCCCGCTACTGCCTGGAAGCCCTGCGAACTCTTCACCTGAAAATCCCAAGTCAAGTGGCGATACTCTGCTTCGATGATTTCGATCTTGCGGATACTCTCAGTCCCCCAATGAGCGTCGTACAACAGCCTGTCGATGACCTCGGGCGAAACGCCGCCGAGCTTCTATTTTTGCGAATGCAGCATTTCGCTCGCGGGATACCGGAGACAAATAGCGACCCGATGCGCTTGCCCACTCGTCTTATCATTAGGGAGTCCTGCGGCTGCCGTCCGTGTCTATAGCGCAAGGCGGCAACTGCGCGGTCGAAGAAAAGCAACTCGTTCAACGTTACGGATTCGCTCGTATCACGTCTGCGGCGTGCTTCTCTTCACCTGCATGTTCTGCTTGTTGCAATTGCTGAAACTTTGCATTTGCCCCTGCGGCGCGGGTTGAGTCTCCGAGCGCTTTATAGACCTTTGCGAGAAGAATTTGAATAGAGGGCTCGTCGGGGGCTCTCTTTTCCGCATTCAATAACTCGGGCAGAGCGTCAGCAGGTCTCCCGAGACGAAGAAGTATCCGCGCCCGTTCAACTCTTGCCTGTGCCAGCGATGGACATATCGCGATTGCTGCGTTGACCTGCCGTAATGCATCGGGAGCCGACTCTCCAAGTTCATCCAAGGAGTTTGCCAGCTTCCAATGTGCAAGACAATTCTTCGGATCCTGCGTGACGATTGCCGCAAAGCTGTCTCGCGCCTCCGTCCACTCCCCCACATGCCAGTATGCATTCGCCAGGTGTTCCATGGCTCCGGCGTCTGTGGGTGCGGCCTCCAGCGCTTTCTTATACTCGGCGATCGCGCCGGCGGTGTTCTTCATACTCTCCATGATCTCGCCCGAGAGCTCATGAGACAAAGGGGAATCAGGATCAATTGAGTGCACTCGTGCGAACGACTCCTGTGAGAGTTGAAGCTGCAATTTTCCGAGTAGATACCATGCCTCCTGATCCTTTGGGTTCCTGGTCGAAAGAAGATGGAGTTGCTTCACAGCTTCATCGGTACTGTTCTGCTGGATGAGAGCATGGACAAGCGAAATTCGAGCAAAGCGATCATCCGGCATTGCCCGCACCCCAGCTTCGAGCAGCGGAGTAGCTTTGTCATACGCTCCCATCTGGCTATAGCTTGCACCAAGTATGACCTCTGCAGGATGCATGGATGGATCTACCTTTAGGCCCTGAGTGAGCACAGAAATGGCATCCGCATAGCGCCCCATGTTGTAGTAGAGCCGGCCCAGGTTGTTGTAGGCTGCACCGAGATTAGGGTCCAAACGAATAATTTCAACATAGTCCGCAATCGCATCGTCATAATCGCTCCGAGCCTGCTCGGAGCGCGCCTTCTCATATAACTGCAGAACCTGCGGGCTCTGTCCAGCTAAAGCAAACGAGCTGTAAAGTGATAAGGCCAGTGACGCTGCTGCTATTCGCTTCAACATGGCTCCAAGTATATGAACTTCAGGGTATTCGTGGCCAAGAAAAGGAGGGCCGCTGTGAGCGGCCCGCCGGAGTGCAAGGTTAAGAGTTAGAACGTAACTCGACCACTCAACTGGCCCTGACGCGGGGTATTTTGTTGACCCGGTGTCAGCAAGCCGTAGTTACTATTGTCGATGTTCGTCCCAGGACCATTGAACTGCGTTCGGTTCAGAACGTTGAAGTAGTCCATCTGAAGAATGAGTGCAGCGTGTTCCCCCAGAGCGAACTTTTTGCGGATGTTTAGATTCTCGTTATACGTTGCCGGGTTCCGCAGTTCAGTATAGTTGCGAACGGCATTGCCGAGAGTGAAAGTTCCGCTGGTGGAGGCGAAAGCATTCGTGCTGAAGACTGGAGTGGTTGATGGAGTGCGTCCATTGAAGTGGTAACCAACGGTCTTGCGGCTGACACCCTTGACCTCGTTGGGACGGTTGAAACCACCAGCGGTGCCGAGCGGGTTATCGTTCTCGGAGACACCAAGCGGCGTCCCACTCTGGTAGGAGAGGATGAAGCCAACCTGGTAGCCACCGAAAATCTCCCCGGTAATTCCCCTTTTGTTCACGAAGGATTTGCCCGGTCCGATTGGTAGCTCATAGGTGCCGCTGATCTTTGCATTATTCCGGATGTCGTTCCCTCCAACGGTCCACTCTGCCTTCTGGTTGTACTTGTTCTCAGGCAGACTGGCAAAGGTGGTAAAGCCGCTGTCTACGTTGCTCATGCTCTTCGACAAGGTGTAAGAGGTCAGAAACGAGAGCCCGTTCGAGAACCGTTTCTCTACGCTGGTCTGCAGAGCGTTGTAGTTGGCAGCGCCCTCCAGGTCGAAGTTGTTGTAAACCTGGGAATACTGTGGGAACGGAGCCAATGCCTGGGCAACGGTGGACCCTGCACCAAAGTCATTGGTGAAGTTGGCATAGGGAGCCTTGATTCCGGCAGCGATTGCTTGAGGATCGGTAACCTGGTCCTGAAGCACCTTGCCTAATCCCAAGATTGAGGGGTTGGGCTGGTTGATGGGATTCAATTGGCTGGGGAGGTGGACAGTTCGGTTGCCGACGTACGCAACTTGGAGAAAGACATTCCATGGAAGTGAGCGCTGTACGTTGAAGTTGTACTGCTGGACGTACGGAGCCCGCCCGTCGTTCTTTGGGTCGAACGCACGCACCGTAGTCCCAATGCCCAGGCTCGGATTGAAGGCGGTTGCCGCAGGTGAGGGGATCGGATTTGCATCCCAGCTACCGTACGCCGGCGTGGTGCTGTTCGTGCTGACGCGGGAGAACTGGCCCTGGAGCAGGTTGCCGTAGCTTACAGCCACTTTGCTCGTGCCGTACTCATAAGCGCCGCCGTTCAG
This sequence comes from Edaphobacter aggregans DSM 19364, assembly GCF_000745965.1. GTDB lineage: Bacteria > Acidobacteriota > Terriglobia > Terriglobales > Acidobacteriaceae > Edaphobacter > Edaphobacter aggregans. The sequence continues at coordinate 6,593 of NZ_JQKI01000105.1, read as the reverse complement.
GTACGACAGGCTGTAGCCTGCCTGAACGACCGTCTTGTCGTTGATGGCATAGGCAAAGCCGAGCCGCGGACCGAAGTTCTTGAAGTGAATGTCCGCCCGCGTGACCCCAGAGCATAGGGCACAGTTTCCAAACTTCGACACAGCACCTGGAAGATTGCCTGCAGCAGCATTGGTCTTTGTTGGGTCGAAGTAGACGATCTGGTTTCCCGTCTCTGTAAACGGAAGCATAATGTCCCAGCGAAGACCGACGTTCACCGTCAGCCTCTGCGTGAACTTGATGTCGTCCTGTATGTACGGAGAGAAATCCAGATTCCGGAGCTTCAATCCGTTCGCAAAGATGCGCTGTCCGCTATCGACCTCCCCAAGAAGGAAGCTCGCGAAGGAACTTCCGGTGGTACCCAATGCGGCAGCATTTGCTGTGGTTTTTTGACTGAAATTGATCTGTCCGCCGCAAGCCTGACATTCGTTATCGTCCTGGTAGGTGCGACGAACCTCGCCACCGATATTGAGGGTGTGGCGTCCTTTGCTCCATAACCAGTTGTTGACAATCGCTATTCCAAGCTTGCGATTAACTGAGGTGACCCAGCCTTGGGCGGTGCCCCAATTTGTTGGCGTATTAGAACCGTCGAAGGTGATATTGGGAAAGGTATCGTACAGAGAATTTGTCTGTACTCCTGCGAAATTGACGCCACGCTTGACGTTGAACTGATTGTTGATCTCACCGATCCAGTCCGCGCCGGCAGTCATGACGAGCTTCGGAGTAATGGCGTTGGTGTAGTTCAGCAGAAAGACAGAACCTAGCGTCGGGTTGCTCTTCTGGCTCTGCAGGATATTCGTTGGATCCACAATCGGAGCTACATCGAAACCATTGCTCGAGAGCGTATTGCGCCATTGGGTGTAGTGAATGGACTGGTTCTGGTTGATGTTGTGATCAATGGTGAATCCCCAGGTGTGGTTGATGTTGGGCAATGAATTTGGCACCGGCTTCTTGTTACCGATGAGACCGGGAAGATCGGGAACTGGGAGGGAAGGCAGGATCGATCTTGAGATAGCACTGATACGCGACTGCGGGATCACGTTGAGACGCCCAGCACTTTGGAACTGCTGACCAGTCTGTGGATCATAGATCGGAATCAGCTTTCCATTGCCATCAACGAAGTCGGAGAAGTCGCCGGTCTTTTCCAGTGCAGTCGGTACGGTGCCGATGTCATTATCGGAATGAGCCTGCTTGGTGAAATCCAGAGAAAAGTGGAAGAAAGTACGATCATGACCGTTGTACAGGAAAGGAATACGTACCGGTCCACCAACGGTAAAGCCGTAGTTGTTCTCCTTGTCAATCGGTGTGGTGTCGTTGAAATAGCCCTTTGCATCGAAAAAATTGTTACGGTTGATCTCGAAGACGTCACCGTGAAAGGCGTTCGTGCCCGACGCCATCTGATAGGTAACCGCACCCTGCGACAAGCCGTATTGCGCGGAGAAGGTTGACCTCTCGACACGAAATTGGTTCACCATCTCGTACGGCGGATTAAAGTTGGTCTGCATTCCCGAGGTTTCGGACTGCGGTGCGGGGATACCGTTAAAGACGACCTCAGTCTGAAAGTCGACACCACCATTAACGCGCTTGGAGAAGGTGGATCCCTGCACACCCGGAGCAAGGAAGACGAACTGGTCAATCTGACGACCCCGGCCACCGCTAACCTCAGTCGGAAGAGCTTGGACTACCTGATTCTCGATTGTCGTTCCAAGCTCCGGCTGGGTCGTATTCAGCGAGATCAGATTGGCGTTTACCTCGACAATCTGGCCGACGCTGCCTACCTGCAGCGTTATGTCGATCGTAGCCTGGATGCTGACCTCAACATTCACCTGGTCCTTCACCGCCTTGCTGAAGCCGGGAGCCGTCACGCTGATTGTGTAGCGGCCCGGTAGCAGTCCAGTTACCGTATAGGTTCCTGACGAACTTGTAGTGGTATCCCTGGTTTGGTTCGTGTTGATGCTCCTCACGCTTACCGCAGCGCCGGGGATGATGGAGCCGCTTGCGTCCGTCACAGTACCGGTAACGCCGCTTGATGCCTGCCCGAAAGTAACCACTGTAGTCAGAAGGAGTAGATAGAGTACGAAGAAGCGACTGGAGGCAGCACGCAGTATTCTTGTGCTGTCACTTGAACGAACGAAGAAATTTGATTGATGCAAGAGGCCTGCCTCCCGTGAATCGCGAAGTAGATGATCGATGAGGTATCTGTGGCCTTCAAGAACGGCCGTTTGGAATCGTTTTCAGCGGAGCCAAGATATCGTCCTCTCGTGAGAGATGTCAACTAAAAGATGGAGGCCTATCTCCAACCTCTTGAGGGCTGATCGAATGGGGCATAACTTCTCAATGCACGAGAGCGGCGCAGGTTGAAGCCTGCGCCGCTCTCGTGCTGTCGCTAACTCTGCCGTCTACATCGAGGGAATCTGCTTATAGTTCACGCGTATGGTCTGGATCTCGAACGGTGTCACCGGAATTGTCATCTTATTCCCAGACACAGCGATTGGCTCACTCTCAGGTTTCTCCATCAGGTTCACCAGGGTCGCTCCAGTTGCTCCCGGAGGCACAGTCACAGTCACACTGCCGCCTTTACCCGCCCACTCGTAGAATCGAAATATCAGACCGTCGCCTAACTCTGTCTTCTTCACCGCGGTCAGGACGACATTATCCTGTGCCACGCTTACGAACGAGTGCTCTGCTCCCAGTGAACCGGTGTGCGCCTGCACCTGCATGGCCTTCAACCCATAATTGAACTCATACCCGTGACGAACAGAGAGCGCCTGCTTCCAGTTGCCTCCATGCGGATAAAGGCCATAGCTGAAGTGATGATGCTCTCGGTCCGCATCCGCATCCGGCCAGGTTGGCGAGCGCAGCAACGTCAGCCGCAGCAGGTTATCAACAGCATCGTAACCATATTTTGAATTATTCAACAGGCTGAATCCATGCTGGCCGTCACCTAGATCAGCCCAGCGCAGCGCGGGAACCTCAAAACGTGCCTTCTCAAAGCTGTTGTTCCGCGTTGTCGGGCGCTCAATGGTTCCATAAGGAATCTCATACGTTGCTTTATCACTGCTTGCTGCCAGCGGGAACGAGGCCTTCAGCAAAATATGTGCCTCATGCCAATCGATGTCATTGGTCACGACCACATGATCGTCTCCCGTGTATAGCGTAATGTCCTGGACAAACTTCGAGCTCTGCCACGTACGCGCAACCCTAATAACCGACCGCAGCGGTCCATGCTCTACCAGCTTGACGGAGTCCACGTTATGCAGCAGCATCGGCGCAATATCAAACGTTCCCGGATCGACATTCCACGCGTCATAGTCCTTGGGTGTGTCCTTGAAAGCCTGTAGCTCGTTTCCGCAACCTTCGTTGGCTATCGTCTCGAAGTTGGACTTTTTATCGAATAGCGACGTTATGCAGCCCGTCTGCGGATCTACCGTCACTCGCACAGCAGCATTCTCTACGGTCGTACCAGAGCTCTTCAGATCGGTCGTGAGCGCACGCTTACCTGCCACTGCATGCAACACGACATATCCAAGTGACGGAACCTCATTCAAGTGGAACAACATCCGATACGTATTCGTCTTTGCATCGGTCGAGAGCACTTGCGAAGGTACGATACGGTTTTTCGCATCCAGAAGCGTTACGCCTTCGGCGCCGAACGTAGGCATGTGCACCGATACTTCTGTTACTCCGCCCCTCTGCCAACCCAGCGTATTGAATACAACCACAGGAACCCCTGTGCCAGTATCGACCTGGGCTGTAAGGGTGGATAGAGCTTTGGTCGACACCTCATTCGTCGCCCATCGTACCTGGTCATAATCCTTCTGGGCATCCTTATAAATAATCCCGATGCCTGATCCGGCAGCAAGATCGTGAAATTGATTGAACAGCACATGCTTCCATGCACCCGTAATTTCATCACCCGGATACTTCTGTCCATCAAGCCAAGCCAGAGAGGCATATTTCTCAGCATCCAGAACCCACTCTTCGCTGTTTCGCATGTTGCGCTTGTGGTCGGCCTGTGTGGTAAACACGCCGCGGTGATACTCGAGGTATAGCTCGTCCTTCCACGTGGGGACGGTGACTTGTCCTGCAGCAGGTTGCGGAAGTGTCGTCTCTCCCTTGGCTAACGTCTCGTAATCCCAAGTTGGCGAGGTAGGACTCAACTTTCCTTCCATCTTCGTAAAGTAAGGCTGCGCTGTACCAAATTCCTCATGTGGGATGACCTTGTTCGGCTCCATCCAGTGCACGCCTTCGTCGAGCATCGTGCGTGTCGGACCGCCACCGTGGTCCCCAACACCATAGAGATCCAGCATCTCGGTCATTCCGGGAGAGAAGTCCCGTGCTGACGCCATGTCTCTCGACAAGCGGGTAGGATCGAGATTCGAGTTGGCGTAGTCGTGTGGGAAATAAGTCAGCACCTTGCTGCCATCCGGTGACTCCCACCAGAACAGCTTGAGCGGCAATTGATTGGTATCGTTCCAGTGCATCTTTTGCGTTACAAAGTAATCGACACCAGACCGCTTATATATCTGAGGCAGCTGCCAGTTGTAACCGAAAGAGTCTGGGTTCCAGCCGATCCGCGTCGTCTTGCCATAGAGCTTGTTGAAGGTCTCCTGCCCGACCAGAAGCTGTCGTACCAGTGACTCGCCGTCCGGCATATTCAGATCTGGCTCGAGCCACATTCCGCCGACCAGCTCCCACCGTCCTTCCTGCACGCGTTGCTTAATCTGGCTGTTCAACTCCGGATATTTGTCCGCCATCCACTGGCTGTACACAGCCGCAGACTGCGTATACGTATAGGTCGGGTACTCACTCAATAACTGAGCCGCAGTTCCGAAGGTCCGTTTGACGGCATCTACAGTCTCTGTCCACGGCCACAACCATGCAGCATCGATATGCGAGTTACCCGTCAGATGGAACGTAGTCGTCTGGAGCGGCGGCCTCAGTGCGCTCAACGTTGCCTGTGCCCGGCGCAACGAAGCATCGAATTTGGCTTGGTCCGCCCGATCGAGCGCAGCGAGATCTACCTCGCTCACCGCTGTCGTCAGCGTCTTCCGATCAGCAGCAGCGTCCGGCGCCAATGATGGAACCAGAGCTCCAGCTGACACAAACTCTTTTCGCAGATCCTCCGGGTCCGGACGGTTCGCGGCGAAGGAGATCTTCATCGCCACGCTCTCAAACCGCTTTACATCGACCGTTGGCAACAGCTTCACCGCGACCAGGATCTTGTCCCCTGGTTTTGCATCGCTGAAGAGCTGTACCTGCTCGAGATCGTCGCCCATCGCAACTCGCCGCCCATTGAAGTAGAGGATCTCCGGTATTGGTCCATTCGCATTCGCCAGGAAGCGGAAGCTGACCTCCGCCCCTGTCAGGTCGTACCCATTCAGCGTCTTTGGAACCTCAATCGTCCGGCGATACCACACTGCTTCTTTCCCCGCCTCAGACTTCGGCTGCACTACCTGCCAGCTCGAGTCATCGAGCGAAGGCGACTCTCCGTGCGCGACATCGCCTGAATGGAAGCGCCACGAACCATTCGGCAGCGTCTGCAGTGACCCCAGCCGCTCTAGGACTTTGTTTTCTTCGGCGGAAAACGTTACTGCATTCTGCTCTGCGTGTTTCGAATCGAAGAGCTGACCGTGCAGGCGAAGGGAACCAGGCCCTGCAATCCAGCAGACAAGACCCAGAGCGAGGAAAGACTGTCTTTGCAAAGTAACTCCTGTGCCGAGAGATCGGAAGATTGAATGTGCTTATTGGAAACGTTACCAAAACAACAAAGATTGTACAGTTGATAGTGCTTTCGCGCACAGGCTGTCGTCAGGCTGCCAGATACTTGTTGACTCGATCTATGTACCCAAAACTCCTGTTGCTTTCCCAGAGGAAACGTGGCAGGCTTCCTGTTGGTAACCAAAATGACGTCTTCGATCAAGCACAAGACCGATGTTCCGCAAGGCACTTTGGCGCTGATGGTCCTCAGGACGCTCGACGTACTGGGCCCCCTGCACGGCTATGGGATGGCGCGCCGGATCGAGCAGATCAGCGGAGATCTGCTTGCCGTAAACCAGGGCACTCTGTATCCCGTGCTGCTGAAGCTTGAGCACGAAGGAGCAATTGCCTCCGAATGGGGGGCGTCGGACAACAACCGTCGGGCACGCTTCTACCGGCTGACCCGTGCGGGACGAACGCAACTGGAGGCCGAGACACGCGGCTGGAACCAAACGGCGGCCATCATCGAGAGATTCTTTGCTGCAAAAGCGGAGGACTTGTCATGAGATCTCTAAGGCGTTTCCTTATACGACTGTTCAACCTGGCGGACAGACGTGAGCATGAACAGCGGCTGAAAGAAGAGATGGCGGAGCATATTGCCCTCGAGACCGAAGAGAATCTCCGCGCTGGTCTGCCTCTTCCCATGTTTGCGTAGCTCGTCGACTCTCGGTGATCGTTGGGTCGAAACGATAGATGAGGTCGAACATTTATCCCTCACTTTTTGCGGATCAAGTTCGGAAGTTTTATTGTTCGCTTCCGTTTAGGGGCGGAGCTACTGGGAGTAATGCCAGTCTTA
>NZ_JQKI01000104.1 GCF_000745965.1 Edaphobacter aggregans DSM 19364 | reverse complement strand
TCGCCGGGATAGTTGCACATCGGGGGGAGCTTGCTTGCTGCCTTGACTGCTGCGGTCTCCTCGGGCTTCGGTGCCTGATAATCCTTGACGCTCTCGATATCGGCTTTGTATTTGCTCCCGTAGAAGTAACGGCGCGGTGTAGTGGTTAGGCTGCTGATGGCGTGGCCGGTCTTGTTGATCTTCAGAATTACAAGCCACTCATCGCCAATAAAAACCTTGCCCCCAACTTCAAAATGGAAGCGGTCGGCGGCGAGGCCTCCAGTCTCCCCAAGCATTGCCTTCTCATAAGCGATACGGTTCGTATAGTGGTCGATCCAGCGGTCATAAGCGGGAATGACACGAGGGTAAGTTTCGAGAGCAACCGCTAGAACCTCGTCCAAGGTGCGGGGTGCGTAGAGGGTCGGGAAACTGCCCTGTAGTGCGTCGTATGCGCTCGGGGTGTGCTGGAAGTCTTCGCGGTCGCCTTCCTTGCGTGGCATGTGTAGATGGCACATGCCAGCGATGCGAAGAGCAACCTTAGCCTGGAGTTCCTTGTCTTGTTCGTTGGCGCATTCCGTCCAGAGTTTTAGCCACATCTCGGCCTCTTGTTTGTTGCGCTCCTGTTTGCGCTTGTCGGCTTCCAATCCCTTGATGCGGCGATGGCGGACGCCGGGGAGCGCCTTATACTTCGCGTGGTGGAGCGCTCCTGCTGCGCGTTGTTCCCAGTAACGGGCGGTCTGCCACATCTGGACCGTCTTCCTCATGCCGTTCTCGATGCGCTCGGCGTCCTTCCGGGCGTGGCGTTCGCTGTGGTGGCCGACGAGAATAGGCTGACCAAACGGGATATTGTCGGCGATGCGGTGGACGGCATCATGTGCGCGCTGCGCGTCTTCGATACGGCTCTCTTTGTAGTCGCTGAAACGGTCGGCGCGTTCCTCGGCGCGGTCTACTAGGCTCCTGTCTTCGTCTTCGATTTCCCCAACCAGTTCAATAAGCAAATCCTCGCGGCTGGGTGTCCACATCGGCGCGACGAATAGGTCTTGCTTCGGTGCCCAGATGAAACCGGCTGCTTTCACGCGAGCATACGTCCCGCTGTCGAGGCGGGTTGTGGAGTAGAGACGGAGTTTGTTGTCTTCGGGGGAATAGGTAGCGGTGTAGCTCATCGGGTTTTCTCTCCTTCGGGTCGTATGGTGCGGTGGTAGGGTTGGTGCTAGATGAGGCCTGCAGCTCGCATGAAGGAGGGGCAACCGTGGGGGCATGTGCCGTCTGGTTCTACCTCGCAATGCTCGGTGCAAAGCGCGAGTGCGTTCGCGTCGCCAAACATCACCTCTTCGGCCATAGCCTCAAAGGTGCGTCCTTCTTGTTTCAGCATTTCGGTCAAGCTGATGCGGTAGGGATTTGGTTTGGTGTTGCTCATTGGGTAGTTCCTCCGTTTTTGAATGGCCGTGCTGTGTTTGCTAACAAACACGCCTTGGCCCTGGCCCACGCCAGCGGAGGCGGCAAGTGCAAGAGGAGGGTTCCCTACCCTCGAAACGGAGTGGAGAGGGCGGAGCGAAGCGGAGGTCTGCACAAGCGAAGCGCGGAAGATTAGGGTGCCTCTTGCGCGCGCCAGAGGCGGAGCCTCTCAGGAAGGCTTGGTTTCCTTGTTGGGCGCGGAGCGCATGAGATCGCACTTCGTTGTTGCTGTTGCAATGGGGCCGGCGTTGCGGGCAGGAACTAGACTGTTACGAAACTCTATGCTTGGGCGGAGTGCACCCCTCGGGGTTCTTGCGTGTCGTCGGTGGAAAAACATTGAGAGGACGAAGCTTCATAGCCTCGTCCTCCCAAGCCGACGATTACTCGTCGTCGGCTCCATCCGTCGGGTCATCGGCGGCCTCTACTTTCGAGAGCCGCGTGATGGCGTGGACCTCAGCGATCTTGTGTGTGAAGGTAGTGCCCTTGACCTCATCCTCGACCTCTCGATAACACAAGATTCCTTCAAGGGTGACGAGCTGTAGCGTTGATCGCTATATGGCGCTAACTTTCAGCGCTATTTGGCGCAACGACGGAGCTCCGAGGACGAGTCAGGAGCCCAAAGCCGACGCTCAGTCATAATTTAGACGATGGCTAAGTTATAGATTCTAATTGTGACTTGCAGTCGGTGACGTTAAGGCACCCGTCTATCTGAGGTCTCAGAGAAGATCCGGGAGTACGCCAAATAGCTCTAAAAAACTACGCCAGATAATTCTGAAAGCAACAGTCCTCGCCGTAGGTGAAAAGAAGCGCGTTTTTCTATGAGCAGGTCCGCGGTGAATGAGTGCTACAGATGCGATCATCCTAATCACAGACAATAGGTATATCCACGAGCATATACGTCAGCGGGATGCTGAACTCACGGGATGCTCAAGCGTGTCGTTCCTGGCATTATGTCACGCTCGATAGGAGCGGGAGCCGTGGCATCGTGGCCAGTCCTTCCCTGCATCCAGCGGAGATGAAACTGCGGGCCCGCGTTCCGGACTTCCAAGGTGAAGCTTCCGTTCTGTGAGTGCCAGTCGAGATCTACGTCGCTCTTGCCGACGCGTATGTGTTTGACACGAAGCGAGTTCCATGAGGGCGGAACCTGCGGAGCGAATTGGAGCACGCCAATCCGGCCATCGGACTCCAGCCCTAGCATGCCGTTGATTGCTGCGGACAGGAAGGCTGCAGAGGACCAGGTCTGCTCCGGCACCGACTCGCGCTGCGGTGTAAAGAAGCTGCCGGACATCACCTCGTGCATGTGGCCGAGCGAATCAGCGGATGCCCATGGTATGAGACTCTGCCACAGAAGGTTGGCGGTATCGGACCGTCGCGACTGCCACATTACTTCGGCAGCCATCGCGGTGTGATGGCTCCACACACTGCCTTTCGAGTAAGAAGTGGGATCGTAGTCAGACGCCGTGGACGGCTTGCTTCGCAGCCCCCAGGCGGTGAGGTATGCGGGCGTGGCCAAGGCGTCCAGAATGGCTGAGGTCTGTTCCGATGTCGCCGCTCCAGAGGAAATCGCCGCGAGCTCAGCTCCGGAGGTGCTCTCCGCTACCGCCCCGGAGCGCATGAAACCACTCACCCAACGGTGCGCGGCAGGGTTCCAGTAGCGGGTCTGGATGCTATTTCGGGCGCGGAGACTTGCGGCTTCTGCTTGCTGGGTGAGTGCCGCGTCGTGCATCGAAGCAGCAAGCAGGGACATCCCATGGGCTGCGCGGACCCACGCGGCAGAGAGCGTCAGTTCGTCCGTGAGGCGATCCTGTTCGTTGCCGCTCATCTTGTCGGCGGGCACGCGTGGAAGGCCGTCGCCGGCGTCAAGAGTCGAAAGGCAGTACTTGTAGGCCTGCAGCGTTGTGGCCCAGTGCTGCCGGATGAAGGCCTCATCCCCCGTAGTCCGGACGTATTCGGCGAGCACGGTGAGAAAGTCGAATGTGATATCGACGTGGGCGTACATGTACGGGTAGTCCTTTGCCCAGTTGAGAAAGCCCGCGCTTTGGGAGATCTCATGCCACATCATGCCGTTTTGGGCGTTTTGATAGCGGAAGAGAAAGTCCAGTTCCGCGGCGGCTCGTTTGAAGTCGCCCTCATGTAGCAACGCCTCGGTTGCAAGCAGGCCGTCTCCCGCGAAGTACCAGGCGTACTGCGGGCGGCGCGATCCATGGGAGGGCCCGTACCCAGCGACGGTCGCGCAGCCCAGCCGCGGGTTGCATGTCCAGGCCTGCTCCAGCGCGATCTGCGCCCACCGGATCGCACGGTTCGCGTCGGGGTCAGGCGTTGTGACCTTCACGATGTCCGATGATGCAAAGCGTTCCATGTCACTGTGGCCAGGAGCGTCGGCGGCGTGGAGCAGCAACGCTGCTGTTGTGTGCACGTCTTCGCGCGTCTCACTTTGTCCTGCGAAGACCAGAGTTGCGCATTGGCCCGCGCTGCACAGCCGGGGGTCGAGTGTCAGGACTAGAGAGCGATCAAACGCACTATTGCGGCGATCGTTGTTCGTTTCGCTATGCTCTGTTGCCTCCGGCGAGGCGATGAGTGCGCGGAACTGGTGGGTCGGTTCGCTTAGAAGGAAGCCTCGTGCATCGGTGTCCCACGCGGTCTCCTGGCCACCAATGCCGGCTGGCCACATCAAGTTGAGCGATGGCTGGAAGTGAACTTGGATGCGAACGTCACGGCGACCCTCGACCGTGAATAGGACCAGAACACCGGGGTCTTCGGCATGCGTCGTGATCCGCTCCCGCACACGAAAGTCCGTGGCTGTGTAGACGCGGGTGACGCCGAGAGGATCAACCTCGACGGAGGTAAGCATACTCAGTGCCGCAAGAGGAGCAGCTTCGGGCACCTCGAAACTCAAATGATATCCGTGCACGAGTTGGAGCGGGAAACTCCAGAACTCGAGGCCGTCTTCGGAGTAGCCGCCTGCGAAGGCTCGGAGGCCGTGTGCAGAGAGATACCGGTTCGGCTGCGTCAACGTCGTGGACCACGCCGGAAGGTCGGGCACGAGCCGCCCGTTCGCTGCTGACGTTACGGGCTTTGGAAGCTGAGCGGAGCTGAGGCTGCCGAGCAGGAGTACGATCACGAGCGAGCGGATCATGGAACTCCCGAGATCAGCTATCGATTGATCGAGGTGGACTAATGCCTTCATAGGGTAAGCAACCGCCTGTGGAGTGAGCTCAATGATCCTGCCCTGCCTTCAATTGCGAAAGAAGGCTACTGATCTTGGGAGTATGCACCTGTATCGTGAAGCTGAAGCAAAGCGCCGCCACTTGGTTGTTTCAGGAATGGATCCATAACGATGGGATTAGAAAGAATCCATTGCACAGCCGCGCCCGGGATGTCGATAAATTTCGCACTATCGTTGGTTCAACGATGTTGATCGTGCCTCTTATCTCTTCGCCTTCGGCACTGCTGCTTTGAGTTCGGATTATTTCGCTTCTATTTAGTTTCGTAAGATATAATAAACATTCGAAAGATAGTCAAGTCGTTCGCAACTACCCGTAAGCCAGCGTCCATCCATCTGTAGCTTTCTGCAGTGTTGGTGAGCTGACATCCCATCGACCGTCGCGCCCCAACCAGATCGTCCGGAGCACACCTCATGGCCAAATTCAGTACCAGCGATTATGGCAGGTTCCTTATCGTAATCGCGGGTTTTGGAGGCCTGCTCTATGGGATCGATATTGGAATCATTGCCGCCGCTTTGCTTTACTTGAGCAAGACCATCAGTCTGACGGTCCAACAGACGTCCATCATCGTCGCTGCTGTACTAGGGGGAAGCATGATCTCCTCCTTAGTAGCCGGGTTGCTCGCAGATTGGTTTGGGCGCAGGAAGATGATGGTTGTGAGCGGCCTGCTCTTCGTCGCAAGCGTGGGACTTATAGTCATCTCTCATGGCTTCACGCTGCTCTTCCTTGGGCGTCTGCTGCAAGGCGTGAGCTGCGGCGTCATCGCAGTCGTAATTCCGCTGTATCTTGCGGAATGTTTAAGCGCGAAAAAGCGCGGCCAGGGGACTGCTATCTTCCAGCTCCTGCTCACCTTCGGTATCGTTGTAGCTGCTGTCGCCGGTTGGTTCTACACGCGGCGGGCAGAAACCTTGATCGCCGGCGCAGGCGGCAATGACATTTTGATCAGAGCGGCGCAGGACCAAGCCTGGCGCAGCATGTTCCTATCCATAATCTACCCGGGCCTGATCTTTTTCTTCGGAACTTTCTTCCTGATCGAAACGCCGCGCTGGTTGTTCCGCAAACACAGATCGGCCGAAGCCTTGGCGGCACTTCGCCGGCTCTCTTCGCCAGAGGAAGCCGAATTACAGATGCTAGAGATGGAGGCTATTGCCGGAGATCACCGCAAGAAGGCATCTGGAAACACCGGAGATTCGCTGCTTCAGCGAAAGTACGTGATCCCATTTGTGCTCGCAAGCATCATTCTTGCCTGCAACCAGGCAACCGGCATGAACTCGATCCTTGGATTCCTCGTCATCATTCTCAAGCAGGCAGGCATGAGCCCCAGCCATGCCACGCAGGGCGATGTCGTCGTCAAACTTCTCAACTGCGTGATGACTATCTTAGCTGTCGCTCTCGTAGATAAGAAGGGCCGGAAGTTCCTACTCAAGACAGGTACCTGCGGGATCATTCTGTCGCTGCTTGCGTGTGGTTTTCTCTTCCGCACGTTTGAATCGCGACGCCTCGACATTAAAAAGGAGGTCCAAGGAGCACTCCACGGCAATCGCCTCAGGCTGCCACTGAGTGAAGTGGCCCTTAGTCACGCCGACATCGAGGGCCCCATGTCGCTCACGGTTCTCTACTCCTACGGCTCCGGAGAAAGGGTAGCGACTGCGCTCAGCTCAGATAACAATGCCGTTCTCAGCATCGCTCCAGAAACAACGGAAGCCACTTCTCCGCTTGTGATCAAACGCGCCTTTTACGGCCCGGTTCCGAAAGAGGAAACCGGCTGGCTTATCACGATATGCCTCGGCCTGTTCATCTGTTTCTTCTCCATTGGTCCGGGTGTCGTCGTATGGCTCACGCTCTCGGAACTCATGCCAACCCGCATACGCTCGACTGGCATGGGTATCGCCTTGCTCCTGAATTCGGGTGTGTCTACGCTCATCGCCGCTCTTTTCCTTCCTGTCGTAGGCAACTACGGCTTCTACGCCATGTTCTTTTTCTGGGCGGTCTGCACGATCCTCTATTTTGTCACCGCCGCGTTCTTCTTGCCTGAAACGAAGGGTAAAACTCTCGAAGAAATCGAGGAATACTTTGAGAGCGGGGAACGACGTTCGCCTAAGACAATCACCGCAGTGTGATACCTGCCTGATTACATTGACTCGTACATGTTTATGGACATGCTTCGACCACGCGAAGCCTGAATGAATAGCAGCGTTGACGACGGCTTGTTCTAAAAGTTGTCGAAAGAGCAGACCACACGCGGTGGCGTCGATCGAGACGGGAGACAAATTCGCCAGAGGTTTTCGATTTGATGCGCCTACGATCGCGATCACGAAGAACGTAATGGTTATCGCTGCAACTATAGTGCGGCTCTCTATCTCGTAGATGCCGTTCAGTCAGGATCGATGGGTCTCTGCGTTCTGGCCAAACGGTGATACCAGCTCCCGCCATTCCGATCAAATCCGCTCGCTCCAAAGTGATGCAGGGGTAAGCGGCGTCTTCTCACAATGGTCGACCAGCAGAACCGGCAAATCGTTCTGTGATGCCTTCCAGCAAAACATGCTGCGGTGTACATCCGCGCCGTCCCAAACAATAATGTCAGAGATGAAAAGACTGATCAGATTTCGCGAGACAAAAGTTTTGGTAATACGCCTCAGGTCGAGGGCCTGCCCCGGTTGAACTCGACATCCAGTTTGACATTCTGGAATTGGGCTCGTGAATGATCTTCCAGATTCTGTGTTGGACTCTTCAACGTTCCGTCCCCAATCTTCCATGAATGGTCGGGTCTGGGTCATGCGATAGACGAGTTACCGGGTGTGGGGTCTATCCCACACCCGGTAGCTCAAAGCGTTAGAACTCGAATCGCAGTTTGAACGAGATCTGGCGATGTCCCGCCTTCTCCGGTTCATAATCGCCCCTGGCATAGACCAGCTGGCCTACATCCGGCGCGTTGATATAGGTGTCCGGGTTATAGAACAGTGGGTGATTGAAGATATTCGCGATCTCCGAAGTGAAGGTGGCATGAAGCTGCTCGGTGATCGGGAACGTCTTGACCACGCTCAGATGGTGTACATCCAGGCGCGGACCGAGCAGGCTGCTTGCCCGCGCATTTCCGTACCGTCCGACGTTCGCCGGTGCGTTGTTCAGGCAAAGCGGATCGCTGTCCGGGCAGCCTGGCACTTTGAACGCGCCAACCTGGTCATACACAAACGCCTTCGTCGCAGGGTCCTGATGGTACACCGGCGTATTGAACCACCGTTGTTCGCTGCGCCGGCCCGACGGCAGATTTCCCTTCTTGCCGGGAATCACGTCCGGGATATACGAGTTGTAGTTGTTGTTCGCCACATCGAATCCGTAGAACTTCGGCGTCATGTAGTCACCGGAGCCCAGGTAGCTGATGGTCTGAATCCCCCATCCGCCCAGCACCTCATCGACTGCCAGAGGAGCGTGGTTCAGATGCGCGCGGCCTCTTCCAAACGGAAGCTGCAGAACCGAAGCGAAGGTGAACAGGTTGCGACGCAGTCCGCCATCCATAGCCCATACCTTCGTGGGGTTGGAAACGTCATCCGTATTTTGAATGTTGTTCAGGCTCGACGCCCAGGTGTAATGGGCGTCAAACGTAGCCCATCCTTCTTTACGCGTCGCTTCCAGTTGCAGCGCGTCATACTCGGCCGCGCCATCATGCCGGTACTCCGCCACGGAAGACAGGTTCGGATAAGGCTGCCGGCTTGTATCGAACGGGGTCAGGCTAGCCGGTGGCACATTCATGTTCCATTGAACGAAGTTCAATCCCTTGCTGCGTGAACCAATGTAGGACGTGCGGAGTCCCGTCCGGCCCACTTGCTTTTCCAGCGTCAGGTTGAACTGGTGGATCGTTCCGTTGTCCCACTTGCGCGGAAGCGCTGCCACATACTGGCTCGGCGTTGGCTCCGCAAGGCTCGTGCTCGGGAACGGGTTGGGGAAGGAGAACAGCGGCTGCCCGTTCACCAACTGGTTGGTGTAGTTCTCGGCCAGATGCGCGAACGGTCCGGGTCCCTGGTTGTCCGCCTGATCTGAGTAGTAGCGGCTGAACCGCTCCGTGAACTGCCCGTAACCGCCGCGAATCACAAAGCCCTTCGACACCAGATACGCTGCCGAGACGCGTGGCCGGAAATTCCTCAGGCTGGCGTCAGGCGAGACCTGCCCTACAGCAATCGGGATGTTCTTCGGATAAAGCGGGTTGACCTGAGAAAGTTTCGATTGCGGGACGAGCACCGTGCCCGACGCAAGATCGAAGTTGTACATCAAGCCGTCGGTGTACGTCGGGATGCCATAGTAGTCCCAGCGCAGGCCGTAATCGAGCGTCAACCGCGGCATCAGCTTGAACGTATCCATCACGTAGAACCCAAGTTCCTTGTTGGTCTCAGAGCGGTTCACGAACGGATCCGACCGCGAGCTCGTGCGCGGCAGCCCCAGCAGCAAATCAGCGAACGCGCTGCCCGGCGCGCCACCCGTGAACGAACCATTGAACGAGAAGCTGCCATAGTCAGGAATCACGCCTTTGTGGAATCGGAACGCCGTCAGTTCGCCACCGAACTTCCAGACGTGCCTCCCTTTTTGCCAGGTTACGCTGTCTTCGTAAAAGTAGTTCTTGTCATCGCTCTTCACACCGCCATTGACCGCGCTGAACGATGAAAATCCACTGATCGAGAAGGATGGCACGCCGGCAACGTTGTAATTGCTAGGATTCACACCCTGCAGGCCCAGCGCTGCAATGACGTCACCACCGTTCAACGGCTTTTGGCCATGCTCTGTCGCGCCGTCATTAATAAAGTCTGTGCCATAACCGAAGCGAAACGTGTTCAGCATCGTCGGCGTAAAGATGTGGGTGTCTTCCACAGCTGTCTGCCGATGGTCACGCATTCTGGTCCAGAAGGTGGTCGGAAGCGTCCCGGGCAGCACAAATGGAGTCCTGCGGTCCAGCCATCGCACAAAAATTGAGTTTTTCTTGCTGATGTTGTGATCAATGCGAATGAACGGCCAGTCTCCACGGTAGTTCTGCGCGCTGTACGGATGCTGCCAGCCGAAGTTGTTCGCCTGGAATACCGTGGGATCGCCGATGTTGGGCAGCGCGTAATATTTCTCCAGCGCAGCGGCCACCGGGCTGATCCGGTTGGACGGAATAATGTTGTTCGCAAACGGCTTTCCCGTCTGCGGATCGATGATCGGAGCAAAGCCGGTGAAGTTTCCTCTCCACATCGCCTGCGTCGGCACCGTTGCAAGATCGAACGAGCCGCCAGGAATCAATTGCTCATACCACGAAGCGTAGAAGAACGTATGGTCCCTCCAGATCGGCCCCGATAGCTCAGCCTGCCAGTCATGCTGGATGTACGGCGCCTTCTTCGAGTTCGGATGCGGCGTAGCATTCAGTCCACCGTTGAAGTGCTGGTAGTACGCCATGCCGTGGAAATTGTTCGCGCCACGCTTGGAGGTAAGGTTGTAGGCCACCACACGCGAGCTGTCGGCCGGCGCATTCACCGTCACGACCGTCGCTTCATCAAAAAATTTCGAGCTGTTGCTCTGTTCGCCGGCACGATCGTTGCTCACGCCGTCCATCTCCATGGACTGCTGCGCCGAATCCTGCCCTGAAATCTTCATGTCATACCCGTTGCCCTGCACTCCCGCCAGCGTTACCAGCAGCGAGTTAGGTGAAGGATAGGTGTCAAGCAGCGGCGTATCCGCAACAGTTTTTTTGTCGATGGCACTGCTGATTGTTCCGCCTTCGGTATCAATCAGGGCCGCGCCCGCGTGCACTTCGACCGTTTCCTGCACGCTGCCCACCGCCAGCCGTATATCCAGGCGCCGGATCTGGTCCGCGTCCAGCTTCACATCCTGCGCTACAAAGGCCTTGAAGCCCTGCATCCGCGTCATCACCTGGTAGGTTCCAGGCTTCAGGTTCGGAAATTCGAAATTCCCCTGCGCGTCCGAGACGCCCGTGCGCTGCGTCTCCCTGGTGGCGGGCTCCGTAAGAACCACTTGCACGCCCGCTACGATCGCGCCCGAACTGTCCTTGATATTCCCGCGCAGACCCGAGAATCCCGTTTGCGCCATCGCCACAGAGCTTAACAGTGCCAATCCGACCATGAACATCCAGGACACCCTTGTTCCACTGCCGAAGCAGCCGGACCGCGTACTGCTTCGCATCCTTTCAACTGCTTTCTGACTCCTGATCTCCAACACAACCTCCTGAACCACCGATTTTCTTCGCTGCGTGCACCGAAGAGGACACCTACCGGGCCAAGCTCCGCTGATACTCAGAACAACCAAATAGGCAAATAGGGCTGGGTCTTCAGCCATAAGTAACGCGCCATAAGTAACGCGCTCTTACACCACATTTGTCAAGAAAAAAATAATAATATGAAACTATTCAAAGGGAAAGATAAGTTTCGAGAGGCCCCATGACGACCCACAATTCCTTGTTTTTCGCAAATGCGTGTCGAAAGCAGCGATTTCATCAGGAGTGATCCGAAAGCAGCTTCGCGGCGACGCCGGCATCACTCCCGCCCCCGCGGTTCCAGGCGCGCGGTCGTCATGCCGCCATCCCACACGGTGAAGTCCCCCACCACCGTCCCGCCAGCGTCGCATCAGCGATGAAGAAATTGCCCACCCTGGCTGAACATCCGTTGCCTCATACCAAGATGAGTTTGCACCCGAAGGATCGGATTCGGTCCTGCAACTCCTGTGGCAGGCTCACGTCGCTGATGACGAGATCGACCTCCGAGAAGGAGGCAATCAGTGACATGCTGCGCTTGCTGAACTTGCTTGCGTCGGCAACGACGACGATCTCGCGGGCCGCACGCAGCATCGCTCGGTTCGCCATAGTTTCTTCCAGATTTGTACCACTCACGCCGAAATCCGGGTCGCACCCTGCTCCCCCGAGGAAGAGCTTGTCGGCGGAGAACTGTTCAAGCATATCCTCGGTTGCGCGTCCCACAATCGATGCTGAGTCGCTGCGGACGCTACCTCCCATGATGATCGTTTGCGTGTTACGCGACCCAAGAAGCTCCAAGGCGATGTTCAAGCCATTGGTGATGACTTGGACGTGCGGAATGTTCTTGAGCTGTCGTGCGATCTCAAGCGTTGTAGTGCCTGAGTCCAGGATAATCGTCTCGCCTTCTCGAATCAGCGTCGCGGCCTTCGCGCCAATGCGCTGCTTTTCTTGCGACCGGCTCTTGATGCGCTCGTGTACCGGTGACTCGCGAAAGACCGTGTCCTGGATGACGGCGCCTCCGTGCGAGCGCTGGATAACCCCTCGCTGGTCCAACTCGTTCAGATCGCTGCGGATGGTGACCGCAGAGGTGTTGAATCGGCGAACGAGGTCATTGACTTTCGCTCGTCCCTCTGAACGCACAATCTGCAGGATCTGCATGCGGCGTTCTTCTGCCATCATCCCATCGTTTGCGTGCTCGTCGTCACGGACGATCCCGTTCTGCGGTTTCTGTGGAACTTCCTTCTTCATATCGCTAATCCGCTTTCTCTATTGAGCAAAATTGATAGCTGCTCTTTACGATCTCCGCCGGTCGGTTCCATTCGCTCCGGCAGATCAAGGCGAAGGCTTTTGTTCTGTGTCGTTTTCCGCGAGTAATTCCCCTCTAGCAGGAGAAAGTCTATCACCGGTCCACCGCCGTTCTCTCTTTTCAAATCGTTTCGAATAACCCTGGGTAGAAGACCGATTCCATCTCCGATTGGTTTACGAACTCCGGCGGTATGATTATCTTCGAAAACGACACGGTGGCACGAGCAACAAGCAGAGCAGTTGTCTGAATCATGCTTTCTTTCTTGCCGAACTGACACCTGGGTTGCGGGTTGCGATGGAGAACGCTCGCTGTTACCAATTACCTCGTGTAAAGTCCGGGAACTCGATTGGCGCGGTGCGCTCCTCACGGACGTGACACTGATCGGTGCGACGGAGGATCAGACAGCGGCACCAACGAACATCCATGTCCGCCTTCGGAGTCGGATGTTCGTTGGGCTTCCATGCCTCGATCTCCAATTCTCATCTTTAGTTCCGACCGTTAAGATACATTCGTGTCGAACGATCTTCACAGATGTCCTTCGTGCCGGCGACGAGGCGGCCCCTACGATGCCCGATGCTTCTGATTGCAGGCGCGAGCATACACACGCAGTACATCCTTGACCTTGTCCACGATCAGAGATGTCGGATCGCCGGAGATCTCTCCCATGCGCATACGTGAATACTGGGAGGGTAAGTAGAGACTCAGCATGCTCTGCGGGATCGCAGTTGATGAAAGATTGAGGATCAGGCGGTCCACAGCAGCGGCGATCTCGGGGTAGTTCCAGTAGTACCGCATGCGATCGCTATAGCTATACCGCCTCAGCAACGTCTGCTGTTTCGCGTCTCCGGCATAGTAGGGCTGCCAAACTGCAGGATGCGCCAGCATCGTCTGCTCGATTGTCTCTGCAAGACGGGACCGCACCGCAGGCGCGATGAGCTGCGCTTCGATATCCGCAAGCGCGTAGAGCGCTTCCCGTAGGGCAAACGTGAGCGCCGGCCCGACCTTGAGAATGGCGAAGCCATCTTCGACCAGACCACTATATGCGCGGGCATTCTGATAGTCCGTAGAGTGCGCCTCAAAGACGATGTCGTTAGCGTGCTGGCGCCGCCATTGGACGATCGGCCGGGCCTTGGAGCGGTCGTAATGAACCACGCTGTCATGGTCGAATTCGACCCCTGGCTGCACGACTAAGGCAATGACTCGTGTCCATGCGTCCGTCAAGCCGTGAGCCATGAAGGCTTCACGGTGGACTGTCAACGTATGTGCTGCCGCCTCGGGAGAGGTAACGGCCAAGCCGTCGAGCACATGGGTAGCACCGCCGGGAGTCGGCACTTCTGTTCCGATAACGTACACTGGCTTCTCACCGCCTGGCTGGTACGCGGTCTCTGCTGCGAGGCAAAGCTGGACGCTGCGGGCGGCGACTTCCGTGTCAATCAGAGTTGGAGGATCGCCCTTACAAGACATGCTGGCGTCCAGATGAATCTTGCTGAAGCCGGCCTGAGCATAAGCCGAGACCATCGCTTCCGCCTGCTGCATCGCTGTACCTGCGGACAGGTGCCGCCAGGGGTTAGGTCCGAGGTGATCTCCCCCGAGGATCAATCTTTCGCAGGGGAACCCGGCGTCTGCGGCGATCATCTCAACGAAATTGCGGAACTCGGCTGGCTGCATGCCCGTGTATCCGCCCATCTGATTAACCTGATTGCTCGTCGCCTCCACTAGAAGGTGACTGCCGGCCGCTTCCGCGAGTTCTGCGGCGGCTCGCAATACAAGTGGATGTGCGGAGCAGACAGAGTAGATTCCTGCCGGAACTCCATCCTTCTGTTTCGTAAGGTGCCTTTGAAGGGTCGCGGACATCTCATCGATAGATCGTGAAATCGCTCACGACGCGGCTGATCACGCCTTGCGGACTTGGCGCATCCGGACGCAGGCCTAAGGCGATCGAGGAGTAGAGCCCAAGAAGCTGACCGAAGATCACGTCCACCGGCGGACGGTAGGCATCTGCGAACGTGCCATCGATCGCGTGGTACACATTGCAAAGGGGAGCAATTTCGTCGTGATCGGACTTCAGTCCCACAACAATGCACGATGCGGTAATCTGCTTCGCTTGAATTTCGCGTAGCAGGTCGGCTTCGTAGCGGAAGCGTGTCCTCTCAGACGATAGGAAGAAGACAAGGTCGGTCTCGCGATCGAGGGCAGCCATAGGGCCATGTCGGAGCCCCAGCGACGCCAGTGCCATCGTCTTGACCTGGCCTCCTGACATCTCGAGCACCTTCAGGGATGACTCCTTGGCTACCGCAGCGAGGGCTCCAGAACCGAGCATGCAAATGCGGGGCTTTCGCCGGTCAACCGTACTTTGCGCGAGTTCGGCCGAGTTGTTCAGAAAGGCGCTGGAGGCGGCAATCATATCCTCAAGAACTTCTTTATATTCGTCGAGGCTCCAGGCATGCGCGAGACACTGGCCCAGCACGACCATATTGGTGAACGAGCTTGTCATCGCTAGGCTGCGATCATTGACCGCATCATCCAGAATTACGGTGCAGACGCGTTCATGGTTCCCCGCCATGGCTATCATGCGCGCGTTGGGGTTGCATGTCACGACAAGGTGCGAGATCTCAGGATAGGTTTCAAGAGTTTGCTCGAGTACACTGACGCCCTCGGGAGAATCACCGGAACGCGAAAAGGATATCCAGAGGTAGCGCCGGCCCGGAATGACATAGTCTGCAAGGCTTGGCAGCAAGTCGGTGCTTGCAACCGCGGTGGCTTCGCAACCCCAGCGCTGCCGCAGTAGAAGCGCGAGAGACTCGCCGATGTAATCTGAAGTGCCGGCGCCAACGAGCATTACGATCGGCCGCTGCTCCACGGAGGCGGTGACACCGGCCTCCTTGAGAAACGCCCGAATGCGTTGTTGTTCCGCCTCGAAGATATGCAGTGTCTTTAGCCACGTCTGGGGTTGCTGCGCAATCTCCCTCGGCGTGAAGAGCAAGCCCCGCGTCTCTTGTTCCGAGATCGGTAAATCGAGCAAACTAAGCAGTGGACCCACGGGATCGAGCCTCCTAAATCAAAAGATCACAAAAGCAAAAGAAACTAAACACAAAAAATAGTAACATAACCATGATTGAAGTTGATACTGTTATATCGAGCGGAGCGAGAAACTTAGATGACTGCAGAGATGTCGGAATGGCGGTTCGATGTGACCATCGCGGGGGAGATCAACCTTGACCTCATTTTGTATGGTCTGCCGGAGCGGATGCCCCTGGAACGGGAACTCTTGGCGTCTGGATTTCGAGTCACTCTTGGCAGTTCGTCTGCGATCGTCGCTCATAATCTAGCTTCTCTGGGCATGCGAGTCGGCTTTGTGACGCGGGTAGGCACCGATGATTTCGGCAAGTTTGCTCTTGCCCGGCTTGCCGAAAGTGGGGTTGATCTGTCGGAGACGCAGTCTGACAGAGGCTCGACCGGAACTGGAGTTACGATTCTTCTCCCGCACGGCAAGGAGCGGCACATTCTGACGTACCTCGGTACGATGGCGGAGATGGGGGCGGAAGACTTGCCGGTGGAGTACCTTGCATCCTCCCGGCACTTTCATCTGTCTTCGCTTTTTCTGCAACGAGCGCTGCATCCCGGTCTGCCGAAACTGCTCGCTACCTTGAAGCGGGCTGGGTTGACCATCTCCTTGGACACAAACGACGATCCGGAAGACCAGTGGGGCGGCATATTTCATGAGGTCCTCGGCCTGATCGATATCCTCCTTCCGAGCGAGGCCGAGTTGATGCACATGGCTGGCGTGTCGACCCTTGAGGAGGCTTTGGACATCATCGGCCAGCGAGTCCCACTGATCGTCGTCAAATGTGGCTCCCGTGGCGCCATGGTGCAGGATCGGGGCATGCGTCAGCTTGTCGCGGGAGTCTCTGTCGTTCCCGTCGACACGATCGGGGCGGGTGATAGCTTCAACGCAGGATTCCTGAGCGCCTATCTGCGTGGAGCCTCCCCTGTTGAAGCGGCTCGCATGGGCAACATTACCGGCGCGCTTTCAACTCTCGCATCCGGTGGTACCGAGGCGTTCCGGGATACGACGCTGCGCGAGAGCTTTCTTTCCGCGCATCGGGCTTAGCCTGCGCAGACGCTTGCGCCGCAAGCGGCGGTGTTCGCGCGCTCCGATCGAAGAAGTCGATCACGACCGCTGGGGAAGAAGAGAGTAGAGTTCCATAACTACAGGCCACGACCAACCTGCGATCGTGGCCTACCAGAAGCTGAACTTGCGGAGAGGCGAAGTTCCGCAGGTTATCAGCCAGTTCTCAAACTACGATTCATGCGCAGCTGCGTCGCACGCCTCGCTGATTTTGGCATTCTAATTTGGCTCACTCTGGCGGTTTAAGTTGGCCCACCCTGGGCAGAGCGGACTCTACCCTGTTTCTCAGCGGCGCTGAGGGACGGAGGGCGAGTTGGACTGGAGAGCCAAGGTGGAGTTATACGAGCAGATTCGCCGGGAGTATGAGTTTGGAGTCGGGTCGATCATCGGTGTGGCGCGGAAGTTGGGTGTGCATCGGCGCATGGTGCGGGAGGCGGTGCGGAACGCAGTTCCGGCGCAGCGCAAGAAGACAGAACGTCCGGCGGTGAAGATGGCCGCAGCGGCGTCGTTGATCGATGCGATTCTGGAGTCGGACCGCAAGGCTCCGCGGAAGCAG
>NZ_JQKI01000103.1 GCF_000745965.1 Edaphobacter aggregans DSM 19364 | reverse complement strand
CCGAGAGAGCCGAAAAGGCCGCCATCATCGTGACCACCAACCTGCCCTTCTCCGAGTGGCCCCAGGTCTTCACCAACGCCCGGCTCTGTAAGGCCGTGCTCGACCGGCTCACCGACCAGGCACACATCGTCGAGACCGGTTCGGAGTCGTACCGCTTCCGTAGAACCCTGCGGAAGAAGACGAAGGACTAAGCCTGGGTGCTCGGTTCTGCTTCCGCTCCGCCCTCCGGGCTACGCTCCAGCAGAACCGAACACCCTCAACCTCAACGTCCCAGAGGGTGGGCCAAAACAAACCGCCGAAGTGGGCCAAGCCAAGTTGCCAAACTCACTCGCGAACCAGCAAACCTACGCTGCAGATCGATTGTGGCAGAGCAGTGCAGTTTCTCCAACGGCTTGGCTTCCTATGTGATTTCCGGTGTAATTGCCTGTAATTTGCTGAGCAACGCGCCGTAACCTAACGAAGCCGCGGCAGCAGCCTAAGTGCGTTTTCGCGATACACCTTGCGCAGAACGTCCTCCGGTAAAAACAGGCCGTAGATATTCCAGCGACCCTGCCGCGATGCATGCGACGGATATTCGAAATACTCGTCGGCCGTCTCCAAAAAGCGGAAGTAGAGACGATACATCTCGACTTCAGGCAGCAGATCGGTGCCGAACAGGATGCGGTCGGCATACTTCAAGAAGAACGCGCGAGCTGTGTAGGGCTGGCGACCGAGTTCGGGCGTGCGCGCGCTGATGTCGATCAGCAAATTGGGGAGCGCTTCCAGCTGCTGTGAAAGGTATGCAAGGTCCTCCCCGCTTTCCGCGCAGTGCGCGCCGACAAAGGTCGTGGTTGGATGACGGGCGATCACACGGTTACGCTGCTCCACCAGTTCGCGTTTAGAGACTGTCGAGTGATGGAAGCCCCAATCCGGATGTGCCGCGAGTTCCTCGTAGCGCTCATTGCGTGCGTCGATCGGCTCAAAGAACGCGCTTGGGTCTGCGGTGTGAAACATCACCGGCAGATCGAGTTTGCCGCATGCCTCAAAGATGGGCGCGAACCGGTCATCATCGATGCGCAACAGAGTGCCGTCAGTATCGCGCAACGTCAGGCCGAAATCTTTCCAGAACTTGATACCGCAGGCGCCGTGCTCGATCATCCGCTGCAACCGGTCGATGGTGAGCTGCACGAAATTCGCTTGATCCACGCCGCTCCAGTCCATCCAGCCGATAGTGGAGAAACGATCGGGTGCCGCCGCATTGAAGCGGTCCATTATGTCGAGCGCCTTCTGGCCCACCTGCATGGTGATATTCACCACGTGTTCGAGGCCGCATTGGTCCATCACGGAGAGGACCTGACGTGGATCCGTGGAGTCGAGGTGGTTATGATAGTCGATCACCGGAAAACGGGCGCGCTCGACCACGTGCACCGGCGTCTGCAGACAAGAATCGGGATGGAAGTCGCTTAGCCGAAGGTCAACCTCTGCTGTGGCGCTGACCATCTCGACAAACTTGTCTCTGTTGAGTTCGACTCCGTTTGAGTCCATGTGCGATCCTCGATGCTACAAAAAACGGGAGTTCGTTTAGTTTCCTAATTGTGAAATTCTTCAAAGCAAATGCGACCGGCCTGCTACTGGCTTCTGCTGGCCTGCACAAGCGTTTCTACGGGAGATGCAATCATAAGGAGCAGCACCGCCTGGGGCTTTTCGGAGGATTCTAGAAATTCGATATTTCGCTGCCTGATATCTGCCTTGACGAAACGATTTTCGTGCAGATCATCTAAAGCTTGCAAGCCGATCGCTGCAACCTGGGCCAAGTTTCGCGACACCGGGGCCAACTCTTGGGTAAGGAACGATCGTGTCAACAATGGTTGCAGCTTCGCGTCGTTATCCCGCCACAACACCAGCCATTGCCGTGCCTGCTGCCAATCCTGCGGAGTCGCCTCACCTGCAGCAATCCGCTTTGCAATCTCACTGAATTCACGCGCTGTATCGCTTTCTGGCGGTACCGCATCATCAAGATGGTTCAGCGGCGTAAAATCCGAGAAGCTGCGCAGTTCCTGCCGCTGATACATTCGCGGGGGTTGCACTACGGCCGCAAGCACTTTCAAAGGCCCAGGATCTACCTCGCCGCTCATGCGCTCCAACATCTCATCGGTAATCAGCCGGTGACGCAGACCGTAGAGTTCGAGTCTCTGCGATTCGATTGCGAGCCGTCGGTACATCGACGCGACATCCTGCACCTGTTGAGGCGACCACAAGCGCTCGGCGATCGCCGCCGTACGCGGCCAAATCCGGTTGTCCATGTTTTCGTGCGAAACAATATCCGTCCACATGGTGGCCTCGCCACCCAGGACCCGGACCTTCTGGTCCAGTGTAAGTGAGGCTGCGTTCTCCCCTAACGGATCCACCAGATAATGCTCCGCCGCCGACTGGTTCAAATCGATGTAATAGCCAAACGACAGCACGCCCCGGTAACCGCTGCGTGCAGCTCCTGCCAGCGAGTCCTGCCCTCGCCAGGTTTGAATCACAACATCTTTTGGGGTGTTCGGTTGTAATACTTCGTCCCATCCCATCATCACCTTTTTGTGGTCTGCGACGATCTTCTGGACCCTCGTTGTGAAAACTACCTGCAGGGCTGCACCATTCCTAATCGAGTGCGCCCGCATGTACTCCTGGACGCGGGGGTTCGTCTCCCATTCCTTGACGTTGCATTCGTCTCCTCCGGTATGAAAGTAGGAGTCGGGAAAGAGAGCAGCCATCTCTCCGATAAATCCGGAGAGAAACACATACGTACTTTCGCGCGTAGGATCGATTGCCGAACTGTGGGAGGGATCTTTTCCGCTGGTCAAGTCTGGGTACCCCAAAAACCACGATGTCGTATGGCAGGGCATATCGAACTCTGGAACTACCCGGATACCGCGGTCGCGAGCGTACGCGATAACGTCCCGGATTTCGTCTTGCGAGTAATAAAAGCCGCCAGAGCCCTTTTCCTGTAATAACGGAAATTTCTTGCTCTCAGCGTGGAAGCCCAGATTATCCGCGAAACGCCAATGAAAGACATTGAGTTTGACCGCCTCCATCCCGTCCAGGTTGCGCTTAATTGCGGCGATGGGCACAAAACGATGTCCGGAGTCGATCAGCAGTCCGCGCCAGGGGTAGCGGGGCTGGTCGTCGATCGTGGCAACGGGAACGCTAAAGCTTTTCGGAGTGATTCTTACCAGTTGCAGAAACGTTTGAAGCCCGCGCAGCGCCCCTATGGGATTGGGCGCAGTCAACTGCACATCCGTAGTTGAGATCTTCAGGTGGTAGGATTCGTCCTCACCCAGTTGCTGCACTGCCGCGCTCGGGCCCGCAACTCGAATGATGAAGTGCGGCTGGTTCTGGATTGCTTCACGCCATAGCGGGATCCCCGTTTCCTTCGAAAGGATATTCAAGAAGCGCTGCTGTGCTCGTTCAAGGCGAGGCTCCTTATATCCCTCCAGAGCAACTCCGAAATTCCCATCGATGACGAATTCGCCTTCGCCCTGCACAACGTTGGCCGGCATGGGCATAAGTGCCAGCGAGTTTTTTTCTTGCGCGAGAAGATTACCGGGAAGGCTCAGCGCGCAAAAAACTAGCAAAAGAAAATACAAGAAACCTGCTCGAAGAGCATTTGCCAAAGTAACATCTCCAGAAAATATGTCGGATGGCGTAGAGCTAATGCCATCGCGATTCCATTGTTACGGTGCCAGCCGCGTCGCCAGTCCTGCACCGGCTAAATTCAAATCCATCAAAGACGCTGGTCCTCAACAAACCTCTGGATGCTCCCGATAGGCCCCAAACTCTTCCAGATCGTCCTCTCCTAGCCAGGAAGGATACACATCGGGCTCCAGGCCAAGTCCTGCTTCGATCTGTCTCAACAGCCGAGTCCGCTCGTATCTCTGATGTACCAATTGGAAGCGCGTATTTCTGAGTACGTTGAAGGCAGCCTGCGAATCG
This sequence comes from Edaphobacter aggregans DSM 19364, assembly GCF_000745965.1. GTDB lineage: Bacteria > Acidobacteriota > Terriglobia > Terriglobales > Acidobacteriaceae > Edaphobacter > Edaphobacter aggregans. Next base: position 12,965 of record NZ_JQKI01000103.1, on the reverse strand, counting down.
CCACAGTCATTCAATAACCTTGCGCGACATTCCGCCAACCATTCGTCATCAAGGGCAGAGACGGCGTTTAGCCAGCGCCCGCGCTCATCGAGAGTTTCCCTCCCTAGCGCAGCGAGGATCTTGTCCCTCTCGATCACTACCTGGGGATGAAGAGCGATCGCGTCTGATTCGATTGCACGAAAGCAATTTGCTGCAGCCTGTGCGTCCCGCTTGTACACCAGCCAAAGACGTCCGGATAACGCCCGGGCGCGATCGTCACTGGATTGTGCCAGAATCTCCAATGCAGCGCCAGCTTCGCCACGACCGGCGAGCCATGTACCGCGTTGAAATAACCACCTGTCTCGCTCGCTTCCTTCCGTGGACAAAGCCGCCCAGGAGAGCGCATCACCTAAATCGGCGATTCCACTAATGGCCCAACGGTTGCTATCGAGTTCAGGAGCCTTTGGAATTTGACTGATGTTGCCCGATCTGTGTGCGGAGGCAAGGCTCAGCCAAGACCTGACATCCTCACTCCTCGCCCAACCAAAAAGGGGCACTTCGTCCAGAGCCCTCATCAATGGATGCGGCAGCGAGATCTCCCGAATATCACGCGCCGTCTTGGACGGAATCCAGTATTCAACGTGGTGTCGCAGCTGCCCCGGCTGAAGGACGTCTTTCACGGATTGATCGACCAAGGGGCTGGCTTGAATCTCCAGGCATTGCTCGCCGTTCAACGTATACTGTGTTACCCATGCCTCATCGCGTCCTATGCCGTCGCTCCACAGTTTGATTCCGGGCACCTGACTAGGATCGGCTACGTGATAGAGACCTGCACCCAAACTTGGAGTGAACACTCCAAATGCGCAACAATCTGGTCTCTTCCAGAAGAATCCAGTCATCCGATGCACATCTGACTGATGCCGTGGGCCCTCTGTCTTCCAGTCGATTGTCCGTACATCGCGACCATGGGCAAGAACAGGTCCTTCGGGGAAATGGAACTCTGTATCAGGTCGGGCGTGTACGCCTGCATTTGACCAGGACATCCAAGGATGAGCATCACAATCAGAATTGAAGAATACCGTTCGCTGCGTCAGAAACCAGTCGCTCTCGCCGAGAGAGTATTCGACGGTCCAGTTCATTCCAAATCTAAGTTCTCTCTCTCCGCAAGAGATGTAGATTCTTTCCTGATCGCGAGTTACTTCATAAAGTACAGGAGCAATTTGAACGGGGCTGTGCGAAATCGGAAAGCTCAGCTCGATCCCACCTCCAGTAAAAGATTGCCTGGGTAAGATTCTTACGGGCCGGATAATGTGGGGAAAGAAGAGTGTTTCAACTGCCCCCTTTTTTAGAAAAAGGCTACAAACGCGCCCGCCCAGGTCCGGGCATACCTTCACCCGAATCTGCTCGTTTTCGATCACAACCATGCGGTATTTCTTTAATATCGGCCTCTTGCTCGTCTCGCAAAAACTCTCATAGGGATAGAATCCATCCTGGTCGTGCGTTGTAGGGATGGGACCTGCTGGCACAAGTGGATGCGTCAGCAATATCTCTGTGGTCTCTGCGAATTCAAGCATTAAGAACGAACCCTTCCGTAGATCGATTCGCCGTTCCCTGGCATTCGAGACATCTCACGTCACAAATCGGGGGCGTTGGACAGCCTTATGCGGCTTATACCGAGTGGCTCCCTCGCGTCTTCGGCCGCGATGAACAAAGCATCAAGTGTGTCGATCAACAGGGTCCCTCCCTCGGTAGCCTACCCGATGTCGAAAGCAAAGCTAAAGCACAATAGAAATTATACGAAACAAAATATCAATCAAACGAAACAAAGTCAACTCTCCAATTGAGTCGGCGGATTCTAGCCTCCTCTCTTCCCCGTGCGGAGCGAAACGCCGGGAATTCGAGCCATCATTCGCGCGAACGTCGCGGGACGAGGTCAGATAGTTTCATTAGAAAGGCCACAAGTTCAGATAACATTTCGAGAGAATTGGCGGAAACGAAAGATTTGGAAGAGTAAAGACTCATAACACTTCTTCTCACGTTCCCGCATTTCTCCAGGAGCGCAATGATAAGCCACGGCGATTCCACACAAGCTACGTCGAATTTTTCCATCAAGGATTGCCAACCCGAAACAGATCCGACCTCTGCTTTCTGGCGCAGCGCACCCGTCACTTTTCTAACAAGAGACGCCTTTGGGAAGCCGCTACCGGGGCTGAGTACCGAGGTGCGCTCGCGTTGGACCTTGACCCATCTCTATCTGCTCTTTACCTGTCCCTATGACACGCTCCGGCTGAACCCCGATCCGGTCACGCTGACGAAAACAAATAAGCTGTGGGAGTGGGATGTGGCCGAGGTTTTCCTTGGTTCTGATTTCAATAACATCCGCAGGTACAAAGAATTCGAAGTGTCTCCGCAAGGTGAATGGGTTGACCTAGACGTAGACCTCGATAGCCCTAATCATGAGGAGGGATGGGTGTGGAGTTCAGGATTCGAAGTAGCTTCTCGAATCGACCCCTCGAAATGTATCTGGTATGGTTCGATGCGCATCCCCTTCTCCGCAATTGACTCTCGGCCGGCATCCCCCGGCAATATGCTACGCATCAACTTCTTTAGAAGCGATGGGCCTGGGCGAAGCTTGGTCGCCTGGCAACCCACGATGAAGCCTACCTTTCACGTTCCGGAGGCGTTCGGCACCCTCTTGCTGGAAAAGGGGGCCCGTCAGAAAACGGACAATAAAGCACGCTAAGCTGGGTTGGGGATGCGAAGTGGCCTAAACCTGCCCTGGGCGAGCCTCTTGCCTCGCGCGCGCATTGGTCGCCTGACAGAGCATCGGTCAGCACTCGGTAGATGTGGCGGTTGGCGCGAGTGACAGCCTGTGCGCAAATTCGTTCGATCGCATTCAGCTTGGGAAGAAGGATGGCCTTCGTCCGTAGTTTCTCGACCACCGTGCTGGCCAGCACAATGCCCGTATCCGTCTGCAGCGCAGTCTCCATCAGATCCTGCACGGCCGCCCGGTGATGGCTCGTCGTGAACGATCTGAACCCGAAGAGTGTTTGAAGTTCGACCATGTGCTCCCGCCGGGTTTGGGCGCGGTCGCCGTATGGCCCGCTTCTCAACTGGAATCTTGAGTTGCGCGGCCACCAGGTGAAGCCAGGGAGGAAAGGGAAGTTCCCCACGACCCAAGACGATGCCCGGATACCGCATGTAGCAGAGCTGCACGGCGAAGCCGAGCCGGTTGGCTGCGCCTCGCCGCTGACGAACGATCGACAGATCGGAATCGCTCAGAGTGTAGCGGCGAATCAGTTCATCGTGGGTATCGGGCAGGGCTAACAGGCTTTCACGCTCGGTGGCGGAAAGGATGGAGCGACGGGGCCGTTCAGGTTCTTGATTCTCGCAAATAGTTCTCAAATGCTATTCTCAATAAACTACCTGTTCCATGAGTTTCAGTAAGACAAAGTCCGACAGCGGAGGAGTCAGAGTATGTTGATTGGCTACGCTCGCGTCTCCACCCAGGACCAGAACCTCGAACTCCAAATCGAGGCCTTGGCCAAAGCCGGCTGCAAAAAAATCTTCGAGGACAAGATCGGCGGCAGCCGAGCCGAACGTCCCGGCCTTGCCAAAGCACAAGAATCCTTGGGCGAAGGCGACACACTGGTCGTTTGGAAGCTGGACCGGCTTGGCCGCAGCTAAAGCTTGTCCAATCAAAGATATGCAAATTGCGCTTTACTTTTTCTGGCGGAGAGCGGATACTAATTTTGATCATAGCCCCCACGCCTCTTCCGCAAGGAATGCGCACCAGGGGGCTTACTCATTTGGGGCCTTATCTTGAAAACCCCGCCCAAGAAGCCTCAACCCCAAAAAATCCCGATCACGCTGAATCCTTATACAAAGCCAGCAAAGCCACCGGAAGATCTTTTAGCTCATCTCGAAGATAGAGGACTGCTAGTCCAGGATCGCGCGGCTGCTCTGAGCACGCTCCGGTCAGTTGGGTACTACCGACTTCTTATCTACATGAGGGCTCTTCAGAGCCAACCATCCAAGGCATTTGCGCACGGCACATCCTTTGAGAACGTCGTGGCGCTATACAACTTCGATCGGGAGTTGCGGCTTTTGTGCCTGGATGCGATAGAGCGGATAGAGGTCGCGCTGCGCGCCTCGATCATCAATTCTCTCTCTTTACCGCATGGCCCGCACTTCTACCTTGACCCACGCCATTTCGAGACCACCGAGAGCTTTCGCGGGTTCTTTGGAAAAGCTGCACATGCTGAGTATCTGGCGATTTCGCACTATCACAAGCACTACAACAGTCCCCCTCACGCGCCTATTTGGGCCATCTGTGAAGCAGTCACCTTCGGAGGTCTGTCTCATCTCTTCTCAGGCTTGAGCCTGGCGAATCGCAAGCTCGTCGCCAAGCTGTTCGGCTTTGATGAAGGAGTGCTCGTCTCGTGGTTTCGCACCTTGAACGATCTGCGGAACATGTGCGCTCACCACAACCGACTGTGGAATGCACACCTGATCGTGAACAAGCCCATGTCGGCGAAAGCCGTGTCATCTGAACTTAGGACCACGCAGGATCGGTTCTACTCCCGCGTGATCCTTATCGTCGCGTTGCTGAAAAAGATCGATCAAACATCGGACTGGCGTCAGAGATTCTTTGATCTCTTGTCGCGGTACCCGAATGTACAGGTTGTGGAGATGGGATTTCCCTCCGATTGGAAGAGCCGTTCCTTTTGGTCTTGATTAATCAAAGAAGACCGCGCCTTTTTGCGGGAAATTTGGCTTGCTCAAATGTGTTATTTCGCAGCATCCGCAGTGAACAGATACCGGGCCTCCCGCAAGCGGTTACAGTTGGTCCAACACAATACGTGATGTGTTTTCTAGCCTTGGCTTCAGAGGCGATCCTTGGCCTGTGCGACACTATATTTACCTTAACGACTGCGTAACCTCTGGTGGTCGGTTTGGTGGTGAGCCGCTGGGGCGGACGCCCTCACGAGAGGGCGAGGGCGGCTGGGGTGCCGTCGCGGTGACCGGCCCCGATTGCCATGGCCCTGCCACCACCATAGAGGTTAGAATCAGGCGACACCGACAATCCATGCCGTCGACCTCCGAGAATTCATCCCTTCCGGCGTTGCTTGAGACTTATGCTCATACGCTGCGGAATAGTCCCCGCGAGAGATGGGAGCCGCTGTTAAAGCACCTCGAGGACGTGGCGGCGCTGTGCGCAAGTTACGCCGCTGCTTTTCATGCCTCAGACTGGGGCTGGGTAGCGGGCCGCTGCCATGATCTCGGCAAGGCATCTGCCGAGTTCCAGGCTTACTTGTGTTCCTCTAATCCAGATGCCCAAGATGCGGGCGAAGAATCATCTTCCGCCAAGCGGGTCGATCACTCGACCTTTGGAGCGCGGTATGTCGCCTCTGCTCTGCCCGGTCCTGTCGGGCGCATGCTTGCATTTTGCATCGCCGGGCATCATGCCGGACTGGCAGATGGCACGCCCTCGGATGACCAGTCGTCACGCCGCAGCCTGTCATCTCGACTGAACGTGAACTCAATCCCACACGTCGATCCGCCTCAACTCACACTCACGGCTCCTCCCCTCGCACTGAAGGCAGATAACAAGGAGCGGAGCTTTGCGCTCGCATTTTTTACGCGAATGATCTTTTCCTGTCTCGTCGACGCGGACCGTACGTGCACTGAGGCATTCTGTGACCCCGACAAGGCGCAAGAACGTGCCGCGCCATGCCCATCACTGCATGAACTCAGAGTGCAACTTGACTCGCATCTCGATGCGATGCAGCAAAATGCACCGACGACGGCCGTGAACGAGTATCGCCGCGCTATCCTGGCACAATGCCTCCAAGCCGCCGCAGGGGAGCCGGGCTTCTACTCCCTGCAAGTACCCACCGGCGGAGGGAAGACTCTCTCTTCGCTTGCCTTTGCGCTTCGTCACGCACCAGAGCGTATGCGCCGTGTTGTCGTGGCGATCCCTTTCACCAGCATCATTGAACAGACGGCGGACACCTACCGCAAGGCGCTGGGGCCCTATGCGGAACGTGGCATCATCGAGCACCATTCCAACGTGCTTCCTGAGCAGGCCACACGAGCCAATCAGATGGCGACCGAAAACTGGGACGCGCCGTTAATCGTCACCACTAACGTGCAGCTCTTTGAGAGTCTCTTTGCTGCCTCGACCACGCCCTGCCGCAAACTTCATCGGCTGGCGAACAGCGTCATCATCCTCGACGAGGCACAGACTCTCCCTGTAGAGCTCCTTGAGCCGACATTGCGTGCTCTTCAGGAGCTAGTGAGAAACTATGGCTGCACCGTTGTTCTGTGCACCGCAACACAGCCAGCCCTTGAGCATCGCCAGGATTTCCCGATTGGGCTGAAGGGCGTGACGCCTATCATTGCCAATCCGGCCGAACTCTTCAAGGCCATGCGCAGGGTCAGAGTGGAGCACGCTGGGCAACTCACGGATGAGACACTCGCAATTCGGCTCGCAGCCGAAGCGCAAGTGCTATGCATTGTGAATACGCGGAAACATGCGGCGAGACTCTTCGACCGGCTCTCAAAACAGGTAGAAGTCGAGAGCGTCTTCCATTTGAGCACCCTGATGTGCGGAGAGCACCGCCGGAACGCACTAAAGCAGATTCGTCAGCGGCTGAAGGCGCACCTGCCCTGCCGTGTAGTCAGCACACAGCTCATCGAAGCAGGCGTGGATATCGATGTGCCCGTGGTCTATCGTGCAGCCGCGGGATTCGACTCCATCGCACAGGCCGCGGGCCGCTGCAATCGTGAAGGGAGTGCGCCGATGGGAACAACTTACGTATTCGACGCGGAAGTACCTCCGCCACCCGGACTGTTGCGACAGGGTTCGGATAAAGCAAAGGAGCTTTGGAACCTTTATAGAGATCCACTGGCTCCCGCCGCAGTGGAGCACTACTTCCGGCTTCTGTACTGGCAGAGATCCGGCGACTGGGACAAGCACGGCATCATGCAGTACATGGCTCTGGATCGCAGCCGTCCAGATGAGTTAGCCTTCCAGTTCCGCACCATCGAAGAACGATTCAGATTGATCTGCGACGCGCAGTTGCCCATTCTGGTTCCCTATGACGAAACCGCAAGAGATTTAATCTCCGCACTCGAACGTTCACGCGTAGACTATGCTCCGAATCGCAAACTACAGCCGTACCTTGTTTCTATTCCTGAAAACTCCGTCAAAGAGTTGAAAGCGAATGGCGTGGTCAGGGCACATGAGTCGGGCATATGGGTTCTGCTGCGGGAAGACGCATACACGCCGCAGAAAGGACTTACTCTCGACTCGATTGCCCTCGATGCCGCGCTCTGGGGGGTCTAGTAGTCATGAGATGGGCGAGGGGATTTGCATGGCATTTGGTATTCGGCTGCATTGCTGGGGCGATTGGGCCTGCTTCACCCGCCCGGAAATGAAGGTAGAGCGCGTCAGCTACGACGCAATGACTCCTTCCGCCGCCCGCGGCATCCTTGAAGCGATCTACTGGAAGCCCGAGATCCGCTGGGTGGTTGACCGTATTACGGTTCTCAACCCAATTCGCTTTACGTCCGTTCGCCGCAATGAGGTGAGCGAGAAGATCAGCGAGGGAACAGCAAGAAGGATTATGAATGCTGGCGTGGGTGATCTTTCTCTACAGATTACTGAGGCTCGCCAGCAGCGTGCGGCGCTGCTGCTGCGCGAAGTAGGTTATGTAATCGAAGCCCGCTTTGACATCCAAAGTGGTCCCGAGAATGCTGCCAAGCACCTAGACCAGTTCAACCGCCGCGCTCGCCGCGGTGCCTGCTTTACTCGTCCCTATCTCGGCTGTCGTGAGTTTGCCGCATACTTTGCTCTGCTCGAAGAAGGAGACGACGTACCCCAGGTTGATGCCAGCCTGAAGGGTGAGCGCGATCTCGGCTGGATGCTACACGACATCGACTTCGGCAAGGACAAAGAGGCCCGGTTTTTCCGCGCACAAATGCGCGATGGTGTTATCTCCATACCGCCGCTCGCAGGAGCCACAGCGTGATCCTGCAAAGACTGGCCGAACACTACGACCGCATGGCGGCAGAGGGTCAGCGGGAGATCGTCCCTCCCGGATACTCGCGACAGAAGATCAGCTTCTGCATCGTGCTGAACCCTGATGGCAGTCTGAACCAGTTTGAGTCCTTGCTCGAGCATGAGGGCAGGGTCAAGCGAGCCAGGCCGATGATTGTTCCTGGACAAGGCAAGCCCTCCGGTCAGGGCTTGAATCCATGCCTGCTCTGGGACAACTCCGAGTATTTGCTCGGCTACACGAATGACTTGGAGCGAAGCGAGCGTGCGCAGCGCACATTCGACGCTTCACGGGCCATGCACCTTGCGCTTGAAGCCAAGATCTCACATCCGTCCTACACCGCCGTCTGCTCCTTCCTTCGCAACTGGTCCTTCGATAAAGCAGCAGAACACCCGGAACTGGGGTTGTAAGCCCAAACCGCCGAAAATTCCGTCACGTCAGATTGAGTCCCGCCATGACCGCGTCAAGGTCAATGAGTTTTCCGTCGCCACGGAAAGTGTAGTGGCCATTCAGATGGACGTGTCGCCACGCCGCCGGTGAGGTTCTTGCAATTATGGCCAGGGCTTTCGCATTCTGGTTTGCCTCGTACCTGGTAAGCAGCCGCGACAGGATAGCGGAGTTGTAATAGATGATGGCGTTTGCGATCAAGCGCGCACACTGGTTACTGATCTCGATTTCGATATCGGTCCTGCCGGTGAGTTCTTTCTTGCCGCCGACCTGCGCTATGGCGGAGCGGAGTTGGTGGTAAGACTCGATCCGGTTCTGTGAGCGGTGAACATTGCGTTGCAACTGTGGGTCGCGCAAATAGCGCAAGGTGTAGATACTACGAACCAGCTTGTCTAACTCGAAGATCGCTCGCCGCGTGGGATTCGGCTGAGTATAGGTGCATAGCTTTCGGATCAGTGTGCCCTGGGTCATTTCCTTGAGACCCAGCGTGGCAATAATTTGGTCGATATTGGCTTTTTCATTCATAATTACTTGCCGGTCGATCTGGCCGACGGGGCGAACCGGACACTTTTCGTACAGCGCCGGATCGTCGGCGCAGTAGAGATCCTTCAGGCGCTCATCCAGGTTGGTGAAGCGCGGCTCGAAACGCCGTCCAAAGCTGTACAGAATGGCGAAGTTGGCCTTGTTGACGCTGTGCATGTCGCCAGTAATCGCGATTGGCACGATGTCCGACGTGTTGCGATACCAAATGTCGAACACATGATGAGCCTCAAACTCATGCGCGCCGATGAGCCATCCCTGCAGCGGCACATGGTTGCACAACAGCGTATAGGCGACGACGCCCTTGCCGCGGCCGAAATACTTGCGTGAGTAGCGCGCCTTGACGGTGGGCCGTTCCACGCCGAATTTCTGGCCATCGACGCTGCCATACAGCACGCCGAGATCGAAGGAATAGTAAGGAAAGATGGGCAAATCGGCGATTGCATTGCTGATGTGGTCGTTGGCCGCCTGCAACGAGGCTCGGCGCAGATATTGCTGGTAGGTTGCCTCCAACACATGGTAGGGAATATCGCTTGTGCCGGCCATGACAAGGTTGCCATAATTCATCGCCTGAGCGATCATGACCGCCATCAGGCTGTCCGGATCGGCAACCTGTTTGGCGTAACGTGGCTGCAATGGCGTCAGCGCCGACAGGAACTGGCATTGTTCGTTCACAAAGCGGAATACGTCGGCGACATCGCAAAACGACAGTTGCTCATAAAACGCGTCTTCGCGTGCGGCCTCGTTATCGGCCTTTTGCCGATGCCAGGAGAGCGTCTTGGCATCGCGATCGTAGTCGAGATGCTTCAGCCTTCCCGAGCGCAACTCGCGGTTGAACGCCTGCCACTGCGCGTGCAATTCGGCAGTCAGCGCGTCGAGATGTGTGTCGATCGGCTGACGCAGCCAGGGAATGTCCATCTGGCTGAGCACGTCAGCCTTTTCCTCGAGAGAGACGAGCTCATCGGTGAAACAGCGATGCTGCAAGCTGTCGTCCAAATAGATTTCGCCGGAGTTGAGACGCTTTCGAAGTTGGCGATATAGCCAGAACTCGTAGCGGTCGGCGTGTACTCCTGTCGGATTCCCGTCTACGTCGAAAGTCAGCAGATATGGTCGCAGGCGCTTCTGTAGAGTTGGTTCCGGACATTCTGAAAGCGGGCGTTGCGACAGACGTTGCTGTTTAGCAAACACGCTTTTTACCCAGGCAAGCGCCGCGAGCCATGGGTTGTCCGGCGTTACCCCGCAGAAATCGAGCACCCCATAAAGCGGGCGCAGGTGGCGCTTGATGCGTTCGGCGAGTCCATCGACCGCCTGCCAGCGCAAGGCCATCATACTTTCAGGCTTTACACTCAGGCGTTGGCCGGCACTTTGCAGCGCATCCTTGGTCATGATTTTGAACGCCCGCTGGCGCACATCGCCAAAGGGCGTAGCATCGGCCACCGTCTCGTCAACATAGAGCAGCAGCAAGCGTCCAACCTGGGGCGTTTCCTGCTGCCGTCGCACCTGCTCCGTAACGTAATGCTTGTTTGTCCGTAGCTTACTTTCGTCTTCGAGCTGCTTCATGTGGTAACCCAAGGCGTCGACGAGATTGTCGGTGAGCTGCCGATAGCGCTGCCAGGCGTAGCACAGGAGGTACAAATGGGTCTGTTCGGACTTAAGGCGGCGCAAGTCGTAGACGGTGTAAAAGATAGCCAGGTCCGCGTAATAGTGAATATTCTGCTGTGAGATCGCGAGCTTGGGCAGAAGAGCCTTGGCTATCCGGTAGAGCAACTCCAACTTGACGCGCTTCTCCCGTTCTCGTGCCATCTGCCGCCAACCGAAGTCCTTGGCGTCCTGCTTGAGAGCGGCCAACTCGGACAAAGTTTCGTCACGTACCAGGAGTTGCGCCAGTGCATTCTTTGCCGCTTCGTCCAGCACATCGGCGAGGCGGCTCCCCAAGCGGCCACGCTCAGCAGACAACCCCTCACTGATCAATGTCTGCAAGGTAGTGTAGCCAGGCCGGACGATCTTGTGCTCGTTGAGGTAGGCGATCAGCTCAGCGACGATAAAGCCGGGAGTAACATCGCGCCGAACGATCTGGTCAGCTTGCTGCCTGAGTTGCTGGAGGAAGTCCGCCGACCATAGCCGATAGGTAAACAATTCTGCGATCAGTGCGCGCTGGGCGAAGTGCTCGTGTTTGGTAATCGTGTGTGGTTCAAATGTGTAGCCGTTGAAATAGCGGCTCAGAACGAAGGCGGTATCGTCTTGGATGTCGTCCCAGGTGAAGCGAAAGAAGGCATGCTTGGCCTTGAAGTAGCCGATCTGCAAGGCGCAGTAAACTTGGGCATGGAGACCGGGACGGCTGCTGGCAAGCGCCAATTCTGCTTCGCACAGCGACAGATATTCCAGTCGCTGCCCATCGTCGAAGTCGGGCATACCGTACAGGGCGAACTGCTCGGCGTCCGACAGGATGGCCAGTCGTTCGCTCTTGGTCGCCATCGCTGCCGTGCGCTCCAGTCCAGAAAACTTTCCATATAATAATTGATATACGGAAAGTACAAATTCTTGTCATGAGCAAAAATGCGGGTCATACGCCCCAATTTTCAGTAGCGCCAACCATCGAAAAACGGAAAGTTCCTCTGCGTCTGGCCAATGCCGTCTATCGGAGCCGGGAATACCTAACCGATGCGGAGGTGACAGCGCTGATGAAAACGGCGGCGCACGTCGGTCGCCACGGCATGCGCGACGCGGCCTTGATCCTGGTCGCCTACCGTCATGGCCTGCGGGTATCCGAACTGGTAAGCTTGCGCTGGGATCAGGTAGACCTACAGCAAGGCCTGCTTCACGTTGCGCGACGCAAGAATGGCATCGCGTCGGTTCATCCCTTGCGTGGGCCCGAGTTGCGCACCCTGCGCCGACTGCAACGGGACTACCCGCACACGGCCTACGTGTTTGTCAGCGAGCGCAAGGCTCCGCTCACTGTCGATGCAATACGCAAGATCGTCATCCGGGCTGGGCACGAGGCCGGTATCGCGTTCCAGGTTCACCCACATATGCTGCGCCATGCCACGGGATACAAACTGGCCAACGACGGGCAGGATACGCGCGCGATCCAACAATACCTGGGACACCGCAACATCCAAAACACCACCCGCTATACCGAGCTAGCACCGGATCGATTCAAAGACTTCTGGCGTGATTGACCCGTTGGTGCTGAATACAATGAATTCTGCCACTCGTTACGATCCACGCTGCCACGGGGTTCAACGTTATGCGGCCACGCAATGCGATGAAATCCTGATATCCCGGCGTCAGAGAGGATGCAAAGTATCATCCACGCCGGGGTCATGCTCGCCTATTAACTAAATGGTAATTTCCGCATTGCCGTCATCCGCCACTTGGCATGGGAATGAATCTGCACGCCGGTTATCGCATCCGTTGACTCCCTGTCTCCCTCATCCCTGACCTATTCAAACCGCAACGCGCTCATCGGATCCACCCGCACCGCCCGTTGCGCCGGTACCCACACAGCCAGCAGCGCCACTGTGCTCAACAACACCGGCGTCAGGATGAACGCCAGCGGGTCCCAGGCCTTTACCTCAAACAGGAACGACGCCAGAAAGCGCGTCATCCCAAAGGCGCCCGCAATCCCGATCACCACGCCGATCAGCGCCAGCACCATGCCTTGGCGGATCACCATGTTGCGAATGTGCGGGGCCTGCGCACCCAACGCCATCCGAATACCCATCTCCTGGGTCCGCTGTTGCACCGAGTACGCCATCAGCCCATAGATCCCTATCGCCGCCATCAACAGTGCCGATGCGCCGAAGATCGTCAGCATCAGCATGTTGAAACGCCGCCGCGATGTGTTTAGCACCACGATCTCTTCCATGGTGCGGATATGCGCCACCGGCAGCCCGCCGCTTGCCACCAGCAACGCCGCCGCCATCGGGTTTGCCA
>NZ_JQKI01000102.1 GCF_000745965.1 Edaphobacter aggregans DSM 19364 | reverse complement strand
CGCGGGTGCTGGGGCTTTCGCGAGACTAGCAGCACCCAGGTTGCTCACCGCCGGTTTCTTCAACCTCATTGCGGGCCTTGCAGTCTTGCGCTGCGAGACCTCGTGCTCATCGATCTGGCGCGCAGGCGCAGAGGGCTTTGGTCTTTCGGCGGTCCTGAGCGTCTTTGAGCGGGCCGGAGGATTCGGTGCTCTTTTCTGAGTTCCCTTCGGGGAAGTGTCAAGTGTGGTTAGAAGTAGCCGAACCTTTTTAAGACGTTCGAGATCAGCATCAATCAGAGCGAGGATATGAACATACTGCATGGATCCCCAGTTTACCGCGCCGTGCTTAGACAAGCTCCTCGTTGGGGTTCGTCATCATTCTCAGGAAAGCTCGAAATGTATCAACCAGGACAGAAGATCTTCGCGAGCGAAACCCCAGGAATAAACACTGTCTCTTTGGTCATCAAAGCTCGCTTTCCCCCGTTCGACAGACTCTGCTTGGCTCTCAGACCCAACCTACATAGCAGCTCACGTTGGGATAGGCACCTTCTTATCACCGCAATATTACGAGTCCGGAAGGCGTTTCAACCCGCATTCACAACTCTTAGGCCTCCTCCGCGCTAGCATGATTCCTTCGTGCAGCAGCGATCGCTTCCCTACTGTCCGACAACCAAAACACAAAAGGAGCCTTCCCGAATCGTTTTCGTCGGTTTCGCGCCAGCTTCTACTGCAGGAGTTGTAGTTACTGACGCAGCGGAAAGAAATACTTGGCCTGTTTTTGTATCAAAGGCCATCGTCTTCGCACTTGGCTGAGTCGTCACCGTCTCCAAGGGTTCGTATTCATTGGCCGAATGCTGCTGGATGACCGTGAGATTTCCTTCACCATTCGATACAAAGATGCGTCGAGCACTCGGATCGAATCCAGCTGCATCGGTCCCCGATCCGGTTGGAAAACTGGCGATCTGCTTCCCGCTGTCTGCGTCTATAATCGCGACCGTCTTGCTGTGACCTCCGACGAACAATCTTTTGTTCTTCACATCAACAGCTAGGCCGGTCGGCGCCTTTATATTCTCAAGAGGAAGGTGCCTTTTGACTTCAAGCGTCCTCGGATCGAATGCCGCAATCTCGTCTTTGTCTTCTAACGCGACGTAAACAAGTCCGTCTTTGCCCGTCACAGCACCTTCGCCATCGCCTCCGACTGTAACGGTTCCAACCACGTCGCCGGAGGAACCATCGATCGCCGTGATGTCATGTGACCCGTGGTTATTTGTAAATACACGGTTTGACGCTTCGTCATAGTAAATTCCGTCGGGGCCCCGTCCGACTTCAATCTTCTTGATGACGGCAAGCGTAGTCGTATCGAACATCGAAACTTTGTTCTCTTTGCCATTACTCGTAAAACCATGCTTTTGACGGCTCGCGATCGCGATTCCATGCACACCTGGCGTGTCTTCGATGGTTCCGACAGGGGCGCCTGTATCCGCATTCAGCACATTAACCCGGACACCGTGTGACACGTAGATTCGCCTTGCGCCGCTGTCTACTGTGATGTAGTCCCACCCTTCTGTGCCGACGATGGGATAGCGGGTCTTCACCTTATATTCGGCGGCGTGCAGTGGCACGCTCATGCAGGCCGCGACTGCGAGAATTGCTGAGATCGACTTCATATGTTTCCTTTCTGGAACGATTTCAGTTAAGGTTTCGCCCTGTCGGATAATCTCGGGGGTCTAATTTGGCGTAGGAGGCACCGTTGAGTTCGAGACCAATCTGATCGCATCATGCTTAGAACAGACTTAGAAAGCATTGCGTATTACAAAATTATTCCGCCTGCAATCTTATTCTTCGCCTTGACAGGCACTTGCAGACATTCTGGCAAGCAGCGTGTAATCTATTCCGCCGCTTATCTCTCCCGGCTCGGCGACCAGCGGAGCCCGCCTCCAAACGTCTGCTTGTAATACTCACGCTGGATCGGATAGATCGTGCTCCCGTTGTAGAAGCCGAAGACCTCGTTGTTGAGGTTCAACGCATACGCCACCGCCGTGAACCCCTTCGGCAGCCTGTACGTTCCCTGCAGATCCACCTGCAAGTGCGAGTACAGATACGTATCGCCGTTCGGCCCTTTGATGCCTCCCCCCGACGCCTTGTACCCCGTGTTCGATGTGGAATCGCCGCCGCTGTACACAATAGGTCCCGCATTGCCGTCGTTGTACTGGTAAGCGAAGATATTCGCCGCGTTGTAGCTCAGGCCCAGCCGTACCGACAGGTTCCGCTTGTCATACGTCGGGCTGATATTCCATGTGTGCGGCGCCTGCCGCAGCAGGCTCGGCTTGTCACTGCGCGAGACGCCGCTCTCCGAGCCATCCGGATTCAGCACATTCGGGAACGTCACCTGCGACGCCGTGTAACCGTAGTTCGCCGACAGTCCCAGTCCGTTCAGCATCCCCGGCAGATACGTGAAGTGCTGCTGGAAGGAGATCTCGAACCCGTACACATAGGCGCTTCCAGCATTCTGCGGCTGCGTCTGGATCGTCCCATCCGACAGAGTCGTATTGATCGGAACAATAGGATCGCTCAGCCGTTTGTAGAAGACGCCGGCCTGCAGCAGCCCGACCGGGTTGAGGCTCCGCTCATACAGCAGATCGACGTTGTCGGCATGCTCGGCCTTCAGATTGGGATTGCCGATGCTCGACGTCGTCCTGACTCCTCCCGGCGAGACCGTCGCGAACGAGACCAGGTCCGCAAAATCCGGGCGCGACAACCCCCTTCCATACACCAGCCGCACACCGCTCGAAGGCGAAATCGTGTACCGTACCGAGGCGCTGGGCAGCACATCCAGGTACGATCCGTTCTTCGCCACCGGCGGCGCATCTGGAACCGTGTTGCCGTTGTCGCTCACGCTCGTGTTCTCAAAGCGCAGGCCAGCCACGATGCGGAAACGGTTCAGGTCGATCGTGTTCATCACATACCCAGCCGAAACCTTCTCGATCAGATTGAAGTTGTTCGTCTGGATGTTCGGGTGCTTCGGATCAGGCCCAACCGCCGTGAACGCCTTCACCGTGTCGTAGTTCACCGTCGGACCGAACTGGTAGGTGTTGTTGTAGTAGCCCGGATCCGTGAAGCTGCCCAGGAACCTCGTCATCGACAGCGAAGGATCATTCGCTGTCGCAAGCGGAACCGTAGCGCTCTGGTCCTGGTTGGCGAACTTGTGCAGATTGCGGAAACGCCCGCCAAACTCAATCATTCCCGCATGGCCGCCGGCCGTATAGCTCGTCGTCAGCGCCGCTCCAAACCCGAGGTCGACCTCCGGGCTGTAGTAGTTGTTGACGCGCTCGCCTGCATAGAAATACTGCGTCGGGTCGAACATATTCACGCCCGCCGGCGCGACCAGCTTCGGGGTCAACGGATTCGTGTTATCCAGCCCAAACTGCACCGATCCGTTCAGAACCGAGTTGTCTCCCGGATTGAACTTCGCGTCCGAATACCCCTTGTCCCGCGTCCTTCCAACCGAGGTCTCCATATCCCACGACAGCAGCGAGCGCGAGATCAGGTGCCGGCCGCCCACTTGCAGGCTTCCCAGATCCTGAATCGGCCGGCGAATCTCCGCGCCGAATGCGACCGAGCCGGTCCCATCAGGCTGCCCCGCCTGCGTGAACGTAGTCGCCAGGTTGTAGTCCCAGCGATTTCCAAAGTTGTGAAACAGCGAGTAGAGCCCCTTCAGATAAATGTTCGACGTGTCGCTGAACCGGTAGTCCGCACCACCCGCAAAACCCGTTCTGTCGCGATAGTACTGGTAGTCCCTCATGTCATATCCGCCAAGCTGTACCGGCCCTGGCTCCACATCGTTGATGCCGCGGCCATTCCAGTCGTACGATCCGCCAAACAACAGCCCCAGCTTCTTTCCCTCCAGGAACCGCTTGCCCAGCGTCCCATCGAACTGGTACGCCGTCCTTCCTCCAATAATCGGCGTGTATCCGCCCGTCGACTCCAGCGCCACCGTCGGCCTGTCGCCCGCGCTCTTCGTCCGCAGATCCACCGACCCGCCGATGCCATCGCCCGGCATGTTCGCCTCGAGCGTCTTGTTGATCTGGACCGACTCCACCAGGTCCGCCGGAATGATATCCAGTTTCACCTGACGCACCGTCTCCGCCGAAGCAATATTCACGCCATCGATGGTGGTGTTTGTCAGGCGGGGCTCTGTGCCGCGCACCTGCACATACTTTCCCTCGCCCTCGTCGCGCTCCAGCGTCACGCTCGGCAGCCGTCCGATCGCATCGGCTACGTTCGCATTCGGCAGGCTTTTGATCACGTCCGAAGGCAGCACGTTGATGATGTTGTCCGCATGGAACGTCCGGTTGATCGCCTCGATCTCGCCGCCCTCGCGCCCGGCGTACACCTGCACATTCTCGCTGGTCGAAGCCACGCTCAGCGACGCATCGAGCCGCGTCGACTGGCCCGCCGCTACCGTCACCTTCTCTGTGAGCGTTGCGAACCCTGCGTAGGATATCTTCACCTCATAATCGCCTGCGTTCAGCGCATTCAACGTGAATTGTCCCTGCACGTTCGAAAGCGCCGAAGATCCGCCCGGATCGATTACGATTTGCGCTCCCTGTAGTGCCCGATCCTGCGCATCGGTCACTGTACCCGTTAATGCTCCCTTACCCGTCTGGGTCCATCCTGGCACCGCTACCGTTGAAAATAAACACACAGCCACCACGAACTGCTTCGCAAAGACCTTCAGAGACATCTGCTGCTCCCGTTGTTGTCTTTCTTTGAGATGAATGATGGGAAGGCGCTCCCGTCTTTCCCCGCACTTGCTTGATCGATAAGGAGCGCTCTAGAACTTTCGCAAGCCTAGGGACTCAGTTTTACAATCGGATCAAAATCCTGCGATAGTCCTGTAAACTCGTCTTCAGGCTGACTTAAGGTTCGATATAATTGGCGGCTGTTGGCTGCGTAGACGCTCTCCACCAATGCTCACAGGTGCCGCTAAGGCCGGCTGATACCAATTGCAGAGCGACTCGAGTTCACGATGTGCCTCCAGCACGCGTGGCCATGGAAGCGGGAGTTCACTCGATCTGGATCAGCGAAGCAACTACAGGAGCTTGGGCTATCTCCCACAGCGATCGCAAGTGCGAGCCCGTTACGCGCGGCTCGATCCGAACATCCCGCGACCGATTGCACATCGCGCGGTTGAGCAACAGGAAGCACTCACGTTGATCCGTGCCCGAGACCTCCTGGTCCGACTGCGTAGAGCGGCCTTGAACGCAGTTCGTGGACTGACAAAGTCTTGCGGCTATCGTATGCCTGCATCCTCCACACGGTGCTTCGCTCACCGCAGCCTGGCGGTCATGCCGCTAGGCCTTGCACAGGCGCTTGGACCGGTGCTAGATCTTAGCGCGAAGCCTTGGTTTCTACTGCGAAATCCGACATCGCTGGGCTCACGTCGTGGTAAGAGGATGCCACAACCCGCACACCGAGTCGCGGCTCTCGCTCGGCTAAACGACTGGAGGGCCGAATGAGTGCAAACCATTATTAAGGGGTCACCACACCAAACGTCAGAAATAGTACGCTAAGCATGACAGGCAAAACGTTGTGTCGGGTCGATTTGTTCCGACTGAAAGCTAATGGGAATCCTGATGGTTTGCAGAACATATGCGGTATGACTAAGCTGTTAAACAGCAGATGTCGGGCCGTCTATTCCAAATCGTAGTGGCCATCATCTTGGCAGCGGCTACCTTGACGCCGTTGCTTGAGACCTTTGACCGCTGGGACAACAAGAACCTCGGACCGGATTCGGACACAGAGATCCATGTCACCGCCTGGTTCGTTGGATTGGGCGTGGCTCTAGTGGTTGCTCGCGCGCTTCGTTACGTCCCAACGCTGGCAAAAATTGGCAGACAGGTCCGCTCATCTGAGATCCGCACGGCATTTGTTTCCTGGGAACGCCCTCGCTTTGAACCAGACGTGAGCCCGCCTCCCCTAATTCCTCTCCGCATTTGATTCTCTTCTTTTGAGTTGCCGGATTTGGCGGCGGCAGCAGGTCTAAGTGTGCCTCCGTCCGACTGTTTCCTGCACTTACAAGAAGAGGCGTTTCGTGTTCAAAGGCCAAAGTGTCCTTGCTGCCTTGATGCAGCTTGCAATCGTCTTGTTTCTTTCCACTCCATTGATCGCGCAGAGTTCGCGCGTCACCGGCGAATTCACCGGGACGATTTCCGATAACACCGGTGCTGTTGTGCCGCAGGCTGCCGTCACCGCCACAGATGCAGCCACGAATCAACAGCGGACCGCGGTCTCGGACGATGCAGGCCGCTTTACCTTTCATGGCCTGCGCGATGGAATCTACAGTGTCCGTGTACACAGGGAGGGATTCGCTGACACGGTCCACCCGGCAGTGACAGTCACGGTCGGGGGCGTTGCCCAACTCGATGTCATCCTCAAGCCAGCATCCTCCACACAGGAAGTCACCGTAAATGCGGACGCGTCGATTCTCGAGTCAAAGAGGACCTCGACAGCAACAGTGATCGACAAGGAGCGCATCGAAGAATCGCCCGTCCAGGGCCGGAACTTCCTCAACTTCATTCTTCTGGCCCCTGGGGTCTCTGCGTCCAATGCAGCTTCGTCTCAGAACACGCCCTCTCTTTCCGGCAGCGGTTTCAGCTTTGGCGGCCTGCGACCACGCAGCAATGCGATCTTCATTGATGGCGCAAGCAACAACGACGAGTTCACCGGCAGCAATCGCACGGAGATTTCGCTCGAGGATGTACAAGAGTTCCAGGTCGTCAACCACGGTTTTGTTGCCGAGTCCGGTGGAGCTGCAGGAGGTTCGATTGCTGTCGTCACTCGTGCCGGTGCCAACACCATCCATGGCGACGCCTTCATCTTCGTTCAAAATGGCGCCACAGACGCCAAACCGCAACTCCAGGCTCCTCAGGCAAAGCCCGACCTGAATCGCGAACGCGTCGGTCTTTCAGTAGGCGGTCCGATCCGCAAAGACCGGACCTTCTACCACAGTTCCTTCGAGCAGGAACATGCTCGAGGTGAGGATGCTCCCGATCTGAGTGATTCGACGGTTGCCGTAGTGAATACGGCGTTAGCTAACCAGGGCCCCAAGCGTGGATTTCAGATCGCAAACGGATTCTTCCCCACAGGGCGCGAGGAGACCGAGTTTTCACAACGCTTCGATCAGCAGATCAATTCCAAAAACTCCCTGATGTTGCGCTACGCCTTCATGAACAACCGTGAAATCAACGGAGCGTTCAACACAGCGGATTTGGTGGATTCCAGTTCGCGGGGCAGCAGCTTCACCTCGGACAATGCGCTGATTGGCGGACTGTCCAGTGTGCTCAATGCACGATCCGTGAATCACTTCCGTTTCCAGATCGCAGCACGCAGGGCAACGCTGCGGACAGGAGATTCATCTGGACCGGGCATCGAAGTGCCCGGAGTGGTTAAGTTGGGCAGGCCGTTTGATGGTAACGGAACACGCCATGAGAACCACTATGAAGGAAGTGACGATTACTCAATCGAGCGCGGCAATCATCTGTTCAAGACTGGGGCTTCGATCAATCGAATTCATGAACGCGCTGCAATTGGAGACGGCTTTGGCGGGCTGTATGTTTTCTCTTCCCTGCAAAAGCTAGCTGCTGGAGCACCGGATTACTTCGAGCAGGCCTTCGGGAACCAGGATACAAACTTTCCTGTGACACGATACGCGGCATTTGCGCAGGACCACTGGTCTCCAAGTCCACGCCTGACAGTGGACTACGGATTGCGCTACGATTTCACACACCTCCCCGCCGCATTTAATCAAGACACCAATAACCTGAGTCCCCGTATCGCCATCGCTTTTCGTCCGGCAAACAACTGGGTTATGCGTTCCGGGTTCGGCAAATTCTACGACCGCTATCCTCTTGCAACAATCAACGATGTTCTACTAAAGAATGGCACACAGGCACTTGCTCAGGTTGTCGAAGGACAGCGTGCTCAATCTCTCTATCAAACAGGGTTGCGCTTCACAGAACCTGTTGATGGAGTAGAACCATCCATCAACACAGCTCAACCCAATCTGGCGAATAGCTATAGCGAGGTTGCGAATCTCAGCTTGGAGCGCTCTCTTGCCGAGAATCTAAGCGTAAGCGCGGCCTACAGCTTTGTGCGCGGGATCAAGCTGACCCGAACAGTGAATGTGAATCTGTCGCCACCGACGGTCTTGACCGCGTCCAACGCCCCGAGTTTGGGAGTGGCTGCCCCGACGCCTCAACAGCTAGGCCGGCCTGTCTTTGGTCCAGACCGCATCGATTCGCGCTTTGATCGAGTCAATCAGTCACAAAGCACGGCGAATTCAACCTATCACGGGCTTACATTCGCGCTGAATCGCCGTATGGCCCAGGAGTTTGAATTGTTGGCGAGCTATACCTACTCGAAGACTCTCGACAACGCCTCAGACTTCAATGAGCAACCACAGAACCCCTATCGGCTGACAGCGGAACGAGCCGTATCGCTCAACGATCAGCGCCACCGGTTCGTGATGAGCGCGCTTTGGGATATCCCCATAGGCGATGCTGACGATGCGGGCGCAGCCGGTCCCAGCACAACCCCATTCATCCGCGCCTTCTCCAACATTGAAGTTGCTCCGATCTTGAGCATTGATAGCGGGCGACCGGCGAACCCGTTGACGGGACTTGACTCGAATCTCTCGCATGTCTATCCGTTCACGGCGCGCCCACTGGCTCTCGGGCGCAACAGCTTGAGGACCCCTGCAAATGTCGATCTCGACCTGCGCGTTCTCAAAGCCATCGGCATAGGGCGCGGCAAGCTCGATATCGTCGCCGAGTCGTTCAATCTGCTCAACCACACCAATGTGACCCAACTGAATACGTTCTTCGGGAATGGAATTTCTCCAGTCCCGAGTTTCTCGACTCCAACCGAGACTGCCGTTCCAAGACAGATTCAGTTCTCGCTTGACTACGAATTCTGAGGATAGATATGAGCCAAAGCCGTTTGCTCCGCCTGCTGAAACAACGCCAGTATCAGCCCTTCAATCCGCGCACGACAGTCCTGTGCGCCCTTGTCGTAGGCGCATCCACAATGACCTTCGCTCAGGTGGCTACCATCCCTGCGGGGGTACCGTTGCGCGTACAGATCGACCATCGCTATCCGATGAAGACGGGTACGCATCTGGAAGGGCATCTGATCGCGCCCGTGTATCTTGTCGATCACCAGGTGATTCCGGTCAACACTCACGTCTCTGGCACGATCGCCGCAACACACTCTGTCAGCAAAGGCACCCGTACCGATGCGCTGCTGAACGGTGACTTCACTCCGTTAGCGACTCCAGAAGTGCAATTTGACCATCTGGTTTTGCCCAATGGCAACGTCACCGAGATCGCCACACACGCCGTACAGCGCGACGCGTCTGTGGTACGCATGCGGTCTCCAGGTAAGCGACCCTCAATCAAGGATCAAGTAACGGAACAGATCAAGCAGCGTAAGCAGGACACACTCGATACTGTGACCAAACCAGGCAAAGCAGACCGCGTGCGTAGATTCCTCTATGCGCAGCTTCCCTATCACCCGCAGGTCATTTGGTCGGGTACCCAGTACGATGCCGATCTGACACAGCCACTCTTCATCCCACAACAAGATGCTCCCATGCCCCTGCCTCTTCAACCGTTGGGAGATGAACCGCCCACAGGCATCATTGAGGCGCGGCTGACCCAAGATCTAGGCTCGGGGACCGTGAGGCAGGGTGCTTCGGTGAATGCCGTTCTGACCAGACCGCTGCTCGATCCCACGCAGAAAGAGATAGTGCTGCCAGAAGGCACGCACCTGACTGGCTCAGTACTCCAGGCAAAACCTGCGCGCTGGTTTGCTCGAAATGGCAAATTGCGTTTCGCCTTTCGCAGCATTGAGTTGCCGGCAGGGTTCGAGGAACAGACAACGGAGCACGCCGTGCATGGCCTAATGACCGCCGCCGAGGCCGCCCCAGGACAGGGCGTTTCCGTTGACTCGGAGGGTGGCGCAAAAGCTGGCTCAGATAAGAACAAGTATCTGGCGCCGCTGGCGCTGGGCGTACTGGCTGCGGCTTCAATGGACGGAGATGAGGCAAGCGACGTATTCAAGAATGGTGTGGTCAGCAACGGCTTTGGGTTGGTCGCTCGCGTCGTCACGATGGCCGCCTCGAACCGAGGCTTAGCCCAGGGCTTCGCGTACTTCGCACTAAGCAAATCCATTTACAAACGCTGGATCGCAAAGGGGCACGAGGTCACTTTCCCAAAGAACACACGGCTTGAGGTCGAGTTGGCTAAGCGCTGAAACTGCCCAGTCACCGTTGTAACTGATCACGCTACAAGCTCGTTTCTGATGCGCAGTCATAGACAGGGAGGTCCCATGGATATAACCCGTTTCTCGCCACTCAATGACAACGCTGTTCCTTTCGATTCTTCCGAATTTGACGCGGGCTATCTTGCACGCCTTTCCGGCGAACCCCAGTGCCTCGGGGCGACACCTGGCTGGCGAGCTGGCTGGGCCGATGCTGATGCGGGATGCTGTAGCTCGCAGGAGTCCCCATTTAAGCGCACTGCTTAGCCATGAGAACGACCCGGCGACAGGCGCGATTCGCTCGGATTCTCGCGTTCACCATGGTTCCAGTTGCGTTCATCGCATTACTGGTCGATATCAACCAAATGAGCGAGCGAACGACAGCAGAGCGCGAGGCCAAGGCCCTCGGTCTTCCTTGCATGGCTCTTTCAGACCCTACGGTCGGGGCCGACCCTCTCACGACAGAGCTAAATCTACTGGCTCAGGCCGATCCGCAAGCGGTTGTGTACTTCCGTAGTGCGGGCGTTACCGTGACACCACTGGATGGCGCGACCTCAAACCGATGTTTTGGAAGACTGAGCTCCAACAATCCTGTTGGGACCAAAACTATTTTCCTCAACACGGACCGACTCACTACACCCGAAGGCCGCGCAGTGGCTCTCTCGCATGAGTTGGTCCACGTCGAGCACGGCGATCCTACTTCATCGATGAGCCGTGATTCTTTTGTGAGGCATATCTGGCGAACTGAAGAAGGCGAAGCCCATCTCCACGGGCTCCAAACAGCGAGAAGACTTAACGCAACGCAGATGTATCCCGCCTGGGAGGACTACGTTGCGTGGATCTACTTGCTTCCCATTTCTTACGGGATCTTCGCACTGACCGCCGTTCTAATCATTCATGAGGTGCGCCGTGAGCATCAGCACAGGCAACAGCAGAGAGCTTTTACGAACGCGCAGATTCTAAACTAAAAGATGTTCTTTCAATGAGGCTTCACAGATGTGCGATTGGTCTAGCAGGTGCAAAACCCTCCAGCTCGTGAGGCTTGTGTATCGCCGTGCTGACAGCTCAAGCTCATCGAAATGTGAGGCACGGATGCATCGGGTCTATCCACTGCAATAGCTACAAGGATTTGTGGTGGGTTCAATATCTAGAGCCCGATCTCCGTACTTCGGTACGCACGAGGATCGACCGATACAGCGACTTCAACAGCGTAGAGGAGATTTTGAGCCGTGTGTATGTCGAACCCGAATAAAGGGCAAAGTTTGACGATGACCGATGGGGCATAAGAGCGCTGCTTCATTGATCTAACCGACGAACAGTACACTAGGCTCAAATGTGCGGACGCTATTACCGAAAGAGCGACAAACAGAAGATCGCCGAGTCATTCCACGTGAAGCACGTCGACGATTTCCCTCTGCCTCCGGCAGACTATAACGTCGCTCCATCGACCAATCAGCCCATCATTCGCAATAACCGCGACACAGGCGATCGAGAGCTCGTCTCCTTACGATGGGGACTCATCCCATTCTTGATACTGTTGGCGAATTCCTCCAAGACTTGCCGCCTCATTCTGCTCGGAAGGATCCCATTGGGTTTACACCCGCGAGCCCGCCGTGCAGGACGGTATGCCGCCAGCGGTTCGCCACCAATTCGCCCAACTTACACAGGCACTCAAGTTCGTTCGCGGCGACTACTTCGCGCGAAGTGCTTGCACTGGGTCGATGGTCGATGCGCGCTTCGCAGGGAAAAACGTAGCTAATAATCCAAACACCAGGAGCACACCTGTCACGAACACAAGGGTCCACGGATCGTTTTGACTCACGCCGTAGAGGAATCGATGCAGCAACCGGGTACCCCACATTGCCATCGCGAGCCCGGCAATAATGCCCAATGCAAGCAGCGCCAATGCCTGGCGCAAGATCATCTGGATCACACTGCTCCGATCCGCTCCCATCGCCATTCGGATTCCGATCTCTTGCGTCCGCTGAGTAACGGAATAGCTCAGCAGACCGTACAGGCCAATGATCGTGATCAACAATGCAAGGCCGCCGAAAGCACCAGTCACCCCTGCTGCCAACCGTTGGCCGTCTAGCGAATCCTGCACCGCCTGCGTCATCGTCGTGAAGTCCCCAACTGCAAGATTCGGGTTCACCTGTCGAATGCGATGGCGAAGTTCGGGAATCATCGCCCCCGGCGCAGTATGCGTTCGAACCGCAAGCTCCATGACTCTTCCAATCAAGGGAACATACAAGGAGTTCTCGGGCCGTAGCTGGGCCAGGCACACATAGAGTTCGGGCCGGCTGGGATCCTCCACGGAATCCTGATGTATGTCCTCAATAACTCCGACGACGGTCGCGGTGCTGGGAACACGGCCAAACTTTATCTGTTTTCCTAAAGCATTTCCGCCGCCAAGATAACGATTGACAAATGTTTGGTTGACGACGGTGACAGGTATTGTGCCTGCAGTATCTTGCGCCGTAAAGAAGCGCCCACTCCGCATTGGAACCCCCAGCGCATGCATCAAGTCGGGCGAGGCTGCCCGTACCACCGCATCGACGTTACCCTTCGTCCATTCTGTGGAATACACAATTGTCTGGAGTTCAACGGCGTGACCTATGGGCATTACGGTGGATAGAGCGGCTGTTTGCACACCCGGTAAGTGCTGCACACTGTTAATCAAAGGTTCCCACGCTGTTGAATTCAAATCCTGCCCCTTGTATGCGTAGCTCGGAACCGTAAGGCTAGTCAGCACAATATGGTCCGCCCGAAAACCCAGCCCCACATGTCGCAATGCATACATGGTTCGCATCATGAGACCAGCACCGACAAGAAGAGCGACTGACAGGGCAATTTCACCGACTAGGAGAAGCCTGCTTACGCTCTTCTGAGTACGGTCAGCGCTGCTGTTGCGTCCTCCATTCTTCAGCCCCTGTTCCAACGGTGAGCGCGCGGCAACGGTCGCGGGAAGGATCCCGAATACTAGTCCAGTCGTAAACGTGAAAGCGATCAGGATCGTCCATACGGCCCAGTTTAGGTGGATATTCTGGGACAAGGGCAATGTCTTTTGAAGCATGTGCCGGAACAGCTGCAGCATCAATTCGGCCAATGCAAGTCCAACCGCGGCGCCGGCACAACTAAGCGAGAGGCTCTCGGTCAGGAACTGGCACAGAATGCGCAGCCTTCCAGCCCCCAATGCGCCACGCACAGCGATTTCCGTACGTCGCTCAGCGATTCTAGCCATGAAAAGTCCGGCAACATTAAAGCAGGCAATCGACCAGACAAGCGCCACCGCAATCTCAAGAGCTGTCAACGCTGGTCGTACCCCCGAAACCAGAGAGTCACGCAAGTTCATGAGGCGGACGCGTGTCGCAACCATCTCTCCAGGCTTCGCTGACTGGGCGATATGCAACTGCGCGCTCAGTAATTGAGCTTCCACAACCGCCTTCGGCGAATCCTTCTTTACGCGGAGGATTGGGTCGTATCCTGCATAAGGGTCGTTCGCGCGTGCTAGTGTCTGGGGGCTGCGCTCAAGCGGCGTCCACACTTCTGGCCGATTGTCCCAAACTGGATATTCAAACTGGGCCGGCATTACGCCAATCACGCTATACGGAACTCCGCTAAGGTGCACCGTTTTTCCAACAACAGCAGGGTCAGTCGAGAACTCCTGACGCCACAGAGCATTGCTGATCAGAACCACATGGGCGTTGCTGTTCTCCTGCTCCGCAGGAAGAAAGCCGCGGCCCAGGATGGGCTGTGTCCTAAGCAGTGAGAACAGATTCGGGCTCGTTTCCACTTTCGAGATCAAAAGTGCACCGCTCGGCGCATCCAGGATTCCCAGGCCCTGGCTCGTGAAGGCTATCTCGGCGGTTTCGTGGGTTGATGCGCGCCATTGCTGAATCTCGTCGTACGATGTGCTGATGTTCTCATCATCTTTTGCGTCGAATTGGACAGGTTGGTAGAGTTGCTGCTCTTCCGGAAATGGAAGCGGCTGTAGTAACACTCCATAGCTGATCGTAAACATTGCGACCGGGGCGCCAATCCCGAGGCCCAACGTGCCTACGACCGTCGCCGCGAACATCGGCGAGCGCCGGATTTGTCGCAGTGCGTAGTGGAAATCCTGTGCCAGTTGTTCCAAGCTAGTCCATCCCCATGTCTCGCACGTTACGTCCTTTATCAAGGGCACGTTCCCGAACTCACGAATCGCGGCTTGGCGCGCCTCCTCCTCCGTCTCGCCCCGGTCCACACGTTCTGCGATCGCCATCCGCACATGACCATCGATCTCTTCCTGCAGTTCGCCGCGGCGCCGCCCAAAACCGAAACTCGAGAACCAACTCATGTCTCACTTTCCTCCGGTCTGCCATGCATGATTGAACCAATTGCGTCCACGATCCGTTCCCATTTGCTCAGATCGGAAGCCAATTGCTTCTTTCCGTTGGCCGTGATCCGGTAGTATCGGGCTCTTTGCTTGCTCTCCGACTGTTTCCATTCGGATCGCACCCAGCCTTGGCGCTCCAATCGGTGAAGAGCTGGGTATAGCGACCCCGTTTCCACCTGAAGGACTTCCCCGGAACGCAAACGCAAAGCCTGGACAATGCCATACCCGTGCTGTGGCCCCCATTGCAGGGTCTGAAGGACAAGCATGTCCAGTGTGCCCTGCAGCAGCTCAATCCGGTTCCTATATTGGTTCTTCTCGCTCATAGATGTAGACACTCTACTCGCACTGGATGTAGATTGTCTACGTCCGCGCTCTGGCGGTGCTCCGCATCGTAATGTATGCTTCAGCCACAACTGAGGCACTCTTCGGTTTGAGGCTCTCTGAGGTGTGGTACTGCTCAAGCCACAGCGATTGGACTCCATGGTTTGCAAACGTCGCTTGGGATTGGACCGCGATCCTGTTTGATCGGCGAGTTCGCGCGCTTTCCATCCTCGCAGTCACAGATTCTGACTGAATCTGCAACCAAAGTGCCTGCGTCTGGTTAGCGGCAACTTCGAGCTGTTGGCTGCCCTTCGAGGGCGGACTTGCCGCTAACCCCGTTTTTATGCTGCTTCGATTGGCCATCCTATGAAAGCGGCGATCAGATTTGTGAAGAACTCGGCCTTCTGACCGTATGACCGGCAAACCGGAAGTAATCCCGTTGTGCCCGAAAGGTTGGCTTTTCGGCAACTTCGGCTGCAGTTCCGATAGTGTGCCTTATGTACAGTGGGATTCGTTCAATCCTCCGGATGTCACTTCTTGATGGGCCGTCATTAATAGACGGGCACTTAACTGCGACTGCGTAAAGTTTATCTTTTCGATTTCACGGAAGCGTCGAGGCGGGCAGCCAAAGCAGGAAAGTCCGCTGATGCGCCGGTCCATTTCAATTCTTCAACCGACGCGAAGAGAGGAATATCCGTTCGCAATGTGGCCAATTCGCGGAACAGAAATGCCAACTTCCGGTTCTGTGAAAGAGTGTCTGCGAGCGACTTCGGACTCGCAAGGTTGAGTCCCCACTCACGCCAATCCGTCGGAATTTGTTCGAGACGGCCATAACGCGCAAGAACCGCACTGGCTGACTTAGCTCCCCACCCGCCCAATCCGGGATAACCGTCGGCCGCATCGCCTACCAGGGCCAGGTAATCCGGTATCGAGACCGGCGAAACCCCAAACTTCGCGATCACGCCGGCCTCGTCACGAACCAGGCGTTTCCGACGATCAAGCTGTACGATTCGGGTTCCTTGTACACATTGCGAGAGATCTTTATCGGGGGTGCAGATGAAGACCCGGTCCACCCCTGTATCCTTAGCGGCCAAAGATGCGGCCGCGGCCAGGGCATCGTCGGCTTCGAACTCCACCATGGGCCATACGACTATCCCCATTGCGCCGAGGGCCTTTTCCAGGAGGGGAAATTGAGCCAACAATTCGGGCTCAATTCCTGCTCC
The DNA here is from genome assembly GCF_000745965.1 of Edaphobacter aggregans DSM 19364. Classification (GTDB taxonomy): domain Bacteria; phylum Acidobacteriota; class Terriglobia; order Terriglobales; family Acidobacteriaceae; genus Edaphobacter; species Edaphobacter aggregans. The sequence continues at coordinate 804 of NZ_JQKI01000102.1, read as the reverse complement.
GGTCTTATATCCAGGCCACATTTGGTTACGAAAAGATTCTATGACGTGGTCTGTCGCGACTCCTATATGAGTGGCGCCCTCCTCAATCAATTTCAAGATCGACGTCAGCACCCCGCGTACGGCAGCAACCTCCAGTCCTTCACTATCGCGCACGGAAGGCAGGGCATAATAGTGACGAAATAACTCATAGGTTCCGTCAATGAGATGGATTTCCAGCAGTTTGCTCCTGCACTGAACTGGCCCCTAAACCTAAAATCGAACGACACATTAGATCATCAAAGGAAGACATCGGTCATCGCAATTTGACGATAAATGATAAATGGGAGTGTGGTCAGACGGTTTTATCAGTGCTCGCGGCCCTCTATCAATTTCGCATGAGATCAATCTATCAGCCAGTGAAGGCGGTAGTAGGAAATGATCGATGCGAATTCCGCGATTGTGTAGTTTGCGCTGAAGTCGGTTTTCGGAAAGTTCATCCTCGAAGTTGCCGAATGTATGGTCCGCCGTCTGAATGCAAGGGAAAAGTTTATGGATGAAGGAATGTCTGCGTCAATGTATCCGGCCTTTTGGTGGAGATCAGTCTCCTGGCCATGATGAGATATGCCGCGTACCTGTCCTCCAAAACCCCTCGGCTGTGGAAGAGCCTATTGAGCAATCAGGTTTCAGGTACGCCGTTTGACTGTTCTTTCATCTTTACTTATCCGGTGCAGACCTCGGTGGGAGAACTTGATCTTGATAGCTACGCTTAGCTAGGCAGCGACTGGCTCTTGAACTGCCCGATAGTCCTGGCCGCTTGACAGCACG
>NZ_JQKI01000101.1 GCF_000745965.1 Edaphobacter aggregans DSM 19364 | reverse complement strand
CCACAAGATCACCATCAAGTGGAAGTTCACAAGGAAGCTGGCACGCCTGAAACTGAACTACTCATTCAAGCGGTCACAGTACTAGCAGGACGATACACAGCCCAGCCTATTTCACGGAAAAGGGGAGACTATGAGAAACCATACTCGAAGATGCCTTGGCGCGTTGCCAGTTGTCCTGCTGTTCGCTCTGCCCACAACGCTCGGCGCTCAATCCTATAGCGTGATCGATATAGGCGCATTGCCCGGTGGCAATACCGTTTCCACCAGAATCAACCAGGCGGGTCAGGCAGTCGGGAAGTCTGGAAAGAAGTACGGTGTCAAAACTCACGCCTTCGTCCTCTCTGGCGGCAAGGCTGTTGATATCGGAACCCTCCCAGGAGGCGAATACAGCTCCGCCTCCGACGTCAATACCACGGGGACAGTGGTTGGCGAGGCCAACACCGACACCAACATCCATGCCTTCCTCTGGGATGAAAAGGGAGGCTTACAGGATCTCGGCACCTTCCCTGGCGATACCGGCAGCAGAGCCTTCGCCGTTAGCGACTCCGATGAGGTGGTCGGGTACTCCAGTGGAGCCCATCCGCCGATCGCCTTTCTATGGAAGAAGAACAAAGGCATGACTAGCCTCGGCACGCTGCCCGGAGGCGACACCAGCGAGGCTTACGGCATCAACAACCCAGGCACGGTCGTCGGTGTCGCTTCCACCCAATCCGGCGCGAAACACGCCTTCGTGTGGACTGCCAAGGATGGCATGCAAGACATCGGAACCCTGCCCGGCGACATCGCCAGCGAGGCCCGCAAGATCAGCACGACTGGCATAGTGATTGGTTCCTCTATCGGAACAAACGTGACCCACGCGTTTCTGTGGACTGCCGACGGTGGCATGCAAGACATCGGAACCCTGAACGGTGACTCCACCAGCGCTCTCGATATAAACAACAAAGGCGAGATCGTTGGCACGTCAAACGCGTCGATGTCGGGCCATGCCTTTTACTGGTCCGCGGCCACCGGCATTCAAGACCTGAATACTCTGATTCCTGCCGATTCCGGGGTCATTCTTACGTCGGCGACGTCCATCAATAATGCCGGTTGGATTTTAGCGTTGGGAGCAGTAACAACCGACAAGAGCCAGCCACTGCAACTCGATGATACGCACCATCATGCGGGGCCGGCTCACTCGTTTTTACTTCAGCCAGGCAGGTAAGAGCGAGGCCAGTAATTCAAACGCGCGCATGAACTTCGTCAGCACCTTGTTCTCTCAGCTTAGGAGCTTGTTGAATTTGACCACGGCGGTGCGGATTCCGTGAGGATTGGCGCTCTGTCGCCGATGCAGTTTGTTTTGAAAGTGGTATTTCGGCTGTATTCACGGGGCATCGCTTGACCTGGCGCAGTGGTCCGATCTGCTTCAGCCAACCAAGCCTCTCTCAACCAGCCATCTGCGGCTGAGGCTGAGGCCATAACCAGGCTGGCGTGTGGTCCGCCGATCCAGATTGCTACGGCGGCCCTTCTCGTTCTTCGTAACATGCGGAGTGACATTCATCTCACGCGCCGTGGCCACAAAATCCTTCGTGTCATAGGCCTTGTCCGCGCCTACGGTGATGCGCCGCGAGCGGTTCTGCTGCGTCTCATGCAGCATCAAGAGCGCGGCGTCGTGTTCCGCGTATCCGTCGGCGTGCGTGACCATCGCGGCCGCGATCAGGCCGTTGCGCTTGTCCACCAAGGCATGGCCCAGATAACTCAGCTTCGACTCCTTGCCGTAGCTCTTCTTGTACAGCCGGGCGTCGCCATCGGTGGTCGATGCATGCGTCTGGTTGCTGCGCTTCTGGCCGCGGAAGCTCGAACCGTCGTCATCGTCGGAGCCGTCCTTCGAACGAAAGCTCTTCTGCGAGGCCCAGGCCTGAATCAGCGTGCCATCCACGGTGAAGTGCTCATCGCTCATCAAGCGCTTGGCCTGCCGGTTGACCTCGCTGAAGAACTGCTGCGCGACCGCGCTGCTCGCAACCGATCGCGGTTCTTGGAAAACACCGCGTGGTGCCATACCGCGTCGTCCATGCCCAGCCCGACGAAGCAACGAAACAGCAGGTTGTAGTCGATCTGCTCGACCAACTGCCGCTCCGAACGGATGGAGTAAAACACCTGCAACAACAAGGCCCGCAGAATATACTCCGGCGCAATCGAGCGACGACCCGTCGCAGCATACAGTTGGTCAAACTCCCCACTCAGTGACCCCAGAACCTGGTCGGTCAGCTGGCGCACCGCACGCAACGGGTGATCCTGAGGCACACGCTCTTCCAACGACACATAGCTGAACATCCCATCCTGAACCCGCTCATCTCCACGCATCCCAGTTAGACGAACATGACTGCACAGCAGTCGCATTCTTCAACAACTTCTTAGATTAGAGGGACTTCTATCTTTAAGAGTTAGAACGTTAAGGCCTAAATACGCAAAGGCCAGCTGCCCTTCTGCGGCGGCTAAAACGAGGTTATTAGAAATATCAAAAAGCCCCCGGCATGCTGGGGGCCTTTTTGTTGAGAACCATAGCGCTGAGCGGATCGAAGCGCCGAAGCCAGCCTGTTCAGTAAGCGTGGTTTTTTGGCCGCCTGTACAGGCTGAGGCGGCGGGGTCAAGCTCTTCTTGTGGTGGTGTGCAGCCGCCGAGGAGCGTGGATGGAAGGGATCCTGGTAGCTGGTGATAGATCCGGGAAGCGTCGCTATTGGACGGTGGAGGAGAAGCGGAAGATGGTCGAAGAGACGCTCGTCACGACCTGTTCCAACTAGCACTGCTAATGCGCGTTATTGCGGAATGCGCAACCTCATCCAAAGCCACTCCGCTGTCTGTGCGCACACCTCTTCGTTACAAAGCTAGGTACACACCTTTTCTCTTTTGACGGCTTAACTATGTCGCCCATCCTTTCGATTGATCCTCATTCTGAAGCATCGCCAAATAAGTCTGGAGGCTTAATATAGGTAAATTGCTCAAAAAAGATGGTTTGTCACGCATAAGTGCGCTGCATGAGACTGGGACTCGCACTCCAACGGGAAGATCCCAGGTTGGACTCTACCGGAGCCACCACCCGAACCGAATGGACACAAGTCCTCCCGGAATTGCCGACAGTCTCTCCAATGAGCCGGATAGCCTATGATACTGAGGATTGCGGCGGGGTCAAAATCCGATACAGCATGTGGCCATCCTGCAAAGGCGCGGCTTCGGAGATATCAACAAGCATCTGGTGATGGGTACTCAGATGACATGCAGGGTCCGTAGCCTCTGCATCTCCAAGGATCTGCAATGCCTGGCAGCGACAACCTCCGAAGTCCAGTTCTTTCCGGTCGCAAGAACGGCAAGGTTCCTGCATCCAGTCAGATCCGCGAAAACGTTGGAAGGCTGTGGAATGCCTCCATATCCAGTCGAGGTGATGCGTTCTCACGGTATCGAATTGAAGTCCTGGCAAGATGCTAGCCGAATGGCATGGCAACACCTGTCCGGAGGGATCAATCAGCAGCAGTTGACGACCCCAGCCACCTACACAAGCTTTGGGAAATTTTGCATAGTAATCTGGTAAGACACTCTGCAGATGGATTCGGCCGGCGAGACGCTGCTGCGCCGCTTTCAAGATCGAGATGGAGCGGCCTACCTGGTCCCGGGTCGGCAGTAGTTGGTTCCGATTTTGAAAGGCCCAGCCGTAATACTGGACGTGCGCGATCTCGATGCGCTGCGGTTCGAGACTCTCCGCCAGCGCAATCATTGCCTCCAAACGCTCCAGATTTTGGCGATGGACCACAATGTTGACAGTGAAGGCGAGGCGATGGCTGCCGATAAGCTCGGCCATCAAAAGCTTATGCGCGTGCGCTCGCGCTCCCGCAAAGCGATTCGCCTCTGCCTCATCGGCGTCCTGCAAACTCAGTTGAATATGATCGAGTCCTGCATCGACCAGCGCTTGCAACCGTTCGGCGTTGAGTCCCAACGCCGATGTAATCATATTCACGTACAGACCACCCTCGCGTCCTGCAGCGACGAGTTCGGCAAGGTCCGTGCGGGCAAGGGGCTCTCCACCAGTCAGATGCAGATGCACAACGCCTAGTGCTGCCGCCTCTCGAAACACACGCGTCCAGTCGTCTGTCCCAAGTTCTGCCGAGGCTGGTTGCATCTCCAACGGATTAGAGCAGTAGACGCAATGCAGAGGGCAGCGGTGCGTCAACTCAGCCACGAGCGAAAGCGGAGACGGGATGGATGGATTCGTCATCTCAGAGACCGGAAAACGAGAGCACACTGCGTGCGTGCAAACGTTCCAGAAAATTATGAACTTCGGTCGTGATCTGTTCCGTGGCTTCCGGGCCATATTGCCGACAGAGTTCGCTGACAATCTCATGGATAGAGCGCTGTCCATCAATCAGGGAGAGAATCTCCGCAGCACTTCCTTGGAGCTTCAGCATCCCTTCTGGAATCAGAAGAATAGCTTCTTCGGCCGTATTGCGTACGCGGCAGCCGGGCGCAAGTTGCGGAATTGCGTTCGATTCCAGGCTCACGCTACCTCCGGTTGGAATATACCTGGTTGCGGTGGTGTATGTCCTGGTTCGACGTAGGAGTAGTAAAGCGCGTCGAGTTGCGCCCATAGCAGCGCGCATTTCTCCTGCAGGCACTCCACGACGACCTCCTGCAATTCCGGTGTGGTTGCGTGCTCGAACGCATAATTAAAGGCAAATGCTGCATCTTCTGGCGCTTGCGTCAATCGTCCCTGGAAGTAGGCCAATCCCGGGACGAGCCAAGGATAGTATTTTCGTAACGCATCCATACGAAGTGCAATGAGATTGCCCGCGAAGAGTTCTGTTAAGGAGGACGAGACCGCTTCCAGCAACGTTCCGCGTGTGACCAGGTCGATGTATGAATCGACCGCATAACGGACCCCAGGGAGGATCGCTTTGCCGCTCAGCACAAGATCTCTCGACAGCCCCGTTGCTTCTGCAAGTTGAATCCATTTCTCGATGCCACCGGGAGAGTTCGGCTGATTGCCATCTCCGTCGTGGTCCACGATCCGTTTGCGCCAGGCGCGACGAAATGCCGGGTCATCCGATTTCGAGAGAATAACCGCGTCTTTAATCGGAATGACACTCTGGTAGTAAAAGCGATTGAGCGCCCACGCCTGCATTTGCCCTCGCGTCAATTCGCCTGCATGCATCCGAAGGTGAAAGGGATGTTTGTGGTGATACATGGCCTCGCCGGTCTCTTGCAGACGTTGGCGAAGCTCCGCTTTACCCAGTAACGCAGACGACATCAGAGGTTGATCTCCATTCCATCAAATGCAATCTCACATCCAGCTTCCAGGACGACGCGATGTTGCGGGCTCGATTCATCAAGGACAGGATTCGTATTGTTGATGTGAGTATAGATACTACGGGCGTGGCTGAGATTCGAGAGAGCTCTCAAAGATCCGGTATCGCCACCGATCGGTATGTGTCCCATCTCCGTTGCTGACGGAGTTCCCGCTTGTAAACTCTGCAACTCGCTTTCACTCCAAAAGGTTCCGTCCGCCAGCACAACCTGGCAGGTCTCAAAGAGCGACAGCGTCTCCTTAGAAAGAGCGGGGAGCGCGGGAAAGTAGGCCGCGCGTCGGCCGTTTGTGGCTTCAAGGATGAGCCCTACGGTCATATCCTCAGAATCAAGTTGCTTTCGCCATTCATCGGAAACATAAGCCGGTGGTTTGCCAGGAAGCCTGACCATGGTTACTTTGAGGTTTCCATCCAACACAATCGGAGTTCCAGTCGGTAAGACACCCCACTGGCTCTGACCGGGGACGCGATCCAACATCGAAAAGAACGGATTCGTCGAGAGAACGGCACGGACCCCGGCAGTCGAGTAGATCGATACAGGAGTGAACTCCCGCATCAAGAGCAATCCAAGGGTGTGGTCGAGATCGGCACTAGTGAGCACGACACCGGAGATGGGCGTATTCCGAAGACCCTGTTCTGAATGCGGGTGCAGCTTCGGATTGCGGAGCAACTGGTCCCGCAGATCTGGGGAGGCGTTCACCAGATACCAGGAACAGCCATCGCCGGAGACAGCCAGTTGCGATTGCGATCGTGGAGTTACGAGAGGAGAGCAGGAACGCGCAGCCACACAGTTAGTGCAGGCGCAATTCCATTGCGGAAGGCCACCGCCTGCGGCGGCCCCCAGCACATGTAACCACATTGACGGTTAGATTTCCGTGGGAGCGTAGGAGTTGATCTCGCAATTCAGCGAGACTTCTTCATAGTTAGGTGACTGCCACTGCTTCATAGGATACCTCTACCCTCTATTTTAGTGTGTAACCTAAACGATGGGCAAGATGGTTATCTTGAAGTAGCCATAAACAGTTGATTCTTTAATATTCCCCCTCGATCGAGGGGTTCTCTCGCAACTGGGCGTTCGATCTCTCTTACGTCGGCAATCACGGCATCCACACCTGACGACTACACGTCAGATCAACCAGCCATACCGCATAACCGGCAACCGGCCCTGTATCGAACCTCGGCACCTTCAATTTCTATGACACCTCTCGTGGAACCTCTACTACACATGGGCCAAGGCACTCTCACACACCGACGAGGCCGACATTATTCACCAACAGCGTTGCAGGACCCCCTGCAACATCAACGCCGACTACGGTCCGGCCAGTTCCGACATCCGCAACCGGCTCACGAGCAACGTCGTTGATCAGCCGCTCTTTTCGCAGATGTTCGGTGGTGGCTGCAACCCCTGGGCTCTGCGATGGCTGGCAGGTCGGTGGCATCCTTACCGCACAGAGTGGCAGTCCTATCAACGTCGTGCAGTCCTCAGGACTCTCGGCCAGCCGTCCAGAACTCACTTGATCCCAGCACGCGCGAGTAAAGGAGCTAAATAGGCTAACGAAAGATAATTGTGATTAACTTCGAGTTCCTCTCAAACGTAAGCCCCGGCAGACGGTCGTTCGTCGTAATTGGAAGACTTGCGCCATCGATGATCGCCTCTGATGGCGTGTGTGGGGCACCTACAAGCTCGACGCGAAGACTCTCCCATTGCGGTCGATAATTCCCTTCGGGGGCATTAAGTGTCACGGTCACTGTGCCGTTTGCGTCAACCGCGCATGATGCTTTCACACGGTAATAATCACCGTGTCTGTAGTTCAGCGTGTGGCCGTCGTCAGCATAGGTGGAGCTTTCGCAACTTTGATTTTGTGCGGGGACATAGACACGAAGAGTGAGAGGACCTTTGGGCGTCTCTTCCGTGCTCTGAACGAGATTCTGCAGCGGCAGAATTGCGCCACCGCGCACATAAACTGGAACCGTCGCCAGATCGGGCTTCAAGAGAACGCGCTGGTTCTGTAAGAGAGCATCGCGCAGCTCCGCGTCATGGGCCTGCGCTGTAGCTTCACCACCGACACGATTGCCGGTCCAGTAGTCATACCATCGTCCTGGCGACAGATGGAGCTCATACGGTGCGATCTCTTCAGGAGACGGGTTTGGCGCGATCAGCAGGTCCGGCCCGAGGAGAAACTCTGCACCGCCAGGGTCCATAGGGCTACCGTCTGCGGCAGCATGCGGAAGCTCCATAAAGAGGGGTCGCATCATCGGCATGCCATCCCGCGAGGTCCCCTTCGCCACGGTATAGATGTACGGCAAAAGACGATAGCGCTCCTCGATGTAGCGACGCCGCATCGCCTCGTGCTCGGGACCATCGACCCAGGGCTCATACAACCGAGTTCCTTTGGCCGAGTGGTCACGATCGATCGGTTGAAAGGCCGCTATCTCAAGCCACTTCGTCAGCAGGTCCGTCGGCGGAGCACCGGCAAACCCACCCATGTCCGCCCCGCAAAGCTGAAGCCGCTCATACCGAGATTCATCAGCTGAGGAATCGTCATGCGAAGGTGGTTCGACGTTGAGCTGTTGTCACCGGTCCAGGTCACAGCGTAACGCTGGCCACCTGCATAGCTGGCGCGCGTCATCACATAAGGCCGTTCGTTCGGGACGCAACGCCAGCAGGCCGTCATAGGTCGCCCGGCTATCCTCATGCCGAATATGTTGTGTGTCCTCGCGGTGGGTCGCTGTGCGAGTAACGACGCCGGGCTCGTCAATCCGATGCTGCACGTCAAGCGGCATCGTCTTCGTGGGATAGCGAAACACGGCCGGCTCGTTCATGTCGTCCCAGAAGCCCGAGACACCGTCCTTCACGAAATCCTTGTAGAGCGTGCCGAACCACTGGCGCGTCTGCTGCCGCGTGAAGTCAGGAAAGAGCGAAGGCCCCGGCCACACCGGACCGACCTAGTTCGTTCCGTCGGGGTTATTAACGAAGTGATCCCCCGCAATCCCCGAATCATAGGGCGCAAAACCGGGGTCCGGCTTCTGCGCGATGTGAAGATCCGCCAATCAAGTCAGGTGGAAGTGATCACGAGCCAACTGGCTGACCATATCAGGAATGCGTGGAAAGCGCTCCGGGTCGACCGTGAAAGGCATGTTGTTTTTCTGGAAATCGATATCCAGCCATAGTGCATCCGCTGGAATCTTGTCGCTCCGAAGCCTCGCAGCAACATCCATCAACTGTGACTCTGGAGAATACGAGTAGCGTGACTGCTGAAAGCCGAACGACCACAGTGGAGGCAGAGGCGAAGGCCCTGTAAGCCACGCATACGCCGCCATCACATCCGCGGCTCCGGCCCATACAGAAAGTAGTAGTCGATGGGTCCGCCCTGCGAGCCGAAGCTGTACTCCTGATCGTTCTCGCGGCCAAAGTCGAACGATGTTCTCCAGGTGTTGTCGAAGATCACGCCATAATAGCGCCCCGTTCTTTCTCCGAGAAAGAACGGGATGCTCTTGTAGATCGGGACTGTGGACTTCTGCCACCAGAAGCTGTCCGTGTTCCACAGCGTGCGGAATCCTCGGGCGTCGGGACTTACCGTCACACCGTGGTGCGGCTAGCCGGCAGGACCGCCCATGAAACATCTTCTGGGACCTGAGTCCGCCACTCCCGCAACACGCAGCTTGTCGTCCTCAGAGCCGTGATCTCAAGGGTCGTCCCGTACCAGGTCGCGGTCAGGCCGTTTGAAGTAAGGTGAATCTGCTGCGCGCTCATAGCAGACGGCGACAGCACAATGACCAGTAGACTCAGAAGGGAACGGACCAGCTTCGCATACCGCAACCTCATCATTCCGCGAATGATACAGGCAATCCGCTTCCCTGCTTTTTCACTTCAACTTTTCTTCAACAAAAAAGCGCTCTGTTTTCAGATCGTTATCTATTCATCCTTTGTTGACTAGATCGAGCGAAAACAGGTTCGCAGTCGTCAGACGGGCACGAACCGCAACCGTTCCGTCCTGAAACAGACCGCATAACACAAGGTCGCTAAACTCTGTCGAATGAAGGTTTCCAATTCCGCCAAGCTCCTCGATGCGGCCATCCGCAACCGAGACCTTATAAACGGGCTGCCCCTCTTCCATGAACGCATCGGCATAGATCCAGCGGCTGTCCGCGGACCAGACCGGGTCCGCCGCCGATCGGTACGACAGCACACGCCACTGCCTGCTCGCGACCTCATACAACCTGAGCTGCTTCTGATCCAGCGACATCGCGGCGATGTACCGCCCATCGAGCGACCAGCGTGGGCTGAACAAGTCCTGCGAGCCAGGCAATGTCGTCAACTGGTGCGATTTGAGATCCAGGATCTGGATCGTTCGTGGAGCCGCATCCTTTCCCATCAGGTCAGGAACCTGCCCGAACACGATGCTTTTCCCATCCGGCGACCACGTCGGATCGGCCGTATTGCTTTGGCTCTGGAAGAGCGACTGCAGATCGCTGCCATCCGCCACCACCTGGTAGATGCTCCAGGCACCCGATGCCGACCTCGCCATCAAGGCGAGCCGTGAACCATCAGGCGACCAGTGCGCGGTGAAGACCTGCAGATCGCTGGGCGTCAACTGTAGCAACTCAGATCCGTCCGAGCGCGCACGCCACAGACGCCCCTCGATATCCACCCACGCCAGCCATTTGCCATCGCGTGTCTCTTCCAGGCGAGTTGCTTCGCTGTAGAAGCTGCGGGCCGGAACGAACTCGTGCGATCCCGGGCGAAGGAGTTGCACCTCGCCTTCGGAAGACAAGCCGGTCATAAATATTCTCTGCTGCGAGCGCTCGGGCACCGGCCCCTGATAGGCGAGCGGGCCATCTGTGAGCCTTATGGGCTGCGATGATCCCTTGCGCAGCAGCCACAAGTCCGATGTCATACCCTGGGTCGACTGAAATACGAAGCTGGCGCCATCGGACATCCAGCTTCCGCAGCAAATCTTCCGCGACTGCGACCACCCTGCAAGAACGGGGCGCGCGCGATGATCGTCGGCATTCATCTCCCACAGAGCGAGCGTATGAGCCAAGGGGTTGAACAAAGTGAACCGCAACAGCCTTCCGTCAGGCGACCAGCGCAGCCAGAAAGCCCGCCCCGGAAGCGACGCATAGTGGACCGGAGCGGAACCGTCCAATGATGTCTCAAACAGTTCGTTATCTGCCGCATACAGAATGTGTTGATCGTCCGGCATCCATGTCGCGTCGTGAGCCAGCACCCTCAGGACTCTCTGGGCCGACCCACCGGACGAGGGGACTATAAATAGAGGTTGCTCGGACTGATTGGAGGCGTGGCTTCGCACCAGGAGACGTAGGCCGTCGTGAGAGATGTTCGCAATCGCCGGTCCGGCAACCTCATCCGGAAGCACAATCGGTTCGCTCTCACCGCCAGCGATAGGAATACGATCGAGGTGGACGCTGCCGTCGCGAATAACCGAAGCAAACAGGTGCAGCCCGTCGGTCACCGTTACCGGAAAGACCTCCATGGCGTCTCCTCCGGGCAGAATTCTCTGAGCATGCGTGATCTGGCGAAGAGAAGGAACCTGAGGTCCAGCGTCCCTAAGTCCGACCGTAAAACCCGCTGTCGCTGCAACCGCAACAAGACCAGCTGCCAGTAACCATGGAATCCAGCCACGGCCATTCGCCTTCACTTCTTGCACTGGCTGTGCCGCTTCGATTTCAGGAGCGGCAAGACCCTCCGGCTCAGCTTCGTGAGGAACGGAAGGAGCTGCAGCGTTCGCGTTCAATGTAACCAGGGCCGCAGATGGGTTGTCCAATACGGTGACTGGAGCGATGAACCTGTAGCCTCTCCGGGGCAGCGTCTCTACGAAGCGAGGATTGTCGGCGTTATCCCCCAGCGCCTCGCGAATCTTATTAATGGCGGTTCCAAGAGAGTGATCGAAGTCGACGTTGGTCCCTTTTTCCCAGACTCGCTCCTGAAGCTTCTCGCGAGTGACGACCTGTCCGGGCCGTTGAACCAGTTCAGCCAACACTCGGAAGGGCTGCCCCTGAATCTTGATCCGGAAACCACCCCGCCAAAGCTCTCCCGTGGAGAGATCCGCCTCAAACGTACCAAAGGCAACTCGTACGGGATTTGAGCCCATGTAAGAAATGTAACACTCGCAGCTCGTCGATGCATTTCCCGCGAGTTGATAACTCCAGTCAAACAAAACAAAAAACAGGTCTTATCTGTTGATTCGACTTTCATAGCAAAACGATGCCCCGGAGATGGAATTGCAGCTTCCGATTCATGGACATTTCACGCTGCCGCAGTAAGGCACCCCGCCCGGCTGCGGCCTTTTGGAGACATGACTCAATGAAATTCAAAATCAGGAGCTTTCCCTCTTACCTGTTGGTTGCCCTCTCGGCACTCCTACTAGGCTTTACCCATCTTTCGCTGGAGGCGCAGACCGATACCGGCCGTGTGACCGGAGTCGTCGAGGACACCACCGAGGCCAGCATCCCCGGTGCAACCGTCACCATCGAGAACACACAGACGTCTGCCAAGCAGACCACTACAGCCGATGGAGTTGGTAACTTCAACTTCTCTGCACTGCCGCGTGGCCAGTACAAGATCACCGCCACGATGAACGGATTCCAGACAACGACCCAGACCTTCGATCTTCAGGTCTCGCAGACCCAGACCATCACCTTCAAGCTGGCCGTCGGCAGCACCAGCGAGAGCATCGAAGTCACCAGTGCCGCACCGATCATTGATCTCGGCACCTCCTCGGTCGGCGAAGTCGTCGCCGGCCGGCAGGTGACTGAGCTTCCGCTGAATGGACGGAACTTTACCCAGCTGGCCCTGCTGACTCCCGGCGTCACCCGCGGCAACTACGGCAACAGTGCCTCCGGCGTAAACGGCGACGCCGAAACCTTCCGCAACAGCTCCTCTGGCGGCGGCTCGCTCTCGACCAACGGGCTTCGCCCCCAGGCCAACAACTATATCCTCGACGGCATCGACAACAACGAAGGCCTCGTCAACACCCTCGACTTCTTCCCCAACGTCGAAGCCACCGAAGAGTTCCGCGTAAACACCAGCACGGCCCCTGCGGAGTTCGGTCGTGCCGGCGGAGCTATCGTTCAGACCTCCATCAAATCCGGATCCAACAGCTATCACGGATCGGCCTACTGGTTCGCCCGCTCGAATCTGTTTGACGCCAGCCCAAACTACCAGTTCCTTGGCGCGAGCAAGACACCTGCCCTCCCGTTCAAGCGCAACACCTTCGGTGGCACGCTCGGCGGCCCCATCATCAAGGACAAGCTCTTCCTCTTCGGCGACTACTCCGGCTCCCGCGAAAGCACTCCGCTGAATCCCCAGATCGTCACTGTGCCCACGGCACTGATGCGTCAGGGCAACTTCAGCCAACTGCTCGGCACCGGCGCCACCCAGGCACCCTCCATCTGCGGCACCCCAGGCGTGACGACGGTCGTGGTCAACGGCGGCATCTACGATCCAACCACCTGCCAGCAGTTCCCAGGCAACATCATTCCGGCAAGCCGTCTCAATGCAGCCGGCATAAACTACCTCAACGCCTATCCGCTGCCGAACATTCCCGGCACGCTGAACGGCACCCAGAACAACTACCGCACCATCCGTCGTGACACTCGCAAGACCAACACCATCGACGGCCGCCTCGACTACAACGTCGGCGCCAAGGACCGTCTCTTCGCGCGCTTCAGCTATGACAACAGCAACTTTAGCCGCACCTCGGAGTTCCCGACCCTGCCCGCAGGCTTCGCCTCCGGCACCAACTACGTGCACGCTCGCGGTTACGCCCTGGGCGAAACCCACACCTTTGGCCCCAACACCATCAACGAGCTCCGCGCAGGCTTTAACCGCTACACCTTCGCCAACGTGCCTGTCTTCACCAACCTGCCGATCTCGGCCGACCTCGGCATCGTGAATGCCAATCGCACGGCTCAGCTTGGCGGCGGAGCGCTCATTGGTGGCAACGGCAGCCAGCTTGAGTACACCGGTGACTATGGCACTTACCTCGTACCTGAGAATACCTACCAGATCAACGACGCACTCACATACACCTACAAAAGCCACGTCTTCAAATTCGGCGGCAACGCTATCCGTCGTGAGGTAGCCTTCTTCCGTCCTATCGCGGGCAAGGGGTACTTCCAGCTGGGTAATGGTGACTTCACCGGCTACGACGTGTCCGAGGTCCTCGCGGGCTTCTCTGATAACTACAGCATCGGCGCGCAGAGCGGGCTCTTCGGCACACGCAACTACGAGGTAGGCATCTTCGGACAAGACGATTGGAAGGTCAGCCGCCGTCTGACGCTGAACCTCGGCATCCGCTGGGACGTCATTACCTATCCCTACGAGATGCACAACCGCCAGGCCGCTCTCGATCCCAACAGCCCCGCCAACAACCCGACGGAGTTCATCGCCGGACAGAACGGCGTCGGACGCTCCATCATCAACAACCGCTTCAACAACTTCGCCCCGCGTATCGGCTTCGCCTACGACCTTGATGGTCAGGGCAGGACCGTGCTGCGTGGCGGCTACGGCCTCTTCTACTTCCTCGACCGTGGCGGCATCGACAATCAGCTCGGACAACAGGTTCCCTTTGGCGGCAGCACAGCCTATTACGCCAGCAAGGGCTATCGCATCGCCTTCACCGGTCAGAATGCGCCGAACGGATCGTTGAACAGCGCGCAGGCCACCAACCCCCTGCCGCTGCCCACCACGTCGCAACTCACCGGGGCCAACGTCTTCGCTGTGAACCAGACGGAGAAGTTACCCACCGTGCAGCAGTATGATCTTCAGATTCAGCAGGAGCTGACGCCGAAGATGGTGATGACCGTCGGCTACGTCGGCAACATCGGCACGCACCTGGCCACGGGTTACAACTACAACAGCAAACCCTTCTCTACCTCGGCCACCACGCCTACGGCGTTCCCGACCCTCGGCCAGGTGGTCTACAACCTGAACGACGGCGTCAGCCACTACAACAGCCTGCAGGCACAATTGAACTACCGCGCCTCCAAGGGCCTCACACTTACCAGCTCATATACGTGGGCGCGCAACATCGATAACACCAACGGCTATCTCGGCTTCTACGCCGTAAGCGATCTGTACTTCTACGACCACAGCCTGAACAAGGGCAACAGCTCACTGGATCAGCGGCACGTCTTCGTTGCCAGCGCGCTGTATAACCTGCCGTTCGGCCGCGGCCAGAGGTTCGGCAGCAACCTGAGCCGTGGGCTCGACTATGTCATCGGCGGATGGCAGCTCAACACGATCGTGCAGGCGGAGACGGGTACGCCGTTCAGCGTTACCTTCCCGGTCTACGGTGGCGGCACCAGCATCCGCGCCGACCTCACCGGCAGCCAGCCGATCTACCTCCGCAGCATCTCCGGCTACTACCTGAGCCCCGCCGCCTTCAGAATGGTGGCTCCGGCAGGACGCCAGGGAAACTCGGGACGTAACGAGTTCTTCGGACCCGGGATCGCCAGCGGCGACGTCTCGATCTTCAAGACAGTCGGCATCACGGAGCGGTTCAAGACCGAGTTGCGTGCTGAGGTCTTCAACGTAACCAACACGCCACAGTTCACCAACCCTGATGGCAACATCACGGATGGGACCTTCGGTCGCATCACAGCAACGCGTCAGGCCTCCGAGCGTCAGATGCAGATGGCAATTCGCCTCCTCTTCTAAGAGGCTGGCTAACCACTCTGGGGCGCCGCAGCAACAGCGGCGCCCTTCTTGTTCGAAACAACTTCGGAGTCCGTCAATCATGCTTCATCGTTTCGCTGCCACCGTTGCTTCCTCACTCCTCTTCTCCTGTCTGCCACTCAGCGCGCAGGCTCCGCGGATCGACAAAGTCGATCCTCCCAACTGGTGGATCAACATGCCCGCTCCCATGCTGCTTGTGAAAGGCGAGCATCTCACTGATGCTCGCTTCATCGTCGGCGGATTGCCGATCAAACGCACTATGCTCTCCGAGAACGGCCACTGGGCCGAGCTATGGCTGAGCAAGGATGCAACAGCCGCCGGCGAGATCACGCTCACAGCTGAGACTCAGCAGGGCAAGGCACAGATGCCTTCAAATTTGAAGCTCGCCGCACGCCCAGCGACGGCTTCGCTGGCTTCTCTTCGCGTGACGTCATGTATCTCATCATGACCGACCGCTTCGCCGATGGGGACCATGCAAACGACGGCCCTGAAGCAAAGGGCTCCGCCGACAGTGCCCCCGCCAAAGCAGAACGCGCCAACCCTCACGGCTGGCACGGAGGCGATCTGCGCGGCATCATCGATCACCTCGACTACCTTCAGACGCTCGGCATCACTACTATATGGATCACGCCTGTCTATCAGAACCACAGCCCCGAGGCCTATCATGGCTATCATGCTACCGATATGTACGCGGTCGATGAGCACTACGGTTCGCTCGACGATCTGAAAGCCCTCAGCAAAGCCCTTCACGAACGCGGCATGAAGCTCGTGCTCGACACCGTTCCGAACCACGTCGGCCCACGGCATCCCTGGGTCGACGACTCACCCGAGCCAACATGGTTTCACGGCACCAAAGCAAACCACACCGCGGCCATCATGGATTTCCAGCCACTCACCAATCCATACGCTCCGTGGCGAGACGAGCGCAACATTACCGAAGGCTGGTTCGCCGATGCCCTGCCCGACAACAACCAGGAAAATCCTGCCGTAGCGAAATACCTCATCCAGAACGCCATCTGGTGGACCGAAGAGGTAAGCCTCGACGGCCTGCGCATCGACACCTTCCCTTACGTCGGCCGCGAGTTCTGGAGCCAGTTTCACTCCCAGCTCCACGCTCTCTATCCAAGCCTCACCACCGTTGGCGAGATCTCCAACCCCGATCCGCAGATCGTCTCCTCATTCGCAGGCGGCGTCACCCGCAACGGCGTCGATACCGGCCAATGGTCGCCACTCGACTTCCCACTGCACTACGCCATCCGCAATGCCTTCAGCGGCAGCGCCTCCATGGAGGAACTGGCGAAGGTTTTGCGACAGGACGCGCTCTATCCGAACCCCGAGCGCCTCACACCATTTATCGACAACCATGACCTCAATCGCTTCGCCAGCGCGCCGGGTGGAAGCCTCGCGGCCAATAAACTCGCAATGGCCTTTCTTCTCACAGTGCGCGGTATGCCGCACTTGTATTCCGGCGATGAGATCTGCTTGGAGGGCTACCAGGACCCCGATAATCGTCGTGACTTTCCAGGCGGCTTCGGCGACGGTAAGAACAATGCATTCCAGGCATCCATGCGCTCTCCGACTCAAACTGAAATATACGATTGGACAAGTAATCTCCTCTCCCTGCGTAAACGTACGCCGGCACTACTCATCGGTAGCATGCAGATTCTTTACACGTCGTATGATTCGATTGTTTACGAACGCACCGCAGGAGCACAGCGTATCCTGATCGCAATTCATCGGGGTAATGAAGACACTGTCTTGCACATAAGCACCGCGCAGACCGACCTCGCTAGCCATTCAATAAATTCACACCTCTTCGGCGAAGGGACAAATCGCGCTGAGTCAGATGGTATTGCGATTGAACTTCCTCGGAACGGAGTCCTTATTTCATCTATGCCTTAAGAACCCCGATTTAGAATCGTTAGGCACACCTCACATTATGGTGCTGTGGAATGGAGAAACCATCGATGGCTGGGTGATGCGCGTCGGGGATTTACTGATGCCTCTGGTCGCGGTCATGGGCCGCGAGTTAGTCAGGGGTAACTACATCCAGGCCGATGAGACGCCCGGTGGATGTGCAGACACGCGATGGCCGGTCGAGGAACCACCCCGGCTATCTGTGGCAATACGGAACTCCGGGCGGCGCAGCAATCTTCGAGTTCCGCATGGGGCGCGGACGCGAAGGGCCCATGCGTTTCCTGGAAGACTTCGCAGGCATTTTATAGACCGACGCTTATGCGGCTTACGGCCGTGTCGGCGGACCGAAGATG
>NZ_JQKI01000100.1 GCF_000745965.1 Edaphobacter aggregans DSM 19364 | reverse complement strand
CACAACAATCGTGCTCAGAAGCATCGCGGCAACTACGTATCCACCCTTCCGAACGCGCACATTGCTTCGCTCGAGAGGTACGCTTCTTCCACTGATCGTGAAGGAGATGATGACAGCCGGAACAAGCCAGCTGATAAGTGCAGGAACAAAGAGAGCAAAAAACGCACCGAATGGAACTACGCCCTTCTGCCAGACCATCAGCGTCGTAATGTCCCCAAATGGGGAAAATGCTCCTCCTGCGTTTGCCGCGACTACAATGTTCACGAGAGTTCCGACGATCGCTTTCCTATCCTTGCCCAAGGCGGAGATTGCGAGTGTTCCGTCGACCAGGGCTGTGGTCAGGTTGTCAGCTATCGGAGATAGCAGGAAGGCGATTATGCCGGTGAGCCAGAACACCCCTCGATTTGACAGACGGAGTATCGTGAGCCGCGATCGGAGAGCCTCAAACACATTTCGCTCCACCATCGCGTTCACGAAGCTGGTTGCGGAAAGGAGAAAGAGGAACAGCTCAGAGAATTCGAGCAAGACGTGCCGCAATCTCACGCTCACATCTGCGCCTCCACCCTTGAGTTGAAAATCGACTGCAACCAGGATCCAGATAAGGCCAGCTGCTACCATTACAGGCTTCGATTTACGCAGATGAAGGAACTCCTCTGCGAATACGAAAATGTAGGCCAAGCAGAAAAGGCCTACGATCGCGGGGCCACAAAATGAGTTGGTGAGCGGCATCAGGTTTACCAGTCCTTAATTTGCAGCGAGATCGGATTGGCCGGCCTTACGTCCTCCAAATGGAGAAATCCAGCCGATCGTTCCAGCTTGAACCACGGTTGAAAACACCGTGACGATGAACGTCGCACCTAAAATCCAGGAACGAGTTGCCGGATAGGGCACCGCTAACGCCAGCGCTATCGGTATACCGCCTCTGCATCCTCCCAATACGTGCAACAGAGCCGATCGGCGCTCCCAAAAACCCCTCTTTGAGAAATGGAGTATTGCGATGCGAGTTGAAGCGAATCGCACGAGGAGTGTGGCGAGAAGTCCTGCAAGGCCGGCAGTGATTGCGGTGGCGTTCATGCCGTTAGCTGCTATCCAAAGTCCCAGCATGACAAAGAGCACGGAATTCTCTATATCGGCGATTGCGTTCCAGAAATCCGGCGAAGGAGTCTCCTCAACATCTTCGCGCTGCCGATCGCAGCTGGACAGTCGAAACGCGAGCCCGGATGCCACAGCTTCGAGCGGACCTGCCAGTCCAAAATTCTGCGATGTAAGAAAAGCTATGCACAGTAGCGCACCGACGACCAGGACCGTTGTCGCACGATCCTCAAGACCATCAATCGCCCGCGCGCCAGCCCAGCCGGCAGCAAGACCAAGCATCACGCCGCCAACGGCCTGTATGAGCAATAGAAGGGTGCTCTTCCACGCGGCAGACGACTCAGATTGTGTCAACTGGAGTATGGCGATGAAAAGCGATGCTGCAAATACGGAGTTGATGATTGATTCGCGTATTAACTGGCGTCGAAGATTGCCTGATGCCGAACTGTGAGCTAAGAGCCGCGCTTGGCCGACGGAATCCGTTGCAGAAACCAAGCTGCCGAAGAGCATGCATTCAGACCAGTCGATGGCACCACGCGAGATGGAGCTGATGACGCCGGCCACTCCGAAAGCAGTCAGCAGTCCTCGAAAGATCGCGGTACCGGATGACGCGATGTGTTTCCTTCCCAACGGGTTGAAACCAAAGCACGACGAGGCAGTAAACAGTAGAAGGGGAACCACTACATAGAAGAAGAGGCGAGACGGATCGAACACAGCCGTCAGATTTGCACACCATTGTCGAATGCCGCTCAATCGATTCCCACCAGAAACAAGGGCGACGGCCGCAAATGCGGTAAGCGCTGGAACACCAATCGTTGTTGTCTTGAGCCAGCGCAGGCTGATCCAACTAAGGACCGCAGTGATGGCACTCACGACGCTTATGGTTGTTAGCAAATCCATATCGTCGCCTCCAGGAGGTCGTTCCTCCGAATAGGTGATCGGCACCGAAGACGGTTTGAGAAGTCAGTGTCGAGAGTTCTATTGTTTCGATGGACGGATTGTATCTGGCTCGGGTGCTTTCCGACCACGCCAGAGCCGCCTGACCCCAACGAGTCGTTCCTGTCCCACTAGGCCGAATCGAGGGGCAGATGCCAGGGGCAGCAAGGCGATGGACGTCCTAACACAAACGTGCGCAGTTCAGCTCGAATGCGTGTTTTGGGGGTGTCGGGACGGGCCAAAAATTGGTCGGCCTCGCGTTAACAGAAAGGTGTGCCGATCGTACCAGAGCAGACAACTTCTTGAAGAATGCCAAACACATCAGTAGGGCAAATGCCCAAGATGGTGAGCGGAATGCGGCTGGATTGAGATCGACTACGGGAGACACGAGGACAGCGGCCACTACGATCAGCAGGAATGCCGCCAGACCGATGATAATAGCTCGTCTCATGCAGTTGAAATTATAGCTTTGAACTGTTGCCATCGATCAAAAACCGGAAGTTGCTGCTGCCGCTTGCTGCCGGAGTTGTGTGGGTCGAAGTAGATGAATACGCACCTGTTCTTCGATCTCAAATGAACAAGATTCGCTCACTGTGGGACGGCAACCAGTATTCGAAGCAGGAGCTTGGAACCATGTTCAGCGTGTCGAAGTCCACTATTGACCGAATCGTTAGACCGGCGCCGGTAAAACTCAAGGTTGCAGCCAAAGCACGGAAGACGAAGGGAACCACAATCAAGCGGAGGGGAGGGAAGTGATGCGAGTAATTTGCACTGGCGGCGGGTTTGACGTTGAGGGGGAAGTTATCGGCGGTGAAGACTTCGACCCGATCACTGGGACGTGCGATCTTGATTCAACTTTCACTGTACGCTGCGATGATGGGGCATTGTTCCAGGTCCACGGTTGGATGGTTGAGGTTGAGGCAGTTGAATCCCGACGTACTTTGGTCATGTAAACGATGAAGAGAAAGTCTATTCAGCGTGCGATCTGTTGTCCCTGTAGGTGCGAGAAGATTCTTGCGTTGGGACTCTGTGCGACTTGCTACACGCTGAAGAGGCAGGACGACGAATACTTCGGCGGCCATCGTGAGACTGTTCTTACGCGAGATGGCCATCTATGTAGAATCCCCGGTTGCATGAGCCTCAAACGCGGAAAGCGGTCATTGGCCGTGCATCATCGCGAGCCGGGAAACAACAACCCCGATCTCATGATCACGCTCTGCCTGGGGCATCATGCTGTGGTAACCCGAACGCAGATGCTTCGTAAGGAATGGCCGGAGCTGCTTCGCGTTCTATGGCGTGAGCAGCATCCCGAAGCGCACGAACAAACGGTCCTGAACTTTGCGGTAGAACCGGTGGCAGTAAAGCTCGTTCTTCTATTTCCAGAGGATCGAATGGTACTCAAATAGAAAATGGAGGGTAGGGAAGAAGCGTGTATATGTAGCGATGGCGGCACTGATCTGTTTGGCGGGATGCAAATCGGAATCTAACGCACCTAGCGTCACTGAAAAGTCGATCATTCAAAAGCTGGTGGACGCAGGACTCAATCCTAACGATCTAAAGCAGGCTGACGCGGCGGGTATGCAAATATGGCTAGGCCAGCATCCAGAGGCAGGGAAGAGCATCGCGTCACAGTGTAAGGCTGCAATGAAAGACGATATGTCGTGGAAGCTCTCAGAAGAGGGCCGGATCTGCCTGGGAGATAAGTTTGCTGGATATATCAACTGATCTAAGGACTCGGAGGAGGTAACGGAGCAGATCTACGCCGAGAGCTTCAAGGGCTCCGATCACCTCAAGCAGATCCAGACCGAGGCTCAGGCTCTGGTAAACGCCGCCATCGCCTGAGCCGCCTGCCAGACGGCGCAGCTCTGAGAACTACTGCCCCGTCTGGTAGCGAATCGCCGCCAGGCTCTGCTGATAGTCATACCGCGCATTCGTGTTGCCGATCTCCGCCGAGGTCTGCGCCAGCTCTGCCTGACTCAGCTCCACGATACTGCTCAGTCCCAGCTTGTATCGCGTCTGCGCCAGGTCCAGCGCCTGGTTCGCCTGCGCCAGCAGCTTCGCCGTCACGCTCATCCTCTCATACGCCGACCGCGCGCCGAGCCACGACACCCGCACATCCCGCGCAATCCTGTTTCTCAGGTCGCGCACCTGCTCGCGAGCCGCATCTGCCATGTAGTCGGCCTCCTTCGCGCGTGCTGAATACAACCCGCCATTGAAGACCGGAACGCTGATGTTCACCCCCGCCGCTCCGTACCACGACGAGGTGATCTGATCGGCGCGGACTGGCGCTCCGCCAGCCGCTCCCAGAGCAGAGATCGTCGGCCGCCATAGATCGTGCTCCGCCTTCCGAAACCTTTCCGCCGCCTTGAACTGATCGTCCAGCGCCGCAAGGTCCGGTCGCGAACGCATCGCCAGCGCCGTCAGCGAGTCCACATCCTGTGCCGGAGTCGGCAGCTCTCCTTTCGTGTCGTCCACCAGGACAAAGTTCTGCTGCCGCTCGTACCCCATCACCGTGCTCAGATCGGCAAATGCGGCGTCCTCGGCATTCTGAGCATCCAGCAGCAGCAGCTTTGCCTGGTTCAGGTTCACATCGGCAAAGCTCTGGTCCAGAGTTGACCTCAGCTTTGCGCTCGCCAGCGATCCAATCAGGTCCGCATTATCCTGCCGGAATGCCACCGTCTTCTTCGCTACGTTCACGACGGCCTGCGCCGCGAGCGCGCGATAAAAGGCCGCATCGACGGCCAGGCGAATGTCCTGCTCCGTCGCCATCGCATCGGACTGCTGCGCCTTCTCACGCAACCCCGCACTCGCCACAAGGTTGTGCGTCCGGCCAAAGTCCGTAATCAGCTGGCTCACCGTAACGCCTCCGGCCGCGCGCGTATACAGCACCGGGTTGTTGAGAAATCCGGCAGTTACGCGGCCACCATCATGCGCCTGCACCGCCGTCAGGTTTCCCGCCACCGTCGGCAACTCAGTCGATTTCACCTCGCGAGTCACCTGCCCCTGCGCCAGCGCCAGCAGCCGCGCTATGGTGACTTGCGGATGATTCTTCAGCGCAATCGCCTCGGCGTCCGACACCGTTAGATTCGTCGCCGCGGGCGCGCCGGCGGCATTCGTCTGAGCCCCTGCCAGCGACGGCAGCATCATCCCCAACACACAACATCCCCACCACCCGCTTGCCAGAGCAGTCCTAAACCGTCTCACGAACAACCTCCTCCTTACGATGCACAAGCAGATATGCCGCGGGAACGACGAAGATTGTCACGATCACGGACACTGTTAGGCCCCCGATAATGGCCCGCGCCAGCGGAGCATACTGCTCGCTGCCCGCCTCCAGCGCAAGCGCCATCGGCACCATGCCCAGAATCGTCGCCAGCGAGGTCATCAGCACCGGACGCAGACGCACGCGACAAGCCTCCGCCACCGCCTCTTCAATTGGCATCCCCACGCGGCGCAGCGTGCGTGTGAACTCGACGATCAGAATCGAGTTCGACACTACGATGCCCGTCATCATGATCACGCCCATCAGCGACATTACATTCAGCGTCGTGTGCGTCATCAGCAGGAACACAATCACGCCGGTAATCCCCGGGGGAATCGCAAGCAGAATGATCAGGGGGTCGATGAACGAAGCAAACTGCGCCATCAGAATCAGGTACACCAGCACGATCGAGAGAATCAGCCCGATACCGAAGCTCTTGAACGACTGCCGCATCCCCTCCACCGATCCGCGCAGCGTCACCAGAACTGTATCCGGTACATGCGTATTGGCAATCACCTTGTCGACGCGGTTCGCCAGCCCTCCCAGGTCCTCCCCGGAGGGCGACACGTAGATATCGATGACGCGGCGAAGCTGATAGTGATCAACCTCCGTCGGGGTGTCGATGTTCTTCACATCAGCCACCTCCCCCAGCGTCGTCACGCTCGCTCCATCCTTCGAGTGAAGCGGAATCTGCTGGAAGTCCGTCATGGATTTCACCTGCCTGTCCCTGTACTGCACCGTCAGCAGGTAGTTATTGCCGCTCTTGGGATCGACCCAGTAGCTTGGCGCAATCATGCCGTTTGAACTCAATGCCGTGATCACGTTGTTGACAACCTCGCGAGACGTCAGCCCCAACTTCGCCGCCATCTCTCGATTCACGTTCAGCTGAATTCCCGGATAGTCCAGGTCCTGCGGGATCAGTACATCGCTGACACCCTTCAAGCCGCGGATCTTCTGCGCCAGTTCGTTCGCAGTGCGATACGCCTCGTGCATATTGTTGCCGCTCACCTGAATATCAATCGGAGCCGGCAATCCGAGGTTCACCACCGCGTCCACCAGGCCGCCCGTCTGGAAGTACGTCGACAGCTCCGGTAGATCGTCGCGCAACTTCTCGCGTACCCGCCCCATGTACTCAAAGCTGCTCTTCGAGTGCTCCTTCTTCAGGCTCACCTGCACAAACGCCGTGTGCATGCCGGAGTTGCTCGTATAGATCGCCGAAAAGTCCGGCGTAATCCCGATGTTCGACACGATCATGCCGAGGTCCTTCTCCGGCACAACCGAACGAATGTCCGCCTCCACCCGCGCAATGTACTGGTCCGTCAGCTCCAGCCTCGTACCTGTCGGCGCCTTCACGTTGATCACAAACTGCCCCGGGTCCGTTCGCGGAAAGAAGGACAGCCCCATGAATGGATACAGTCCAAGGCTCAGCAGGAATACTCCCACCACCCCCAGCACCACGGACGACGGCCTCAGCAAGCTCCGACGCACCAACTTGTCATAGCGCATCAGGCTCCGGTCGTAGCGTCGGTTGAACCCCCGCACAAATCTCTCGAACGGATTGCCTCCCTCGTGATGACCCGCCTCATGATGTGCGTCGCGCAAAAAGCGCGCGCAGAACAGCGGCACGACCGTCATCGCAACCGCGTACGAGGCAAACAGCGACAGCACCACGCTCAACGCCAACGCCACAAACAGAAACCGGCTGACGCCATACAGAAACACCACCGGAAAGAACACGATCGACGTCGTAAACGTCGCCGCCAGAACCGGCAGCGCCACCTCGCGCCCGCCTTCCTCCGCAGCCTTCTCCGCCGACTTGCCCATCTCCATATGTCGGAAGATGTTCTCCAGCACCACCACCGAGTTATCGATCAGTCGCGAGAACGCCAGCGCCAATCCTCCCAGCACCATGCTGTTGATCGTTCCGCCACCAATGTTCAACGCAAGAAACGCCGCCAGCGCCGACAACGGAATCGACAGCATCACCGCCACCGTCGCCCGGAAGTTCCCCAGGAACACAAGAATCATCATCGCCGTAAGCACCAGGCCGATGCCACCCTCGCTTCCCAGGTTCGCAATCGCCGTCTTCACAAACGCCGACTGATCGAACACCACCTTCGTCACCAGCGTCTTCGGCACATCCAGCAGCCTCCCGATCGCCGTACGCACACCGTTGACCACGGCAATCGTGCTGCCGCCGCCTCCCTGCTTCAGAATCGGTAGATACACCGAGTGCTGTCCGTCCACACGCACCACGTTCGTCTGAATCGCCGACGCGTCCTTCGCTACTCCAACATCTGAAACCAGAAGCTGTCCGCCATTGATGCTCTTCAACGGCATGCGATCGATATCTTCCGTCGTCGGGGCCTGAGCGTTTGTGTAAATGTTGTAGTCTTTCGGCCCGATCCGCACATCGCCCGACGGCAGAATCGTGTTCGACTCATTCACCGTCCGCACCACATCCATCAGGCTCAGTTGGCTCGCCTCCAGCTTCATCGGATCCACATACACCTGGATCTGCCGGTACTTTCCTCCGAACGGCTGCGGCACCGAAGCTCCCGGCACGCTCGCAATCTGGTTCCGTACCGAAAACTGCCCTAGGTCATGCAGCTCCGTCTCGTTCAGTCCCTCGCCCTTCAGCGTAATCAGACAAACCGGCAAACTCGAAGCGTCGAACTTCAGCACCACCGGCGGCAACGTTCCTGGAGGCAGTCGCCTCAACTGCGCCATCGCCAGGTTCGAGATCGTTCCAACCGCAGCGTCTGCATTCGTACCGGGCTGAAAGTACACCTTAATCAGACTCACGCCCGTCAACGATCGCGATTCGATATGGTCAATTCCGCTTCCCAGCGTAAAAAAGCGCTCGAACGGATTCGTAATGGTCGCTTCAATCTGCTCAGGCGGCATGCCGTTGTAAAACGTCGCCACTACCACCACGGGAATGTTAATATCCGGAAAAAGGTCCACCGGCATCCGCGCCACCGTCACCGATCCCACCACGGCAACAATCAGGCACAGCATGATAATGAAGAACGGATAGCGAATCGCAAATCCTGACATCGCTACTGCTCCTTCCCGGCCGAAGCCTGTGCCATCGCACTAGGCCGCGCATCGACATACTGGCCCGGTTCGAATGATGCGAGATTGCCCACAATCACGCGCTCTCCCTCATGCAGGCCATCCACCACCTGCACCACCTCCGGGGTCTCCAGTCCCGTCCTCACCGCGCGCCGCTCCACCGTGCGATCTCGCTTCACTACCAGTACCGACGCTCCATTCGTCTCGCGATCCAGCGCCTGAACAGGAATCGTCAGCGCATCAGGACTGCCTGCGATTCGCAACGTCACATCCGCATACATCCCAGGCGTCAACGCTCCCTTCGCATTTGCAACATCCACCTCAACCTGCAGGCTTCGGGTCGCGCGATCCAGAGCTCCGGTCGTTCGCACCACCTTTCCGCTAAAGTGGTTGCCCGTAGCCTGTACACGCACTTCGGCCACATCGCCATCGCGAACATACCCTGCCAGCGACTCCGGCACCGGAATCCGCAGCCGCAGCACATTCACCTGCGCCACCTTCACCACCGGCATCGATCCCGCATTCGACGTGCCCGCCTGAATCAGCGCGCCCGTATCCGCATAGCGCCACGTCACCACGCCATCGAACGGCGCCGTGATCCGCGAGTAGTCCGCCAGCGACGAGTAGTGCAAATGTTCCGCAGTCGCCACAGCCATCTGCTGCTCCTGCGCCGCAACCGTCGACTTTGCTACCGCCACCTGAGCTTCGGCGGCGCGGTCCTTCGCCTCCGCATCATCCAGTTCCTGCTGCGCAATCATCCCCGGCCGCGCCGCCGAAGCCTGCCGCAGACGATCCGCGGCCATGTGCAGTGCCTGGTGATTCGCCTCCGCACGCAACACCTCACTCTTCGCCAGCGAAATCTCTTCCTGGCTGTGCCGCACACCGGCCTCTGCGCCTGTCACCTGCGCATTCAGCTCCGGAACCTCCAGCGTCGCCAGCACCTGTCCTGTGCGAACCTTGTCGCCGATGTCCACATTAATCCGCCGGATATAGCCCGCAACCTTCGCATGCAACTCCACCTCCTGGAAGGGCACAAACTCACCTGCAACCGACAACGTCTTCTCAACCGGACCTCTCTCCACCATGGCCACCGCAGCACGCGCTACCGTTGCCTTACTATCCGGTTTCGGATCGTCGCCCTTGCAACCACACACAGCAACCACAACCCCGGCCATACACAATCCCGGCAGCACTCGACGCCAGGTCCACAAAGACCAATTCATAGTCAGCTCGCTCAAAATCACTTCCCGGTTGAAGACTTTAAAGACAGCACTCGCCGAAGACACATGGTCTTCAAGGCAGATCACAAGCAGCCTGTCAGAAGGATTTAGCGAACGGGGGGAGCTCTTAACGGAGATGGTCGCGCAAACCGATCCCGCCGGACGGCAATCGCAGCCTCATGCCGCAGCCACACGCCGCCGCGGTCCAGCAGAACCAACGTTCCGCCGATCGCAACGACCACCATCAGAAATACGGAAAGCTCGGTAACTGACTGAAGCGAAGCCTGCTCCGGCACTTCCGACGACGCCATCACAGCGGCCTCATCGTGCGCCTCATGCTGCCACATCTTGCTCGAGGCCAGCGACCGTATCTGCTGGCTCTTCGGCTGGTAAAGCGAAAGCTTCGCCGCGAACGAAAACACGAGCACCAGAAGGCACAGCGCCAAAACAGCGAACCGCGCCAACCGCTCATGTTTCGTCCTGCCGAATGTCAAGAACATTTCCTTCCACGATAGCATCGCCGGGCAGAACTCGACCGCAGCCTGGCAGTTGGACGCTGTTTATCGCCCATCGTTAGTATAGCCGAAGGCCCGCAGAGACAATCCTCGGCGCACCCAGCGTCAGCAGCGGCGTATCGGGAGACTTCGTTCGCTACACCACTCTCTCCATCCCCCGCGCTAGCGGGTTAGTTCTGACGGTCAAACCGGAGGTAGCTTCCAAGACAACCAGCCATCGGTTGGGCCACAATGACCAGGGGTGGCCGGAGGCCACGAACTCTCCCACCAAGGTCTGCACAGGCGAGTGAAGATGAAAGAACAGTCACAACGGCGTGCCTGAAACCTGTTTTCCGATTGGGCCCTCACATGGCCGAGGGGTTTCGAAGGACAGGCACGCGGCGTATCTCATCATGGCCAGGAGACTCCACTCTCCACACATAGGCTGATTAGATAAGGGCGAAGACTCACACAGCGCCCGGTAGACTGTGGTTGGTTTAGAGACCAGGGTCAGCGGGAGGAGGAGTCCGATGATCATAATAGGTTGTGATTTTCACCCTAGCTTTCAACTAATCGCCATGCTCGATACCGAGACTGGAGCAACCGAAGAACACAAGCTGATGCACACAAGCGGAGAAGCCGAAAGTTTCTATCGGAAGCTGGCTTCGCCAGCGGTCGTTGGCATTGAAACCGTAGGAAACGATCAGTGGTTCGTGCAGCTGTTGCAGAAGTTGGGTCACGAGGTACGTGTTGGGGACGCGGCGCAAATTCGTGCCAGCTACGTGCGGAAGCAGAAAACAGATCGTCGAGATGCAAAACACATACTGCAGCTGCTGGTGGAAGGAAGGTTCCCGCGTATCTGGATACCAGACGCCGGGATGCGGGATCATCGCCAATTGCTGATCCACCGTCACAAACTGGTGCAGATACGTACCCGGGTCAAGAATGAATTGCAGCATCTCATGCTGAACCAAGGGATGCAGAAAAAGCAGAAACTGTGGAGCACGGAGGGCCGGGCAGCGCTCGCATCCCTCCCGCTGGAGCCATGGACAGATCGACGCAGGAAGGATTTACTGAACTTACTGGCGATGCTGGATGCTCAGCTCGAGAGCCTCGACGATGCAGTGACGCGAGTGGCTAAAGAGTATCCAGGTGTGCCTCTACTGATGAGTCAGCCAGGAGTAGGTGCTGTCACCGCACTTGCCTTTGTGCTCACCCTGGGAGATGTGCATCGCTTTCCACGTGGCAAGCAGGTCGCCTCTTATTTGGGATTGGTGCCTCGCGAGCACTCATCCGGAGGAAAGCAGCGGATGGGTGGGATCAGCAAACAAGGCAACCGTCTCTTGCGATTTCTTCTTGTGGAAGCAGCCAACATCGCGGTGCGCTTCGATCCTGAATTGCGAAAAGAATATCTGCATCGCTGCCATCAGAAACACTTCACCGTCGCCAAGGTGGCGACGGCTCGTAAGCTTGCGGTACGGATGTACTGGATGCTTCGCACGCAGACACCGTATCCGCAGGTTCTTTCATCGAGAGTAGCCTGAAATGTATTCTGGTCAGCGCAAGCCTCACCGACAGGCTGAGTAGGCGCCCTCGCACCCAATAAAGATTGGGTGTCCGAATAAGCAATCATGGTCGTAGTCGTGACCGAATTGATGGTTGGTGGAGAACGCTCCACCCAAGATGATTCGACAAAGGGGTCCGCTCAGACTCTGGTCTCTAAGCTCTGACTCCGAGCGTTGCTCCAAAGCAGCGGGCGGGGACAACTTTGTCCTTGACAACATCTTCGCCCTTATTGACGGATACATTGACGCAGACTTTCTTCCTCTCAACACTTTTCCCTTGCAGTCAGACGGCGGACCATACATTTGAGAAAGTTCTCAGCAAGTTACCGAAATTGAGACATTGCAGGTGCGCAATGTGGATCGTTTCACCATCGGGCTAAAGAACACTTGATCAATCTCGTGTCTTCTCGCTTATTCCGCGCGCAGTGCCTCCATAGGTTGAATGCTGGCTGCTCGGTACGCGGGTAAATAGGCCGCGAGCATAGCGATTGCCATGAAGAATACGCTGACTGTAACTAAAGTGAGCAAGTCATGCGGTTTCACTCCAAAGAGCACGGCTGAAAGCAGATGGGCGACAGAGAGGGAGGCGATTGCTCCGATTGTACCGCCCGCAAGGGCCACGAGGGCGCTTTCTTGGAGCACCGCAAGCAAGATCGTCGCCCGCTGCGCGCCGAGTGCGAGCCGCAGGCCAAGCTCCCGAGTGCGTTGAGCTACGGTGTACGAGATAACTCCATAGAGACCAATCGCAACGAGCAGAACGGAGAGGCCAGCGAAGACGCTAAGCGTGAAAAGCTCGAACCGCACCAGTGATTCGTTCACATTGAGTCGCTGTTGCATGGTTTCGATATCGTATATGGGCTGGGTGGGATCGACCGAAGCCACAGCCCTGCGTATCGACGGCAGCAGCGAAACAGGATCTATCCTCGATCGCAGGACGAATGTCATATAGCCCCAGTCCTGCTGGGTGTAGGGAATGTAGTACTCGGGGATTCCATCTTCGCGTGGTCCGAAACGCCGGTTTGGCTCTACGACACCGACCACAGTTGGATGCTCTTTGCAAAAAAACTCGCATTGAATCTGCTGGCCTATCGGGTTTTGCTGAGGCCAGAGCTTGCCGGCCAGGTCGCGGGTGACGATGATGACTTTGGCGCCGGCGCGTGTGTCGCTGGCAGAAAAGTCTCGGCCCTGAAAGATAGGAATGCCCATAGTGGTGAAATACCCATGGCTTGCGAAGCGCGGCGCGGCTGCGACGGGCTTCGCGCCCGCGTCTCCGGAAGTGAGCGCCGGACTCACCGGAAGCAGCATGTCCCCTCTTGTATCCAAAGGAGGATTACTGCTGGCGCCGACGCTTTCAACGCCGGGAAGAGAAGACAACTTCTCCAGAACGTTTGAGTAAAACTGGGATATTGCAGGGTTCGTGGAATCGTTGCGCTGGTATCGTTCGCCGTGAAGCGCAACCGAAAAGCTGACAATGCCGTGGGTGTCGAAGCCGAGCGGTACCCTATTCAAATTTGCCATCGTGCGCAGCAAGAGGCCGGCTCCGATCAGCAGCACGAAGGCGAGCGCCATCTCCCCGGAGATAAGGAACTTGCGGAAGAGATTGCCCGAGTTGGAGGTTCGCCAGACTCCAGTTTGAAGAACGGCAGCAGGATCTTCGCGCCCAGCCAGAAATGCCGGTACGATGCCGAACGCAAAACCGGTGAGGAGCGCGACAACTGCGGTGAAAGCCAGCACTGGAAGTTCGATCGCGGGGCGCGGGAACGGCCCCAGAGCTGCTGGCCGGTAGTAGTAGAGGAGACGGAGTGCACCCTGAGCGAAGAGGATCCCAAGCGTTCCGCCGCAGAGCGCAAGAAGTGTGGACTCGACCAGCTGCTGCTGAACGAGCCGTCCCCGCGCGGCCCCCAGAGCGGCGCGCACAGCGAACTCTCTTCTGCGTTCGGCTGTACGGACGAGCATGAGGCTGGCGATATTTGCGCAGGCGATGAGAAGAACCAATGAGACCGCCCCCATCAACATCCATAAAGAGGAACGGATAGCTTTTGTAAGCTCAGCGGCGATTGGCGTGAGTTTAGGCAGGTCGTCCGGTGATATTTGCTCTCCTCTTTTGAGAAGCCGTTTAGCTCTTGCCTCGAATTCGGAGCCTACCTCTTCGCCGGAAACACCTGGTTTGGCGCGAACCAATACCGACGTGAAAAAGGCTCCCCCCTCCCGTAAGGCCGTGTGTTCATCGAAAAGCGTGGCGACCCAGAGATCTGAGCGGGCTGGGAAATCCATCTGCGCAGGGAGAACGCCGATGATGGTCAAATCGAAGCCGTTTACCTGGATAGTTTGTCCCAATGCATCTGGATTCGCGTGGAATGCCTGTTGCCAGAGGCGATGGCTGATGAGGACGACGTGGTCGTCTCCAGGGGTATCTTCCTCGGGCCTGAAGCTGCGTCCGATCTGCGGTGCCACGCCGAGGACATCGAAAAAGCGCGCGCTGGTCTCTACTGCTTGTAGCCGGACAGGGGTGCTGGTTCCGGTTACGACGTTCACGCCTGCAGTGGAATACATCGCGGCGCTCTCGACGGTGTGGAACGATTGAGCGGCCGCGCGAAAAGCCCCGCTGTAATCCTTGGACGACATGTTGTAGCCAAGGCCAGCAGCCCAGGCATTGTCAACGTTCAATACTCGGTTCGGTTCAC
The DNA here is from genome assembly GCF_000745965.1 of Edaphobacter aggregans DSM 19364. Lineage (GTDB taxonomy): Bacteria > Acidobacteriota > Terriglobia > Terriglobales > Acidobacteriaceae > Edaphobacter > Edaphobacter aggregans. The sequence goes on along the minus strand of NZ_JQKI01000100.1, from coordinate 3,021 downwards.
GAAAGGGAAGCTGGTGCAGCAGAATGGTATGAACGATGGTGAAAACGGCGGTATTAGCTCCGATGGTCAGTGCGAGAGTCAGGATGGTCATTAGCGCGAAGCCAGGCGATTTGGTCAATTGACACAGAGCATAGCGCAGATCGCGGTCCAGACCGTCGAGCCAGTTCCAGCTCCACATTTGGGTGGTAACGTCCTTGACGAGCGGAACGTTGCCGAACTCTCGCATAGCGTCCGTTCTCGCCTGAGCTGGGGATTGCCCGCGGTCAATCCGGTCCTGGATAGCCATCTGGAGGTGGGTTTGAATCTCCCGTTCCAGGTCGGTTTGGCGTCTCGCAAAGGACCTCGGCCAGAAATTCATGACGCACCTTCCTTCGGTTGAGGACCCATGATTGCAGCGATTACCTCTACCATCTGCTGCCAGCGGTTGCGGTCCGACGCGAGCTGCGTCTTGCCGGCGGCGGTAATGCTGTAATACTTCGCGCGTTGGTTGCTCTCGGTGAGCTTCCACTCTGATCGAACCCACTTCTGGCGTTCGAGGCGGTGAAGCGCAGGGTAAAGCGAACCGGTCTCGACCTGGAGGGCTTCGCTCGAATTGATGAAGAGTGTTTGGACAATACCGTAGCCGTGCTGCGGCCCCCACCGTAATGTCTGGAGGATGAGCATGTCGAGCGTACCTTGCAGTAGCTCGATTCGGTTCTTGTAGTCGTTCCTTCGGATCATAGATGTAGACACTCTACTCCCTGACAACGCAGAGTGTCCAGGTGTCTTGCAGAAAGGATCGTTTGCGCACGATCCCCTGTCTGAACCCAAATCGCCGCCTTTTGGCTTGCGAAAAGGTATTGCGATTGGCTCAACAATGGCGACGGGTTTGTGCAACGACGTCTTACCGTACGATTTTGGACGTTTGGTGTAGTGACCCCTACACCGGAGGCTTCAGCCGCTTCGTTACCTCCACGACCGCTCCGATTGCTACCGGCTGGAACGAAAGTTGCCGGGCGGGATTCGCACCCGCTGGAAAACCGTGCCTTTGCACGGCGCACACAATAGAGCACGCTAAGACCGCGTGGACGGGTGAATTGAGCCCTCGATGCGCAAAAACATACCGTTTGCTCAATAGCTTATTGTGTTGAAGGGCTCTTTTGATGAGTAGCTTCTGGTTTACCCGTCACCCTCCCAGAACTCGAAGTCCAAAATTCCGCCCGCAGTGTTTGGTGAGTGACTCAGAGATTTGTACTAAACCCGCTCCGCGGGTAGGTGGAAGCGTGGTAGATTTTTTGGCAGGACAAATTGCATGTTACGCACGGCAGTCACAACGCTTCCGCTCAAGTCAGCACAAAATAGCTGCGATGGATTGAATCCCCATAAAGCAATTGTCCTGCCAAAACCTCTCCGGGTTTAGTACAAATCGCCGTATCCACAATGCTCGCTCCAAAATCTTTTGCAGGCCAAACTCTGCCTGCCGAGCACTGTCGATACGACGCTATGGATTTCTCAACAAGTGAGAATGTGGCAATGCGTTTTGCTGCCCCCCACGCAGCATCCAGATTCGAAGGACGTTCGCCAGAGTCGCCTAATGTATTCTTGTTGCCGATGCTCACACAAAATCTGCTGACAATACAAACGAGTTGCGAAAAGACGTGCGGCTCCTGTAATCGGTGGGGCCAGATGAAGAAAATTGCTGTGTGCTTGATTTTGTCCATCGCTATCTCCGCGCTTTCGGAGAGAGTCTTGTGGACGGAGCCAGCAGGAGATTCTTCCGCGCATAGCGTGCAGTTTCTCACCGTGGAGAACGACGTAAAGCTCGAGGTACTCGATTGGGGTGGCACCGGGCGTTCAATGGTTTTACTTGCGGGACTGGGAAACAACGCTCACGTATTTGACAAGTTCGCTCCAAAGCTCATTACGGGCTACCACGTCTATGGCATTACGCGTCGAGGCTTCGGCGCCTCGAGCGCTCCTGCTCCGGTAAACGACAACTACGCCGCTGACCGTCTCGGGGATGACGTGCTTGCTGTGATCGATGCGCTGAAGATCAATAAACCCATCCTGATAGGTCACTCAATCGCGGGCGAAGAGTTGAGCTCGATTGGTAGTCGGTACCCGGATAAGGTTGCAGGATTGATCTACCTTGATGCAGGTTACACTTACGCGTTCTATGATCCGGCTCGCGGAGATTTTGGAATCGACCTAAACTCCTTGAGGAAGCAGCTGGAATCTTTGAACTCGGGGCGTCCGATCCGGGAGGTCAAGGAAACGCTTCGGGAACTTTTACAGACGAGCCTGCCTCAGTTCGAAAAAGACTTGCTAAAGCTCCAGAAGTCGATGCAGGGAACCTCCGATTCGACGCCGCTGCCGCCGGAGACTCCTCAAATGCAGCTCACTCGGGCGATGATTGGCGGAATGCAGAAGTACACCGATATTAAATGCCCCGTTCTCGCAATCTATGCGTTGCCGCCTGACCCAGGTACAGCTGGATCTACCGACGCCGCAGACGTCCGAGCCGAAAAGTTAGCGCAAGCGAACGCGTTTGAAGCGGGAATACCTTCGGCCCATGTTGTGCGATTGGCGAAAGCAGATCACGACGTTTTCCGTTCGAACGAGGCGGATGTTCTGCGGGAGATAAATGCATTCGTGGCGAAGCTTCCCCAATAGCATCCAGCTGGCTACAGGTCTATGCAAACGACATCCCGAGAAATCGACTTTTCAGGCACCGCGAAGAGGGATCACTCCCGAGTTGCCTAGCCTGCATCATTCACGAAGGCTGAGCGAGCGGTTGTTGTGAGCGCGAGCTCGTGACGAAGGCTCGTTTGGCTGGGTGCTGTTGGTTGGATTGCGGTGAGGGGGAGCCTTGCCTAAGCGTTTGCTGGGGGTGGCGCCGTTTTTCGTGCGCAGTTCTCCTGATCCGCAAGTTGCGTGAGGGTGGGAAGTGAGGTTTTCTGGTCAGCCGAGGCGCGCTATCCCGGCGAGGCTCCGAATGCCAGGGCCACTTGCCGGAAGGCGGGAAGAAACGGGAACGACGCG
>NZ_JQKI01000099.1 GCF_000745965.1 Edaphobacter aggregans DSM 19364 | reverse complement strand
CTGGTGCTACCTGCCGGTGATGGGTTTTGTCAGCTTCAACGACGAAGCCGAACAGTATCTGTGTGCGGCGGTACTGCGCCCCGGCAATGTGACCGCACCGGCAGGCGCGGTGGGGATCCTGCGCCGCCTGCTGATGATCGTCCGCGAATTCTTCCCGGGCGTGCGCATCCGTATTCGCCTCGACGGTGGCTTTGCGCATCCCGCACTGCTCGACTTTCTGGATGCCGAGCCCAAGCTTGAATACGTCGTGGCCACGGTGAGCGACGTCCTTCAACGGGATGGCTACGGTTCGGCACTTTGCAACGAACAGCTGGCTGTGACGATCGAATGTGGCGGTTCGGGGTATCTGAAGATCGGGCCAGCACTCGACGCCCTCGAGGATCAAGCAGAGGGACTGGGAGCGGCATTCTATTGGACCCTCATCCATGTGCTGTATCGCGTGATGCGGATCTACGACCACAGCGATGCACTCATGTATGAGGAGATGTTGATCGAGTCTGCGAATGAAGACGACGAGGAGAATCGCAGCCAATATGAGTTTCCGGAGGTGGAGAAGGCACTCCCCGCGTGCATTCAGAAGACGCTCAAGGAGAAGTGGAGACTCGAAGATCGCCGCTTGCTCCGCGCCCACGGCAAAGGCCCCCACCGGTCCTGGATTGGTCGTCTGAGGAAGATGCAACGACTCTCCCGACTACGTCTTGAACAGTGGCGGGAGCCTCTCGAAGACCGTTACTACGATGGTCCCCCGCTCCCATCGTTACTCGTTGCCTTCAAGGAAAGAGACGCGATCACCGCCTGCTTCGACGAGGAAGGTCAGCACATGTTGGAAGGCTCGTCGGAGCCGACAGTCTGTGTCGTCTTTTCTCCAAAGAAGGCGGAAGAAGTGAAGCACGCCGTGCGCGTGATCGAACGTTTCGTTGCGTTCAACGTGGAGCTCTTTGAACTGGTTGAGGAACTGGGATGGGAGACGAAAAATGCAGGTGCAGATAGCAATCGGGGAGAACTATCGCTTCGAGCTGCGTGAGGCGTTGTTGGTCTACCACGGGAACCAGACAACCTTTATCACGAAGCACGAGGTTATGGCACAGCAGAACACGGCGCCTGCTCTCGGACCGGCGCAACCTCTCACCGTAGCATTCGTGGAGTCGCTCGTTCGCTCTCTTGGGTGCGGAGCTGCAGCCGAGGTCTTCCCAGAGAACATCCTCGCCAAAAGCGATCGCATGATCGCCTGGTGGACGCCGGCACAGCGCCGCCAGATGTTCTATCAGCACTCCGAGGGAAAGGCGGCTGATTTGAACGGCCGTATTTTCCCTCAGCCTCCTTTGGTTTGGCAGGTCTGCGACGGACAATTGAAACTCCGCGCTCTGACTCAGAACAAACGTCCCGAGGCAACAACGAAGCTCGCGGTCGCGCCCTACTGGAATCTATCGGACGACGGTACCGTCTGCACAGGATCAATGCGGCGCCCAGAGAGCGCATCCGTCGCGGCCATTTCCGCCTGGGAGCGGGGCTTCTATGAGAGTGCCTTTACCCATGCCAACGTCGGTCGCCTTACGCGCTACAAGGAGGGCTTCGAGGAGCTTGGGGTGGCCTGACAGGCAAGCGAAGATTGTTCCCTTTGGAGACTCTGATCGTCCTGCCCCAGACCGTCGCGCAATTCGTGCGCGGAGAAGGGAATTGAGATGCGCATCGAGCACTCGCTGCCGCCAGGCTTCCTCGGCCGTCGCCCCATCCGTGTATTGGTCGTGGGTGCAGGCGGAACCGGAAGCGCCATCCTCATGGGCCTGCCGTATCTCGATCAGGCGATGCGGGTGTGGGGACATCCCTACGGGCTCCAAGTCTCGATCATGGATGCCGACACAGTGACTGAGACTAACTGTATTCGTCAGCCATTCTCCGCCTCGGACATTGGTCAGAACAAAGCAACGGTGCTAATCAACCGAATCAACCTGTTCTGGGGCACGAAGTGGTCAGCGGAACCATCGTTCTTCAACGAACGTACACTGCGCCGACCATATGACGAGGTTCCAGATTTGCTTATCGGATGCGTCGACACTCGGGCCGCACGCAAGGTCATCGACCAGGCTGTAACGCGGCCAATGCACGCAACAACCTACTGGCACGATATTGGGAACAATGCGGCGAGCGGACAATACATCCTCGGGCAACCGCTGAACTCACGGAATCGGCGCGCTGCCGCGAGGCTGCGCACAGTCAGTGAGTTGTATCCCGAGATCGTCGATGCTGCAGCCGGTGAAGACCCGTTGCCGAGTTGCTCTGCCATCGAAGCTCTCGATAACGCCAGGAACCTTTCATCAACAACGTCCTTGCCACCAGCGCACTTCAGAAGACCAGCTTCGATCCTTCATCAACGCGATCCCGATGCTGGCTTGGTCCTGGTCATCAGACGGTTCTGCTGAGTCATTCAATCGATGCTGGCTGGAATATTCAGGCTTGTCAGTAGAAGAAGCGTTGGGGACAGGTTGGAAGGCTGCGATCCATCCGGACGATCTCCGCCGCATGATGGAAACCTTCCAAAAGTCATTCGCTCAGCACGGCCCTTCGAGGTTGAAGGTCGCTTTCGCCGGTTCGATGGTGAGTTTCACCACTTCCTTTTCCGCGGCGAACCATTGTGCAATGAATCGGGTAGAGTTGTGAAATAGTTCGGAACGAATACTGATCTCGACGAATGCATAAAGGCGAAGAGAACTTGCGGCGCAGTGAAGCTTACCTGTCCGAAGCGCAAAGATTGAGCCACACTGGCAGTTTTGGTTGGGATATTTCCACGGGAGATCTACTGGTCTCCCGAGACATTTCGGATATTTGAGTACGAGCCAACAACCAAGGTCACAATCGACCTGGTACTCCAACGAACTCACCCGAAGACAGATCAGCTGTGGAGCAACTCATTGAACGCGTCTTACGCGAGAGGGCAGAATTCGATTTCACGCATCGCCTGCTCATGCCTGACGGGTTTGTCAAATATGTACGGATTGTGAGCCGTCCATCCAAGGTCGGCTCTGGCCGCCTGGAGTTCGTGTGAGCGGTTACGTTACTGTGGACCACCTAACTACTAGGAATACGTAATATACAGAACTCTGCGTGATCGCTACGATCAAACTGTCCACGGCTGGCATAGCGCGCTCAATATTCGGCCACTTTAGGACTTGTATGTCATTTGATACGGACAGGACTTCGGTGTGTCCTAACGAAGGCGCACTATCACGAGCGACAATAACGTCGCTGCCAAGCTATGGCCGCAGAAAGGCATTCCAGAAGGCACTCGAACTGAGGCTCTCAGAAGACGAGCTTCGAGCCTTCATCAACACGATCCCGACGCCAGCATGGTCCTGTTCTTCGGACGGTTCCGCCGAATCCTTCAATCGGCGCTGGATGGACTATACTGGCCTATCCGCAGAAGAAGCGTTGAGTTGCTGGAAGGCTGCGATCCATCCGGACGATCTCCCGCACATATTGGAAATACTCCAGGCATCATTTGGCTCTGGACAGCCATTTGATGTCGAAGGTCGGCTCCGCCGATTCGACGGCGAATTTCGCCGGTTTCTCTTCCGTGGCAATCCGTTGCGCGATGAGTCGGGACGAATCGTCAATTGGTACGGGACGATCACCGATCTTGAAGAGCCGACACGCACCGACGATGCCCTCCGCGAGAGCGAGCAGAGCCTACGCCTGACCGTCGACAGTATCCCGGGCCAAATTTCCGTCCTGACCGAGGGGGGTGAGGTCGAACTCCTCAACCGCCAAATCCTGGAATATCACGGGAAAACTTCCGAAGAATTGAAAGATTGGACTACCAGCGACGCCGTCCATCCCGATGACCTTCCTCAGACGATAGCTGCCTGGAGACATTCGGTTGAAACCGGGCATCCGTACGATGTTGACCTCCGTCTGCGCCGCGCCGATGGCGTGTACCGTTGGTTCCATTTGCGCCGTCTATCTCAACGTGACGCTCAAGGTCAGATTGTCCGTTGGTACAACCTGCTAACTGACATTGAAGATCGAAAGCGCGCTGAAGAGGACCTCCGACGCAGTGAAGCGTACCTGTCCACTGCACAAAAATTGAGTCACACCGGCAGCTTCGGATGGAATGTCTCCGGCGGAGAGATCTACTGGTCTCACTGGTCGCGCGAAACTTTTCGGATATTTGAGTACGAGCCAACAACCAAGGTTACGATCGATTTGGTCCTGCAACGAACTCACCCCGAAGACAGATCGGCTGTGGAGCAAGGGATCGAGCGCGTTTTACGCGACAGGACAGACTTCGATTTTGAACATCGGCTGCTGATGCCTGATGGATCCGTCAAATATTTACGGGTTGTGGGCGGTCCCTCAAAGGACGAGTCGGGCTGTCTGGAGTTCGTGGGAGCAGTTACGGACATCACCGAGCTTCACCGTCTTGGACGCGAGTTGCAACACGAACGCGATCGTCTTCGCTTGCTCCTTGATCTAAACAATCGCGTCGCGTTGCACCTGGATCTACGCGAGGTTTTCTTGGCGGTATCGAGCGAGCTTCGCCGCGTGTTCAAGTGTGATTTCGTTGGGTTGGCTTTGCCAGACGGATCCGGCGAGTATTTGCGGCAGCACATGGTCGACTTCCCAGAAAGTAAAGGCCTACTGAAGGAAGGCGAGTTGTACCCTATGGAAGCGTCATGTGCCGGGCTTGCATTTCGCAGCGCAAAACCAGTTCTGCTCAATAACCTCCCGGAAGGTCGTTCTATTTGGAGTTCTGACCAGGCTTTCTACAGAAGGGTCACTGACGAAGGTCCCTTCCAGTCTGGCACTTTCCTTCCCTTGATCAGGGAGGACCGAAACTTGGGTGTGCTTCAACTAACCAGTCGATCCGAGCGTTCTTTTGCCGAGCAGGATGTTGAATTCCTTGGCGAAGTGGCAAACCAGATTGCCATCACGCTGACGAATGCTTTGGAATACGAACGGGTAGCGGAAACCAAAGATCGGCTTCATGAGGAGAATCTGGCGCTGCGGGAGCAGATCGATCAGGCCTTCATGTTTGAGGAGATAGTGGGCTCATCGCCGGTATTGAAGACCGTGCTGACGAACATTGTAAAGGTTGCCCCTACCGACTCTACAGTCTTAATAACAGGCGAAACTGGGACCGGTAAGGAATTAATTGCCCGCGCCATACATAAGCGGTCAAGACGTTCCAGTCACGCATTTATCAGCGTGAATTGTGCATCGATACCACCTACGTTGATTGCGTCGGAACTTTTTGGCCACGAAAAAGGAGCATTCACAGGCGCGATGCAGTTACGCCAGGGTCGCTTTGAATTGGCACAGTCCGGAACGATCTTTCTCGATGAGAGCGGTGAGCTTCCCGCCGAAACGCAAATTGCGTTACTCCGCGTCCTCCAGGAGCGCCAATTTGAACGAGTGGGAGGGACCCGAGTCATCCCAGCTGACGTCCGCGTAATCGCCGCAACGAATCGCGATTTGCCGGCAGCAGTTGCCGCGGGAACATTTCGGGCCGACCTCTTTTACAGAATAAACGTCTTTCCAATCCAGGTACCCCCTCTTCGGGAACGGAAAAAAGACATTCCTATGCTGGTCGAGTACTTTTTAAAGCGGTTTGCCGAGAAGATGGGCAAGCCCATCAGCAAGATTGACAAGCACGTGTTGGAAGTCTGCCAGGGATATCACTGGCCCGGCAACATTCGTGAGCTGCAAAATATCATTGAGAGATCCGTGATCCTTTGCGGCAGCGACCCCTTTTGGATCGATGAAGCATGGCTATCGACGCAGGAGCCACTCCAAATGGAGTTATCAGCACCACTCGTTCAGATGCTCCAGAATCAGGAAAAGAAGACTATTGAAGCCGCTCTTGTTCAGAGCAAAGAAAAAGTTGCTGGCTCAGATGGTGCGGCTGCCAGGCTCAGAATTCCGCCTTCGACGCTTGATTCGAAAATTAAACAGCTCAAGATAGAAAAGCACAAGTTCAGCTCTACGTCCTAGCTCCTTCACGTCTTAACTCACGAAGATTCGTGTACCTCCCGACTTTTCGGGATCTCGTTTTGCTCCTGCTCGTTTGTTTTCAATGAAATACAAATGGCCGCAGGGTTGCAATCACTTTTGTCAAAGATGGGCGGCATCGATCCAAGTCGGAGTGGGATTCCTGAAACCACGAATGACGTAATCACGAGACGCGCTGAGAATCGGGAGGGAAGACACGGTGCGACTCGAGCTGCCGGTAGTTATTTTTTCTCATAACAATCGCGGATACACGATCGAGATGGAGATTCACGACGGTCCATACAACAACATAAAGAACTGGGACTACGCGGGGATCATACCCGTCGTTCTGGAGAGCAACATGCGTTTCGTTCCCGCCGCCACCGCCTTCATTCCAATGTTCCTCATCTCGACCGCCATAGGCGTTTCTGGGCAGTCGGCAGCGACATCCCCTCAAGCGGGCAAAACGTCCTCGGCCGTAACCGTGTCAGTCTATGACCGTACCCGTGCGGAAAATTGGCAATGGTTCGCGGCACCCCCACAGTCTGAGACGTACAGCTACGCCGAATCGTTGCTGAGAATCAGCGTTTCGCAGGCCGTTCGCCAGTTCGATTGGCAGTTAGAGCTCTCGCAGCCATCCGTTCTCTGGGCGCCAAGCAATGCCGTCTCGCCTGTGGCGGCGCAAGGTCAGATGGGACTTGGCGCAACCTATTATGCGGCGAACGGGAATAAGCGGAGTTCGGCCGATGCTTTCCTCAAGCAAGCCTACCTTCGATATCACTTCGGCGAAGACAAGAACATTCGCATCGGCCGATTCGAGTTCTTCGAGGGTCAGGAGACAAAACCGACGAACCCCAATCTCGCCTGGCTCCAAACCAACCGCATCGCCCAGCGGCTGGTCGGTAACTTCGGGTTCAGTACGGCACAACGCAGCTTCGACGGTCTCGACGGACACTTTGGGAAGAGATCGTGGAATCTGACCGCAATGGCGGGCCGCGCCGATCAGGGTGTGTTCAATATGAACGGGAATCCTGAGTTAAATGTCGATCTGCAATACCTCGCATTGACACGCTCTCAGTTCCGTCAACATATGATCTGGCGCGCATTCGCTCTTGGCTACCATGACGGTCGTACAGGAATCACAAAAACGGATAACCGTCCGCTCGCGATGCGGCAAGGCGATCACAACAATATCCGCGTTGGCACCTACGGAGGCGACTTTATCGCGAGCGTCCCCGTCGCTGGTGGCCAATTCGATCTTCTCGGATGGGGCGTGCTGCAAAACGGCCAGTGGGGATCTCTTAAACAGAGTTCCAAGGCAGGCACGCTTGAGGTCGGCTATCAGTTTCTCAAAGTTGCTTCTTCACCATGGTTCCGCGGTGGCTACTTCTACGGCAGCGGAGACACAAATCCGAATGATGATCGGCATAAAACCTTCTTCCAGGTGTTGCCGACGCCCTGGATCTATGCTCACTTTCCATTTTACAACCTCATGAACAATAAAGACGCTTTCGTTCAGGTTGTGGATCGTCCATCAAAGCGCTTCGAAGTCCGAGCGGACGTTCATTGGCTCCAACTAGCGTCGAAGCGGGATCTCTGGTACATGAGCGGCGGTGCGTTTGACAATGAGGTATTCGGATTTGTGGGCCGGCCCAGTAACGGGCACGACTCGCTTGCTTCGGTATTCGATGTCACTTCAAGCTGGCAAGCAACGAAGAGTGTGACGATGAACTTTTACTACGGACATGCGAACGGTAAGAGCACAGTCGCGAGCATCTATCCAACGGGCCACAACGGTCAGTTTGGGTATGCTGAACTTGTCTATCGATGGGGAGAGACTCAGCATTCGATCCATTGATCATCAACAGCCATAACCTCTGGAGCGAACATTGATTCAGATTGCGCACTCGAAAAACGAAGTCACGGCCACTCCTCTGGAGGTAGAAATGTCGATTCGCCATCTCTATATTTCGCCTCGGCACAACTTTTTTGGACATCATGGACAGGAGCCCGGCACAGGGCCAAACATCGAGGTGCCCGAAATTGAGTGCATCGCGGGAAGAGGCATTCTGGAAGATCGTTTCCTGGACTATCGGGAGGATTACAGCGGCCAGGTCACATTTTTCTCGATCGAAGTTTTCGAGAATGTCTGCCGGCAACTCGGGATCAACGAGCTTTCGCCATCGGTTGTTCGACGAAACGTCATCACTGAAGGTACGGACCTGAATCAGTTGATCGCCAGGACGTTCGAGGTGCAGGGGGTGATCTTCGAAGGAATCTGCGAGTGTAAACCGTGCTATTGGATGGATCGTGCCATTGGCAAAGGCGCCGAGAGTCTCTTGATGGGCAGAGGCGGTCTGCGGGCAAAGATCCTCTCAGGAGGAATGCTCCGCACCTGCTCTTCGAGTAGCAGAGATCCACTCATGTTCGCTGACAGATGAAACCACTCCGCAAGGGTAGTCAACTGCCGCGGCATAGCCGATCACATCTGTCCAGCCAATCTGCGGGGCCGATCAACTTGCGCAGATCCATTCGGCTGATTGCAGCGTCTGCATGGGCGTACAACTCTGCGCGGGAGTTTCGGTGATTCGAATCGCCGTTTGAGCTTGTGTCTGCTGACGTACGATCAAATACTCCCGCCCTATTCTCCCCTGACATCACGATCGAAGTGGAAGACGAAGCGGAGCAGGCCAGCATTGACTGCCAGCAACGCGGTTGAGGCCGCGGCTGCGGGAACCAGCGTCTTGTATTCGCCGCTGAGTAAGGCCGGCATTGCAACGGTCAGCAGCCACAACTGCAGTACAACCGCAGTTGCAACCAGCGCCAGGACGGCTCCGAACAACGTCGTTCCCTGTCGTCGCAGGCTCATGATGCCTCCATCCCCACAGCGTAGATTTGGCCTCCGCGCTCTTCCAGTTGCACGCGAGGAAGGGGACGCGTTGGCGGTCCGGCGACGGGCTCGCCTGCAAGGTTGAATAATCCATTATGGCAGGGACAAAAGAGGCCATTTTCGGCCTTGTTGTAAATGACTGCACACGAAAGGTGTGTGCAAACTTGTGAGTACGCGACTAGCTTGCCCTCTGGCGTGCGCACGGCGATGCAGGGATCGTCGTCAGTCGGATAGCGAAACAGGAAAGATCCGTTTTGCTCCAGCGCTGCAGCGGTGCCGATGTAGCGCTCCACTCGCGACCCGCGATGGACGAACTTGCTTGCCAATGCTGTAACCCAATTGGCCGCTGCCAGCAGCACGGAGCCGAGCGTGAGGAACTTTACCATCTCGCGCCGCCTGACGTAATGGTCGCCCTCCCACTTGATGGGAAAATCCTGGCGCCACTTGGGCGCTGCTTTGCAGTTCGCACAGCCGTTCTCGTTGCCAGCACTCATTTCACTTCCTCCAACATCAAGGCCACATCGTAGGGATCGGGCGGCAGTGTGGCTGGTGTCGCTTCAATCTGCACCAGCTTGACATTAACTCGCTCTACCTCGCGCGGCACAATCACGAACACCTTGGTCCTGACCTCTTCGTTGCCAAATTTCCAGCTATTGATCGCGATGCCGCGCCTTGAGCGCTGGATTTCTTCCGCTGTAGCGAAGGTCAGAGCGCCCGAAGGGCACACGGTTGCGCACATCGGCTTCTTATCCACACTGGTGCGGTCATAGCACATATCGCACTTCATCATCTGGTCGATTTCGGCTCGATACTTGGGCACTCCGAACGGACACGACAGAACGCAATTCGAGCAACCAATACAGCGCGGTTTCAACGAACTCTGTACCACCCCGTCCGGTGTCTTCTTGATGGCGTCGGCGGGACAGACGCGGGCGCAGATCGGATCTTGGCAATGCATGCAGACCTGTGGCGCGGTCTGGACGCTTTCCCGCCGCTGGATCGTCTCCAGATGAATCATCGAGACCCCACGGTGGGTGTCGCACTCAGCGCAAGCCTGCACGCAGGATTGGCAGCCGATGCATCGCGAGTGATCGATGTAGAAAGCGCGCTCGCTCATCGAATCCCCCCAGCCTGCACTTCGAGCTGCGCAATGGGATCGGTGGGCTGCTCCGTTCTGCTTACTCTCACCGCACAGATCTTGAACTCGGGGATATTCGAGACGGGATCGATGGCGCGAATCGTCATGTTGTTGGGCGAGCGATCCAGCGGCCAGTGATAAGGAATGAAGACCGTGTCGGGGCGAATCGTTTTCACGACCCGGGCGCGTACCACGACTCGTCCACGGCGGCTTTCAACTCTGACGAAATCGCCGTCCGCGATGCCGAGTTTCTGCGCCAGGAGAGGATGCATTTCGCAGAGCGGTTGAGAGTACTGGTCGACGAGTGCGCCGATGCGTCGCGTCTGCGTGCCCGACAGGAACTGCGACACCACCCGGCCAGTGGTAAGGATGATGGGGTAGTCGTCGTCCGGCATCTCCGCCGAGGGCCGCCACTCAACCGGCATGAAGTGCGCTTTGCCGTCAGGATGTCCGAACTTGCCACCTTCGTATAATCGCGGCGTTCCCGGATGTCCTGGCTCGGGGCATGGCCAGAAGATTCCGTTGTTCTGCTCGATGCGCTCCCAAGTCATGCCGTAGTAGTTGGAAACGCTTCCGTTCGAAGCAACGCGCAGCTCCTCGAAAATGTCATGCGGCGAGAGGTAGTTGAATTTATCGCCATGGCCAAGACAGCGTGCAATTTCGCAGATGATCTTCCAGTCCTCGCGCGCCTCACCTGGCGGATTCACCACCTTGCAATGGCGAATCACTCGGCCTTCAACATTGGTCGTCGTCCCTTCGTCTTCCTCCATCAGTGAGCCCGGGAGCACAATATCGGCATAGCGCGCAGTCTCGGACAAAAAGCAGTCGATATTGGCGTAGAACTCTAGCTTCTCCAGCGCAGCGCGAACATAGTTGCTATCCGGCAGAGAGACGGTTGGATTGAAGCAAATGGAAATCAGACCCTTAATCTTGCCTTCGTGAATCGCCTCGATCAGCGGCACAGCTGAGAGGCCTTTTCCGGGAATCGATTCTTCCGGAACGCCCCATACACCGGCGATGTACCTGCGATGTTCGGGATTGCTGATGTCGCGACCTCCCGGCAATTGATCGCACTTCTGACCCTGTTCGCGTGCTCCCTGGCCATTTCCTTGGCCGGTGATCATGGCATAGCCGCAGCCTTCGCGTCCGATGCGCCCGCTGGCAACGACCAGGTTTATCGCTGCCATGCAGTTGTCCACCCCTTTGCTGTGGTGCTCGATACCACGGGCGTGCATCAGGAAACTGCTAGGTGCCGGGCCCCACATCTCGGCCGCGCGAACGATCATCTCCGCGGGAACGCCGGCAATCCGGGCTCCGTATTCCGGTGTGTACTTCTTCACTGCCTCGGCTACTTGCTCGAAGCCGGTAGTGTGCTGCGCGATGAAGTCGCGGTCAATCCAGCCTCGTTCGATCATGACATGCAGCATTCCGTTGAAGACGCCGATATCGCCACCGGGGCGTACCGGAATGTACAGGTCGGCGTTGCGCGCAATCGGTGTCAAGCGAGGATCGAGGATGATCAGTTTTCCACCATTCTCGCGCGCTTGCCAGAGATAGTCGGTTGTGATCGGCGCGCACTCAGCGATATTGGCCCCCGCCACCAGGATGACTTTTGCTTTGGGAATGTCAGACCACGGATTGGCACTACGGTCGATGCCAAGGATTTTTTTCGACGCTGCGGCAGCCGAGACCATGCAGAGCCTGCCGTTGTAATCGATGTTCGATGTCCGCAAGGCAACGCGCGCGAACTTGCCCATCAAATAGGCTTTCTCATTGGTAAGCGACGCGCCGGTCAACACCGCGAACGCATCGTTGCCGTAGGTTTGCTGGATGCGTTGGATCGCGCTCGTTACCCGACTAAGCGCAGCATCCCAAGTAATTGGTTCGAATCCTTCTCCTTGTACCCGCTGCAGTGGATGCTTCAGGCGATCCGGGTGCTCATCCTGCATATAACGCTTGACGCCCTTCGGGCACAGCTTGCCAAAATTGAAGGGAAAGTCCTCCCAAGGCTCCCACCCCACGACTTTGTTATCGCGCACACGCAGCTGAATGCCACATTGTTGTCCACAGAAACAGCAATGGGTCTTTACCATTTTGTCTTCTTCTTCGGACGCGACCCATCCGCCCGCCGGGACGTGGTTGAGCGTGGGGCCAAACTGCTTTATGATCTGCGGGATCTCAAGGGGAAGCTTTGCCACTATTTAACTCCTGCGAGGCGTTCTACCTCTGCTGCGGTTGTGCGCCACAATGCGTCTTGCGTGAGAGCGAGGTTCTTGCGTCGGCACTGTGGACAGATGTCCTGGTAATGCGTTCCGTCTTCCATCTGGTATCGAATACCGAGCGCCATCTGCACCGATTTCAAGTCTCCGACCTGTAACTGCGATGCGAAAGGCTGCCGGCAGCGAACGCATTGCGCCTGACCATTTTCCACGCCGGCTTGCTTGTAGAAGTCGATTCCCAATTGCGCAGGACGCTGAAAAATGTGGAAGAACTTGCCGAATGGCAAGTAGAGCAATGTGAAAATGACCGTCACTGCATGAAGCTGGGAAAGGAAGACGTAATGCGAGCCGCGCATCAGGTGTGTCGACGCCGTGAGAAACAGGCCCGTGATCGAAATTGCAAACAGCATGATCAAGGGAAGGAGATCATTGGAAAATTGTTGGACACTCATGACGCCCCGATCGTTTCCGCGCCGCCACATCGCCACAAACACGCCAATCAGCACCATGACCGAGCAAAGGTCGAGAATGTTGAATGCGAGCGGCGCGAGGATGCTGTCTAACCGAAAGCTCGCGACATGAATCCCAAACACGAAGGTGCGATAGATCTGCTGATTATCTCTTGCCGTTTCGAAGCGTAACCATCCAAACGAGAGCGGGAACGTGACCGCCGCAGCCAGCAGACATCCCCACGCGAGAAACCAGTGTGCGGTCCAGCGCATCTTCGAGCGTCGTTCGATGAACCGCTGCAGGACGATATTGTTCCAGAGTATCCGCGCGAGATGAGCAAGGTTTGCAGGGAGCTGTCGTGGCTGTAGAAAGATCTGCCAGCTGCGGAACCAGTACAGCCGAGTGGGCGGACGCCGTAGCCACATGGCGTTGCGATAGCCGATGCCAAAGGCGGCGAAGACGCTCGCTCCTGCATAGGACACTAATGCCGGATCGAAGTCCTTCAGCCCGCGGCTGCCACATACAATGCCGAGGATCAGAACGGAGGCTGCGACCAAGCCCCAGCGAAGTGAGTGCATAGTGTCAGAACCAGCATGCGCAAAATTGATTGGCTTCAGCCTTCGCATCATCGGCTCACCGGAATGAGTTTCGGCTCGCGCCCAAAAGAGCTCCGCAGCAAGACCGCGAGGCAGCAGAGGCTAAACGCACAGAGCAGAATAAAACCAAAAGTGAAGGACCCCGTCTGTTGCTTGATTATGCCGAGTACCAGCGGCGGAAAGAAGCCACCGAGTCCACCAGCCGCTCCGACCAGTCCAGTAACTCCTCCCACCGAGTCGGGAAAGTACTCAGGCACAAGCTTGAAAACTGCACCATTGCCAAGGCCAATGCACGCTGCCATTCCCAGCGCGCCAATCGTGAACGTCGACATTTGAGGACATGCGAGGAGCATCGCCATAAGCGCCGTCCCTGGGAATACCCATTTTAGGATTGTGCGTCCACCGATCTTGTCGGCGAGCACACCGCCTACCGGCCGCATGACGGTGGCCAACACCACGAAACCGGCGGTGCGGAAGCCGGCATTCTGCGGCGTGAGCTGGAATACTTCGGTCAGCAGAGTTGGCAGATAGACTGCCATCGCGACAAATCCGCCGAAGGTTAGAAAATAGTAGAGACTGAGCACCCAACTGCGCCTGTCGTTGACAGGACGAACGATCTCCGCAAACGATTTCGCCGATCCACGATTGGGAGCATTGCACGCCAGCAGGGCAAAGATCACGAGCCACACCGAGAGCACTATCCCAAATGTCCAGAATCCCCATTTGAAGCCGAGCGCAGCAGCCAGCACAGGCGAGCCGAAGGCGGCCAGCGATTGACCAATGTTGCCCGCACCATAGACGCCAAGCGCGAAACCCTGTCGCTCGGGTGGATACCATCCGTTCACAAACGCTACGCCCACGGAGAAACTGGCCAGCCCGATTCCGATAAAGAACCCGTAGATCAGGAGGTGCGCATAGCTGCTGACGCCGCCTATCAAAAACGCGGGGATGATAGAAAACAACATCACCAGGCTGAAGACGATTCGGCCGCCAAAGCGGTCGGTGAGAATGCCCAAGGGAATGCGCCCGACGGAGCCCAGCAGCACCGGAATTGCGATCGCGATACTCTTCTGCACAGGTGTCAGCGCTATGTGCTTGCTGATGATTGGCATCATCGCCGACATGGATCCAAAAACGGCAAAGCAGAAGGCAAAAGCTCCAGTGCCAAGTGTGAGTTGTAGTGCGGAAGATGATGATTGCTGTTGCATGAACCCTCGTTATACAAGGTGAGCTTGCTTGGATTATGGGCGGCACGTCGATGGCCAACAGCTTCCGTCCTCACTTGCATCCAAAAAAAAGCCACAGCGGGACAATGCATCAGGTTCTCACGTGTCTTACCTCCCGATTCTCAGCGTCTCGTGATTACGTCATTCGTGGTTTCAGGAATCCCACTCCGACTTGGATCGCCGCCTATCTTTTGACAAAAGTGATTGCAATACTGCGGCCATTTGTATTTCATTGAAAACAAACGAGCAGGAGCAAAACGAGGTCACGAAAAGTCGGGAGGTACACGAATCTTCGTGAGTTAAGACGTTGAAGGAGCTAGGACGTAGAGCGGAAGGGCTCGAAGGTACACGCGGCCGTCGACACCCTGGCCATCTGCTCGCATGCGTGTCACCCCAGCCGATGAACAGGACCGCGCCCAGGTCGGCGAACTCGCCCGCTAGGTCCAGGAGATTTTCTGGTTGAGTTTTACGGCAAAACCCGGATTTTGCGTGGTTTCACTCCTCGATAAAGCCGAGTTTCTCGGTTCGTTTGACAGAGCTTCCCTTTCGTGGGAAAACAAGCCCACGAGGGAAGAGGAGGGCGCCATGCAGACCCCGGCTACAGAGATCGATCAGATGATTGTTCAATTGAATGAATTTATTCTCCCCAGCTCACTCATGGAGAGCTTTGACGTGTACCGGGAAGAATCGGTCAAGAGTGCCGCTCGCTGTTTCAATGATGCACAGCTCTCGTGGTTTCTGGATATGCTGAATCGGTTCCGGGGACCCGACGATCGCAAAGACTCGTTGGTCGACATCTTCGATCCGGGCATGTACACCTGCGATCATCCGGCGTGGGAGGCTGCACCAGGAACTCGGATCGAAATGCCGGCCTTGACATCGGAGGTCGCGAGACTCGTAGATCGCAATTCAGAATTCGACGAGATCGCGAAAGAGGAAATCAACGAGTTCCGCGACCACGCCGAAACCTACGCCGATGACGAAATTCTCGGATTGGCGCAGATCGCGGCATCGGCACTCGTCGATCAGGGAAGGATTTTCCACGGGCGTAAGGACGCCATTCGGTATCTCGCACTCAATGCGAGCGCTGTGCTCGAAGATCTTTGGGCCACGGATGACACACTCTGGAAGAATGCACCGGTGCGGCACATTCAGTTTGACGACATGGTTGCAAAGCGCAAGGCGGATCTGCTCAAGGTCGAATCGACCCACCCCAATTTCGAAGAAAGAGACTTTGCTTGTTATTCTGAAGACGAGATTCGGAGGTTCGCTTTCGACATCCGCAGCCTTTTCTTGACCGATCACGCGGAAGGACGGAAGAGTTCTGTAGATCCTTTGTCGATGATCCCCGGCGAAGAAGAGAAAATTACCGTTCTCTCCGGCGAGCGTTTTCAAAAACGATAGTCCGCAGAGATTCAGATCCTGGAACTCGTCAACCAATACGGCCTTCCAAGCTGATGGGTTGGTGGACGTAGCCACAGTAGCATCAGCCCGAATCAGCAGATCCTGTTCATCAAGTAGACTTCCTTTGGCCTCTTCATAGGCTTCGAAGAGACTGAAGAACCAATCTCGCTCGATCATCCTTTCTTCGGTCCACTCCTCTTCCGCTTGAGTGGTGAGGCCTCGGGCTCAATTCAGACTATGGCCACCGATGGCGTCTCCCTCTTCTACAATCCGAAATTTGTCGAGACGCTGAACGCGGCAGAACTTGCAGGCGTCCTGGCCAATGAAGTGATACACCCGGCACTTCAGCACCACACGCGTCGCGGTGACCGTGATCGAAAGCGCTGGAATATGGCATGCGACTATGCCATCAACCCTTACTCCTGCATGCTGGGCTGACGCTGCCGAAGGATGTTCTCATCGACCATCGCTTTCGAGGGATGAGCGCGGAGCGAATCTACAACCTGATCGACGAGCAGCAAGGTCAGGACGGCTCAAACAGCGAGGAGGAGAACCAGGATAATACTTCCTCCGACAAAGAAGGCGGAAAACAGCCTGGCAATCCGAGTGCAGATGGTGAGCCTACCGCTCCGACAACCCCTGGAGGCTTTGGCCAGGTGCTTGACGCTCCTGAGCCCGAAGGAGACGACGGTGACACCGTGGCAGAACAGGCGCGAGAATGGAAGATAGCCGTCGAGGAGGCAGAGAACGTCGCAAAACTTGCAGGCAAGCTGCCCGCCGGCGTCAGTCGTAGCCTCGAACAATCGAAGGCAGCAGGTGTGGACTGGCGCGAGTTGCTCCGCCGCGCCTGGTCAGAGACAATTCCGTCTGACTACAGCCCAGATGTGCCGCCCAATCGGCGCCACATCTGGGCTGGGCTCTATCTTCCAGGTATCAGATGTGAAGGCGCTGGGGAAATCGCCATCGCAGTCGATTGCTCAGGGTCGATCAATGCGCGCCAGTTGGGTCTCTTCGAGGCGGAAATTCGCTCTATTCTCGAAGGACAACGGCCGAGCCGCATTCATGTGCTCTACTTCGATACTGAGGTCCATAAGACCGAGATCTATCAAGCAGGGCAGCCTATCGCGCTTACCCCGGTTGGCGGAGGAGGAACGAACTTCGCGCCCTGCTTCCGGTGGTTGGACGAGCGTGGAATTGTGCCGCAGACCCTGGTATTCCTGACGGACCTGTGCGGCGCATTCCCGAAAGAGGCTCCTTCTTACCCGGTGTTGTGGGCCTCCACGGAGTCGCGCCGAGCACCATTCGGGCAAGTGATTCCAATGGAGGCGGCATAGAACCCGCTTCCATTTGCTTTCAGAGCTTTAATTAACCTTTGGGCGCATGATGGTAAGAGTTCAGCGTCGCTCCTTCTGCTAGTCCTGCTGCCGTGCCGAGACACGCCTCCCTTGCTGCCACGGAATTGATGATGTAGTATGCGGCATGCCAAGAAGCGCCATGAAGCGAGGAGAAGCCAATGGTTACGGCCTCCGAATTGCGGGAAGGGATGGCGCTCCGGATTGAGCACGAGGTCTACAGAGTCCTCGAAGTTGAATCCAAGGCCGGCGCCGCCAAGATGGGAG
>NZ_JQKI01000098.1 GCF_000745965.1 Edaphobacter aggregans DSM 19364 | reverse complement strand
CGTTACCTGGAATCCGTAAGCAGGGTAAAGTGGGTCGTCTATGCCAAGCGGCCCTTCGCTGGACCTGAACAGGTGCTGGATTACGTTGGCCGCTACACTCATCGCGTTGCCATCTCGAATAATCGCTTGCTGGATATCGAAGGCGGTCAAGTGAGCTTTCGATACAAAGACTATCGGAACTCAAACCAGCAAAGAGCGATGCCCCTTTCCGCAGAGGAATTCATCCGTCGCTTCCTCCTCCACGTTCTGCCACGCGGGTTCCACCGCATCCGCTATTACGGCTTCCTCGGCAATCGATTCCGACAAGAGAAACTTGCCCGATGCCGTCAACTACTTAGCATGACGCTCCCGCAAGTGCCCCCAGAACAATCTGCAGATTCGGATTACCATGAGCGGCACGAAGAACTCACCGGGACTTCGTTGCGCGTATGTCCGATTTGTCGCCGTGGCCACATGCTCGTCGTGGAACTGCTAAAGCCCCTAAGAACTCCGACAATCACGGACACCTCATGAGCAGCGTCAGCACACTCGCCAGATTCCGCCCGCAACGAGGCTGGTTCCGCCAACGCTACAGGCCAACCATTCAATACCCATAGGGCGAGCATCGTGGAGCGGTTTAGCCCAATCCGTTTTTAGCGGACCGGCGCGCCATTCAGAATCCACCTGTTCCCAAAGCTCCTTTGCGCCGCGCCGCTACGCTAAAAACGCTCTGCATTCTGCGGCGACCGCAGATTATGTGGCGTTCAAATACTGAAACGGAGTGAATATGGCTGCCTGCTTGGCTGAACGCCACATAACTGGCTGCGCCACAGAAGACCTCATGGTGGGCAAGTTCAGCTACGCCGATGCCGGGCAGATGCACCTATATCTCAATTACGCCCGCGAACATTGGATGAAGGCGGGAGAAAATCCTCCGGTCGGACTTATTCTCTGCGCAGAAAAGGGAGCAGCGGAAGCCCACTATGCTCTCGATAACCTGCCGAACAAAGTGCTTGCTGCCGAGTATCAAACCGTGCTCCCGGACGAGAAGCTCATTGCGGATGAACTGGAGCGATCACGCTTACAACTTGAAGAACGGCGTCCAAGGCTGAATCAGCAACATTGACTTCCCGTTCTGTTCACACCCAGAGCGGCAGTTCGCGTCACTCCCAACACGCGGCCTTCCTGCTGGCCCCGACGATAATGGCGAAGCGCGTTAACCTATTCACTCACATATAGTTATAGGGATCATGCACGCTGTGGGAGTTTTGTAGTTGCAGCATCCGTGATTGACAACGCATCCGTGCGGCAGCAGAATCGTATTTACCTGAAGGCGAAGATAAGGCGAATACGACCATGAGCACTGTTGCACTTTTGCGATCCCAAATTGAAGCGTCTCGGGCTGGTCGCATTCCTTCCGCCTTGACTCCGCGTCCCAAGCGCGAACAGGAATCCATTTCCTGCGGGATCCCTGAGATAGATAGCCTCAGCGCATTTCCACGAGGGACATTAGTGGAAATATGCGGGCTGAAAAGCACCGGCGGAACGAGTCTGGTGCACGGCCTCCTGGCTTCACTGACCCAGCGGGGTGAAGCTGCAGTGCTGCTTGATGTACGCGACGCTTTCGATCCGGTTTCAGCTTCGCAAAACGGAGTGGTTCTGAGCCAACTGCTGTGGGTGCGTCCCGGTGGTGGCGCAAGCCCCGCATCAACTCGCCGGCGATTCGCAGCGCTCGATCAGATACTCATGGCGGCGGATCTTCTGCTGCAGAGCGGAGGCTTCGGTGTGGTTGTGCTCGATTTAGCCAGCCTGGACCCGCGGGACACCGTCAAGATCCCTCTGACCACCTGGTTCCGTCTCCGCCGGGCTGTCGAGGAGACAAGGACTTTGCTCTTAGTGCTGGAGCAAGAGCCGCACGCAGGCAGTAGTGCTGCTGTGGTCTTGGATCTTGCTCAGGCCGGGGTTGAATTCGCTGAGACATGCACTACCACAGCCACGGCGCAGCACGTGGACGGTGATTGCCTGTTTGAATCTATTGCACTCGATGCTGAGGTTGTACGCGGTCAGGCCCGCAAACCTGTAGCGTCTGTTCGATCTCGGGCGAGCTTCTCGACCAGCCTTCAGTTCTACCGCTAGGAGTGGCCATGCTGTTCGGTTGCGTGTACATTCCGAATCTTTCTTGCCAGGCTGCTGTGCGTGTCGATCCGCTACTTGAAGACAAAGCCGTAGCCGTAATAGCTGGATCACCGCCATTGGTGCGTGTGATCGCCATCAATGCCACGGCGAGAAAACTCGGAGTTGAGATCGGAATGACGAAGACCGAAGCCGAGAGCTGCCCCGGCTTGGTGATTCGAGAGCAATCGCTGGCCCTTGAAGCCTCCGCCCATGCCGCGCTCCTCGATTGTGTCGCACGGTTTTCTCCGCGTTGTGAGGACGTGAGCGCAGACACGGTAGTCCTTGATCTGAGTGGACTGGGAAAGCTCATGGGCACACCGTTTCAAATTGCGCAGAGCATTCGTGAGCAGGCAAGTGCGCTGTCGCTGTACGTAAATGTCGGCGTGGCTTCAAACATTGATTCAGCGATTCACGCGGCTCGCGTTGCGAAAGGAATCCGCGTTCTTCCTGAGGGCAGGGAAGGGGACGAACTGCAACACGTCTCCATCACGGTGCTTGATCCCTCCGCTGACGTACTGGGGGTCTTAGAGCGATGGGGAATTCGGACTCTGGGCCAGGTCGCAGCTCTCCCAGAGATCGCGCTGACGGAGCGGCTTGGACAAGAAGGCCTACGCCTGCAACGGCTCGCAAATGGCAAATCCATGCGCATCCTTTCGCCTACCGAACCGCCACTCGAATTTCGAGAAAGCATGGAGCTTGATTCCCCCGTCGCAGACATTGAGTCTCTTTCGTTCATCTTTGCCCGATTGCTCGACCAACTCTGCGCGCGGCTCCTCGCAAGGTCACTGGCAGCAGGCGCCATTCGCGTCGAACTCACGCTCGAAGTCGCAACTCTGGATCCAACGGCTACAAGCAAAGTATTCACGCGCGTGGTGAAGCTGCCTGTGCCCACGACAGATACAAAGTTGCTGTTGAAGTTATTGCAACTGGATCTCGATGCGCACCCACCCGGCGCTCCGGTCTTGAAGGTCTCATTAGAAGCAGAACCCTTGCGACCGCAGCGGGTGCAGGAGGGCATGTTTGTTCCCCAAGGCCCGGAGCCACAACGTCTGGAGGTGACGCTGGCACGGCTGCGCAAGTTGGTTGGTGAGGATCGAGTCGGCTCCGCAGAGTTGATTGCGCGTCATACGACCACCACCTTTCGTATGGTGAGCTTCCGGCCCGAAGGGAAACCGGTCACGGCTCACAGACATTCGACTCCCAAGGCCGCTCTGCGTATCTACCGTCCCCATCTGCCGGCCAGAGTTCAAAGCGCTCGCGGGGCGCCAACCATAATTGGCTTTGACGGCCAGAGATATCGTGTTCTGAAAGCGGCAGGACCCTGGCGGCGGTCGGGAGAATGGTGGACACAGGACCACTGGGGCCGCGATGAATGGGACTTGGTGCTGACAGCGCAGGAAGAACACAAGCTCTTAGTCAAGGTCTACCGCAACCTCTTCAATGGTGAGTGGTACGTGGAAGGCGAGTACGACTGATGTATGTCGAACTCCATGCTCGTTCTGCCTTCAGCTTTCTCGAAGGAGCTTCTGTCCCAGAAACGCTCGCCGAAGCCTGCGCCGAGCAAGCCATCCCTGCAATTGCTCTCTTAGATCGAGATGGTGTCTATGGTTCGCCACGGATGCACATAGCGGCGCAAAAGGTGGGTCTAAAGGCACATGTCGGCGCCGAAGTCTCGCTCGACGATTCACTATTTGGAGAGGCTGCACGGTGCCGATACCCGCTCCTGGTGGAGACGAAGACAGGTCATCAGAATCTCTGCCGCCTGATCACGAACTACAAGTTGAGAGAACGCAGCAAAGGTGAGGGAGCGGCAACCTTCAACGAGCTCGAGCAATATGCCTCCGGTCTGATTTGTCTGACAGGAGGCGAGGAAGGACCGCTGGCCGAAGCACTCATACGTGGCGGCTATGACGAAGGTGTGCGTACAGTGGAACGGCTCGTCCAGACCTTTGGCCGAAAAAGCGTTTATGTCGAGCTCCAGCGTCATCGCAATCGCGAACAGGAAGCTCGCAACAAAGCCGCTGTCTCGATCGCGCAAAGTCTGCGGCTTCCGCTCCTGGCGACCAACGGAGTCTCTTATGCAACGCCGCGCGAGCGGCAAGTGTTGGATGTGCTCACCGCAATCCGGTCGCATACAACGCTCGAAGGAGCAGGCCTTGCATTACAGGGTAATGCGGAGCGTTACCTGCGTTCGCCGCAAGAGATGAGAGCGCTCTTCGCCGATCTTCCGGAAGCGATCGCCAACTCGGCGGAACTTTCGCAACGGCTCCAGTTCCAACTCAAAGACCTGGGCTATGAGTTCCCGCGATATCCGGTAGGGGAAGGCGAAACAATGATTTCGTTCCTCCGCGAGCGCACCCGGGAAGGGTTCGAGAGGCGCTATGGTGCGCAGGGCCGTAACCTCCGCACCCGTGCTCGTGCTCAGATCGAAAAAGAGCTCAACCTGATTGAGAAACTCAACCTGCCTGGCTATTTTCTGATCGTCTGGGACATCATTCGCTTCTGCAACGAGCGGGGAATCCTGGTCCAGGGCCGTGGTTCCGCAGCCAACAGCGCAGTCTGCTACTCGCTTAGCATCACCGCAGTCGATCCGGTTCGCATGGAGCTGCTCTTTGAGCGATTTTTGAGCGAAGAACGAGGCGAGTGGCCGGATATTGATCTGGATCTGCCCAGCGGTGATCATCGTGAACAGGTCATCCAGCACCTCTACAAAAAATACGGCGCGCAGGGCGCCGCCATGACCGCGAATGTCATCACCTATCGAGGCAAGTCGGCAGCGCGTGAAGTCGGGAAGGTGCTCGGTTTCGATGGAGATACACTCTCCCGCCTCTCCGCGTTGGTCAGTTCATGGGAATGGAAAGGCCCAACAGACACAATGGAGGCCCAGTTCCGTAACGCTGGCCTTGACCTCAAGCACCCGAAGATCACGAAATATCTTGAGTTGACAATGAGGATGCAGGACCTACCCCGCCATCTCGGTCAGCATTCTGGTGGCATGGTTGTATGCCAGGGGATGCTCAGTTCGGTAGTTCCGCTCGAGCCGGCGAGTATGCCGGGGCGCGTGGTTATCCAGTGGGACAAAGACGATTGTGCGGACCTTGGCATCATCAAGGTCGATCTTCTCGGCCTTGGCATGATGGCGGTTCTTGAAGACTGCCGCGAACTGATCCCCAGGCACTACGGTGAAGAGATAGACTTCGCCCAGCTGCCGGCGGATGATCCTGCTGTCTATTCCGCTATTCAGAAAGCAGACACGGTTGGTCTGTTCCAGATTGAGAGTCGGGCGCAGATGAGTTCTTTGCCCCGCACACGGCCCAGCTGCTTTTACCACTTAGTGATCCAAGTGGCGATTATTCGCCCTGGTCCGATTGCGGGCGAGATGGTGAATCCCTATATCCTCCGAAGACTTGGCAGGCAGGATATCCGCTATGCGCATCCCGCACTCGAGTCGGTTTTGCACCGAACCTTAGGTGTGCCCCTCTTCCAAGAGCAATTGCTTCGCATGGCGATGATCGTTGCCAATTTCACTGGAGGTGAGGCAGAAGAGCTGCGCCGGGCCATGGGGAGCAAGCGTTCGCACGCAAAGATGCAAGCAATCGACGAGAGGCTCCGCGCGGGTATGACCGCGAACGCAATCGCGCTCCAGGTTCAGGAAGAGATTCTTCTCGCCATACGCTCCTTTGCCGAGTTCGGATTTCCAGAGTCGCACGCTGCGAGCTTTGCATTGATCGCCTACGCCAGTGCTTATCTGAAGTGCCACTATCTTGCGGCCTTCACCTGTGCGCTGCTCAACAATCAACCGATGGGTTTCTACAATCCTGCGACCGTCGTCAAAGATGCGCAGCGACATGGATTGAAGATTCGTCCTGTGGATGTGAATCGATCGGGCTGGCTCTGTACGCTGGAACAGACGGACGAGACTGTGCCCGAGTTGGTACTCCGTCTGGGATTGCGCCACGTGCGCGGCTTTCGTCAAGTGACAGGCGAGGCCATCGTGCGGGAGCGAGCCAACAAGTTCTTTGCATCCGCCGATGACCTGGCCAGCCGCGTACCGGAGATATGCCGCGATGAGTTGGTCGCGCTGGCCGAAGTAGGGGCATTGAATTGGACCTACCAGGACAAGAAACAGAGGCACCGCAGGAACGCTCTCTGGGATGCACGGCGCGCGGCTCAGGCGCCAGGCCCGCTGTTTCAGGACCTTGAGAGTGAAGACAAGCAATCACCCCTGGCACGTATGACTGATGACGAACGTCTTGTGTCGGACTATCGCGGCACTGGATTGACGCTGGGGCCCCACCCGCTCTTCTATTGGCGCTCCTACCTGCGGGGTCTAGGAGTAAGTCCGGCCAACGAACTTGCACGCATTCCGGATGGAACTCCGATCCGAACTGCTGGTATGGTGATCGCGCGGCAGAGGCCTGGCTCGGCCAGCGGATTCATCTTCCTGAGTCTCGAAGACGAGACCGGAATATCGAACGCCATCATCCGTCCTGATCTCTATGAACAGAACCGGCTAGTGGTCACCAGGTCAAAATTTCTCCTTATCGAGGGGCAGCTTCAGAATCTAGACGGAACGCTCTCAGTAAAGGCAGTCTCTGTGAAGCCGCTCAACCTGACTGCGGTGGCAGCAGGCTCTCATGACTTCCATTGATTTTGGCGTTCCGGAGTGCAGAGCTATAAGAAATATAGGAGAAAAGATGCAGAAAGCAGGCAAAACTGGGCGATTCCGGCGTCATGGCAGCCACGCGCAAAGGCACCGACGACGCCGAGCTCAAGTCGTTGCAATTCTTCTTCGCTCCAGCGCATCGATCCAGAACCGACACCCACACAGCTCACGGCGCTGACGGGACCTTGGCTTAAAACTCCGCGGGCAAGGGCGGCAGTGCGCTCGGCAAAGTCCGCAGCGCCGGTATCAAGAACGACGTTGCGCACCCGCGCTCGCGGCGCAATGGGCTTTCTGGTGACCATCACCACTTCCCGCATTCCGAAGTTGCTAGCAGTTCCGCGACGGCTGCACCGCCGACTTGTCCGGTACAACCAAGGATAATTGCTGCGAAACTCTGCTTCACAAATGGGACCTCTACTTAGGTAAGGATGCGACAGCCCCGTTCACCCCAGAGAGAAGCATACTTGGTCTCCGGTTCTAAATTAAGCCAGTGAAGCATGACTTTTCTCAAATTGGCGCTATCAGGCCAACGCACTCATTGTCCAACCGCGCGAAATGCGGTAATTTTTCGCCGAGCCACTCAGGACCCGCGACACAGTGAAGACGATCTCAAAACCAGAGGTTCACTGTCCCGAGGTCACTTGTACCGACAATGGGAAATAGGAACAATTGCCGCAAGCTTTCGTGTCTTAATGTCATACACATTACTTTGCTAGAGCAGTTGGTCCAGAGAGCTCCTGTGATTGATGCTGCCTACGCGGCTTACAGGGATTGAATGACTCTGCCGGGAGAACAGTCGGGTTAAAACTCCACCGATGTTTGTTGCAGGTAAAAAAGCACAGCAAGGAAAGGATTCATACGCTATGTCAAATATGCCTACTCCCATTGGTTGTGGCGGTTCTTGCGGAGAAGTAACGGACGGCAAGCAATGTTTCGTAATACCGCCAAACATAAAATTCGGCGTCACCGCTCTTATAAATGCGGTACATAAGCAGACAATCAAGTTATTCATTGACGATCAGCTTACGGACACATTGACCGGCGCTGGTTTAAACGACGCCGCCCTGGGTACGAAAGTCTATAGCTCAGGGAAAGGAAACGTATGTGTCGCGATTGAAGCAAATGGAAAACCATTGAAATTGAGATTTGCTGATAATCCGTTAGCCGGTAA
This sequence comes from Edaphobacter aggregans DSM 19364, assembly GCF_000745965.1. Taxonomy (GTDB): domain Bacteria; phylum Acidobacteriota; class Terriglobia; order Terriglobales; family Acidobacteriaceae; genus Edaphobacter; species Edaphobacter aggregans. The sequence continues at coordinate 9,909 of NZ_JQKI01000098.1, read as the reverse complement.
ACCTGATATTGCAGTGGTTGGAGCAGAAGACGGCACAGACAAATGACTACAACGACAGCATTGTAGTTCTAAACTGGCCGTTGACTTAGAGATCATGAGAGACATCAGAAAATGAGCAGGGGACGGAAGTTACCGTTCCCTGTTTGCGCCGTCCCAATATGCTGCAAAGATGATGATAATGAGTGCTCGCCGGAGTTCCTGCGAATAGGCGGTTTGACAATCGCCGGAATGCATTGTACAAGGATACTCGCTCGAAGAGAGGAGAGACCTAAATGAAATCAACTCTGTTCGTCACCTTCCTGCTCATCCTTACCTGTGCTTTTGGAGTCGGGCAAGAGGGTAGAAAGCCGGTCGACTCCCCCAAAAGCGAAACGAACAGCCAAGCTGTGGGCGAAGATCTCGAGAAGCGCTCTAAGGAGTATTCCGATGCCCTTACCAAGCGGGATATAGCAGCGCTCGAGAAGATATGGGCCGACGATTACACGTTCATAAATCCGCAAGGCGAACTCGTGACCAAAGCGGAGCGTATCGCCAATTTGAAGTCGGGTGCCACTGAGTTTCAGGCCATCGGTTCTCGACGCGAAAAATTGCACGTGCATGGCAATGTTGCGGTGGATATTGGCCGGGTCACTCTCCATGGGACAAAGTACGGCGGCCAGGAGAGTAGTGGCGAATACCGATACACAGATGTTTGGCTGAAGGCAGGAGGAAGCTGGCAACTTCTGGCGAACCAGATCACCCTGATTAGGAAGTAACGTGGCCAGCCTTTGACTGTGTACTCATCCCTTAAATTTGCCGCTCTGCACATGCCAATGCAAGATGCGGTTTATACAGCGCTCACACGATGTTTTCAACCTTGATAACGAAACACCCGGTTCTGTTTCCTCACAAGCGAAAACCCTGGTATCAACCGGACGGCGAGGACAGTCCAAAATAATTAGCTTGGGATTTAGCTCGTAAAGCTAATGTCAGATTTGCCTAATGATTTCGATAAATCTGGAGAGTGAATGGGCGGGTACGGCAGCGGACGCACGCAAAGACGGGACTGCACGGATGATTACGTCCGCCTAGATGTGCGGTGGTGCAAGCGCCAGGGCTACTTGCGGCCGGGGTGGTCCGGTATGGTGCATTGGTCACGACGGGGAGAGCGCTTCGCATCTGTCAGCATCGAAGCGGCGGACTGCCAAATCACCCTCCGATACAAGACCCGTCCGAGAGGCGACGAATGGCAGCACAAACACTACCCGGTTGCAGTTGAATGGACGCCTTGCCCCTTCGTAGGAAATCAGGCATGGTTCCGATGTCCCGCGTGTAGCCGTCGTGCGGCGATCTTGTATGGCGCGACGGTGTTCGCATGTCGGCATTGCCTCCACCTCGCCTATGAGTCACAGCGGGAAGCTCCGCACCACCGCGCATTGCACAAGGCGCAAGGCATCCACGAGAAACTAGGCGGAACGGGAATCATTGATGACCCTGTAGTCAAACCCAAAGGAATGCACTGGCGAACCTACTACAGACACATGGAACGGTTGCGAGAGGCGGAATCTAGAGCGGTTCCGCCGTGGCTCGTAAGATCTTTCCTAGATTCTTGTAGCGGCTCAACAGCGCGAACAATGCACTAAAAGCCCATCTGTGCGCGATACGTTCGTCCCAGGGCGATACACTGCTCAAGACTTTCCCCGGACGGTCTCCAGTTGCCGTCCGGGTCTGTGGCTCGAAGCATTCGTTCGTTCTGTTCATCCCACAAAATCCAATCGTCGTTACATGGGTCACGAGATATCCATCCTTGCGGTCCTTCTGCCCAGTCGAATCCAGCCCTGTGGAACTTTAGGGCGCAAAGAGTCTTAGGAAGCGAACGAAGTTCGCGCCAGACGTAATACACGAACAGCAGCCCGACGGCGGTTCCCACGCCGATCTTCACCCCAAACCAAATCGTTCCCATGGGCTTGCCCGGTTCATGTTTCGCTGAGTTGCTTGTGCGCGAAGAAGTTTACCGCCATTTTTTCATTGATTTGCATACTGATTTCGGAGAAAGTTGTCATCATGGCGGCAATGGAAGAAGAGATCAAGGTGATTGACCCCCTACCTACATATTTGTCAGAAGGAGATTCTACGAGTGCGGTGTTAGGAGCCTCTGCTAGTAACCGCTCAGTACGAGCGTGACCAATCCGTGACCATCCAACCCTAATTGACCTTCACCGAACCTCACCGACCAAACGAGGGGAATCGCGAGAGTCCCTGAAAGCCAAAGACTTTTCGCCGGTAGTGACAGAACGAACTCCCATCGGATCCGAGGATAGGAGACAGCGCCGGTTACTTATTCAATACGGTCAACAACCTGAGTCACCAGTTTGTGCCGATCAGTCTCCGGACCGATGGTGCCAGCCCTGTGTGCCACTCAAGTCGCTCTCGCCATTGCCCGAATACCTATACCAAAATAGCTTTCCGTCTTGATCGACCGCCATGATGACTTGTCCAAACCCTCCCCCATCGGAGGCACCGCCGAACACGTGCTGCATCGATTGCCAACCGTTGCCGATAGGATTGCCCGAATTCGGATCCCAGCCGATAGTTCCCGACGGATCCTCCTCCCCTTGGCCACTGTACGAGTACCAAAGCAAATGGCCATCTGGCTTCACCCCGAAGACGACGTTGCTTGATCCATGCAAGTGAACAAAGCTGTCCCAGCCACTACCAATCCTGTTACCCGAGTTTGGCTCCCAACCTAAGCTGCCTGAGGGATCCTCTTCGCCATTGCCGGTGTACTCGTACCAATGAAGGTCTCCATTTTGGGCGACGCCAAAAATCCTCACTCGGCTGCTTGGCCGACCCGCGCGAGGAAAGACAAATACTTTTCGAAACTTTTGCCAGCCATTGCCGATGACATTTCCCGAGTGGGGATGCCAACCGAGTGAACCGGAGGCGTCGTTCTCCCCATGGCCGCCATAGGAATACCAATGTAGATTCCCGTTCGGGTTTACGGCCATGATCACGCCATCACCACACCCCAGAACGTGCAGCATCAGGCTCCAGTCGTGCCCAATTGGGTTATTGGTGTTCGGATGCCAGTTTTGCGCGTGACCGGGTCATCGACATCCTCGCCCCGGCCGTTGTAACTATTCCAATCCAGAATGCCACTGCTAGTAATACCGTAAAAAATACCTTGCATGGGTAAGCCGCTGTCCACGGGCGTCACACCGTTTCCTCCGTGAAATAGTTGCAGGTGCTTTGCGCTACTGGCATGAACCAGTTGATCCCCCCAACTGATCCTGATTGACCCTGCAGTGTCTGCGGCAATGGAGAGGTAAATATTCGTTGGACTACCATCGGCCCATTTGAGCATCGGCGTTTGTTGTCCAGGCCTCCAGACGTTCGAGCCTCCGAACGCGAAGTTTGGCGCACTCATATGGCCGACCCCGTTTAGTACGCCTTGCTGAACGCGCCAAATCAGCACGCCATCGCCAGCGACACCGGAATCATATCGAAGACCCGGAGAATTGGGGCGCCGTCGTTCGACGATAAAGTATTCGCTTGCGCCTCTGGATTGGTCCCAGAGGATAATCGCACCGCCAGGACCTTCGTGCACCGCGTCGGTCCCGGGAGGCGACATGTGGTATATTCTTGGCTCTACCCAGCCTAGAGAGAGTTTGTGCCAGGCATCGAAGTGCACTGGGACCTGGTCATTCGAGACGAACGAGTACCTCTCACATTCGTTAGGCACCGTCGACATGTACAACACGGGGCTAAGCAACTACATGTTGACCTTGATGAGTAAGTTCGTGGGCAATTTGGCAGAAGGGTGTTAGGGGGCCGACACCAGCAACATGCACGCGAACAGTCTCGGTAATCGAGAAGTTCTCGACGCAGACAACGCATAGTTCATCGAAGGCTATGACGCGATCACCGTTGGCGTCCACCGCGGTGAACAGTTCAGGCGCGATGGCAGTGACTCGGTTCAGGATTCCGGCCATTCGAGCTTCTGGGCCCGGATCATTGGCGTAAACGCCAAATTGAATAGGTCCGACGACCCCATCACGATCGAACCAGAATCTACCATTGCTGTTTTCGCGAAAGTACTCTCGAAGGCTCGCCGGATTCACTGGACTGCTTGTCGAGAATGGCGGAATGGGATGGCCGAACCCCAAATTCTCATAATAATCTGCAGGATGATATGTACTGAACGGGGGAAAGTTGCTTTACTCGACAAGGACGATCAGAAGTGGTCGGCCGCCTACTGCCGGTCGCCCTAGTTGCATCATCGAACCGTGGCCAAACGAAGCGAGGGTTGGTGTTTGTGGCACAAGAGGCTCCTTTGAGCAAAGCTGAGTCGATGCCTAAAGATTGTGGCTGGAGCCCTTGCACAGACATAATCTGTGAATTTGAAAGACTTGCGACAACAGATTCGAACACGATGCCTTGTGAAGCAACTTCTGAAGAGCGTAGTGTGGCAAATCCGCACGCTACGTTCTGTGGGAGCCGGAGGTGGGCAACTGCCTCCGGCCACCCGGTGGGCGATCAGTAATGGTCGTCCCTACCGCGACAACTATGCCACCGGATTGGGTTGAGAAGTGAACCGGCAAGTAAGGCTTCGCGTCTTGCGCTTAGGGTCCGTCTACCTCCCCATGGATACCTGTGTTCCTCCAGCGTTGCTCCACTCCTGGAATGACCCATCGTAGAGAGCGGCGTCAAAACCCAAGTACTTGGCCATGAAATAGGCGTATGAGGCCTGCACGCCGGAGTGGCAGTAGCTCACCATTTTGCGTCCCGGAGCAATGCCGGCGGATTGGAAGAGGCGGCGCAGTTCCGCCAGTGGAAGCATCTGCGGGTCTTCCTTGCTTTCCAGCGCAGTCATCCAGTACAGGCTGACGGCGCCGGGAATGTGGCCGGCACGTGGTGTGTCGGAGGCGTTTTCCTCGCCCCGATACTGTTCCGGCGGGCGGGCGTCCACGAGCACCACTGTCGGCGATGCGGTATTCACCGCCTGCCACGACAGGTCGCGCACCACGGGGAGCGTGACCAGCACCCCCGGCTGCACACGGGGAGTGAAGCTAGCAGGCTTGATGGACGGCGCCGCGTCTTTGCTCAACGGGCGTTTCTCGTTCCGCCATTTCTCGATGTTGCCATCCAGCAGGGCGGCCGTATCGCCGTGACCGAGGTAGTCGAGGGTGAACCAGGCGCGCGCCGCCCATAAGCCCTGTCGCTCGCCATAGAGAACGACCTGCGTCCGATCGCCCACCCCGAGGGACGCGAAGACTTTTTTGAGTTCCTCCGCTGCGGCAAGTTCATTGGAGACCTTGTCGTGCGTGACGGTGATCTGGTCCACAGCCAGAAAGCGGGCACCCGGAATGTGTCCGGCGTCGTAGTCCGCGCGCTCCCGAGCCACATGCAGAATTACAACCGCTGCATCGGTGAGGTGACCCGCCAGCCATTTCGTGGACACTAGCATGTGCTCGCGCACCTGCAGCGACGGCTGGGGCACTTGCGGCACCGTCCTGGGAGGCAACACGATCAAGCTCAGGATCAGCGGGAGTGCCAGATTCATGGCCAAAGTCGGACAAAATCCGGGAAACTTCGCTGTGGAGAGGGTACCGAGCTTCATGACATGCCTCCCAAGCGAAAGGCTAGCCCCAAACCGCCCGCCCCGCAACCTCAAGGAACGCGGCTCGCTGACAATCATTGCGGGCCGGTCGAGACTGGCTCCGCGTCATTTTTGTGCTACGCCTGTTAACAACAGTGTTATGTCCGGGTAGCCCGTGATCCAGGCAAATCCCGAGAGGCGCCGCCAATCGCCTGCAAAAAGATCACTTTCGCGTGCAGCCGACTTATCATCCAGCGTTATTAGGTTTCCTGGCCGCGGCTCGGCAGATGGCCGGGGCGAAAGGGCTCTCTTTCGCTATCTGAGCATTTGAGCCGAGCGATATAATCAACACCCGTACCATGCCCTGACCCCAGGCCCTAGATTTTGGTTCGTACGAGATCCTCACACCGGTCGGTGCTGTTGGAATGGCGGGCCAGACAATTCGTCTGCTGCTATCGGATGGGCAAAGATGGGCCAGCACAGGCAGTCCGTTGAGAAGTTGTTCGGCGACGCCCTCGATATGGCGCCCGAGGCCAGGCGTGCGTTTCTCGATGCCGCGTGCCAGAATGAGCCGGAATTGAAGCACCTCGTCGAACAGCTTTTGATGGAAGACGAGCGCGCCGGCAGCTTCCTCAAAAAGCCTCCTTTCGATTTTTCTACAAAGGTCGGAATCCACACCCATACGCCGCTGACCCCAGGCACCAGACTTGGCCCGTACGAGATCCTTGCAGCGGTCGGTGCTGGTGGAATGGGAGAGGTGTATCGCGCGCGGGACACGCGTCTCGGCCGCGACGTCGCTGTCAAAATTCTTTCCACTCGTCTTTCGTCCGATCCTGATCTGAAATGGCGCTTTGAGCGCGAAGCGCGAGCCATCTCTTTGCTCACACATCCGAATATTTGCTGCCTGTACGACATCGGTTGCCACGACGGAATCGATTTCATCGTCATGGAGTATCTGGAGGGCGAAACCCTCGCTGACCGGCACCTCGCTTCACCGGCTCGAGCGATCGTTCATCGTCATGTCGACGGAACCAGACTGCCCCAACTGTTTTGTTATTTGGTGCTGGAAGGCTTCCACTTTCGCTTGAGCAATAGCGGATCACTCCATCGCTCAATCGGATTACGGGCAGATATGGGGTGTTTCGGGAGGACTGTTCCCACACCCGGCCTTTCGTCACGTTGAGCCGAGCAGCTACATCTTCAACGCTCAGAAGCGGGTCTCGAAGGGGAATTCGTTCGACGACTGCAGCTAAAGCCATAATTGTCTCCAGAGCTGTGACGTTGGCATCCTAAGATGACCAGCATTTGTTCCTAGCCTGTGGTGGATTTGTTGGCCTGTCCAATACTTTGCATTTATCGGGTGATCGTTCCCAGCTATCACCTCCGGCGACATCACCGAGGGAACTGCTGAATCCAATCAATTCTGCCGCCAGTGCAGCGTTATGGTGCGCGGTGAAAGGCACTGATCCACAGCGGGAGATAAACCCGCCCGGGAACTGGTTCGTTCCACCCGGTAGCAATCGAAGCAACGGCGCTGCCGGTTGATCCCTCTACGGATCACCGCCGGGGCTTCCCGTGTTGCCTCTGATCCCCATCGCCTACATGCCGTCGCCACTACCCCGGCAGGTCCGTCGGAAACCCGTTCGCACCGGGCCCACACTATGGCGCCTCGCTGCCTCCGCCACTGTCATCACTCTTCTTCTTAGCGCCATGCCCGCCCGGGCCCAGCTCTCCCCCGTTTCGCAGACAACTGTATCCGCTCGGCAGACCTCGCCCACCGTGCCGGCTCTGCCTCCGGCGTCGCAGCCAACCATCCAGCCGCAATCCCGCGCCGCGCCGCGGTCCGTGCCTACCCCACCTCCGGCCCAAATCCCTGACTCCGCGACACCATCCCCCGGCGGACCCGTCACCACTATCAAAGTTCAGGCTAACGAAGTGAACCTCATCTTCACCGTCACCGACAAAAAAGGCCGCTTCATCACCGGCCTCAAACGCGAGAACTTCGGTCTGCTCGATGATGGCCACCCCCCGGTCGCGGTCCTCGCCTTCACCCAGCAGACCAATCTCCCCCTCCGCGTCGGAATCATGCTGGACACCTCAAGCTCCATCCGTCAGCGCTTCCAGTTCGAGCAAGACTATCCGCAAGCTTCGCCCCGGCGGTGGCACAGCGCTCTTCGATGCCCTCTACAAGACTTGCCACGACCAGATGCTCACCCTTCGAGAAGAAGGTGCCGTCCGCCGCATCCTAATCCTTGTTTCAGATGGCGACGATAACTACAGCCGCTCCCAGGTGTCCGACGCCATCAAAATGTGCCAGCGTGCCCAGACCATCGTCTACGCCATCAGCACGAACATCAGCCCCAGAAAAAGCAGGGGCGATGAGGTGCTCCGCGTCATCTCCGAAGCCACCGGCGGTCAGGGTTTCTACCCCGTCCGTATCGAGGACCTACCCACCGGTTTCCACAAAATTGAAGAAGAGCTCCGCAGCCAATACTCCTTGATCTACCACCCGGCGGCCTTCAGGAATGACGGTTCCTTCCGCACCATCAACCTCCAGGCCTTCGACCCTCGCTATAAGATCCGCGTCCACACAGGCTACTTCGCTCCCCGCCCATCCGAATGAGTTCTTGCCCGATCCGTCTCACCAGGTAAAGTCCGTGCCGAAACTCAGATCCTCACCAACTTAAAGATTGTTGGTGCTGCGTCTATCCATGGCTCATCGCTGCTCAGAGCCACCTGCGCCGCTTGAAGTATCACTAGGGAAGAATAGAGGACACAATCATTACACCCAGAGCAAATGGATAATCGAAGAGCCACTTCAACTCCGGCATGTGCTCGAAGTTCATGCCGTACACGGAAGCAATCAGCGTAGGCGGAAGGAAGATGACCGCAGCAACAGAAAAGATCTTGATGATGCTGGGCGGTAACCAACCGGGAGTGCTTCCCATCGTGGGGGACGACGCTGGAACCCCGTTCGCCGTCACGGTAATCCCCGTAGACCACAACCTCGCCGTCAAATCCCAGGGAAAATAGGGAACGCTAACCCACGGGGCAGCCCGAAAGCAACGGCCTAACTTCCTGTTTGCCGATGCCCCAGGAGTTTTCGCACGCTGGCTAACAGGTCACGTGCAGAATGGCGTTTGCTGCGGACTCCTTTTCTATTAGCCGGATGGCCTCACTGGTCGGTACGATGACCAATTCGACGTGGCGGCGTTCCGCCTCACGTTTCACTTCTTTCATAACTGGCAAACGACCATACGCTCCGGTGCCGATCACAAGCCGGTGGCACTTCCACGGTATCTTTTCTTCGATGGACAAGGGCGTATGTCCAAACTCGTCACGGAATCTCTTGGAAGGTGCCTTCTTGCGTTTGCGGATCTCCCCGCAGTCGATCACCACGTCCTGCTCGTACGTGCTGCCGTCGATCCGCAGGGCACCGAAGGTGAATTTGTCGAAGTGCATACGCGCCTCCATACCTTGCCCTCAGGCGCTCTTCTTCGAAGTGATGGCCGAGAAGGCGGACCAGCGTTGCTCAACCTCGTGACTGCCGCAGTGGGGGCACGCAGTCTTTTCCGCGTCATGCTCTGCGATGGTCAGAGTCTTCAGGAATGTTTTCTTGCAGTCGTTGCAGACGAACTCATAATGGGGCATACAAACCTCCCCAGCCGCTGAATGGCTATGGCTGGATTCTAGACCCGTGGATGGGCACGTTCAATCGTCCCCGATGCCCTCCAGGGCAAATTCGACGTACACTGCTGGCGTATGGCGCCGTCGATTGAAAAAATCTCTGCGATCACGTTTCGCGTCTTGAACATGCAGGCTTCAGTGCAGTTTTACCGAAAAGCGCTCGGCATGGAGCTGCTCTACGGCGGAGAACAGGCGAGTTTCTCTTCGCTGCGAGCAAACGATTCAGAATCCGCGATTCTAAACCTCGAACAAGGTGACACGGTGTCACGGTGGGGCCGGCTGATCTTCCACGTCACGGATGTGGATGCGTTATTGCTTGTCGTAAACCGCGGTACTGGAAACCTTCTCGCCAGCGATGGACGGGCGACACATACCCGCTCGGCCCGGTTTTCAGAACGCGGTAGAAGAATGAAGCAGTAGCTTTGCCCAGACCAAACGAAGATATGATTCACTGCTTGATTACAGTGATCCGCTGGTGGTAATGTGAGCGCGAGTCTGGGAAGAGAACAGGCAATTGGAACGACCGACCGAGCGCCCACTCAGACCTTCCAAGGGGCCGCGAAGCAGGCACTAGATCCGCCGAACCATGATGCCCTCTCTCCCCACCTGCTGGGGCAAGGCTCAATTCCAAAACAGCACCTGGG
>NZ_JQKI01000097.1 GCF_000745965.1 Edaphobacter aggregans DSM 19364 | reverse complement strand
TCGGGCATGCGTTGGCGATCATCAAAGCGCAACAGGATCTCAAGTATGCTCCGAAGGTAAAGACCAACAGTGAGAAAAACGGCTATCGTAAGCGAGGACGGAAGATCTACGGACCACCGGAGCTGCCGGCGAACGCGCCGGGCCCGAAAGCGGTGGAAATGACGGCCTGATGGAAAGCATGGAAGACCGGACGATGAAGCTGTCCGGTCTCCCACCCTTCCCACAGTCCTTGGAAATCCCTGCGGGATTACCACATTCCCCCCGCACGACGACGACGGACATTTCTACTTTGCAGAGATTAGGACATTTCAACTTTGCCAACACCCGGCCATATTAGCTCCGGATAGAAATGTCCGGTTTCTGCAAAGTTGAAATGTCCAAACTACCCTTCCGAAAGTGAGCTTTGGGAGGAAGAGATTGGGCTTAGTAACGATGAGCGGACGCGAGCTGCAACGCATAGAGGTTCTTTCTGAGGTTTTGGCACGGCGGCGCACGGAGATTTCGGCCGCGGCAATTCTGGGACTCAGTACCAGGCAGACACGGCGGCTGCTGACAGCGTATCGCGATGGTGGTGGAGGTGCGCATCTTTGGCGCGTTGTTGGGCCAAGAGGGACGTCAGGAGTAAATCGCGATTACGTCGCGACTTGATTTTCCAGTGTTCCGATATTGTCGATTGAGATGATGATGCGATCGCCCGCAATGAGCGTGAACGCGTCATGCGGAACGATTCCGGTGCCTGTCATCAGAAATGCACCTTCAGGAAAACTGTTCTCGCGAAACAGATAACTCACAAGTTCTGTCACCGGACGCTTCAACTCCGCGAGTGTAGTCTGCCCGAAATAGGCAGATGCACCGCCGCGTTCAATTTGAATGCGAATGGCCGTATCCTTCGGCAAATCGCCACTTTCGAGCAGCAAGCAAGGGCCTATGGCACAGCTCCCGTCGTATACCTTTGCTTGCGGGAGATACAGCGGGTTCTCTCCTTCGATGTCTCGTGAGCTCATATCATTTCCAATGGTATAGCCGAGAATTTTGCCGCTCGAATGGATTGCCAGCGTGAGTTCCGGCTCTGGCACTGACCAGCAAGCGTCCTTGCGGATACGAACCTCGCCAAACGGACCGACAACGCGCCTTCCGGATGCTTTGAAGAACAGTTCTGGGCGTTCGGCCGCATACACGTGGTCGTAGAAACTGCCGCCACCTGCTTCTTTGGACTCCTCCATGCGCGCGCTGCGGCTGCGGAAGTACGTTACTCCAGCCGCCCACACCTCCTGCGCGCTCACTGGGCTGAGCAACGCCATGCCGCCCAGCGACTTCAGTGATTCGCCATGTTGTGCTGCCCGCACACGATCATGGAGATTTGCATCACATAACAGCTCGTCCCAGCTCGTTGCTTCCACATGCCAGAAGCAGTTGAGTCCTTCTCCAAAGAATCCTTTGTCTGTCCTGTAAAGCCTCACGTTCCCTTTCCACCTTTCGTTGCAGCGTTATGCAAAAAAGACTTCTAAGCGTTGCTCTTCTCAAGTGCGGTACAAATCGCGTCGGTGTCGTACACGCATCCACCCCAAACACCGCCGCTCACCTGCACCAATGCAGCCCACAAACGTGTATCCGCAGGTAATTCAGAGTGCGGCGCCAGGTCGCACCGGGAACTTCTAGCTGTGAGTCGTCGCGCGCCTTCGGCTGGATCGAACTGGTGCTCGCCTTCCCCCGTAAGGTCGACGCTTCCAATGAGTGATCGGCGGTCGACGGTAATAGTGATTGTGTCGCCATCCACAAGTTTCCCAATCGGACCACCTGCCAGAGCTTCTGGCGAGATATGCCCCACACACGCGCCGGTAGAGACGCCGCTGAAGCGTGCGTCCGTGAGGACTGCCACATGCTTGCAGAACGGCAGGTTTTTGAGAGCCGAAGTTATCTGGTAGATCTCCTGCATTCCTGCGCCCTTTGGACCCGCGCAGATCAATACCATGACATCTCCTTTGGAGATGCCGCCGCTTTTGATGGCTGCGATTGCGTCCGCCTCGCGTACAAACACTCGCGCGTGCCCCGTATGGCGATACACCTGATCTGCATCGATCAGCGCTGGATCGATGGATGTACTTTTGATGACCGCCCCTTCGGGCGCAAGGTTTCCGCCAGGAAAGCACACTGTCGATGTCAGTCCGCATTGCCGCGCACGCTCCGGCGACAAGATCACGTCGTCGGGATCGATACCGTCGAGTTCCCGGAGGCGCTCGCGCAGCGCCCGTCGACGCCTCGATGTTTCCCACCAACGAAGATTTTCAGAAAGGGTTGCCCCCGTTACTGTTTGCACGCTCGTATCAAGCAAACCAAGCCGCTCAAGGTGCAGCATCACCTCGGGAACGCCGCCTGCAAGAAACACCTGAACGGTTGCGAAGTTTTGCGGCCCATTTGGGAGCGCGTCCACCAGCCGTGGCGTTGCGCGATTGACGGACTCCCAATCGTTGCGGCCAGGACGCCGCAATCCTGCTGCGTGCGCAATGGCAGGCACGTGGAGCAACAGGTTAGTCGAACCACCAAACGCTGCATGGAGAACCATCGCGTTGCGTATCGCTGCGTCGGTCAGGACATCCCGGGTGCCGATGCCTTTCTGCACCAATCGCAGCATTGCCCGCGCCGAGCGCGTTGCGGCATCGAGCCAGACAGCCTGCCCCGAAGGGGCTAAGGCGCTATGCGGCAACGAAAGCCCAAGGGCTTCACCAACCACCTGCGATGTCGCCGCTGTTCCGAGAAACTGGCAGCCGCCGCCTGGCGATGCGCAAGCGCGGCAACCCATCTCTGCTGCTTCTTCCAGCGACATCTGTCCCTGCGCAAACCGTGCGCCGATCGTCTGCACCTTACCAGCGTCTTCACCTAATTCCGGCAGCAGCGTGACACCGCCTGGAATGAGTACCGAGGGCAGGGGCCCCGAAGATGCCAGCGCCATCATCATTGCAGGCAGCCCCTTATCGCAGGTAGCCACACCGAGCACGCCTTTACGGGTAGGCAGCGATCGCATGAGCCGTCGCAGCACCATCGCCGCGTCGTTCCGAAAGGGCAAGGAATCAAGCATTCCCGTCGTCCCCTGCGTCCTGCCGTCGCAGGGATCCGTGCACGCGCCGGCAAAGGGAACGGCGCGAAGGTTGCGCAACTCGCGTGCAGCTTCACTTACCAACAGACCTACTTCCCAATGACCTGTGTGGAAGCCAAGCGCGATGGGCGTTCCGTCCGCCGCTCGCACGCCGCCGTGAGTGCTTAGAATCAGGAACTCGGGATCAAGTAGCCGCTCCGGCTCCCAACCCATGCCTGCGCTTTGGGTAAGACCAAAGAGATTGCCTGAGGGCTCGAGTAAGAGCATCTCTGCAGTGATAGGCAGGCTGCCTTCCGGCCCCGGGGCGTGTGTGCGCGTCCCGGAGAGCTCGATTTCGCTTTCGAGCACTTCATTCAAGTCCGGAGTTGCTCGCCGCTTTCCGCTCACGCTATTGCCCCCATTCTAAACTCCACACGCCGGCGGTACTCCCTAATGCCGTTCGTCGCTTGCTTTCGCTCCAACTGACATTGCTACTGCGGAGCAGTTCGCCACAGCCAGGTTTCTCCTGGGCATTAGTAATAGCAACACTGATGAGCACAGCAACGCGATCGCCATCAGCAAAAATCCCGCGCCGGAATTGCCAGTGATCGCGCGTGTCCAGCCAACAAGATAACTTCCGGAAAATCCGCCCAGCGCGCCGGCGCTGTTAATCAACGCCATGACCTCTCCAACAGCGGCTCGCGGAATGCGCTCCGGTATGATCGCCCAAAACGGGCCGTAGGGCGCGTACATGGCAGCGCCGCCGACAATCATGGAGGCAAACGCCAGCGAAAAGCTCTTTCCAGCTAGCAGAAACGAGACAAAAAGCGCTAGCGACGCCAGAAGCAGACTGGGCCAAACCAACGACTCTCGTCGTCCTGTTCGATCAGAAATTGTGGAAATTGCCAACATGGCGCCAATAGCCACGAGATATGGAATGCCAGAGAGGATACCTGTTCGCCCCATCGAAAGGGACGCACCTTCACGCACGATCGCCGGCAGCCAAAGCACGAAGCCGTAGATTCCGAGGCTCCAACAGAAGTATTGCGCGCAAAGCAATATCACATCGGGCCGACGTAACGCTTCGAACACCGAGCCAACTGGAGGCACTGAGGCCTGCTCTGCAGCGAGAACTTCTTCAAGGGATTCGGCTGCCGTGCGCGGCATCCACGGTGTCTGCAACGGTTTGTCTCGAACCACGATCCACCAGACTCCTGCCCAGAGGACAGCCGGCAGCCCCTCAACGATGAAGGTCCTCTGCCAGCCAAAACGCTGAACCAGGTAGCCTGTGATGAGCGACATCCAGAGGACAGTGACGGGATTTCCCAGTATCAGCAAACCATTGGCCCTGCCGCGTTCCGAGCGTACAAACCAATTGGTTAGCAGAAGCAGCATGGCCGGGAAGATGATGCTTTCCGCCGCGCCAAGCGAAACGCGAACAATACAGAGCAGCCAGAAACTGCGAAGTACGCCCGTGAGCGCCGCACAGACACCCCAGGCCATCAGCAGAACTGTGATGAGACGCCGCACGCCGACGCGCCGGGCCAAAGCGGCTGCAGGGAGTTGAAAGAGAAAGTAACCCAGAAAGAAGAGGCTGCCAAGAAGCGAAACCTGTTTCTCACTGATGCCGAGGGTTTCGCCCATACCGGCTGCCGCACCAAAGCCGAAATTGGCTCGATCGAGGTACGCCAAACTATAGGTAACAAACACGATGGGGAGCAACCAGGTGTAGCGGCGACCCAACCCAGGGTGCCCTGGGTTCGAACTGCGTACTTCTACGGACTGCTGTTTAACGGAGTTCAACTTAACGGAGTTCAACGTCGCGCTGTTGTGATCTTTCCGCATATGTTGAAAAACTGGCAGAGACTCCAGAGGAGTTCCCGTCTCGATTCCGCTCCATCGAAAGGTAATCCAAAATGGGCGGTACACCTGCCGGTTCCCTGTATCTCTCGGACGTTTCAACACCTATAAGGCTAACCTGCGGAATTCTCTTCTCGGCTTTCTTTCTTGTCAAAAAGTATTCTTTCGCTCATCCGGTTTGTTGCCAATACCGCATTCCTACACAATTCTAGGGGTATACTGCGTTCTCTAGATCAGATCGATCACAACAAAATTAGTTGTGCTCCGAAATAAAATTGTGGGAAAATTTTCGGAACGTTACACCTGCAGTGTTGCTGGTATATCGCGACAGGGTGTCCTGGCAATTACGGAGCAACCTGTCAGTTTGAGGAGACTTCAATGAGCGAGACATCCGCCGCGCCGCCCCGTACCGTTCAGACCAAGAACCGCCGCGACTTCCTGAAGGGTACTGCGGCCTTAGCAGCGACGGCCGGCTTCCCCACAATTGTCCCTGCAGCGGTCTTCGGTCAGAACGCACCTTCGAATCGTATCAATGTGGGCGCGATCGGAGTTGGGCGTATCTCACGCGGCCACGACCTGCCCGGCATCTGGAAGTACGATCAGGCCCGCATCATCGCAGTCTGTGACCTGGATCCGAACCGTGTTGACGCAGGCAAAACTCTCGTGAACGGCGTCTATGCCAAAAAGACCGGGCAAACTTATAACGCGACCTTAGGCTTTAACGACTACCGCGAACTGCTGGCGAACAAGGATATCGACGCCGTCGTCATCTCCACTCCGGACCATCAGCACGCCATACTTGCCGTTGACGCTGTCCGCGCAGGCAAAGATGTTTATCTGCAGAAGCCTGCTTCGCTCACGATCTCCGAAGGTCGAACGATGGCCGATGCTGTGAAACAGTCGGGACGCATCCTGCAGATCGGCTCTCAACAGCGCTCCTGGAAGCAGTTCCGCCGCGCATGCGAATTGGTTCGTAACGGCCGGATCGGAGAGATCAAGCATGTAGAAATTGGACTCCCAGGCGATCCCTCGGGCGGAGATCCGACTCCTATGCCAGTACCTGCAGGCTTTAACTACGATGCCTGGCTCGGATCAACGCCAGTCGTTCCCTACACGGTCGATCGCGTTATGCCGACGAAGGGTTTTGATCGCCCCGGCTGGCTACGATGCGAGCAGTTCGGCGCTGGAATGATCACCGGCTGGGGTGCTCATCACGTCGATACGGCGCATTGGGGAATGAACACCGAGCTTACCGGTCCGATCGAGATCTGGGGCACCGCTGAGTTCCCAAAGAGTGGCTTGTGGGATGTACACGGCCCATTCAAAACTCATGCCGTTTACGAGAACGGCATAACCATGACAATCAGCGGAGAGTTTCAGAACGGGATCAAGTTCTACGGCACTCATGGATGGATCTTTGTGTGCCGGGATGAGCAGGCTTCGCCCACTGCAGCGGCAGGGGAGAAGGCAAAGATTGAACCCCTCGTGGCAAGCGATCCTAAGATTCTGGATAGCGTCATCGGCCCCAACGAGGTTCATCTTTACTACAGTGACGACCAGCACGGGAACTGGCTGGACTGCATACGGTCACGCAAGGAACCGATCGCGCCCGCCGAAGTCGGACATCGCGCCTGCTCCACCTGCCTCCTCCACCACATCGCGATGAAGACCGGCCGTCGCCTTCGTTGGGATCCCGTCAAGGAGAAATTCAAGAATGATGATGACGCCAATCGCCGGCTGAGTCGGCCGCAACGTGCACCCTACGTCATTCACGCATGAATCGATCTTGCCATTAATTTGGCTGCAGGATTATTGCTCTCGACGTCTTCGAAAACGCCACCACGTACTCTACTCTGACTGGAAGTCAACGTTAGGAACGCCTCTGTGAACCTTACAGGAATGAAAGCCGTAGTGATTGGTGGCACCTCCGGCATCGGAAGAGCATTGGCACTCGGTCTGGCACGCGCAGGCGCCGATGTTGCGGCATCCTCCCGCTCCCGCGAGATGGTGGATGCCATCGCAGATGAGATCGAATCTCTTGGCGTTGCCAGCCTGAGAGTTGCCAGCGACGTTTGCGACCGCGACTCGCTCGTAGCCTTACGTGACCGCACTCTGGCGTCATTCGGGACCGTCGACATTCTGATTAATTCAGCTGGCATCACACGTAGAGTCCCGACCGTAGAGATGGATGAGGAGCTTTGGAACCAGATATTCAACGTAAACCTCACGGGCACGCTTCGAGCGTGTCAAATTTTTGGTGAAGAGATGCTAAAGCGCCGATTCGGCCGCATCATCAACATTGCTTCGCTATCCAGCTTCGTTGCATTTCAGGAAGTAGCAGCCTACGGCGCCAGTAAAGCAGCTGTGGCTTCGCTCACTCGTTCACTTGCTGTCGAGTGGTCCCGCCTTGGGGTGACCGTCAACGCCATCGCTCCCGGGATCTTTCCTACTCTCCTCAACAGCAAAATCATTGACAGCCAGCGCGGACAGGAGTTGCTCCTGCGCACCCCGATGGGCCGTTTTGGAGAGACCTCCGAGTTGGTTACCACTGCCGTCTACCTCGCCAGCCGTGAAACCAGTTTCACAACCGGCCAAATCATCACGGTCGACGGCGGTATGATGGCCAGCGGCGTCAATCAATAGGACCCTAATGAAGATCAAAGGCGCATACCTTATCGTCTGTTCCCCGGACCGCAACTTCGTCACCCTCAAAATAGAAACGGACGAAGGCATCTACGGACTTGGCGATGCAACTCTTAATGGCCGCGAACTTGCCGTTGCCTCCTATCTCACCGAGCATGTAATTCCCTGTCTCATCGGACGCGACCCCTTTCAGGTCGAGGACATCTGGCAATATCTCTATCGAGGAGCCTATTGGCGTCGGGGCCCTGTGACCATGAGCGCCATCGCGGCAGTCGACGTCGCTCTCTGGGATATCAAGGCAAAGGCGTTCAACACTCCGCTTTACAACCTGCTGGGGGGCAAGAGCAGAGAAGGTGTCCTCGTGTATGCCCATGCCAACGGAACCGATATCGCCGAAGCAGTCGACAGCGTACAGAAGCACGTTGACCTCGGATATCTCGCTGTCCGTGCACAAAGCGGAGTGCCCGGTGTCGCCTCAAGCTATGGCGTCCCCAAAGGCGGCAAACCTTATGAACCCGCAGAGCGAGGACTTCCAAGCGAGAGCCTGTGGTCCAGCGAACGTTATCTCAACTTCGTTCCAAAGCTCTTCCAGGCAGTTCGCAGTGCCTGCGGAGAGGACCTGCATCTCCTCCACGATGTTCACCATCGCCTTACGCCCATCGAAGCAGCTCGGCTCGGCAAGGAACTGGAGCCGTTTCATCTCTTCTGGATGGAGGATCCCACACCAGCGGAGAATTCAGACGCGTTCCGTGTCATACGCGAACACACCACGACACCCATAGCGACGGGCGAAGTCTTCAACTCCTTCTGGGACGCACACGATCTTATCCGAAACCAATGGATCGATTACCTCCGGATGACCATTGTTCACGGCGGCGGCATCACCGCGCTCAAAAA
This sequence comes from Edaphobacter aggregans DSM 19364, assembly GCF_000745965.1. Classification (GTDB taxonomy): domain Bacteria; phylum Acidobacteriota; class Terriglobia; order Terriglobales; family Acidobacteriaceae; genus Edaphobacter; species Edaphobacter aggregans. The sequence goes on along the minus strand of NZ_JQKI01000097.1, from coordinate 9,875 downwards.
GGCTGCCGACTTTGCAGCGATCTACCAGGTGCGGACCGGATTTCATGGTGCCACCGACCTGTCACCCGTCACCATGGCCGCAGCGCTTCATTTCGGACTTGCGATTCACAACTTTGGAATCCAGGAGCACATGCCGCACACTGCTCTCACTGACGAGGTCTTCCCGCACCAATACACCTTCAACGCCGGTTATTTACACCCCGGCGAAGGCCCTGGACTTGGCGTGGACATTGACGAGAAGCTCGCAGCAAAATATCCATACCAGCGCGCCTATCTTCCAGTTGCCCGCAAAATCGATGGCACCCTCACTGAATGGTAATGAAGGCCTCACACGGCATCCGCTCGCACTCCCAGCCTCGGAACCAGCAGATGCATGATGCCGAGCGCCGCCAGATAGACCATGCTCGACAGGCCGAAGACAAACAGCGGATGCATTGAAAAAGTTTGCTTGATGATCGCAGTAAAGATCGCGCCTCCAGCCGCCCCCATGGCGCCTCCAAACCCTACCACCGTCGAAACGGCAGTGCTCGGAAACATATCACCAGTAGTGGAAAAGAGGTTTGCCGACCAACCCTGATGAGCGGCGGCCGCCAGCGCCAACAACAACGTCGCAGGCCACGGATTCCTGGGAAACATCTGACCAAGATGCGGTACGAAGACGATCGGCAAGACGCAGATCGCCATCGTCAGCATCGCAAGCTTACGGCCAGCGTTGATCGAGAATCCGCGCTTCATCAGCACACCAGAAAGCCCCCCGCCGAGTATGGAACCGACGGACGATACCAGGTACACGGTCACCAGAAACCAGTACTGTGCGCGCAACTCGAGCCCATAATTGCGGTTAAGAAACTGTGGGAGGTAGAAGAGATAAAACCACCAGACTCCGTCCGTTAGTCCCTTCCCCACCGCAAATGCCCAGGCCCCTCGATTGCCCAACAGGGAGAGATAACTTTGCTTCTCTGACGGAAGAGCCAGACGTGCCTGCGTTACCGTACTGTAGCTCCGTCTCAGTCTGTTGTAGGGAAACAACAGCCATAGGACCAGCCATATCATTCCCATCGAACCAGTGGCAACAAAGGCGTATCTCCACCCCCACCGTGCTGTGACTGTCGCCACCAGCAACGGCGCTACGAAATACGAAAAATTTGCGCCTGAATTGAACAGACCCGTCGCGAGCGCACGTTCTTCGGTCGGAAACCACTCCGAGGTAGCTTTGATAGCCGCCGGAAAATTGCCCGCCTCCCCCAAACCTAGACAGACACGTGCAACAAAGAAGCCGGCCACCGAAGTTACCAACGAGTGAGACATCGACGCCGCTCCCCAGATAAGAATCGCCAGTGCGTATCCTCGCCTGGTGCCCAGTCGATCGATCATCCGTCCGGCGGTAAGTAAACCAATGCCATAAGCGATCTGAAAGGAGATGACGATATTGCCAAAATTATTATCGAAGGCTGCCTGGTGAAATCTGTCGGCTGCCGGATTCCATCCCATGAAGGGAACGGTATGCAGCACTGGTTCAATTAGAGAGAAGACCGAGCGGTCCATGTAGTTAATCGTCGTAGCAAGAAAAAGCAGAAAACATACCACCCACCGCATCGGCGAAACGTCCGATTCACCACCCACTACAACGTCCTCCTGAATTGACGACGTGAGGTTCTGTCGATTCGCCACAAGCTCTCCTTTAAAGGGCCCCGCAGACTGCCGGTCCACTCCGCATTTCCCTGGATAGCGAACTTCCACACTTTGCCGCGATTAACTACGGTGTCCTGCCACAGAAAGTTTCAGGAAGGCTAAGTCCTCTTGGGTCTAGCTCCATTCGCCGACTGCCGGTTCGAGCCAGAGTGGCGCTGTAACACGAGAGCTGCGGCGCCTCGGAGGCGATCTGATTCAACATCGGTCATAACAGAAATTCGCGGGGCCTCTCCGACGAGCATGTTCTTGGCTAGTTCTTTTTCCACGATCGGGCCAAACCGCTTCCACGACGTCGTTAAGCCTCCCGTCAGAAGAATCATCTCCGGGGACAATACCGATGCAATGATGCTGAGCCCCTGCCCCAGGTACGCGGCTTGCCGATTCAGGGCCGTAATCGCTTTTTCATCGCCGTCCTCCGCAAGGTTAAGCAATTCCATGATGGTCGGACGCGGCGCACCGGGCACACTGTCAGCATAAAAATTAATGGCTGCCCGCGATGACGCAAATACCTCCCAACAGCCGCGCCTTCCGCAGCCGCATCGCGGTCCCTGCGGGTCGATCGGAACATGACCGAACTCCCCCGCAAGGCCTGACTTCCCCTTCACCAGATGACCGTTCGCCAAGATCGCGGAACCGACCCCTTCCGAGATCGTGACTAGTACGGCCTCGCGAACACCATCCATGTGACCAAACCACAGCTCCGAGAGCAAGCAAGCGTTCGCAGCGTTATCCATCTCTATCTGCAGCGGAATCTTTCGTTCGATCGCACCCTTAATGTCATAGTCAGACCAGGAAAGATTCGGAGCAAGGATCAGTCGCTGAGTGGCCGGATCAACTCGTCCCGGCAGGCTGAGTCCGATCCCCTCGAACGACCGGTCAGGGTAGTTCGCGATCATCCTCTTCATCGCAGCGACAATGTTTTCGACTCCGCGAGCGGGATCCTTGATCAGAGGCAGGGTCTCACGCGAAAGGAATCGACCATTCAGGTCAACGACTGCGATGATCACCTGGTTTGGTCGGATGTCCGAAACCAGAATCACCATATCGGGATTGAGCGATAAAAGCGTAGGACGTCTTCCCCTCGGAAGACGTGCTGCCGGGCCCTCGCTGATCCACTTTTCATCCAGCAGCTGCTCCACGATTGCAGAGATCGTGCTCGGCCGCAAACCGGAAAGCCGCGACAGGTCGGCTCTCGAGATCGGCTGCTTGGTACGAATGAACTCAAGCACGACATCACGGTTGATGTCACGCGCTACTTCACTCGAGGCGCGTACCGCATAAGCGAGATCCACGCGCTGGATCCCTTTCGTTCTGCCTCGCGACTTTGTTACGACCTTGTACATAGATTGATTGACTTCTGCCTTGGCTCGTTCTTTGATAGAACGAAGATGCAGTATAACCTTTGGTACCAATCAGAGTAGACGCTTACCCGCTGCTTTCTGGGGATCAAGAGAACTACCTCAATGTAATCTACGGGCGCGAATCTCCGGACGGCACAGACACGCCTTGGGAGCGTTGTCCCATCTCTAGCGCCGCGGAAGAAAGGATAGCTGGCTGCTCGTCTACGCTTCTCCTCTCCCATCATCCCGTTCTCTGGAACAGCCGTATTTCTCGCTCGGCTATGAGTTAGAAATTGATTCTTCCGCTTAGGTTCACGCTTCGTCCACCAGTATTTGCCGCCAGCGCCGTAACTTTGCCGAAGTTCGCTCCGGAGATGTTGGCATTCGGGTTCGCGAACGCTGGAGTGTTGGTCACGTTGAAGGATTCTGCCCTAAGCTGCAACTTCAGCCTCTCCCCCCATATTCCAAACTCCCGGACAATGCTGGCATCCAGGTTGAACAGGCCGGGCCCACGCAGCATATTGCGTGAGGAGGTGCCGAACCGTGGCGCCCCAGTCACCGGAGCGAACGCGGTTGTATCAAAGTAAGCTGGAAGATTACCTACCGCGTTGGTACCGCTGCGGTACGTTTTGCCAATCATCACATTTGGCTTGACCAGGTCCGCCACCTGGCTGTTTCCGGGCGCATTCAGCACCGTCGTTGCGTCCGTTACCGTAAAGGGAACGCCGCTCAGTTTGCTCAGGGCAGTATTCAGTTCCCAGTCGCCTAGAACCTTCCCGGCAAATCCGGTCGTCAGCCAATGTCCATTCTTGCCAAACGGCGACTGGGCAACCACCCACCATTGCAGGTTATTCGTGCGATCGAACCCTGCTGTGCCCTTGTTGCGGTCCCAGTAGGTCAGATAGTTGAACAGCAGACCGCTGTACGTCGAGTTGTCGTTGTAGTTGATGGCGTGTGACCACGTATAAATCAGCGCCGTATTCACTCCTCGTCCCACACGGCGTGACAACTGCGTCTGCAGGCTATGATAACTTGCGCCTCGAAATGGCTGATTTGAGGTAATGTCCGACGTCGATCCCACAGATGTATAGAGCAGGCGGCCCGTCGTGCCTCCTCCCGGAGGCGCGGCATTGATGTTCAACGAAGTAATAGCGCGAACCGCTTGCGTTCCCACATACGTCAGATTCAGATTGAATCCCGCCATCAGGTCCTGTTGCACCGCCGCATTCCACGACTCGATGTATCCCCGCCTGAACTTCTTTGGCACCGTCTCCGTTGAGACGTTCGATGGAAGTGTAAGGAACCCCGTACTGTAATCCGGCGCTGGAATATTGGGAATCCCCACAATCTGTGTTCCCGGAACTGTGCCCGTCCCCGTACCACATCCTGTGACACTGTTGGCAGCATCCGCCGCAAGGAGGCAATCGTTCGCCGTATATCCATTCGCGCCCGACGAATTTACATTCGTCACCGCGCCATAGGTCTCGCGAAAACGCCGGAAGTTGTCCGGATCAACCGTGATGCCGAATCCCGCTCGCAGCACCGTATGTTGGGTTGCCCGATATGCCACTCCAAGACGGGGAACGATCATGCCCCACCCTATTTCCTCGCCTGTATCCGTCGGGTTGCCTCCCTTCCCTCCAATCACCACATTGTTCGTCCTTCCCAACGTGGGATCGAATCGGAAGACACCCTCATGGTCGCGAGTTGCAAACGGATAATACTCGTACCGCGCTCCCAACGTGAGGGTCAGTTTCGGCGAGAACTGCCATTGGTCCTGCGCATACCCGGCAAAGGTCGACCATCGCACTGCGTTAGGATTCAAAACCTGCACGGCTTTGCCGAATGTCTGTGGAAGGCCAAGCAGAAAATCCGCAAGCTGATTGAAGATTGTCGGTGTCGTTCCGCCAATCGTCGTGAGGCCGCCCGTGAACTGGAAGCCACCTCGCGGTGTCGCTACATTCGATCCCTGCGGCTGAAAGTGGTTGATCGCCGAATGCGTGTGCTCCGCGCCGAAGGCAAAGCTGTGACGTCCCTTATTCCACACTAGGTTGATGTTCTCAACGTACTGGTTGTCACGAAACTTAAACGGGCTGGCCGTGTTTTGGTTCCCAATCGACGAAAAAGCAGCTGATCCGCTCGAAGAAGCGCCTCCACCGAACCCCGACGCTGCCGCAGCCGAAAACACAAATCCAGGTTGACCGCTCTGCTCGATGTCAGGCCCGTTTGTTCCCGGGATCCCCAGCGTATCGAGGCCGTAGTTCGTTCCAAAGTCCGGGCCCTGCCCGCCGATTCGCTGCCGTGCATATCCCGCGTTCACCGTCAGAAGAAGATTTTGCGCGAAGAGATGCGTTAACCCCAGCCCGACGTTCTGAATCCTTCCCTCCAATGCCCCAGGATTGCCACCGTCAAAAGGCGACCCATTCGCAGCGCCAAGTGCCGGCGGATCGTTGATCGCATACGGCGCAATGCTGTATCGCCCAAAGATTGTGTTCTTCTCATTCGGGTTGTAATTAATCTTCGTGTCGTACTTTGTCATTGTGTAAGACGAAGCTGCCGATCCGACATAGTTGTTCGCGATCGACGAATAGCAGTTGTTCACGCAATTGTTTGGGGCCGGCAGAAGCGACAGCATTTTCTTGGCAGCCGCACTGATCCTCGATGCCGGGATGATCATTCGGCCTGAGGGATCTTGCGTCGCAAAACTTGCCCTGCCTACGCCTGTTTGGGCTCTAACCGTCCCTCCATTTCCTGACAGAAGCGTCGTCTGTCCCGTCCGGGGATCATAGATTTGTGCCTGAGTGGTTCCTGCCAGGTAGCCCGTAAAGTCGCCATTGATCAGTTGCGGCGTCGGAATCGTTTGGAAGCCGCTCGTCCCTTGGACACGGGTAATGCGGTCAGCGTCAAAGAAGAAGAACAACTTATCTCTGAAAATCGGACCGCCGATCGAGCCTCCAAACTCGTTATAGATATTCTTTGGCCTTACCCGAAGGGTCGTCGTCGATTGATAGTAGTTCCTTGCGTTGTACTGATTGATACTGTTGTACTCAAACGCCGTGCCATGAAACTTATTCGTGCCCGACTTGATGGTCACGTTAATCGAAGCCCCGCCCGCCGTTCCCTGGTCGGCCGTGAAACTGTTCGTCACCACGTTCACGCTTTGAATGGCGTCCTGTGGCGGAACATAGGCGATCAGGTAAGGAAGCCATGGATACGAGACCGTCGCTCCGTCGACTCGGGTCGAGTTAGCCGCCCACGAAACACCATTCGCATTGCTCGCCTGCGCGCGCATCGGGTTACCGCCGGTTGAGTTCTGCTCAGCTGGCGGCGTAAATCCTGGGACAAATTTATAAAGTGATTGAAAATTCCGGCCGTAACTGCTCGTCGTAGGCAACTCCGCAAGCTGCACCGGGTTAATCTCAGCATTGACGTCGGCCTTATCGGTCTGAAGAACAGGCATCGCCGTCGTAACCTGTAGTTCCTGCGACACCGTCCCGACATTCAGTTGTGCGTTCTGCCGAACGATCTGATTCGGCTCAACATGTATGCCGTCGATCTTCAGGTCCGCATACGAGGGAGCCGTGACCGTGACTGTATAAACGCCCTGCTGCAGATCTTGAAAGAGAAAGATCCCGTCGCCGTTCGTCGCGCCAGTGCGCTGAAATCCCGTTAAGGTATTGACCACCGTCACAGACGCTCCAACAATCGCCGCGCCAGTCTGATCGGTGACATTGCCCGTAAGAGTTCCGTAAAGGTTCTGCGCTGCGACCCTTTCGGTTCCAACCAAACCCGACAAAGACAAGATGGCAATCGTGATCCAGCTAACGGTCAGACGAGAGAGAAGTTTCCGCGCTATGGTCATCGGGGTCCTCATCCGCATCATTCGAGATGGAATTCTCGAACGGCTTTAACGGAATTAATTTGCGACCCGCAATTTATACGGGAGGAAGAGAATATGTCAAGGACGTTTTTAGACAACCTGCGCTCAAAAAGGCATTGAGACCCTGTTTCCAAAGCCAAACAACTGTTCGTGGCCCTAAATCCAGTCGTCAGAATAAATAAGTGACCTTAGGGGCATTTTGACGTTCTCGACGCCAACATGCGGATTCAATCCGGTTTCGAGATCGATTACAGCAGCATCTGGTTCAATCGAGCGATGCAGGGTCTCAATCGGACAAATCTTGAACCGGAAGCAACCCTGATCAGGAAAGCTCCTGTAATGCAACCACCTCGCAATCGCGGCCGTTATTCGCTGCCAACGCCTTCGCTTGAACTGCAGCGATCGTGTGCATGAGCAGAGAACAAAGCGCGAGAGGCGTGCCTCCTGTGTCTCTACGGACTGAGTGACCTGATTCATCGTTTTTGAACTCATTTGAGCTGAGGTTTCTGTGAGTTCGTCACATCGAGAGCGGCGCGAAGTCCATGTGCCAGCTTCACCGCATCGTCGTTCGCCCAAAAGTGCATGAAATAAAGATGGGGCTGCTCAAATAGCATGTGATTGTGCATGGCCGTCACGTCAATTCCATGTGTCCGAAGAGCGCGGATCACTGGACGACTCTCAACCTATTTGCCGTGAGATTTACCCGATCTTGCCAACGCAGCGCGACGGACCAGATCAGGTAACTTTAGTCGATCGCAGTATTCCTCAAAGTTGGGACGCGACCCTATCCAACGAAGATCCTGAATCGAATCAAAGACGGGACCATCCAGCCGCAAGGTCGCGAGCGTGCGAAACAAGAGGGCGTCGTTCCAGGCATTGAACAGTGATTCGGACAGTGGGCGGGCCCTCCGTATTGACGGATGCCACGCTCGCCACTCCTTTCGGAATGTCTTCGAGGTGCGGGTACTGAGATAAGGTGAGAGCCGCAGCTTTTTCGCCCCATCGGGACAGACCGGGGAAGCCATCTGCAGGGTCGCCGACTAGGGCCAGGTAGTCCGGAATCGATTGTGGACTTACGCCGAATTTGGCTACAACCCCCGCTTCATCGCGCAAAATGTCGCGCCGTCGGTCCAGTTGAACGACTCGCGTGCCGACAACGCACTGACTGAGATCTTTGTCGGGCGTACAAATGATTACCTGCTTCACACTGTCATCTTGCGATGCTTTACCGGCGGCGGAGGCGAGCGCATCATCCGCCTCATAGTGGACCATCGGCCACACCATCACTCCGAGTGCTTCCAGCGCTTCCTCGAGAATGGGGAACTGCGAGAGCAACTCCTGAGGCACACCTTCGCTGGTCTTGTAACCGGGATACAGATCATTCCGAAACGACTCCACAACATGATCGGTCGCGACTCCGATATGAGTTGCTCCGCGCTCGATCGTCGTATATTCCAAGGGTTTTTTTTCGGCGCACCTCAACCTATGGAGCATCTGCTCCTGGATTGTCGAAAGATCGGTTCGCCCTTCTCTTAAACTCGAATCCATCGTGATCTGCCTATGCTGCATACAGATTCATTAGCCCTCTCGTCAACATGAGTGAAAATGAATAGAGAGAAGTTCAGGTGGCGTCTAGAAGGCTGTCCGACAGGAGATGATGAATCAACTTGGAGTCAGTTCCAACATAAAACAACTTGCGGAGCGGCTTGTAGCATTCGAAGCCGCCGCGCAGAACAGTTCTAAGGATGATGCGCACGCAACGTGCCGCGTTTGTGAAAAGTTGCGCCGTCCGCTCACCACCTTAACGGGAACTGCGGGATTCACCTCTGTCCTTTCACGAGCTCTAACATTGGCCAAGCGGGAAGCGCCCGCCCTTCGCGTTGTTCAAATCAGACCGGATGGTTCGATGGAAGGTCTCTCCAGTGAGACTGCGACAGCACATTCCGTCTTGGTTGCATACCTGCTCAACCTTCTCGTTACCTTCATTGGCGAAGTCGTAACGATGTGGCTTTTGACCGACATCTGGCCCGATGTTCCCGCTCTCGAATTAAGTTCTCCAAGGGATGAATCGAAATGAACCAGCACAACAAAGTACAGCTTAATAAGCTCCCTTCCGGGGTTCCAGGCCTTGATGAAATTTTGGGAGGCGGATTTCCGGAATTATCGTTCAATATCATCGCGGGCGCACCGGGATGCGGGAAAACCACGTTGGCACATCAGTTTGTGTTCGCGAATGCTACGGTGGATAGACCGGCCCTTTACTTCACGGTCCTCGGCGAACCCGCCCTTAAGATGCTGCGATACCAGCAGCAGTACAGCTTTTTCGACGCGACAAAATTGAACGGTGCCGTCCGCTTCGTGAATCTCAGTCAGGAATTGGTTGAGCGTGGGCTGCAGGGGGTGTTAAAGGAGATCACGAAATTGGTGCAAAGCACGAACGCGGGCATTGTTGTGGTGGACTCTTTCCGCACGGTACTTCGTCACGAGCACCGCGGTGACCGGGAAGTTGAGGTACAGACGTTCGTACAGGAGCTTGCCCTACTTCTCACCAGTTGGGAGGCAACGACCTTTCTGATAGGTGAGTACAGCGACGCGGAATTAATCGACAATCCCGTTTTCACGGTTGCCGACGGCCTATTTTGGCTTTACCAACAAATAGAGAGGAACTCGGTAGTACGAAAATTTCAAGCAATGAAGCTGCGAGGCCAGCTGTCGGTACCCGGCATGCATACCTTCCGCATCACCAATGCCGGCTTACAAGCCTTCTCTCGAACGCTTGGCTTGACCGGAAATAGGAGAAAGGCACCCGATAGGAGACGCCTGTCCACCGGAATTGCGAAGCTCGATGAAATGATGGGCGGAGGCATTCCGGAAGGGGACAGCCTGTTGGTGGCCGGTTCTTCGGGAACCGGCAAGTCTCTGTTGGCCACCCAATTCATCTCAGCTGGACTGCGCGAGGGGGA
>NZ_JQKI01000096.1 GCF_000745965.1 Edaphobacter aggregans DSM 19364 | reverse complement strand
AGCAACCATTGAGGGTGTTGCCCTCCCCTTTCGAGAGCTATACGACGAGCTTGCAGCCGAGAAGCGCTCCACCCAGGCGCGGTGGAAGCGGCAGGAAAAGCGGCTTGAGCGCGTCTTAACGAACATCGCCTCCCTACAAGGGCGACCTTCAGGGAATTGCCGGCAGTGAAATGCCCCAAATCCCAGGATTTGAACTAGAAGCGAGCGAAAGTAACCTTGCTCTCATGGAATGACCGTGTCCCCTAATAGTCCGTGAGTTATAACCGTCTTGCATGCCCATCGTATTAGAGCCCAAGATTGTCGTTCACAGCGGTAGACAGCTTCTGCTGTGAGGCGAGATATCGTTCTGTCTGTCCGAATTCTGACGGAACCCCAAATAGAATCGGTGCGAGAACAGCGGACGGTCTACATCGGGAACGACTGCTTGAGAGGGATCGACTCGGACGAGTCGCCGACGTAAATGACGAATTCGCCGGGATCCATGCGCCAGTTCTTTGCGTCCACGTCGTAGTAGCTGAAGGCGCGCTTGTTCAGGTGCAGGACGACGTGTTGTGTCTCGCCGGCATTGAGGCGGACTTTGCTGAACTGCTTGAGCTCCATTAAGGGCCGCTTCAACTTCGCACTGGGGTCCCCGACGTAGACTTGGGCAACGTCCGCGCCTGCCCGCGAGCCTGTGTTCTGGACGGTGAAAGAGACCTCCACATCATCGTCGGAATTTTTCTTAACGTTCAGATGCGTGAACGCAAAGTTCGTATAGGACATGCCGAAGCCGAAGGGGAACAGAGGCTTCTGGTTCATCGATGTGTAGAACCGATAGCCCAGGAACAAGCCCTCATCATAACGAACGATGCGGCTTTCGCCGGGTTCTTCCGCGTAGTGGGCGCTGGCTGGATCCTGGTCCAGGGTGCGCTCCCAACTGAAAGGCAGATGGCCTTCCGGCGAGTGGTCGCCAAACAGGATCTGCGCCAGCGCCGTCGATCCCTGCTGCCCGGGATACCAGTTGTGCAGCAGTGCGGGAACATTCGCAATCCAAGGCGCAGTTTCCACGGCACCGCCGGCGGTGATGGAGACGATTGTCTTGGGGTTGAGCGCCGTGACCTGCTGGATAAGTTCGTTCTGCGGCCAAGGCATGTCATAAGTCCGATCGAAGCCCTCGCTCTCGGTGGATGCGTCGAAGCCGACAGTAACGAGCACCGCATCGGCATCGTGCAGAATTTTCTGCGCATCGGGCGAGAGCATGTCCGCTGAAGCCACCAGACCGACGCCGAGGCGAGGTGTTGTACCGTTTGTCTGGTAGACCACTTCGACGGAAACCGGTTTGTTTTCGGTCAGAGCAACGGAGACGTTCCTGACTGCCATGCGATTCGAATCCTTCTGCTGGGAGAGGACCTCCTTGCCGTCGATAAGCACGCGATAGGTGTCCTGCTCGGGAGCCGATGCGATCAGAACATGCTCCCCCGGCGCCGTGGGAAGGTACTCGCCTTTGTAGTCGTAGGTCGTGAGACCGGCGCCCCGCGGTCCACCCGAACCCCCTCCTCCGACCCCGTTCCAGGTATTGATCCGACTCAGACCGCGATCTGTATTCTCCGTACGCGGCGGTTCTCCCTTGCCGTTTACACCTACGGTGAGGTTGCGGAACGAGGTGCGGCCAAAGATGGTTGCGAGGGGTGGAAGGCCTGGAGCATACATCACCTTCAAACGAGTGCCGGCTGCCTGCATAAGACCGGCGACGAAGCTGTTCGCCTGGAAGGGAGTCGTTTGCGAGCTTCCACCGCCGCCGACCACAGCGACGGCAGCTTCGGGTCCAATGACAGCGAGGGTCTTCACGCGCGTGGGATCCAGGGGAAGCAGTCCGCCTTCATTCTTCAGCAGGGTGATGCTCTCGAGCGATTCCTCAAGCGTGACCCTATCCGCGTTGGGGTTGTTGAGAGGAATCGAAGAGATAGTCTGGTCGCGGTCGAGCCAGCCGAACTGTATGGCCGTACCAAGGATGCGGCGGCACTTTTCGTCCAACACGTCCATGGTCAGTTTGCCGCTGGCAAGGCCTCCCTTCAGGGTCTCGGGCGTCATCAGCTTGGCAAAGGGCATCTCCAGGTCCAATCCGCCGTTTGCGGCTGCGAGCCCATCGTAAGTTGCCGTCCAGTCGGACATCACGACGCCCTGGAAGCCCCAGTCGTGGCGCAGAATGTCCTTATTCAGATGTGCGTTCTGCGTGGAATGTTCGCCATTGACCAGGTTGTAGCTGTCCATGACGGCGCCTACGTGGGCCTCGGTCACGGCTGCTTCAAAGGCCGGCAGGTAGAGTTCGCGCAAGGTGCGCTCGTCGATGATGCTGTTGATGCGGTGACGGTCGTACTCCGAATTGTTGGCGGCGAAATGTTTTACGGTTGCAGAGACCCCCTTGCTTTGAACACCTTCGATGTATCCCACAGCGATGCGTGCGGCAAGGAAGGGATCTTCGCCAAAGTATTCCATGTTGCGGCCGTTCAGTGGAGAGCGATAGATGTTCACGCCTGGGGCCAGGAGGAAGTTAACGCCACGTGCACGGGCGTCGTCACCCAGGGAGGCGCCGACGCGTTCTGCCAACGCCGGATCCCATGTCGCAGCCAGCGCGACTCCCGCGGTGTAGGCAGGCGCGAGCCCAAAGGTGCGCACACCGACGGGTCCGTCTGACATTTTCAGCCGCTTCAGCGCGATGGAAGGGATTGCCTGTGTATAAAATGAGTCCACGCCGCCGATGAGTTTCAGCTTATCGTCCACCGACATTTTGGCGATCAACGCGTCGACGCGCGCACGGATGGCCGGTGAGACAGGTACGGGAGATTGGGCGGGAAGCAAAGTAACGCTGCAGAGCAGCGCGGCAGCGGTGAGAAGGCGCGAGAGAAACATGGGGCGGTCCCTTGAACTGGAGTTGATTGTGGTTCGGTCCTACCTGACAGTCGAATCCCTACTATGCAGACAACCGATTGTCTCATGGCCCACCACCACCTGATCCTTGTGCCGCGTGGCCGCTTCTTGCCAGCAAAAACGTGGCGGAGTGCTCTTCCTCATCTCCGCTAGACGCGGACCCTGTACGCAGTAGAGCGCCGTCAATGACATAGCTCTTGAAGTGCATCAGGTCCTGCGAAGCTTTCACACGGACCTCGACCCACCCGCCAGCAGCGAAGGCGTTGTGGAAGAGCCGCGCTGGTTCTCCTGCATTGATTCTCTCGAATCACGGTAGACGCGCACCCGAACTCCGGAGCGTGCCAGGCGAACCAGTTCCGCGGCCAGTACACGATCCGTGAAGCTGTACATCGCTACATCGACGGAGACCTTCGCCGTCCTAAGCGTCTCTATCTCACTTCGTTCCAGGTTCGACTCCGGCGCATAGAGAACGACCACAGACTTTGACGACAGCATGATTGCAAGTCAACCGACTCACAGGAGGTTCTCAGCAGATTCTTCAGCTTTAATCAGTCTCAGCGTGCCAAAACGGACGCGTCATTCCGCAACACACCCCACAAACATAAGACCAAGGCCACTACCAGAAAGGGAGGAAGGGGAACCGGCTATGAACCCACCGTCTTCCGGCACCCTCCTCAGCGGGCCTTGCCCGCCCGCAACGCCCACCCAAAGAACAAAGCACCTTTCTGCGCTCAGCGCAAAGCAAGGTAACCAAGCCTCCTGAGGCAGCGCCCCCTGGCGACTGTGGCCGGACAGTCGTCATGCAAAAGCTCCCGGACTTCGTCCCCACATTTTCGCATTACCTCAAACCACTGATGCGCGATGGCTCCCAATCCAGCTGCATTGCTCTTTCATCCACGCATCGATGGCGGGATCCCGCTCGACAGCGCCGTTGAATCGCAGCAATTCCGTTCTCATCGTCATGGCATTTTGATAGCTACCTGCTGGCTCCAGGGTGCCACACTTTCCTCATACTCCATGGGGTCGCCGAAACCTTCGGTTTGGACGCCGAGTTGACGTAGAGCGTCCAAGGCCATCAATCGGCGATGCGCGTTGAATGTCATGATATGGGCGAAGACACCGCCGTACGTGAAGGTCTCCGCCGGTTCGCACAGAGCGTCGACGAACGTATCATCCCAGCTGGAGCGGTTTCGGATGTCACCGAGAATACGATGCAGTTCAGCATCCGTCTTTTCGAGCCGTTGCAGCATCGCTTGCGGGGAGCGCTGCGATTTGGGAGGGCCGTTCATATCCATCTCCGCTCCAGACAGCGCGGCGGTCCAGACTTCCTTAGTGAAGATGATGTTTTCTAAGAGCTGCCTTAGAGTCTTATTCGACTCTCGCCAAGGCAGCAGCTCTACGACGGTGCGCAGCGGCTGATCCAATTGTTCCTCTGTCAAAGTACCCGCGTATTCCAACAAACGCCGCGTGTGCCATGAGTCGTTCCCTGCAAATCGATCGAATAAATCCATGTCTTTCCCTCCTTTTGTTGGCGAACCAGGGGCAAAAAAGTGAATTTTGTTGGACGCTGGCAAATGAAAATGCGCATCACGCATGCGCCGGTAGATGCTGGGGGAAGTCCGAAAGGCTTTTCGGAAAGCGCGAGTGAACGCCTCCAACGAACCGTAGTTGGCGTCCAGGGCGACGTCCGTGACCGACATTCCGGTATGCGCCAGTTGATATGCTGCTCTTTCCAACAATAGCCGCCGTCGCATGGCTCCCGGAGTTTCTTCAACCACGGTTCGGAACAACCTGTGGAACTGCGTGCGACTTTGATACGCTTGGCGCGCCAGATCTTGAGTTTTCGTCTGCGTGTCCAGGGAGTTCGCGACAATTGCAGAGAGGCGGTCTGCCGTGTCCTGACCATCCGCTTTATTCATGCGTCCGGTTCCTCACCTTGAACGAATCATAGACAAAAGATGACGCCTCCCGCCTGATCGTACGTACCAATCTTCTACCTTAAAAGCCGAGCCGACGCGAATGAACACATCGATACTCGACACCGCGCTTGCACGATTACTCTCCACAAACGCCGCCGTTGTGTTGACCGAACCGCCCAACTCCCAGATGGTCGGCAAATGTGAAGTTATCTTGAACCAAGTCGTTGCGGTAGTGGTGGGTCTACGCCACTGCCCGCCGTAAGCAACGGCACCCTCTGGCCCCTGGTCGCTGGTCGGAGGTTGAGCTCAGTCCTTCTGGAGCATCACTTCGGTTGACTTGATCACCACTTTGACAGCATCACCTTGCTTGAGCGCCATCTCTTCCGCGCTTCTTCTGGTGATCACGCTTTCAATGAGGTTCTCGCCAACGCGCACGACGATGTGGGCCATTACTCCGCCAAGCTGAACCGCTTCGACGGTGCCTTTGAGCTGATTGCGAGCGGAAAGTGTCATGCCGGAAGCATACCTCAGCCGCAGTCCCAAGAGCAGCGTTTGGAGGTGTGCGCTCAACCGCGCAACCTTCGCGTCTCCCAAAGAGGTCCCTCAACAATCTGTTTCGGCACTACATGCGCGGTTTACCGGGTCGTCGGCAACCCTTCCCCTATCCGATAACGTGCGGTTTGCCCGTTAACCGACCGGAAGCGGACGATTGGATCTGCTCCCGTTCGCTCGAGAGCTCGCTGAGTGCATTGTCGATTCGTGTCCCCTTGCGTCTAACCACCGCGTCAACTAAAGTCTGCATGGCAGGTACAGTTTGAATGACATCTCGCGTGACCCGCATTGCGTACACACTCGTCGCCATTCTCCTAACTTGTGTAACGGGGATGACCTCCTCCGCCCAAGCCCAGCCCAACATGTCTGTCCCTATAGTGTTCGTGCACGGCAACGGCGACGACGCTTCCAAGTGGATCGGTATCATCTGGCTCTTCGAGTCCAACGGTTACCCCACCGACAAGCTCTTCTCCGTGCGCTTCTCACATCCCAGCGCCCGCACGAATGACACCGTCGAAGAGGTAAATCGCTCTTCCACTACCGACGCGACCGCGGAGCTCAGTGCTTTCGTCACCCGCGTCCTCATCGAGACCCACAGCTCGAAGGTGGCCCTCATCGGGAGCAGTCGTGGCGGAATGACTATTCGTAACTACCTCCGCCACGGAGGAAGCAACAACGTCGCCTTCGCGATCACATGTGGAACGCCGAATCATGGAGTTATTGCGCTCGACGCTAATCTCGACAGCGAGTTCAACGGGAAGGGGCACTACCTCCAGTCGCTCAATCATGCTTATGGCAATGGCTCCGAGGTGCCCCCCGGTGTGAAAATGATGACGCTTCGCAGTGACAAGCTGGACAAGTACGCTCAGCCGAACGGCATCGCCTTCGGCAAGGCCCAAACCGCTACCGGCATTACCTACGAAGGCCCCGCGCTCGCCGGAGCCACAAATATCGTCCTCCCCAACCTCGACCACCGCGAACTAGCCTTCTACCCATCCGCCTTCGCAGCGATGTACAAGTTCATTACCGGCGCGGCACCCACGACCACGCTGGTTACACCAGTCTCTTCTCCAACTCTCTCTGGTCTTATCACCGGTTTTGAGAACGGCGCTTTTACCAATCTTCCACTCTCAGGCGTCCATCTTCGCATCTACCCGGTAAACTCCACCGAATCCACCACGCCAGCCTACGAAGTTGTCACCAGAAGTGATGGAAGATGGGGTCCATTCCAGGCCTCGTCCACACAGGAGTACGACTTCGACCTTGAATTTCAGGGCCGTCATATCCGCCTCTATAGAGCCCCGGTCCCACGCTCAACAACCCTGCTCAATCTGCGTTTTTTGCCCGTCCCAACGGAGCCGAAGGTTACCCGTCAGGCCACTCCTTCTGTGCCCACGCATGGCAGTCAACTTCTTATCGCCCGTCCACAGGGCTACTTCTCCCGCGAACGCGATCCCGTCCTGATTGACAACAAACTCGCCAACGACGAACCCACCGGACTCCCCATGAACGATTCCTTTCTCGCTGATCTCCCCACGTCGACCGCCCAAATCACTTCGGTCGTCCTGCGCAAAGAAACTATTGCGGCCCGGCCTTCCACCGACCTGGCCACTGATCTCCCAGTCGTTGACTTTCTCTGGTGAGCAGCTTGGCGGGCTGAGCACAGCGATCTACATTTATTTCAATTCTCAACTAGTGATAACAGAAGAGCAATGCGCTCATCGTGTGTTTGTTGTTTCGAGTTCTGAGCGGATCGTCGGTGATCCGGAGGTAATCCTGAGTTCCGCCTCAAGGGGCCGGCAGAGTATCTCAGGATTTCACTTCTCGGACAGTCGCCACCGAAGTCGGCATGAGCGAAGGTGGGGAGCAAACGGTACAGGTGATGCAGCCGAATTTCGTGTTGATGAAACTGCCGGGCGAAACCGGCGTGGAGTTCGTAGAGATTCTCCCGTTCACGCCAGCCAACCGCAACAATCTGATTGGCTGGATTGCCGGGCGCAGCGACGACGCGCTCTACGGTACATCGGTGGTCTACGACTTTCCTAAAACCAAGGTGGTTGATGGGGCCGCTGCAGATCGAGGCGCGAATTGATCAGAATGCCCAGCTTTCAGGACAATTGACGCTGTGGAATCAGCAAGGCTCGCGCGTGCGACGCGGGGCGCTCTTAGTGATTCCGTGCGGGCGCGCGCTGTTGTATGCGGAGCCGATTTACCTGCAGGCTGAGCGAAGCCCGATGCCGGAGTTGCGCGTCGTCGTGCTCGCGCTTCAAGATCGGCTCGCGTACGGACCGACCTTCGAGGCGGCGCTGACGGCTCTTTTTGGCGGAGGGGTCTCGTCCGTGAGCCCCACGGAGGCGGCGCGAGCCGCTCCGGCATCCGCCGCCGCGCCCCAGCCCGCAGCAGATCTCAACTCACTCATCGCGGAAGCTGCCAAAGACCTTGCCGACTACCAGCGCCTGACAGCGGAAGGCAAGCTCGGCGAGGCTGGGCAGAAGCTTGAAGAGCTGAAACGCACAATCGACAAACTGAACTCGCGTCAAAAATAGTTTCCCTGCGAGGCTGCGTTCTTATCTGTCGAAATCTTCGTAACAAAACTACCCATAGATAAGCTTCGGGGATCTTTCCGCTGTTGTCGCCTGCCAAGAAGTTGCAGGATTGTCCCTGAGAATTGTTTCGTAATAGACCGTCAACCGTCCGGAACTCCGAAATCTATAAATTTTCCCATCTACAGTGATCGCTGAGTTCATTGGCGATTTCTCACCAGCTGACGCGCACGACCTCAAGGTACAAATGACTGGATCATTACGTCTTGATTTGCCGGAGTAACTCCCGGATTGCCGCGGAAGTCCGTCCATGAGCCGTATGCTGGTCCGCTGGTTCCGATCGCCACTTGAGTATAGTCGCCGATGAACGAACCGTCGGCAAATTGCACAAAGGGATTCGAACTCTCGGTGGAGAGGCGCGTTTGGGCGAGGAATCCATCTGCGCTTCTCTTTGCTGCGTAGTCCATGCAGACCGACCGGGCAGTGGGAACTGGTGTAATCCCGCTGGGGTCAGGATTGGTCTGCAAGTTACAAACCGGCGAAGTAGAGGAGATGCCATAGTCGCGGGTGTAGTAGCTGACAGCCGCTTTGCCGCCCATATTCGCTACAGCGGGGAACACCTTGTCCTCAGGCGTTGTCGTGATCCGGGTAACGGCTGCGCTCGTGATGGCAGGCCAGGCTCCACGGATAAGCTTCACCTGATTGGAAGTGGCTCCTGCGAAAGACACGCCTCCTCCTCCGCAGGTACCGGATCCCTGGTTATCGGTCCATGCGATGGAGATCGTGCCAGTTAACGGATCGATGCTCATTGACGGGTAGCTGTTGATCCGAAAATGCATGTCGGTAAGAGTCTGCCGCCCCGCATAGACAGGGTAGCAATCGAGATCGTCGTAGACCCGGGCCAACTCCACGGTCTCGAAAGAGTGTCCCTCATCGGTCGAGCGAGCGAGCACGACGGCGTCGGTCGCGTAGCCTGTCGTCGGCGAAGCGCCTTCATAAGCAACGTAGAGACTTCCGTCAGGGCCAAACTGAACCTGCGAACCCTGGTCAAAGGGATGAGCCGCATCCGAGATAGGAAAGCTCTGCCGATTCCAGGTCTTGCCGTAGTCCTTGGAGATGGCGCCAACGATGGGCGAGGACAGATAACCCTGGCCATTGGGTCCCTGGCTAAATCGACTCCAGGTCACCACGACCGCACCGTTCGGTCCCGCGGCAAGCCATTCCTTGTCGTGGAAGAAGTTTCCTGCGTTCGTGAATGTGACCATATTGGGCGTGCTCCAACTTCTTCCGCCATCGTGAGCTGGGCCGTGACGGAGAGCGGACTCTACCTGCTCGACGTCGACGCCGAACCACGTCCTACGATCGAGTTCTACAGCTTCGCCACCCGGCGGATTACGCCAGTTCTGTCACTTGAACAAAAACCCAGCGGTGGGCAGCCCAGCTTAAGCGCGTCGCGAGACGGGCGCACCATCTTCTACACTCAGTCCGATCCCCAGAGCGTTATCAAGATGGTAGAGAACTTCCGCCAAGAATAGCCGACAGCGCTACATGTAGTCCGATTGCCTAATGCAAGTCACTACATCTTCTTGTCGAACGAGGTGGATGTGCTGCGCGAAATGAACGCATTCCTGGCGAAGCTGCCATATCGACCACTACCGAATGAGTGACGACGAACGCTTTTGAATTCGCTGAGCCGCTCAACTCCCAGATGGTCGGCTACTCTTACCTTGGGATTACTTCCCGCTTGCCCGTGATGCGGGAGGACATGGCGAGCAGTGTTCTTGTCGATTTGCCCTCCCGTGCCGGCTCTTGGACACTGTTAACCTACATAGACCGTTCCTTCCTCGACAAAACATAGCGGGTTCTTCCAAGGATCCTCAGCGTAGAAGGATCGCTCTCCCCAGGGGCGTACTACGATGCCGCCGCCCGGTGCGTCATGGACTTCCTCACGGGAGAGACACTGTAGGGCCATGGCTCGCTCGTAGGCCGCCTCCAAGTCGTTGACCGTGAAGTAAAGTGCCTTTGCCGCAGGGTGGGGCTGACCCACGGACGACACGTCGAGCACCTGCAGAGTCACGGAGCCACAATTGAAATAACACCGGGCACCGGCCTGTTTACGCCCTTCTATGCCCAGTAGTTTCGTATAGAACGAGATCGCCGATTTGAGATCACCGACCTCGATGTTAAGCCTAAAAAACTGCGGTACGTCGTTCGGCGGAGTGCGTTTCGTCACCTTCCGCGTATTCTCTTTATCGTGTTGTTTTGCCGACATGGTTTTCTCCTTAGTGCTTATCGTTTCTTGAAAAGTGAGCGAGCCAGTCCCTGACCAGTTCGAGCCGTTTTCGCTGAATTCGGTAAATACGCATCCGCCCTTGCTTTTTGTGAGTCAGCAGGCCCGCCGCTTCGAGGATCTGGAGATGCCGCGTAGTCGTTGGCCAAGTGCTCTCGAAAATTGCCGCGATCTCCCCGGCCGTCATCGAACCGCCGTTGAAATAAATCGTGAGCAGTACGCGCCTCCTGGCAGCGTGCGCTAACGCAGCAAACACCGATTCATACGCGTCAACTCGGGGAACGGAATCTCGCTGCACCATACGACGATATTAAGCCATAAGGCTAAATATCACATCAATGGATATTTAGCGCAACAGCTAACTATTGCAATTAGCGCGTTCCCCTCGGCAAAAGGTGGAAATATGAATCACCCGCGTAAGGGCTGGGCATCAACAGGCGCACCACTGGAACCCTCGATTGGGCATCTGCCGTGGCGTGTAGATTTCTCCCGACCGGAAAGGATGGTGGGCGGATGGTCGGTTAACCGCACCTTACTCCCCTGAGCTCGAACCGGACATCGTCCTAACCCAACCGCACGCCTCCGGCGTGGATGAGACTTGCACACCCTTTGGTGATCAGGCGGCATAACTTTGCACTTGGTGGCGCATAACGCTGCACTGGGTGGCAGAATTGATTGCATTCAGCAAGCAGCCCGGTCTAGGTGCGATCAAGCATCTCCGGCCCATTATTGCGCCAGTTGCCGACGGCCGGGTTAGCAGGCTTCATAACCATCTTGTCCGTGTCGTAGGGATGGAGAAGATCGAGCGGAGGGCGCGGGTCGCCTCCTTTGTCGTCGATGCCTAGCCAGCGGTCATAGTCGCGCGGGTGCAGGATGAGGGCAAGACGTTCGTGGATTTGGGCGACGAGTTCATTGGGTTCGGTGGTAACCAAGGCGAACGTCTCAAGGTATGTTCCATCCGGCCGCTTCCATGCGTCCCAAATGCCGGCGAAGGCGAACGGGCCGGGCTCGGTGAGAGTGATGTTGAAGACGCGCTTGATCGGCTTGGCCGTTTTTGCTTTCCGCGCCGGTTTCGGAGCCGAACCAAAGAGATCTCCAGAGACAGCGAGCGGTTCCGTGCAGTCGGCGGGAGCAGCGGTTTCTTCCTCGCTATAAGTGTCCGAGATAGCATGCCCTGGCTTCGGCCATTCGTAAAGCCCACTGGCGGGAACCAGGCAGCGGCGCTTGGCGAAGGGCTCGCGCCACATCTTGCTGTCGGTCAGCCGGTCAGATTTGGCATTGATGGTCGAGAGCTTCTTGAATTCGAGCTCACTTTTGGCGAACCAAGGCACAATGCCCCAGCGCATCATTACCAGCTCGCGCTCTCCCGTATCCCGGCTGCGGCGAATGACAGGCTGGGGGTCACCGGGCGCGACGTTGTAGTTCGGTGCAATGATCCCGACGTTGTCCGCGGTGCGGCGCACATGGAAGTGCTCGGCCACCTGCTGCTTGTCGAAGAGGCTGTAGTAGCGACCGCACATTCAGCTCTCCACAGACCTGCACTCATGCTCCAGAAGAACCCATAGCGGCTTACCGATAGAGCCAGGCTGCGTAGGGTCAAAGCCGCACTCAAAGCCACAATTGAGGCAACAAAGAGCGTGTTTCGTCTCGGCATACTGCCTACGCACGACGTCATCGGGAAGCTTGTCATCCGTTATGAACATTGCTACCCCTTCATCTCCAACTCGACTTCGATGGCTGCCTTTGATTGTTTCAGCGTGCTCTGGACGCGCTCGATGGCAGAGCGCTCAGCTTGGGTGGGAACATCTTCGCCTTCGCTCACTGTCTTTTCGATCTCAAGGGTTTCGATATCTCCCTCGATAGAGTCGAGGATTTCGCGGAAGAGCTCCGCGGTCATGCGGGGCATGGCAACGTTTGAATCGGCCACTGACACCTGGCTACATTTGGGGCAGGTGGCACTGTGCGCGGCGAAGATGCGAAAGAGGACGACAAACTCCCGGAGCAACAACCGCGGATCGTGGTTCTCGATGCTGCTGACGGCCTCGCCGGCACTGGTAAGGAAGGCACGGGCGTGTTCCATGCCCTCGTTGCAGGCAGGTAGCTCCTCAAGGCTCCAGAGATTGAGCAGGGCTGAAGGATCGATGGGCATGGGGGAAATTTTACCTCGTGAGTTTGGTGTACTGTTCGTCGGTAAGGTTAAGAGTGATCTCGCCGGTCTTGCGCTGAATCATCATGTCG
Source organism: Edaphobacter aggregans DSM 19364 (assembly GCF_000745965.1). Classification (GTDB taxonomy): domain Bacteria; phylum Acidobacteriota; class Terriglobia; order Terriglobales; family Acidobacteriaceae; genus Edaphobacter; species Edaphobacter aggregans. The sequence goes on along the minus strand of NZ_JQKI01000096.1, from coordinate 6,793 downwards.
AGAATTTGCCGGTCCTCGGACATCTTTATCCCACCGGTATTGGAGGAACTTTCGGGAGCGGCATCGCAGAATGGCCGCTGCAATGGACCTGCGCATCCAGCAGCTTACGGCTGAAGGAGTTCACGGCCTTGCGGTAATCGAACGCATGGTAGCCATCTGCCCGATCTGCACCGGATATGGGTTGGCACCTCTGATCATCAGCTAGCAACGCTACCACCCAGGCTGGGCCTACGTCGGCGCCAACGGCTACTACTTGAAGCAGATCACCGACGCCCGCGCGAAAAAGTGTTCTGACCAGCAGCGACGTCATGGGCAGGCGCCGCAAATTCAACGCTCCTTTTCCGGTCTGCCCGCGGGAGGTATTACGCACGCAGAGCCGTCTGTTGTGAACTTGTTACGGAACTCTCAGGCAGTTGAGTTGTCACCTCGCTCTTGGAGCCTGTCATTAACTTTCGCCCAGGGGAAGTTGATAACAGGCACAAAGAACGAAAGCGGCGACAGAGCAATGCACGCCCCGTCACCGCCTCTACTTCAAAGTCCGCGCCTATCCCAGGTGCTTGATTTTTTCGCGCAGACCCCTCGCAGCGGCTTCCGGATCCTTCGCTCCATAGATGGCCGCGCCCGCAACAGCAATCGTCGCACCGGAGGATTCGACCCCTTCGATCCGCTGTGCATTGATGCCGCCTGCAACCGAAAACGGAATCTCAGCTTTCCGGCCCACTTCCAGCAGCTTCTCGATCGAGTACCCGGCCTGCGCCTGCTCATCCAGCCCCGCATGCAGTTCCACCCAGCTCACGCCCAGGGACTTCAGTTCCTTCAGCCGCTTGGCCTTGTCTGCCACACCGATCATGTCGGCCACCACAGCCTTGCCGTGCGCTTTACCGGACTTTACGGCTCCCGCAATCGTGCTGTCGCCGGCCGAGCCCAACACGGTCATGATGTCCGCGCCCGCATTGAACGCCAAATCAGCTTCCAACTCGCCGGCATCCATCGTCTTCATGTCTGCAAACACCAGCTTGTCAGGATATGCTGCCTTCACATTTGTAACGACGCTCAGTCCTTGCTGTTTGATCAGCGGGGTTCCCAGCTCGATAACATCCACATGCTCCGCCACCTTGTTGAGCAAGGCCAGCGCATCCGCCGTCGATAGTAGATCAATTGCAACTTGTAGTTTCATCGTGTTCTCCATTTCCAGATACTGAATAAGTTGACATCAGGAACAACGGACCAACGTAAGAACCAGCCCATCATTCCTACAGAAAGACAAAGGCTTCGGTATCCTGTGTCTTGTTATTCCAGATTCGCGTGGCGCTTCCATAACTCCTCTGCGCTTTCGCCGCGCTCATGCCACATTGCCTGAAACATCGCATCCATGATCAGTAGGGCGCTCTGCTCGAACAGCGCCCCGGCATATTGCTCAGACATCATTCCGCCATGATCCTCCTTGGCCGCAGCCGGAATCACAACCAGGCCTTGTGCCAGCTCGCCCAGTTTCGAAGCGGGTGTCGCGGTCAACGCCAAAACCCGTGCTCCCGCCTTGACTGCAACCTCAGCTGCGTGCACCGGGCCAGCCGTGGTGCCCGATCCTGAAGCCACCAGCAGCAGGTCGCCGCGACCGATCGCAGGACAAGTCACCTCGCCGGCAACATGCACCACCAACCCCAGATGCATCAGCCGCATGGCAGCCATCTTCAGCGCCAGCCCCGTGCGCCCCGCACCCATAACGAATACGCGGTTGGCTGCCAGAATCATTCTTTGCGCGACAGCTATCTCCGCGTCGCTCACCGCCGCGAGCGTCCGCTCCAGTTCATTCAGAATCAGAGCCTGGTCGAATGAATAACCTCGAGTTTGAAAAGTGTTGGAAGGAAAGAGTGTCCGCAGTGGAAAACCATCTCCGACCGATGCTGCTCCATGAACACCCGATACTTGTTTTTGTTCTGACATTGATTTCTCCTTTGTTCACTTTTTCTCAACAGGTTTCTTCTCTTCAGCGGCGATACTCTCGGCTTCGTGACCGAGCTTTCGCAGAAGGTTCGCAAGGGCCTTCCGCTCCGAATTTCCGAGCGCGTGCCGCAAACATTGATTCTTCAGCAGCAGTTCAGCCACGAGCTGCTGCAGGCGGAGGATCTCTCCCCTCAGCGCTGCAACACACGCAGGATTTTCGTTCGAGTTCGAAGCACCCTCCCCGAGGGTTCAGACCAGCGACGTACTTCTTCATGAACCACCTTCCTCGACTCCCGACTGAGAATTGTCGAGTTGTGGGCTCTATTTTGCTGGTTCAAGTTCGCCCTCCGGTTCGGAAATGCCTAGCGCTTCTGCTACGCCTCGCCCGTAGGCAGGATCGGCTCTTCTGCAGTTCGCAACATGCCGCTCCAGGACCTCCTGGGAGGCGCCATTGATCGCGCGAGCCGTATTGTCAAAGAGCAACTGCTTTTGCTCTGGGGTCATCTTCCGGAAGAGATTGCCCGGTTGCTCCCAGTGATCATCCTCTAAGCGGTGGTCATAGTGATCCGCCTCGCCTTCGAGCGCGAGCGGCAGATCAAGGTATTCCGGTTGGTTGTCCCATAATCCCTGGCTATTAGGGTTATAGTTCGTCGTCCCTCCGAGGTTTCCATCTGTCCGCATCTGGCCATCGCGGTGATAGGAGCGGAAGGGACACTTCGGCGCGTTAACAGGGATGTGATTGAAGTTAATACCGAGCCGGTATCGCTGGGTATCGCCATAAGAGAACAGACGGCCCTGGAGCATCCTGTCAGGAGAGAAGCTAATTCCGGGAACCACATTCGCCGGGGAGAAGGCGGCTTGCTCTACCTCTGCGAAGTAGTTGTCCGGATAACGATTGAGCGCCATTACACCAACTTCGATCAGAGGGTAGTCAGCCTTGGGCCAGACTTTGGTCACATCAAAAGGATTGTGCTTGTGTGTCTTTGCCTGTTCGTCTGTCATTACCTGGATGAAGAGCGTCCAACGCGGAAAATCTCCACCGTCGATTGCCTGCAATAGATCTCGGCCATTGCTCTCCCGATCGTTTGCCACAACCGCAGCAGCAGCTTCGTCCGTGAGATTTTGAATCCCTTGCTGTGTGCGGAAGTGGAATTTTACCCACGTGCGCTTGTTTTCAGCATTGATCATCGAGAAGGTGTGACTTCCGAAGAGATGCATATTCCGGAAGGACTTTGGAATTCCACGATCGGACATGACAATTGTGACCTGATGGAGTGCCTCTGGAAGAAGAGTCCAGAAGTCCCAGTTATTCTGAGCGCTCCGAAGACCGGTGCGGGGATCGCGCTTGATAGCGTGGTTGAGGTCCGGGAAGCGTAGAGGATCGCGGAAGAAAAAGACTGGAGTATTGTTTCCGACGATGTCCCAATTTCCGTCCTCGGTGTAGAACTTGAGAGCAGTCCCGCGGATATCGCGCTCCGCATCGGCTGCCCCGCGTTCCCCAGCGACAGTCGAAAAGCGGGCGAACATAGGCGTCTGCTTGCCAATCTTCGAAAAAATCGCTGCCTTGGTGTACTTTGTGATGTCGTGAGTCGTCGTGAAAGTTCCATACGCCCCCCAGCCTTTGGCATGCATCCTGCGCTCAGGAATGACCTCGCGATCAAAGTGCGCCATCTTCTCGATCAGCCAGATGTCCTGGAGTAGAGCCGGACCACGACGACCGGCCGTCATGATGTTTGTGTTGTCCGCTACGGGAGCACCGGTTGCATTGGTAAAGCGTTCTGGTTTTGACATTAGGTATCCTCACTTTCAAAAGTTCTGTATTGCAAGGTTGATGAATTGAGCTGAATACAGCGAGCGTTCCACTGAGCGCCCGCTGAGGGATTTCTTGCGAATCTGCGGATGACACTGCAGATGTCTGGGTGAATGCGGAAGTTCTCGATCATCAGCGAACGATCACTTCAATACCGAAGGTGTGGTGAATCACGTAAGTTCCAAAGCGCTTGTCGTGACGATCAGGTTGAACATTTCCCTGGGCATCCGTCGCCCTCGACTTCAAGGTGTAAGTTCCCTTTTTGATAGGCACCTGCCAGTCGAATTCCCAGCGCCTCCAAACAAAGGGTTGAGCCTCATCGATGAACTCGACGCTCTGCCATGTCTTGCCATCGTCAGTCGAAAGTTCGACCTTCTCTACGACCGTGTCGCTACCCCATGCCGCGCCGAACACTCGGTAAGACTGGCCAGCCGGAATGAATTCACGTGTTCGAGGCCGCGCGATCGCAGACTTCAACGCCATTTGCCCAAGGGCGCGGCGCATTGGGTTATTGTTCTCGTCGTAATCCCAATAGCCGTAGTCTGAGGTCTGCCAGTAACCCGTGAAAGGTTCCGTCAGGATCCGGACTCCGGTCAGCCACTTCACCGAAGCCATGCCGTAATGCCCAGGAACGATGGCACGCAGCGGGAAGCCATGGTCGCGAGAAAGCTCCTCACCGTTCATCTGGTAAGCAATGATCACCTCCTTGGCCTTACCCATCGCCAGGCTGCGGGCATACTGGGTGTCGCCGGGTGGAATCGGATCTTCCTTGGGAGTGCCCGTATCGCAGGCTTCGAACAGGATCTCACATGCATCTGCATTCACTCCCGCTCGCTCCAGCAACGCGGAGAGGGGCACCCCTGTCCAATTAGCTGTGCTGACCGCACCAAGCTGCCACTGCGCTCCTTTGACCTGCGGTATTAGGAAGATCCGCCCATTGCCAGCGCATTCAAGCGTGGCCGGCTGCGTGACACTTGGCATTGTCAGCAACTCTTCATAGCTGATCTTGAAAGGCGTTTTTACGGCACCGTAAATCGCGAGATTGTAGTCGTGACGATCGAGCACGGGAGCCTTGAAGTGACTGCGGATGTAGAAGAGGTCGTTGGGCGTGAGGAACTCGTCGAGTTGGTCGAACGGGTACTCAAGATTCAGCGGCTCGCGTTCGCGGATGATGAGACCGACGTTCGGTTCGCCGACAACAGGTGCAGTGCTCATAGTTTCTCCTCGTGCCGGTTCGGATGATATCGGCGCTGGGATCGCATCATGTGAATGCGACTTCTATGTACGAGCATCGTTCAATGAGGTGGCCGAGTCTAAGCAGAAATTCTTATGGGATATAAGAGGGTGATTGAAAAGTCTCACGCCGCTTTACAGGGAATGAGCTTGGTTTCCGTGAAACTGGAGAGTGCCAGACAATTACTATGCCACGGACGTGAGCGACGCAGCATGGCACTGCTCGCCCCACTTTTACCTGCAGGACGGCCCGGTGGCCGGCCGCGCACAACCGATATTCGTGCTGTGATCAACGCGATTTTCTATTTGCTTCGCACCGGCGGAAAACCAACGTTTCTGCACTGATTGGACATCGAGCCAAAAGCCGCGCATTTCGAGTTTTGTACTTGTTGCGGATAAGTGAGTCTGCTCGCATGGGGTTCCCGATTCGCCCATGCTTTCGCAGCAATATCGATAGCCTTCGGGGTAAGACGGCTCTCTGATGTGAGTTGCATCCGCGAAACAGCCGCCGCAATGTAGATTCCCAATTGACGAAGGGAAGACCACGAACTTCCCTCGTCAAGTTTGTGCTGGAGAAATTGTTGGCGTTCTTCCGCCATTGGCAGGTGGGCATATCGCGCTAGAAGATTCTGATTCCATAACGATTCGGTTGACATGAGTGAGGCTCCTTTCTGATCTAGAAAGGATGCACCCTTTGGGCAGCTGTTCACCAACCCGCTCTAAGAAGCAGACCGCCTGGTGCTGGTTGCAATGGAATGCTGCTACTGAGTGCAACATTATGCTGCCACTGGCGGCATTCCCAATGCACTGTCATCCTGCCGTCCGGTGCAATCCAATCTTGCCATTTAGTTCGAAGCGGTCTCGATTGCCAAATCCAGTGGTCCGCGGCGCCATGGCGACTCCGGTCGGAGCAGCAGGCAGTAAGGTGCGGTTTGTCCGTAACTCGATCAGAATCATCAAAACACCGCGAAAAGCTACCTAACGGAACGAGTACTAGCCCATGAAGGTCCGGCCAGCGCTCGGCAAACTGTGAGGCCCTTTTTAGGCCGCAGAGAGCGCACTGATCGTAACGTAATAACCGTTCGGATCCCGGAGCGAGAACTCCATGGTTTGAGTGTTCGGATTCACGTGTGGCTCCTCTTCGAGCCGAGCGACGAGAGAGCGTGCCCTTTGAAGCGCCAGGTCGAAATCATCGACACGGAAGAACAACAGGAGGCCATTGCCGGGTTTCCCGTGATCTGGGCTCATCAATGGGGGATGCTCGTGGGCGCCCCACTCGTGGAGACAGAGCAAGACAGTTCCATCTGAATCGAGGATTTGCCCAAAGTCGTCATGGGCAGGAGGGGTAGCAGGCTGACCGAACAGCGCCTGGTACCATTTCAAGCTGCCCGGCACGTCGCCTACCCCAATGATCGTCCACGTGCGCTTCATCGGGTCCACCTCCGTGGCCTAGTTCCGGTTCAGACCGACCTGCATACAACCGGTTACGGACGGCCCAAAACTAAGCCTGAACTCGCTTCCAGCCTATCGCAATCGCCTCAAACAGATCCTCTTAAACTGACGGATTGTCGCTAGCCTACATCGGAACCACCTCGATCACAGATTTTGGCGTAAGTCTCAGAGTTGATCCGAGGCCGGTTTCGATTAGGAGACGAGAAGGAAGGCGCAGGCGGCGGGGACCCCGGTGGAACTCTCGTGAATGGGATCATGACATTCGCAATAGCGGGCACGTTGCATGGTCAAGTAACTCACGCGAGCCGCCTGCAATTGACCGTCGCTCAGCCACGACTTACCATTCGTCGAGAT
>NZ_JQKI01000095.1 GCF_000745965.1 Edaphobacter aggregans DSM 19364 | reverse complement strand
AACTCGGCCAGAAGGACTGGGTGGTCTACGCCAAGCCACCCTTCGGTGGCGCCGAACATGTTCTCAACTACCTGGCCCGCTATACCCACCGCGTCGCCATCTCCAACCATCGTCTCGTAGCCTTCGAGAACGATCGCGTCTCCTTCCGTTGGCGAGACTATGCTCACGGCGGCAAGCAAAAGGTCATGACCGTTTCCGCCCATGAGTTCCTGCGCCGATTCCTGCTTCACGTCCTGCCCGGCGGTCTGGTTCGCATCCGGCACTTCGGACTCTCCGCCAACCGCAAACGGAGTGCTGAGCTTGAACGTTGCCGCGCACTGCTCGGCATGGCGGCTGCCGTCGATCCGCCGGAGCCACCCAGCCTCCGCTGCCCCGCCTGCTCAGGAATCATGCTGGTCGTCGAACGACTCACCTGCGCTCAACTTCACTTCCGTGCAAGCCTCACCCCGTCCGAGCCAAGGAGGTGCGGCGATGACAGCTCCTGAGCGCCTCAACACTCGCCAGTCCGCTATCCATCACTTCCCACCTCGTGCACCAGAACGCAACGTCGAAGTGCGCTCGAACTGCGACAACGACTGTCACAACGCGCATGGCGAAATGCAGAACAAGTCTGCATTTCGCCATGTAACCGGAGTCCGTGCTTTCCTAACTGTCGCTCTCCGGCCTTCCAACAGCTCGCCGGCCGTCTGCCACCCATTGAAATCCCATAGGTAGATCACCGCGTCCGTCGCAAACGCCAACGGCTCACTTCAAACGGCCCTATCGAAACTGCCCCCAAGGAGGGAACCGCGTTCCAGCCCGCCCCATCTGCCGGGCAGTCCCGATAGGGATCTAACGTTTTCAGGGAACAACTCCCTCATCAGGAGCATCAGCGATGCAAATGAACGTTAGAGCTTGCCTGACTCAACGAGATCCAGGGCCTTGGCGAGAGCTTTGAGCACCTTCTGACGTTTTGGCTCTTCCAGCAGATACATGGGCAGCCGCTCGAACCACCGTTCAACTTCCCACCCTCGTTGCTCTCTCCAATCCTCTCCCAAGTCGCCCGCAAGCTCCTTGGCGGGGATACGGCTAGAGGGATGAGTCTTTGTCTTGTAGTAGGCAATGCACTTCTGTAGCTGAGCGACATCAGCGAACCGAAAAGTGAAGGAGACTACTTCAACCACAAGCACGGAGCGTGGGATGAGGTTTTGCTTACCATCTTCGCTCTTGATCGGCTCCCTAAAGATGCGGGCCATCTGACTTTTCACCTATCCCTGACGTTCAACCCAGATCGTATCGTAGTCGGCTCCTGATCGAGAACGGAATGCAGTCGCTCCCAGAAAGTCCGGTTTGCGGCAAGTTCGGGTGCGAAGTTGCTCAAAACCCCGTTACAAGGAGATGCGATTTTCCCTGTCGAACTGGCCCTTATACTGCAAGACATGGCCTCATCCGGTTCACGATTCAAGTTCCTTGGAATCACGCTTTCAGCCTTGTTAATTGTTGGCTTGGGAGTAGCGCGATTTCAGGCAGTTCGCGGACACTCAGGAGACGAAGGCATAATGGCCACGCAGAGGAAGAAGTCAACAATGCCATTGATCCAAGGTCGGGCAGCAACCTCTGCTGATGTTGATTCCGGTGCTGCAATCTTTTACGTAGCAGACGGTCGGAGCAAACCCTATTTCCTTAGCCGAAGCCTGCCAGTTGGAGCTGAGGTTGTCAGGCCAGACTTGGGTCTGCCGGTTGGCAAAACTGTGAAGATCGTTCAAGCGGAGATCACAGATGGGAGTCATGTCACTCTCGGCATACTCGACGGCGACAAACCATTGGTGTGCGCTCTTGAAGCTCCGATTAGGTCTCTATTGTTGCGCTTTACATACCCGCGCGTCCCGGTCTAACGTAGTGGTGCTCTCTGGGGGAAATCTCAATGCTCCTGCGGTTCATCGCGCTCCTGTCTCTCATTTTCGCTATCCCGTCGCCTGCACAGTCCTCGCCTTTCCAGCTACACGATGGGGACACCCTCGTCTTCTACGGAGACAGCATTACCGAGCAGCGCCTTTACACCGTCTATGTCGCCACTGCGGTCCGTACCCAGCACCCTACCTGGCATATTCGCTTTTACAACGCTGGCGTTGGCGGCGACCGGGTTACCGGCGGCGGTGCGGGCCCCATCGATACACGCCTCACCCGTGACGTTATTTCCCGTCATCCCACCGTCGTCGCCATTATGCTAGGCATGAATGACCGGGCGACGCCTGAGACACGCGCTGCTTACACGCCAGGATACGAACACATCCTCACCCGGCTTCGCAATGAACTCCCCGGGGTGCGCCTGAGCGTGATCGCGCCTTCGCCCTTCGATCAGATAACACGGCCAGACGCCCGCGGCAACGATCCACTCGTGAGCTTCACCGCCATCGATAAGTCACTTGCAACGAAGTTCAATGCCAACTTTGTCGATTTGAACACCCCACTCACCGCAGCCCTCATCCGGGCCAACGCAGCAAACCCCCTCGCAACGAAGCTAGCTGTTCCGGATCGCGTACACCCAACAGGTGGATTCCATTGGCTCATGGCCGAGACCATCCTACGCGGCTGGAACATGCCGCAGGTTGCTGCCTCGGTCACACTCGACGGACGCACCGGCAAACCGCTCGATCAGCAGGCTTCAACGGTTCACGACTCGCAAACTAGCCGGGATAAATTGCAATGGACCGAGACTGACAATCCCGACACCACCATCTTCGACTCCATCGACGGCAACGAGGCCCTCTTCCGCATCCTCACCGATGCTCCGCATCTCGGCCAGCGCATTCTGCGCGTCGAGAATCTCGCATCAGGCACCTACACTCTCGACATTGACGGCAAGCCTCTGCCCGCCCACTTTTCCTCCGCGGACCTCGCCACCGGTGTCGACCTCTCGATGATGCCAACCCCCATGCATGTCCAGGGACGCGCCGTCTTCTACGCTTGTTCTGATAGCGACGCCCTGCAGATCTCGCGGATCCGTGCCATCTCACGCACATCCGAGTTGCCCACGGACACGCCTCTGGCGGAAGGCACAAAGTTTCTCGATCAGGTCATCGACGCAGCCGAACGCCGCATCGCCGCTGCGGCAGCACCGAAGAATCACACCTTCGTTCTGCAGCGCATGCCATAGTTCACGAAGCTGGCAAGGCCTCTTACCCATCCAGGACTGTCTGGCTCTCTGCTACCCTGCTAGCGCTCAATTATTGTGTGACTTGAGGGCGCCTCAGAATGTATGGTCCGCCGCGCGACTGCAAGGGGAAAAGCGTTAAACGAGAGACATGTCTGCGCTGCATCCTCCGACCCACACTTCTGGGCCGACCTTTGTAGTAGGCACACAAACCACTGATCATTGCCCACCGCTTCAATGCCTACTAAGGAAGCCGAGGGCAACCCTCGGTAAAATCGTCAGCGTCATGCGCGAGATTCTGCTTCTTGTCGCTATCGGCGTAGTCATCGGCATCCCGGCAGCCCTCGCCGGTGACCGCTTCGTCGCCAATATGCTCTTCGGTCTCAAGGGCGCCTACCCCGTCAGCCTGTTGACCGCCGTGGTCGTCTTGCTCACCGTCGCCGTCTTCGCCGGATACTTCCTAGCCAAGAGAACCTCCAGAGTCGATCCTATGGAAGCCCTCCGCTATGAATGACCGTAAATACTGCGCCGATTGATTTTTACCAAGTTGTGTTAAATTGTGGATTCTTCGATCGCGGCAGCGGGCGACACGCTGTACGCCTACGTCCTTAGCTGAACCGCCTTCTCTCGTCGCAGGCAGGCCCAGACACGATCCTTCGCCTGCGGCCAAATCTTGTTAGACAGGCTTAAGATGGCGTATACCCGCTAGTGGAATTCTGTCTGGGTTCCAAGTTCTCTTTCTGTTGGAGGCGAGCTGTTCATGTCTGCACCGAAGCTCTCTGATATCGCCCAGCGCGCAGGCGTCTCCGTGGCGGCGGTCTCCATTGCACTGAACTACAAGGAGACCACGCGCGTCAGCGCGGCCAAACGCGAGCTCATCCGCGGTATTGCCCGGGACCTAGGTTATTCGCCCAACGAGCTGGCCAAGGCACTCGCCGAGCGACGAACCCGATTGCTCGGTCTGATGGTCCCCATGCGCGACCCCATCTTCTTCAACCAGTTCATCGCGCAAGCCCTCTCCGGCATCCAGGCTACGGTCATGCGCCGTGGCTACAACCTCCTTATCTACTCGCCCTCCGGCCGTCCCGGCCGCGCAACGCGCGATCAGATCCTCGAGAGCCGGTTTACCGATGGCCTCATCTTCATCAACACGCGCTCCTGCACCACGCGCGACATCAACGACACCATCCACGAGCTCGAGGCCGCGCAAATCCGTTTCACGATGATCAACTCCTACTACGGAAGGGCCGCCATCAACTACGTCGGCGTTGACGATGCCGCTCTCGCCAAAGCGGCGGTACGCTATCTCGTCGATCGCGGCCACCGCAGGATCGCCTTCCTCAGCGGGGCCTCAACGCTGCCCACTCACATCCACCTGCTGCAGGGCCTGCGGCGCGGTATGGCCGCGGCAGGGCTCGAACTGAAGCCCGAGCACATAGGGTGCAGTGACTACGACCAGACCAAGGCGTTCACCATCCTCGACAGTTGGTTCGCCCGACGCAAAGACCGCCCGACCGCGATCTTCACCGCCGACGACTCCCTGCTCGTGCACATGTACGACTACGTCGAGGCCCGCCAGCTCAGCGTGCCGGGCGATGTCGCTATCCTGGCGCGAGCAAACTCCGCTCACGCCGGCGGCCTTCGCCCACGGCCCACCGCCTTCTTCATCCCCACCTTCGAGATGGGCCAGCTCGCCGCCGACATGCTGATTAACTCGATCGAACAGCCAGAGCAGAAGCGGCAGCGCGTCGTGCTGCCCTTCACCTTCACCGAAGGCACGACAACCTAAACAGACAACGTAGAACAGCCATCCTGCCATCCGTTGACGCGCCACAGAACCACGGCCGGGCAGTCCACGAAGTACGCCTTTGCAGGGATTTGCAACCGCTGGTGAACTTTTTTGAGGACCGCCCCGGCAGCACGCCCAGCAGCCCTCTGTCCGGCCTGCATCCCCCCTCCGCCCCAGCCCCATAGAAATTACTTGACAACGCTGGACACACGACTCTAACCTCCCGGCGGAACGTTAATCGCTTAACTATGACGGATTCAAGATAATGTCCATCGATTCCGGACCCCCAGGCAAGCTCTCTCGAACGCTTCTGTAATCGCGATACTCAACGTCGCTCGGAACTCTTGTCTCGACCGGAAACACCTCAAAGCGCCACTCCAATCTGCTGAGCTCTGGATGGCAAAGGAAGAAGCAAAAGTATCTGTCGCACATTAGGAGAAAGACATGTTCAACTTTTCGAGGCTCGGCTGGAGACGACGCAAGACCACACAGTACGCTGTACTGGGCCTGCTTGGTCTATGTCTCGGCAACGCGCTTCCGCTGCTTGCGCAGCAGGGCACAGGCAACATCATCGGCACCGTCAGGGACTCCACCGGCGCCACCGTTGAGGGCGCAACCGTCGACATCCAGAACCAGGACCTCCAGAACACATTTACCCTCAAAACCAATGAGGCCGGCTTCTACAACTCGCCGCCGCTGCTGTTAGGCAGCAACTATCGTGTCACTGTCTCGCATCAAGGCTTTCAGACCTCGATCACAAACGGCGTGACCGTCACCGTCGGTGCCCGCGTTGAGGTCGACGTACAGTTGCAGGTCGGAGGCACAACGGAGACCGTTCAGGTCGACGCCTCGCAGGCCCTCCTCGACACCACATCCGGGACGCTGGGCGCCGTCGTCGGCGAGAAGTCCATCCAGGAGCTGCCGCTCAACGGACGCAACACCATCGCTCTGACCACTCTCACGCCGGGAGTCCGCGTTAACTCCACCGTTGGTCAGTCCGGGTTCGCCAATCGCGGTACCAACCTCTCCGCCATCTCCATCAACGGCTCGCCCACCGGCTCCAACTCCTACATCCTCGATGGCCAGAGCAACCTCTCCACCACCACCGGCGAGATCGCCGTCAATCCCAACACAGACTCCATCCAGGAGTTCAAGGTCCAGAGCGGCGTCTTCTCCGCGCAGTATGGCTTCACCCTCGGCGGCGTCGTCAACCTCGTCAGCCGCTCCGGAACCAATGCCTTTCACGGCTCCGTCTATGAGTTTCTGCGCAACGACATCTTCAACGCCCGCAACTACTTCGCACGCCCCCCGCTGACCAAGCCCGTGCTTCGTTACAACCAGTTCGGCGGCACCATCGGCGGTCCCATCATCCGCAACCGCGCTTACTTCTTCGCCAACTACGAGTCCTATCGCTTCATCCAGTCGAATCCTCAGTACCTGTCTGTACCCACCGCGGCGCAACGCACCGGCGACTTCTCCGGCCTTGCGGACGCAGGCGGCAACAAGATCCAGCTCTACAATCCCTTCAGCACCACCATCGTCAACAACGTCGCCACCCGCACGCCTTACGTCAACAACAAGATTACGAACCTCGACCCCGTCTCGGTCGCCTACCAAAACACCTTTTATCCGCTGCCCAACACCACTCCCATCAACCCCTACACCAATACCAACAACTTTTCCTTCCTCAATCGCGGCATCAGCAACATGCACAACGCTCTTGGCCGCGTCGACTTCCGCCTCACTGACAAGGACACGGTCTTCGCGCGCTACGCTTACTACAGCAACTTCACCAATGGCGGTACGGGCGGCGGAACCTACTACCCAGATCCCACCGTTGCCAATCGCTACGACACCTACATCGCCAAAGAGATCCTCGCCGGCAACACCCACACCTTCTCCTCAACCCTAATCAACGACCTCCGCCTCTCCGTCGAGCGGCAGGAGTTTCCCTTCCAGGCCGTGAGTGCCGGAGGCGACTGGCCGCAGAAGCTCGGCCTCCCCGGCAACGTTCCCAACTACGCGCTGCCTACTGTAGGTAATGGCCTGCCACCTTCCAATCAGACCATCGGGTTCCGCGCTTACACATTGCCCCAGATCACCGACACCCTCACAAAGGTCATCAAGCGCCACACCCTCACGATAGGAACTGATCTGCGCTACAACATCGGTTCCAACCTCCAGCGCAATACGCCGTCAGGAAACTTCAGCTTCGCCGCCGGCCTGACCACTGACCCCTCTGGTTCGGCGCCACCCCCTGGCTACGTCAACGTCGGGAACACCTATGCGACCTTCCTCTCTGGAGCCGTCAGCACCGCGTTTATCACTACCAATACCGGGCAGACCGACCGCGCCATCAGCACCTCGTTCTTCTTCCAGGACGACTGGCAGGTTACCGATCGCCTCACGCTTAATCTCGGCGTACGTTACGACTTCCAGCAGCAACCCTACGAGCAGAACAATGGCTACAGCAACTTCAACCCCAACCTCTCCTCGGGTGGCTTCACAGGGATCATGCAGTATGCCAATACCGGCGGCCTTGGACGGAACTTCGTTCCAGACAGCTTCACTGATTTCGGTCCTCGCATTGGATTCGCCTATAAGGCAACCAGCGATGGCAAGACGGTCGTTCGTGGCGGCTTCGGCATCTATTACCCGCTGATGTTCAACTCCATCTACACCGGCCAGACCAACGGGTTTTCGTCAACGAATACCAACTATACCTCTCCCGGCGGTGATACTCGCCGGACTGCATTCCAGTTCAAGAACGGCTTCCCCACCGATCCGCTGCAGCCGCTGGGCGCCGGTTTTGGGCCACTCGGCTTCCTCGGACAGTCAACGGGATATCAGGACCCCAACCGCTGGAAGTCACCCATGTCGCAGCAATACACACTCAGCATTCAGCGTGAGGTTCCGTACTCTATCGTGGTACAGGCAACCTACGTCGGCAACCACGGCGTGCACATTCCCGCTGGCGCCTACAACATGAACCAGCTCGACCCCAAGTACTTCGGCCTGGGCCGTGTCGCTCTGCAGCAGTCGGTACCGAATCCCAACGCCGGCAGATTCTCCGGCGCGCTGGGCGGCGCTACCATCACACGGCAGCAATCGCTTCTACCCTACCCTTACTACAACGCCGTCAACAGCTACACCCCGCATGACGGCAACCTCATTGCTCACTATCTTCAGCTCTCCGCCCAGCGCCAGGCGCGCAGCGGTCTCATCCTGCTCTTCGGCTACACATTCGGTAAGCAAATGGACGACAGCGTCACCTCGCCGCTGGCCTACCTCAATGGTCTCGCCGCCAACAATGGCTACCAGAATATCTACAACCGCCGCGCCGAGTATGCGCTCGATCCCTCTGACGTCTCACAGCGAGCAACCGTCAGCGCGCTCTACAACCTGCCCTTCGGCCGTAACCAGAAGTTCTCCTCCAGCAGCGGCTTCATCAATCGGCTCATCGGCGGATATCAGCTCAACCTGATCGCTGTCTTCCAGACCGGCACGCCGCTCACCATCACCGGCGCGAATTCCTCAGGCACGGCCACGCGTCCCAATTACGTCCCCGGGGAGTCGGTTTTGATCAAAAATCCCAGCGCCACGAAGTGGTTCAACACTTTTGCATTCCAGAACCCAACTGACTACACCTTCGGAAATGTTTCTCGCACGCTGCCTCGCCTGCGCGGCCCCGGAACCCAGAACTTCGATTTCTCGATCTTCAAGACGACCGCGATCACCGAACGCTGGAAGATCCAGCTCCGTGCCGAGGCGTTCAATGTGCTCAACCATGCAAACTTCGGGCTGCCGAATATGTCGTTTGCCGCCGCCGCAAATAACCTGGTTAACGGCAACGGCGTCGCCGCACCCTGCACAATAACAGCGCGGGACAGCAGTGGAACCCCAACAGCCGGAACCGGCGGCTGCAACACCAACGGCTCCTTTGGAGCTATCACCACTGCGGCCGACGGGCGCTCCCTGCAGTTGGCTGCCAAGCTGATCTTCTAATCTTGCATCCATACTCTCGAAGGGCAGAGCCTCCTCTCTGCACTTCTTTTTCATTGCTGAACTCTTGCCCAAGTTGAGGACCCTTTGATGACGACGCTGCGACAAGCTGCACTCTTCGCCCTTCTCCTGCCCGCCTTAGCTCTCTCAACTCAGGCCGCCGAACGTATCAGCCTCGATGGTTCCGGCTGGACCTTCAAAACCACGCTCGACGACAAGGCCCAGTCTGTCTCCGTTCCCCACAGCTGGCCCGCCTCAGAGCAGTACCGCCGCTACATCGGCCGCGCCCTCTACGAGCACGACTTCGACGCACCCACCCTTCGCCCCGGCCAGGTCGCGCGTCTGCACTTCGATGCCGTCTACGACGTCGCCCACGTCTGGCTCAACGGACGCATGATCGGATCACACGAAGGCGGCTACACGCCCTTCGAGTTCAACATCACCAAACTGCTCAAGCCCGGAGCCAATCACCTGGTGCTCGAGGTGGATAACACCCCGACGCTGACCTCCATTCCCGCGCTCGCCGCAGGAGTTCCCTCAAACGACCATAAGGGCCCGTACGGCTCAGGCGGACGAATCACCATCGTCGGCTGGATGCCCTACGGCGGCATCGTTCGCCCGGTGAACATCGTCGTTACCGACGCCGTCTATCTGCGCAACATGAAGATCGACGCCAAACCTGATCTCAAGACCGGCATCGCAACCATCCATCTGCGCGCCTGGCTGCACAACGGCGGGGCCTCCGCCGCTACAACCACCGTACAGGGCGAGATTGGTACGCTGCCCGTTCACCTCAAGCCGACGCGCATCGCCGCGAACAGTGACGCAGAGGTCAGCTGGAGCGGCACCCTCCGCAATGCTCACCTCTGGAGCGCCCGTGACCCCTTCCTCTATGACGCAAAGCTCACCGTGCCCGGCGACGAGCTGACGGCGCACATCGGAGTCCGCGACATTCGCGTCGTCGGGACCGAGCTGCAGTTGAACGGCAAACCCGTCCACCTCTACGGAGCAAACCGTGTCGGCGAAGATCCTAAAGAGGGCCTGCGCGAGTCCGACGCCATCCTCGAGCACGACCTCAACGACATGCTCGCCGACAACATGCGCATGATGCGCATCGCGCACTATCCTCAGCCGCCCTACCTGTTCGACTACGCCGACCGCCACGGCATGCTCATCATCCCCGAGGCCGGCAACTGGAACATGAGCGCATGGCAGATGGCCGATCCCGGAATCCGCTCTACCTTCCAGAAGCAGATGAAGGAGATGATGGAGCAGGACTGGAACCATCCCTCCGTCATCGCCTGGAGCGTGGGCAACGAGTACGAGTCCTACACCAGGGAAGGCATCGACTGGACGCGCGACATGCGCGCCTACACGCTCTCGCTTGACCCAACACGCCTCATCACCTTTGCCTCGCGCTACACCGGCGACCCCGCCGTCAAGACCGGCGCCGACGAAGCCAGCCAGTACTCCGACTTCGTCTCCATCAACGTTTACGGCAACTACGCCAAGCGCTTCGACCACGCGCATCAGCTCTATCCCGACAAGCCAATCTTTGTCACCGAGTTTGGCAAGATGGGCGAGCTCGGCCTGCACGACCCCGAACGCATCAAGGACATAACCGATGCCGTCAGCGCTATGAAGGAGCGGCCCTACATGATCGGCGGCTCGCTCTGGACCTGGAACGACTACCGCTCGCTCATCAAGGGCACTCCCCCCAACGGCATCCGCTCCTGGGGCGTCGTCAACATCGACCGCGAGCGCCGCGACAGTTGGAAGGTCGTGCAGAAGCTCTTTGAGACCGAGCTGCCCTAGGCGGCACCGGACTTATGCTGCAGGGACGGACGCCACACGCTTCATCGCAGACCGTCCCTGCAGATAGATCGGCCACAGCAGCACAATCGCAATCGGATGCAGCAGTGCCATCAGCCAGAAGACCGGCGTATAGCCGCCATGCGTGACGAGATAACCGATGATCTCGCTCGATAGCATGCCTCCAAAGCCGCTGCCCATCGCAATCAACCCTGCTGCCTTGCCCACCTGGTCCGGCGGATACAACTCGACAACGGTCGCCGTCAGTGTCACCAGCCACGCCATGTGCGCCAACGCAACGATCGAAGCAATCACGACCGACGCACCATAGTTCGGTGCCAGCGCAGCCAGCGGACTCAGCGGCACAAGCGCTGCGGCTGCCAGCATCGTCCATCGGTACGCCACACCCACTGGCATTCCCGTGCGTATCAGTCGACCCGACAGCAGGCCGCCGGCAATCGTACCCGCGCCTGCGCCCAGGTAGACCACCCAGCCAATCTTCGCCAGCTGCGCCATCGGCAGATGCCGTGCGCTGTTCAGATACTTCGGGAACCAGAAGAGAAAGAAATACCACACCGGATCGGTGAGGCTGCGCGCGATCAACAGCTTCCACGTCGACGACCGCCTCAGTACCTCGCGTGTATTCGCCGAACGTCTCGCGGAGTCAACCGTCTTTGGATTAACTCCATCACTCCGATAGAACCAGAACCATAGCGGGATCCACAACAGCCCGGCAAGCCCATCCAGCAGAAAGATCGAACGCCACGGCAGATGCGTCGTCACCGCGACGATCACCGGAAGCGCAATGATCGCTCCTGCCGTCGCTCCCATCGTGTAGATGCCGATTGCGAGCCCGCGCTGCTTTTCGTCGAAGGTCTCGCCCACCGCCTTCGGAGCTGCCACCCACAACCCTGGCTCACCCAGCCCGAGACAGAACCGCGCCAGCGCCAGCATCCACACCGACGATGCAAACGCCGTCGCCGCCTCCGCCAGCGACCACCAGCCGACAAACAACGCCATCGAGCGCCGCGTCCCCAGCCAATCCGAAAGAAATCCCGCGACTGCATAGGCAACAGCCGACGCGAACAGAAACACGCTGACAATGTGCGCATAGCCTTCATCGCCGAGATGCAGCTCCGCCTGCACCCGCGGAGCCACAACCGAAAGACTCTGGCGGTCGAAGTAATTGATCAGCGCAACGACAAAGAGCAGGGCAATCACGATCCACTGATGCCTGGCGAGTCTTCCCTCACACTCGTTCATGCCGCTCCCTCAGTAACAGCGTACTTCGAAGATCGCCGGTAGCGTCGGCCCATGCCCCAGCACGACAATCGACAGTTCGTCTGTCTCAACCGCCTTTGCCAGCTTCAGACTCCAGCGAGTCTGATGGTTCTCCGTTACCTTCGCGAGCAGGCCGTTGCTGCCTGCGCATACCTCAAACTCCGTAACGCACGCCGGCATCACCCGCTCCGGGTGTCCCATCAACACCGACTCCATCGGATGATCGAAATCCGTATCAAAGCTGATCTCGATCTCACGAATCGTCTGCGGTGTCTCCCATTCCAGCCGCAACGCGGGCCGCTCGTCCTCGCGCGCCGGGACCCACGCATTCACGCCGCACCACGGCCTCGACACACCATTCGTCACATTCGACGGCGCAAACATCTTCAGCGGAGGCTCAATCGTCGCAGCCAGATTTCGCGCCATCGGCCTGCGGTCCGGCAGCCAGAAAGCAAACGTGTCAATCCCGGAACCCTCAGGTGGCGTCTGCACCAGGCTCTTCGCCACCGCCTTGTTCATCTTCTGCGAGAGCGTCAGCAAACCTGTCACCTGCTCTTCACTTAGCGCGACCTCGACGCCGGCCGCCGGCAGCAACACAAAAAACAGGTGCGCTGCCTCGTCAATCAAAGCGTCAAACGCAAGCGCCACCTGCTGCGGTCCTTTCGCAAGACGAACTTCCTTCGCCGCCAGCTTTACGTCGGGCGTCGTGTTGCCCTTTCGGCCAGAACCCCACAGCTCCACATGCACCGTCGTCTCTGCTTCGCTCGCAAGTGTCACCGTAACCTCGGGCACACGGCCCGCATCGATCGGCAGCAACAACGCCACCGGCTTGTCTAACGGAACAAACCCACCAGACGGCCTCAGATCTCGAAGCTCCAGCGCGCTCGTCACCGTCATCCTCGCTGTCCGCGCCTTGTCCGCAGCATCCTCTGCATAGACACCAGGGATATTCTGGCCTGCACGCAGGAGACGTTGCTGCAACTCACGCATTCTCTCCGACACCAGCAAATCTCTCGGCTTGAGGCTGTCTTCATAACATAGCGCCGCCGCCATACCCACAGCCTGCCCGTTGTGCGCACACGTCGCCATCACGCGCGTTGAGCCGAAGGCAATATGCGAAGCTGAAATTAACCTGCCCGTCAAAAAGAGGTTCGGCACATTCCGGCTATACATCGCACGATACGGTATCTGGTAGACGCCCTTGCTATGCCACTGCGAGCATCCCGGCTGCGCGCTGTAAACGCCATCCGAAGGATGCAGGTCGATCGCCCACCCACCGAAGCTGACCGCGTCCGCATGCTGCCTCTGCTCCACGATGTCCTGCTGCGTCAGCATCACATCGCCCTCGAAGCGACGGCTCTCGCGCTTGCCGGGAATCGTCCCCATCCACTCCAGCGTCAGCGTCTCGGCCTCAGGAAACTCGCCGGAGTTTTTAATGTAGTTCCACACACCGTAAGCAACGCGCCACAGCTCCCACTTGATCTCCTCGGTCTCATACACCGTGTCCCGCGCGCCGCCATACTCAAGCCACCACAGCCTGCAACCCGAGTCCGTCACGCGCAGCTCGCGAAAGCGCGGAATCTCTGTAATGTCTTTCAGCGCAAACGAAGGCGCCACATACCTCACTGGCCTGCCCGTATCGCGCGAGTAGAAGTAGAGCGAATGGCCCAGCAGCGAGTGCTGCTCCGTCTCCGGCGCCAGTAATTCCCCAAACTCCGACCTTGCCTCCGCGCCAATGCGAAACGCCGCGCCCGAAAGGAAACCTAGGATGCCGTCGCCCGTAGCGTCGCAGAACAGAAGCGCTTCCAGTCGGTAGCGCGTCTGATTCTGGCTGCAATAGGCAGATGCGCTCTTGATTGCACCATCGTCATCCGTCTCGACCTCGTCGATGGCCGTATTCAGCAGCAGCCTGATGCGCTCTTCCCGCAGCACAAACTCCAGCACGGTCGAATCGAGGATGACCGCATTTCCCTCCGGGTTGCGCCACATATTCTCGACCAACAGCTCGTCGATGACGCCACCCTCGCGAGCCCACCGATTGTTATTGCCCATGTGTGAGGTCGCGCCCAGCACCCAGAGCCGCACCTCGCTCGAAGCATTGCCGCCCAGCACCGGACGGTCCTGCACCAGCGCGACATGGAGGCCCGCGCGTGCCGCCGTAATCGCACAGCAAACGCCAGAGAGACCGCCTCCGGCCACCACCAGGTCGGCCGTGATGTTCTCCTGTCGAAGCTCCCGAGGAACCGGTCGCACTGATTCTTCGGAGTACCCGTGATTCTTCATCGTTTCTCGTGTCAAAGTTCAGCCTGTCTTGGAGACCATCGTTCATCCTGAAGACGTGAAGCCGCGGCCTTCCTGATTTATTCCTTGCCAAGAATCAACCGGAAGAGTACATGTTAAACGCTAAACTTGTCCAGAAATTGATGATCTGTTCTCTGTCATCGCAAACGCCGGTCGAGACCGAAAGGATAAAAGCGTCTTGTCGAAAAAAGTGCATCTTGTCATCGCCTTGCTTCTCACAAGCGGCCTTCTTCATCAAGCTGCCGCAGAGGACATCCGCCTCCGCAGCTCCAACCTCACCCTCACGGCCCAGGGCAAGGAGTTCCGCTACGGCTTCGACATCGCCGGCAAACCCGTAGTCGCTTCCGACGCAAAGGCCGGCATCCTCGTCGGCGGAGAACCGATCACACTGGCTGATAAGGCAGGCTGCACCGCATCGCCATGCGTGCTCAGCGCGACGGCCAAGAGCGGCGCGCACCTTCGCATCACCATCGCGCTCGCACTGCATCACGCAACCCTCACACTCTCCTCCGCCGATCCTCTCTCCGACGTCCGCTTCGTCACCGCCGGCGCCGCACCGGCCTACGGTCTCGCCGACCACGCCGTCGAACAGGCCCGCTTCTCCACCCTCACCAACAAGCAGTTCAACACCGACGTCACCGGCTTCGCCGACGACACCTATCTCTCCGGCCAGGGCATCACCCGCCTCGTCAGCAACTTCGTCATCTATCCCAAACAACACTTCGCTGTTCTGCTCATCGATCCCCACCGCAAGATCGTTCACACCTCCGGCGAGCAGATCGTCCAGGGCGTCGAGCGCCTCAACGGCAAGGTCACCATCCATTACTTCTTCGGCGACCCGCACCAGATCTACAAGCAGTATCTCGATGCCCGCAACGCCGCCGGCTACAAAGTTTTCATGCCTAAGTACGAGGCCTTCGGCGTCGGCTGGGAGGCCTTCGGCGCGCTCGGCTGGGAGACCAACCAGAAGACCAACACCGACAGCATCGACCACTACCTCAAGCTCGGCTATCCGCTCAAATGGGTCGTCATCGGCTCCGGTTTCTGGCCCGCCAAGCCCGACGCCATGCACGAAACCACCAGCTTCGGCCTCTGGGACCAGGATAAATATCCCGATCCCAAAGGGATGATCTCGCACCTCCGCGACGAGAACCTCACCGTGATGCTCGGCCTGCGCATTACCTTCATCACCACCGGACCCTATTCGGCGGAGGGCATTGCGAAGGGCTATTTCCTCAAAGAGAAAAGCGGCCACGCCGAGGCCTTCACCGGAGGCTGGCCCAAACTCCCCTACTACCTGCTCGACGCGCACAACCCGGCAGCACTCAACTGGTACACCGGCCTCGTCAGGAAGTGGCAGGACGACGGCATCTCCGGCTGGAAGGAAGACTTCTACGGCTACGGCAAGTACGACCTGCGCGACGACAAGGTCGATCCCACCAACGATCGCCTGATGGCCGAGAAGCAGCTCATCATCGAGCGCAACGGCTACCTCTCCTCCAACGGCGACCTGCACCGCATCAACGACTTCAATTACAACCAGGACCAGGACCGCGGCCCCGTCAACGCGCTCGCGTTCGCCTACGCCGGCTTCCCCCTCGTCTATCCCGACATCGTCGGCGGCACCTTCGGCGAGAGCCACTTCAGCACCAGCCGCACCCAGCGCATGGAGACCTACATGCAGCGCAACGCCATGTGGGCCTCCCTGCACAGCAGCATGGGCATGGGCGAGCCTCCGTGGTCGTTCTCCAACGAGACCGCAGCCGTCATGCTCAAGGCCGCGAAGCTACATGAACGCATCGCGCCATATCTCTTCTCCAACGCGCGCCGCTTCTTCCACGACGGCTACCCCTGGACGATGACGCCACTGCCCATCGCCTTCCCCGAAGACCCGCAAGCCTACGGCCGCGAAAACGCAACCGCACGCGGCTACGAGTGGCTCATCGGCGACGCCATGCTCGCAACACCGCTCTACGGCAACGACTACGCCACCGCAACCTCGCGCGATGTCTACCTTCCCGCCGGCAACTGGATGGACTTCGACTCCGGAAAGATCTATCCTGGCAATCAGACACTCAAAAACTTCCTGTTCCCGCCCGACAAGAGTCCGCTCTTCATCGGAGGCTCCGGAGTCACGCTCGAGCAGCAGCAAGCCAAGCTCTACCTCTGCGTCTATCCCGTAGCAAAATCCTCAAGCGCAACCATTACGCTTCCCGGCAGCGCAACGCCCATCACCGTCAACGTCAGCAATATCCAGGTCGGCGCCGATCTCGGCACTCTCACCGTCAAAGACAAGGCAGGCAAAACGGTCGCCGCAACAACACTCGGTCACGCGCTCGCCTTCGAACCGAAGGCAGGTGAGACGTACAACGTGACGAGCGCTAGATCGGGGAGGTAGATAGGCGAACAGACTCGAGGGATTTATCATCCTCGAGTCCACGCCTCATACGCGGCCAGGAGTGCCATGACACACCAGCAGGGTATCGTCTACGCCACCACCTCCGACGGATACGAGCTGCCCATCATCGACATCACCCATCCGGCCTTTGCCGTCCCCGAAGATCCCGCATCGCTCGCCAGCCTCACAGCGCAGTATCGCGCCGCCGAGCAGCAGCAGGCGAGGCTTCCCCTCTTCATCAGGCGCCTCATGATGAGGCTGGGTGCCCGGAAGTCCGAGCTGCTTCGCGCCCTCGTCGCACCGGAGCAGTCCTTCCTCGGCGGCCTTCACACCTACATCATGAAGCTCGGCCCCGCCAACCTCCCCGACCGCTTCAATACCCCGCTCGACCAGCGGATCGCCAGCTCGCCGCACGCCCGCTTTGTGCGTCTGCGCCTGCAGCACTGCGCACAGTTGCTCGCCGACAGCCTCGAGCCGCTGCTGCTACACGATCCCGGCGCACCGCTGCACTTCGTCAACATCGGCGGCGGCCCCGCCATCGACTGCATTAATGCGCTCTTTCTGCTTGCGAAGCGTCAACCCGGGCTCCTTCAACGTCCCATCCACATCCACGTCTGCGACCTCGACGCCAAAGGCACGGTCTTCGGAGCCAACGCCGTCGCCGCGCTGATCGAATCGGACTCTCCGCTCAACAGCCTCAACATCACCTTCTCCTCAAAGCCCTACAACTGGAACAACACAGGCGAGCTCGAAGCTCTGCTCTCCACGATCACGGAGCCCGGCGCCATCATCGCCGCATCCTCCGAGGGCGCGCTCTTCGAGTACGGCAGCGACGAGGCGATCATCAGCAACCTCCTCACGCTTCGCTCCCGCGCCAGGCTCGTCGTCGGCTCCATCACCAGCAACGATCCAATTCGCCGGGAGCAGATCAAAACCACCCGCTTCCAGCTCGTTCCCCGCGGCCTCGAAGGCTTCCGCCCGCTAGCCGAGCAAACCGGCTACACAATCGTTCGCTCCGAAATCACCCCGCTCAGCGATCACGTCCTGCTACGCCCAAATAGCTCGCGTGCACAGCCATCATCGCTTTCGCGCACAACCTCGTCATTCTGAGCCCTGAGCAAACTGGAGAACTTCATCGACCCCGAGACGAAGCTCGCGCGTGGGCGCCACGGGGACGGCTCCTGGATCACGCCCTTTGAGTACAGGAAATGGGTTAGCTTCATCACCGAGTCCAACTTCTGGCAGTACAGCTTCTACGTCCCGCACGACGTCTCCGGCCTCATCGAGACACTCGGCTGCAAACAGCAGTTTGTTCAGAAGCTCGACGGCCTCTTCGCCAACAAACTCTACGATCCCGGCAACGAGCCCGGCCACCAGATTCCCTATCTCTACGACGACGCAGGACAGGTGTCCGCCCGGTGGATCTTCTCCACTCTCGGCTTCTATCCCGTCGGCGCGCGGCATCCCCGAGTACTGGATCCGCACGCCACGCTTCCCTGTCGCCACGTTGAACCTTCCCGGCGGAAAGAAGTTCACCGGCACCGCCCACAACACGAGCGCGAAAAGCATCTACATACTGTCAGCGAAGCTCAACGACACGCTGCTCAAGACGCCGCGCATCGAGCACGACACCATTATGCACGGCGGTACACTCGAGTTCACCATGGGGCCTGAACCGAACCACCAGATCTTCTAGCTATCGACTACCCGATCTCCGTGTCATTTCGACCGAAGCAGGACAGCTTCATCGTCCAGCGAAGTGGAGACCCCCATTTCGCCCGTGCTTCCACCCGACGCCGGGTGCCCCATCCTTCACGAAAGTGAAGGGTGGGGTCAACCCATCTCCCAACTACCGCAGATGCGCAATTCGACCGAAGTAGGGCAAAGCTCATGGCGACGCATTTTTTTCGGTGCCTTCAGGAGCAACGTTTTGAGTAGACGAAGAGCCGTCCCAACGTATATGGTGCGGCAGTCGGAAAGTTAATCGCTATCGCGGTAGGGATGCGCATTTCTGCGCACCCCCCCGCACAGATCCCGGCGGGCGTGATTCACGCACCGGGCTCCCACCTCGGGTGTTTGACGGCGAAGCGAACGCTGGGCCAAGGATGAAGGATACGGGGCAGAGGCAAGAACTCTGCCGCGAGTTTAGCTATCCGATTCCAAGTAGTGCGATCCCGCTGACTTCGCTGACTAAGAGAGCGTCGCCAGAGATCGACTGCGTAGTGCCGGAAAGCCCCGAGGCATTTGCTATTAGTCGGAACCGCATGATACGCAAAGTATCCGCGGACGACCTGTCCAAGCCATTTTCCCTGGATCGGTATGGGTTCGTGCATTCGCCGCTTCAGCTCCTCTTTGATCGCTCTCAACCTTGCCCGCATCCTATCTCGGCGCGTCTGCCGTTTAAGCTGGATGGCGCCCCGGCGGGATCGGCCACAGATATGAGTAAAACCAAGAAAGTTGAACGTTTCCGGCTTTCCAAGACCACGGCTTTTTCGATCTTTAGCCGCAAAGCGGCCGAATTCAATCAACCGGGTCTTATCCGGATGCAACGTAAGCGCGAACTTTTCCAACCGCTGCCGCATATCTTCCAAGAACCGTTTCGCGTCTCGTTCGTGCTGAAAGCCCATGACAATGTCATCGGCGTACCTCACTACGATGACCTGACCGCTGGCGTGGTGTTTACGCCAGTGATCGGCCCAAAGGTCGAACGCATAGTGAAGATAGATATTGGCCAAAAGAGGCGATGCCACTCCCCTTACACAAAAGGTAATTTGGGTCGCCTGTCTGGCTTGGCGGTATGCAACCGCCTCGCGGGGGGCTCTGCAGGACTGGGATGCTATGGCGAATGGTGATGGTGTCTTCTCCTATCAAGACGTCTTTCACAACAAGCCGTACGATTCGCTGGCGCTCCTCGATACTCAGCGTATCAGCAGCATCGTGCAGGCGGGCGAGGAACGCCGTGAGGGTCTCCGCGAGGCGTAGGAAGGTTGCTCTATCGTCGGCCTGGTCAGTGATTGCCTGTAACTCAGCACGGACCGACTGTTCGCGCTGGCGCAGTG
>NZ_JQKI01000094.1 GCF_000745965.1 Edaphobacter aggregans DSM 19364 | reverse complement strand
ACGTTAGTGCTTTATCGGAGGCGCGCCATGCGGGGCCAAGTTGAGAGCGCAGGGTTTTGGTGCGCGTTCGATAAAGCCGTCAGAAGGAAGCCGCTGGCGCGGCGGATGCGGTGAGGCTGCAGGAATTATGGGTTTTGAATGCAGTGTGGGCGAAGCGGGACACGTTTGGATTCGCGAATTGAGGAGGAGATTGGAGGAGCAGAGGTAGGAGAGTCGGTGAGGGCCGGAAAGTGGTAGCTACTGGCGCATAGAAGGTCGTGAAAAGAAGCGATGGATTAGATGGAGGAGCACACGTGGGCTGAGCGTGGTGAAGCACGCGGAGTTTCCGAGATGGGCTCGATGACTTCATGCGGCGGCGGTGAGGAGCAGTGGTGGAGAACGTGGTTGCATCTGGATCGTGGAGATTCTTTCGACGACCACCATAGGGCCGCCGCACTTGGGGCAGTAGCGGAGTGGGCGGGATTGCTTCGGAGCCGATGTTGGTTGTATCTCCGATTGTTGAAGCGCGCCCAGTACCTGCAAGCATAGGGGCAACAGAATGGAGCGCCGACGGTTGGCGAGGAACCCGAAGTTGCGGATACGGACGAAGCCTTTTGGGAGCACATGCAGAAGGAAGCGGCGCAGGAACTCATCGAGGGATAAGGTCATGCGTTTTTGTTTGTTGTGGTGTGCCGAATCCCGCCACCGAAAGATGACCTGGCCGTTCTCGAACCCGATAAGGCGATGGTTGGAAATGGCCACGCGATGGGTGTAGCGTCCCAGGTACTGCAGCACATGTTCGGGGCCTCCGAAGGGTGGTTTCGAATAGACCACCCAGTGCTTGCGAAATAGTGTGCGTACCCAGGAAGCGAATATCTTCGGCTGAACGAGCAGAGACAGATCGCCGGAGAAGTGGAGTTGATGCTGCCGGAAGGCATGTTCAAGACCGTCAACAAACTTGCCGCGGAATACCTCTCGGAGCACCTCGACAGGGAGAAAGTAACGGGGCCGGGATGGAATCCAGTGGGTGTGATCGAGCGAAAGCCCTCCGGCGGGAACGACGCAGTGGGCGTGGGGATGGATGCCGAGCTTCTGATTCCAGGTGTGTAGCACGCTGAAGAAACCGATCTCTGCACCGAGAAGCCGGGGATCGCGAGCTACTTCGAGAAGAGTCTCTGCGCTGGCGCGGAGCAGTAGGTCGTAGATGATCTTCTTGTTCTGCAGGGCTAGCATAGCTAGTTGCGAGGGCAGGGTGAAGACCACATGGACGTAGGGGATGGGGAGAAGTTCGCGGCGCCGCGCCTCGATCCAGAGTTCGCGGGCCGCCGTCTGACACTTCGGGCAGTGGCGATTGCGACAACTGTTGTAGGAGATGGTGGCGCGATGGCCGCAGCGGGTGCATGCATCGATATGTCCGCCGAGTGCGGATGTGCGACAGCGGGCGATGGCCAGTAGCACTTTAATGTGCTGCCATCGAATCCACTTGCGATTGCGCTCGACGAATGCAGTACCTGCGCTGCGGATCAAATCGGCCACCTCAAACAGTGGCCGACTCATCGATTTCCTCCTGCGGTGAGCATGCATTCAACTTGAGCGAGTCCAGGGGACTGGCGGTGGCATGGAGGTGGCGTTGCGAAAGGTGCAGGTAGATGGCGGTCTCTTTTAGATCGTGATGGCCTAGCAGGATCTGAATGGTGTAGAGATCGGCGCCCGCTTCCAGCAAATGGGTTGCGAAGCAGTGACGAAGCACGTGGGGATAAACCTTGTTCTTGATGCCAGCCCGCTGGGCAGCTTGCTGACAGGCATGACGCGGAGTTTTGGTATCGATGGGCAGATCCCCGCTGTGCCAACGGTTGCCGGGGAAGAGCCAAATGCTGGATTTTCTCCGCAAGCGCAGCCAGTGCGAGCGAAGTTCCTCGAGAAGTTTAGGACTGAGCATCACATCCCGATCCTGACGTCCCTTGCCGCCTTGAATGTGAATCACCATCCGCCGGCTGTCGATGTCGCTGATCTTCAGGCGAGTCAGCTCGGCGTTGCGAACGCCAGTGGCATAGAGGGTCATGAGCAGAGTGCGATGAAAAGGAGTGTGCGCGGCGTCGATGAGCTGCGCCACTTCTTCTTGGCTGAGAATCCCCGGTAAACGATGGGTCTTCTTGGGATACGGAGTATCGGCAATGCTCCACGGCTTCTTAAGCGTCTGGATGTAGAAAAACCGCAATGCACACAGATGGTTCGTTACCGCTCCGGGTGACAACTTCTGCCTTGTAAAGAGGTGAGCTTGATACTCCCGAATATGCTGCGGGCCCAGGCGGTCGGGGGAGCACTGGAAGTGCCGGGCAAAAGCTTCTACATGGCGAATGTAATAGCGTGTGGTAGACGCGGAGTAATTACGGCGCTGGAGTTCTTCCAGCATGATTTTGCGTAGATGGGTCACGGGAACCTCCTCGTGACCCACACCCTACATCGGCATCAATGCTCGGGGACACCCACGCGGCAGCGTCCGCCGCGCCAGCGGCTTCGTTCTGACGGGCAACCCGCACCTTACGGTGTCTTCCGATTCGAATCGGTCCGGAGAGGTTAGCCGACGGGTTATCGACGGAGTAGCCGACGATCCAGGAGTTGACCAATTCGGAGTTGACCAATCGTTGATGGATCAGCCTAACCTTCTCAGTAAGTGAAGTGGCCTGTGGCTGTTGAAAACTCGTTTTCTGCGAAAACGGTCTCGAATCCGGTGATAGAAAATGTCTACCCGGCCCGAGAAAATCGCTTGTAGGGCATCCTCGCGAGATGATTTCTTTGCGAGTTTTCCAGGTATGAGTTTTTCAACAGCCACGCCTGTTCTCAAGAACGGAGAATCGTAGTTACCAAGATCCGGACTTTCAGGCAATGCATCCCCTCTTATCTCTTCACGATCATCCTCTGATTGACCATGAGGGGAGTTTCCGCTCCGAGGATCTGGCGCACACCCTCTTCCAATACCTCATCTCTGCCAGCACGGATGCCTTCGATTGTGGGGGTCACAATTCGATCTGGAACAATCCCGATTCGTTGTGTCGGTCTCTTATCCGGATAGAAGACACCGATTCCGCTGATCATGGTGTGCAATCCGCCAGGCAAGGCGAAGGGCGAGACGTTCCCGTCTGCTCCTGCCGTCGTACTGCCAACCACGGTTGCATGTGGCGAAGCACGAAACGCCATTGCTGTGAACTCGGCCTGGCTTTGCGACAGGTGTGCCACGTCTGAGCGCCAGGGCGCGCTTCGTCGGAGCTTATCTCTTGGATGGTCCGGGTGTGGATACGTTCTCGGCGATGAATGAGCCAGGTCGAATGGTGATCAATCGTCCGCTTAAACTACCCACGTACTACCCACGTATAACGGCGCACCGGTTGTTGAGCGTGAGCAGTATCCAGTCTGGGGTGTGACTTAGGATCGCTTCCTGTCGTCGAGCAAGACGCAACGCCGGTGCGCGCGCCTATGTCTCGACGACGGCGTGCGGAGATTGCGGGTTTTACTACGACGAACTCTGAGCACGGTCGCCGTCGCATGAAGATGCCTAACATTACTGGGTTTTGGAAGCCTGCACGAGTCTTTCTACGGACGTAGCTGGCATCAGGAGCAGCACTGCCTGCGGCTTTGCCACAGATTTGAGGAATTCGATATTTCGCTGCCTCAAACCTGCGTTAACCGAATGGTGCTCGTGCAGATCATCCAGGGCTTGCAGGCCAATCTCTGCAATGCGGCGCAAGTTACTCGATACGGGCGCCAAATCCTGGGTCAGAAACGAGCGCTTCAGCATTGGTTGCAGCTTCGCATCGTTGTCCCTCCAAAGTTCAAGCCATGCACGAGCCTGCTGCCAATCCTGAGCAGTTGCTGTTCCTGAGCTGATCCTCTGTGCAATGACATCAAATTCACGCGCTGTATCGCTCTCGGGGGACACGGCATCATCAAGACGGTTGAGCACAGTAAAATCGCCTCGCAGTTGCTGACGCTCATACATCCTGGGAGGCTGCACGACAGCCGCAAGCACCTTGAGCGCTTCGGGATTGGGATCGCCGCTCATGCGCTGCAGCATTTCTTCGGTGATGAGGCGGTGGCGCGGGCCGTAGTACTCGAGCTTCTGCGAAACGATTGCGAGCCGTTGGTACATCGAGTCGACATCCTTTATCTGCTCTGGAGACCACAAGCGCTCGGCGATCGCGGCGGTGCGCGGCCAGATTCGATTGTCCATGTTGTCGGCATCGACAATATCTGTCCACATGGTGGCCTCGCCGCCAAGAACACGGTTCTTCTGCTCCGGTGTCAACGCGGCAGTGTTGTCTCCTAGAGGATCGACCAGGTAATGTTCTTCCGCTGACTGATTCAGATCGATGTAATACCCAGACGAGAGCACGCCTCGGTTGCCGCTTCGTGCGGCCTCCGCCAATGAGCGTGGCCCTCGCCAGGATTGAATCACAACGTCCTTTGGAGTGTCGGGCTGCAGAACTTCGTCCCATCCTTCCATGATTTTCTTGTGGGCGGCAACGATCTTCTGGATCCTGGCAGTGAAACGTACCTGAAGGGCTGCGCCATCCTTAATCGAATGCGCCTGCATGTACTCTCGGATCCGCGGATTGCTTTCCCACTCTTTCATGTCGCATTCGTCGCCCCCTGTATGAAAGTAGGAATCGGGGAATAGCGCAGACATCTCTCCAATAAATCCATTAAGAAGCTTGTAAGTGCTTTCGCGCGATGGATCCATGGCCGAGCTTTGGGAAGGGTCTTTGCCACCGGACAGGTCAGGGTAACCCTGGAACCATGATTTCGCGTGGCAAGGCATATCGAACTCCGGAACTACCCTGATGCCGCGGTCGCGAGCGTACGCAACAATTTCGCGGACTTCGTCCTGGGAGTAATAGAGTCCGCTGGATGCCTTCTCTTGCAGTAGCGGAAACTTCTTGCTCTCGATATGAAATCCCTGGTCGTCTGCGAATCGCCAGTGGAAGACATTCAGCTTTACTGCCTCCATCGCGTCCAGATTGCGCTTAACCGCGGGGATGGGAACGAAACGGTGTCCAGAGTCAATCAGCAATCCACGCCACGGAAAACGCGGCGCGTCATCGATTGTGACGACGGGAACGCTGAAGCCTTGTTCATTGATCCGGACCAGTTGCAGAAAAGTCTGCAGGCCGCGAAGCACGCCCAGCGGATTCGGAGCTTTCAACTCAACATCGGTGGTTGAAATCGTGAGGTGGTAGGATTCATCCTCGCCGAGTTGTTGAACCGCTGCACTGGGTCCAGCAGTTTGAATGATGAAGTGCGACTGGGTGGCAACTGCTTCGCGCTTAAACGGAATACCGGTTTCCTTCGAGAGGATATCGAGGAATCGTTGCTGCGCGCGCGCCAGACGAAGTTCATCGTAGCCCTTTATCGTTATGCCAAAGTTTCCATCGATGAAGAATTCGCCCTCCCCCTGCGCCACATGCGCAGGTTCAGGCATGACTGCCAGTGGACTCTTTTCCCGGGCGAAGAGATGACCAGAAAGGCTCAGCGTGGAAACAGCCAATAAAGAACAACACCAGAAACCAGTTAAACGAGCATTCGTCAAGATGACATCTCCAGAAAACAAAGTAGGCCGGATAGCGTGATGGTGAGATCGCCGCGATCCATTTTGTGCAGGAGCAGAGCCGTCAGCCAGGCCTGCACCAGTTATAGTCCATACATAAGAGACGCCGCTCCTCATCAAAGTTCGGGATGCTCACGATAGGCTCCAAATTCCGCCAGATCGTCTTCTCCCAACCACGCAGGAAACATCTCGGGGGTTTTTGCATAACGCCCCGAAAAGGTTCAATTCAGATTCAAGCTGCTGATGCAGCGTCTCGCTGGGGTGCCCATTCCGTCAATCCCTGAATGATGGCGTCCAGGCTGAGGAGGTCCGGCTGTTTCTGGAATTCGTAACGCCCATGGAGATTGATGTGCTGCCAGGCAATCGGTGAGATGTTCTTAATTTCGTCGATGCCTTGCATCTGTCCCGCTTTGTGCTTGTGTTCCAGGAGACGAGACAAGATGGAGGCGTTGTAAAAGATGATGCAGTTGGAGATCAGGCGGCTGCACTCAGACCACAGATCGTGTTCATAATCGGTCTTGAAGCGGAGCTTGCCAAAGCTGGCGAAGGAGACAGATCGTCGCAACTGGTGGTAGTTTTCATCCCTGTTGACCGCCTTTTGGACGTTCTGCCGCAAGGAAGGGGAGTCAATATAGTTAAGCAGATAGAGGCTGCGGTGAATGCTGTCGTATTCCCAGAGGGCGCGTTTCGTCCGATTGTTGCGAGCATGGGCGCTCAATGTTGCCGTGGGTTAGGCGGCAGTCCTGAGTAACATGGCAAAGGCTCTCTGCCGCACCTCAAACTCCCTATCACTCACCCTTGAATCTGAATTGACCCTTTTCGGGGCGTTATGCAAAAACCCCCAGGCTGAGGAGGGTGATCATGAGACGGCCGCGCAGGAGGATCGCGTCTGCGTCGGCGGTGTAAAGGAGTTGCGAGGCGTTGAAGATGTCCTGAGCTTTGAAGTTAGAAGTGAGAAGCGGTTCCTTGGAAGCAATCGGTGGCGCAAAGTTCTCAAATCGTGACAACAGTCAATATGGAGTGACCGGCATCGATGCGCGCTGATCGTGGGTTAGGCGATGAGTTCAGAATGACGCATAGCTCAGAGCAACAAGCGGAAGGGAGCCGGTCATGCAGGAAAAGTTACGATTTTTGGGTTTGGATGTCCATGCCGAGCCGATCGTAGCAGCGATTGCAGCGCAGGATGTTGATCATGTTGAACCGATTCGCATGGCACCTGAGCGGCGACTCGATATGATTAACCTCCAGAGCCTTTGCCGTGCATGTCATCGAGTAAAGACCGCTCAGGATCACCGGAACGACTCCGCGATCATGCCTTGTGGTGCGGCGAGACCTTGTTCAGCTCCCTCAGCAGCACGGTTGCCGACGGTGGAGCGGGAACCTGATGTTTGAAGACGATGTCCTGGCCTGAGATCTCCTTGCCATAGATGTTCTTGTTGGCTCCGTCGTCGGCGCGGATGGTCGATCCTGCGAGAGAGACGCCGGCGAAGAGACCCCGAGTGCGCGACCACGAAAGGATCTGGGCCTTCATCACGACATCCGTTTCGGCGGTAATAGTGCGGCCGACCGGGCCAGCTGCGGCAGAGGCGTCGCCGCCAAGCTTGACCTTGCTGGACAGCACTGACTTTGCGCCCTTTTCGTTCATGATCAGGAGAACAAAGTCAGTCGCCTCTCCACCGATCTGGAGACCGAAGCTCCCTCCTTCCAGAGCCATCATCGTCGGCGCGCTCCAAGGACCGGTCAAATGTGGTCCCCTGCGGCACGTCATGACGCCGCGGCCATAGCTTCCGCCCACGACGAAGGCCGCCTTCTTGACCGACGGATAGACGACAACGCATTCCGCCTTATCGATCAGGTCCTTCGGTATTCCCTTGTCCGGAGCATCGAGAATCTCCTTCACGACCTCCCCAGCCTCCTTCACGCGGTCCTCCTCTTTTTCCTGAGAGAATGCCGGCACCGCCAGCATTAAGCCGAGCGACAAACATGCAATTCCTTTGATCGTTTTCATCTCTTCTCCTTCGCTTTGCCGTCGGCTCGCGGACCAACAAAACCTACAATCACAGCACTAAAGGTTCGGAACGGCTCGCGATTCAGGCTGTGCCGAAACGTACCCGCACGGATACGACGTAGCTTATGTCAATACAGTTGCTTGAATTGACATCACCGGGGCCGCGGCAGATTACAACATGGCGCGCCTACTCCCGTGCAGCCGATTTCGGGCAAGTGCTTGATCCGATATGCATAAGCTAGCGTTTGACCTTAGAGGGAAGCGAGCGATCATGTGGCTGATGCCTTGTCAACGCCTCCCAGACAGGGCGTATTTGTACGTCACTTGTAGATTCGACAGAATCGCCAACCCTCAGGTGGCATCTAACTTACACACCGAGAAGTAATTTCACTCGTGGACTTAGCATTCTCCAATGTTTTGGAGGCGCGTTAAGTGCTATGTCGGTCAAAGGTGGTCGTAAGGCTTCGCGACCGAACTAACGCTTCCCCAAGAGGATTCATGACATCATTAGATTTGCATCTGGCGCTACAAGCAAAGCTGGGTTCTTCAACTAAGAAGAACACCAAGACACTCGCACCCACCCAACCTTTTGCACCAACGTTTAGCATGGCGGAGATCCTCGACCCTGTATGCTTGGAACTTCGAAGGAAGTTCCACAATGCTATGCACGAGCGCGTGAATTCCGAGGGTGCACTTTATGATTTCGGTGCGCTTGGACGGTGGCTCAGATTCGATAGGGCTAAGCTGGAGTGGGAAACGGCTGTCGACTTGATGGTTGAACATCGCCGCACATGTCGAGACTGTCCGCGTCGCGTTACCGCCCAAAATGCAGAATAGCGCGTAGACTCGATTTTTGAAGCGCATTCGCACCAACCCCGAAGGTCGCATGGCAGCGATCACGTCACAGATCGATTCGTTACAGGCGAGATTGTGCGGAGCGCTTATGCTCGATGGACACAGACAGACTCTCGGCCCTGTAGAAACGTTCTTCCTTGAGATCGAAATAGCAGACCTCCGCATTCATGTAATGCCACGGCGCCGCAACGTTGCTGAATCTTAAGACAGAATCACGCCGCCCTCTCGAGTGGTAGCCTTTGGGAATGAAAATCAAGCTTCGCTACAATGATCACCGCGAGACTGATTAGATCGAAAAGCGTTAGCCCACCTTGGCAGACAACCGCGTACTGGCCACCTAATAAAGAGTTGTCGGTGCGCGCTCTCGATCCACTCGCCGGCGAGATGGAATCCATCCATTGACGTCCAAGCGAAAGCATTGCGTCCCAGTAAAGAGCAGAGTCGCTCGTATCGCGCAGATCCTCCTGGTAGTCGAGGATCATCTCCTCAGCAAATCGGATGCGGAACTCTGCAGGATGCAGTCTTAGGAGCAGCTTATACACGGCGAGACGTATGCGATTCATCCCTGCCTCCCTTCGCTCAAACGCAGACACCGCCTTGCCTCGCGGAGTACTTCTGTGAGGCGCTCTGTCTCAGCAGCTAGAACGGCCCTTCCCGCCTCGTTCAGGTGATAGAGGCGACGTGCCGGGGCGGGGCAATTGTCCTCGGTGCATTCGTCCACGAGACCCAGCTTCATTAGCTTCTTCAGATTGTCGTAGAGAGTTCCAGGTCCCATCTTGTAGCCGCCGGCAGATTGCCGGATGACCTCGAGCATGATGCCGTATCCATGCAGGTCCTCACGGGTAAGCGCCAGCAGAACGTGGAGCGTAGCTGGAGAGAGCGGAAGGAGGTGTTCGTAGTTGTCGGGCATTCGGAAGACAATATATCGGATTCCGAATACTTGTCAATCTTTTGCTTTCGGGCGTCCTTCGAAGCGATCAGGAATGGGAAACGATAGGACCCTATCAGGGCTAAGGGCGGGTTATTCTCTGCCAGGCATTCACTGCCGCCTCGGCAAAAGGGCTGGGACAGGTTGAGGATATTCCGCCCAGGGATCACCAAAATGCGAACGGATCCGCTCTTCCGGCAGAGCCGGTGTTAAATCCCCTGCAGCCGCCGATTGAAATGCGATGGGGCTCGGCGTAGCATTTTGTTCTGGCAGATATCTGCCAGATGGAGGTGAGTCATGCCAACTATGAAAGAATTCACCGTCCACTTGGAAGATCGCCCCGGCACTCTGGGTAAGCTCTGCCGGGCCCTCTCTGACCAAGGTGTGAACATCGTCGCATTCCAGTCGAATCCGGACGAAAAGGGCAAGAGCACGTTCCGGCTCGTGACAGATAACCCCAACGCAACGGAAGCGGTGCTGGAATCCGAGCACACTACCCACACGGAAACGCAGGTAGCGGAAGCGAAGCTCCCGAGCCGTTCCGGGGCGCTGGCCGGCGCGGCCGCGAAACTCGGTGAAGGAAACATCAACATCAACTATGCCTATGCTGGAATCGAGCCGGGAACGAACGCGCCGGTGGTGATTTTCGGGGTTGCGGACGCCGGCCAGGCATCGAAGATCCTCGACCAGGTAGCCGCCGCAGCCGCATAGGATTCTTCAGTTTTGCCAAAGCCCAGGCATTCCCGCCTGGGCTTCTCTTTTTGCCCCGACTCTTAATCGACTGAATCAACAATCGCGTTTTGGTTTGATGGGTAGCAGGTTCAGCCAGGACGTTGCTCTCGATTGATGCATAATCGCCGAGTCATTGATGATGTATTTCCTACCGATGTTCAACTTTTCCCAGCCGTACGTGGGTGTGGCGGCTTGGACGCAAGTGAAGCCATCACCCCTTGAACGTGTTCTGCGAGCGGTGGATGGACGCAGGAGAGCGCATTCGTGCCGCTTCCGGAGAGTAAGAAGGAGGTGGAAACTGCAGGAGCCGATCTTCCTAACCCAAGCACAATCCTGCTCGGAGCTGAAGCAATCTAGACACGGTTCAAGGCACTGCCACTTGATCAATATCAAGTGCTACATCTGGCACTTCATGGGTATGTCGATCCCATCTATCCCAGGCAAATCCCGAGAGGCGTCGCCAATCGCCCGCAAAAAGATCACTTCCGCGTGCAGCCGACTTCTCATCCAGCGTTATCAGGTTTCCTGGGCGCGGCTCGGCTCAGAACAGGAGTCGCCACCTTGGGAGATGATCTCCGAGTTACTCAGTGACCGGCTTCCAAGCGCATCAGGGGACCTCCAATCTTCCGGCTCCGGGGGAGTAATGGTCAATCCGGAAGCGATCCGAAGATAAGACAAAAGCCGCAGCATTCCACGATAGACCGCTTACGTATTACTGGAACCTGGCCGGGTACCAATCTTTGTCTTCGTTCGACGCATTTCACTCATGTGTTCTGCATATACAGAGTGGCGGTACATGAGGACTATACGGTAGCCTGCTCTGCATGGCTCTGAAGACCCTTGCCCTGGCTGCCCTTCTTGCTATTTCTCCATTCGCAACAGCTCAAAACGAGCGCAACCCCGCCACTCCTCTCATCGCCTTTGATCCCTACTTCAGCGTCTGGTCGATGGCAGACAATCTTACCGACCAAAATACGAAGCATTGGACCGGCACCGAGATGCCGATGCGTGGTTTCGCCCGTATTGATGGCACACCGTACCGTTGGATGGGCCGCAGTTCTGGCGCAACTCCAGCTATGAAGCAGACAGGATTGCAGGTCACGCCGACGCAGACGGAGTACACGTTTGAGGTGGCGGGAGTTCGATTGCAGGCGACGTTTCTCTCGCCCAGTATCCCTACGGATCTCGACTTGCTCGCGCAGCCGGTGACCTATCTCACATGGAAGGCCGCCGCAACCGACGGAAAGCCGCACTCAATCGAGCTCTACCTGGGGGTAGATGCGCGCATCGCGGTTGATTCCGTGGATCAGCAGGTGACGTGGCGCCGCGGCAGGGTCGGCAATATGGAAATCTTGAGCGTCGGTTCCTCGGAACAGCGGGCACTCGTCCGGGCCGGCGACAATCTTCGCGCCGACTGGGGATACTTCCACCTTGTCGTGCCGGCCGACTCGCAGGCGATGACTTCAACCGCTGCCGACTCGCAGGCCGAATTTCTCAAGACGGGCGGCATCCCGTACGACGACGATCTCGATCAGCCTCGGCAGGCCAATCGCGCCCCGCTGCTGGCCGTGACAGAGAAGCTACAGGTGAGCGAATCGCAGGCCTTCGAGCGGCATGTCGGTCTTGCGTTCACGCAGCCTCTCGCAATCGAATATCTGAACCGCCGTCTCAGGCCCTACTGGGCGCGCAATGGCAAGACGGTGCAGGCAATGCTCATCGAGGCGATGCAAGGGTATGCATCGGCGGTGTCGAAGTCCGATGCATACGACAAACAGCTCACAGCGAAGCTCACGAAGGATGGCGGGGTAGTCTATGCACGGCTCGCGACGCTTGCCTTCCGGCAGACACTGGCGGCCAATGGCCTGGCTGCCGATATGGATGGCTCTCCGTTGCAGTTCCCCAAAGAGAACCTTTCTAACGGCTGCATCGCAACAGTCGACGTGCTTTATCCTTCGTCGCCGTTCTTTCTCTACTTCAACCCGGCTCTGCTGGAGGCACAGCTGAAGCCGGTGATGGAGTACGCCGCGCTGCCAAGATGGAAGTTCCCCTTTGCGCCGCATGACTTGGGCACGTATCCGCTGGCCGACGGCCAGGTCTACGGCGGCGGCGAGAAGACCGAAGACGACCAGATGCCGGTGGAAGAGAGCGGCAATATGCTGCTGATGATCGCAGCGATGGGCAGGGCCCAGGGCGACTGGCACTTCGCAAAGCAGTACTGGCCGCTGCTTTTCAAGTGGGCGGTCTATTTGAAGGACAAGGGGCTTGATCCGGAGAACCAGCTCTCCACTGACGACTTTGCCGGCCATCTCGCGCACAATGCAAACCTCTCCATCAAGGCGATTGACGCGCTCGGGGCCTTTGCGGAAATGGCAAAGGGGGTCGGCGATGACAGACTTGCCAGAGAATACGAGGCTCTGTCGAAGGACATGGCGAAGAAGTGGATTGACCTGGCAAAGGAAGGCGACCACTACAAGCTGGCGTTCGACTCGACGAACACATGGAGCCAGAAGTACAACCTGGTGTGGGACGACTTGCTCGCGCTGAAGCTCTTTCCTGCGTCAGTGAAGAACACCGAGCTGGCGTACTACAAGACAAAGCTCAATCAGTACGGCCTCCCACTCGACAACCGAAAAGACTATACAAAGCTCGACTGGGAGCTGTGGACGGCAACGCTGGCCGACGACGATGCCACCTTCCGCACGCTGGTTGCCCCGCTGGGAAAGTGGCTGGATGAAACCCCGACCCGTGTCCCACTTACCGATTGGTACGACACGAAGACTGGCAGGCAGGAGGGCTTTCAGGCGCGGTCCGTCGTGGGAGGCATCTTCATCCGATCGCTGCGGCAGTCAGGGCTTGGCCACGAGTAGTGAATAAGCCCCGCTTCAACGGGGCTTGAGCCGCATGAAACCTGGCGATTAATCGCGAGCCGACGAATAAAATGCCCACCGCTTGATCCTTGTCGTCTTGAGACGCAGTAGACCGTTGAACAGGGAGGAAGTCTCTGACGGGGTGATCTTGTCGAGTATATGAATTCTGTCAGTGGAGAGTGCTCCGTGGCGCCGGAGGCGAGAATCTCTCGATTACTAATCCAACCGGGAGTTCCCCCGGCTTTGCCGGGGAGGCAGTAGAAGTTTGACAGTTTCGGGAGTATGCACGGTTTGATGCAGGCCGCCGGAGGGCAGGGAAGCGCGGTGTCTGAACTTTAAAGTGTCGAAGAGATAGTGGACGGGGCATGGTTTTGGCTTTTCACGATTGCGATCAGGCCCCTTTGAGGGGCCAGCAATCGTAAAGCCTCCGGCTTTGCCGGAGGATACTTACCCGACAAACGCCGCATCTGTTCCGGAAAGATGTAAAAGAGCCAGCCTCTTGGAATTTCGCGGCCTAGCTGTTCGTTGACGCGGCCGCAATTCGCATCGCCGTTTCCACTCCATCTCAACCTCGCCTGACCTATCACTCCGCAAAGGACAATCGATGAAACCCTCTGAGCTCTTCGAAGCGCTACACGCGCTTATTGCCGAACGTGTGCCTTTGCATATCTGGGGCGCATGCGGTGTGGGTAAATCGCAGATCGTTGCACAGGTAGCCTCTGACTTAGATTGGCAGTTCCTCGACATTCGAGCGGTTCAGCTTGACCCCGTCGATCTGCGCGGGTTGCCGCGCATCTCCGCAGATCAAGCAGAGTGGGTGCCACCGAAATTCCTGCCTACCTCCGGCAAGGGCATCCTCTTTCTCGACGAGCTGACTGCCGCACCGCAGATGACACAGGCGGGCTGCTATCAGCTGGTGCTCGACCGCAAGCTCGGTGAATACCATCTCCCAGACGGTTGGGTGGTGGTGGCCGCTGGCAATCCGGCCTCCGAGCGGGGTGTGCACTTCTCCATGCCGAGGCCACTGCGAAATCGCTTCGTCCACCTAAACCTCGAGCCGGACTTCGAAGATTGGTGCCAGTGGGCGGTTCGTGCCAGGCTGCGTCCGGAGATCGTTGCTTTCCTGCGGTTCAAGCCGGCGCTCCTGCATGATGCCGACGCCGTGTCGGACGTGAATGCGTGGCCTACACCCCGCTCCTGGGAGATGGCCTCGAACGTATTGACCGGCTTCGCACATCGGCAGAAGAGTGGCTTCTTCACGGGAGCCACTGAGATCGAAGCGCAGTTGCTTGAGGGGACGGTTGGGCCCGCAGCCACGACGGAGTTCGTTGCCTTCCTGCGGCTATTTCGTGACCTGCCATCCATCGATGAAATCCTGTTGAGCGACCGCATGCCGACCGAGCTGCGCGTGCTGGCAATACGCGATGCGGCCGCGCGGAACCGTGGCATCACCCATACACCGGAGTTTGTTCGGTTCGGTATTGAACATGCGGAGGTCCTCGAATGATTACCGAACGAGCCATGCTGGCCGCAGTCCACATCAGTATCTGGACTGCGGTAAAACACGACCGGAAAGCCAGCCGCGACGTTGCCAACCAAAACGGCGCGCATGAGGGCGCAGGTCGCTACAACAAACAACTGCTCCGCGGTGCAGAGAAGCTTGACGCACTACGGACGCTCGCTGGACAGATTCGGCAGCACTTCTACAAGATCACCCTGCCGTGGTCCGATGAAGGCTATCGTCTACTGCCCGCACACTTCTACTTTGGACTCACCACGCAGATGCGAGAGTTTGAATACGCCTTCTCCCAGAGTGTTGAGGAGTTCCTGGAGGTCTACCCGTCCTACATCGAACAGGTCCGTCCCGAGTTGAACGGCCTTTTTCGAGAGGAGGACTATCCGTCGGCAGAAAAGCTGCGGGCAAAGTTTGGGGTGAAGCTCGAAGTGCTTCCGATTCCCAGCGGCAATGACTTTCGAGTGACGCTGTCAGAGGAAGAACAGGCGCGGGTCGCGCGAGAAATCGACGAGAGCGTACGCCAGTCGCTCAACCGTGGGACCAAGGATCTGTGGGTGCGGTTGACGGAAGTGGTCACACACTTGGTCGACAAACTGAACGAGCCTGAGTCGCGATTCCACGCATCGTTGGTCACCAATGTCTTAGACCTTGTCGATCTGCTTCCACGTCTCAATGTGAACCAGGACAAGGAACTGAATCGATTTGCGGCGGAGATCAAGGATCGCCTGTGCAACTTCAGCGCGCACGATCTGAAAAAGAACGAGATTCTCCGCGTTGCCACCGCTACGGACGCCGCGCAGATCTTGTCGGAGATGGATGCGCTCCTGCGCGGTCGTGAGCAAGACCCAGCCGATCCGCACGAGAAGCCTATGTTGAAGAACGCGCCAAGTGTCGAAGACATCTTCTCGCATATGTCGGCATACATGGAGGCTGCAACACCATGACGAAGCATCTTCCCCCCGCGGTCCGGATCCAGAAGGCCCGGACCGCTCTCCTTCTCGATCATCCTTTCTTCGGTTCACTCCTCTTCCGCTTGGGTGAACGCGCCTCGGGCTCCATTCAGACCATGACCACGGATGGCATCTCCTTGTTCTACAACCCGGCATTTGTCGAGACGCTGAGCGCGGCAGAGCTGGCCGGAGTTCTGGCTCATGAAGTCATGCACCCGGCACTTCAGCATCACACGCGCCGCGGAGACCGTGATCGGGAACGCTGGAATATGGCATGCGATTACGCCATCAACCCTCTACTCCGGGATGCCGGGCTCACGCTGCCAAAGGATGCTCTTATCGAGCGTCGCTTTCACGGCATGAGCGCAGAACGGATCTACAACCTGATCGACGAACAGCAAGATCAGGACAGCTCAAATGGGGAAGGAGAGAATCCGGATGGTGCTGCCCCAGGCGGAGAGGGCGAAAAACAAGCCGACAACAAGAGTGCGGGCGGCGAGCCTACTGTGCCGGCAACACCGGGTGGCTTTGGTCAGGTGCTTGACGCTCCTGAGCCCGCAGGAGACGACGGCCACACCATTGCAGAACAGGCGCGGGAATGGAAGATAGCCGTCGAGCAGGCAGAGAACATCGCGAAATTTGCAGGTAAGCTGCCGGCAGGCGTTGCCCGTAGCCTCGAACAATCGGAGGCGGCTGGCGTTGACTGGCGCGAGTTGTTGCGCCGCGCCTGGTCAGAGACAATTCCGTCTGACTACAGTTGGATGCCGCTCAACCGGCGGCACATCTGGGCAGGCGTCTATCTTCCAGG
Source organism: Edaphobacter aggregans DSM 19364 (assembly GCF_000745965.1). GTDB lineage: Bacteria > Acidobacteriota > Terriglobia > Terriglobales > Acidobacteriaceae > Edaphobacter > Edaphobacter aggregans. Next base: position 3,837 of record NZ_JQKI01000094.1, on the reverse strand, counting down.
CGTCAGGTGTGAAGGCGCAGGGGAGATCGCCATCGCAGTCGATTGCTCAGGATCCGTCAATGCGCGCCAGCTAGGACTCTTTGAGACGGAGATTCGCTCCATCCTCGAAGGTCAACGGCCGAGCCAAGTGCATGTGCTCTACTTCGATACCGAGGTCCATAAGACGGAGGTTTATCAAGCAGGACAGCCTATCGCGCTTACCCCGGTTGGCGGAGGAGGAACGAACTTCGCGCCTTGCTTCCGATGGTTGGACGAGCGCGGTATTGTGCCATACGTCTCGAAGTCGTGAAACTCACACATTTCATGTTGGAGTAACCCCCGAACTCTGGAGTTTCGCCGGTTAGTTGCCGAAGTCCTATAGACAAACAATTAAGAATAGTTCTAATGTAATGGCAAGAAATAAAGTCAGTTTTGTTCTAACAAATAGCCGCAGCTTAGTCACTGCAGTCTTTTCCGGGTAGCACTGTTTGCGTTCCAACACGCAAACGCAAGGAGACGCTAAATGACTATAGTGCGCCTTCCTATTCGCGGTCGTAGGTTTCGTCTCGGCGCTTATCTTTTTAGCATCAACGCAAGGCACTTGCCACACTCAGTGGCCGCTGGGCGACATGAGTCTTTCCATGTCGTGTTGATGAAGTTCCGTACATAACTCTCACGTCCGTCGAACGCAACAATGAGCGAATTAGAAACGATCGCGGCGTCTCACGGTGAATTGTTTTCGGCTCGGCCACTCTCGTTGACGACAGGTATCGGATGCAACTCAAAATCATGGAGGAAAGCGATGCTTAATAGCAGGAGCAGGAGAACGCGCATCAATGCGCTTGTCGTGTCGGCTGCGATTTGTCTCGTGTCACCGATTCTCGCAGCGCAGACAGCCCAGCCCAAGATGGGGGATGTATTGCCAATCGAACCGCCAAAACAAGCGCCCATCACTGAGATCGACCGCAAGAAAGTCCCGCCGCCCAAGCTATTTCAAGTGACTCCCCCGAAGGGAGCGCCCAACGTCGTCATTATCTTGATGGATCAGTTGTCGTATGCCGATCCTGACGCAATGGGAGGACCGATCAAGACACCGGCGTTCGACGAACTGGCGAAAACCGGCCTTCTCTATACCAACTTTCACGTCAACGCGTTATGCTCACCTACTCGCTTCTCACTTCTGACAGGTCGAAACCAGCATCTGGTGAGTGGCGCCACCGTGGTCGATTCGTCCACCTCATACCCCGGAGATACCGGCAGGCGACCGGACAACGTAGCCACCATCGCCGAGATTGTGCGTCGCTGGGGTTATGTCACCGGTTACTTCGGAAAGAGTCACGAGCTTCCCCCTTATGAATACAACGTGAGCGGTCCATTTGACCGCTGGCCTGCGCACAGTGGTTGGGATAAATTTTATGGCTACCTAGCCGGCGAACAATCTTCGCTCGCTCCTAATCTGGTCGACGGAACGACACGGCTGCCGACGCCGCACGGTGATCCCAACTACCACTTCAACACCGACATGACCAACAAGGCGATAGCGTGGGTCCAGGCCACCAGGTCCCTTACGCCGGATCGCCCCTTCCTGATGTACTACTCCTCCAGCGGAGGCCATCCTCCACATACGCCTCCGAAGGATTGGCTCGACAAAGGGCTTTATAAAGGCGACTTCAACCAGGGGTGGGATCAGCTGCGTGTCGAGATTCTCGAGAGACAGAAGAAGCTGGGAATTGTTCCACCTGACACGAAACTTGCCGAAAACCCCGAATTCATCACAAGGTGGCACACCCTCTCGTCCGATGCAAAGAAGGTTCTCTCACGACAGATGGAGGTATACGCCACCCTCGTGGAGAGCGCCGACTATCAGGTCGGGCGCTTGATCCAGACGCTCAAGGATCTCGACATCTACGACAACACCCTGATCTTCTACATCGCGGGTGACAACGGCGGATCGTCGATCGGCGACATCAACGGCACCTTTAACGAGTGGTCCGCGCTCAACGGTGCCCCGGAGGATATTCCCTATCTGCTGAGCCGTCTGGACGACTATGGTGGACCAAAATCGTACCCGAACTACTCAGTCGCCTGGGCCGTTGCGGGTTCAGCGCCAGCGACATGGTGCATCCAGATGCCATTCGGAGGCGGCAACAACGCTGGAATGGCTGTGCACTGGCCCAAGGGAATCAAAGACCCTGGAACGATGCGCAGGCAGTACTCCAGCGTAATAGACATCGCTCCTACCGTACTGCAGGTGGCCGGAATACCGGAACCCAAGGTTGTGAATGGAGCAAAGCAGATGCCGATGTCGGGTACGAGCCTGATGTACACGTTCAATGACCCCACGGCAAAGGGACGTCACGAAACTCAATACAACGAAATCAAGGGCAATCGCATGATCTATCACGACGGCTGGGAGGCCATCACAGTCCATATCACGCCGTGGAGCCAGGTGCCCGAACACGCCGACTACGCGACCGAAAAGTGGCACTTGTATCACGTGGCCGATGACTTCGGAATGGCTACCGACGTAGCAGCCAAATATCCACAAAAGCTGGTCGAACTGAAAGCTCTATGGCTCAACGAGGCCAAGAAGAACAACGTACTGCCATTGGATGACCGGGCCTTCGAACGCTTGAACCCAGTAGTCGCTGGACGACCGGATCTGATGTTTGGCCGCACCACCCTGACGCTGTATCCGGGGATGACAAACATGACGGAGAACGGATTCATCAACACCAAGGGAGTGGACTACACCATCAGCGCCGAGTTGGAGATTCCTAAAGGCGGTGCAAACGGAGTCATCCTCTCCCAGGCCGGCCAAATGGGAGGCTGGAGCCTCTACGTCAAAGATGGTAAGCCGAAGTATGCCTACAACTGGCTCGCGCGAAACACATACACCATATCCGGAAACGATCCGTTGCCAGAGGGCAAGGTCAATGTGACCTTCAAGTTCGACTACGACGGCGGCGGACTCAACAAAGGAGCAACAGGTACGCTCTTCGTCAATGGGAAAAGGTCGGCGAAGGACGTATCGACCACACAATGGGAGCAGTCTACTCACTTGCAGGCGAAACAGCGGATGTTGGCGTAGACGCCTTCTCGCCAGTGACCGACGACTACGACCCTTGGGACAACGCCTTCACTGGAACAATCAAAAAAATCACGGTCACGATTGACGAAAAAAAACCGGCCCTGAACAAAAGACAGCACAACAGTCAAAGGTTCCGGAGAGTCCGGGTAATTGAGCCTGTGGCAGAAGGACCCAAGTAAGTCGATCCCGAACCAGCTGTGACGCCTCGTTCCTTTTACGCTGCGCAATGGTTGAGGTACCGCGATCGAGGAGCGCTGCTAAAATCGCCGCTTTTCTAGCGGAGGCTTGCTCTCGATTGTTGCCAACACGGCGATACACGCTCAGTGAGTCGAGATCGAGGTCAAATCGTGAGTCTTGGGCGGATTGTCGGCAATCAGGAAGTTGCACCGACAATGAGATGGATTCTGCGCATAGAGTTTCGTAACAGTCCCCCACCGGTGTTTCCGACCCGCGATAGATGAAACGTGCAAGCGTGTTGGTGTAGAGTGTTTTCGCGTCGTGGGCATAGAGGTCGGTATGAGTTTGGTGCGCATCAGCCCGTGTAACAGTCGGACCCGGAACCCCTTGAGCACCCCGGATTGTCGCCACGGGCGGTTTACCGCCCCGGAGCACGCTTTCTAGATTTCTTCGATCGGGGCTCCACGCCAGCGGCGCAGAGGAGGAGCGATGGAACTTCTGCATCCGCATTGCGCCGGTCTCGATATTCACAAGGAGACGGTGGTGGCCTGCGTTCGTCACCTGAGGAAGGGCAAGGTGACGACCGGGAT
>NZ_JQKI01000093.1 GCF_000745965.1 Edaphobacter aggregans DSM 19364 | reverse complement strand
ATGCTCATCCTCCCATGTTGAATTCAACGTGGCTCGGCCCGGTCGGCGAAGACTTACACAATCTCTCCATCGGGGTCGGGCCTTTTATCCTTTTCAGGAAAAACGCTGCCACCATCTACACAATCGCCAATACCGGAGCCATGCTCAGATCTCGGGCAGGAACGCTCCAGGGACAATACGGCCTTAGCTGCCGAGCCAGGTTGTGTCGCAGATTCTAACTGAGCCCAGTGCGTTCCACGGTTATCGCGGTCTCGCTGAGAGTTTCAGGTTCATACAACCACCCCGAAGGGGTGGCCGTTGCTCAGATAGGACCATGGTTGGCCCACTAAAGCCAACGCGTTTGCTTGCGCAGCTTCCAGAACCGAAGGCGTCGAACCGACCACGGCGTCATGAAACCCTCGAGTACAAACCGCCAACTGCTTGGTCTGTCCGGAACACGCGGCGAGCCCACGGCCTCTCCAGAACTGAGATTGGGCTGGATGCAAGCCACAACATCCCCTCTCCTCTCGGAGAGGGAGGGGGAGAATTTTTTCTTGACATCCCCTCTGATAGGGCTCATTGAGACTCGGTCTCCAAGCAGCCAGGAGATCGCCTCGTCGGTGTTACTTCGTCAACTCATGGGCGCGAACTCAGTCTCGTACGACGAACAAGGCTACCTTGTTGTGTCGTCGGACTTCCACATTCTGGAACTGCCTTCTCAACATCCTTTGCAGGTCGTCGAGTGTGTCGCCCAGGTTATGCATGATGCCCTTGTCGTTATAGACCTTAAGAAGCCTTCGCCCTATTGGATTATGGCCGGCTTCATCGCCCAGAATGGTGACGCCATAGAGAACGCCAGTCTTCGACAGATAGCGTTTTAGATTAGCAATCGCTGTCTCTTTATCGTCCATCGTGCCAGGAAGGCAATGCAAGACATGGAACAATGAGATGGAGTCGTACCCGGTGTCCGCCGGTTCTGAGGAAGGCTGCATCAGGTCTCGCCTGAAGGTGCGAACTTTAGCTTGCTTCACTTGAGCTGCCGCAGCTCGGAGGCAATTTTCATTGAGATCGAGCAGGCCAACCTGATGCGAACTCGTCAGGCCGGCACGGGAGATGAAAAACCCAGTTCCTACTCCAACATCGAGGTGTTTCAGCCCCAGATATTTTTTGTAAAAAGGCAGAAGGACGGCTTTGGTTGGACACTGCTCGTCCGGCAAACATAATCGGCTGGAAGAGGACGCCAAAGACTTTCTCACTATTCTCGGCGGCGAACTGAACAATGCTTCCGACCGCGTCATTGTTCACGGTGTTGATGACCGTGACTTGCAGCGTGACACGCATTCCCGCCGCGCTTATATTGTCGATAGCCTTCAGCTTTACATCCAAGTAGTTGCTTACACCTCGATGAGCGTTCTTTTCTTCGGTCATGCCATCAATCTGAAGAAATACGCCGTGTAAACCGGCCGCACGTGCGGCTTCTGCGAAGGCCGGACTTTCCGCGAACCTGATCCCGTTGGTCGCAACATGTAAGCGGTTAAGGCCAATGCTCTGTGCATAGCTGACGGCCGGCAGAAAATGAGGGGACAAAGTGGGCTCTCCGCCAGAGAAGAGAATGTTGAACTCCCGCTTCGGTTCTACCGAGGCAGCTTGGTCGAGAAGGGACTTAATCTCTTCCAATGAGAGCTCGTAAACATGTCCGAGCTGATTGGCGTCCATAAAGCACGGATTGCACTTCATGTTGCATCGCGTCGTTAAGTCCACTAGAACATACGAACCGCGGCCATACCGGACGCTATGAATGCCATGCGCAGCGACCTCCGCTCGTTCGAAGTCACAGCCGGGATACAGGCTCTCCATTTTCCAAAAGAATCGGGAATCTGTAGCAAGCGTGTCTTCGAACGGACCATGCCGATCACACGATTTGCGGAGGAGAACCCTTCCGGCCTCCTCGACAATCTCCGCATCGATTTTTGCCAGAGACTCTGTCAGACTGTCTGCACTCTGTGTCCCTCGAAGGACGCCGTCTCGGGCTTCAAGCAAACATTTTGGACAAACTGACTGGGTCACCCTCGCGCCAAGCGGAGGTGACGCGCGTTCTCTCTTCTTTTTGAGTGGGGTTTGAGACCAGACTGGAGTGGGAAGTTGGCCCTCTGGAAGGGAACGATTGATCAATCGCGTGACATTCCACGCAATGCCAGCTATTTTTGAGGAGGCATGAAGGATGCTCATCGGGGGATTCCTCGTTGTTGAAATGGTCTTGGCTCTATCTCACCTCTTGCTGATTACGCGATCCTGAATGGTCCGCAACTGCGGATTCTCTAGCGGGGTTAGGTTGAAACACACCAATCACATTCGAGATTCAGCTCTCGAACGCGGCTCTCGCGAGGCATAGCGACGCGATGCCTATCACTTTAGCACTGGTCGCCCCGCAAATGCGAGTCTGTCTGATCGATTGATCTCAGTTGTTGAAAACGGGCAGGTCAGTCTTCAAGTGTGCCCCGGAGTTCTCCAAAAGATGGTTCAGGCCGCTTCCTCGGCATGCTTTGTTACTTTGTAGTCGGCGTCGAGAAAACTCCAATCCTAACGAAGCATTCTTAGATTGACTAGCCTGTTGGACATCGCCGCCGTGCTCACGTGGAATCGCTTCGCTAGGAGGCTAATCGCCTCCTCATCATCCAAATTTAGATCATGCTTTTGTATCTCTTGCTGAACGAGGCCTCTGGGCATCAGTAATGCCGCGCCAAGTTGGTTGGCTTCCACCTCGTCGCGATCGACTCCCGTAGACGAGTTTTCATCACGACGGAAGGTCACGTGACGATCAATGAATAACTGCGGCTTTTGACTCTTCTTTGCGTGTAGCAGATAGTGTGCTATCTCATGGGAGATGGTGAACCGCTGTCGAACGCGCGCATGCGCCGAGTTGTATCCGATTGCGCCACGTTCGCCCTTCACGATGAGCATGCCGGATACGTTCTCCCCAAGAGCGGCAGCCTCCATCGTTAGTTTCAGGCGCTGAGCCACAATATCGATGGCGATCGGCACTCGGTAGGTACCCGTGTCACGAAGCGTCTTCTCAGCTCTAGTTTCGAGGTTTTCTCTGTTCATTCGGTTTCCTGCCGGTACGCGGTGTCTCAATCGTCGCTTTCAGTTTGCTAACAAACCCTGTCAAAACCTTGATGGCACCGGGATCTCCATTGGCCGCTTCTTCGATCTGTTTAATCATCTCTTTATCGAGCCGGACCTGGTTCGCCGGCGGAAGCAATTCTTCACGGCTGGGAATCAGCAAAGTCAAGTCGGTTCCCAGTAAATCGGCAATCTGCCACAGCAAGTGCAGCGGGGCACGCTGACGACCAGCTTCGATGTTGACGATGGACGCTCTGCTGATCCCCAGCCGTTTAGCAAGGGAATCCTGACTCAGCCTCTCGCCACAGCGCTCTCTCGCCTGACGCATCTTTCGTCCCAATTCACGATAAAGGTCGTCGAAATCCGCCATTACACGGAAACTACAGCTACAAGGTGCTACAGGTCAACCAGCGTAAACACGCTTGCCACACAAACATACTTGTGTAGCGTACCACTTGACATTCGTCATTGATTCCGATAAGCATAATATTCGTCCGGGGTGCCAACCGACCATTGAGGCCTGCATGCCGCACGAGGCGCCGTTCTTTTGGTCTGACGTCATCCAGCACGTCCCCTGAGCACTCGCTCAGAATGGCAAGGTAATCCATGGCATTTCGCGAGGTACGCGAGCTGCCATAAAGGATCGACTAAACACGTTCGTTGCGCTCCCCAAAGGCAGCGCGGCAAGGCCTTTTTACGGTAGAGGGCAATGTGGGCGACGAGGTTATCCCTGTCGCCAAATGCAAACTATTCCACCATATGTGGTGAACCCATGAATGCTACTCCCCCACTCCGAAAATTGCAGTACGTCTTGGCCGTCGCACGCGAGCTGCACTTCCGCAAGGCGGCGGAACGCCTCCATGTTGAGCAATCGTCAATTAGTCGGCAGATTCGAGAAGTTGAGGAGGAACTGGGCTTCGAAATCTTCCGCCGGGATAATCACCTCGTAGCTCTCACTGACCCAGGACGAGCGTTCATCCTGGCGGTGGATGACATCATGACCAGGCTCGACGCCGACTTCAAACGCGCCAGGGATGTCAGTCGACTTATTGCCCGGCGCAATGCCGCATCGTTCTTGATTGGCTACTCGGCCTTTGTGCCCCCAACGCTCCGGCATGAAATTCGATTAATTCAAAGGCAAAGGTTTCCGTCGGTTCGCTTGCAGTTCCGCCTGACCACCGCCTCGGAAGTAACCGATTCCATCAGTAGTGGCGTATTTCAAGCGGCTGTGACGTTTGCGCCTCTCGAACGAAATCACCTACAAGAGATCCCGTTGCGATCCGAACCCCTGCACGCCGTGACAATTCGTGGGCAGTCGGTAAGCGGAAGCGGTGCGATCAACTTTGCGGACCTGAGAACGCGTCCACTGATCGTCACCTGCTCTGACCGCACGCACTCGGCCTTGTATCAATGGCTGCTCGAACAGTGCGCCAACGCGGGCTTCAGGCCAAACATCGTGGAAGAAGCAGCTTCCACGCAAGAAGTTTTCGACCTGGTTCAAGACGGAGTGGGAACCGCGATACTGCCGCGTGGAATTTGTGACGGAATGCCTCCGACGCTTCAATGCTTGCCAATCGCAGGAATTGATGCGTTGCGGCTGGTGTTCATCTACCGGCGCGGAGGCTCCCAAACGGCACAAAGGATCGTAAGCGAGATCGCGAATTCACTTCGCCATGCCTGTCTCGAAAAGGCAGGCTGATTTTTTTTGCATGCCTACAGTTGCGGTCTGCGGTCCTTCGTATCTGAAAGCTCCGAGCGATGCCGCAGTGATGGCTAGAAAGCATCAAGTCAGCCCAAAAAGGTCTTGGACAGCAGAGAGATTTGGCGCCACTCTCTTGGGCATGACCTGCTCACAACGGGTCGAGTCTACGAAACCGGAGGTACATATGAATCTCTCGCCCGCATGGCGGAGGCACGTTCGAGTCTTACCAGTCTCGGAGACGGCCTTTCTGCTTTTTTTGCTCATGCCGGTCGCCGCGCATGCGCAAGCAGGGGGCGGCTCACCCTTTGACACGGGCTTCACCGCCATGCAGAACCTGTTTACCGGAACGGTTGCCAAGGTCGCCAGCCTCATTGCCATTGTCGTTGGCGGATACCAGTTTGCACACGGCGAACCCGGCGCGAAGAAGGCTTTGGCCGGCGTTGCCGCAGGTACTGGAATAGCCGTTCTCGCAACGAACGTTCTGACCTGGCTCTGGGGCATCTGAAGATCTGCTGTTCCCTGAGTCATAACCGCAACCATCAACCATCTCCAAATGTGAGGGGCAACAATGCAGACACACACCAATAGCCGGCGCAGAAACCGGGCCTACAAGAGCCGGCACAAGCCCCTCACTTACCTTGGGGTGGAGCGAACGCTGTTCTTCTTTGTCTGTGTTGGGGCAGTTGGTGCTTCAATCTCTTTAACAGTCTCCTCGCGGGCGTTGCCGTATTCGTAGGTGGGTTTGCCTTCGGAAGCTGGGTCACCAACACCGATCCCGCGTTTCTCCGCATTCTCGCAAAGTCCGAGAAATACAAAGCGCGCTACGACGCCGCAAAACACCGTCTCCCGCGCGTGGAGGTGCATTAATGCTTCGCCTCGACAAAATCATCAAGCCTTGGAAGGACGCGGCCTCGCTTAATGACAACGTCAACCTGTATGGCTTTTGGAATGAAACCGCATTTCTGACCAAGAGCGGCGACATAGGCATGATTCTGTCCGTCCCGGGGATTGATTACGAGAGCCTCGATTCCACTAGCCAGGAGTATGCGGTGAAGCGCCTCGAAGCCGCCCTCAAGTCATTCGGTCCAGGCTTCTGCGTGTATCAATACCTCTTCAAATCGAATCGGCCTGAGATTCCTTTCGAAATATACGACGACCCTGTTGTCCAGACGGAGGTCGACCACCGGCGCGAGTTCTTTGCTTCAAAGCGCGATCACCTGTATCAAGTAGAAGTTTTCTATTGTGTTCTGCTCCACGGTGCGCGGTCAAAGACGGGCATTGTTGCAGGACTCGGCACGCTAATCAATGATCCCGCGGGTGTAGTGGAAGAATTGAGGGCTCAGTTCTCAAGCAGTGGCATGAAGACTTTACTGCGTGCACAGATCGAACATGACGTTGCGTCGCTCGAACAGAGAGTCCAGGCGTTTATCCGTCAGCTAGGCGACTTCATGCAGATCGAACTCCTCAATCATGGAGGTCAGCTTCGGTTTTTCCGCCGACTGCTCAACTATGACGATTGGTGAATTGCCGGTGCACCGAAGAGCACACAATTTCTCGATCACCAGGCGGTCAATTCGGACATCGAAGCCGAACGCGATCATCTGCGGGTCGGCGACCATTTCGTCCGCGTGTTGACGATGAAAGAGGTCATCGGGGAGACCCGGCCTCTGGTGTTCGATTCGCTGCTCAAGATTCCGGGTAACTTTTGTGTTGTCACGGAGTGGACGCCCCTTCCGGGCGACAAGGCTCGAAAAGAAGTGAACAAGCGGCGTCGGCACTTCAACATCTCGAAGACTGGCTTCATTTCTCAATTGGGCAACGACCCGATCAAAACCAATCCGCGTGATGTGCTGGTCGATGAGTCGAAGCAGGCCGACATCGAAAATCTTGGCGATTGTCTGCGGGCTCTCGGCGACGGCCAATCGCTCGGCGAGTTCTCCCTGACCATCGTCGTCCATAGTCGCGACAGCCGCGAATTGGAACGGCTAATCGGCGAATTCACAGGAGTATTCACGAATGCGGACGGCGCACTCTTCGTCGAAACGTACAACCAACTGAACGCATACTTCGCCACGGTGCCCGGAAACCATGTCTTCAATCTCCGCCGGCTCCTCCTCCTGAATTCAAATTACGCGGATCTTTCGTTCCTGTTTCACGATACTGCCTGGAGACAAGCGGAACCTGCATCTGGGAACAGAGTATTTGGCAGTCCTTGAAACGGACAATCACACGCCCTACTTCCTCAATCTCCATAACGGAGAGGTCGCGCACACTTTGATTCTAGGCATGACGGGCAGCGGCAAATCTTATCTCTGCTGTTTTCTGCTCCAGAATGCCCAGAAGTATCGGCCCCTCACTTTCATTTTCGACATCGGCGGCAGCTTCCACTCGCTTACGACGATCTTTGGGGGCTCGTACTTGAACGTTGGTCGCGAGTCGCGTGACTTCAGCATCAATCCGTTCTCCCTTCCACCGACGGAGGAGAACCTGCAATTCCTGTTTGCCTTCGTTCGCACACTGGTTGAGGGAAACGAGCAGCGCTACCGGCTGGACTTCAAGGAAGAGCGGAAGCTCTGGGATGCAATTGAGCGGGTGTACGTGTTGGAACCTGAACAGCGCACGCTCTCGAACTTCTCCAATATCGTTGGCGAGCTCAAGGACCGGCTGCATCGCTGGACGCGCCAAGGACAATACGGATTCCTCTTCGACAACGCGGAGGACACCTTGTCGTTCAGCCAGTTTCAGACCTTCAACTTCGCGGGCTGGGGCGACGACCCTGAAGTCCTGGAGCCGCTCTTGTTCTACGTCCTCCATAGAGCAAGTAACGAGATTATCGACAGTGCGAGGCTCGGAACATTCAAAGCGTTTCTGCTCGACGAAGCTTGGCTGTTCATCCGGAACGAGACGATTCGCAAGTATGTAGTGCAGGCCCAGAAGACCTGGCGCAAGCACAATGCCGCGATGATCCTCGCCACTCAATCCCTCAAAGAACTTGAGGAGTCGGGAATGCTTCAGATTGTCTCTGAAAGCTGTCCGACCAAAATCTTTCTCGCGAACCCTGAAATGAATCGGGATCTGTATCGCGAAGCATTTCACCTGAATGACACAGAGCTTGATCTGATCGCGGGTTTGGTTCCACCGGGTCAGATGCTCATCCGCAAGTCACAGTCTTCAAAGAAAGTTCATCTGAACGTCGATTCGGTCTCGCACTGGATGGCAGTGAACAGCGCCCGTGAGAACCTCACCAAGCGCGAATACTTCGCAAACTTTGGCATCGCCGAGGGTTTGCGCCGACTCGCCAAAGACCATCCCTTCCGGCCCCTCACATTGGCCGGTTCCATTTCCCCCAACCGCCAAGGAGTCGCATTATGAATCGTTCATCCTTCCTCGTGACTGGACTCGCACTCATCGTCGCCTCGTCTGCTGCTGTGGCACAGGACGCTTCGGCGCGCACCGTCCAATATCACTCGCAGGACATCGTGCCCATTCACGCCAAGCTCAAATACACAACGCTGATTGAAGTTCCGCCCTCAGAGAAGATCATGGAGGCGGCCACAGGCGACAAAGAGTTCTGGGTGGTCGATGTAGTGGGCAATTTCTGTTTTGTCCACCCAGCCAAGGCCGGCATCAGCTCCAATCTGAATCTGATCACGGATAAGGGCAACATCTACAGCTTTACATTGCAGGATGTCTCGGATAGCTCGGCTGTGCCCGATCTCAAGGTTTTGGTTGTTCCGGCGGACCACTCTTCGATCGTCGCCTCATCCGGACCTCCACAGTTTGTGCCAGCCGCGCAGCTTGAGCAATCGCGGGAGCAGCTCGCCGCGATGCAGGCACATGTCACGCAGGCGGTGGATGAATACAAGAGCGAATATCCGTTGGCCCTCAGGTTCGATTACACGTTTCATCCGAACGAATTGCCATTCGACATTCAATCCATTTATCACGATGACAAGTTCACTTACATCAAGACCAGCGCGCCTGAAAAGTTCAGCGTGTACGAAATGAAAGACGGCAAACCGAACCTCGTGAACTATGACCTTCGCGAGGGAACCCACATCATTCCCAAGGTCATGGACTCGGGCTATATGGAACTCGGCAGCAAGCGCATGGAATTCAAGCGGAAGGGGTAGAGAGATGGCTGAGCAGACAGTCAATTCCGAATTCAAGGTCCCGCCCGAGCAGGAATTGCGCCGACACGAGGCGGAACCCAAGGGTGTCATCAGGAAGAACCTCAAGGTCCTCCCCTCTTTCTCGGCGTATCTGGATTGGTTGCGCTTGCAGCGATCTTCAGCGCCTCCGGCAAGAAGGCCCCTTCGCAATTGTCGGCAGCGCAGCATGAGCCGCCCCAGCCGGCCATTCAGGACAGTACGGACAACAATGTCCAGGATCTCAAGAACCAGCTTGCGGCCGAACGGCAAAAGGAAGCACAGGCGGCTGCGGCTTCAGCGCCGCAAATGCCGGAGACCGCGTTGCCGAATGGCACGCTGGCGCAACAGACAACAGCCGCGGCCTATGGGCCGACCGGACAGCCGGCGTTATGCACGCCTGGCCAACCTTGCACGCAACAACAGAACGCTTATGTGCAGCAGCTTTCTCCGCAACAGCAACAAACGGAGCAGCTCGCAGCCAAGGAACGAGAACTTGCTTACAATGCGCGCTTCGCATCCAATCTTGTCTACGCACGCTCGACGGATGGGCAGGCCGCCTCACCTTCCGATTCGATTGCCCACGCCAATTCGGGCGCATTGCCAGCCACGAATCAGGCGGCGTCCGGCCAGCCGGCGAGCAACCTGGCTTCAGCTAGTCAGACCTCACAGCAGAAGAGCAATCCGACCGACCAGCCTTCTGCCAAGCGAAACTCCGAGGTCAATATCGACTCAGCTGAAGGCCAGCCGTACGTAGTTGATGAAGGGTTGACTATGGATACGATTCTCATGAATCGACTCGACGGCGACGCGGTGGGTCCGGTCAAAGTCCTCGTTTCGAGCCCTGTGTACTCGCACGACCGGCAGCATGTGCTCATCCCGGACGGAACCATCGTGCTGGGCGAGGCACGTAAGATCGGTTCCGGAGGATTCGGCCAGCAGCGCCGTTCTGTGCCCATGGACAGCTACATGGCAGAGGATCTTCTCCGCTGGCGTCGTCAGAGTATTTACGCATCGGATGACGATTACGTCTTCGCCAGCGAGACGATGAGGGGAAAGCAGCCCTATTGGCCGGACAATCTCATGAAGCGTCATATCAGGCCAGTTGCGAAGGCAAATGGCATTCACAAGAAGATCGGCTGGCATACTTTCCGTCACTCCTTCGGCACCTTGCTGAAGGCGAATGGAGAAGACGTCAAGACGGTTCAGGAGCTCTTACGACACGCGAACAGCAGAATAACGCTCGATGTTTACACGCAGGCGGTGAACTCGAACAAGCGAGCCGCACAGAGCAAGGTTGTAAAGATGATTGTCTCCAGCGAAGGCACTAAAGTTGCTGGTCTGGGCACAACTGATTCAACAAAACAGGCTCAAAATGCGGGTTGAGAAGCTTATTGTGCCCGTATTGTGCCCAGATTTCGTTGTCACTGTAGGTCCATACGTCCCATAAGTCTTTTGGAATGTATGGCGGGGACGACGGGGCTCGAACCCGCGACCTCTGCCGTGACAGGGCAGCGCTCTAACCAACTGAGCTACGTCCCCTAAGACGTATCTGGCTACCCCCCGTAGCCATGTCACAGTTCCATCGGCGACCTTCGAATATCTCTCGATCCCTCTGGATTTGCCAAGTCAAGTCCATCCACAACACACCATTCGGACTCACTCGGCAACATGATTGAGTGTATCAGATATCCCCGCATCCGTCCTAACTCACCGCAAATCGATCTCCGCGTTTTGGACAGACAACCGCCAGCCCATAACGCTTCTCAATCTCCTCCTTCAGCGCCAGCTGAGCCAGCGGCTCCCCATGCACCAAATAGACCTTCTTTAGTCCCTTCACCGCAGGTTCCATCCACGCCAGCAGTTCGTTCTGATCCGCATGCCCACTCAGCTCACCGATCGAATCCACCTCCGCCCTCAACCGCATCGGCTCGCCGAAGATGTTCACCTCCGGCAGCCTGTCCACCAGCTTGCGCCCCAATGTATTCGCCGCCTGGTAGCCCGTAATCAGAATCAGGTTGCGCGGGTCTTCGATCCCGTTCTTCAGATGATGCAGAATCCTTCCCGCCTCGCACATCCCCGAGGCCGCCATCACGATCGAAGGCACATGCAGATCGTTCAGCGCCTTGCTCTCCTGCACCGTCCGCGTGTACATCAGCTGCTCCCAGCCAAACGGATCGTCTCCCTGGTGATAAAACTCGCAAGCCTCCCTGTCCCAGTCCTCGGTATGTTTGCGAAAGACCTCCGTCACGCTGGTGGCCAGCGGGCTGTCCACAAAGATCGGCAGCTCCGGAATCAGCTTCTCATCCGTCAGCTGATGCAGCAGCATCACCAGCTGCTGCGTGCGTTCCACGGCAAACGCCGGTACGATGATGCGCCCTCCGCGCGCTGCCACGCGCTTCACCAGCCTCGACAGCTTCTGCCTCACCGGCCCAATCGGCTGATGCAGGCGATTGCCGTAGGTGCTCTCCATAATCAGATAATCGGCCGCAGGCGCAGCATCCGGGTTCTGAATAATCGGCAGGTTCTTCCTCCCCACGTCGCCGGAGAACAGCAGTCGCGTCGTCTGCCCGTTCTCCACCGCCTCCACCAGCACGCAAGCCGAACCCAGCATATGCCCCGCGTTCGTCAGCGAGACACTGAATCCCGCGTCCTTCGTCGAACCCTCCAGCAGCTGCGGCTCATGCAGCTTCACCGGCTTGAACTGCCGAAGCACCTGCGCCGCATCCTCCTGCGTGTAGAGAGGCTCAACCGGCTCCGCCCCCGGCGGCGCGCCAATTATCTTCCGCCGCCCGCGCCGGCGATTCATAAACTCTGCATCACCTTCCTGGATATGCGCGCTGTCCTTCAGCATCGGATCGCACAGGTCGATGGTCGACGGCGTCGTATAAATCGGGCCGCGATATCCCTGCCGAATCAGCCACGGCAGATTTCCGCTGTGGTCGATGTGCGCGTGCGACAGCACCACTGAGCTCAGCCCCGCCCCGTTCTGATCGCCCAGCTGCGTCGGCTCCATCGCCAGATGCGTGTTGATCTCCTGCGCCTCCTGCCGCCTGCCCTGAAACAGCCCGCAGTCCAGCAGAATATTCCGCCCTGCGCACTCCAGATGATGAGACGAACCCGTCACCGTCTGCGCTGCCCCCCAGAAATGCAACCGAATCCCCATCTCCCGTCCTTTCGTGACCGATCAGCAGCAAGCACACACAAAGGTTGAAGATATCCGCCCCAATCCTCTTTGACAAATAACCTCGGTGATTCGCACGCCGCACGCGCATTGCCGCCCCGCGCATTGCATCCCACACATGCGTCCCGTACACTGAAATTCAGCGCCACTGCAGTTCGAGTGGGCGGATAGCTCAGTTGGTTAGAGCGCCTGCCTTACAAGCAGGATGTCGGGGGTTCGAGTCCCTCTCTGCCCACCATTCACCTTCCCAAAGCGGAACGAGACCCAAACAAATTCATTGTCTCTTCAGAGATTTCTTCTCGTTCTGCTCTCTCAACTTCCACACCACGGCACCGCAACCTAAGGCTCAGTCAGACGTCTTAATAGGTAGGAGCCTCCCCGGTGGCGATCGCACTTGCGCAAAGGCCAACCTCCGTTCTTCGCCTCGGCGGCTCCAGGCGGCGGCCAGAACTGGACGCCCTGCGCGGACTCTTCCTAATATGGATGACGCTGACGCATCTTCCAACGCACCTCAGCGACTACTTCAATCAGCCTCTTGGCTTCGTCTCGTCTGCGGAAGGATTCGTATGTCTCTCCGCGCTCCTCATCGCACATCTTTACTTCCGTCAGGCGGCGGAAAACCCGGAGCAGATGCGCGAAAACCTGTGGAAGCGCAGCCTCCGCATCTACGGCTACCACGTTCTCATGCTGGCGTTCGCCTTCACCATCGCAGCCGCAATCGCCGCCCACACGCACCGCCCTGCGCTGATCAATCTGCTGAACTTCTACCTTACTCATCCCGTCACGGCCGTTGCAGGTTCGCTTCTGCTGATCTATTGCCCTCCCCTGCTCGACATTTTGCCGATGTACGTGACTTTCATGCTGATCACACCTCCCATACTGGTTCTGGCCGTGAACAAGGGGTGGAAGTGGATTTTGACCATAAGCGGCTTCATCTGGCTGCTGGCGCAGTTTGGTCTGCGAAGCTGGGTGCATACGCTCGTCGTCGGAGTGACAGGGCTTCATATTCCGCTGCAGGAGACCGGGGCCTTCAATCTCTTCGCCTGGCAGCTCATCTGGATTCTCAGCCTGTGGATCGGAGCCTCCTCTGCACAGGGTGATCTTCCGTTTCGCAGACTTCCTCGCCTTGCTTATCTTTTTAGCGCTGCAACCTGCCTGTTCTTTATAGGCGTACGATACGGTTGGCTGGGCAACCGCCTGACCCAGCAGAACCTGGGAGTGTTCCTCGACAAATGGCAGGTCGGCCCGCTCAGGCTGCTCAACCTTGTGGCCTTCGCTTGCGTGACCTACTGGTTGCGAAAGATCGTCTCTCGCTTGGTGCAGGTGGAACCATTCCTCACGTTAGGCAAGGCCTCGCTCGAGGTCTTCTGTGCGCATGTCTTCTTTGTCTTCTCTGGTCTCGCTCTCCTGTACGGACAAGTTGATCAGCTTCACGGGTACCACGCCGTAATCCTCGTCATCTTCACCTTCACGGGAATGCTTCTCGTCGCTCTCCGCGAAGCCAATCGTAAACGCCAGCAGAGATCGCGGCCCGTCGCCCCTCAACCCAACGATGCCCCAAGCACCGGGTAAGCAATCACCTGCTAAAGTAGTGCAGGCAGCGACCGAACGAATCAATATTTCATGGCACCCCGCCTCATCATCAACGCGGACGACTTCGGCCTCACCCCCGGCATCAATCGCTCCATCATCGAGCTCCATCAAGCCGGCGTCCTCACCTCCGCCACCCTCATGGCCACCGGCCCTGCCTTCGACCACGCCGTCGCACTCGCCCACGCCAATCCCACCCTCGGCATCGGCTGTCACCTCGTCTTCACCGACGGCACACCCGCCTCTCCCCCCGAACGCATCCCCACCCTCATCGGCCCCGACCGCAAGACCTTCCGCCCCTCCCTCGTCTCCTTCCTTCGCGCACTCCTCATCGGTCAGATCCGCGAAGAAGACATCGTCCGTGAAGCCCACGCGCAGATCGCTCGCCTCGTGCAGGCCGGCATCTCCATCACCCACGTCGACACGCACAAGCACACGCATCTCTTCCCTGCCATCGCCGGCCCGTTGCTCAAAGCCCTAGAAGGCTCTCGCATCGCCGCTATCCGCAATCCCTTCGAGCCCGCATTCACCCAGCAGCTCGCCCACGCCGGCCTCAAGCGCCGCCTCCAGATCAGCCTCCTCAACCGCCTGCGATCCTCCTTCGACCGCCAGCCGCAGATCCGCAACCACCAGGTCCTCACCACGCAAGGCACCGTAGGCGTCTCCGCCACCGGCAACCTCAACCCCACCACCCTCACCCAGATCCTCAACGCGCTTCCCAGCGACGGCGCCTTCGAACTTGTCTGCCATCCCGGCTACAACGACCGCGACCTCGACCGCATCGCCACACGCCTCCGCGCCCACCGTGAGATCGAGATGCAGGCCCTCCTCTCCTCCATCCCCGCTCGCCTCGCGCAACCAAACGCTCCGCAGCTCATCCATTACGGCAGCCTTCAACATACCCACGCGCCCGCAACGCTGTAGGAGCCACCATGAAGATCGGCATCACCTGCTACCCCACCTACGGCGGCTCCGGAGTCGTCGCCACCGAGCTCGGCATCGAGCTCGCCTCCCGCGGCCATCAGATCCACTTCATCACCTCGTCCCAGCCCTTCCGACTCACCGGACGCGAGGCCAACATCCACTTCCACGAGGTCTCCGTCGCCACCTATCCCCTCTTCGAGTACCCGCCCTACGACCTCGCACTCGCCACCCGCATGGCCGAGGTCGCCGACTTCTACTCGCTCGATCTCCTCCACGTCCACTACGCCATCCCGCACTCCGTCTCCGCCCTACTCGCCAGCCAGATGCTCGAGACCCACTCGCTCCTCGCGCGCCGTCGCCGCCTCCCCTTCATCACGACCCTCCACGGCACCGACATCACCCTCATCGGCCTCGACCCCTCTTACCTCCCCATCACCCGCTTTGCCATCGAGCGCTCGCACGGCGTCACCGCCATCTCCCAGCACCTCGCCGAGCGCACCCGCGAGGCCTTCGGCGTCACCGGAGAAATCGAGGTCATCCGCAACTTCGTCAACTGCGACCTCTACGTCCGCAAGCCCGAGCTCGTCGCCCAGATGCGCCCGCAGTTCGCCACGCCCGACGAAGCCCTCCTCGTCCATCTCTCCAACTTCCGACCCGTCAAGCGTGTCACCGACGTCATCGAGGTCTTCGCCCGCGTTGCCCGCGCTCTCCCCGCACGCCTCATGCTCATCGGCGACGGCCCCGACCGCAGCGCCGCCGAGCACCTCGCCCTCCGCCATAACGTCCAGGACCGCATCCACTTCCTCGGCAAGCAGGACAACGTCAACGAGCTCCTCCCCCTCGCCGACCTCATGATCATGCCCAGCCAGATGGAGTCCTTCGGCCTCGCCGCCCTCGAAGCGATGGCCTCCAGCGTCCCCGCCATCGCCACCCGCGTCGGCGGAGTCCCCGAACTTATCGACGATCAGATCAACGGACTCCTCTTCCCCATTGGCGACGTCGAAGCGATGGCCACCGCCGCCATCGCCATCCTCAACGATCGCCCACGCCTCGAAGCCATGGCCCTGTCCGCCCGCCGCACGGCCCAAGACCGCTTCTGCGCCTCAAGCATCATCCCCCTCTACGAGGACTACTACAGCCGCGTCCTCGACCGCATGGATTAGCCTTACCACCTTTACTCGTCATTCTGAGCAAAGCGAAGAACCCCCACATTTTGCTTGGAGCGCCACGAAGTCATCAGATCAGCAACACACCCTACCCACCCGTCCGAGTCACCCGTCGCATCACATCCCCCATCACATCCGTCGCCGCCTCCAGAACCTGCCGTCCACTCTGCGACCACGCCGCCGCTCCCGCCTCCAGCACCGGCATCCGCAGCGTCACCTTCGTCCCCCTCCCCGGACGGCTGTTCACCTCCACGCTCGCCAGACTGCCATACTGCACCTCCAGCCGCTCGCGAACGTTCCGCATTCCAATCCCGCTCCCCGAGGCCGCCGCCACCCCCGCGACGTTCCGCTCCGTCGACATCCCCACCCCGTCATCCTCCACCTCAATCGTCAGCATCCCATCCGCGATCCTGCTCCGCAGCGTTACCGTCCCTCCGCTGATCCGCGGCTCCAACCCATGCTTGATGCTGTTCTCAATCAGCGGCTGCAGCAGCATCCCCGGAACAACCGCATGCAGCGTCTCCGAAGCAATCTCCTTCACCACCTTCAGCTTCTCGCCAAACCGAACCACCTCGATGTCCAGATAGTCATCCGTAAACGCCAGCTCCTCGCTCAGTGGAACAAACGCCTCACGATCCTTCAGCAGCACCCGCAGAATGTTCGCGAGCTTCACAATCATCTCCCGCGCCAGCTCCGGCTGCGATCGCACCAGCGACGTAATCGAGTTCAGCGTATTGAACAGGAAGTGCGGATTGATCTGCCGCCGCAACGCATCCAGCCTCGCCTCCAACAACAGCCTTCCCTGCTCCTCCAGCTTCCGCTCCACACGCACCGAGTTCCATATCTTCAGCGGAATCCCCACCACAATCGGAGCATTCGCGCAGATCAGCAGCTCCACCCACCACTCTTCCGAGTGCAGAGCAAAGTATCGCCGCGGATAGAACCGCGATAGCATGCTCGCGCAAAGCTGCATCCCCGCAATCAGCACCAGCAGCAGTACCTGCCGGTCCAGATGCGGCCGCCGGATATTGCGCGTCACCCAGTGATAAATGCTCAAATCAATCATCGGCGAGAACGACCACACATCCTCCCGATCCGCAAATCGCCCAAAGGCCCCCGCCACCGCCGCAACCATCAGATTCACCGGCAGCGCCCAGTACTCGTGATGCAGCAGCGCCGGAAACGCCAGCGCCGCCCCTGCGCCCATCGCCGCGAGAGGCCCCACCAGGACCCCCAACAGCACCGTCGTTTCAAACGAAAGGTCCGCCGCAAGAAAGTTAGGAACCTTCACCCGAACCAGCACGCCCAGCACCAGCGGAGCGCAGATCATCGCCACCAGACCCACCGTCTGCCGCAGCGTACGCCTCGGCCCCAGCAGCAGATCCTTGAACGTCTTCGACCGCGCCAGCGAACTCGACACCGCCGCCGCCACTCCCAGCTTCACCAGCAGCGTAATCAGAATCAGCGATTGCGAGATATGCACCACACCCATACTTTACGCCCTCGAAGAAAGGCCCCACACTCCTCAAACCACCTCAATCACCACACCTCTCTCAGGAATGCACCCCGACCAGGCCTACGTCTACATCCTCGCCAACACCTTCCATCACCTCTACACAGGCGTAACCACCCGCCTCCAGCAGCGTGTCCACGAACACAAAACCTCTCTCCACCGAAAAGCTTTCACCACACGCGACAAAATCAACAAGCTCGTTTACTACGAGTCCATCGAAAGCATTTCGCAAGCCATAGCCCGCGAAACCGAGATCAAGGGTGGCTCCGCGTCAAGAAAATCCAACTCATCGTTGCAACCAACCCAACCTGGCGCGACCTCAGCCTGGATTGGAATCAACCAATCGAACCCTTCGACGAATCGAAGCTTCAACCACCCACCACCTTTTAGACGACCCGCTCCTCCTTCGGCCCGTCATTCCTCCAACTCGTCATTCATCTGGCTCGTCATTCTGAGCGAAGCGAAGAACCCCCGCATTTTGCCTTTGCTTTTGCTTTTGCTTTTGCCGTTGCCGTTGCCCTTGCCCGAATCGTCCCCACCCCCACCCGAATCCAATCTCCGTGACCACCAAAACGTATAATCAAAAAGAGATGCCCTTCGCCGCCGTCAACAAGGTAGCCGACGCCGACTTCCCCACCCGCTGGGGACACTTCCGCATCCTCGGTTTCGAGGGCATCATCGACAACCCCGAAAGCTGCAACGGCGCCACCCCCGCGCACGAGAAGCGCATCGAAGAGGCCGTCGCCCTCGTCATGGGCGACATCCACTCCGCGCCCCCTATCGTCCGGATCCACTCCCAGTGCCTCACTGGAGACGTCTTCCACTCCCTCCGTTGCGACTGCCGCCAGCAGCTCGAACTAGCCCTCGCCGCCATCACCGAGGCCGGCTCCGGAATCCTCCTCTACGAGCAGCAGGAGGGCCGCGGCATCGGCCTCATGGCCAAGCTCCGCGCCTACGAGCTCCAGGACCAGGGACGCGACACCATCGAGGCTAACCTCGAACTCGGTTACAAAGCCGACTGCCGCGAGTTCGAACTCCCCGCCGAGATCCTCAAACAACTAGGCGTCCACGCCGTCCGCCTCATCACCAACAACCCCGCCAAGGTCGAGGCCCTCGAGCTCGCCGGAATCACCGTCGCCGAACGCATCTCCGCCCTCGTCCCCACCGAACCCACCAACGAGCGCTACCTCCAGACCAAACGCGAAAAGATGGGACACCTCGTCACCTAGCCCCCTCCCCCAGCCTGCCTCGCCACCCTGGCGCGTCCCTCTCAATAGCTCGTCCCTAGTCTGCCCCTACCCATACCCCAGCGTCGTCATTCTGAGCGAAGCGAAGAATCCCTGTAGTTGTCGTTGCCGTCGTCTGCCGTTGCCGTCGTCTGCCGTTGCCGTTGTCTGCCGTCGTCGTTGCTGTTGCCGTTGTCGTTGCTGTTGCTGCCGTACTCGCGCACCCCAAACCTTGTCATCCTGAGCGAAGCCCAAAGGGCGAAGTCGAAGGACCTGCATTTCACCTTTGCCGTTGCGGTTGCTGTTGTCCGTTACCATACCTTTGCCTTTGCTCTTGCCTTTGCCGTTGCCTTTGCTGCTGTCCGTTACCGTGCCTTTGCCGTTGCCTTTGCGATTGCTTTTGCCGTCGCCGTTGCTTTTCCGGAGTAAGCATCCCCCGGCAGTGGGGCTTTCTTATGTGAACCGCTCGAAGCGGCTTGAGCGGGGTCGCTAACGCGGCCCCGGTTGGATTGAGCCACCTTGACGGTGGCGGATCATTTCCATAGGTTCATCTGGTCGATCCGTTGATCTTCCTGCTCCTGGTTGCGAATGTACTCCCGAATCGTCGCCTCATCCCGGCCTACCGTCGACACAAAGTACCCTCGCGCCCAAAAGCTTTGCCCAGCGTAGTTCTGTTTCCGTTCTCCATACACGCGTGCCAGATGGATCGCACTCTTGCCCTTGATGAAGCCAACGACCTGCGACACCGCATACTTCGGCGGTATCGAGGTCATCATGTGAACATGGTCGGCGAGCAAATGTCCTTCTTCTATCCGGCACTCCTTCTGCTCTGCCAGCTTCCGAAACACTTCGCCCAAATGCTTGCGAAGGCTCCCGTACAACACCTTACGGCGGCACTTCGGTATAAATACAACGTGGTACTTGCACTCCCACTTCGAGCGGTTTAAACTCTCGAATTCGTCCATCCAGTCTCTCCTTGAAGTGTGCTTGGCGGCTCACCTCTCGGAGTCTCTGGATGGATTCCAGAAAATGTCAAACTTCTACTGCCTCCCCGGCAGTGGGGTACCAGACGAAGGTCTGGACAATCAGGTAAGGAACAGAGGTCATTAGCGTGGGGCTTCAAAG
The DNA here is from genome assembly GCF_000745965.1 of Edaphobacter aggregans DSM 19364. GTDB lineage: Bacteria > Acidobacteriota > Terriglobia > Terriglobales > Acidobacteriaceae > Edaphobacter > Edaphobacter aggregans. Next base: position 562 of record NZ_JQKI01000093.1, on the reverse strand, counting down.
CCCCACGAAAAAAGCCCGCGGCAAAGCGGCGAACCGCTCTGCCGAAGGCCAGTGAAGCCCGAAGGGCGAAACGACCCACATCCCGGCGAGCAAAACCTTGATTGCATAACGACGTCGGCTCCGGCCATGGGCAGCGGTTAAGCTTTTTGGCAGGTAAAGGCCAGGGCTCCCGCGTGGAGGAAGGAGCCAACGTCATGCTTATGATAGGTTGCGATTTTCATCCCGGGCTAGAGGAGTTGGCGTTGCTGGACACGGAGACGGGGCAGCGGCGGCAGCAGCGTCTCAGCCACGCATTCGGTCTTGAGCCGGTGCGGCAGTTCTATGCCGGCCTGCCGCGTCCGGCGCGGGTCGGCCTGTAGGCCAGCGGCTACAGCCGGTGGTATGAGGAGATGCTGGAAGATCTGGGCATCGAGCTGTGGGTTGGCGATCCGGCGCGGATCCGCAAGGCGGCGCCGCGCAAGCAGAAGACGGACCGCAACGATGCCCGTCTGCTGCTGGAGTTACTGGAGGAGAACCGGTTTCCGCGGATCTCCACCCCAGCAAGCGAAAGACGCGCTTGCCG
>NZ_JQKI01000092.1 GCF_000745965.1 Edaphobacter aggregans DSM 19364 | reverse complement strand
CGTCGTTCAGCAATAGTTTTGGATACACGTCGATTCGTGGCTTCCGCGCACAGGTCAGGACAAATCAAATCGGTTTCTCTGTAGAGACAAACACCTTCCTCTACCACAGCTACATCGATGCCATCGTAGAGACCTCCGACGCTAGCGGCACAGTCATGTCGGTGACCGGCACCGGCAAGGTAGGTGGCAACCAAGGCGACGACGTAATCTTCCTCCGCGGAGAATGCGTCAATGTCAACGGCAGCTGCACCGGAGCGACCCTACTCAAGCTTGAGTCACAAACGCAATTCGTCGCCAATGGATTCATGAATGCGCTAGGCGTCACCATGAAGACTTCGATAGCTCCCGGTGCGGTTTTTCACTGGCAAGGAACAACCCAGTTGAATAATACCGGCACTCGGAGCGAATGGGCATTGGATGGCAATCTACGCCTGGTCTGGGGCACTAACACGAGGGTATTAGTTTCTCCAAGTAATCTGCGGGCTACTGGGAGCACTTATGTTATAGGATGGTCGGCAAATCCTACAGCATCTGCGAACTTTCTCGGCGTGTCTCCTTGCTCTGCTGGAGCCGCGAGTTTGTGCGTAGGGAACGGAACCTATGGCGACTCTTCGGCGCTTGTAAAGGCTGGACAGATTGCGGCCACTCAATTTATCGGTAGCTCTATGACTCCCACAGTCGTCGCAGGGCCCGGAGCTGGCACGTTCCCAACCGGGGTCTCAATCTCTCCAGAAAGTACGAGCCTTTCTGGTGCGGTATCGTTCACAACCGGTAGTTCTCCTTCAGCCAATTCCGTTGTCACGACAGTTACCTTTGCAGGACCTTTGGCGCAGCCGCCAAACGTATGTATCCCCGCAGCTCAGACATCCACAGGTTCCCCAGTGCACGACAAGATATTTATCTACCCACCTACCAATACGGGATTCGTCATGGCCACTGGAAGAGTAGCGCTCGAGGCGTCCAGCGATTACCGGATAGGCTACGCATGCTTCTAACGCGTATAGATCCCACGCGCGGATTACACGGCATGGAGCACCCAAACCAGAGCTTTCGATAGAACTGCCGCTTATGGCAATCAGGACCTGGCCCTGATGATCCATGCTCTGAATGTGGCTCCATGTTTGTCCTAGATATCCGCAGACAATGAAATACTCGTCACCGTCTTTTTAGACTATGCAGTCTGATGTAATGACTCATCAGTCATTACATCAGACGCTTTTCGATGATCACGTAACCGCCGGTTTTCGGTGCATCAGGATCCAGGATAGGCGAACAAAAGACGAATACGCAAGGGCGAATACGCAAGAGCCTAGTTGTGGATGGATCTGGGGAGCGCAAGAGGTTGTGGTTTAGGAGCCTACTGATTCGGATTGGAGGTTTTAAACGGCTAATCCATGGGCTCCCGGTACCGCAATCGTTTCATCGCGCCGGCGTCGATGTCAGGTTTGATCTCCTGTATTTCGGAGTCGGTTTCCATCGTGATAGCGAGCAATATCTGCACCGCGTCAGACCAACAAGGAAGAGTCCAAGGCGTGCCAGAACTGTCGACGATGACGTAGCTCCCTTCCCGGGGAGAACGAAGAACGCTAATAGCGTCGCTTTTCATTTGAGGCCTTCCGGATGCCGGAAGTTTACAACAAACACGTGTGTTCGCTCCGCATGCATCTTACAGGTGACGAGATAAGGCGTTTAGTCCACAGTGGGTGCAAGTCCCACCCGGGAACTGGTTCGTTCCACCCGGTAGCAATCGGAGCAGCGGTGGAGGCAACAAAGCTGCTGAAGCCTCCGATGCAAGAGGGTCGTGAAGACGACTCTGCAAGCGTGCAGGCGTAACGTGAGTGAACGCTGAGCAAGCCTCGAAAACCATGATGCAGGTGCCGACCCGCCTCGGACTTGGGGAAGGCCGATGAGGGGGAAGATTACGAGCGAACAGCTTCCGCCCAACCTGCCGGGGTAGTGGCGACGGCATGCAAGCAAAGGGGACTGAAGGCAACACGGGAAGCCCCAACGGTGATTGCAGTTGGATCAACTGGCTGCTCGCGAGAGACAGGCCGGGCCGTCTGGGTGGCGAGAGGCGGGCTGCCGGTTGGTTTTCGACTATCCGGAACTGGTTCGAAATTGGAGGGGTGGAAATCCCTTCCCGAAAGACGCGCATTCGACTCGAATACAAGATTCAGCACCAAAACCCGATCCAAGTGAGAGCAGGTGAGAGCGTCGAATTGGGACGAGCAGGTGACGAAGATCCGAGTTGGCTCTGGTGTCGTGCTGCGGACAGTGGTGAAGGCCGGATCGTCGTCGAATTGCTTCAGCCACATGGACCTCTGGCGATCGTGCTACGAGATTATTCGGCTAAGGAGTTGGCTGTGCAGCCCGGGGGATCAAGTCGAGATCGTTGCAGTAGTGGTTCAGCGTGTACCTTAATCGTAGGCAAAGAGAGTTAGGGCAAATCCATGAATTTTAAGAAGACAAGCGGTGAAATGAACAGACGCTCCTTTATAACCACGAGCGCGATGGTACTTCCCGTCGTCGCAAGTACGTTGGCATCGTCTCTTGATGCGAGGTCCGTGTCAGCTCCGGCGATCGCTACAAGAGCTACGAAGAAGCGTAATGTGCTCTTCATCTGCTGCGATGACCTGACCCCACGGATCGGAAGCTTTGGAGTTCCGGTTGTAAAGACACCAAATCTCGATCGCTTATCGCAGCTAGGCGTGCGATTCGAGCGTAACTACTGCCAGTACCCGTTGTGCGCTCCTTCACGCACTTCGCTGATGACGGGATTGGCGCCAGATACGACGAGGGTCTGGGATCTCGATACTGATTTCCGAGACACGATTCCGCAGACCGTCACACTTCCTCAACTCTTCCATAAAAACGGGTACTTCACGGCGCGTGCCGGAAAGATCTATCACTACAACAACTCCAGCGAGATCGGAACACCCGGATTCGACGATGCTGCAAGTTGGAAAGTATCTGCGAACCCCGCAGGCTACGATCGAACCCACGATGAAGGGTTGGTGACCTTCTATGTTTCTGAACAGAAAATCGTAGAAGCCGGCGGGGTGGCACAGAACTTCACAGCTAACCAGCATGTGTCTAAGAAAAGCAACAAACTGGGGGTCCCATGGTTGCGTGGGGGTACTGGTCCGGGAGGAATTCGTATTGCGCAGGACGGCCGGACCCCAATATTGCCGCTCAGCAAGAACGGGGATCTCGGTGTACCCATAGCCGGTCATGCCTCGGAGGGCAGCGACGAGATGATGACGGACTACATGGTTGCAGAGTCAGCCATCGCAATGATCGAGGAACACCGAAATGAGCCCTGGTTTATCGGATCCGGCTTCTTTCGTCCGCATGTACCGTTTATCGTGCCATCGAAGTACTTTGACATGTATTCCTTAGATGAGATGGAACTTCCACGTCTCGATCCGGACGAGCTGAAGGCGGCTCCGAGACTAGCCTACTTATCCATGGACGCAAACTACGGCATGACCGAACGACAGCACCGTGAGGCGATACGGGCCCACTTTGCAGCGATCAGCTTTGTAGATGCACAAGTAGGGCGCTTGCTGGATGCTCTGGCGCGCTTGGAACTGATGGACAACACAACGATTGTCTTCTGGTCTGATCACGGATTCATGGTCGGAGAGCACGGACAGTGGGAGAAGAGGATGCTCTTCGAAGCCTCGGCCCACGTGCCTCTGTTCATCGCCGGAGCAGGCGTCAACGCAAAGGGCAAAGCCTGCAGAAGAACCGTGGAGCATCTGAATATCTACCCGACCCTGGCAGAGATGTGTGAGTTGAAGGAGACTCCTGCGAATCTGCAAGGCCGCAGCATGGTTTACCTGCTGTCGAATCCCGACGGGCAGTGGAATCAACCAGCTATTACGCAGGTTGGACGCACTGTGGGATCGGCTTCCATCATGGGTTACTCGCTACGCACTGAGAGATATCGCTACACGATGTGGGGTGACGAAGGTGAAGAGCTCTATGATTATTGGGAAGATCCCAGAGAAGTGAAGAACCAAGCGACGGATGCGGGCTCGGCTGACATCAAGTCGAAACTTCGCTCGAATCTCGAACACATCTGCACGGCTAGGAGAGTGGCTGGGAATAGTTCTAAGTCTGTGTAGCGGCGCATTGCGAACACTTTCATACTGATGAGAAACAGGTGCGGTAGCTACAGGAAAAGGAGAGCGCCGAGCGCTTCGGCAGTTCGCACTCATTCTGTTTCTGCGTTACAAGATGTTGCGGCTTAGGTTCTGGTTTGCGACCAGATTGGTGCTCCCCCAACGCGATATACGAAAGATGTTGTCGAGTAATCTCACTGGTCCGATATTGAACGAATAGGTAATGAGAAATGGGAGAAATGGGATGAGTTGTTCATGACATTCTGTCACAACGACGGATGAAAATGGGGTTAGGCTGTTGTGGTCGCGCCCGCATGAGGTTGTGACCTGCAGTGGCGTTTCGAACCCGCTGATGAGTTTGACCCTGGATGCGTTCAGGAACAACGGACTGTAGCCTTCTTCACGGAAGAGCACGCGCGGGAGACTCTCGCACTCTGCATCCTTGCGAGCACGGCAGAGGAGGCAAGGATGGAAGTGCTTTACGAGAGATGTTGCGGTATCGATGTTCATAGGTCGTCGATCGCGGCTTGCATTCTGCTCGAGCAGAAGCATAAGCCCCAGAAGCATCTTCGCCGCTTCAGTTGCACGACGCGAGACCTGCAAGAGCTGGCTGAGTGGCTCAGGAGCTTTGACGTCCGGCATGTCGCCATGGAATCAACTGGCGTGTATTGGAAGCCTGTATGGAACATGCTCGAAGAGCACTTCCATATGGTGCTTGCTAACGCTCAGCACATCAAGGCGGTCCCAGGCCGTAAGACCGGCATGATGGACTGCCAGTGGATAGGCGAGTTGCTCCGACATGGTCTGCTGCGTGGCAGCTATGTCGGTATGCAGGAGCCACTCGGAAGGTTCTTGTATGGCGCAAGGCCAGACGCCATATTGGCTGTGGCCCTATGCGAGAGCCGCACAGCGAAAACCTATATTGGAAGTGGAACTATCAGGAGTATTGGAGGTGCGGGCCGCAACACGGTATCGATTGCAATATGAAGCGTGACAGAGAAACGAACCTCCTTTCATCACTTTGGTCGTTCCGGTCGAAGCTCCAATCGGGTTGATTCCTTGCCGTACAGCAACATCGGTGGTAAACCAGTCCGCGCACCACTCCCAGACATTCCCAGCCGCAGAGTAGAGCCCGTAGCCGTTGGGAGGGAAAGCATCCACTGGGCACGTACCGCTAAAGCCATCTTCCATCGTGTTGAGACGAGGAAACTCTCCCTGCCATATGTTGCATACGTGACGCCCATTCGGAGTGAGTTCATCGCCCCACGGATATAGTTTTTGCTCGAGGCCGCCACGTGCCGCGAACTCCCATTGCGTTTCTGTCGGAAGAGTTTTGCCCACCCATATTGCATACGCAACAGCATCGTTCCAGGAAACGTGCACCACAGGATGATTCAAGCGATCTTCGACAGAAGATCCTGGTCCTTCCGGATGGCTCCAATCCGCGTCAGGTACCTGGCACCACCATGGTGCCGCCGCGACAGTATCCGCAACCAACGCTTCAAAGCGATCTGAGGGAAGATGCATCCAGAAGACAAAGGACCAGCCGAAACGCTCAGCGTCGGTGCGATATCTCGTTGCTCTCACAAACTGTGCAAACTGCGCGTTAGTCACCGGATACGGATCGATGTGAAAGGGGTTCACTTCAACGGACCGGACCGGACCCTCACCATCATCCGGAAAGCTGAAGGGGTAATCCGTACCCATGAGAAATCGGCCACCGTTTAGAAAAAGCATATCGGTGGTGTGCGTCGAGCATGTGATGTGTTCCTGCTGTACGCCGAGCGCATCCTCCGAAGGAACGATGCGACCTGGCGTGCAGCAGGATCGGTTTGCTGTCGGGAATTGTTTACGATCCATGCGGTTCGCTTCGCCTTGCGGTAAACGTTCCAGTCATGCCCAGTGGTTGCGAATTGGCATTGCCTGTAATGTTGCCGTCCTCTCCGAGGGTGCCGGACCAGAGCATGGTAAATGTCTGCTCCTGGTATTCGCTATCGTGAGCCAACACAACTTTCTTGCCGTCGACCGCGCCGATCAAAGGATACTTTTTCTGACCTGCCGAACTTGTTCCGGAAATCTGGTTCCCATTCTGAACGAGACTCAGCTTCACATTGACTGGAAAGCCCTGCACACTCCCTGCGATTCGCCACTCTCCGGTAAGCGACTTGACTTCTGTTTTCGCACTGACTGGTTGCTTCTTCTGCGGAACATTCGATTGCAATTGATTCAATCGATCCAGAAGGTTTTGCTGGAGCGACGCTACTTCCGGTTTCCCATACAGGTTAACGGTTTCTCCGGGATCTGTATGCAGGTCGTAAAGTTCAAAGGCCTGTGGCTCGGAGACGTAATGGATGAGCTTATAGCGTTCCGTCCGAATCCCGCGATGGGGACGAACAGCCTCAGGATTGGGCCATTCGTAATACTCGTAGTACCACTCCTTTCGGAACTCCGGATCAGGCCGTTTTGCCAGCGGTAGAACGCTCTTGCCTTGGAAGTGCTCAGGAATCGGTACTCCCGCGAGATCGAGGAAGGTGGGAGCGAGATCGATATCCAGCACCTGTTCCTTGCGAACCGTGCCTGCTGGGATGCGAGTTGGATACCGAATCATCAACGGGACGCGGATCGAGGGTTCGTGCATAAGGCGTTTGTCGAACAATCTAAACTCACCTAGGAAGAAACCATGGTCCGAGCTTTGCACAATGGCCGTATCGTCAAAAATCCCTTTCTTCTCTAAGTAAGAGGTGACGCGCCCGATGTTCTCATCCACAGCAACGAGGCCCGCATAGTAGTCCTTGACCAGACCTTCGTGTGAGGCAGCGGCAATGTGAGACGTCGTTGTTCCGATCTTGTTCTCAGCCTCAGCGAAGCCTTTGGGCTTTCCAGGATATCCCCTCAAATCGTCGTCGAAGGTTGCTGGCTTAGGAACAACCGTATTGCGGTACAGATCAAAATGACGGCGCGCGCGGAAGAACGGCTCATGCGGAGCGACGAACCAGATGAGAAGGCAGAAAGGCTTGTCTCCGCGATCCTCTTCCAGCCATTGCAAGGCGCGATCGACCGTCAGATCGTCGGGGTAGACATTCTGATATCGCTTCTCCTCACCGATCTTTCCTTTGCGACCTTCTTTGAAGTACGGATTCACATAGTCATTCCCGGGACTATTGTGTCCGAAGTAGTAATCCCAGTAGCGCTCTTCGACGCCGTTACGGACATGAATTTTACCTAGGATGGCGACCTCATACCCGGCCTGATGAAGCAGTTCCGTGAAAAGGGGAAGATCCTCGGGCAGGGGCGTGTTGATGTGTTCATTGGAGAGCGCACCATTGGTACGGGAGTAGAGACCGGTGAGAACCGATGCGCGTGCAGGAGCGCAAAGAGCATTGGTGCAGAACGCGTTCTCAAACCGGATTCCTTCGCGGCCGATGCGATCGTGATGCGGTGTTTTCAGGATCGGATTGCCGGCAATGGAGAGTGCGTCGGCGCGCTGTCCCTCCCCGAAGAAGAAGACCAGATTGGGACGGTTCCGATGTGTGTCCTGCTCGGCAAAGGCCGAGAGATTGCTTGTGGATAGAAGGCTCGACCCTGCAGCTGCAAGCGAGCCCTGCAAGAAGTCTCGGCGAGTCGTATAGGCACTCGATGGATCTGTCACGTGGTTCGTTTTGTTCTGTTCTGACAAAGCAATATCTCCTGGAATTTCTAGAACGAAAATTTGAGGGGGGAATGCGATGTTGCGCGCATCGAGAGCGGATGTGATCTTCCCAAAGGTGGCAGCTCCGTATGTGGTATCGGTCAGCTACGTTGGTAATTGAGAACGGAGGATTCGCGCTCAAACACTCCATCACTTCATTATTCTTGCTCGCGCAAAGCAGCACGCCGATGGCTGGTTGCTCGTGTGCTTTACGAAGATTCCGGTCAAGCGCTTCGAGATAGAAGTTTAGCTTGCCCAGATACTCCGGCTCAAAGCGATCCACCTTTAGTTCAATAGCAACGAGGCAGTTGAGCTCGCGACGGAAGAAGAGCAAACCAGCGCAAATCCCTGTTGCCGACCTGCAACGGGTATTCCGAACCGACAAAAACAGAAGTCGCGTCCCAGCTCAATGAGAAAATCCTTCAGCTTATCCAGTAGAACTCGCGCTCCTCCTGACGTTTACTCTGTCCGAGGATGACAAGGTGATGCGACCACGGCAATTGGCTCCCCCCGGTATGCTTCGTAGAACTGCTTCATTCGGAACAAGTTAGGGCGACTGAAACCACGAAGGCCAGGCTGTGTTCTGGCGATGAAGAGGGCGAGTCTATCCACAGTGCCATCGCCCCACTCGGCAGCCTCGATCTTGCGGCTGATGGTCGCCCTTTTCTGCCAGTAGAGGTCAATCAGTGCAGTGTTGACGGCTTGAATGGCCTTCTCGCGTGAAGCGGCGATGAGTCGAACGACCTCAGAAAATGCCACTTCGTCCCCTATTGTGGGGCCGATGTTCGACGGGTTTGGGTTGGAGGGTGACGGCATGGGTCAGTAGCTCAATCTTTCTGGGATGGCTCAAAGTTCAGCGGCACACTCTGAGCCGGCGGTTTGCGAACGTTGAAATCAATATGCGTTCATCGCTCAAATCCCGGAATATGTTCTGCAGGGCTGTTTAACGGCATTTAAATCCCGGAATCTGCAGGGCTGTTTGTACTCAAATCCCGGACCGAAACTGATGCATGGAAAGAGGATACCTAATACAATTCGTTTTCTCTTGGCGAGAAACTAGACCGGCGGCCATGGGCAGCCCGTCCGTAGCACTTCATTTCACACAGTATTTGGCACCTCTTCCTTAGACGCGGTTTGACCGAATTTGAAAAGAACATCCCGTTGCTGCTTGATTTCTCCGTTGCGTGCGACCCTGGCTATCTTGAGGAGTCCACGTCAGAGTGGAATCCGATGCCGGGACCAACTTTCCGGCACTCGCTCCCGGGCGCTACACCGTGCGCGTAGAGCAACCCGGCTTCGAGACCCTGCAGCGCAGCGGCGTGTTGCTGGAGGTGGACACCGTTACGCGCGTCGACCTGAAGCTGACCGTCGGCAATGTTAATACTACCGTGAACGTTACTGACCAGCCGTCGCTTCTGCAGCCAAACACTGCTGAGACCGCGACGGCGATCGGCGGCAAGGAGTACGACCAGCTACCGCTCGTGCAGCAGGGCCGTTCGCAGCCCCGCAGCGTTTGTCTACCTCGCCCCTAGCGTTCAGGGCAATATTCGCCTCAGCGGCACGGAGAATACCTCCGCAACCAATGAGATCCAGGTAAACGGCAGTCAGACGCAGGTAACTGAGATTCTGCTCGAAGGTCTCTCCGCGGGTAAGCAGCGCACTCCCGGTGCCTTTAATGAGAGCGCGCCGCCCGTCGATGCCGTGCGTGAGTTCAAATTCACGACCACGCTGCTTCCTGCCGATTACGGCCACACCGGAGCGGCGGTCGGCAGCTTTTCTCTCAAGAGCGGCACAACATGCTTCACGGCTCGCTGTACGAGTACCTCCGCAATACCGATCTGAACGCTCGTCCGCACGGCTCCGCGGTCACTCCACCGACGCACCAGAATGAGTTCGGCGTGACGATCGGCGGACCTATCGTAGTTCCACATGTCTATGACGGGCACAACCGCTCGTTTTTCTTCTTCTCATTTGGTGGCTCGCGCAAGAGCGGTGTTGATTCATTGCAGCTGCTCACCGTGCCGTCGACGGCCGAGTTGGGTGGCGACTTCTCGGGCGGCGCGACCGTCTACGATCCGCAGACAACGCGTCTAGATCCTACGGGTACCCGCTATATCCGCGATCCCTTTCCGGGAAACAAGATTCCGTCGTATCGACTCGATGCTGTAGGTAAGGCTATCGCGGCGTACTATCCGCAGGTGGCGAAGGGCGGTGCGAACAACTACTCCGCCTATGCAGGAGAGAAACTGCTCAATCCCGATATCTACACCTTCAAGATCGATCATCAATTTGCAGTGGCGCATCGCTTGAGCCTGACGCTCGTCACTAATAACATCCCACGCTTTCGCGTTGACAGTGCACTGCCCGCTCCTCTGACGGCGGGCATCTTACAAACTGCTATCACCAAGACTGCGCGCGTCAACTACGACTGGATCATTTCTGCGAACAAGCTCAATTCCATCGCCGTCGGTTACAACCGCTTTGTGGACTCGCAGCCGCCGCCCAGCGAGGACACCGATCAGATCCCGAAGCTCGGCCTCGGCGGCATCGGCGGCGGCACCTTCCCAGCCATCACCTTTACCAATGGCTACGCCACCGCAGGAGTCAACACAGCGCAGCGTTCGGTCGACAACAGCTTCCAGATGAAGGACACCTTCAGTTGGGCTTTTGCCAGTCACTCGCTTCGTCTCGGCGGCGAGTTCCGCCGTACCCAACTCAACGACATCGTGCCTGGCGTCACGCAGGGAACCTTAGGCTTTTCCAACAAGGAGACCGCCGATCCCAACTCGCTCAGCAACACCGGCGATGCAATCGCCAGCCTGCTCCTCGGCCAAGTCGATACAGGCGGAATTCAGGAGCCGTTTGAGATCGCCACGCGCCGCAGCTACGGCGGTCTCTTCGCGCAGGACGACTGGAAGGCCACCCATCGCCTCACCCTCAACGTCGGCGTGCGCTGGGAGTACCAAACCGTTCCTAGCGAGGTCGCCAACCGAAGCAGTATGATCAGCCTGACAACGCCCAACCCAACCGCCGGCAACATCCCGGGCGCGCTCATCTTTGCCGGCACGGGGCCGCGCCGCTCTGGGCAAAGCACCTTCGCACCGAATGACTTTTCCGCCGTCAGTGGACGCGTTGGCTTCGCTTATCAGGCGACGCCCTCCACCGTCTTGCGCGCGGGTTATGGTCTCTTCTACTCCGACAATGAACTAACCATCGTCGGTACCGGCTTCCTGCCGCAGGCCTCGTTCACCACGACGAACAACGGAGTTACACCTGCATTCGTCCTCCAGAGCGGTTATCCGCAGAACGGCAGCCTGCAGCCCACACTCTCACCTGGCCTCATCAATGGGCAAGCCGGTACCTACTACCAGCCCAACGTGGCAGCCTTGCCGCGTCTGCAGGAGTGGACCGCCGGGGTGCAGCAGTCGCTTGGAAAGAAATGGCTCTTCGAGATGGACTACATCGGCAACCACGGCTCCCGTCTCGTCGATCCGCAGATGGCGAACATCAATCAAGTCAATCCCGCGTATCTTAGCCTCGGCTCGCTGCTGACGCAGCAGGCGAGCTCCGCCGCCGCGCAGGCTGCGGGCATCAAGTTGCCCTATAGTGGCTTCAGCGGCACCGTCGCGCAGGCGCTGCGTCCCTTCCCTCAATACCAGACGCTCACCGCGCAGTCGGCTAAAGCCGGCGCGTCCATCTACAACGCCATGCAGGTGATGCTGCGCCGTCAGTTCGGTAGTAACCTAACCCTTAACATCAACTACACCTACTCTAAGAACATGGGTTACAGCAGTCCTACTTATGAAGGCTTCGACAGCGTCGACAATGTGCTGCAGAATGCCTATAACCCAGCGGCCGAATGGTCGGTGCTCCCCAGCGATGTGCGCCACGCCCTGGTGCTCAACTATATCTATGCTCTGCCCTTCGGCCACGGCCAACAGTTCCTGAACCGGGGCAGATTTATTAACGCGGTCGCCGGCGGCTGGAGCCTTACCGGTGTACACCGCTATCAGAGCGGCTTCCCACTCTCAATTCTCACCAATAACACGCTGCCTATTTTCAATCGCGTCCTGCGCCCTAGCAAGGTTGCGGGTGTCGATGCAGCGACGCACGTCTCGGCAGGCGGGTATATCCCGGGTGTGAGCCGCCGTATTAATCCGGCTGCCTTTGCACAACCTGCAGCATTTACCTTTGGCAACGCTGCTCCCTCCTATGGCGATCTCACCAGCTTCCCGGTGTTCACTGAAGACCTTGCAGCCGTGAAGCGCTTCCAAGTCGGTGATCACCTCGGCTGGGAGTTGTACGGACAGTTCTTCAACGCCTTTAACCACCACCGCTACACCCTGATCGACACCAACCTGAGCGACGCAGGTTTTGGGCAAGCAAGCAGCGTCAGCCAGCCCCGTTATATCCAGCTTGGTGCAAGAATGCAGTTCTAGCATTCACAATGACTGGGCAGTGAAGCGTGAGGCGGTTAGCGAATTAGACCATCTCGCTGGATTCTGTTGCGAAGTTTGAGTGAGCAGAGATCGAGAGCGAGATCGAGCTGGAGGGTGAGAAATCTAGGCAGCGATACCGAACAGCTTCGCTACGAAGCGCTTGAGCGCTGACATCGTCTTTAGCTACCCATCTCGCTCGTCCCTTCCGGATCATGTTCATGGTCTCAATGCCTTCAAGTGTTCGCCACGCGCTCTGAAATGAACCGTAGCCCTTGGCTAGCCACGTACGCTTTTTCACCGACCTGTGGTCCTGCTCGCTGATGTGGCCTGGGTGCAGCGGGCTCTCCGAGTTGCCGCATTACCTAAAAGTTGGAAGAGTACTTCCGCCAGCGGCTGGGACACTGTCACGCTGCACTCCCCGAATGGCCTCTGACGCGGCTGTTTCGAGCAGGCGGCAGATTCTCACCAAGATACCCTCCGTTAGACTGAGGATGCGCTGATGGACATCCGGTATCGGAACTGGAGCGTTGGCTTGCTTTGCAGATCGCCGGTGTCTATCAACTCTCGCTGCACTCTATCGTCAGGGCATCCTAAATCGCATCAGGCAAGGAGGTGTGGCGTTTCTGGACAGTACCGAAACGCGGTGAACCGGGTTCGGAAATGGGGACGAACCAAAGGAGGTGTGGTTTGCTTGCGGGTCACTCAAAGAGCCGGGCGCGTCCACCTCGCGGTAGCCGATAATGGCTGCTGCGGGATTGAAGACAAGATTTATCGAAAAATCGAAAAGTCTTCCAGGCCCACAATACTTCCAAAAGCGCAGGAACCGGACTCAGACTATGGCTATCTCACGGCATTGCTCGAAAGCACGGCGGCGCCCCTTCCTGTCGGTAGCTCGACGCGAGCTGGAAAAAGTGGAACGACGTTCCGATTGTCTCTACCGGCATCGAAATCACCGATCGCCAACCTAAAAACAGCTTGAACGACAACCCATGACTCATTCGTTCGGACTGGCATGCCAGCGCAGAGAGTTCTCGGTTTAAAGTCGGTCTCGTCCTCTTCCAAAAACCAAGTAAATGATTACTAACGCGAGGACAAGACTGAGGCCGCCGCCGCCGTAATACCCGAGCCCGGGGCCCATGTAGTAGCCGCCGCCACCGACCAAAAGTAGTAACAGAATGAGAATGAGGATGAGAGGCATGGGCCGAAGTCTAGATGGGATTGTGGGGCTTGTCTACTCCTACGCCAGTAGTAGACCCACCTGGGTGGAATTCCACAGCCACGCGCTTCGTCAGGTTCGTCAGGTCACTCCCCACAAACACTGTTCGGCCAGAGACATCAAAAGCCCGCCAGATCGCAAAGGGCTGGTATGCGAAGTGGCTAACCAGCGCTTTGGCCCGAACGTCATACACAAACTTCTGGTTCATCCCTTGCCACGACTTTTCACCTGTACAGGAAATGACAGTGTCGGTCGAGGTAGCGCGCTCGATGCGCGCTCCGCAATCCTGAGGCCCCGCAGCGAGCGTGAGCAAGTACACCCGATCAGGACGAGCTTTGTCCTGCAGGAACAGACCGAGCTTTCGATTCTCATCCCACCAAAGATCCGTAGAATCGGAACCCGCCGACCATTCCGTCGTGCTCCCTATTGCGATCACCAGATCGAGATCGGGAGCCACTTCATTCCGATAAATAATCTTGTCGCTGACAAGTGTTGGATCGATTTGGCGAATGACGTTGAAGACCGCCTGATCGGGGGGCAGTGGCTGCCGGAGCCATTCTCGAGCCCGCAATAATGAACAACGGGAGCAGCAATGACGTAACGCGCATGAGACAGGCTCCAACTATTCTTCAGTATTCACACCAGTCTAGAAGTCAATCAGACGATTTGGCGAGCTCTGGTTGTGTCGTCGCCAATTCGGAAGTAGTCCGAGCCGAACGACGGTCTGCAACCGGCGACGTAGTGCATGAAAAACGGGGTTACTGAGATGGTCCGCCGCTTAAACCTCATCCTGGTGATGAGGATCTTATAGGCAGATTGAAGGAGGATCATCGACATGGAGATTCGTTCCGTAGGCATTGACCTTGGCAAGACGACCTTTCACCTGGTGGCTCTTGGCGATAACTGCAAGGTGCTGCTGAAGAAGAAGTTCACCCAGAAGCAGTTGATTGCCTTCACCGCGAACATGCAGACCTCTTTGATCGGGATGGAGGCCCGTTCCGGGGCGCACTTCCTGGGCCGTACTTTACGAGAACAAGGCCACGATGTGAAGCTGGCCTGAGCGCAGCAGAAACTTGCCCAGCCGATGCCTTGCCCTCAACTGATCCTGCTTGGCTGCTTCGCGCGTACGCACCAGATCGCGCAACGCCTCGGAACCTTCGTCCGGAACCCACACTGCCGTCAGATCGCCGGATCGATAACTACGCGCCAGCTTCTCAGCATCGCGCCGATCCGTCTTCACCCGGTCGCCGGCCCTGACCGGCACCAGTGTTGGCGCTACCACTTCGCACTTGATACCCAGTTCCGCTAGCTGCCAGTAGACGACATAGCCAGTCGGCCCGGCCTCATCACAGGCCCGCAACTTCTCCGGCGGGCCAAGCTTCTTTAGCAGCTTACGTATCGACTCCGCGCGGTTCGGAATCGTGCCCAGGCTCCGCACTTCACCCTCCGGCTCCGCAATCGCAACAGCGATGGTCTCCGCATGGACATCCAAACCCAAAAATCGTAACTTCTCCTTTATGACCGGCTCCCTTCCGCTTGTGGCTCTGAGTTGTGCGTCCTTCTGAACTCACAGCCTAACCCACGATCAGCGCATCGGCGCCGGTCACTTCATGTTGACTGATATCAACAAATGAGAATTACTAATGGGATGATCCGCCGCCCTTCACTCAACGGGTGGTTGAGATATAAGAGGCACACGGAGGGGCATCCTATGGAACTACATAGATCTGGAGCCATTACTCCACTCTCGACCAAGACGGCGAAGTGGTTGACCGAGGCCGTTCAGGACCACACCGAAGGCGATCGGGCAGTGGGTTTACGCCTCTGACTCCAACACGTGTTGCCATGGAGGCGGCCGTTCACTCGATCTGGATGGATAATATAGGAGCACATTTCACTTGACAAACAAGTAGACGAAGAACGACTCTCTCATTACGAGGGAGCACTGGGATGCCAAGTAAAGAGACCGAATCGATCCAACTACTTCAGGGAACCCTAGATCTCATTGTCCTGCGTACGCTTGCCAGCATGGGCTCACAGCACGCCTACCAGATAGCAAACCGCCTTGAGCAGGTCTCCGACAATCTCCTTAATCTCAATCAAGGCACGCTCTATCCAGCGCTGGTACGTCTCGAACAGTATGGATGGATCAAGGGTACCTGGGGGAAAACGGAAAACAACCGGGAAGCTAAATACTATGCAATTACCCGGGCTGGCCAGAAGGCGCTTGGGCATGAGACCCACCGATGGAGAAGGATGGCTGGTCTGGTCGAAAAACTTCTCGTTGAGGAGTTCTAAAGATGAAATATCTGAGGCGCATTCCTCTCAGATTCTTCAGCCTCTTCACCAATTCCAAAGCAGAAGCCGAATTGGTTAGAGAGATTGCTGCTCATCTTCAGTTGTTGGAAGACGACTTTCTGAATCGAGGCATGACTCCTGAAGATGCCCGACGAGCGGCCAGGCGCGCATATGGAGGAGTGGAGCAGGTGAAGCAACTGCACCGCAACGAACGAGCCTACCAAGGGCTGGCCAGTACTGTGATGGACGTCCAATATACCTTGCGGCAGTTGCGTAAATCTCCAGGATTTACGCTCACGGCAATTCTTATGCTGGCATTCGGAATTGGCGCGACGACTGCCGTCTTCTCGATCGTCGAGGGAGTTTTGCTGCGTCCGCTTCCGTATGCCGATCCCGATCATTTGGTCGTCCTTGGCGATGAACTTGTCGGATCGCATTGGGCCCGATCTCAAGTCACTGCTCCAGACATTCGGAACTATATGCGAGACACGCATAGCTTTCTCCACCTCGGCGGCTATCAACGTATAGGTCTTGAACTATCCAGCACCGGCGATCCTGTGCATATCGATGCGACGCGAATGAGCGGAGAGGTATTTCCGACGCTGGGTATTGCGCCGCTTATGGGGCGCTGGTTTACCCAGCAGGAAGACGACCAGCATCAGTTAGTGGTTGTGCTGAGTTATGGCATGTGGCGCGAACGCTTTCATGGCGATGAGAAGATTCTTGGGACGAAGATCCTTCTTGATCGCAAACCCTATCTCGTAATTGGGGTCATGCCTCGTGATTTTGAGTTTCCCTTGGTGCCCGGACACTTAAACAATAGTGAACTTTGGGTTCCACTAAGTCCTCGGCCAGAGGAATTCACCGCAGGCTACGCGGCGTCATGGAATTCTCGTATGGTGGGGCGTCTGAAACCCGGAACTACGCCTGCACAGGCACAGAACGATGCCCAGCTAGTAGCCGAAGAGACGATGCGTAACTATCCGGGATTTATGCGGAGTCTTCGTATTCGGTCAGACGTGAAGCTCTTGCATGAAGACACTGTGGCGCAGGCCCGCCCGCTCGTAAATACCCTGCTTATTGCGGTTGCAACTGTTTTGCTGATCGCATGCACGAATCTGGCTGGCCTTCTTCTGGTGCGCTCTATTCGCAGGAGGAGAGAGATTGCCGTTCGGCTTGCTCTGGGCGCACGCGCCGCTATGCTTTTACGACAGGCGATGGTTGAAAGCCTGGTGTTGAGTATCGCCGGAGGTCTAGTTGGATTAGCATTTGCCGCGGCCTGCATTCGAATCGGCATCAGCCTGCTGCCGGAGACCTTGCCACGAATCCACGAGATCTCATTGGATTGGCCTGTCGTCGCTTTTGCTCTCGGGCTAGCCGTTTTGACAGGTCTAGTCTGCGGATTAGCACCTGCATTCGCAGCCATACGGACCAGCGTAAACGAGACACTGAAGGAGGGGGGCCGAACTGGTACACCGGGTAGTGGACACGGGAGGCTGCGTTCAACGCTCGTTGTTGCGGAGATCGCCGTCGCACTGGTTCTGTTAACGGCTTCCGGGCTCCTATTGCGTAGTTTTGAGAAGATGCGCCAGGTCGATCTTGGCTTTCGGGTGGACCACACGCTCTCCGCGATTTATGTCCTCCCACGGGAGCGATATGCGATTCAGTCGTCAGTCGATAGCTTTACTGACAACTTGCTGCGGAATCTACGGCAACTGCCGGGAGTCAAAGCTGCAGGCATATCCTCCTCACTGCCTGGTACAGGTGATGGCGGAGGGATCGCAATCACCGTGGAGGGGTATGTCCCTCAGAAAGGCGCGGAGCTGAATATGGCGACGGTATCGCTGATGCATGGCGATCCCTTCCAGGCGCTCGGGATCCGCTTGCTGCGAGGAAGATTTTTCACTGAATCAGACAAGGCAGATTCTCAACCCGTTGCGATCGTGAACCGTAAGTTGGCCGAACATTTCTGGCCCGGTCAGGACCCTATAGGAAAACGGATGCGCCGCGGTATGCCAGAGACTCCGACTCCCTGGTTGACGGTAGTGGGCATAGTGGATGACGTAAAGCTCGGATCACCCGATGGCGGAACAGCAGAACAGTTCTATCAACCTGTAACCCAGCAAGCCGTCTCAGAAGGGGCTTTTGCTTCGGTTGGTGAGTTGACCGGAACCTTCGGATACATCGTATTGCACACGGACACTCCACCCGAGCAATTGGAGAACTCGTTTCGTGCGGCAGTACGAAATATCGATCCTCAGCTCCCCCTTATCGAGATGCGGACGATGGAGCACGTGATCTCGGATAGCGAAGCTCCACGCTTGTTCAACACTGTGCTGATTTCAGCCTTTGCGATGATTGCGTTACTGCTGGCAGTACTGGGGATTTACAGCGTGATCGCATTCTCGGTTGCCTTGCGAGAGCAAGAGATGGCGATCCGTATGGCGCTCGGCTGTCAGCGCCAGGGCGTACTCCACCTTGTTCTTATCTCCGCCGCGAAGCTCGGTTTTATTGGATGTTTCTTAGGACTCCTTGCCGCAACAGCCGTATCTCACCTCTTGCGTTCTTTCCTTTTTGGAGTCAGCCCTTTCGATCCACTTGTGCTGATGCTTTCTTCCATCGCCATGCTGTCGTTTGCGCTCGCAGCATCTGCCCTTCCCGCGACGCGCGCAGCGAAGATAGACCCCATGATCGCCTTGCGCGGCGACTAGGAGCATCGCACCGAAAACATAACGAAATGACTCGCTAGGAAGAGGAGGAAATCTTGGCGCACCATGCGAACCGGCCGCAAAGAATGTCAATTAAAGATTGTAGGCTCAATCGTCAGAGCTTCGTTCCGCTCTACCAGCAGATCAAAGATCTCCTATTGGATCGAATTGAACATGGCGAACTTGCCGCCGGTGATGTAATTCCATCGGAAGCGCAGCTTGGCGCCGCGTTTCAGGTCAGCCGCCTAACGGTGAGGCAGGCCCTTTACGAGCTTCGCGTGGAAGGTTACGTCATTCGCGAGAAGGGCCGCGGCACATTTGTCGGAGGAGCTGCCGTCCACCAACTGGATGTTGTCTGACATATGCAAGCGTGTATCCCTGATTGAGCTGACGATGATGGGTGTCGGCTCGCGATAAATGGCCAATGCACTCAGTGAGTTGTGATCGAGCAGGCATTACAGTGATCATAGCAACATGAATATGGTCAATATCTTACGCGCAAAGGCAATAAAATGGAGCGAGCGCGATATAGCATTGTGTGTGGTCGACTCACGCGTGGACAGCGTTGGAGAGGGACGCTATCTGAACGGACAGTCAAAACTCGTAACTAGATATCGTTGTTTAGGCTGTCGTCCAAACCCATCTCACGGAGAGCGCTCTTGATCTCTACGAAACGGCCAGCACCATGGATCCAGGCGGGCGATGGAGAGCGAAAAGTAAGGGTCGTACTCATATGCCAAGCCGAGGCGCATAGCCTCTACGCCAAGCCGGAACTTCCTGGCATCCCCATCGAAAGGCTCTTGAGCCGGCGAGGCTTGCAGCTGGTCAATCTGTTCGGCAGTGAGAATCGGTTCGTAAACCGTCTTTGATCGAAGGCCCTTCCCGATCAGCTTGATCGAATTGCCCGGCGGAATGACAACGATTACCTGGACAGGCTCCGGAAACAGCGAACCATAGACCGTGATGTTTTGTTGAAGGTCGTCTGCGCGCATAGTTGGCCCTATTTCATGATCCTTTCGAAGCGCGATGTGAGTTCTCGATCATTGAGTAGTACGGCAGATCGCAACTTCCAATAGCTCGTCAGGAGCCCTTTCTCGCTTTTGCTAAGCTTCTGGATTTCCTCGTGCGCGCTGATCTGGAATCGCTGACCTCTAGCGTATGCTCCGCCGAAGACCTCTCCCGGAAAGAACTGAATCGCCAGTTCTGAACTTACGGTGACTCCCGCATTGGCCAAGCTGTGAACAAAGTCTTCGGAGAGCGTCCGTTGTTGATCAAGGTTGCAGATATCATCAACGGCGAAGCGCAGCGAGTAAAAGGCGTCCGATGGAAGGATCTCCTTCATCATTTGCAAGGCGCGCCGCAGTTCCTCCGCCAACTGTGCTCTGGTGCTGCGGTCGGCAGGGACACGGGGCCTTAGCGATTCCTCGTAGAGCAGCAATCCAGGACTGGTATCTTCCCGGAAGTATGTACGCAGGTGGTCTACCGCGCGTATCCCCAGTACGGGATCTTCCGCAAATTGGCCATAGAACGCCTCTCGAAAGGACGCGATGTCTACAGCTGCATTCAGGATCGCGATGATGTCCGATGCATGAACTCTGGCTTCATTACGGTCGTGGTCGGCATGTTCCGGTCCCCGAAGATTCCGGTATCGGTCGTCGAGAGCAAGGAGTTTCAGCAGAACAAGCGCATTGGAGCGCGTGACACGAAGATTGACGCGCGCAGGTGTCCCGTCGGGCAGCATACCCTGCACTTCATGCATATCGGATTCCTGGAGTGCAATTGTGCCTCCAAGGCATTCCCGTGCGTGCAGGCCTTTTTCAATCGTGACGCGGAAGTCGTTCCCTCGCCTCAGCTCGTGTGGCGCCATGAATTCGACACGCATGACCTCGTTAGTGCCGGGAATCGGCTTCTGGAATTGGAAATTACGCGATTCGGGCACGACGGTGTAGGCCAGAGCCGCTAGTTTCTCCGCGACGTTTGCCGGCTTGTCCCGAAGGGAAATTGCATCCAGGAGAAAGTCGAAGTCC
>NZ_JQKI01000091.1 GCF_000745965.1 Edaphobacter aggregans DSM 19364 | reverse complement strand
CTTGCGCAGGACTTGCGCACGGCTGTGTCATTCCGCAGGAGGGAACTTGAACAAATCCAGTTTTTGCTCGGCCACCGGTCTGTGGAAACTACAGAGCGATACCTGGGTTCGCGGCAGAGATTGGTGCAGGCAGTCAACGATCACCTCGCGATCGAACCGCTCATAAGTGACTTTTCCGGCATATCCGGAAGTGCTACCGCTTGTTTGCACCGCGACTAAGCGCCCGAGCGGGGGATATCAGAATGGCCGTTGCAATGCAGAAGCTAGAGAGCGCTGAAAGCGATAGAATGCGGGCGGGAGACCCAGAAGTGGCCAACTCACCGGACTCGGCAGCTCAAAACGTCATCCCGATGTACGAACTAAAGTGGTCTCATGCCGAGAAGACAGTTGCTCGCAGAGCCTTCGACCTGGCGCTTGGCAAAGAATTGGAAGCTCTCCTCCAGGAAGCTAAAGGCCGAGCCGCGAGGATCGAGGAGCCGTCGGAGCTGTGGGATTTGGAAAGCTGGCTGACGGAACGTCGGCGGGAGATTGACCGAAGGTACGACTACCGCTACTCCATCCTTCCACTCGTGTTTGCCCAACTACTTCGCGACGGCCGCCTAACCGAAGACGATTTGCACGGGCTTGGACAGGAGAAACTCGACCTTATTCGCAGAGCCTCGGCCATCTGAAGGACGGCTCGTGACGCGAGGGACACAGGCAGATGAACGACGCATAGCCCATCGCTCGTGCGCAGGCGGCGGGAACGGTATCGAAAAACGCAGTGTATCAGGGGCCTCCACGAACTTGCCGAGAAGCTGACTTTTCGGGGGAATCGCAGGCTATATGGACTCGAACGCGATGGACTCGAACGCACTTTTTACTACTTTCACGCTCGGAGCTCTCACTCTTTAAGCATCGCGTGGATCTTCGATAGATCTTGAACATGCAGGCGAATCGTATTTCTCATGGCGGCCGTGAGAAAGAGGAACAAGCTGGGAGATTGGAAGACTTCAAAGTACCAAAGCTGAGAAATTCAGCGGCAGGCGTCTATAGATCACTCTTGTAGGTTCTGTAACGAACGAGTCGATCGCATCTATTTTGTTGCGCGTCTACGACGGATGTAGTGAATCTGAACCAACGTATGAGTGATCAGCCAAAACTTTCGAAGCTGGAATTTCGGGTGATGGAGTTCCTCTGGCGGGCCAAGGAGGCCTCGATACGCGAGATCACTGAGGGCCTCACCGTCGGCGAGTCCACGCAACGTTCACTGGCATACACAACGGTGCAGACCGTGGTGTACCGGCTGGAAGAGAAGGGTGTCGTCCGCCGCAGCGGTAAGGTTGGGAACTTCCACATCTTCGCTCCGATCGTCTCGCGTGACAAGGCTCAGCGGCGTTTGCTGGATGAGCTGATGGGTTTCTTCGGCGGCAAGGGCAAGCTGGTGATGGCGCACCTGATCGAGACCGGCGAGCTGACTCTGGACGATGTGAAGGAAGCGGAAGATCTGTTGAAGCAGTCGCGAAGGCGGAGGAAGTCGGAATGACGTTTCCACTGGACTGGAGTGCGGGCTGGGTAGTGGGGTTGATGCATCACCTGTGGCAGTCGACGGTGGTGTGTGGATCGCTGTGGCTGTTGAGTGTGATGCTGCGGCGCAATGCGGCGCGGATGCGCTTCCGGCTCTGGATGCTGGCCTCGATCAAGTTTTTGCTGCCCTTCAGCCTGCTGATCACGGCTGGAGAGGCGATCTCGGTGAAGAAGCAGGCGGCACCGAGTGTGGCACCGCTTTTTTCCATGATGATCGAAGGCCCGGCGAGCCATTCGACCCTGGTGAAGCCGCTGCATGCGGCTGCGCCTGTGGTGAACGAGGGTTCGCACGCTGATGTCGCGCCAACAAAGCGGCAGAGCATCATGCAGTATGCACTGCTCTTTGTGTGGACTGCGGGGTCGCTTGTTGTTGCTTTTGTATGGCTGCGCAGCTGGGTTCGGCTGCGTGCGATGGTGCGGCGCGGAACGCCGGTCGGCGACATCGCCGGTCTGCACGCAGTGATCGTGGTGAGCGCGGCTGAGCCCGGTGTCTTCGGCATTGTTCGGCCGGTGCTCATGCTGCCCGAGGGCGTGACGCGCAATCTTTCAGTGGCGCAGATGGAGGCGATCGTGGCGCATGAGCTTTGCCATGTGCGGCGGCGCGACAACCTCTGGGCGGCTCTGCACATGATGGTCTCGGCGATCTTCTGGTTTCATCCGCTGGTGTGGTGGATTGGTCGTCAGATGATCGCGGAGCGCGAGGTCGCGTGCGACGACGCGGTGCTGGAGCAGTCGCACTCGGCGACGGAGTATGCCGAGGGGATTCTGAATATCTGCAAGTTCTACCTGGAGGTTCCTGTGGCGTGTTTCTCTGGTGTAACCGGCGCGGATCTGAAGAAGCGGATCGCGCATATTCTCTCTGGAAGTGCGGCTGAGCGGCTCTCGATGGGAAGGAAGCTGGTGCTGGGCGCTGCCGGTGTTCTCTCGATCGGACTGCCGCTGACGTTCGGGCTGCTGCATGCTTCGCGCAGCTACGCGCAGGCGCCGGCGAAGACGAACCCCGAGGATACGTGGCAGGGTACGCTGCAGACGGCGCAGAAGGGCCTGCGCACGGTGCTGAAGATCACCAAGACTCCCGATGGAAAGCTGAGCGCGCTCTTCTACAGCATCGACCAGGGCGCCCAGCCGATCCCGGTGAAGGAGACGACGTTCCAGAACGGCGAGCTGGCGCTGAACGTGGAGGCGATCGACGGCGTGTACAAGGGCAAGATGTACGCCGGAAGAGGCGCGCACCCCGCAACAGAAGGAACTGCTGGCGCTTTCGGACGTGCTGCTGGCCGAACTTGAGCAGGCTGATGAGTACGTCTTCGGGGTGCCGATGCATAACTTCGGGGTGCCCTCGGTGCTCAAGCTCTGGATCGACCAGATCGCGCGCGTGGGCAGGACTTTTCCTGTGCGGAAGGAACGCCGAAAGGACTGCTCACGGGCAAAAAGGCGACGTTCATCATCGCGACCGGGGGGATATATGACGCGCAGACTCAGATGTCCTCATTCAACTTTGTCGAGCCGTATCTGCGGTCGGTCTTTGGCTTCCTCGGTGTGACAGATGCGACTTTCCGCACGGCAGGCGGAACCGCTGCACTCAACCACGGGCAGGACCGCGATGCGTTTCTCGCCCCGCACCTTCAAGTCGTGCAATCGCACGCACAGGCAATTTAAAGGAGACGAAATATGAAAACTGTTTCTATCATTGCGCGCTATTTGCTTGGACTGCTGTTTACAGTCTTTGGCCTGAACGGATTTCTCAACTTCATCCATCAGCCACCGCCGACGAACCCGCTTGCGATCCAGTTCTTCGTCGCCATCAGTGCTTCGCATTTTGCCGCGTTCTTCTTCGCGGTGCAGTTGATTGGCGGGCTGCTTTTGCTTTCGGGCTTTTTTGTTCCGCTCGCGCTTATTCTGCTTGCGGCGGAGCTCTACAACATCCTCGCGTTTCACCTCACGCTTGCGCCTGCGAGCATTGCTCCAGCACTGCTAGCGTCTGTGCTCTGGGTCCTGGTCTTTCTGCAATATCGCGCAAGCTTCAAGGATGTTCTAGCGGTAAAGCCGATGGCGCGGGAATAGTTTGCCTCGTATCGACAAAGGCAAGACCGTAAGGATGCCAGGTTTACCGAGAAATCTCCTAGCTTGGATGGGAGACTGGATTACATGAAGAAAATTGGGTTCCTCTCATTCGGTCATTGGACACCTTCTGCGCAGTCACGAACGCAGTCGGCCGCCGACGCGCTCCTGCAATCCATTGACCTCGCCGTGGAGGCCGAGCGCCTGGGAATGGACGGAGCCTACTTCCGCGTTCATCACTTCGCGCAGCAACTCGCATCACCGTTCCCACTGCTCGCGGCGGTCGGTGCAAAAACGCGAAAGATTGAAATTGGCACCGCAGTGATCGACATGCGGTATGAGAATCCTCATTACATCGTGGAGGACGCTGGCGCTGCGGATCTCATCTCTGGCGGGCGCCTGCAGTTGGGTATAAGCCGCGGTTCCCCCGAGCAGGTCATCGATGGTTGGCGCTATTTTGGCTACCGCCCGATTGAAGGCGAGGATGATGCAGACATGGGCCGGCGACACGCCGAAGAATTTATCGAGCTGCTGCGCGGCAAAGGCTTCGCTCAACCTAATCCGCGTCCGATGTTCCCCAATCCGCCGGGGCTTTTGCGTCTTGAGCCTTACTCCGAAGGGCTGCGTGACCGGATCTGGTGGGGATCTGCTTCCAATGCGACAGCTGCATGGGCCGCGAAGCTGGGAATGAACCTGCAGACTTCAACACTCAAATTCGACGAGACTGGCGAGCCGCTCCACATCCAACAAGCTGCGCAGATTCGCGCCTTTCGCGCCGCCTGGAAGGAGGCTGGTCATACGCGCGGTCCGCGCCTTTCCGTTAGCCGCAGCATTTTCGCGTTGGTCGATGACCGCGATCGTGCCTATTTCGGACGAGGCTCTCAGCCTCAGGAAGAGGACAAAATCGGTCACCTTGACGAAAATACACGGGCGATCTTCGGTCGGAGCTATGCTGCTGAGCCAGAAATTCTCATCGAGCAGCTTAGAAAAGACGAGGCGATCGCGGAGGCAGATACTCTCTTGCTTACGGTTCCGAACCAATTAGGCGTTGCGTATAACGTGCATGTGATTGAAGCGATTCTCACGGACGTTGCTCCCGCGCTCGGTTGGCGCTGATAGCCCAATATTGCATGCAGCCCGGCGGCGCCCGTTAGGCGTAAGCCTCCCAACGGTTTCCGTAACGAGGTCGGATTCTCACATTGCGCGTAGGTCAGCTTCGACTTCAAAATCAGCGGTGGGCACGACTCGCTGCCGACGATGAATCCTATCAACTTTCGGTGAATCTGAGTACTGTCAGGGAGAAGCAGAGATGTTCTTGGCGATATCGATCCTTTGCGCTGCTGTCCTGGTGGCTTTCGTTCTCGCCAAACGCATAAGAGACCGTCGCGAAATGGAACGGTACACCATCACACCGGAAGCCTTGCATGCGTTGTTGGATTCAAACCAGGATGTTGTTGTCGTTGACGTTCGCCAGCCTTTGGATTTGTTGGGAGATTCCGTCATCATCCCGGGCGCACAGTGGCTCGCAACCGATGAGGTGCACGCGAATCCTTCGCTGCTTCCGAAAGAGCGAGACATGATCGTTTACTGCACCTGCCCGAGCGACAAAACCAGCCGCATCATCTTGCATCGGGCTCTCGCCATGGGATTCTTACGAATCAAATTCCTCAAGGGCGGCCTCGATGGCTGGAGAACCAATGGCTTCCGGGTCGAACCGTACAAGAGACCCTTTCATCTCAACTCGGGTGAAACGAATCGCGTTGCGACCGTGACCTAGCTAGTGGATTAGGCAGAGGTCCGGGCAGAGGTCGGAAGGACAGAGGTCGCGGGCACATTAAGGACACAATAACCATTCCCACATGTTCCCATAAGCGCCAAAAGGAGCCATCCGTTACGCTTATTTTCTACAAGTTACGGGTTTCTAGTGCCCTGTCACGGCAGAGGTCGCGGGTTCGAGCCCCGTCGTCCCCGCCATACATTCCAAATGACTTACGGGACGTATGGACCTAAAGTGACAACGAAATCTGGGTTCGATATGGAATACGAACAACCAGTCCACCTTCGCCAGCCCGCGCAGCTTGACCTGCTGGAGCGGGCCGGTTTGCTTCAGCCATCGCCGCGGCGATCAACCGTTGCGGTTCTCCACCAGAGCATGGCCCAGGTAGCTCAGCTTCGACTCCTTACCATAGCTCTTCTTGTACAACCGCGCGTCCGGATCGGTGGTCGATTCATGCGTCTAGTTGGAGCGCTTCATCAGAGCCACCCTTGAAGCGGAAGCTCTTCTGCGAAGCCCAGGCCTGGATCAGAGTGCCGTGCACGGTGAAGTGTTCGTCGGACATGAACCGCTTCGCCTGTCGGTTGACCTCGGCGAAGAATCGCTGCGCCACGTCGCTGGTCAACAGACGGTCGCGATTCTTGGAGAGCACCGCATGATTCCACACCGCATCGTCCATGCCCAGGCCAACAAACCAGCGGAACAACAGGTTGTAATCGATCTGCTCCACCAGAAGACGCTCAGACCGCACCGAGTAGAACACCTGCAGCAACAGAGCCCGCAATGTACTCCGGCGCAATCGATGGACGACCCGAGATTGCGTACAGCGCGTCGAACTCGGCCCTCAGGCTGCGCAACGCAACATCCGTCAGCTTGCGTACCGCACGCAAAGAATGATCCTGCGGTACACGCTGCTCCAAAGAAACATATATGGCCCCCGGCGTGACTTCCAGCGTCAAAAGAGGTTGAAGCTTCTCCGCTGCCAACCGATCAAGGTTTCCGGCTTAGCCACGGAAGTCTGATCGTCTAACGGTTATGCGTGGAGACGAACGGAGTCAGGATGGGATGTTCAGCTTAGGGAGCGGGATCTTCGAAAAGGAACAAGCGTGACAATGTCCGCGTTCCGACACGTTGTGTCAAATATTGAGCAATAGATCAGGTCCCATTAGCTTCCAGCCACAGGGGGGCTCAGTGATAATAGATGTCCTTTTGAAGATCCAGCCTGAAGTTTAGCGTGCTGCATCCATTGAGTCTTGGCGAGCCTGCGCGTTTGTAGTCTGGCCTTTGAGGCACTCACTCGAACGTATAAAAGCGAGTCAGTTAGCCGAACGGAACATTTGGAGATACATTTGCTCTACGTTTAGTTGGCCCCTAAAGCGCAGATTCCCTTCGAGAGGAAAGTACATGGCAAAGAGAGTAGCGGACCTCCTTCGAGGTGTTTTGCAGGAAGCGGGGGTTCAGCGTTTTTACGGCGTCTGCGTCCATTTGCTTAACGAAATTCTCTGATTCGACCCCGAGTCGGACGCGGATTGACTGGACTCATGAGTGCCATGAGGAGGAGCAGCGTTAGCCTCTTTTGTTAGGAATCAGGAAATTTTGACGTGTTTCGAGTTCGATACGTTTCGCCTTCCACTTCAGGCCCGCTGCTCCGCGTGCCTTGTTCAAATTAGAGAGAAGGCATGTGGAGACTTACAAGTTGTATTCTGCTCTACTAGGACCAACTTTGCTCATTGTTTTGCAGTGCGCCGGCTGTGCTCTAGCGCAGAGTGCCCCCGTATCGCCTGATCATGTGTGGCATTCGCCTGTTGAAATCAATATTGAAGCAGATCTTCAAAAAATTCCTGACTCGAGATTCACCATAGATCTGGCAAAGACTTATACGTTGTCAGAGCTAATTGATCTGGCGGAAGCACACAATCCAGCCACTCGCGTTTCGTGGGAACGTGCCCGCGCTCAAGCGGCAACCCTTGGCGTAACGCGCAGCGAGTTATATCCCACACTCGCAGCTGCCGCAATCTCACGGACCAGCCGCTCGGATGTGTTATTTGGCGATCGCTTCAATCGCCAGATTATCGAGGACTTTCGGGTGGAGTTGGCGCTCAATTACACCCTGTTTGACTTCGGGGCCCGCTCCGGCCGAATCAGCGCTGCGAAAGCGGAGGTTCTGGCGGTCAATTTCGCGTTTAATGACATTCATCGCCAAGTCATCTACCAGGTGCAGCAGTCTTACTACCGGTTATTGAATTCGATGGGGCAGGAGGGTGCGGCACGAGCAAGTCTGTCGAATGCACAAGCGGTGCAACAAGCAGCCGAGGAACGCCTGGCTCATGGCCTGGGAACTCTACCCGATGTGCTGGAGGCGCGGAGCGCCACTGCTCAGGCTGACTATGACCTGCAAGCTATCGTCGGAGCGGAGGAGATCGCTCGCGGCGATCTCGCAACCGCGGTGGGAACCTCCGCGACTATTGTGATCCAGGTCCAACCGCTGGATCAGCTACCTACTCCGGAGTCGATCGGCGATACGGTCGATCAGGCGATAAACCGTGCACTCGAGCAACGACCTGATTTAATGCGGCAAGTCGCCGCGATAAGATCCGCAACTGCAAGTGTTCAGGAGGCGAGGGCGGCGTACTACCCCGCATTGACCCTTAACGCCAGCCCAGCTGCGGCGTCGTTCAATGGCTTACAGTCGCCAAATCCCTGGACGTACACTGCCGATCTGGTCGGCGCGTTGCGCTTGAATCTACAATGGACAGTCTTTGATGGAGGCGCACGAAAAAATCGGCTGGCCGAGGCGCGGGCCGGCGTCCACGCAGCAGAGGCCCAAGCGAACGTCAAACGCAACCAGATTACCGACGAGGTTTGGACCGCTTACTCCAATTTGAACACTGCTTTTCGGCAACGTAAGGCGGCTATCGCTCTTCTTGAATCCGCGAACCAGTCCTACAGCGCGGCTCTCGAATCGTACAGCAACGGCGTGCGCAATTTGCTGGATGTGACTGCCGCTCAACGCACCCTGGCGCAAGCCCGGTCGGCGAATGTCTCGGCGCAAACGCAGGTCCTCACCGCTATCGCAGACCTGGCGTCCAGAACCGGAGATTCCATTCGCGCCACTAGCGCGAGGCCACGGCCATGAAGGTATACAGGATTCATCGGTATGTACGCAGTGCGTTCGTGCACGCCCTGTTGGTGTTGACGGGTTGCGCACGGGCCCCTTCATTCGACATCCTGGGGTCGTTCTTTCCTGCGTGGCTCATTTGTTTTGCGGTAGCCATTCTGCTTACGGTCGCTTCGCGAGCGATCTTGTCTCGGTACGTGGAGATAGCCTGGCCGGCTCTCGTCTATCCAAGTATGACGGCACTCTTCACCTTCGCCATGTGGCTCATCCTGTTCCATTGAAAAATGCTATGGAAAATAATCAAAATGCGGTAGTGCGCAAGCGTCTGGGACGCTGGGTCAGCGTTGTGATCGTGACAACGGCAGCGGTCCTTGGGCTGTTCGTGCTTTTCCACACGAACTACTATCCACGGACCGATGATGCCGAAATATTTGCGAATTTCATCGGAATCGCGCCCCAGGTCGAGGGTCCTCTCGTCCGATTGACCGTCAAGGACAATCAGTTCGTGAAGAAGGGCGAACTGCTTTACGAAATAGATGATCGTCCGTATGAATATGCTCTCGAAAATGCTCTTTCCGAGCAGAAAGCTCTGGAAGGGCAGATCTCCGATGAACAGCGAAAAATAGCAGCGTTGGTGAGTGGAGTTTCTGTGGCGCAGGCAAATATCCACAGCATGGCAGCCAACGTGACCACCGCGGAGCGAGGCGTAAGCCGCGCGCGCGCGCAATGGAGCTACGCGAACAACAATCTGCATCGCCTCGAGCCGCTGTTGACAAAGCAGTTTGTCAGTGTGGATGAAGTGGATAAGGCCAGGAGTTCGGAAACTGCGCAGGCAGAAGCACTGAGACAGGCTGAATCTCAACTGCAGCTGGCACAGGCAGAATTGAACTCTGCTCTAGCGCAGCACGAACAAGCCCGGCACGCGGTCACAACTCTTGAGCCCCTGATCAACCAGCGGGGTGCAAAAGAGGCAGCGGTGAAGAAAGCCAGATACGACCTGGACAGGTGCCGTGTGTACGCGCCGTTCGATGCTCGTGTGACCAATCTCACGATTTCAGAAGGCGCCTATGCCCATGTCGGCCAGCAAATGTTCATGCTGATCGACGCGCGCACCTGGTGGGCAGTTGGAAACTTTCGAGAAGGCGAACTCAAGCGCATTACGCCAGGGATGAAGGCTGATGTCTATGTGATGTCGCGGCCAAATGTTCGCTTTGTCGGAGTCGTGGAGAGCATCGGTTTTGGAGTAACCCCCGATCCTGATGTGATTGGCAAGTTGGAACCCTCTCTTCCGGATGTGCAGCGCACCCTGAACTGGGTGCATCTGGCGTCGCGGTTCCCGGTTCGAGTACGCGTCGAGAATCCAACGCCTGATTTGTTTCGAGTCGGCCAGTCAGCCGTGGTCACGATTCGGGGCGAATGAAAATGGCAACCGTCGCCCGAAGCATGCCTCAGCCATCTCGTCCGCTGTGGATAAGGAATTTTCTAAAAGAAGAACTTGCGCCGTATCCGGGGCGGGCGGCCCTCGTCGCGCGGATGACAATCGCTGCAACCATCGTGATGATCGTCTGCATGACCTTTCGCGTTCCGCATGCTTTCCAGGGCGCAATCTATGTGCTGATGATTTCTCGCCAGACCTCGCGGGCAACCGTGGAATCAGCAGTAGTGATATTGCTTTGTACCGCAATCGGCGCCGCATATCTTCTGGTTTCGATGTGGTTTGTTGTCAGTCTCCCCCTGCTTCATTTTTTCTGGGTCATCGGCTCTTTCTTCCTAGTTTTCTACGCCATCAGCACTCTGACCAACTACAGTGCGGCGGTAGTCCTCGCCGTCATGGTTGCTGTTGGAGTTCCATTCTGGGACCGCCATGTTTCAGCCGA
Source organism: Edaphobacter aggregans DSM 19364 (assembly GCF_000745965.1). GTDB lineage: Bacteria > Acidobacteriota > Terriglobia > Terriglobales > Acidobacteriaceae > Edaphobacter > Edaphobacter aggregans. The sequence continues at coordinate 10,112 of NZ_JQKI01000091.1, read as the reverse complement.
GACCAACGTGGAAGATACTCTTTGGCTTTGCCTTGCGGTGTTGATAGGAGTCGTGATTACTGCGGGGGTGGAGTTGGCATTTGTGCGGCTGCGGTCTGGAGATGAAGTTGTTTTGCCTATTGCAGAGCGACTGGCCGCAGTCGGGAATTTGTTGACTTGCTACGCGGAGGGCCGGGCTGTAGATCCCGCAATCGAGCGAGAAATCATCCACCTCAATACGCAAGGAACCTCCTTGTTGCGGCTTGCCTTGCGGCGCTCGGATTATTCGCACCAGTATTCCGTAGAGATTGGTGGTGTTGTAGCTCTTGTGGGCAGGCTCGTCGATCTTGCGGCAACTCTGACGCAGCTCAGGTTCGAGCTGTCAGTCCACGATCAGAGACGATTCCGGAACTTAGCCTCGACTGTCGCAATCATTCGTGATGACTTGATGAATATGCGAATTCCGGGATCGGTCCAGTTCAATGACGATGGACAAGTGACGAGTCTTATCCCTTTACTTGACGAGATGGAGCACACAGTATCTCTCATACCCGAGGCATTTGCCGATTCTCGTTCAATCCAGGAGTACGTGCCATCAGCAGATGATACGCGGCGAGGAACATTTATTGTCCCGGACGCGGTGGTCAATCCTGAGCACCTACAGTTCGCGGTCAAAGGCTGCGCGGCTGCGAGCGTTTGTTATCTCATCTACAACGCAGTCGATTGGCCCGGCATTAGTACTGCCGTAACCACATGCCTGCTGACAGCGCTCACAACCGTGGGTTCATCTCACCAAAAACAGGTTCTTCGCATCGCCGGCGCCATGGTTGGCGGCTTTCTAATTGGCATGGGTTCGCAGGCCTTTATTCTGCCCTATTCCGATTCAATCAGCGGCTTTGTGGTTCTTTTCGTTGCTGTCACCGCCCTGTCTTCCTGGTTCATAACATCCAGCCCTCGGCTGTCATACTTTGGAATGCAGGTCGCTGTGGCTTTCTACCTCATCAACCTGGACGGATTCAAAATGGAAACCTCGCTCTCGGTCGCACGAGATCGCGTAGTCGGCATTTTGCTGGGTCTCTTCATCATGTGGCTGGTGTTTGATCAAATATGGAGTGCGCGCGCCGCTGTTCAGATGAAGAAGGCGTTCATTTCCAATCTCCAATTGTTGGCGCAATTTGCAAGAGAACCGTTTTCAAAAGACCTGAAAACTGGAATAACGCGGAACCTTGCGCTTCGCGAGACAATCCATACTAATCTTGACAAAGTACGAACTCTCGCAGACGGTGTTCTCCTCGAATTTGGGCCTTCCCGCGACCAGGATTTAGCATTGCGTGATCGCATCCGGGATTGGCAGCCGAATTTGCGAATGATCTTCATTATTCGCCTCGTCTTGTGGAAGTACCGTGTTCGGCTCCCCGGCTTCGAGTTGCCGGAAGAAATCCAGTCCGCGCAGGAGGAGTTCGATAGTCACCTGGCCAAGGCCCTGGAAGGAATGGCGGATCGCATCGAGGGCAAGGGGCCAGCGCAAATTGAGGATCTGATAAATGCCTACGCCCAGCTCGAACAAGCGGTGAATGCAGCGCCAAACCAACAATACAAGCTGTCGCAGCAGCTAGAATCGTTTCTTCTTTTATCCCGTAGAATCGCCGACTTGGCAGACTCTTTGACAAAGGAAATGTGTGACTGACGGACCGTCACCAAAGAAGTTCCGCCCTCTCCTCTTTCTCCCGCTCTCTTACCTCCGTATCTGCGCGGAACCCACGCAGATCAAGTCCGCCGATAAAGACAGATATTGCGCAGATCCTGGTATTGCTAGGGAGGTAGAAGGAGCCGCGTCGCCAAAAGATGTATCGGCGCTCGGTTGCGCATTCAAGTCGGTGTATTCGCGTGGGTTCAAATCTTGAGCATGCAGCTGAGATGATGTGGAGACAGACGGCACAATCACCCAAATATTCACAGCCGTGCTGTTGATTCAGGCTGCTCTAGCATTGTGAAATTGTCCGCTGAAACGACGCGCTGCAATGGTCGTACGATCCCAAGCCGCTTCAGCCGGTACATCAGCGTTGACCGGTTCAAACCGAGCATGGCGGCTGCCCCCTTTGATCCTCCAATTCTCCAACGCGTCGCGTGCAGTGTCTTGAGTATAAGCGCTCGTTCGTTGTCTCGGAGGGTCATTGGCACAGCAGGTTGTGGCTCTCTAGATGTTGTCCGTATTGAACGAGAGGCAGCAATAGGCCCAATAAACGTGGGCAGTGGGTTCGGCAGGACGCCGTCCTGTGCCAGGATAACCGCGCGCTCGATAAGATTCTGTAGCTCACGTATATTGCCAGGCCAAGTGTATGAAGAAAACGCCGCCATAGTTTCCGAAGGAAAGTTGTGGATGCGCTTTCCCATGCGTCGGCTGAAAATCTCGACGAAGTGTTCCACAAGGGCTGGAATATCCTCACGGCGTTCGCGGAGGGGTGGCAGCGAGATTGGAAAAACGTTGAGTCGGTAATACAGGTCCCTGCGGAATTCGTTTTGTGCCACCATTCCCACGAGATCACGGTGCGTGGCCGCGATCAGACGAACGTTTACATGATGCGTCCGGCAACTGCCCAACCGTTCGAATTCCTGTTCTTGTAGGACGCGGAGCAATTTAGGTTGCAAAGTCAAAGGTATATCCCCAATTTCATCCAAAAAGAGGGTTCCCTTGTCAGCCAGCTCAAAGCGACCGATTCTTTGCGCTATGGCTCCTGTGAAGGCTCCTCGCTCGTGACCAAAGAGCTCGCTCTCGAGCAAATCCAAAGGGATTGCGGCGCAATTCAGTTTGATAAAGGGGGAGCCATACCTTTCGCTGAGGTTGTGAATCGCGTGCGCGATCAACTCCTTACCGGTGCCCGTTTCTCCATGAATCAACACTGTGGACGAGGTCGGCCCGACACATTCAATCTGCTGAAACACCGCCTCGAGCGCCGGACTGCTACCAACGATTTGCCGGAATTGGGGTCCTCTATCGTCGTGAGTCCGAAACCCGCCATTCTCGATGTCTCCCACAACTGTCCTCCCGGAGACCTGTTACATCAGGTCTTTGCTACCATTCACGCTCCCAGGGCCGCTCGAACTCGATCAAGCAAAATGCCACTGTCAAAGGGCTTGGGCAAAAAACCCACTGCCCCGCTCCTCATTGCTTGAAGGCGCATTTTTTCGTCTCCGTGCGCTGTGATGAAGATGATCGGAATTGCACAGCTTTCGGCCTTCAGCTTTGCCTGGAGATCCAAGCCGGACATGCCCGGCATACGGATATCCGCGACCAGGCACGCAACCTCTGAAAGTTGGCCCGACTGAAGGAATTCCTCAGCCGATTCGAATAAGGTCACGGCGAAACCAGCACCTTTTAGTAGCAGGCGTAACGCTCTCCGGAGCAATTCGTCATCATCCACAACGGCGATCAACTCGGTTTTAGTCGTAGTGAGCACGGCTTCTACAGTATCTTGTCTGCCCAAAAGGACTCAATTGTCGTTGTGTATAGGTCTCTTATATATGTATATAAGGAGTGGGTAAAGAGTACGAACCCGGTAGGTTAGGTGGGTTTAGAAGAACTGTCCGCTGGAAGTTTCAGTTTTTCCGCCATACTACCCAATTCAGCGGGAGAGCCTGCTTTCATCTTACGCATAACATGGCCGCGATGGACTGCTGCGGTAATTTCGCTAGTTCCGAGCATGGAGGCGATCTGCTTGGTCTGCATGCCTGAGACCAGAAGACGCATCACTTCCCGCTCACGTGCGGTCAGCGTTCTGTATTTTTCCTGCAATTCCCCAATCTCATTCTTTTGTTGCCGTGCTACTTTGTCGCGCTGCAAAGCTTGCTGGATCGCATCCAAAAGGTCCTGATCTCGAAACGGTTTTGTTAGAAATTCGACGGCACCCGATTTCATGGCCTTTACAATCATCGGAACATCGGCATGAGCGGTAATGAAAATAATTGGGATATGAACGCCAGCTTCGATCAATTTGCGTTGAACTTCCAATCCGCTGATCTCAGGAAGGCGCACGTCCAGAATGAGGCAACTTTCCACATCGGGGCGCTTGTGCCGCAGGAAGTCTTGTGGCGCCGCGAACACCTCAGCGTTCAAACCCACGCTCTTCAATAGACGTTGCGTTGCGTTGCGTATATCGGCATCGTCATCGATGATGAATACCGTAGCCGGAGAACTCATGTGCTCTCCTGAAGGCGATTTGGCGGAATGAAATGATACATAGCGCCAAGGTCGGAGTTAGAGGTGGTCCATAGACGGCCACCGTGTGATTCGATGATGGAACGGATGATTGCCAAGCCCATGCCGGTGCCTTGAGGGTTAGATTCGAATTCTGAATTCCAGTATGAACCAAGGGCATCTTATCTTGGAGAACGGTTGGACGTTCACGTTCAACCAATCGGTGGTTCATTTCGGCAGCGCTCGCCCGATATCGCGAGTACGGCACGCGTTTCTCCGGTGATGGCTCCAGTAGCACTTCGCACCCAGTCGAGGGGTGTTTTCAGTGAAGTAAAACTCTACCATTGGACACCGCCCGTCATGCTAGGCGGTGAGGGTGCGATTCGATTCTGGGTGAGGTCGAGCGCAGGACCAACGTTGGAGCAGGAGGGCGCACGACTTCCATAGGCTGACTGCACGCGACTTCGCATTGGGTCGAAATTAGCGGATAGCTGTGCATATATTGACATTCTGTCAGCTCTTCACCACCCACACAAACTCCACCGTGAGTCGATGGTGAGAATAACGTCGATAATACGGCCGTTTGTGTATTAGAAGAACATCCTGCCGAGTGGCACGACGAATGCTTCCTTCTATGTGCGGTGAGTGTGCGGGACCTCGAGCGCTTTGTCTTAGTGACGTCTGTTCTGGAGTACTCCAAACACGACTGTGCCCTTTCCTTGGCTGCACGCCTCCGCACATTGAAGGAGCACGGGGCCCGGGCTTTTGCGCAACTCGCCGGCGCGCGGCATCGTGAGTTCCGGAGAAATTCAATTCGAAGAGGTTCAGGAGCTGAATCGATGACCAGTGCTGTTGCAAAGGATTTCGGGTAGGATTCGTACTTGAAAGGTGGCGAGCTTAGGGTCGCCAGACTGCTGATATCGACCGTGTCAAGTTTCTTTGGGAAGCACGAAATGAAACTCCATCTTGCTATGTCTGTCACCGAAAGGAGCGTGAGTAATGTCTTCCTCCCCCGTCTCCCCAGCACCGGCATCGAAGCCGGACATGCCGAGCAGCGAGCAGAAATCGGCAGCACGACCTGAGTCCCGCTGGCAGAAGTACGTCACACCTCTCGTGGTAGTGCTACTCGCTCTCGCCGTCTTGATTACCGTTACGCGGAACTGGAATTCGTGGGAAGGCGGCAAGGCGGAACAGGTTACCGACGACGCTTACGTTCGCGGTGACCTCACCCCGCTTAGCACCAAGGTTTCGGGCATTGTTCGCGATGTGAAGGTATCCGATTTCCAGGCTGTGCGCCAGGGAGACCTCCTGGTTCAACTCGACGACGATGATTACCGGGCACACGTAGACCAGGCGAGTGCGGCAGTGGCAGCGGCAAAAGCCGCCATCGAGAATAACCGGCGCCAGAAGCAATTGCAGCAAGCCAAAATCGACCGGGCACTCGCCGGGGTATCGCAAGCCGAAGCCGAAATTTCGGAGGCGCAAGCGGGAATTGCAGCAGGGCAAGCCGACCGGGACCGCACTCTCCTCGAACGCCGTCGCCAGGAGGCTCTCATCGAGACCAACTCCACTACGCATCAGAAAGTTGAGCAAGTGGTGGCAGCAGAAGAGGGCGCACGAGCCCAACTACTCAGTCGCCAAGCTTCATTGGAACAGGCCAGGGCGATGCTATCCAGTAATCAATCGGCAGTCGATGCCGAACGCCGCGGGCTTGATGTTCTGGATGCGCAGCATCTCCAACTTCGCGCCGACCTGCAGGCCAAGGAGGCTGCGCTTACCGTCGCACAAGTAAACCTAAGATACACAAAGATATTCGCGCCTGCAGACGGCACTGTTGGGGAACGGCAGGTTCGACCTGGACAGTTGGTCTCTCCTGGAACGCAGGTGATTCCTTTCCTTGAGAAGACGAAATGGGTGCAAGCGAATTACCGCGAGACCCAATTAACCAATGTCAAAGTTGGTGATCCCGTGGAGATCCGCATCGATGCGTATCCCGGAGAGGTCATTCATGGCAAGGTCATTGAGATTGCTCCCGCCAGCGGATCACAGTTTGCGTTATTGCCGCCCGACAACGCCACCGGTAACTTCACCAAGGTGGTACAGCGAATCCCGGTCAAGATTGCGCTCGATGATGCCGACCTGGCGAGCAAATTGCGCCCAGGGCTTTCCGTTACTGCGACTCTCCGAACGAAACAATAAGGCTAGTTCATGGCTGCCTCCATCGGTATAAATCGCCCCCTGACGACAGCAGAGATCGCACATGCTACGGCTGCGGCGATTCCCTCTGAGGTCTCCACACGACCTCTAGTAGGGATTCTCGGCGTCCTCATAGGCGCCCACCTCGTCACGCTGACGGGTCGCATGCTCACGCTTGGGATGGCGGACCTAAAGGGTCACGTCGGCATCAGTTTCGACCAGGGCGCATGGCTCGACAGCGCCTATAATGCGGCCCTTATGTTTATCGGGCCCTTTAGCGTCTACGTCGGTGGTTTACTTGGCCCACGGCGCGTCCTTCTATTTGCGGCTGGAGTATTTACCGTGACCTGCGCCTTCCTGCCGCTCATACACAGTTATAGCCTTCTAGTTGCGGCATTGATTGTCGCCGGGCTGACATCAGGCACCTTTTATCCCCTCACCCTGACTTTTGCACTTCGCATCACTCCCCTGCGATTCCTGCCTTTCACCATGGCGTTCTACGCAACGTTTATAGACGGGGCCGTCAATATTGCGCCGTCACTCTACGGCTGGTACCGCGAACATCTTTCCTGGCACTGGATGTTCTGGAATTCAGCACTGATTGCGCCGGTGATGATGACCTGTATCTATTTCGGGATACCCGCAGCCCCCGCCAGAAAGAAGGACGGTCCTGCGCCGCCCAGCTTTGTTGGCTTCCTTTACCTGAGTGCCGGATTGGCCCTGATGTTTACCGCCCTCCAGCAGGGACAGAGGCTCGACTGGTGGCGCTCCGGCGTATTCAACGGGTTGTTTTGGTCCGGCGCGTTCTTCACACTATGCGCGCTCATACGGCGACTACGCGGCCCCAACCCGCTGGTGGCGCTTCCTTATCTCTGGAAGTGGAACACTGTCCTGTTGGGAAGTCTGCTCTTCTGGTTTCGCTTTACTCTCACCCTAACCATCATTCTGATTCCGCAGTCGCTGGCCATCCATGGTTTTGAAGCGAACCAGATTGGCCCAGCCATCATCTGGAGCGCTATTCCGCTCCTGCCCGTCGCGTTTACAGCGGGGTTTCTGATGCGTCGCGGGCTGGATCCTCGACTGCTCTTCGCTGCCGGGCTGACGTGCACTGCCCTTGCGGCTGTCCTGAGCGCTCAATACACGAGTGCGTGGGCGGCAGAAAACTACTATCGTACCGAGCTGCTCACGGGCGTCGGGCAATCGTTCAGCCTCATCGGCCTCGTGGGATGCATTATCCTGCAGGGAGTCTTCACGGGCGGGTTGGCGAAACCTCCGTGGATCCTGACCTTCTCTGCGTTCTTTCATACCATTCGCTTATTTGGTGGAACCGCGGGGGCCATATATATGGCCCACTTTCTCGCCGACCGCGAGAGGCTGCACTCCAACCTTCTTGGGCTGCACGTAAGCAGCGGAAACTGGATTACAGATGCAAATATCCGCGCAATGACGGCTGGACTCTTCGGAAAGTCCTCTGGAATGCAATCGGCTGGGGAGCGCGCGGTCGATCTCATCGCGGCCCGGCTGCGCCTTCAGGCCTATTCGTTGAGCCTCATTGACGGATACCTGTTGGTCGCATGGACGTGCGCCATCGCACTCATTCTCGTCGCCCTGCTCCGCAAGTCGCCGATGAATTACGGTGACCTGAGCACGCTGCAGAACATTCCGGCCGCCAAGAAGGAGTCGAAAGGATGATACGAAAAACAAAAGCCCTGCTCATGGTATTAGGGCTGTCGACCTCTCTCACCCTTGCCGCGGAGCCGGAAGATGGTGCTTCCGCTCGCCACATTACCTTGCATGAGGCCGTGCAGTTGGCGCTGCAGCACAACCACATCGTCCACATCGCCGAATACAAGGTCGAGGAGAAGCAGCACGCCAAAGAAGTCGCGAAGAGCGAATATTTTCCTTCTATTCGAAATGAAAGCAACTTCGTACATCTGACCGACACACAACTCATAGAAATCCGCGCCGGTAGTCTCGGCGGTGTCGCCGGCGGCCCTGTTCCTCCTGTAAATTCGATCATCAATCAGGGTGGACGTAACTTAACGACCAGTGGAACCCAGCTCACACAGCCTTTGACCACACTGCTGAAAATCCGGCCTGCGAACGACATGGCGCGAGCGGAGCTGAATGCCTCACGACAGGATGCGCAGCAAACGGAAAACGATATTGCTCTGAAAATACATCAGCTCTACTACAAGGTTTTGATCTCGCAAGTCCACCGTGCCGCCACCGAAGCCAGAATCAAGGCGTCGGAGGACCTGCAAAGCGAACGCACCCAGCAGGTGAAATACGGCAGCGTGCTGGAAGAGAGTTTGATCGAAAGCCGGGCGCAGCTCCTGGGGGCAAAACAGGAGCTCCTGACTACCGACTTACAGCTCTCCGACCTTACGCTGCAGCTCAACGATGCGATGGGACTTCCACTCAAAACGGCGCTGGATCTCGATCCCAACACTGCCGAAGTGCAGCCGGCCTGCGCGCGCGAAACGTGCGTGGCTGAGGCACTCGCATCCCATCCCAAGATAAGCGAAGCGCGCGCCGAGGTGGAGAAAGCGAATGCCGCTGTTCGCCTGGCGAAAACGGATCTCTACGTGCCGGATACATATGCCTACGCTCGTTACAGCTACCAAAACCAAGTCCCGTTTTTAGCCCGCAATTTCGGCAGTTTCGGTGTTCACTTCAGCTACGACCTCTTCGATTCGGGACGCAAGCATGCTCTCCTCCGCGAGCGCGAGGCTCAACTGTCCCAGGCGAAAGAAAATCTCGCGCGGCTTACCGATGAAGTCGAACTGGCAGTACAGACCGCATACAACAAGCTGGAAAAGACCCAGCAAATGCGGAAGGTATCTGAGGAACTGCTGGCCCTGCGCACCGAATCCCGTCGAGTTCTGCACGAGGAACTGATTCGGGGAGAGGCTCTCAGCTCTCAGTCCGATATGGGAACTGCCCAGGAGCTCGACGCCAAGACGTTGCTTCTGCAGTCACAGCTGGACTATACCCAGGCCAACGACGACATCATTCACGCCATAGGCCGCACACCAGAATAGGCTCCTGCAGTGCCCCTGCGGCCCCTTAATGCTTGAATTTGCCTTCTTTGGGTTGGAATCTCGTGGCTAGTGTCCTGAGTCTAAAGTTCTCTTGCAAAACCTGGCGACTGAGTCGAGGATCTGGTCGGCGGTTTTGTGCCAGAGGAAGGGTTTCGGGTCGCGGTTGTGGTGTTGGATGAAGTCGTCGATGGCGGCTTTGATTTCCTTGGTGGAGCGGTGGACGCCGCGGCGGAGTTGGCGTTCGGTGAGCAGCGCGAACCAGCGTTGGACCAGATTGAGCCATGAGGCCGAGGTGGGCGTGAAGTGAACGTGGAAGCGGGGCCGTTTGGCCAGCCAGTCCCGGATCAGCTTCGTTTTATGGGTGCCGTAGTTGTCCAGGATCAGGTGAACGTCCAGTTCTTCCGGCACCTTCTTCTCAATGGTGTCGAGGAAGTTGCGGAACTCCGTCGAGCGATGGCGCTGCTGGTTCTGGCCGATGATCTTGCCCGTCCTGGCGTCGAGGGCGGCGAAGAGGCTGGTGGTGCCGTGGCGCTTGTCGTCGTGGGTGCGCCGCTCCGCCTGGCCGGGGCGCGCATGGGCAGCCATGGCGCGGTTCGATCGAGGGCTTGTATCTGCGACTTCTCGTCGACACACAGAACCAGCGCCCGGTCGGGAGGGTTCAGATACAGACCCACGATGTCGCGCACCTTGTCGATGAA
>NZ_JQKI01000090.1 GCF_000745965.1 Edaphobacter aggregans DSM 19364 | reverse complement strand
GGCATCAGCCGGGATACGCTATATCGGTATGTTCCGGTCAAAAAGCGCCGGGCTGGGAAGCGTGGAAGATGAATTGTATGCAGGGAATCGGAGGAAAGAAACGATGAGCGAATCGGAGATGCAAGCGGAGCTGGAGCGTCTGCGGGCTGAGAATGCGCAGCTTAAGAGCAAAGACAAGGGCGGCCTCACTTTGAAGGTGAGCGAGAAAGGCGGGGTCTCTCTGTACGGCATGGGACGTTTTCCGGTCACGCTCTACAAAGAACAATGGCTCCGCATCCTGGCGAGTGCGCCGGAGATTGAGGCGTTCATCCGCGAAAACGACTCCAGGCTGAAGACGAAGGAGTAGGGCTTTGAAGAAAGGGGTCCAGACCGCAATTTGCTGTCCCTGCGGGAACGAGAAGATAGGATTACGGGCCGAAATGAGCTTCCTATAACTAGCGAAGACGGTATGCTGAGGCAATTTTCTCGTTGACGGAAGCCATATACTCCGAATGCGCCGCCGAAGCAGACGCGCTCGGGTTTATGGCGAAGCTGCTTGTTCAGACCACTCTCCCTCGCCGGGCTCGGCCCCGAAAGCAATATACCCGTAGCGATGGAGAACATTACCACCGCAACGAAGAAATTGAGCAACGGCAGCGGTCGAATCAGCACGCCGTCCTCCACGCAAGAAGTCCAGTTCCTTGAATATCAAAAGTACCCAGTCATCGCGCGTTTGAAGGGCTCGTGCTACTACCCATTTTGATCGCACGCCGCTCGAGATTCCGCTCGCCGAGCAGATCGGCGCTAAATGCTCCGTTCGCCTGAATGATCCGCGCGATGCAGCCTGTCCACCCGGTTTGGTGGCTGGCACCGATACCGGCGCCGTTGTCCCCGTGGAAGTACTCGTAGAAAAGGATATTGTCTCGCCACTGTGGATCTGTTTGGAATTTCTCTGTAGCGCCAAACACCGGCCTGCGTCCCGAACGATCCCGAACAAATGTTCCGATGAGGCGCTCCGCCAGTTCCTGCCCGACCTCGAACAACGTCAGGTGTTTCCCTGAGCCTGTCGGGCACTCCACCTTAAAGGAATCGCCGTAATAGGCGCCAAGCCGCAAAAGCGAAAGGTAGAGCAGGAAGTTTACCGGCATCCAGACCGGCCCTCTCCAGTTGGAATTTCCGCCGAACATTCCACTGTCCGAGTCACCCGGCAGATAGGCGACGCGATACTCCTGGCCGCCAAGACCGAAAACGAAGGGATGGTCCAAATGGTAGCGCGACAGCGCGCGAATGCCATGTGGACCGAAGAACTCGTTCTCATCGAGCATTCTCGCCAGAATGCGGCGCAGTTTCTCTTCGTTCACAGTGGCCAGCAGACGTCTGCCCGCCACACCCGGCGTCGCCGGCATGTGAAGGTTTGCTGCGAGTTCGGGGTGGTTCTCCAAAAACTCGAGGATACGTTTCTGGGCTGTTGGCATCTTTTCAAGCGTGCCATCCTCAAAGATCGCGACCGCTGCAAGCGGCAAAAGGCCGACCATGGATCGCACCTTCAAACGGAAAGCCTGACCATTGGGCAGGCGCAGCACGTCGTAGAAGAAACCATCCTCCTCGTCCCACATCTTGTCGTGATGCTCGCCCACTCGGTCCATCGCCCCGGCAATCCACATGGTATGTTCGAAGAACTTGACGACGAATTCCTCGAAGGCCGGGTAATGCACCGCGAGTTCCACCGAGATACGCAGCATCTGCTGGCTGAAGAACACCATCCATGCGGTCCCATCAGCCTGTTCCAAGTACCCACCAGTAGGCAGCGGCGAGCTGCGGTCGAACACGCCTATATTGTCCAGGCCGAGGAAGCCGCCCTCGAACACATTGTTTCCCGAACGGTCTTTGCGGTTGAGCCACCAGGTGAAGTTGACCAGAAGTTTGGAGAATGCATAAACGAGGAACTCTAAATCTCCTTTACCGTTATTTCGCTCCTTGTCAGTCAGATAAATCTGTATGGTGGCATACGCATGTACCGGCGGATTAACGTCGCCAAAGTTCCACTCGTAGGCCGGCATTTGCCCATTAGGGTGCAGATAATCGTTACGCAGTATCAGGTCGAGTTGCGACTTTGCAAAATCCGAATCCACCTGCTGGAATGCCAGCATGTGAAACGCCAGGTCCCACGATGCGTACCACGGATATTCCCACTTATCCGGCATCGAAATGATGTCGTCATTGTCCATGTGAAACCACTCGCTGTTGCGTACCTTCTTCCGTACCTCGGCTGGTGACCATGGGCCGACATTGTGTTCCTTCAGCCACTTGTCAACGTCGTAGTAGAAATATTGCTTGCTCCAGAGCAAACCGGCGAGCGCCTGACGCATCACCATGGCGCGATCCGGATCGGCCATGACAGCGGGCGGCGTGACGCTTTCGTAGAATTCGTCCGCCTCCTTTATGCGCTCAGCAAATAACTCTTCAAAATCCTTGAAAGGATTTTCCGGTTCGTTCTGGATAGGCCGTGTCAGACGCAGGCGTACAGCCCGCGTTTCGCCCCCACCGATGTTCAGAATGTAATGCGGGCACGCTTTGGTTCCTTGCTTAGCCGGATTCACCGCCTGTTTATTGCCGCTCACGACGAAGTCGTTGATGCCGTCCTTGACGTAAGCAGACGCGTTCTGTTCGCCGAAAAGTTTCGTCTTGTTGGTCTCGTTTTCGGTGAACAGCAAAGGCACCTCTCCCTCGCAGTAGAGCTTGTAGTCGGGGAACGTTTCATGAGAAACCGGCTCAGTATGGTGAGCCGAGATTACGGTCGCGCTCTCCATATGCTGGGCTGCAAGTATAGGTTTGACACCGCCTCCCATCCACGACCACGTGTTGCGAAACCAGAGTGTCGGCAACAAATGAAGCGTGGCAGCTTCAGCTCCCCGGTTGGCCACGCTGATCCTTATGCACACGTCATCCGGCCCCGCCTTGGCGTATTCAACAAAAACATCGAAGTAACGGTCCTCGTTGAAGACGTTCGTGTCTAGCAACTCATATTCCAGCGCATGCCGATCACGCCGGCGATTCGTCTCGATGAGATCTATATATGGGTACGCCGCCTGCGGGTATTTATAGAGGTACTTCATGTAGGAGTGAGTAGGCGTGCTATCCAGATAGAAGTAATACTCCTTCACGTCCTCGCCATGATTGCCTTCGTTGTTCGTCAACCCGAAGAGTCGTTCCTTAAGGATCGGGTCGCTGCCATTCCAAAGGGCGAGCGCGAAACAAAGAACCTGATGATCGTCGGAAATGCCCGCCAGACCGTCCTCGCCCCAGCGATATGCCCGTGACCGCGCCTGATCGTGAGTGAAGTAATTCCAGGCGTTCCCGTCCTCGCTGTAGTCCTCACGCACGGTTCCCCATTGCCGCTCACTCAGATAGGGCCCCCATTTTTTCCACGGGGCTTCTTTCTTGCGGGCCTCGTCCAATCTGCGCTGTTCCTTGGTCATCGATCCCTCCATCGGGCATTCAGCAAAACAAGACGGCTTATCGCATAGGCAAAGCAGGAGTCATTATTCTCCGATCCTACCGAGGCCGCAACAACAGGCGACGAATGGCCGATGTCGTGACAAGCGATTTTCCTTCGTCCAAAGATGATGGGTCGCCATGACAAGTAGGTCCGGTAATTCAGGTTTCTCCAATCATGGGGCGTGATCGGCTTGCAGGCACCGCAGAGTAACCTCACGGAAAACTCGGGGTCGTGCCTTCAATAAGGCAGCCTCGGCAGCCCCAGGTCCGGGTTACCTTGTCGTAATACTTGTAGCGGGCGATTCCGATTCAAAGCCGGCTGCCTGCGACAAACGACAGGGCCGCGATTATGTCGATAAGAACAACCAGTCTGAACCTGTGCATGCCCGCCGCCACCAGCGCCGGAACGCGCGCTGACGACTATCTCCGGGATCTCTGCCAAAGGAAAAAGGCCCCACGCGACACCACGGGCCTGCATGGGACAAACCTCGGCGTCCGGCCTCTCGCACCGCTCGCGTGCGGGAGACCGGTTCTGCGCCAAGGAACTGGTTTGTCAAGAGCGGCCCGCCCCTGGCTGGGGATTTGCTAAATCACAACCAGAGGCCGCATCATGTCGTGCTCTTCATGCTCCAGAATGTGGCAATGCCAGACGTACTCGTTACCGCCTGTCCTCGGACTTGACGGTACCGTAAATGGCACAGTTGGCAGGTCGAACTTCATGATCACCCGCGTTACTGTGCCGGGATACATTGGGACAGTCTCCTTCCAGCCTGTTTCATTTGGTTGAGGAGGTGTGGCCGGGCCAGTAACGTTGACCCCGCCTGAGGTTGACCCCAGGCTGCTGACCTTGAACGGCTCCCGGTTGATTACTTGCACATTCACCAGATGGAAGTGCATGGGATGTACATCGGCAGTAGTGTTGAAGACCTCCCAAACCTCGGTCGCTCCTACCAAGGGAGTTTCAGTCGCCGGGTCAGTGTAGGCTCTGCCGAAGCCAGCACTGGGCGAACCCGGAAAAGCTGTCGTACCGAGAAGCTGGATCAAACGGCCAAACGGATCGAAAGCTTCGTTTAATGTAAGGGATCGTACAGCAACGCCCGGAGGCGGTGTGGATACGCCGAACGGAATCAGCGGCGTATCGAGGCCCCCGCTGAGGTCGGTTGTAGTGTTGATGGTGAGCGGTACATCGGCAGGTGCCGTTACCGTCGTTCCCACATCGAACCGCATGAGAATGCGGGAATTGGGCCCGAAGCCCGCAGGCGTGAGGGCGTTCACTGGATTGCCGCCGGTATTTTTCTTGGCATTCCAGCCGGGGAAGTAGTCATTGACGGGAGCACCTCCGGGGAACGGTGCTGGCGCGTCATTGTAGAGAATGATGCTCTTGCCCGGATGGGCGTTGAAATCGACGAGGATGTCTGGCCGCTCTGCCGGAGCCATGAGGAGCGAGCCGGTCAGCGTGACAGGGTTAAAGGGGACATTGGTAGGAATCCTTGCCGGTCTCGGCAGGAATCCCCCTTCTGTACCGATCTGGAGAACAGTTGCGCTGCCTCCCGGATTGTTGGGGTCGCAGAGAGCCGGAGCATTGGTCGGGAAACCTGTAGCCGGATCTAAGGTGATGCCGTTCGCGCTGCCATCAGCTACGTACAGTTGGAGGTTCAGGAAGCGGGCGTTGCAGGCATCCAGCAGCCGCAAACGGTACCGTCTCGGTTCCACACTCGTTCGTGGGAAAGCTGTGCCATTGACCAGCATGGTGTCGCCGAAGAATTCGGCAACCACCGACGGGTCGGGAGGCGTGAGATTTCCCCCCACAGTGTTCCCTTGCGCTTTCCAACGGTTTCTCTCGTAGACGTGGGCGTACCAGAGGCTGCCGGGCGTGGTTACTCCCTCGTAAGTAGGATCTACAGCGGCGAGGTTTGAGCCGACGAAGATCTTATCCTGAATCGCGAGCGGCAACTCCTGAATTGTCGTACCGGCAAGGACCGAGTTTTCAATGAACTCTGGAAGGCCCTGGTTCTTGAGATTGATTTCAAAACCGTCTCTAAGGAGCAGTGCGGACGCGATACCCGCATAGGCATTGAGACGTGTGATGCCGACGGCATGATCGTGATACCAGAGGAACCGTGCGCTCTGGTTCAGCGGGTAGTAGTATTCTGCTTCGCCCGCGGCTGCACCAGGATTCAGCACTTGATTGTTCAGGAAACTAGTTCCGACATTTCCATTAGGATCAAACCAGTCAAACGGGCCGCCGTCGGTGATCCAGGGCACCAGACCGCCATGAAGATGCACTGCGGTACGGTTGAATCCTAGATTCGCGTCGGGTATTGTCTGGTCGTTCGGCAGGATGTGCTTAGGAACGTTCAGGTTGTTTCGGAAGGTGATCTGGATGGGTACTCCCTTGGTTCCTACGAGGATGCCACCGAGGTGTTTCTGCGGCTGACTGCCGCCCCCAAGTGGGTTCGCAGGGTTGTAACCCCACAGCGTCGTAGGGCCGAGCGTCGGGCATACTCCGGCATCCTGAAATTGATTGATGTTGATGGTGTAGTGGGTAACGCCGGTGACGGGCGCCGCAAAGGCATCCGGTGCAGCGACGGGGATACCGCCCGGGCCAACGCCGCGGAGAGCAGTCCCGAAGAGAGGAATCGTGGTTGGACTCTGGTAGAAAGCCAGTGCCCATCTTGGGGCAGCCATTAAGGCGGCCGTCCCAGCCCCAATCTGAATGAAGGTTCTGCGATTCATACCTAACCTCACTTTTGGGGTGCGGAAAACTCAGGCAGAAGATTGCTGAATAGAGAAAGGGTGCTTCTGACCCCAGGAGAAGAAGCCCTAAGCCTTGCTCCTCTTCGAGCAGGGAAAGGTTGATTCGAACAATCAAAGATTCCTAGATTCTCTCCAGCCAATGAACCGGGGAGATCTGAGCTGAGCTAGATTAGGGGAGGGCCGATTTAGCCGGAAATATACGCCCTATTAACGACCCAGGCAATACGCCTGTAAAAAGGATGAGCAAGAAACATACCAGGAACAACCGACGGCGCAACCACAGTGGGTTGCTCACGCAATTCCGACAAGCATCCCTCTTACGCGCATGATGGATGCGCTCGAAGTGACCCGGGAAGGCTTCCGTCGTGCCCTCTTTCATCTCATAACGTGCTCCATCTTCCAACACCGCCCAAGGTGGGGTTCGCATAGCGCTCACCATCTTTCGGCCGAAGACTCTTCGGAATCCTCAACTTTCGGCTTGGATCTTTTGTCTGCTCTATTCAATGAACGATTAGCTTCGCCTGGTGTGTAGCGATAGGTTCGGTCGTCTATAGAAAAGGAAAGCAAGGATTTGAAAAGCCGTGAGCACCGCCGCACAACCCAGAAGCGTAGCTACATGGTTGACCGAGAACCTCGGGCCACTCATGAGAACTGCCCCCAACAGGAGTTCACATAGTCCACCTACCAGGAGCAGGGTTCTTTGTTTGGGATGATGTTGCATGTGTTGCGCAATGCGCAGTTCGGCAATTCCAAAGAGAAATGCATGAGGCGACACTACAACGGCCACCGTTTGTAAGGAAGCTGTCTCGGACATTGCGAGGTACAGGCCAGAGACGACCGATACCAAACCAAGTATCAGGTAGCTCCATAGCTCCCGGTTGTGCCGCAGGCCAAACTGAAAGGCTACAATCCCTTCCGCAGTACCCATGTAAACAAACGCTGTTCCCACTGTAATCATCACCACCAGAGAAACGGTCGCTTCAAAGTGTTCGTTGGCAACGTTCGTGCCCAGGTAAAACAAGACGGCTACAAAAGCTATCAACAGTGTTGCGAGCATTGCTAGAAGCAGACGGTGTAGCCTGAGTTCCGATCGCATAACGTCTATCTCCAATGCAAACCGTAGTAGTAATCGTGCGATTGTGCTGTGATGTAGGTCACAGCTCTTGACCAGCAATCAGACTCGGTGACTAGAAGTCTCGCAACTCTTTTGTTGGGATCGATGTACGAACAGCATTGAGCACGGCGAGCAAATCGATGATCTCCTGCCCGATGGCCCCTGCAAGTGGAGGCAAGAGGCCGAACGCCGCAGCCATCATTCCAACGGAGCTCAATACCATTCCCCCAATCGCACTTTGAAGAGCGATGCGGCGCATTCTATTTCCGATATGGAGAAATTCGTCTACTTTGCCTAAGGTTGGTTCGAGAATCACGGCCCCGGCTGCCTCTGCCGTAATGTCGCTATTTTGTCCGAAAGCAACTCCGACTGTTGCCGCCATCATCGCCGGAGCATCATTGATGCCGTCTCCCAAAAAGAGTGTGGGGGCTTTTTCTGTTTCATTGCGTACGATCTTTAGCTTGTCTTCTGGTGTCAGATTTGCACGAACATCGGTGATGCCGACGATATGTGCAAGGTGTTGAACCTCGCTATCACGATCTCCGGACAAAATCATAAGGTGATTGATATGGTGCTTGGGTTTGAGATGGCGAATGAAAGGTTGGCCCTCTTTTCGAGGACGATCGTGAAACTTGAACAACCCCACCAACTGCCCATCTGAGAGAACTACGCATTCCATTCCTGAGGTACTTGCGGGAAGGAGTTTAGCTATTTCAGGAGCGAGTTTGCGCCTCCCTGCGACGAGGACCTTTCTTCCCGCAACATGGCCGCTCAACCCTTCCCCAGGCTTCTCGCTGATGTCCTCGACTGTCTGGAGATCGATCTTTTGCTCCTCTGCTGCATGCAGGATGGCGCTAGCCAGCGGGTGTTTTGAATATTGCTCAAGACTCGCGGCCAGGCGGAGTACATCAGTGGAAGTCGCTCCGGAGAAACAAAGGGTGTCCGTAACGATGGGCTCTCCATGAGTCAATGTTCCCGTCTTATCAAAGAACATGGCCTGAATACCCCCGATCTGTTCGAGAACGACAGGTCTCTTGATAACGATGCCCCGCTTTGCCGAAAGTGAAATAGCTCCGATGATGGATATTGGAATCGCCAAGAGCAGGGGGCAAGGTGTAGCAATAACGATGACAGCCAGGAAACGGTCGGGGTCACCGCTTAGTAGCCATCCCATCAAGGCGATGACGATCGCGACGGGAGTGTAAACAGCACCCAGACGATCGGCCAGACGGCGGATTCGTGGAGGGTGCTGTTCAGCCGTTTCTATCACCCGCATGATGCGCTCATAACGTGAATCGATTGCCAACTTGTCTGCAAGAATGGTGAGGGCAAAGTCTTCATTGAGCGCACCTGAGATTACCTGCGATCCCGATATCTTGCGTATTCGGAATGGTTCGCCTGTCAGGAACGATTCGTCCATTGTTCCTGTACCAGATTCAACTGTTCCGTCCACCGGGCAGATTTCATGGGGAAGGACGATGAGGCGATCGCCTGTTCGGATGTCGGCAACCGCAATATCATGCGTTGTACCGTCTACGATGCGGTGCGCAATGTTCGGCATCCGATGAGCGAGTGCATCCAAAACTGAAGATGCACGTTTCGTCGCAAACGTCTCGAGAGTCTGACCGCCGGAGAGCATCAACACGATGATCGTTGCCACCAGGAGTTCGCCCATGATGGTGGCCGTCACAATAGAAAGCCCTGCCAGAAAGTCGGAGCCAAACTGTCTCTTGAGAACCTGCCGGAATAAGTCGTACAGCAACGGCAACCCACCTGCAATGATTGCAGCCCATAAGGGAAGTGTTGCAAGGCCGCTCTTGATTTGTAATACATAGTGAAACAGCAAGTAGAGGACAATTGCTGTCAGTGATAAGGCTACTGAGATGCTGTTCCATATTCGTCTCGCACTGCCAGACGGCGATTCCTTGAGGCGGACCGTAGTTGTACCGTTCATGTCGGATGTCGCCCTAGTTGGAAGATGTCAAGAAGAGACGGAAAGTACCGGACACGGCGCTGCAGCAATAATTTGAAACGCAGTCTTAGGCGAAACATGCGCAGCATAGGCCGAGGCGCGACGCACTCCAAGGATCAACAGGTCGGCAGGGAAATGGTCGGCTTCATTCACCACCACCTGGCTGATGACTTCCCCTTGTGAGATGACGTACTCTTCGGAGCCCACACAAAGATGATCCAGGCCTTCCGACAAGGTCTTTCGAATAGGATCGAAACGTTGTTCCTCCGCAATTGATTGCGGGTCAGTATTGTTGGAAACATGAAGAATTCGGATGGATGCAGCGGATGGTCGTTGGAATTCGATTACTAACGGAACAGCAGCCAGGGAAGCCTCGCTGAAATCAGTTGCATAGAGGATCTTATGAAAATATGGGTTGATGCATGTTGGAACAGAGACGTGCGGGCCTACCGTCATGACCGGACAGGATGCCTGGCGCAGTACCTCCTCAGCCGTGGAGCCCAGGACAAACCGCTCCATGCCGCCAACGGCATGGGTTCCGATCACGAGGAGAGGATTTGCGCAGGACTGTGCGAAATTGAGGATTTCTTGTGCCGGTACTCCGCCTTCGATCATCCTCACTTCTGACTCAATGCCCGCCTCACATAACGAACGTTTATCTTCTGCAAGTTTTTCCTGGACCTCACGGCGAATCGTTTTGATCATCCAGTCCACGGGGACCTTATACCGGTGCTGGGCAAGGTACTGGAAGACGTGGAGGACCGTAACCTTGGCTTGGAAGATCCGAGCCACTCGATTCGCGATCAATAGCGCAGAGATCGACGCGGGAGAAAAATCAGTGGCCACGACAATCTGGTCGAGAGTCATCGATTTGGAAGGCGAAGGCTCCATGTGTCAGAACATACAGATTTACTGACTCTGGTTCTGTGATTTGCATCACAGAACCAGTCGTTGGCGCTGATTACACTCTGGATGCCCTCTATTCTTCAAGGGAATTGTGAAATTAAACCCATCTCCAATCCGAGAATCAAAAGGCATCCAGGAGCTAGCTCACGCACAGACTGCTGAGGAGGTTACGACAGCGCTGGGAACTCGTGCTCAAGCGGGTCTCACATCTGAAGAAGTGCAAGAGCGGCGGCAACGGTTCGGCTTCAATGAATTGCGGACGAGGCCCAGAGTACCCGTCTGGCGACGCCTTCTCATGCAAATTCATGATCCTCAGATTTATTTGCTGCTTGGCGCTACCTCTGTAGCTGCTATTGTCGCCCGGCTTGAGAGCGGGCCGGGGATTCCCTACGAGTCGCTTATCATCCTTGCCATTGTGATTCTGAACGCCGTTTTGGGATTTATCCAAGAGGATCGAGCAACGCGTGCGTTGGACACCTTGAGAAAGATGGTGCCGGTTGAAACGACAGTCATTCGGGATGGGCAACAACAGCGTCTCCCGGCCCGGGATCTAGTCCCGGGGGACCTGTTGGTCCTGCGAGAAGGCGATTCGATTCCCGCGGATGCTCGACTTGTGCGGGTACAGTCCCTGATCACCACTGAGTCATCTCTTACCGGTGAAAGCCTTCCGGTGATGAAACACCCCGATCCAGTAGAGCATTCTGCGGCAACTGGTGACCGTTTGAACATGGTCTTTGCAGGAACGATGGCTATCTCAGGAAATGGGCAGGCTGTGGTCACGGCCATCGGAGTGCAGACTGAGTTCGGGAGAGTTGCAGCGCTACTCGATACAGAGAAGGATCAGGTCGCCCCTCTACAGCTACAGCTAAAACGCTTAAGTAAACAGATGGGGGTAGGAGTTGTTTTGATAGCTGCCTGCGTCGTCATCGCGTTGCTGGCGATACACGGGCTCAAAGACGCTAACGTGATTATGAATGTTCTGCTCTTTGGTATCGCTTTGGCAGTAGCAGCCACGCCGGAAGGTTTAGCAGCAGTCATTACGCTTGTTCTGGCAATAGGTGTACAACGAATGACCCGCCGAGGCGCGATCGTCAAAAAGCTCCCCGCCGTGGAGACCTTGGGATCGACGACCGTGATTGCTTCCGACAAGACCGGAACCATGACTGGTAACGAGATGACGGTGGCCGTCATTATTACCGCCTCTGGTCGCACGGACGTCTCAGGAATTGGCTATGCGCCCGAGGGAAATCTTACGACCGCTCAAGATGAGGATCTCTCCGATGATCAATGGGCGGAAGTCCACCCACTGCTTATTGGCGCTACACTCGCAAATAATTCACGGTTAGACAAGGTCGAGGATCAGTGGAAGATTCAAGGAGATCCAACGGAAGTCGCACTGCTCACAGCCGCAAGAAAGGCAAAGATCATACCTTCCACGATTCAAAGCCTCTATCCACGCCTCAGGGAAGTGGTCTTTTCATCGGAACGCAAGATGATGAGTACCGTTCACGAAGACAAGCAAGATCCAGGCACGTTAGTTATTTTTACAAAAGGCGCTCCTGACATCCTCCTTGAAAATTGCACGCAAGAATTGGTCCCTGGCTTCGTTCGTCCTTTGTCCTCACAACGCCGTCAAGACATTCACCGTGACAACGAAAAGTTGACGGTCAATGCGCTCCGCACACTTGGTGTTGCCACTCGTTCGCTTATATCTTCTGAACCATTCGATCCAGCGGTTCGCGACGGCCTCGGAATAGAACATAACCTAACGTTCCTTGGGTTGGTTGGCATGATAGATCCGCCGCGTCCGGAAGCTCGTGTGGCAGTCGAACAGGCAAGGCATGCCGGCATCCGCACAATCCTGATCACGGGAGATCATCCAAGCACAGCTGTGGCTATCGCGCGATCACTGAACATCGTGTCCGACGATCAGGTTCTGGCTGGCATACAGATCGAGCAAATGACCGATGCGCATTTGATTCAAGCGGTGCGCACTACCGACGTGTATGCGCGCGTCAATCCCGAACACAAGCTTCGTATCGTACGCGCGCTCCAGCAAAATAACGACATCGTGGCCATGACAGGCGACGGCGTGAATGATGCCCCTGCCTTGAAGGCCGCGCACATAGGTATTGCCATGGGAGTCTCCGGAACAGATGTGTCAAAAGATGCGGCCGATCTTATCTTGACCGACGATAACTACGCGACAATCGTTGCTGCAGTTGAGGAAGGGCGCATTGTCTTCGACAATATACGAAAATTTCTCCGATACTTACTGGCTACAAATCTGGGCGAAGTTCTGACGATCTTCTTGAGCGCTGTGATTCTTTCTCTGCGAAGTGGCGGCACTACGCACGCCCTTGTACTACCGTTATCTGCGGCACAAATTCTTTGGATAAACCTCGTTACTGATAGTGCGCCAGCCCTAGCTCTCGGGGTGGACTCCGCGGCTCCTGACATTATGCACCGTCCTCCGAGACCTTCTGACGAAAGCATCATCAATCGGCAGATGGTGTTCGATCTGTTGGCTGTAGCGTCGACGATGGCGGTCGGTACATTATCAGTGTTTTTTCTCTCCTCGAGTGATGTCATTTCGTACAGGCGCTCCATGGCTTTCACAACACTGATTCTTTTTCAGTTGTTCAATTCCGTTAGTGCGCGTTCGGACTCTGAGAGTGCTTTTCGCAATCTATTTTGTAACCACTGGCTTTGGGGCGCAATCCTGCTTTCGATAGGACTGCAGGTGATTATCTTGAGTGTTCCGTTGCTCCAGCGTGCATTTGGTGTCGTGCAACTTAGTCGTAGTGATTGGATGCTTTGCATCGCTGTTGCTAGCAGCGTCCTGGTGGTGAGTGAAACGATAAAGTACATCCGACGAGGCAACGTTTCAACGCATCAACTGTTGCATGATCAGCCCAAGAACCAAGCCTCTTCAAAGGCTATCTCCTAGGACAGGATCTTAGCGCGATCCCTGCGCGACAATACGTGGACAGTGCTGAGCTGAGTATTCTTGGAGTGCAGAGAGCGTCTCAACTGGCCCCGCACTTGCCGAACATCACCGCTCATATCATTGCTGAAGCGAGCTGCCCGCTTGTAACTATCAGTTCATAAAGGTTTAGGCAACGCGATATACACATGACCGTATGTCGGTAGGTGTCGGCGTACCCGATGCCACGGTCGCGTTATAGCGTCGTAGATACAAGCTGCTGAACAGATCGCGAATGAGAAGGCGATGAGAAGGCGACAGTCATAACTGGGCATGGGGCTGCTGATATTACTTGGTAAGCGATGTGGGCCGGAGCATGCGAAGCTATCATTGAGGCTTGGCGGACTCCCAGAACGATCAACCTCGCTTTCTCCTTTCGTGCATAGTCAACAATCCCATTCGAAATCTCGTCATCATACGTGGTCACACAAATTGGTCGCGTGATATCCGCCCCGCTCTCCGAAACGACGCGTTGCAGAGTTTCGTTCATGACCTCTGGAATGATACTGTGTTGTCCTCCGCGTCCGACGATCCGAGGAACCACATGAAGGCAATGCACTGACGATTTCGTCAACCGGCCTAAGGACGCAGCACTGTGAATTGCGTGGATCGTGGAACGATCAAAATCGGTTGCGAAGACGATCGGACCTTCGACTGTGACCTCGGCATTGAAAACTCGAGGGCCAACTGTAACCACGGGGCACGGCGATTTGCGGAGGACTTCTTCCGCGGTAGAGCCAAATACAAAGCGTTCAAAACCCTTCAGTGAATTTGTTCCCAGAATTGCGAGATCGATCTTCGCTGATCTGATCTTGTCCAGAATCCTCGGAGAGGCGATGCCACGTTCGATGCTGATCTCACATACCACTCCGACCTGCTGCGCTCTCGTCAGAAGATCGTTGAGGGATTGCCTGGCTTTCTCATAGATGTCTTCTATTGCGATAAGTTGCCCTCCTGTTTCCGGGGGAACTACGCTGCCATACTCGAAGGCATGCAGAACCAAGAGACTTGCCCCAAGCTCGTTACAGAGATTCAAAGCAACCTGGAAAGCGGTACCAGATGATGCTGAGAAGTCGGTGGCGACCAGAAGCTTTTTGAAGGAAGGTATTGGTGTTTGCATTTGGGTTTGTCTCCTTTCTGAGACGCGCAACTGTGGCTCTTCAGAATTCATGCAGCTTGAGGGTCTGCTGAAAACGCGCCCGGAGATCAGGGGTTACACCGCGCTCGACGTGCGTCAGCCAAAACGAGGCCTTTCGTGCGCCAAGGACGATAAGGTCCTTCCGGCATTGTTGTGCGGGTCTTAATCCCGGAGGCTGAGAGATCGTCCCGCAACCGGTCGAGGATTTCATTGGCGATTCGTCGCCTTTCGTTTACGGGCAGACCGATGATTGCTTCTTCGTACGATGTGACGATGGAAGGATCGAAGACATGTGCGATCTCGACAGTGGAGGAGAAGCGTAGAGCCAAAGCTCTTGCATAGGAAACAGCCTTCTCCGACGATGGTGAGAAATCGGTTGCGAGCAGAATCTTCTTGATGGCGACAACGACAGGTTCTTCGATGAGCGGCATACGGCACCTCAAATCATCAACGTGAGCGCTTTCCTGCTCGATGCCAGCAAACATATCTGGCTTTAACTCCATTTAACGTGATGAGGTCCGCGTGTGCCTGTGACGGCGGTCACAGGCATAACGACACGGCGGAGCGAACATAAATGCTGAAGGACTTAGCAGGAGGATAGACCGATGAGAGCCTATTCAGAGTATTGGGCAACGACAATGATGCGTGGACTGCTTGCGATTGTGGCTGGAACCGGGGTTCTGTTCATGCCGGAGATGGCGTCGACGATTCTCTTGCGTCCTTTCGCCATCGCTATTTCGATTGCTTGCCTAGCAGGGTATGGCGTGATTGATAGTGCGCTGGTCTTTATGACAAGCTTCATGATTCCCGGCAAGCGGCCCGGGCGGTTGGCTCTGAGGATACAGGGGATATGCGGAGCTTTAATCGGAGTTCTACTGTTCGCGCTTGTGTCCGATTATGTCAGACTTCATTGGTTTCTCTATCTCGCTGCGGCCCAAGCGGCCGGAGTAGCAATTACTGAATTCGTCGTTGCAAGGGGTACATCGGAACACCATGGTGTAAACTGGTGTTACGTTTCGGCCGGCGTCGCAGCCATCTCCGCAGTCGCCCTTCTATTTGGTGGATCCCTCAGTCCGCGTGAGCTTGCATGGTTGATCTATGGCTATCTTGGCATATTTGGCCTCAATCTCTTCGGGCTCTCTGCTCGAATGCTATTTGCAGAACGAAACGTTCCGCATGTTGCTCACGCCTGAGGCAAAGAGAACGGTGAAGGAACATGTCGACTCAAGCCAACATTTCCACCCGTCGACTCGACCGATCTCGATTCTACGATGATCTGCCGCTGACCACGTTTGATGGTTTGGCCACCAATACAGAGGTGAACGGTCTTACGGTCGACGGCATACTCTTCAATTACATGGTTGAGGGGATTCCCACCAACGGCCAACTGAATATCGACGGTGGTCCTGGAGTCACAAACCACGTTTCGGCACCACTCATTGTCTCTCCCCGTTTTTTGGGCGGCGTCCAGCCGGGAACACTCCTGCTGACGCTGCCCTCGTTTGCGGACGCGCTGGGCTATGGCTTTGCGGAGCTGACCTCGCTTCCGCTGTCTGACGCAACGACGATCACGGTGTTCAGCGGGAATACGGCGGTGGGCTCACTGGTTTATAGCGGCTCTCCCGATCCTAGTCTTACGGGAGGCTTCGCGGCGATTTGCGAGCACTGTCCCTTTCAACCGTGTCGCGCTCAACTTCCCGATAGAGGCAGACTCGTTTGCGGTCGACCATATCGTCTACAAGACCCTCAGGAGTCATTCCCGAACCGGGTACGCTTCTTCTGGTGACGAGCGGAATCGGGGGCTTGTTGGCAAGTCGCCGTCTGTTCCGAACCCTCTAGGTCACACGGATCGCACGAGAATTGCAGCCGCCATGAAGGTTCGCGGGACTAAGGACAAGAGGGGCCGAGAAGACGACAAAGGCCCTCCACCTGGCCAGAATCCGCGGAAGGAAGTTCGCTCTCGATCAGGGTTTCCTAAATCCGTTGTTGGGAAACTCAATATGCTTGTTCCCATTCTGTTCATCGCATTCTTTCCCGCGGTGCGAGTCGCGATTGCAGATTGGGGTGAGCAGAATTTGACGAGACACTCCATTGCGCTCGCCTGTTCCAATAATCTCTCCGCGGTCGTTGATACCTTGTGCCTGATCTATTCTCCATCCTGAATCCAACGGAATGAGATCGTTCAGATCCTGCATGATGGTGTCACGATATATAAAGGCACGAAATTCATACGGATATTTGTACGTGTGGCCTACTACGTGTCCATAGCGGTTAATCCCGCTCCCAATGCTCCAATCCGTGCCTGGCAAGGTACCGAGATCGTGCATGCCATCTTTGTCATAGAGAAATGCACGACTGCTTCCTGCGCTATCATCCGAGGTTCCCGTCACCTCGCCGAATTGGTTGATCGCGTATCCTGCGCTGGCCCTTCCTCCTGGCAATGTTCCAAGATCTCGCATCGTACCGTTGCTGTAGATGAAGGCATGCCCCCATCCACTGGCGGTCTCCGCAAAGCCGGTTATCTGCACGTTCTCTTCAGAGTCACTGTGTTCTCCATCTTTCTTGTTATCGTCTCCAATTTCTCCGTCATTGATGTCAAATCCCTCGCTGTAGGATCCGCCAGGCAGAAGACCCAGGTCCCGCATCTGTCCGTTGCTATACAGAAAAGCATGGGACCTACCTCCCTCGGGCGTGGAAACGGCTGCCTCGCCTGTCACTTGTCCAGCACGATTCACTGCTAGTCCATGGCTGTCCGATCCTCCAGGTAGTAAACCGAGGTCCTGCATGTAGCCATCTTTCCAAAGAAAGGCATGGTTGGGTCCGCAAAGAGTGGTGTGGCAGGTCTCAAGATTTGCATCACCCGTTACGTAGACATGTCTTTGTTGAAAAATATTTCCTTTACCATGTGCTTTACCACCGCTGATTCCATATCCGGCGCTGTGATTTCCTCCTGGTAACGTGCCGAGGTCCCGCATATAGCCGTCGCTGTAAAGGAAGGCGTGCTCTTGAGAGCCATTAGTGGACCAGCCCGTTACTTGGCCGGATTCATTGATGTCCCTTGCGGTGCTTCCGATTCCCCCGAGCGTGCCGAGGTCGGTGACTGTGTACTGTTGCGCAGTTGCTACTTGAGCTGTGAGCAGGATGATAAACATAAGGGATATACGATGCATGGGTTTGCTCCTCGATGGCAATCGCTGCGCGGAGATTCGCAACACAAGGACTGTGGACGGGATTGGAACAGCAGAACCAGAAGCTAAAATCTGGCGAAGGGCCCGATTAGCGTGTTCCTCTTCATAAACTCATTGGCCCCGTGAAGGCAGGCAGATAATATGCTCTGGTATTCGCTGAGTTGTCAACAGACTCGAATTGCCACTTTCAGGACGCCATCCTCTTGTTTGCTGAAGAGTGTGTATGCTTCGACAATCTTGTCGAACGTAAATCGATGAGTGAGCAGGGGCGTCAGGTCGATTCGGTGGTGGAGAACAAGTTCCATTAACCGTCGCATACGTTCCATGCCTCCAGGACAAAGGGTAGTCACGATCTTGTGATCGCCCAGGCCGGCAGCGAATGGCTCCGCGGGAATTGCCAGCTTGCCTGAGTAAACCCCAAGGCTCGACAGCGTGCCTCCAGGACGCAATACTCGTAGCGCGTTCTCGAACGTCTCCTGACGTCCGAGTGCTTCAATGGCCACGTCTACGCCGCGCCGCTCTGTCAGCCGAAGAATCTCCTCAATCGGATCTTGTTTGCTGATATTGATCGCGTAATGTGCTCCCATCCTCAAGGCTTGCTCGAGCCGTACCGGATTTGAATCGACCGCAAATATCTGGCCTGCTCCGCGCAGCTTTGCTCCCGCCGTAGCGCACAATCCGATCGGTCCTTCAGCAAAGATCGCAACGGAATCCCCGAGTTTTACCTGTGCACTTTCTGAAGCGGAAAATCCCGTGGAAGCAATATCAGCAAGCAAGATTACCTGTTCGTCAGAAAGCTCGTCGGGAATCTTCGCCAAGTTGGCTTGAGCATAGGGGATGAGAGCATATTGCGCCTGGACTCCATTGATCGTATTGCCGAGTTTCCAGCCTCCCATAGTCCCCCCGCACTGGGACAGGTTCCCGCCCAAGCAGTAGTTGCATTGTCCGCAGGGGGTAATTGCACCAACCAGGACACGCTCTCCAACTTCATATCCGCTCACTCCAGAACCAAGCTCATGAATTCTGCCGACGGCTTCGTGCCCCAGAGTGAGGCCACGCTTAACCGGATACTCGCCCTTGACGATATGAACATCGGTACCGCAGATGGTGGTGAGTGTGATCTCGATGACGGCCTCGCTGGGACCCGCCTTTGGAATAGAGCGATCTTCGAGACTGATTCTCTGATCTCCATTGAAGACCAGAGCCTTCATCGTTCCCGGTTTGACCTGCATGGATTGGCCCGCTTCAGTTAAAACATCGGTCTGTATTCTCATGGTGAACACCTCAACAGAGACAGTAGCTTTATCTGCCTGTGATGGATGTGATCCGGATCACACCAATGATTGTCTTCGACCGCCAGATTCAGCAAGGGTGATACCCGTCACAGCGAATCTCTTGAGTGCTGCCTACGCTGGTAGAGACTTTTCAATTGATTTCGTTCGCTCTCGCGACAAATCAGAATGTGGTGGATAGGTGTATGGAGACTCAAATAACGGTTCAAGCTTCTGATGACAGAAGACACTTGATTAGGTTGAAGAAGATCGTCATCGGTCATGATTTCTCAGATGCAGCTGATTTGGCATTTGCTGACTCGAAGACCCTAGCTGGGCGATTTAATGCGCAGATCATAATTGCGCACGCTATGGGTTCGGATGGAGACAAGACCTCATCCCGTCTCAGGTCTCGATTGCGTTCGTAAGCGCAGTCTTTCTTATTGTCCTGGATCGATCTCCATAGCATTTCGCCCTCGGTGCAGAATTACGGATAGAAGGTCTGCTTGGTAGTTCCGTGACGAATATTTCTCGGACTCGACAGACGGCCGAGGAACGATGAAAACAATTGGTACCAATGTCGCGATGGAGGCTCCAGCCAAGGACGGTGAGTTGGGCAAGCCTCATGCTTCAACGAGCGCGAAGGGCCATAGCATCCGCGTAGCGCCCGATGTCCTCAATGCTGCTCTAAAAGACGGAGAGGAATTGTTCCGATCTCTGCAGACAACCTCCGCGGGCCTGACGCAGGCTGAGGCTGAAGAACGAGCGCGAACAATGGGGCCAAATGAGGTGGCGCAAGAACGCCAGCAAGGCTGGTTTGTCCGCCTTCTGAAGATTAGCCGAAATCCGCTGGTGATTCTGTTGGCGATCCTATCGACAGTGTCCTTTGTCACGGGCGACGCTCGCGCAGGAGCTGTGATGGCCATCATGGTGATGCTCAGCGTCGGACTTCGCTTCTTTCAAGAGGCTCGCGCCGATGCGGCGGCGGCAAAGCTCAAAGCCATGATTCACGTGACGACAACCGTTGTTCGTAACGGTGAGGCAAGAGAAATGCCCCTCCGGGATCTGGTACCAGGGGACATCGTCAAATTATCCGCAGGCGACATGATCCCGGGAGATGTACGGGTGATTGCTTCCAAAGATCTCTTCGTCAGTCAGGGCAGCCTTACCGGAGAATCTCTTCCTGTCGAGAAGTTCCATGATCCCGAATCTGCGGTCAACGGTCCACCAATCGAACTCAGAAATACGTGCTTTATGGGCACAAGCGTTCAAAGCGGAACTGCAACCGCAGTCGTAGTAACGACAGGAATTCACACCTATCTTGGCAGCATGGCAGGTGCGATCACAGAGTGCGGCACTCCGACTAGCTTTGACCTGGGTCTCCACAGCTTCACATGGCTAATGATCAAACTTATGGCAGTCATGGCTCCTCTGGTATTCCTCATCAACGGATTAACAAAACACGAATGGAAAGGTGCGTTTTTCTTTGCGCTAGCCATAGCTGTTGGCCTTACGCCTGAGATGCTGCCCATGATTGTCTCTGTATGTCTTTCCAAAGGCGCACTCGCCATGAGCCGCAAGAAAGTAATCGTTAAGAGACTGAACGCAATACAGAACATTGGCGGAATGGACGTGTTGTGCACCGATAAGACCGGCACGCTTACTGAAGATCGTGTCGTTCTTCAACGCCACTGCAACCTTGCGGGACGAGAGACCGACGACGTGCTATTGGATGGTTATCTTATTAGCTACTTTCAGACGGGACTCAAAAATCTCCTGGATCGTGCCATTCTCGATAGTTCCGACTTCCATGCGCAGGCTCTGGTTGCGAAACACAGGAAGCTCGATGAAATTCCATTCGACTTCACCCGACGCATGATGTCTGTCCTGGTGGAGAATCCCGAAGGGAAGGCGATCCTGCTCACCAAAGGAGCTCCAGAGGAAATCTTCCATCATTGTTCTCACTTTGAACTGGACGGCACAATTTCACCGATGGACCCCGACCTGATCGTCGGGTTGAAGGATGAGTATGCCCGCCTTAGTAACGATGGTTTCCGAGTTTTAGCGGTGGCAAAGAAGGAACTGATTGGGAAACAGATTTGCTCAAAGGATGACGAGTGTGCCTTCACCCTTAGAGGCTACGTTGCATTTTTGGATCCCCCAAAGAACACCGGCCAGAAGCGCAATCGAGGCGCTCAGCAAAGATGGAGTGGCCGTGAAGATTCTCACCGGAGACAGTCATCTCATCAGTCGCAAAGTTTGTGAGGACGTGGGTCTCTCGGCCGATCCTATGCTTCTAGAGGCTGTTAATGACTTTAATTCCCATCTGTAGGAAAGGGGTGATTGTGTTGTTGTCAACGCGCAGCATAGTTTGAATGGGGAATAAGGGTCAGGTTGGTTATCCGAGCGATGTGAGTGATGAGGAGTGGGCGTTTGTGGCGCCCTATCTGGCGTTGTGTCGGGAGGACGCTGCGCAGCGGTCGCACAGTTTGCG
>NZ_KN050794.1:1722-21901 GCF_000745965.1 Edaphobacter aggregans DSM 19364 | reverse complement strand
TTCAGATAGCCATTGCGACGTGGATCACACACCACAAGCTTCGTCACATGCGGCTTCAGCAGGTCATACAACCACGCTGCCCAGGTGCCCTCTTCAAACGTCAGATGCAGACTCCCGCGCAGCCCATGCACGAACTCGAGAATCGTAATCGCCTTGGTTTCGATGATGCTTTCCATCACCAGCTTGCCCGAAGAATTTAGAACCGCGATCGAGATCGAGTCCTTGTGAACATCCATTCCGATATACTTCGTGCCTTCCATAGAAGAGTGCTCCTTTCCGGCGGTGAGATGGCAACCGCTCACAGCCTAGTCCAAGGGGGCACCTTCTTATATTGCGTCTCGTTATCGGCAAGTTCGGGATATCCAGCCCTCGAAGCGTCGAACTTGCCGCAAACCCCGTTTTACAGACATGTGGAGGATTCATCGTTCGTTGAAGCTGTTTCATGAGCCAGTCTCCATTCTGTTTTCTTAGACAAAAACAAACGGAAGTCGACCCCCTCAAACCTATACTGGGCTTACGAAGTCCTCAAGGTTAGCTAATGCGTAAAGCATTGTTTGGTCTAGGTGTGTCCTTGCTATTCCTGCCATTGTTGCTCGTGGTCTGGTACGTGGCGGCTGTGCGGTGGGCGCCGATGGATGCTTTAACGATTGCACTGCCTCAGGCTGCGCAAGATCCTGATTCATGGAGCACGCGCGGTCGTATTGCGATCCAAGCGGGACCGAATCGCGATGGGCGCCTGGATGACCTTCGCTTGAGACGAGGGCGCCACGAAACGTATTGATCGTGGCAACAGCACACAAACTGGCGCGGATCGCGTGGGCAGTGCTCTCAACGGGCCAGGACTATCGAGCAGTACCCGAGGTCTGCACCGGATAAGTGAAGATGAAAGAACAGTCAAAACGGCGCACCTGAAACCTGCTTGCCGAAATGGCCCATACGAGGCCGGGCGTTTTCAAAGGACAGGTACGCGGCGTATCTCATCAAGGCCAGGAGAAAACTCTCCACCTAAAGGCCGGATACATTGACGCAGACTTTCCTTCATTCGAAACTTTTCCCTTGCATTCACGCGGCGGACCATACATTCGGCAAGTTCGGGATATCCAGCCCGGGAAGCGTCGAACTTGCCGAAATCCCCGTTTTCGGGAACTTCGCCTTTAGAGTTCATGCAAAGGCCTGTTGGTGAAAGTTGAGGTTGTTGCCCAGGGAAATCAGTAAACCATTGCCGACTTTCCATTAGCAATGCGGCACTTATCCAAGCCCCAATCATCGAGGCCACCCATTTACCATCGAGCTGTGCAAACCCTACAACAACTTCTTTTCTCCCTGCCGCTGTTGACACTTGGCGCTCAAGCGCAAACTCTTACCATTATCCACGCCAAAGTAATCAACACCGTGGACGGCAAAATCCAATCCGACACAACCGTAGTCATGAATGGCAATCGAATCACCAGGGTTGCGCGCAGCACCAGACTCAAACCGAAGGCCGGACAGGTCATCGACGCCCATGGCGAATATCTCATCCCCGGCTTGTGGGATATGCACACTCACGTCTACTTCGACAGTACCGCTGCCGATGGCACGGATCTCGTGCTTCCACTCTTCCTCGCCAACGGCGTCACCGGGATCCGCGACATGGGCAGCGCACTTGATCCTGTTCTCCACGCCCGCGATGAGATCGCCGCACACCGTCTCTTCGGCCCACGCATGCTGGTCTCCGGACCCATGCTCGATGGTCCTAAATCCCATTACAAAGCAGCCATTGCCATCACAACTCCTGAAGATGGCCGCAAGGCTGTCGACATGCTTAAAAGCCGGGGTGTCGACTTCATCAAGGTCCAGTCCGGAGTTCCACGTGAAGCTTATTTCGCTATCGCTGACGAAGCAAAGAGGGTTGGCATCGAATTTGAAGGCCATGTTCCAGACGCTATCCGCGCCTCCGAAGCTGTCGCCGCCGGCCAGCACACCTTCGAGCATCTCATCGGCATATTTGAGGCCAGTTCTCCGGACGAGACCAAGTACCTTACCGGCAAAAAGACTGTGGGCATATTTCTCGCCACCTACGACTCCGGACTTGAAGCCTACATTATTCAACTCCTGGCCAAGAATCAGGTCTGGCAGTGTCCTACTCTCTACTGGGAGCGGGGCCAATGGCTCGTCGACGCCATCGACTATACCAACGACCCCGATCTCGCCTATGCTGCCCACACCTGGGTTACCAAACATTGGCCCGCGGCGCAAAAGGGGATCCTAAAGACCCTCGACACTGACCCGCTTCCCATCCGCGAAAAGTTCGTCGCCCACGAACTGGACATCGTCCGCAAACTCCATACCGCCAATGTTCCTTTTCTGGCTGGCACGGACACTCCCGCCGGCGTCGATGTTATTCCCGGAATCAGCCTCCATCTGGAGTTGCAACGTTTCGTGGCGGCTGGTTTTACTCCACTCCAGGCCCTGCAGACCGCCACACTCAATCCTGCAAAGTTCATCAACCGACTCAACGACTTTGGGACGGTCCAGCCAGGTCGAATCGCCGACCTCGTCCTCCTTGAAGCGAACCCTCTAGATGACATCGCGAATACTCGAAAGATAGCGGCGATTGTCACCGATGGCCGTTACCTATCGCAACAAGATCTCACTCGGCTTCGAATCAAGCTCAAACAGCTCGCAGCCACGAAATAGACCATCGATCTGCTGCGTCATGAGACGATCGACCTCTCCGTCAATCACCGGTCAGCCTCATTCACCATCACTGCTGCACTTCTCCATATCTGTGAGTCAGCTTTGTAAACGCACAGTCAGTAACGGAAAACGCTCCAGGGTTCAGACGGGTTGCGATCGCCGATTGTTACCGGAATCCTGGCGCGATGCCGGAAGGAATCGGAAGCGGAGAGCGACTTGGCAATGTATTTCGAGGAGCACGAGCGCGACGATCATGCTCAGTTGAGCGACAATGGAATCTGAGATGAGCCGAATTTCGCGCAACGCCCTATTACGAGCCATTCAGGCCGTGCAGGAAATGAACAACGAACAAAAACTGGGATTGGCAGAAGAGATATTCTCCTCCCAGCCCAATATGCTTGGTTCGGTTCTTGTTTTGCCGCGACTTGGCGTGTCTGCGGCAAAGCAGGAGTTTGTTCTCGAGATCCTGTTTCTCTGTTTTCAGGCGATGAAGGAATCGGCCTTGACCTGGCCTTTGATTACAGAGGATGAGCAGGAGAATCAATTAAGGCGCCATAATATCCTTCTTCGGTTTTTCGCTTCGCTGGATGGGGAGTCTCTGCAGAATAGTTCCATGCAGCAATTTGTTGATGGTCACTCTGAACAGGATTTGCTTGCCTGGGTGATGACAAAATGCCGAGAGTGGCTATCGGAGTCTGTTCGAGAAGAAAGCGACAAATACGTGCTGCAGGTGGCCGTCAATCTTGTGAGCTGTATAGCCTTCGTTCCGATGCCGGTCACTTGTTCTCAGAGTATTCAGTAACGGGTGTTGATAGGTCGTTGTCCAGAAGCAGACGTCGTTTGTGTAACCATTCGTCCGTTTGCGAGTATGCGCAATTGCACAGGAGTTGTGCCAAGTCGGATACTGTTCAGCGATCTGCTTGTTACTCGTCCTGTCAACTGTCCAACCAGCCAAGGCACTCACTGAGCTGCGCATACGCGCAATTCTCAGGATTACTCCCCGTAAACGGCGATGTCGACTGGAGGAGTTCTGGGATGACGCCCAAATCGCCTGTGCGTGAAGTGCCCCTGAAGTCCGGTTTGAGCAAGTTCACTCGGCCAGTGGGGTTCGGCGCGTCGAACTTGCCGAAATCCCCGTTTTGGGGATGTCGATTTAGCTGGTGGAGCCGCCTTTCGATCACTAGACTGTGTGCTCCTGAGTGTTGGAGGCTTCATGAAGCGTCCACTGTTCGTAGTTGCGGTACTGACAATGATTGGTACAGCGGCAGCACACGCACAACCTGCGCCTTCCCCGACTCCCTCGGAAGGCCTTGAACTGCTCAAGCAAGTGGCCAAATCGGTTGCGGGTGCCTTCGACAAGATTGCAGATGTGAGCAATTGGGTGAAGGTCGTCACTCAGACCGAGAAGATTCTCCGCGATGCGGACTTCCTCCTAATGCGGTGCCGCCGCGTCTGTTCCTCCCGATTCTCGAAGCGTCATCCGTCGAAGGCGACGAGACGCTTCAAGACCTTTGGGCAGGTTTGCTGGCGACCGCATCACAACAGACCGATTCGGTTTCACCGTCGTTTATCGAGACGCTCAAACAGCTGACCCCAGATGAA
This sequence comes from Edaphobacter aggregans DSM 19364, assembly GCF_000745965.1. Lineage (GTDB taxonomy): Bacteria > Acidobacteriota > Terriglobia > Terriglobales > Acidobacteriaceae > Edaphobacter > Edaphobacter aggregans. The sequence goes on along the minus strand of NZ_KN050794.1, from coordinate 17,620 downwards.
GCAAGGCAGCTAGACCACGTATACAAGACCATTCAAAAAACCGCCCCCTTCCAGAGAATGACGAATGAGCCTGTCACTCCTTACGCATTCACCAAAGCGGGGGGGGCACCGCCCGGCTCTGACGATACATTCGAATGACTCGGATTAATCCGACGAGACTACAACGTGACACTCCGGACTGAAACCGAGCCAGAGCTACTTTTCCAGTTTGTTTTTACACGGTATGTGGTCAGCTTTTTAGAGGCCTGCAACGGTCCGCATGCATCACCTAAGACTGACGGCAAAGCGGGTTTTCCCCTCAAGGACGCCTACGTGCGCAAAGGGCCACCCCGCCGTTAGCGAGGCTCATCGGGTTCGAGCCCCGTCGTCCCCACCAGTGAGGTGGCAGGTTGGACTCCTGCCCGGGCCACTCACAGCCTTGAAAGGGCTGCGAGTGTAGCGCCTCCAAACCACTATTTTAGTCGAGTACGGGTCAACGTAGCGCCGGAGCGCCAGACCCACTAGGGCGTTGCAACTCCGCGTCAATCAGGGTGTCAAGGTCCACGAGGAGGCTAGCTGCCAGCTCCTCGATTTTGGGGAGCCCGGTGGTTATCACCTCGTGGCCGAGGAAGATCATCGGGCCGGCTCCTACGGCATAGCCGAAGACCACCGAAGATGCGGCAGTTCCGCCGGTGAGGATGGGAATGGAGGAGACGCTGATGATGTTGTGTACCTCCTTGCCGTGGTTGGTGAGCAGCCCATAACGCGGCGATTTGGCGACGGCGTCACGCAGGCTGCTGCACAGCCCTTTGCCGACCTCGTCCTTGGCGCCGCACTCGACATAGACGGGCCGCTTGGCTTGGGCGTGAGCGAGAGCGGAAGCCAGCATGACGGCCGCGATGAGTGCGAGTGCGAATGGAGCTTTCATCTGTTCTCCTGGAGTTGTCCATGCTACCCCGCCCGGTTCGCGCGCCAGGACGCGCCGCTGAAACCTGGAAGGTATAGGGTGGTTCAAATACATAGCCGCAATGCTTATTCCGGCAGTCATTATGGTGCTGAACGCGGCTGCAAATGAGCCGTTATGCATCAAGTCAACAGCCTTTTCGGCAGTCTCTATCGGGGGCCAATAACTACTCAGCCTTGGGGTGGCCATAATGCTCCTGCGTGCACGAATACATCGCTTCTGAAACGTGGACGGGAAAATAGAATCGCACACCTAATACGCTTGCGAAACTACCACTTACGAGCTATACAAATTACATGCCTCTCAAAATGAGAGCTTTGCAACCGCAGGCGCTCTGCGGCCAAGACAAACAGCCGATTGCATCACGACTCCCTTGAACGTGAGCCTCTGGGCCGTTCTTGGAAGTGAAGGATGTGAAGGACAAGAGTCGGCCGTCCATCTGATAAGGACGAAAATCTAATCAGTTTCTCGCCGGTAGCGACCGGAATTCCTATCAGCAGTTTCGCTGTTTAGGCAGACAGGATAATTATGTCTGTACCTCCCAGAGGCCGCATCTGCATGCTCAGCGATGTAGATTTCGAAAATCTCTCACGCGGCATCCAGCCGGACTGCAGAGATCATATCCACGTGGGAAAAGCCAGGGCATTTGAATTAACTGGCAATCCCTCGATGGGAAGGGTTCTAGCCTTTTTGACTTCTTCGGCAACGACAGATGAAGATCTTGCGCCCGCAGGATGCTTCATTGAGATCGGCGGCTTTGTGGAATATGCGCATTTGCGTAAAACTACTAAGCCCAATCTCAAAGCTATATATGCCGTCGGCGAGAAAGTCGCAGCCGATGAGAAGAAGCCTTTTATGCGACGCACCTTTTACCCAGTCGCCTAAGGCTTTTTAAAACGAATCGCACGGTGAAGCAGCCGTGCATGCCGAGCCTTGACCCTCCCTGGTCAGGGCTTTTTCACGTTCAGGTGATCGATGGAACATATCTTCCTAGAACTGTTCAAAACAGTGGACACGCAGTACATCCTTGGCCCAATGGCCATTGCCTGGCTGACCGCGAAGTTGAACAAAAGCCTAAAGCCTAGAAAGACTCGTTCCCGGAATCATCTCCACCAAAGCACCTTGTCGCTTTGAAAAGGAGACTCCGGTCTCCCGTATGGAGCTCAGCTCTTTTCACGCATGATAATGTCCTTTATCATGCGTGAATGGAGAGAGGGATGAGAGAGGGATGATTGAAGGCGAAACGGAGTCGCACTTTGCTGAAGGGGTGCCGGAGGAGGTACGGCAAGGGATCCGGAACTTCTTTGCCGACCTGAAGGAGAAGCGGGAAGAGACTGCTTTCGTTGAAGCCGACGACAGATACGAGGACTACCTTCGCTCGAAAGAGTGGAAGAGTGTCAGGAGCCGAGTGCTCAAGCGTGATAACCGGCAGTGTTGGCGCTGCGGAGGCCATGCCACTCATGTGCATCATCGTAGCTACGAACCCGATGTTATGGCGGGCAACAATGATGAACAGTTGGCCTCTATTTGCGAGGGCTGCCACACTGTCATCCACTTCGACGAATCTGGAGCAAAGCGAAGTCTCGAAGAGACAGACCAGCTCCTGTTTGTGAAATGCCATGCCACTGATTTCCCCTCCCCAAAGTTAGATATGCGCAGGAAATGGCCAGAGCTTCCACCGGAGTGGCCCCGTATGACGGCCGTGCAGCGTGCCGCGTGGAATTGCGAATACTCGGGACTTAGACTCGACCGTATGATGGAAAGGAACAGGAAGCAGTAGAAGGTAGCTTCTTCTCGGGAGAAATCTAAGTGACCGACCCGGATGGAATCGTGGCACTGACTACATCGTCCACTTCCTTGCCCTCGCTGTTTCTCGCGCGCCCAGCGGCGCGCACACGGCTGCGGGACTTCTTCAGCTCGCACATCCGCAATCCTCATACCCGCCGTGCCTACCGGGAGGCGGTACGGCAGTTCTCTGGCTTCTGCACCGAGCATGGGATCACCGATCTCGCCCAGGTGGAGCCGGCGCATGTGGCGGCCTTTGTCGAGGCGCAGCTAAAGCTGCATTCGAAACCCACGGTCAAGCAGCGGCTGGCCGCGTTGCGCATGCTCTTCGATTGGATGGTGGTCGGCCAGGTCTTGCCCATTAATCCCGCCCATGCCGTGCGCGGCCCGAAGCACTCGCAGAGGCGCGGCAAAACCCCGGTGTTGCAGGCCAATGAGGCGCGGGCGCTGCTCGATGCGATCGACACCACTTCCCTTCCCGGCCTGCGCGATCGAGCGCTGATCGGCCTGATGGTCTACACCTTCGCGCGCGTCGGCGCAACCGTCGCGATGAAGGTCGAAGATTACTTTGTGCAGGGCCGGCGCGGGTGGGTGCGGCTTCATGAGCAAGGCGGCAAAGAGCACGAGATGCCCACGCATCACAATCTGGACCGCTACGTGGAGGAGTACATCTCGGTGGCTGGAATCGCTCAGGACCGGAAGGGACCGCTCTTCCGCACGACGCGCGGACGCTCTGGGGAGCTGACCGGGAACGCCATGCTGCAGTCCGACGTGTGGCGGATGATCCGGCGACGCGCTCTGGCCGCCGGCATTAAGACTGAGATCGGCTGCCATACCTTCCGGGCGACCGGCATCACTGCGTACCTCAAGAACGGCGGCAAACTCGAAGTAGCGCAGCTGATGGCCGCCCATGAATCAGCTAGGACGACCGGTCTCTATGATCGGCGCAGCGATGAGGTCTCACTCGATGAGGTCGAGCGAATCGGGATTTGAAAGACCTTTCAAGCAACCCTTTAAGTGGCTCTGCAAGTTTTGCTTCGTTCCCGGTCAAGGTCAGTTCGGAAGTTCATCCTCGGCTGCAGGATGAGATTGTTTCATTACCCCCGGTTGCTCACGCGCTCTATTTCCCCCTCTTGAGGTGCCCCCTTCCCTGACTCCTAGCCTTCTCATGGACCTGTTATAAGAACTGGCCCGCATTTCAAGCCCAGGTAAGGAACGGATGGACTACACTCATCCCAATCATGACGCGCAAGTCACGTTTGAAGAACCAGCACAAGCCCATCGGCTTCGGAGACGCGTACGACCCTCGCTCCGTCGAAGGACACCGGAACGCCGTAAATGAGGCAAGAGAAACACGCGAGTACAACAAGGGGTCGCTTCAGAATACGGATCATAGAGCACGATAAGCGGCAGCGCTTGCTGCAAATAAACCACTTATTGTGGTTGCCTTTTGTATCTCCCATACTACTGCGAAGTGCCCTGCTGTAAGTCATTGATGTTATTGACACACAAACTCCTAAACGTGCTTTAATGTCCGTATTCTGAGGTGACCCTAAAAGCGAACTAAGTCCGTAAACGTTTCAAGCTAAAGGGACCCCCTGACGGGGTGCTGCGGAACCTTGACAACGCTTAGCGCACAGGCCTAGCGTTGTTATTGAGTAAGCACCTCTTCTTATTCTTTCAGGTCCCCTGGACTAAGTCAGCTCATCTGAAGTTATTTCCTCTTAGCGTACCGCAGAAAGAGGGATAGCTTTATGACAGTATTGACCCGTTCAGATTCTTTCCGTGGCTCCTCCACCCTGCAAGACCAAGTGAACCGTCTTTTCCGTGAGTTGTACAGCCCACCGGCGGGCCCGGAGGAGGCGTTGACGACCACCGGTTTTGCGCCTCCAGTGGACATCTACGAAGACGAGCACAACATCACCCTGAAGATTGAAGTCCCGGGCATCGACGAGCGAAACGTTGATGTCCGCATTGAGAACAACACCCTCACCGTACACGGCGAGCGTAAGTTGGAGAAGGAAGAGAAAGAGGAAAACTACTGTCGCGTCGAGCGACAGTACGGAAGCTTCACTCGCTCGTTCACGCTGCCGAGTTCCGTAGATCCCGAGCAAGTGAGCGCCCACTATGATAAGGGCATGCTGAAGATTAATCTTGCCAAGAAGGCGGAAGCCAAGCCCAAGCTGATCAAGGTTAACGTTGGCAGCGAGAAGACCCCCGAAACCTTGGCTCCCGTTAAGGTCGCATAAAAACCATTGTCAGTTGCGAATGGGCAGTCATCTGGTTCTGTCCATGCCAAATCCCGTCGGAAGTGCAACGGTACCGCTGGAGCCGCCATGAGCCTCATCAAGAAATCTGATGTAAAGAATCATCTTTCTGCACAGCCAAGAAAGAACCTACTGCCATTCAGGCCTGCGAGCCAGCCCAACGCTACCGGATACTCAGAAAACCAACTTTCCTGTACGGGAGTGAATACACCAAGTTCTGGTGCGGATTCCGCTCGGCACCTTTCTTCGAAAAGCCAATGGTACAGGACGCCGACTCCGTTCCGAGTGGAGGAAGGCAATACAACAAGTACGCTAATCGCTAGTGGATAGTTAGGTCTTGCGTAGTCTGAGAACGCGCGCACGCTGAGAAACAACATGCCTAAGGGGTATCTCAACGCCTGCCGACTGATGCTCGGGCAGGCCTCGACTGTTCAATGAGCATAGCCGCTGTTACTGCCAACAGAGGATATGGTCACTTGTCCGCTAAGCCGACTTATCGGACAAGTGCTGCACCGCACTAAAGCGTCGCAAGTGCTGCTGTCCTCTCTCACTTGGCTTGTTCATTCCGCAGGCAGGTATAGAATTTGCGCGTGAAAGCTCGATTGCTTCTCGGCATCCTCTGCCTCCTGTTGCCCATCTTCTCCGCTCGCCTGACAGATGTTGGCACTATGGCGACAGAACACATCTACAAGCGAAAAAGTCCGGCGAGCCGCTTGGCTAGTGCCTACTCAAACCCAGCCGACAGGGGCTGTTCCAGCTAAAGGCGATCAAGCTTCGCTCGCCAACGGAACCGAACTGCAGGTAAAAGAACGCGTTTTCGTGTTCGATTACAAGATGGATATCAAACATCCATCTTCTTTGCGATTAGCCCATCCTGACGTTTGCGAGTATATTGATTTGGGGGCGAGTGATATGACCCCATGTCCATTCTGTTTACAGATCAGAGATGCGCGTAAAGACGTCAGTGAAATGTAAAGGGATGGGAAAACATGTGCTTCTATGAGCTACTCCAACGTAGCAAACACACTCGCTCCTAATTCTGTTAAATCCGAAGACACTGAGAGCTAAGGAATCTCCACCCACTACTCCCCGACGCTATCAGCAGAGACGATCGGGCAGGGTTGCCCAATAGCGCGTAGACTCGCTTTCATGAAGACCTTCCGTAACAATCCCGAACTTCGCTTGGCATTGATCAATGCGCAAATTGATTCGCTTCAGACCAGATTGCCTTGACGCAAGGCCTGGTGGTCGTGAGGGCGCGTTCGCATGGCTGGAAGCGTGGCGGTTACTCGCGGGCCTTCCACCGAGCAGGATTGGTTGGGGCTGCACTGGCGAGTAGACCGTGATCGGGCGCGCCCTACAAGAAGCACACTCACAACAAGAGCGGCAAATAAACATTTTGGATGACAACTCAAAAGCTTTCTCCTCACCTCACGGAACAGTAGAACATGCCCCGAACTGTCCAAAAGAGGAGTGTCCTGCGACGAGCCTTTAGGTTTGCGCTCAAGCCAGCCCGACGCAAAAACGGGGTTTGGGAAACTTGGCCCTTCTTAGCACCTGACAACTCGAACTTGCCGAAAAGCGGACTTTGCGGGAGATAAGTGGATCATGTCCGTTTTATGTGCTTTCCGGGGTCACTACACCAAAAGTAAAAAATCGTACGCTAACACTCCGTGGATTGAGTGACAGTTCCACTTGTCCGAGATGGCGACTATTCGCTCAAGCGGATTACTGCAGCCTAATGGGGCGCTCTGCACGAAATCCCTGCCTTTCGGAGGAGATCTTCGGTTCATTTGGCTCTAACTCAGGTACCGGTCCAACTGCTGCACCGTCCATTACCAGCGCCTCCACCGCAACCGCAACAGTAGGATCGGCCTTCAGCAGACCCCGGATAGAAATGTCAGGGTCCTGCCAATTAGAAATGTCAGTTTCTAAGGATGGGCTGGATCAGGATGAGCGAGCGCGATCTTCGGCGAGTAGAAGTTCTAAGCGAGGTTGAGTCAGGTAGGCGTTCACGAGCGGCGGCAGCTTCTCTGCTCGGGTTGAGCGAACGGCAGTTATACCGGTTAATCGCCCGGTACCGGGCGGGTGGCGGATTTGGGTTAGTCCACAAGGCCCGCGGACGAACGTCGAACCGCAGCATGAACTCTGGGATTGTGCAACAAGCAAAGTCAGAAAACGAGACCAGAGAACACTCCGACACTTCACATCAATATTGGCTCGCATCGACATCATCACAAAGCCAGGGCGGTAAATGTTTTCGGTTGGCCGATACTGATGTGGGGAAAATTGAGTTTTCTCTTCCTGTAATTGGAAGTCAAGGCGTTTTACTTAGCTGGCGCAATTTACTTACTGGAATTCTTCGACACGCTTTGTGTATGCAATGTCGCTCTTCTGAAGTCGCTGGGCTTCGAGCCCGTCACCTTCTTGAAGGCTTTCGTGAATGCTGCTTCCGACTCATATCCCACGCTGCGCGCAATCGCGGCAATGCGCAGCGAACTGCTCTCAATCAGCCTGCCCGCCTTGTGAATGCGCCAATCCGTAAGATAGCTCAGCGGCGTTTTGCCAACGATATTTTTGAAACGGACCGCAAATGCGGAGCGAGACATTCCCGCGGTCTTGGCGAGCATCTCAACGGTCCACGCTTTCTTTGGCTCCGCATGGATGGCTCGGATAGCTGGTGCGAGATTCTTGTCTGCGGTCGCCGCGAGCCATCCCTTCTTTGGCATGGCGCTCTCCTGAATGAAGGCGCGGACCGCGTGAATGAACAGCAGCTCGAACAGCCGAGCCACTGCGGCCTCCGAACCCAGATGCACACTTTCTGTTTCTGAGCCAAGAAGCTCAAGAATGCATTGAAAGGCCGAAGTCCTTTCTTGGCTCCTTCTTAGATGAAGCAGCGTCGGTAGAACCGATGAAAGCGGCTCTGCATCGAGGCGATCGATTTCAAAGTATCCGCTGATGAAGGTTGTGACCGCACCACCGCCTCCAAACTCGATCTGATTGCCGACGCGAAGAGCTTCGACGTCGAGGCACGCGGTCATCGCCGATCTCTCATCATCGTAGATATTGTAAGGTTCGTCCCCGAGCATGATGAAGACATCTCCGTCTTGTATCGGGATAGGCATCGGACAGCTTTTAGTGGCCAGAACTCCCGTTCCGTTTACCACCAATACGAATTTGATGGAGGGATCGCCATGGGATGTTAGACCCCATGGAGCATAAGCATTCAGGCGCGTGAAGCCGGCCTTCCTAATGCGCATCGACGAAAAGAACTCTGCCAAGGGATCCAAAGTAATACATTCCTCTCTAATGGACGTTTGAGCCAGAAATACGGACGATAGAGACTCAATAGTATCGTTTCTAGCTGATACGGTGATTAGAGAGGAGATTAGAATGCAAGACCAACTCGCCCTAATAAATATCATTCGAAGCCAGAAGGCAAAATACTGCCGCTTCGTGGACACGAAGAAATGGGAAGATTTCGCCGATCTCATCGTGGAGAATCCCATACTACGCTTCTATTCCACTGACGACGAGCTGCTGTATGGATTTGGCTCGGCTGCGGAGTGGATTCAGCTTATGAAGAGCTATCTCGATGGTGCGCACACCATTCACCAGGTCCACAACGACGAGATCGAGGTCGTTTCCGACAGCGAAGTGCGAGTGATCTGGTCGATGGAAGATTACCTCATCCTCGCAGAAGGTGACGATCGCCCCGCATCCATGCACGGATATGGACACTATTACGAGACCTGGCGTCTTGAAGACGGCAAGTGGCGTCTTGCTGAACTGGATCTCCGTCGGACCATTCTCGAAATCAAGCCCAGAACGTAGAGCGGGTGAGCTGCTGGCCAGATTGGCGTGAATCACCGCTGAGTTTCTGATCGCGCACGTCGCGAACATCCGCGAAGCTGGAGCCGGATGCGCAGACATTCACTCTGACCAACTGGCGACATTACGCATAGTGCGCTCCATAGGCGCCTTTTGGGCACCCGGAACCAAGATAGGAGAAAGTCAATGAAAGCTATCGTTATGAACGGCACTGGTGGACTCGAGATGCTGGAATATGCCGAGAGACCCGATCCAGTGGCAGGTCCGGGGCAGGCACTAGTCGAGATCACCTTCGCGGGGGTGAACTTCATGGACATCGGCATACTGCAAGGTATGGCGTGGAACGAAATCCCTAATCCCAAGATACTGGGCGTGGAAGGCGCTGGCAGAGTCCTGGCTGTGGGAGAAGGCGTCAACGGTATTAGACCGGGGCAGCGCGTCGCCTGGGTTTATGCCCCCGGCAGCTATGCGCAGCGGATTGCGATCGCTGCGGACTCGTTAGTGCCGATTCCCGAAACGATCGACGACCGGGTGGCAGCAGCCGTTATGATGCAAGGTCTCACCGCAAGCCATTTCGCCACCGATTTCTATCCGGTACAGCCTGGCGATGTCGCCTTTGTTCACGCCGCGGCTGGAGGTCTTGGTCTGCTGTTGACCCAGATTATCAAGATGCGGGGCGGTCACGTCATTGGACGCATCTCGTCGCACGAAAAAGTTGCCATAGCCAAAGAGGCGGGAGCAGACCATCTTATTGTGGATGCTGAGGGTCAGTTTGCCGAGGAAGCGATACGCCTGAATCATGGAGAGGGCGTGCATGTCGTCTACGACGGCTCCGGACCACAAACCTTTCAGGGATCGCTGGATGTGCTGCGTCGATCTGGAACGTTCTGCTGGTTCGGCCCTGTTCTCGGTGGACCGGGACCGATCAACATTATGAGCCTGCCAAAGAGCATTAAGATTGGCTACGCTGTTTTCTTCGACCACATCCACACTCCCGAGCTGTTTCGCACACATTCGACGAAGCTGTTCAACTGGATTGCGGAAGGGAAGCTTAAAGTCCGAATTGGGGGTGAGTATCCCCTTGCAGATGCAGCAAAGGTCCTTGCCGATATGGAGAGCCGCAAGACTACCGGCAAGCTGCTACTCGTCCCTCAAAGCGGATCGTTATTTCTAACTTAATAATCGACTTTGCCCGCAACTGAGCATGCAGAGAAAGAGAGTATTTGTGAAAATTGGTGTTGTAAGCTATCCCGCGTCAGGACATTTGAATCCCATGACCGCGCTTGCACGCAGGCTACAATCACGTGGACACGAGGTACTATGCATTGGTGTTCCAGATACCGAACCTGCCATTCGGGCCGCTGGGTTGACGTTCATTTCTTATTGTGAGGAAGAATTTCCAGTGGGCTCCCTAGCTGAAATCTACGCCCCTGTGGCGAAGATGCACGGACTAGAGGTGGTGAACTATACATGCCGGATGATATTCTCGCGTCTCGGTCGAGCAGCCTTAAAGCATCTTCCGCAAAAGTTAGAAGAGGCAGGCGTTGAGGCACTGGTAATCGATCCCATCCACTTTTTCCTTGAACTAGTTCCCATGAGCATGGGCATCCCGTACATCCATATCTGGTGCGCTCTTCACTTTGATTTCTCGGGATCGACGCCAGCGCCTCTCTTCAACTGGCAACACGAGACCACCTCGGAAGCGTTGACCAGAAATGTCGGGGGATTGCAGCAGATCGGAGAAGCACTCTTGCCGGTATTGGCAGAAGCGATGCCCTACGCCGACAGAACTGGCCTCCGAATCAATTGGCAGGAGCCCGGATCAACTGTTTCCAAGCTGGCTGTCATTACGCAGGCTCCGAAGGAATTCGATTTCCCTGGTATTCCATGGCCTGCCCACTTTCACTATGCTGGTCCATTTCACGATGATGAAGGTCGCGAGCCTGTAGCTTTTCCACGGGAACAGTTGAGCGGCAAGCCTCTGATCTACGCCTCATTAGGAACCCTGGTAAACGGTTTGGACCATGTCTACAAGGCGATACTTGAGGCGACTACGGAGCTTCCCGAGTTTCAGCTTGTCCTTTCGGTAGGCCAGTGCATCAATCCCGATGAACTGCGGCCAATTCCATCAAATGCGATCATCGTTCGCAAAGCCCCCCAACTCGAACTGTTGAAGGGCGCCGCACTTTGTATCACTCACGCAGGGCTAAACACTGCACTTGAAGCGTTGACTCAAGGAGTTCCAATGGTCGCCCTTCCAATCGGTTATGACCAGCCCGGCGTTGCTGCCAGAATCGTATATCACGGAGTAGGGGAATCTTTAGAGATTGAGAAACTCACCGGCGAACAGCTGTTGGAAGCGATGCGAAAAGTGCTGGAGAATCAGAGCTACCGCGAACGAGCCCGTCACTTCCAGAAGGTCATAGCAGAAACCCGCGGATTGGAAGTGGCTGCGGACCGAATTGAACAGGCTTTCAAACGAGCCAACCCTTCTATCGATCAGAATAGAAGGGGGATTAGGTATTTGGGTAGGGGTGTTCAAGCTAGTGGCGCTCCCTAAAGGCGACTACACGATGGTCTTCAAGCAGCTTAAATTTGGACGCATCTCGTCGCACGAAAAAGTTGCCATAGCCAAAGAGGCGGGAGCAGACCATCTTATTGTTGATGCTGAGGGTCAGTTTGCCGAGGAAGCGATACGCCATGAATCATGGAGAGGGCGTGCATGTCGTCTACGACGGCTCCGGACCACAAACCTTTCAGGGATCGCTGGATGTGCTCCGTCGATCTGGAACGTTCTGCTGGTTCGGCCCTGTTCTCGGTGGACCGGGACGATCAACATTATGAGCCTGCCAAAGAGCATTAAGATTGGCTACGCTGTTTTCTTCGACCACATCCACACTCCCGAGCTGTTTCGCACACATTCGACGAAGCTGTTCAACTGGATTGCGGAAGGAAAGCTTAAAGTCCGAATTGGGGGTGAGTATCCCCTTGCAGATGCAGCAAAGGTCCTTGCCAATATGGAGAGCCGCAAGACTACCGGCAAGCTGCTACTCGTCCCGTAAGCACGAAGCTCACCAAGCGCAGCATTTGCCCTGAAACGGACCTGACGCCGCAGATGCGCAACTTGAACAGGAGCATCGCGACGTTTTCCCAGGCAACACGAACCGTGCACGCAGATGAAAGACAATTATGAATTCAGAGAAGGAGAAACGTTACTTGATCGGTGAAAAGGATCTGCCAATCGTACTTGTACATGGAACAATGGGGAAATCAGAGGACTGGTCGCGGGTGGTGGAAGGGCTATCTAACTCCCGCTCGGTGATTCGCCCAAATTACATAGAGCGGGTCGCTGGAACGAACTCGACAGGTGAACTTGCGATAAAGGATCTCGCGGATGAGGTTGTAGCTGCAGTCAGGGCCGAAGGTAAGCAACGCTTTGATCTTGTCGGCGGTTCCCTTGGAGCGGCAATTGCAACATGCGTCGCAGCAGAGTACCCGGAGATGGTCCGTTCGCTTGTACTCGTATCAGGTTTCAGCTATGGAAGCGATCCGAGGATGAACCTGCAGTTCAAACTGTGGCTTCGCTTAGCGAGCACAGACAAAGTAGCATTTACAAAACTGCTGCTGGTGAGTGGCCTAAGTCCCGGGTTTTTGTCTGCATTTGACGAATCCACTCTAAACGGAATCATTGAAAACTTTATCGCATCGACTGACTGGCGCCCGATTGAACAGACCATCGGCGTAGACATTAGTGTGGATGTTCGGGAGTACGCCGCGAGAATCAAGACCCCGACGCTGCTGATTACTGCAAAGCACGATCAGATTGTGCCGCCAGCTTACTCGGAGAATCTGGTTCCTGACGCGAAGGCCATTGAACTCAATTCGGGCCACTTGATCTTTCTGGAGAAGCCAGTCGAAATGGCTTCCGCCATACTTTCTTTCTGCCAATCGCAGCAAGATTACCCCATCGTCAACGAATTGGCGTCCTGCTAGGTTCCGCTACGAGGCGGCTGCTGATCGGGGCGGCATGACGGATCCTCCCCTTCCCCGTTCTACCCGCAGCAAAGAAGACCCCGCATACCAAAGATAGCTAAGCAGTCAGAAAGAGAGAGAACATGAAAAAGATTGGTGTTGGAATCATCGGTGCGAGCCCGCTTCATCCTGGATGGGCCGTAGCGGCACACATCCCCGCTTTGCGATCCTTGCCGCAATACGAGCTGCGAGCTGTAAGCACGAGCCGTAGGGACTCAGCAGACGCAGCCCGAGACGCCTTTCAAGTTGCTGCCTATGACAACCACAAAGATCTGATCAATGATCCAAATGTCGACTTGGTAGTTGTCTCCGTGAAAGTAACCAACCACTCGGAATTGATCTCGGATGCGCTTGCAGCAGGGAAAATGGTCTTCAGCGAATGGCCGTTGGGAGTAAGCCTTTCAGAATCTTTCGACCTGGAAGCAAAGGCGACAAAAGCGGGAGTGCGAACCCTCATTGGCCTGCAGGGACGATTCTCACCAGAGGTTCAACACGCGCGAGATCTGATCGCTCAAGGCTACATCGGGGAGGTACTCTCGACGACTCTTGTAGGGTCGGGCATGTCCTGGGGCGGTGCTACACCCAGAAGCAGCGCGTACCTCTTTGACGAAGCAAATGGCGCAACTCCGCTCACAGTCCCCATGCTGCATGCACTCGACACGATCGCTGCAATTCTTGGGGAGTTCAAGACCGTCTCACTGGCCTCAGCTGTTCGACGGAAGACCGTGCGGGTTGTCGACGACAACACGAAACTGCCGGTGACCACGCCGGACCAGGTCAGCTTCAATGGCGTGCTTGAAAGTGGTGGGCTTGTCTCAGTCTTCTATCGGGGTGGATTGACGCGAGGCGACAATTTCTTCTTTCAGATCAACGGCAGTGATGGCGATCTGATTTTTCAATCCGCCATCGGCAATGTCCAAGTAGCCGACTTGCGTCTCCAGGGTGGCTCGGGAACCGAAGCCGGCATAGCCGACCTAACAGTGCCAGACGATCTCAAATCGAAGTTTCCCAATATTCCGACTGGCTTGGCGTCCAACGTAGCACGTCTGTATGCACAATTCGCTTTGGACATTGAACACGGGACGCAGATCGCTCCAGACTTCAGCCACGCTGTCCGCCGACATAAACTGATAATGCAATTGCAGAAATCGGCCCGCAGTGGTCATGTCGTCGAATGCGAGGAATTGGATCGGTGATGGAGGACCCGGAACTTGGGTAGCCATGCAATTCCTGCTGTCAGTCAAATAGGTAGGCCCGAGCAGGACTCCTCACCATTCAGAGAAAGCGGACCTCTCAAGTTACAACTAGCGGGTCCGGGGTCTACACCCTCTGTTGAATCTCGTTAGAAATGTCAGGGTATCTGACTCATTAGAAATGTCAGTATAGGTCATAGACGTCGTCGTGCGGTGGGAATGTGCGAAAGCGCTGCTTTTGCGATTTCCACGCATTATAAAAGGGCGCCCTTTCGAGTAAGCTGCGGTTGCTGTGCGAAAGCAGTCAACCAAAGCCTAGAGGAAAGGAACACCCAGATGGATAGTGTGAAATATATCGGGTTGGATGTCCACCGGGACACGATCTCGGTGGCCGTTGTGGATCAGAGTGGGCGGTTGGTCATGCAGTCGGTGATCCCCACGCAGGCCACTGCAATTCTGGATTGTGTGAGTGGAATACAGGGTAGCTTGCATGTCACCTTGGAAGAAGGAACGCATTCGGCGTGGCTCTACGATCTCCTGGTGCAACGGGTGAAGAAGTTAGTGGTGTGCAATCCACGCAAGAACGCGCTCTTGAAGTCGGGAAGCAAGAGCGATGCGATCGATGCGCGCAAACTGGCCGAGTTATTGCGGGCGGGGATGTTGTCTCCGGTTTATCACGGGGAGCACAGTGCGCTGGAGGTGCAGCATCTGGCACGCGCCTACGCGATGCTGACCGACGACACGACGCGAACCATGATGCGGCTCAAGGCCGTGTTTCGCAGCCAGGCGGTCGTCTGTACTGGCAGGAAGCTGTACGGAAAACGGCACCATGATGATTACCTGAACGAGTTGGACCAGGATGGCCCACGGAGGCGCGCGGAGTACCTGTATCAGGAGTTGGATGGCTTACAGAAACTACGCCGTCAGGTGCGACACGAGCTGATCGTTGCGTGTCGCAAACACCCGGCGGCGAAATGGTTGCAGTCGGTACCCTTCCTGGGGCCACTGAGCACGGCCGTGTTGATCGGACGAGTGAAAACACCCCACCGTTTCCGCAGCAAACGCCAGTTCTGGGCTTACTGCGGACTAGCGCTGGAGACTCGCGACAGCGGCGAATATTGCGTGGTCAACGGGCAGGTGGAACGCAGAAAGAGGCCGGTATTGGTGCGCGGATTGAACTGGAACCATAACCATGAGCTGAAGAACTTGTTCAAGGGTGCCGCGACCACGGCCAGCGCCGGCAGCGGGGTCTTTCAGCAGTTCTACCTTGGGCTCTTGAATAAAGGAATGCAGCCAGAGATGGCGCGGCTGACGCTAGCGCGTAAGATCGCCGCCATCACGCTGAAGATCTGGAAGAAAGGAGAAGCGTTCAACCCAGAGCATTTGAAAGCACAAGCAGCTTGAGCGCTCAGCACCATCGGAGAACGGAACTATATCTGTGTAATCCGCGGTCACCGAGCGCTTGGGTTCGAGGGTGAGTATCCCGGAAATGTCTAGGCGAAACAGTCTCACTTCCCACTGTATGCCCCCTCGGACAACCCAACAAAGCAATAGGCCTTGAGTCTCAGATAGAACCATGGTTGGCAAACTGCCCAACTGCTCACAGGCGCGAAGAAGCCGAACGGAAGAACGCAAGAGAGATTTATGGATCCGACAATCTCCCCCGAAGTCAAAGCCGAGCTACGCTCCAAGCACCGAGTCTCAACGCTGCAAGCGAGGGCTGGATGTCAGAAAAACAAATCCTCCTTGCGGATAGAAAGAAGTATTTTTTTCTTGACATCCCCTCTCCAAAAACTCTTTCAAGTGTGAATCTCCGCGACCTGGAGTCCAAGTTTGGTGGCTCTCTC
>NZ_KN050794.1:0-1637 GCF_000745965.1 Edaphobacter aggregans DSM 19364 | reverse complement strand
CTCTCTCCAAAAACTCTTTCAAGTGTGAATCTCCGCGACCTGGAGTCCAAGTTTGGTGGCTCTTTTTCGGAGCAATTGGATTTGTTGTCGGCGGAATCTCTCCTCATAGTACTCAGTGCCTTTGTCCACGTATGCTTGACCGTACTTGAGCATGCGATAGACAAGGCGGGCGAGTCGATGAGCCATAGCGGTGATGGCCTTTGGAGCCCCTAGCTTGGTTCGCAAACGACGGTACTGAGCACCCAGGTAGCTGCGGCTGCGCATCAGGGTGTTGGCAGCCTGTCGCAGTGCGGTCGCAGCGCGGTTGACCACGCGGCGCGTGCCTCTGGCCAGCACCTTATCTCCACTGGTACGGTTATCCGGGCAGAGTCCCAACCAGGAGGCGAAGTGTGACTCGGTATTCCAGCGACTCATGTCTAGTCCTACTTCGCTGACCAGCGTCTGGGCTACCATGACGTCTATGCCGTCAATGCGGGTGAGGTCCACGCCTGTGACACGCTGCAGTTCGCTGCTGAGATCGAAGCGCGGGGCATTCTTGGCTGCTGGCTTCTTTGTCTTGGGCTTCTGCTTGGATGTTTGGACCGAGTGGGTGTTAGTAAAGCTGGCTAGGTGCTGCTGCAATCGTTGGTCGCACTCGATGATCCGTTTCTGATAGGTGTCGTACATCTCTACTTCTTGTTGCAGTACAAACAGGAGTTCCGGACGCCAGTTGCCCAGCAGGCTTTTGGCGATCTCCTCCTGGCTGGCCTGAATCCGCGGATCACTGAGCGCAGCTAGCTTTAGCGGATCGCGCTCGCCAGCCACGATCGTTCGTATGATCGTTTGTCCGGTCAGCCCACTTATGTCACTGATCACGTTGGCTAATTGCACGTTCATCTGGGTCAGGGCCTTTTGCATCCGCTGAATGCAGGTCGCTGCTCCCGCTACATGTTCTGCTCGTTGGCGCCAGTAGGTTCGAAGCACTCGAATCTCTGCCGGGGGATGGAAGGAGTTGCGCAGAAGCCCGTAGGTATGCAACTTCAGTAACCACTGGCTCTCCTGCACATCGCTCTTGCGTCCGGGCAGGTTCTTGGTGTGCCGCGCATTGACCAGATAGACCTCGAAGCCCCGCTCTTCCAGAATCTCGTAGAGCGGAATCCAATAGACGCCCGTCGACTGCATGGCCACGGTCTTGACTCCACAACTTTTAACCAGTTAGCGAGACGATGTAGGTCGGCCGTAAAACAATCAAACCTGCGCACTGGCTCCTCATCACGCTCCGGCCGAACGGCTACGTAGTGGGAGCTGTTCCCCACATCAATCCCCGCTGCCTGCGGATGAACTACCTCCATGATTTTGGCATTCTAATTTGGCTCACTCTGGCGGTTTAAGTTGGCCCACCCTGGGCAGAGCGGACTCTACCCTGTTTCTCAGCGGCGCTGAGGGACGGAGGGCGAGTTGGACTGGAGAGCCAAGGTGGAGTTATACGAGCAGATTCGCCGGGAGTATGAGTTTGGAGTCGGGTCGATCATCGGTGTGGCGCGGAAGTTGGGTGTGCATCGGCGCATGGTGCGGGAGGCGGTGCGGAACGCAGTTCCGGCGCAGCGCAAGAAGACAGAACGTCCGGCGGTGAAGATGGCCGCAGCGGCGTCGTTGAT
>NZ_JQKI01000087.1 GCF_000745965.1 Edaphobacter aggregans DSM 19364 | reverse complement strand
AAAGCCATGGCGCGCGTTTTGGCCTGCCTTTACTATCGACTCGTTACGAAAGGACAGAGATGGGTAGATCAAGGCATCGAGGAGTTCAACCGTCGAAGCGAACAGCGCGAACTTGTCCTCCTGCAGCGCAAAGCTCATAAACACGGAATGCAACTCGTACCAACTGCCTGAAGGAAGACCACAGCACCGAGATCACATGGAAATGCCCCGTTCAGCGGGAGCAAATCCCTTCGTGTGTCCGCACACAATACCTCAACAGCAACAACAAGCCGTCTTCTAGCTACTCGGCACTCGGCAAGACTCCAGAACCCTAAAATAGTCGTTCTTGCAAAATGAAGTTTCTGGAAAGCTGAACTTTACGGGTGCTCGGAGTCGCATGGGTAAGTTACGGCCTATTTGCCCTTGACCCAGCGAGCACTCTGGGTCGACTTATCCATAGCTTCTTCTAGATTGAAAATGGCGTCTGGCAAACCGACTTCCAAACCACTCTCGTCAACAACTTCATAGCGTTTTTCGCCCATCTGCAAGGTTAGGACGTTGTATCCCCCGTCGTATGCGCCAGAATAACTGGGCAACGCAGCAAGGAAGTTCGCTTGCCGAAATCGGTCTAGCAGCTCCATCGAAGCTAGTGTTGAGATGTGGTCTCGTTGAGAACCCTGAACCGCAACATAAGCAAATCCCTTGTACGTCACCGTGCCGTCTCCCGCTACAGTAACGGAGTAGACCGGACAACGACCCTCGCAGCCCCGACGTGCGAGGGTCATACTGAAATCTGGCACGTCTGTGAGGGCGGGAAAGGGCCGTGGGGGGCCGAAGCGTTCGGGTGGCGCCAACGCAAGGGATGTGCGGACTAGGACGCGTGCTGGATGGCCGTCGATTTCCCACGGGACAAAGCGTTGCGCTCGGATCAGATCCTCCGCCTGCTTCAGGCGTGCCATGACAACGGGAGGCGGATTAGGGGAGTGAGGCACGAAGTTACAGGAGCCGGTGTACGGCAGCAGGGTGGCGGACTCCACCATTCCAGAGGCAGAAATGGTTAGCTCGTACGCAAGAAAGTGATTGCCCCCACATGGCTCGCCGTTAAGTTGGCCCCACTGAGTATCAGAAAGGCGAAGAGGACCCGGTGGGCCAACGCGGTGGTCACGAACCGTGGATTCATCTACGACGACTGCCGGGATCTGGCCAGCCGGTGGAGCATTATGGCAGGCGGTAAGCCAGAGCAGCAGGAACAAGCCTAAAACGCCAGCCCGGTTCGTCCGAAAGGTGACGCGTTGGGTCACAACATGCTGAATATGCATGGCTCTATAGACACCGCCTGCTGAACAATGTATCCAAGTTCCTCCGAAACGGGGTTATCGGCAACTTCGAACGTCTTCGAGGAAAGCCAACTCCGCGAAACTTGCCGATCTGGTGCCAATCCAAAGCCGATCTCAGCAGGCTAATCGTCACAGAAGTTGCAGTGGTAAAGCGACTCTCGGGAAACAGTGCCTTCCATCACTTCAGTGAGTGGAGGCTCATAAACCCAAGGCCTTCACTTGCTCCTCGGTTTCGTAGCCAAGCCAGTGTGCAACCTCATGCCACACCACCCGTTTCACTTCGGCCCGCAAATCTCCTTTTGAACACCGCAGAATGGGGCCGCGAAAAACAAATATCAAGTCGGGGGCATACTTCACCTGGGTGAATGACCGTTTCGTCCTAAGTGTGCCGCTGTACAATCCCAATAACTCAGTTCCACGACGCCATTTCTTTCTGTTCGATATGTCCTCCAACACGTCCGCTGGAGGCTCGTCAACCAGTTGTATGCCTGGGAAATCTGGCAGGTCCCTGATCTTCTGGGGCAGGGTGGTGTATGCCCACTCTACAATCTCCTCAAAGCTTTTGGGATTTGTGGTGTCGGCCATGAGGCCAACTTTACCACCAGGACAAGCGGCGAGACGTGGGCACCCGGCGGGTGAGCGCTCTCCGGGCGATAGCTGTTGCAAGATCGCCATTGCACCAAGAATCAAATGCTCAAAAACTTCCTTTGCGAACCTTCGGCATGCAGGAAAGTTCGAAAGTCGTCTGCTAGGGCCGACGACCTTTTTCAGCATAGTTGCCGAAAAACCGGACTTTGCGGGAATGCTGCCTTTCGCGGAGAATCGAAGCTGGTGCATATCGAGCAGGCAGGGTCTCATGACATTTGACGAAGTTCGGGCGTTGGTGCGTGCGCAAAGCGCCGAGAACCTCTCGGTCACAAATGCCCACCGCATAAAGTTAGAGCAAGCGATCATCTCACCCCAAATAATCCCGCTGACCTTCCGAACAGTCGTAGATGGTCGCGTGAAGGACCAAACCTTGAGTGTCTGGCTCGTCGGGCAAGAGGACGCTGCCGATGGCTACAAGATCGTCATGCGGGAAGATGGCAAGCAGTTCGGTCTCGCCTCAGTTGGTTTCCCACACGATAAACATCTGATCTTAGTCAGATGGTACGGCTCGCTGCTGTCAGCATTCCTAGCGATGTAGATTGGTTCCCGGAACGGAGATTTCGGCAAGTTCGACGCGCCGAACCCCACTGGCCGAGTGAACTTGCTCAAAACGAGACTTTCGAGGAACTTGCATTCTCGCGCGAATCCGTTTGAGCTTAGATTTGAGCTTAGACACGAGCCTGTTAGTCTTTTCCACATGGATCTAACAACAATCCTCAGCCAAATAGATGCTCAGATTGCCGCTCTTCAACAGGCAAAGGCGCTCCTGACCAGTGCCTCCACATCCAGAAAAGTAGGCCGTCCTGCGAAAGCCGCTTCGCCTATTGTCAAGCGGACAAGGAAGCCTCTCAGTGCTGAGGCCAAGGCACGTATCGCAGCTGCACAGAAAAAGCGTTGGGCGAAGGCGAAGAAGGCTGGTCCAGCGAAGGCTGCGTCCGCGAAGACTGCCTGAAGTGTCAGTCCTGCCGCTCGGAACTCATGCAAAAACGATGAGGCATTGTTCCCTTAAAACGGTTTTGGAAGTTGCCGAAAACCCGACTTTTCGGGCGTCAGCCTTCCGTCCATTGCGAGATAATCCCATCGCCTTGCAAGTTCGCAAAGAAGCTCGGCGTCAGTGACGGTCCAAAGAACGACGCCTTTGGTGCGCAGTTATCGTAGAGGCCAAGTTCGAGACGATTGCCTTTCTCGATTTGGATATGGAGTATGCCCCCGGGTACCGTGCCTCCTACCGCTGCAATGATTGCTTCCACAAGGTCGGTCTCGAGCGGCAGGACGACGAAGTCCTGTTTTGGCCATAGCGTGTTTCTCTTGAGGATTTCCGTTTCATCTGCGGACGCTCCTGCTAGATGAGCCACTGCTGTAGCACTCAGATCGCCCTCAAACGAGATGCGTGCGGTTCCGGCTAGCTCCCGCATAGCAGCGATTAGAAATCGGTGCTTATCGCGAATCTTGTACAGATGAGCATCTGTCGGCATCCATCCTTTTTACCAGTGATCGGTGGGCCGTCAAAACACCCAAGGACGCAGAAGCTCATAGCTCCGCCGAAACGTCGGGTTATCGGCAACTTCGATGGTTGAACTTGCCGAAATCCCGACTTTGCAGGCATGCGATTTCCGCTGCCAGTATGAGAGCATTCGCTCTTCTGTTCACTGTTGTACAGCTCACGCGTAATGTCCCTCGCATCGTACGCATGCAGCACTGCGGGCCTGTCCATGTGCGCCTCGTTCCACTCCTTCGTCGACACCACCCACAGAATCGCATCCTTCGTCCCATCGGGCGAAGGCATTCACTCTCTCGAGAACGACGACGACATGATGAGCGCTATGGCGCGTGAGTTGGTCGAGCACCACGGGAAGAGGACGATCCATCGTTGCTTCTTCTGCCGCTGGAGCCGGTCACAGCATCGTCACCTGCGCTGCATCTCGTCGAGTCCGATCCGACGAGGCAACAGAAGCCTTCCACGCTTTGGCCCACCGGCCACGTGGAGGGAGAGCAGATGCTGCTGTTCGCCTAAACCATTGCATGTGAGCCTGCGGGTGGGTCCGGAGGCTCACATGCTTAGAGCTTTCAATGACAAATAGGAGACCCTATGGCCAGCAAGGCTACACCTCTGATTCCGTTTCAAGGGACAACTAGTGCGATGTCGTCTCCCACTCTGGTTGCCGCGGATCATTCTCTGCTTGAGCTAGACAGTGAGCTGGATGCGCTGCTCGATCAGATTCAGGATGAGATCGAAGAGCAGGGCGAGGCGAGCGCCGAAACAATGGAGCGCTTCCAATTGTTCTGTCAGGCCATGGATGTAAAGATCGATCGGATCGGCAGGTTTCTCAGGGTCATGGAGACACGTGCCGAATACTGCAAGAAGGAGTCGGCAAGATACGCCGCTCGTGCCAAGAGGGCGCAGAACAAGATCGAACAAACCGAATCCATGGTTCTCTACTATCTTGCCAGCCACGATCTCAAGAAGATCGAGAGCCATGAGTTCACGTTGAAGCGGAATAAGAACTCCCAGGACAATGTGGTGATCACTCAGCCCGACAGCATCCCTGATGACCTACGCCGCTTCGAGGCAAAGATAGATGGTCCCCTCTGGCTCGACGTTATGGATGCATTGCCCAAGACGCTGGCAGAACCGCTCGCAGCCGCCGTCAAATCTAGCGAGCCCTCGAATAGTGCCATCAAGCAACACATTGCCAACGGTGGCGTGGTCGAGGGAGCTTCGGTCAAACGCGGGTACCATCTGCGAATCGAATAGTGGGAGGTCAATCACAGATTCACCTACAGAAGACTGGCGAGATAACCTGTGGGCTATATCGCCAGTCGACGGCGGAAAGGCACTTGTCCGAGAAGGCGACTTCTCGTCCAAGTGCCGAGAAGGGCGTCTCCCGGTACCTAACCTGTATGGTCTCTCGTTTTCCGGTGAGCGCAGCGCTTCCTATTCACGGCGCTCGGTCACCGAACTGTTTCTGGAGTGATTAGCGCCCGAACCAAGAGCTCTTGCGACCGATAAGTCAATTGGTCATCAGGATCCCAATACCGAGAAGCCTGCTGCCCCGATACTGTGCAAGAGCTCGTCTGCTGCGGCGAAGAGGCTTATCCAAACGCGCAATCCAAACTCAACCGAAGTTCGCAAATTCTGCCCGATTTTTTTTCATGATGCGCCTGGCGTTTCCAAAAGCTGACACAAGCGCGAAGCAATGAGATACCCGGGCAGAATGTCGACGACGCCGCATTCGAGCGCGTCCCACCAGAGTTCCGCCGTACTGAAAGAAGTCGTGAGTACAATCGGCACACAGATATCAATACCCCTCATCCGTTCGACGAGATCTCTCCAATTGCCATCAGCCACGGCGAGTTCCGTGACGATCACGGTCTTCTCGCGCGCCGAGTTGAGCAAATCGACTGCCGCTCTGATGCTGCGCGCCCACTGCACAACCAGTCCGCGCGCTTCGATGTCCTGCGCGATGGTGGCTTCCGGGCTCCTGTTGGACACGAAAATTACTGTTCCTGCTCGTCTGTCGGTCTGCATCGATTCTCCAACGCTGCTGGATTCCACCTTATGCCGGGTGGCCTCCGACTGGCCGTAAGCTGCCGTAAGCCGGCCGTAACACGGCGAAGCTTCGGGAGCCTAAAATGATGTGGGGGTAACCAAATGCCAACTCTGCCCTCATCATCCGAAAAATCTCTCGCCAACTCTGCAGCCGACCCTGTGCCGGCGACAGCGGTTCGCGACCAATTGGCGCGTATAGTGACTAGCTCCGGGTTTGTTTCGTCTGTTCGGCTCTGCCGATTTCTGACCCACATCGTGAACCGGACAATCGAAGCAGATATTGACAGCCTCAAGGAGTTCTCGATTGCAATGGAGGTGTTCGACCGCACCTCTGAGTACGATCCGAACATCGACGCAATTGTTCGGGTCGAGGCTCGCCGCCTCAGAGCAAAATTGAAGGCCTATTACGAGGAAGGGCAGGGTACGGTTGATCCGGTTCTGATTGGATTGCGGCCGGGCAGTTATGTCCCGGTCTTCCGATGGCTTGACGCCCAGCCAGCAAAGCATCGCGAAGAGATTGGCGCAGCTCCGCCACCGGGCCGTATATGCGTTGCCGTGTTGCCGTTCGTGAACATGAGTCCGGAGCCGGAGCAGGACTTTTTTTGCGACGGGATCAGTGAAGAGATCACGAACTCGCTTACGCGGGTATCCGGTTTGAACGTGATTGCGCGGACATCGGCCTTTCACTTCAAGGGTGCCAGCATCGATATACGGGAAGTAGGGCAGCGTCTCGGCGCGAATCTTGTCATCGAAGGAAGCGTTAGGAAAGCCGGCGAACAGCTGAGGATCACTGCCCAGGCGATTCAGACCGAATCGGGTCATCACTTATGGTCGGAGACGTTCCGCCGTGAACTCAAAGATGTGTTTGCAATTCAGGAAGAGATCGCACAATCTGTTGCGGACTTACTCCGGCTTCATATGCCGGGAGTGCAGGGGGCAGTTCAGTCTTCCGCTCCTAACCTTGACGCGTATACGGCGTACTTACAAGCTCGCTTCCTGATTCATCAGCAGTCGCCTGAAGCACTGCAAGCTGCACTGGGGCAGCTACGAAAGCTGGTTAAGGTTTATCCCGACTACGCTCTCGCTTACAGTGACATGGCTGCAGCGAACGGTCTTCTTGCCCTTTTCGGGGCCGTGTCGGGCCGTGAGGTGTATCCCGAAGTGAAGGCGAACGCGGAGCGCGGCTATGCGCTCGCTCCGGAATCCGGAGAGACGTGCACGGTGCTCGGCGGCCTTCGTGCCTGGTTTGAGTATCGTTGGGATGAAGCGGACGGGATCTACGACCGGGCTCTAAGACTACAACCCAGTCACGCGCGGGCTCACATGTTTCGTGCCATGGCTTTGTTGTGCCAGGGGGACTTCAAGGCGGCAGAGACAGGACTTCGTCGCTCGACTGAACTGGACCCGCTTTCTGCCAGCGACTGCGCGCGTATGGCTTATCTTCATTACGTAAAAGGAAACTATCCATCAGCCGCAGAGCATCTCCGGCAGTCTTTTGAACTGGATCGCGACTATCCTGAAGCGGGATTGTATGAAGGACTCCTGCACTTCCAGCAGCAAAATTACGATGCGGTCATACAGTGTCTCTCGCCGTCTGTTTCACCATTGAATATCGGGCTGCTTGCCGCAGCCCATGCCAAGGAAGGCAGCCTCTCGCGAACCGGGGAATGTATCGAAAGGCTTCACCAACTCGCAGCCCGACAATACGTCACTCCGTTGGCAGAAGGCTTCGCTGCAATCGGGATGGGAGACTTCGATCTCGCATTCCAATGCCTGGACGAAGCAGTCAACCACAAGACAAACTTTGTGAATCTGCTGGCGGTCGAGCCGTTTTTTTATCCTCTACGCTCTGACCGCAGGTTTGCGAAGTTACTGAAAAGGATGAGCTTGTCGCACTGACAGGTGTCGCAAGCAGTGCCGTTAGCTTACGTAGGGCTTACGTAAGGCTTACGAGGCATTACTCCCCCCGCTTCCGCGTTCGAGGCACCATTGCCTCATGAAACGACGCACTCGAACAACCTGTTTGGCCTTCACCCTGGGGACGCTGACTTTGCTGGCGCGAGGCCAGAATCTCGCACCTCTATCCCCCCCGCCCACGGTTGAACAGGCGGCGGGACAACAGTCACACCTCCCTGAATTGACTCTCGAACAGGCGGTTGAACAAGCTGTTGCGAACAACAGCAGTCTGAAGACCGCCAGCCTCGAGACCCTCCGGGCCGCCGATGATCTGGCTGCGAATCGAACGAGACGATTTGCGAATACGCAGGTCACTGCGCTGGGCGCCCAACTGGTTACGAAGCCATCGGTTACTTACCCGGCAGGCTCGCTTGGGGTATACAGCGCGACCGGGCCGATTCCGGCGACGAATCAGAAGGTCGAGATTCCGCGAAAACCCGTAGGCATAGTGAATGTCCTGATTGCCCAGCCGCTTTCGACGCAGTACCAGCTGCATTTGCAATTGAAGGCTCTTGCGCTGGGCCTGGAAGGTACGCGCCAGGACCAGGTGAAAACGCGTCTGGAGGTGGTCGACCAGGTTCGACGTGCTTACTACGCGGTTGTCGAGGCACAGAGCGCTTTGGATAGCCTTCAGGCGTCACTCCCTTACTACCGGGAATCGCATCGTCTGGCATTAGTGAACCGCGGTAAAGAGACGATTCTCGAATCGGATTTGCTGAACGCCGATGCGCAGCTTTTGAAGATACAGAATGCCATCAGCGATGCGAGCGACAGGGTCGCGTCGGCGAGCGAAAGATTGAACGATCTGATGGGCCAGGACGTACACACGCAGTTTCGGGTTGCGGCGATCGGCGATGCAGATACCGATCTCGCCACACCCGAAGCCATGGAAGCCCGCGCTCTTCAAAACCGGCCAGATGTGAAGAAGGCAAAGCTTCAGGTGCAGCAAGCCAGATACGACGCGCGGGCGAAGAAGGCGGAATATATCCCCGACGTGAGCCTGGCATTCAGTTACTACACAACAGCGAATTTCGAGAATGTTTTTCCAAGCAACGTCGGGACAGTGGGCCTTTCGCTTCGGTGGGAACCGTGGGACTGGGGACGCAAGCACCATGAATACGACGAAAAGCGAACCAAGGAAGAGCAGGCCAAGGTTGGCGTCGGCGCTACGGAACGAGCCGTTCTTCTGGAGGTGAGAAATGCGCGCCGGCAATTGGAGAACACCCGCCGGCAACTGACCCTCAGCGATGCAAGCGAAAGTGCGGCCCGGCAGAAGCTCAAAGAGTTGCAGGAGAAGGTGAAGTGCGAAGCGGCATTAAGCAGAGATTTGTATCAAGCACAGTCGGATCTGGCATCCGCGGACAGCCAGCAGGAACAGGCTCTCACTGCTTTCTGGAAGGCAAGAGCCGATTTGAAAAAGGCGATTGGAGAAGAGTAATGCGTGTATATTTCGGAATTTTAAGTTTAGCTGTGCTTTCCGCTCTCGCCGGCTGCGGGACAAAAAAGCAGAAGGCGGGTCCAGAGCCGGCTCCCGTTGTGGCGGAGATCGTGGCTACGCAGCAGGTCCAGCCCAGTTGGACTTACTCCGGCGAGATTCGTCCGGACACTGAGGTTCAACTGGCCTTCAAGGAGCCCGGTTATATCGCCGCTCTGTATCGAGTGAAGGGCGTCGATGGTCGGATGCGTGATGTGCAGGTAGGCGACGAAATACCTGCCGGCGCCACACTGGCCCGACTGCGCAGCTCCGATTATGAAGCCTCGCTCAACTCCGCGGTCGGCCAGCAGCGCTCAGCGCAGGGTACGCTTGATGTTTCGCAAGCGGAACTCAACCGAGCAAAGGCCGACCAGGCAAAGGCGGATCTTGATTTTGAGCGTGCACAAGCGCTCTATGCCGCCAAAGCAATGACTCGCCCGGATTACGATGCGGCGGTGAATCAGCACACCTCAGCGACCGCCACTGTGGAAGCCGCCGTGCGTCAGATCGAGGCGCGCCGCGGGCAGTTGAGCGCTGCATCGGCGCAGGCTGTCTACGCGCGGATCAATCTTGGCGATACAAGCCTGAACGCTCCCATGCCTGGAGTCATCGTCGAAAAGAGTGTGGAACCGGGCAGCCTGGTTGCTGCAGGGACAAGGGCATTCACGCTCGACGATACGCGCGTCGTGAAGGTGAACTTCGGAGTTCCCGACAGCATGCTGGCACACCTCAAGCTAGGAGCACCGGTGCCTGTGCAACTTGATGCCTTGCAGGGGCGGAGCTTCACAGGGCAAATTACGGGAATCTCCGCCTCCGCCAACCGTGAGTCACGGGTTTTCAACATCGAGGTTACTCTCCCGAACCGGGATCGCTCGCTCAAGGTGGGCATGATCGCACGCGTCCGTATAAAGCAAGCGAATACGCAAACTGTGCCTGTAGTACCACTGACCGCCTTGATGACCGCGGAATCAGGTTCGAATAACTATTCGGTCTTCACTGTAACGGAGCGCGATGGAAAACAGTTTGCGCAATTGAAGAGTGTGAGGATTGGTGAAACCTTCGGCAAGTCGGTCGTCATCGACGAAGGCCTTACGCCCGGCGAACGAATCGTCGTCAACCGTACTAACCAGCTAAGCAACGGAAGCCTGATCCGGATGGTCAACTAGGAGACGCAGCAATGACACACGCACAGAATGAGCAGTCCACGGACAAGAAACAGAATCTAGCCCGCTTCTTCCTCGAACAGCGACACATCGCCTGGGTCTCGCTCGCGGTTGCGCTCCTCTGGGGATTCTACGGACTATTGAAGATGCCGCAACGGAAAGACCCGGACATTCCTGTACGCCAAGCGATGATTATCGTGCCATGGCAGGGAACATCGGCCGAACAGGTAGAGCAACTGGTGACCAGGAAGATCGAGCAGGCTCTTGCTTTGAATCAGTGGGTGACGGAGATCAAGAGCGCCTCCAGAACTGGTTCGGCGATGGTTCAATTCGAGCTGGCAGAAAAGGGAAAGTACGACAGGGACAAGGAACTGGACGACGTCAAGATCAGGCTGGACGCCATCCACGATCTTCCGCAGGGTGCCGGTCCGATTTTGTACATCAAGGACTTCGGGGATACATCTGCATTGATGCTCACAGTAGCAAGTCCGCCGGCCGATCCAGCCCAGGTTGCCTGGGTGAGCAAGCAGGTTGAGGCACAGATCCGGCAGGTTCGGAGTGGTCTGGCTTCGCAAACTCAGCCCCGGCGTTCGATCGTGGTCGTTTTTCCGAAATCCATCGACAGTGCCGAAGTAGAACAGAAGCTGTCCTGGGTGGCCCAGGACATGGCAGATCAGCATCTCTGTTCCGATGTGCGAGCGTTTTCGGGAGCGGGGTTCACAGGGGTGGACCTGGCGACGAACCTCAGCACTCCTGATCTGCAGTCGGCCTTGAGGAAGTTCGCAAATCAGAACCTGCAAACCGACGAACTTCATCCCGATGCATGGAAACCTGCGATCATCGACGAACTTGCAAACACCACCGCGGCGCTTCAGGCCGTGGCCGGTGATAAGTATACTTATCGCGACCTGGACGACTTTACCGATACCCTTCAGCGGAGCCTCAACACGCTGTCTATCGTGGCGAAGGCGGAACGTTCCGGGGTACTGGACGAGAACGTATTTCTGAATTTCTCGCAGGAGCGCCTGGCGCAATACAAGCTAAGGCCGGCGGATCTTTCCAGCATCCTCGCGGCCCGGAATCTACCGGAGAGCGGTCAAGCGCTTAATGCGCGCGGACGGACGGTCAGCGTCAGCACCACAGGCGAGTTCAAGAGCATCGACGATCTGCGGAATGTAGTGATAGGCACGTCACTGAACGGAACGCCGCTTTACCTGCGGGATCTCGTGGACATCGACAGGGGATATGAGAATCCCCCTTCGTTCCTGAACCGGTACACGCGCCGCGACGAAAACGGTAGATGGATCACGACGCGCGCGATTACGCTCTCGGTCCAGATGAAGAAGGGAGAACAGATCGGTTCTTTTGGAAAGCAGGTGGATGCCAATCTGGCGAGCGTCAGGAAAACATTGCCGGCCGATCTGGTCCTGGCCAGAACCTCGGACCAGCCCCTGCAGGTACATGACAGCATTGAGCTCTTCAGCCACAGCTTGATCGAGGCGCTGGTGCTGGTGGTCGTCGTGGCTTTGATTGGCTTCTGGAGCTGGCGGACGGCCATTCTGATTGCGGTGTCGATTCCGATTACGCTCGCGATTACGTTTGGGGTCATCAGCACGCTCGGGATCGACCTGCAACAGGTCTCTATCGCTTCGCTGATCATCGCGCTGGGGCTATTGGTCGATGTACCGGTGGTGTCCGGCGACGCAATTGTTCGGGAACTGGGCGCCGGCCAGCCACGGTCGGTCGCCGCGTGGCTGGGACCGACAAAGCTATTCAAGACGATGGCGTATGCCACTGTCACGAATATCGTCTCGTATCTTCCATTTCTGCTGTTGCCTGGAGATACAGGGAAATTTCTGTACAGTCTGCCTATCGTCATTAGTTGTTCGCTGCTGGCAGCCCTGCTCGTCTCGATGACCTTTGTGCCGCTCATCAGTTCGTTTCTGTTGGAAGCCAGGAGCGAAACTCCTATCGCGGAGAGGCGGCAGCGCGGGTTCACGGGCTGGTATTTCCGAACCGCGAAGAAGGCCATTGAACACAGGAAGCTGTGCCTGGCAGGCTCGCTTGTCCTGCTGATATCGGGCGTCGTCGTCTTTTCCAAGCTGAAACCGCAATTCTTTCCAAAGGATCTTCAATACTTTTCTTACATCGACGTGTGGCTGCCTGAAGACACTCCGGCGAGCGCGACCAGTGCGGTTGCTCAGCAGGTGGAATCCGTTACCCGCCGGGTAGCTGAAGAGTATGGTAGAAGCCATCCGGAGCACGGACATCCGAAGGATGTTTTGGTCTCGATGACGACTTTTGTGGGCGGCGGCGGTCCGCGCTTCTGGAGCAGCGCCACACCCGAGGACAGGCAAACCAACTATGCTCAGGTGATTCTGCGAACGAAAGATAATCATGATACGACCCCTCTGCTTGCCCTTTTGCAGCCGGAATTGGACAGGCAAATTCCTGGAGCAATCATTGATACGCGGAATCTCGAAACGGGCAAGCCGGTTGGAATTCCGGTTCAGGTCAGAATTTCCGGCGAAGATCTGCCACGTCTCAGAGCGGAAGCCGAGCAGCTGAAGCAAATCTTTCGAGACATCCCCATCGCCGCCAGAGTTCGAGACGATTGGGGCGAGCCGAGTGCGAGAGAAGTGGTGCACGTCGATGCGGACCGGGCAAACCTGGCGCACGTTACAAACGCAGATGTTTCCGATTCCGTCGGTGCGGCTCTTCATGGCATTACGGCTGGAGTTTTGAGAGATGGCAACAAGCAGGTTCCGATTGTTGGACGCATGCGGATGGAGGAGCGGTCCCAACTCTCTGATCTGCGCAGTTTATACGTCTTCTCGCGGCAAGACACCCCTCCAGTGCCTCTCGATCAGGTGGCGACGACTGTCCTGAGTCCGGTAACGCCTAAAATCCGACGCTTCGATCAGTACCGGACCATTACCGTGCAGTGCTGGCCTACGCAGGGGCATTTACCCTCGGAGGTAATCGCAGCGGCTATGCCAAAGCTGGAGGCATTCCAGAAGCAGCTTCCCGACGGGTTTATATTCCGCTTCGCCGGCGAGCAAAAAGAGCAGGTCAGCGGCTTTGGTGATCTTACTACGGTGCTGCTGATTTGCGTTTGCGCCATTTATTTGGCTCTGCTTGCGCAGTTCAAGCATGCGTTCAAACCCCTCATCGTCTTTGCTGCCATTCCGTACGGCGTTGTCGGTGCAATCTTTTCACTCGCCATTATGGGCCAGCCCTTTGGATTCATGGCATTCCTTGGGATCATCAGCCTCATCGGTGTAATTGTGAGCCACATCATTGTGCTGTTTGAATTTATCGAGGAGCGACGAGAAGAGGGCGAGGAATTGGAGTTGGCACTGATCGATGCCGGCATCCTTCGTTTGCGGCCAGTGATGATCACGGTGGCGGCCACAGTGATTGCGCTGTTTCCGTTGGCTGCACACGGCGGCCCGCTTTGGGAGCCTCTTTGCTATGCGCAGATTGGGGGACTGACGATCGCCACTTTCGTGACGCTTGGGCTCGTTCCCGTTCTCTATTCCTTCGTCGTGCTGGATCTGAAATTGATCCGTTGGGAACAAGAAGAGCAGCCTGGTTCTGCTGCTCCGGAGAGACCCTCAGCGATGCCTCTAAAGTCCGGGATACCTGGGTGACCACTATGAACTTTGGACACGCCATCCAATACGCGACATTGTTATCACTTCTGATGGGAGGTCTCGGTGTGGTTGTCGCGGTCTTAAATCACCGTGTGCAGGTGAAGACGCAGATCTTCCTGGCAATGTCTGCCCAGTATGACGAACTGTTGAAGAACTCTTCGGCGGCATTCTGGCTGAGTGTGCCAGTTGGTACAGAGCTTCCTGAACGGACGGACGATTTAACCATCTCGATGTTGCGATTCTGCACTCTGGTTTCATTAACCCATCTTCTATTTTGCGAACGCCGCATACCAAAACGAATGTGGGAGTTGATGCTCCGTTCCGCTGAGCGGAGGTTCCGCAGTCCCTTATTTGTGCGTGAGTGGGAACATTTGAAAACTGAATTTGAATCATTTCCGGAGTTCGTCGCTCTTGTTGCTTCAGTGCATCATATGCCGTCCCATACTGAAAACCTTGGCCCTGGACCCGTGCTACCCGCACAGAAAGAAGGACACCAGTCGCCATGCTGACATCCTCGGAGTTGAAGAAGATACCAATCTTTGCCTGCTTGAACGACGCGAACCTCATGTGGCTCTCGCAGCAAGCTGCCGATCTTCATCTGGAACCGGGTGAGTATCTCATTCACGAAGGAGAGCCCACCCCTTTTTTGTAGTGATGGAAGGAACCACGGAAGTGCTCAAAGACGTAATGGGGCGTCAAACTGAAGTCTCAGAGCACAACCGGGGCGATTTCTTTGGCGAATTGGCCATTCTCATGGCAACTGCGGCTCCCGCCTCCGTCCGCGCGAAAACAGCTTGCCACTTGGCACGGCTCGATCCTCAATACCTCCAGGAAGTGATTCGACGCTCGCCCGAGTTCAGCGCGGTGATCTTACAGACCCTTAACGAGCGGGTACAAGTCGTGCAGAAGTACATGCTGAATCTTCCCTCCAGCCGCGTGCAGATTGTCGGATCGAAATTTGATGACGACTGCCGGGAGATTCGCACCTTCCTGAGTATGAATCGAATCCCTTATGAGTGGGTCGACCGCGATCGAAGCGCACAACTGGCTTCACCTAACGCAGCTTGCGATGTTGCGGGACTATCCATTGTCGTGGATGGCTCGTTTTGCGTCAGCCATCCTCCTACGGTTCGCAAGGTAGCTGAAGCGCTCGGATTCCAAACGGCTCCCCATCACCAAAGCTATGACGTGGTTATTATTGGCGGCGGCCCAGCGGGACTGGCGGCTGCCGTCTACGGAGCCTCAGAAGGGCTCAGTGTTTTGTTGGTGGAGCGCAAGGCTCCTGGCGGTCAGGCTGGCACATCTTCTCGAATCGAGAATTACCTCGGCTTCCCCAATGGCATCTCAGGAGACGACCTCAGTCAACGCGCGTTCCGGCAGGCGGTTAATTTTGGAGCCGAAGTGGTTCTTACCCGAGAGGTCCGAGAGATCATTCCGCAACCGAGCGGCGCATATACGATTGGGCTCGATGGTGGCGATAGGGTTGACACAAAGACCGTAATCCTGGCGACCGGAGTTGATTGGCGCAGACTCGAGGCGGACGGCGTCGATCGCTTCATCGGACGTGGAGTCTTGTATGGGGCTGCACGTACGGAGGCCCCAACCGTGGCAGGAAAGCGCGTCTTTCTTATCGGCGGCGGCAACTCTGCCGGCCAGGCTGCCCTGTTCTTCGCAGATTACGCGAGTTCAGTGACCATGCTGGTCCGCGGCGAAGATCTGAAGCGCAGCATGTCGCAATACTTGATCGATCAGATTGCTCTCGTGCCGGGCATTCGGGTGGAGACGGAAACTGAGGTGGTCTCTGCAGACGGCACGGATTGCTTGAAAGCAATAAACACCCGGAAGAAGGAGGAGCCGGTCATTCGCCGGCCTGCAGATGCACTGTTTGTCATGATCGGCGCCGATGCAGTAACCCATTGGTTGCCACCTCAAATCCAACGCGAAAACGGCTATGTCCGCACGGGGCGCGAGGTGAGCGACCAGCCAGGTTGGGCGGCAGATCGTGCTCCATTTCTGCTGGAAACAAATCTTCCGGGCTTCTTCTGTGTAGGTGACATTCGCTACAACTCGATCAAGCGCGTTTCCAGCAGCGTAGGAGAAGGCAGCATGGCCGTTGCTTTCGTTCATCAATATCTCTCGTTAATGGCCTGACCGTTTTCCACAGTGATCGCCGTCGCGCTTCAATCGTCGCTCATGGCTGCACGACTCAGACCAGTCAAGGGGTTCGCTGGCTTAATAGCGAGTCCATCAAGTTCATAGCTATAGCTCTGACTATCCATCTCGCATGCGATCTCCTTCTGCGAACGGATGCGCCTTCTCGGCGAGTGGTAAATCACCAACTCACTCATCGACAAATGAGATCGAGGCAAGTTGCCGAATAGTCGCCATTCCTGACAAGTGACCCTCTCTTTTCAACTGTTGCTAACAGATCAATGCGCTCATCGACCTATTCAGATCGATCTGTGTTTTGGGCAAGTGGCCGTAAAACCGGCTACTCGCTAAGTGACGGCTGCATGCAGCCACGGGATGTCCTGCGAAACTCGGTTGTTGAGAAATAGTCTGCTGTTGAGCGGTCGGTGAGATGCATTCACAGAGCCTTGAACGTCAGTTCCTTGGGCTGTGCTTCTTAAATCGCGACCAGACCACGCGTCATGCCGATGCTGACGGCTTCCGTCCGGCTGGCGGCGCCCAGTTTTGCCAGGATCGAGCTGACGTGAAACTTCGCTGTGTGTTCGGAGATATCAAGCCGCGAAGCGATCTCTTTATTCCCCAGGCCAAGTGCCATCAGGCGCAAGACCATTGTCTCTCGCGCCGTCACATGTTCGGCAAGCCTACCTGCCCTCGTGTTTGAGGCGGCATATGCATCTTCCGTTTGTCCGAACGGCTCCAATGTGACTGCCAGGCCCGCCACCGTAGCCTGGATTGCGGCGAGCAATTGATCCGAAGTCACCTGCAGAGGAAGGACGATCGAATATGAAAGGCTGCGGCTCGCTTCCTGAGAACGGCGTGGATTCGGCCGCTCAGCAGAACAGTCGACGTTGAGGAAAACACCTCGATCAGATCGCTGTCGCTCTGGTCTGCAACGGTTCCGAAGTCTTCCGTGGCGATTAGGATTGCATCCGGCTCATCGCTCACCGCGCGATAGACGAGAGTTGAAGCCGCTGCAGCGGAGAGCAGATTGACTTCCACCGCAGATCGAAGAGCAGAGACAGAAGGCGGCCACACAGTTAAGTCGAAGCAGGGCAACACTCGCAAGGGTTTGGGCCGGGTGATCACGTCTACCTCTACTCACGCTGCTCGCCACGATCGATGGAATCAGCCGCGATCTGCGACGCTCAGGGTCAGGTCCAGCTTTGCGCCCCCGCGGAAGACGGTCAGGGAGATAGTGTCTCCGATGCTCGAAGCACGAAGCCGATGCAGAATTTCGCGCAAACCATGAACAGGCTCCCCATTGAATGAGACGATCACGTCTCCTACCATCACACCCGCCAGGGCAGCAGGCGCCTTCGGTTCAACATGCGTAACCAGAAGCGTTTCATCTCCCCCGTCAGGAAAAAGCTCCTGTGCGGGCTCGGGGATGGGAATCGGCTGCATGGCGAGGCCGAGAAATGGACGAGGCACATGACCAAGTTCAAGAATGGCATCGACAACCCGATTGATAGTCTGCGCCGGAATAGTAATAACGGCCAAGCGGGCCAATGCCGGACTATTGATGCCCAGCACCTGTCGCTGCTCATTGATAAGTGCGCTGCCGGATTGACCCACGTAAAGCCGGATGTCCGGACGTATGAGACGGTCGATCGCTCCCCCACGCCAGGTTCGCCAGGCACTGCCACTGCGGGCGATGATTCCGCAACTCGAAGAAATATCTCCCAACCGGGAACGCCCGATCGACAGCACAACTTCTCCGGCGCGGATGACGAGATCGTTCGCACTTGAAACCGGCGTCAACTTATCCGAGTCAATGCCCAGCACGGCGAGGTCGGTTGTCGCATCGCTCCCGATCAACCGTGAGCCGAGAGATTCTCCGGCGAGAATGATCTTGATGGTCTCGCGAAGAGGAAGGCCGTGGTGCGTCGTTACGATCACGTCCGGGCGCCAAACCACTCCGCTCGTAGTCGACCTTCCTCCGCCGTCAATCGCGACGATGCTGTTCTCAAGATCCGCGATCGTATCCGCAAAAGAACTCGACAGTTGCGTCCATACTGACTTTTCCGTTCCAGTTGTCACGACATTCACCCCTCGCTTCGGATTTATCGTGACATGTTCAACAAGCCGCGCACATCCGCCAATTGACTAGGGGCACAACTGAAATTGTTCAGGGAGCGAAGGAGATTGCGATCGGCTCGCAGGTACATAGGAAATCGAACATCCTTCTTTTGTCCTGAAAAACACACTGGAGGGTAACCCATGAAACTCCGTCGCAATCAGTATTGGCCGATTCATCGATCGCTTTCTTGCTGTGGCCGCGAATCGGTACAGAGGGGAGCGAGAGTCAGAAAGCTCGGAGTGCAACGTATCGAAGACCCGCACCATCCGCGAGGATACCGCGAGCTCCGCTCCAAAGCAGAGATGCGGAAGTTGCTCAACCGCAAGATTGTCGAACAGAACCGGCAATGCGCGATCTGTGAAGTGGCCTTTACCAACTACAACGACATCGTGCCCGACCACATTGATCCAAGGGGAATGGGAGGGTCGCGGAGAGACGACCATCCGGAGAACATCCGGGCAGTGCACTTCTGGTGTAACGGCGAAAAGGGATCCACAAGAGAGTATTAGAGATTGTCGTTCGCCGTTTCTGTCGTGTGCCATTTGACCGAGCTTTTGAACCTGGGATACAAACCGTGCTTCGGCACGCATATTGCACAACCCAGGAAGGAGGTTTTCCATGCCTCAGGTTGCGAGTCCAGCTACGAATGGAGAAGCAGCACAGAAGGAAGATCTATCTGGTCCGCCAGCTGCCAACCGGCATCGTCTTCCGGACGAACGGGTGGGTCTCACACACCAT
Source organism: Edaphobacter aggregans DSM 19364 (assembly GCF_000745965.1). GTDB lineage: Bacteria > Acidobacteriota > Terriglobia > Terriglobales > Acidobacteriaceae > Edaphobacter > Edaphobacter aggregans. The sequence continues at coordinate 4,077 of NZ_JQKI01000087.1, read as the reverse complement.
TTCTCCATCGCCGGCCACGAGGGCTACCTAACGTCGGTCTTTATCCAAATGCGCAGCCGGGCGAAATCGTCATCCGGATGGCTCTCCCTGGAAACTGACCACTGTTCAGGCACCGTTGCCGATCACCTTAACTACAGGAGTCACTCTATGCGAAGCCTGATATTGGCGAATGTACTAGGCCCGGAGTCCGGAGACGGAACCGATCGGTAAAGCGTGGTCGACTTGTGGGGTCCTAATCCAGCGAGATTTCTTCTCCGAAATACCGACCCCCGAGGGACAGATGACTTCGTCGAATACGAGCGCGTTCTCTTAACTCGAAAATCGCTGGGGCGCCTGATGCTAGCATGCGCAGCATTTCTCCTACATGTTGTTAAGAGCCTTCATGGCATTGTCACGATCCTGACGGAAACCCGGGTGGTCTTTAGTGAGTTCCAGCACTCTCTGAAAGTGCAGTTTCGCCTCTGCAGGACGATGCAATTGCATCAAGACCGTACCATAGAGATTCTCGTAAGCTGGCCGGTTTATAGTCGGTACGTTTCCCTCAGCGGCGGAAAATTCCACAGCCGCGTGTTCCGGATCGTGTGCGAAGAACATCATCCAAATACCCCGATTCATCCGCCGCACGGCGGCAAGCGTATGCAAATCGAAAGTTCCGTGGTAAACCAGAACGCTGCCGTTAGCAAACGTTTCATCTGGCTTACGTCTTAGGAGCGAAAGGTAAGCATCTGTCCAGAACACCGCAGTCGGCTGCAGGATAATCCTGCCGCTAAAGCTTTCTGGTAACAGGGGAGGTATGCCCTGACTGCCGAATAAATCCTGCGGTGTGCTTGGCAAGCTGAGGCACGGTGGATTAGATCGATGTGGAGCAAACCACGCTATCGCGCAGTTGCCCGGATGCGAACGGACATAGTTGTCGATTGCGGCGTCCGACTGGCCCCAGTCCAGATTCGAATCATCAAGGTATCTATAGAGATGCGCTGGACCGCCGGCCAGCTCATTCGCATAGGAGAGCTGCTGCGGGGCGGAGTGCAGCGATGACAGCACGTGAAACCCAACCAGCGCAATGCCAATCGCGGCGGCTACACGCGACTGGCTCAACAACGCCACGCATCCCGCCGCGGCGAGCAACACCAGCACTGGATAGATGGGGAGAGCGTGGCGAACTCCCATGTTCACTCGACCTGCCATCACCGTCGCCAAACAAGCCAAGGCGGAGATAACCAGCGTCAGCATCGCCAATCGATTGCTGCGCCACAGCGGCCGGCTCGTTACGGCTATAAGAGCCAGCACGAGCACAGGAATTGTGAGCTTGATGAGAAGAGCGACCGGATAGTAATACCAGACTCCTTCCGGGTACACATCGCCGAAAAAATACGCTGCGCTCGCGTCGAACGTCTTCAACGTGGCAAGCCCTGCGATGTAAGCTTCCGGCAGCAGATGATGATTCGCCAGGAACCAGCTAAACTTCGGCCAGAACGAGTCTTCCAGACCTGCTGACGCGAAGATCTGGGTAAAATCGTAGCTTGCTTTTGTTGCATGTGGCAGAGCCGTATACCGAAACCCGTATGTGGCCCAGATCACAGCCCATGCCACCACACAGGCGCTGATCCACCCTCCGCACCGGGACAGCAGCTCGCGCCACGCGAATCCGCCGCTCAACTGCGGCAATAAGATGACGATCAGGGCCACCCACGGGATACTGAGCGCCAAGAATTTAGAATTGAGCGCCAGGCCCATGGCGAGCCCAAGGAATAGCATGCGCGGGGGCGTCGGCTTGATAGCAAATTCGTATGCAGCCCAAATCGCAGCCAACATGCACGTGGCAAATGCGACATCATTGGTCGCCAGCGATCCATGGGCGATCAGAGTCGGCTCAAACGCCAGCAGAATCGCCGCGACCGTCGCCACGCGATAACCGAAAAAGGACACGGCAGAAAAAAGGTAATGGCAAGCAACGCAAGCGCGAATAAGGCCATTGCTGTACGCGCCTTCCAAAGAAGGGCAGGCCCGCTTGGTGACATCAGCCATCCGATTGCCACCCCATAATCGGGACCACGCGACGGCGTTACTTGCGATCCGCAAGGACCCGCAAAACCGCCGAGCTCCCAATGCCGCACGGGAAAAGCCGCAACAAGCTTCGCAAGGGGCGGATTCTCAGGACTCACCCCGTAATCGCCGCATTGCCAATAGCGGTACCCCGATTCCACGTGCACCAGCTCATCAATCGTCGCCGAGTTGGATGACATGAACCAGAAATGCAGAATCAGAACTACGACAGCGCAGAGGAGTAGAACGCAGTACCCTACATTTCGTTCGCACCAGAAAGATCTGCTGGCTGAACGGTCCATGCCCATATGCCTCCAGCCTGCCATTCTAGTCGTGAGTGCGGCCGCACCGAATGAAATGCCGTGTCAAGTGGGAAAACAAATGGCGTTCATTCCCTAAATCAACGACCGCCGTGGAAATTTACGACCTGTCGATCAGTTTAGTCCTGGGAAACGCCGATCTGTTCCGGAATGATGCAAAAGAGCGATCCCTGGGATTAACAGCCTAGCTGTTCACTGACTCCATCGTCGTTCACATCGCCGTTTCCGCTTCATTCTCAACCTCGCCTGACCTGTCACTCCCTAAAGGACATCCATGAAACCCTCTGAGCTCCTTGAAGCGCTGCACGCGCTCATTTCCGAACGTGTTCCTTTGTACATCTGGGGCGCATGCGGTGTGGGCAAGTCGCAAATCGTTGCCCAGGTAGCCTCTGATCTAGGCGGGCAGTTTCTCGACATTCGAGCGGTTCAGCTTGACCCGGTCGATCTGCGCGGGTTGCCGCGCATCTCCGCTGACCAGGCGGAATGGGTGCCCCCGAAATTTCTGCCTACCTCCGGCAGGGGCATCCTCTTTCTCGACGAGCTGACTGCCGCACCACAGATGACCCAGGCGGGCTGCTATCAGCTGGTGCTCGACCGCAAGCTCGGTGAATACCACCTCCCTGACGGTTGGGTCGTGGTCGCCGCAGGCAATCCGGCATCGGAACGTGGCGTGCACTTTTCCATGCCGCGACCGCTGCGCAATCGCTTCGTCCACCTAAACCTTGAGCCGGACTTCGAAGACTGGTGCCAGTGGGCGGTTCGTTCCGGCCTGCGTCCGGAGATCGTCGCCTTCCTGCGGTTCAAGCCCGCACTCCTGCATGACGCCAACGCCACGACGGATGTGAATGCGTGGCCTACTCCCCGCTCCTGGGAGATGGCTTCGAACGTCTTGAGCGGTTTCGCACGCCGGCAGAAGAGTGGCTTCTTCATGGGAGCCACAGAGATCGAAGCGCAGCTGCTTGAGGGTACTGTTGGGCCCGCAGCTACCACGGAACTGGTTGCCTTCCTGCGGCTGTTTCGTGATCTGCCGTCCATCGATGAAATCCTGTTAAACCCGGATACGGCACCGCTCCCTGGGGAGCCTTCCGCTCAGATCGCGATTGCCACTGCATTGGGAAGAGTCCTCAGTGACCACTCCATCGCCAAGGGCATGCAGTATCTCGACCGCATGCCAACCGAGATGCGCGTGCTGGCGATACGCGACGCGGCCGCGCGGAATCGTGGCATCACCCATACCCCGGAGTTCGTTCGCTTCGGAGTTGAACATGCGGAGGTCCTGCAATGATCACCGAACGAGCCATGCTGGCCGCAGTCCACATCAGTATCTGGACTGCGGTAAAACACGACCGGAAGGTAAGCCGCGACGTCGCCGACCGACACGGCGCGCATGCGGGCGCCGGGCGCTACAACAAACAACTCCTCCGCGGTGCAGAGAAGCTTGACGCGCTTCGGACCTTTGCTGGACAAATTCGCCAGCACTTCTACAAGATCACCCTGCCGTGGTCCGATGAAGGCTACCGTCTGCTGCCCGCACACTTCTACTTTGAGCTCACCACACAGATGCGAGAGTTTGAACGTGCCTTCTCACAGAGTGTTGAGGAGTTCTTGGAAGTCTACCCGTCCTATATTGAACAGGTCCGTCCCGAGTTGAACGGCCTTTTCAGGGAGGAGGACTATCCCTCGGTCGAAAAGCTTCGGGCAAAGTTCGGAG
>NZ_JQKI01000086.1 GCF_000745965.1 Edaphobacter aggregans DSM 19364 | reverse complement strand
TATCTACAAGATTTATGCCGAGAGCTTCGAGAGCGAGACACATCTGAACAGGATCGTCAGTGAGGCTCAGGAGATCGTCAATAGTGCTCTGGGTTCCGTGGGTACTGGGCAATGACGCAGGCCAGTGGAGAAGTGCGGCTCCCTCCCTTTGCACCTCGATACCGTGCCTCAGGCCTGCTGCTGCATGTTACATCTCTACCCAGCCCGTACGGCGTTGGCGATCTCGGGCCCTCAGCTCTTTCCTGGATCGATGATCTTCATCAAGCCGGCCAACAGTGGTGGCAGGCGTTGCCGGTTGGTCCAACCGGCTATGGGAACTCACCCTATCAGTCATTATCTTCCTTTGCAGGAAATGCCCTGATCATTAGTCCTGAATGTCTCATCTCGGATGGGCTGTTGCAGGCGAGCGATTGTGAGACGGACTTCCCTGCGAACATGGTGGACTACGACCGCGTCGCGCCATTCAAAAACCGCTTGATCGAAAAGGCGTGGACGAACTTTAGAGCCGGGGAACGCAGCGATTTGCGCGTTCCCTTCGAAGAGTTCTGCGCTGAAAGCGCAGGTTGGCTTGAGGATTATGCGTTATTCCGAGCTCTAAAACTCAAATACAGAGGCTCCTATTACCTGGAGTGGCCTGCAGAGTTAGTTCGGCGCAGACCGGATGCTCTTGCAGATGCGCGGCGAGAGCTGGCGAGTCAAGTCGACCAGGTTCGCTTTGGGCAGTTCCTGCTCGTCCGGCAGGCTGACAGATTGAAGGAATACGCTCACAGCAAGGGCGTAGCTCTGATCGGCGACCTGCCTTTCTTTGTGTCCCCGGATTCGAGCGACGTGTGGGCTAACCCTGAATGGTTTCTCCTGGATGAACATCGTCGTCCAAGATTCGTTGCTGGAGTTCCTCCGGATTACTTCAGTGCGCAAGGCCAATTGTGGGGCAATCCTGTCTACAACTGGGATGCTCTTCGTTCGACCGAATATCGCTGGTGCATCGACCGGTTGCGTGCGCTGCTGGCGCATGTGGATTTGATCCGGCTGGATCACTTCCGCGGCTTCGCAGCTGCCTGGCATGTCCCAGCCGGAGCGCCCACGGCGCAGTCCGGGCAGTGGGTGCCGGGTCCGGGCGCCGCCTTATTCCAAGCCGTGCAAACTGAGTTAGGTCATCTCCCGTTCATTGCCGAAGATCTCGGTGTGATTACGCCCGATGTGCAAGCAATGCGCGATCAATTCCGCGTGCCCGGGACTCGAATCCTGCAGTTCGCCTTCGATGGCCATCCTGACAACCCATATCTGCCGAATAATTTCCTCCACAACACCGTCGTTTTCACCGGCACGCACGACAATGCCACGACTCGCGAGTGGTACGAAGAACTACCCGGCTATCAGCGGCAAAATCTGTGGAGTTACCTTAAGCGTGCTCCGGGCGAGAGTCAAGAAGCAGCGCCGGCATTGATAGACCTGGCGTGGTCGTCGTCGGCAGCATTGGCGATGGCTCCATTGCAAGATCTGCTCAATTTGGGCAGTGAAACTCGTATGAACGTGCCTGGTCGTGTCGACGGAAACTGGCGCTGGCGCTGCACCGAAGACATGCTGTCGCTCCCGGCATTTGAGTGGTTGCGTGAACTGACAGAAACGTCGCATCGATCGCCGGCTTCGAATCGATCCGCATAAGTGGCCATCGGCCGCCTTCAGCACGAAATCCTTCCTCATATGATGGTGCTTCCACTGTGATGCGCTCGAACCAGCGTCTTTCGTGCTCGCGGTTGCGATTGTTCGTCTACCTGCCATCTGACAAATTCTCGTCGTTCGCCAATTGGCAGGACAGTCCTGCATCGCGAATCTTCGACGAGCGAAGTCGCCCTAAGTCTCGCTCCAGCGATACTTGCCTCGACTACAGGCGTACCTGCTCGGAATGGAATCCAGAATGCACTTAGGAAGGGCAACAGTCCTTGCGAGACATATAAAAGGACTGTTCAAGGAGGCCGAGGATCGGATGCTGACGATACCACTCAAGCTGTTTAGCGCACCCGAAGCGTCCTCGGTGTTAATTCAATCCACCGCTCCACTTTCCTGCGAGCGCGCCTCGATTTGCCCTGGATTCAGAACGAAGCTGATAGCGCTGCTCTTTGCCGCTGTGTTTATCTGCTCAGCCCCTCATCACGCCCTGGCCATGAACGCCGGACAGACTGCACCGGCTTCTTCCACGCCTCACCTGGAGGAACAGGGTCCGTCGCCAAAAGCCGTAGAGATCGCCAGGCCGTTTGGCTTCCCAATCACCAATTCCATGGTCGCCTGCTGGATAGTTGCCGTGGGCCTCATCCTTTTTGCTCAGGTCGCTACGCGACATATGAACCTGATGCCCAGTGGTATCCAGAATTTTTGGGAATGGCTGGTGGAAGGGTTGTACACATCTCTCGAAGGCATCATCGGTTCGCATCTCGTCAAGCGGACGTTCTGGTTTTTCGCGAGCGTTTTCATCTTCATTCTCACCGCGAACTGGTTGGGCCTGGTCCCCGGCGTAGGCACGATCGGTTGGGGACACCGCGGCTCCCATGGCTTCATCATCGAGAACCCGTTGTTCCGGGGCGCCAATGCCGACGTCAACCTGACGTTTGCCATGGCGTTGGTCTTCTTCGCCTGCTGGTTCATTTGGGCGCTACAGGAAATCGGTCCACTCGGATTTCTCAAAGAGTTATTTTCGCCCAAAGGCGATACGAGCGGCCCTATGAAATTCATCATGGTGGTCGTGTTCTTTGCCTCTGGCTGCCTTGAAATTATCTCTATCCTGTTCCGGCCGGTCTCGCTTAGTTTTCGCCTCTACGGTAATACCTTCGCTGGGGAAAACATGCTGGATACCATGTCCACGCTGGTTCCCCGCCTGGGCTGGCTGTTGCCGATTCCGTTTTATTTTCTTGAGTTGCTGGTAGGCCTGGTTCAAGCGCTAGTGTTCATGTTGCTGACTGCTGTCTTCACACTGTTGATTTGCCAACACGAGGAAGAGCCTGCGGCGGCACAGGGTTAATTTTCAAGCTTCGCCGGTTCGCATTCAACTTGCGAGCCGGCGGGAAAGAAAAGGGGAAAGTCATTATGAGCGGAAGCATCCATGTAGGCCTGGCGGCGCTGGGAGCCGCGATTGGCGTCGGTCTAATCGGCATGAAAGCGTCGGAAGCGGTAGGCCGCAATCCCGACGCCTCTACGAAGGTGCTGGTGCAGTCAATCCTGGCCATCGCCTTTGCCGAAGCGATTGTGTTCTACGCCTTATTCCTGGTCCGGTAGAAAACTTCGGGCCCACAAGAGTTCACAAACACGAGAGACAAGCTATGAATCCTCTGATTTTGCTGGCGGCTGCAGAAAACGGCGGGCAGATCCAACAGATTGCCCAGACCTTCGGCGTGGACTGGCCTCACCTGGCTGCTCAGATCGTCAGCTTCTCCATTGTCTGCTTTCTCCTTCAAAGGTTCGCCTACAAGCCGGTCCTGAAGATGTTGGAGGATCGGCGCAGGCAGATTGAGGAAGGAATCGCGAATACAAAAAAAATAGCCGACAACCTGGCTCAAGCCGAGGCGCGCCGCCAAGAAATGTTGACGCAGACGAATGAACAGATAACGAAGCTGATTGAAGAGGCCCGCGCCTCTGCCGCCCGGGTGAAGGACGAAGAGACACAGAAGGCCATCGCCGCCGCGGAACAGATCCTGTCCAAAGCGCGCGAGGCCGCACAGCAGGACTACTCCAGGATGCTGGCCGATCTGAAGCGGGAACTGGGTCGATTGGTCGTGCAGGCAACAACCACAGTCACGGGCAAGATTCTTACACCAGAAGATCAGCGGCGGCTGGACGAAGAGACCGCCGCGCAAATTGCAGCTTAGCGAAAGCGGATTCCGATCATGAGCATGACCAGAAAGCAGGCGATGCGCGAAGCCCGGCAACTTTTCCGTCTGTGCTTCGTGAACGGAAGGTTGGATGAGGGCCGCGTCCTCAAGGTGGTGCAGTCTGTCATCCAGTGCAGGCGCCGCGGTTACTTGGCGCTACTCGGATACTTCCGGCGACTGGTGAAGCTCGACTGCGCCCAACATACGGCCAAGGTCGAGAGTGCAGAGCCGGTGGCGGAGGATTTGCGAACCCATATTCAGGCCGATCTCGAGCGCGCGTATGGTCCGGGGCTCGCTACGCGGTTTGTACTCAACCCGGAATTGATCGGCGGCATGCGCGTTCAGGTGGGCAGCGATGTCTATGACAGAAGCGTGCAGGCTGGAATTGCCGAATTGAAGAAGAGATTTGGCATCATCAGCACAAACGGAAGAACTCCACAGATTTGACGGCGTCTGAGCGTGACTCTATCGCCAATCAGGGTGAAGGTTATATGGCTGATCTACTGAAGGAAATCGAAGCTCAAATCGAGGGAGTCAAGGCGACGACAGCCCGGCAGAATGTGGGTGTCATCCGCGAGATCGGAGACGGTGTCGCTCGAGTGGAAGGGCTAACCGATGCAATGCTCAACGAAATGCTCGACCTCGGTCAAGGGATAACCGGACTAGCGCTGAACCTTGAGGAGACTGAAGTCGGAGTAATTATCCTCGGCGACTACACAAAGCTAGAGGAAGGCGGCGAGGTTCGCACGACCGGCAATCTATTGCAAGTCCCGGTAGGCAGAGGTCTGTTAGGGCGCGTTGTGAACACGCTCGGAGAACCCGTCGACGGCAAAGGCCCTGTAACCAGCGACGCCACTTATCCGGTGGAGAAGCTTGCGCCTGGCATTATCCGGCGCCGTCCCGTCACTCAGCCAGTGCAGACCGGCATCATGGCTATTGACGCGATGATTCCCATTGGCCGAGGCCAGCGGGAATTGATCATCGGCGATCGGTCAACCGGTAAGACAACGATTTGTATCGACACCATCATCAGCCAGGCTCGACTCAATCGAGCGGCTGAAGCTGCCGGCGACAAAGACTACCGTCCGTTGTACTGCATCTACGTTGCGATCGGCCAGAAACAATCGAACATCGCGCGGATCATTACCGTTCTTGAACAAGCTGGGGCATTGCCCTACACCATCATTGTTGCTTCCCCCGCTTCTGATTCGGCCACCAATCAGTACCTAGCGCCTTTCGCGGGGGCGGCGATAGGTGAGTGGTTCATGGATAACGGCATGGACGCTTTAATCGTCTTTGACGATCTGTCCAAGCACGCAGTGGCCTACCGTCAGGTGTCACTGGTCCTGAAGCGGCCGTCAGGCCGTGAAGCGTATCCGGGCGACGTGTTTTACCTTCACAGCCGTTTGCTCGAGCGTGCGGCCCGTGTCGGCGAAAAATACGGCAACGGTTCGCTGACTGCTCTGCCCATCATTGAAACCCAGGCGGGCGACGTTTCCGCCTACATCCCCACCAACGTCATTTCGATCACCGACGGACAGATTTACCTTGAGACCGATCTTTTCTATCAGGGCGTCCGACCCGCCATCAACGTCGGCCTCTCGGTATCACGAGTCGGTTCGGACGCGCAGCTGAAGGCCATGAAGCAAGTTGCCGGACAGCTGAAGGGCGACCTCGCGCAATTTCGGGAACTGGCGGCATTCGCGCAATTCGGCTCCGAGCTTGATGCTAAGACGCAGGCGCAGATCGACCGTGGCAAACGCATCGTTGAGATTTTCAATCAGCCCCAATACAGCCCGATTCCCGTCGAAGTCCAGGTGGCAACCATCTGGGTGATCCAGAACGGTTATACGGACGCTGTGCCGCTGGAGCGCGTGAAGGAGTTCCAAAAGAAGCTAGTCGATTTTCTCAGCACGCGCAAAGCTGAATTGCTGCAGAAGATCGCGAGCGAGAAGAAACTAAGCGAGGCCCTGACGTCGGAGTTGAAGGCGGCGGCCGATCAGTTCAAAGAGACTTGGAAATGAGCAACGACGCCAGTCCACCGAATGTCATCATCGGGAGCATGAAGTATGCATAGTCCACGCGAATTGCGTCGCCGGATCCATTCCATTAGCAACACCTCGCAGATCACTAGGGCGATGCAGATGGTTGCGGCATCGAAACTGCGGAAAGCCCAAGAGCGGGCCCTTGCCGGCCGTCCGTTTGTACAGCTCCTGTATCGCATTCAGCGTGAAGCGACGACGCACATGGGCGATTTCACTCATCCCCTGCTCGAAAAACGGGAGGTGAAGAAGCGTGCCGTCGTCCTGATCGGCGCGGATAAAGGCCTGTGCGGAGCGCTCAATAGCAATCTGTTCCGGCTGGCTGCGGAGTTCGACCCCAGGACAACCGTCTTTATTACAGCAGGCAGAAAAGCCGCGCAGTTCGTGGCCCGCACACATCGCCAGTCAGCTGCCGAGTTCGAATACGCGGACAGCCCGCGTTATCCTGAGGCCCGCGCAATTGCCGCCTGCGCCCGCGATCTCTTCCTCAAGCGGGAGGTCGATCAGGTCCAGGTTATGGCTACGCGCTTCGTCAACACGCTCACACAGCAACCCCTCTGTCTTGATTATCTGCCGGTGGGCGAAGTGAAGGGGCTGAAGATTGATGGCCTGCCGCCAGAGGAGGAGAAGGGCGGCCGCACCGAAGCGGTATTCGAGCCAAGCCCCGAGGTTGTGCTGGGCTATCTCCTCTCCCACTACCTCGAAATTTATATCTATCAGGTGCTGCTGAACGCCAAGGCCAGCGAGCAAAGCGCTCGCATGGTCTCGATGAAGAACGCCACGGATAACGCCGACAGTCTGATCGGGACGCTGAACCTCGAATACAACAAGCTTCGGCAAGGCAATATCACAAAGGAATTGCTCGAGATTGCCGGCGGGCAGTCTGATTGAGTGAAATCTCCGGCTAACGGACTTGGACCAGGTGTGCAAATGAATACAGGCAAAATCGTCAAAGTTGTGGGCCCGGTGGTAGATGTGGAATTTCCCGATGCGCTGCCCGGGATCTACAACGCCCTGACCTGCGAGTTCAAGGTCAAGGACCACCCCGTTAAATTGACCCTCGAAGTACAGCAGCACCTCGGAGACAGATGCGTTCGAGCTATCTCAATGTCGGGTACCGAGGGGCTTAAGCGCGGCTATGAAGTCACCGACAATAGAGGACCGATCTCCGTTCCCGTCGGCGAAGGCGTGATGGGCCGCATCTTCGATGTCACCGGCAATCCCGTGGATGAACGGGGTCCGGTCAAGGCTGAGAAGTACTATCCAATTCATCGGCCGGCGCCGTCGCTTGAGGACCAGTCGACATCTCCGCAGGTGCTGGCCACCGGAATCAAAGTGATCGATCTGATTTGCCCATTCCTGAAGGGCGGCAAAGTAGGAGCCTTCGGCGGCGCGGGAGTGGGCAAGACGGTCGTCATCATGGAGCTCATTAACAACGTTGCCAAACTCCATGGCGGCGTGTCTGTATTTGCAGGTGTCGGCGAACGCACGCGCGAAGGAAACGACCTCTACAACCAGATGTGCGACGCGGGCGTCATCAAACCCGACAAGCTGGACGAATCGAAGATCGCATTGATCTACGGACAGATGAACGAACCGCCGGGGGCGCGCCTTCGCGTCGCTCTCTCCGGCCTGGCCATCGCCGAGTACTTCCGCGATGAAAAGAGTCAGGATGTGCTGCTCTTCATCGATAACATCTTCCGCTTCTCCCAGGCGGGCGCCGAAGTTTCGGCGTTGTTGGGCCGCGCCGCGAGCGCCGTAGGATATCAGCCGACGCTCGCAGCCGAAATGGGAGCTCTCCAGGAGCGAATCACGTCGACTAAGCGCGGCTCTATCACATCGTTTCAGGCCGTATATGTTCCCGCCGACGACCTGACCGACCCGGCGCCGGCCACAACCTTTGCGCACCTGGACGCGACCATTGTGCTCGAACGTTCGATTGCCGAACTCGGCATCTATCCGGCCGTCGATCCCCTTGCCTCGACTTCCCGCGCCTTGACGCCTGAAATCGTCGGACAGGAGCACTACGACGTCGCGCGCAACGTTCAGAAGGTTCTCCAGCGCTATAAGGACCTCCAGGACATCATCGCGATTCTCGGCATGGACGAGCTTTCGCCAGAAGACAAGCTCACGGTTGCCCGCGCCCGCAAGGTGCAACGTTTTCTCAGCCAGCCCTTCAGCGTGGCCCAGGTTTTCACCGGCCGGGAGGGCAGACAGGTTCCTGTGGCTGACACCGTCCGCGCCTTCAAGGAAATTCTCGACGGCAAACACGACGACGTTCCAGAAGGAAACTTCTACATGAAGGGCGCCATCGAGGAGACCAAGAGGTGACGTTGCCATGGCGAACACCATAAAGCTCGAAATCGCAACGCCCGATGCCGTGGTCTACTCGAATGACGTAGACATGGTCACACTGCCGGGTGTGGAAGGCCAGATGGGCATCCTGCCCCATCACATCCGGCTCATGACGCAGCTTGTGCCGGGCGAAATGATTGTGCGCAAAGATGGGCGCGAGAATTTGCTGGCGGTCGGGGAGGGCCTTGTCGAGATCACTGGCAACAGTGTGAACATCGTGACCGATATGGCTGTTCCTGCCGACAGTATCGACGAGGCAAAGGCGGAAGAGGCCTGGCAACACGCTGAGGCTCGTCTGCGCGAAAAGATCTCCACCGAGGAAGTTGCTTCCGTTCACGCCGCCCTGGCTCGTTCGCTGGCGCAACTCTCCGTAAGACGTCGACAACGCAAGATCTGAGCGAGTCAAGACATCCCTCTCTCGTCATTATTCGTAATCTGTAGGCGACGCAAACGCTCTCGCGAAGTCGCGCCACGCTCCTTTCCTCGGATCACGCACATCGCTGCGACTGGCTCCAACCGGCGCCCGGGATCACAGCACCCCGGTTCTGCAGACCGGCTGAAATTCCGGTTGTATTCGATCCTCGTCATCTGACGAACGCTTGGCTCCGCACTCCGACCCGCGGAATTAGCTGCCGCGCGCCCATGATTCGTCCTGAGCACTGATTTTACTCATTTTGCCGCCTGCTCCGATTCCCCTTTCCGCGGATTGTGAAGTGGCCATGTGAGTGCTGAATAGAAGTGCGATGCATCCACCGGAGGGCAAAGATCCGATGGCAGGAGTGGACGATGATCCTGGAACCAAGCACCCGCAGGAGCCGCCCCGTTCGGTGGTTCTTTTATGGCATTGCGATGATGTCCTTAGGCGTTTTGCCTGCGCCCGGTCAACAAGCCGATCAGCTCCAAGAACAGCTCAAGCAGCTCAAACAACAGTACGAGACGACTACTCACGAGCTTGAGCAGCGGATCGATACTCTGGAACAGCAAATTGAAAAACAGAAAACCGAAAGAGAGAAACAAACCAAAGAGACACCAAAGGAAGGGACGGTCTTGGCAACGAATCTCGCCGCCCAGCAAGTGGTGAAGGCAGTCATGGGAAACTCAGATCAGGTCGGAGGGAAGTTTCAAGGCCAGCTACCTTCGGAACCGACTTATGACCAGCTTCAAGAAGCAGACATACAGATCGCGAGGCTGCAGAAACAGGTTAGCGCCTTTGAATACCATGGATACTTTCGCTCCGGCTATGGCCTGAACAGCGAGGGTGGGGAACAAGTTGCCTTTCAGGCGCCCGGAGCGGGCGCGAAATATCGCCTCGGGAATGAAGCAGAAACCTACGGGGAATTCATCTTTGTCAACAATTGGATCAATCCAGAGGAAACTTCCGATAAGGCATGGGCTAAGACGGAGGTCATGATCGAGGCGAACACCACGAACTCAGCGACTTATGCGAACTTCCCCAATGGCGTCGGTAACGATCAGTTCCGTCTGCGTGAAGCCTTTGTTCAGGTTGGTAACGTTCTGGAGAGTCAACCGACCGCCAAGTTCTGGGCCGGCCAAAGGTACTACCGCCGCCAACACATTGACCTCAACGACTTCTATCCGCTGGATATGAGCGGCTACGGTGGGGGCGTTGAGGATGTCGATGTTCGCGTCGGCAAGCTGGCTGTGGCGTTCCTGTCCGGGGCGCGGCCCGACATTGTTACCCAAAACGGCGCCCTCGCGAAGAGCAACATCGATGTGCGTCTCTATGGCGTCAAGGGACCTCACCTCTGGGGTGTACCTGAAGGTCTCTGGTCTGGGTGGTTCGATTATGCATGGTCAAAGGGTGGTACATCCTCGGGTGGTACATCCTCAACGATCATACCCACGACAGACGGATACGCCTTCGGGGTGAAACATGAACTCCTGGAGTGGCATGGTGGCTATCACTCGTTTTCCGTCCAGTACGGAACCGGCGCGGCCAGCAATTTCAGTACGTCGATCATTGGCCCAGCACCCTACATCAATCGCTCAGCGCAACTGCTCATCACGGAACAGGTTGTCTATCAACCGAATGACCGGTTCGCCATCATGCCAATATTTGTTTACCAGCAGACCAAAGATGGCAACCCGCAACATCGCTGGAATCAGTGGGAGTCATTTGGCGCCAGGCCGGAAGTGTTTTTCACCAAACATCTCTCGCTTGCAGTGGAGGGAGGTTTCGATCACACAAGCGCGCCCGGTCAGTACGACGGTTGGCTGCGCAAGGTTACCGTAGCGCCACAAATCGGGGTGGGCCGCAAGTTTTTCAGCAGGCCAGTCCTGCGCGCATACCTTACCTACGCGAACTGGTCGGACGGATTCCGCGGTCTGGTAGGCGGTGCGCCATACACGAACAGAACGAATGGGTTGACCTACGGAGTACAGACTGAGATGTGGTGGTAGTTGGAGGCTCTCGGGAGCCGTGTCCCGGCAAAGAACTTCTGAGGAAAAGAACAATGGCAACTCGTGAAATCAATGCTCGCACTAGCCTGTCGCAGGCTATTCAATCTGCGACAGCCACGCAAAATTACTCGCGCCCTTTGGCGATCGTCACCACCCTGTTTTTCATGTGGGGATTTCTTACCTGCCTGAATGACATTCTGATCCCGCACCTGAAGTCAATCTTTGACCTCAGTTATTCCCGGGTTATGTTGATCCAGTTTGCCTTCTTTTCGGCATACTTCTTATTCTCGGTACCTTGGTCAAAGGTCGTGAATACCATCGGCTACAAAACCACCATGGTGGTTGGCCTAGTGACGATGGCTGTTGGAGCATTCCTCTTCCTACCCGCCGCATCCGCTGTTTCCTTCCCCCTGTTTTTGATCGCTCTCCTTGTTCTCGCCGCGGGCATTACCGGGCTCCAGGTGTCGGCCAATCCCTACGTGGATCTGCTCGGTAAACCTGAAACGGCGTCCAGTCGGCTGGATCTAACCCAGGCCTTCAACTCGCTGGGCACCACCATCGCCCCGAAAATCGGGGGACTGCTGATTTTGAGCGGGGCACCATTGGCGATCGACCAGTTACAGCAGCTCACGCCGGAAGCTTTGCACCTGTATCGCGTACAGCAAGCCTCCTCGATCAAGATGCCATATACCGTGATCGGTGTAGCGTTGCTGTTATTGGCAGTGTTGATCGGCGTTTCCAAGTTGCCAAAGATCGAAGCCGCGAATACCGTTTCCGGACAGAAGGCGAACGATTCGATTTGGAAGCACCGCAATCTCCTCCTCGGCGCGCTCGGAATTTTTGCTTATGTGGGCGCGGAGGTTTCCATCGGAAGCTTTCTGGTGAACTATTTCGGCTTGCCCGAGATCGCCGGCTTCTCCGCCAAGACCGCGGCCGGATATGTCTCCTTCTACTGGGGCGGCGCCATGATTGGACGCTTTCTCGGCGCGCCGCTTCTGCAGCGCATCAAGCCCGGATATCTGCTTGCCCTGTGCGCGATTGCCGCCGGAGCGCTCGTCACGGCCTCCATGCTCTTGAGCGGTCACGTCGCCATGTGGACCATTCTCGCCGTCGGGTTCTTCAACTCGATCATGTTCCCCACCATCTTCAGTCTGGGAGAAGCAGAACTCGGCCCTTTGAGCGGAACTGGGTCCGGTCTCCTGACTATGGCTATCGTGGGCGGCGCGGTCCTGCCCGTGATGCAGGGCGCAATTGCCGACCGTGTCGGACTTCATCATGCATTTGTCCTGCCGGTGATCTGCTACCTGTACATCTTGTTCTACGCTCTTCAAGGCTCAAAGCCCAATAGCGAGCGGTACGCAAACGTCTAAGAAGGCAAACCGGAGGAATTAAAATGCTGATTGCGGGCGATATTGGTGGCACGAAAACGGATCTGGCAATTTTCTCTAGCGAAGCGGGCGCGCATGCGCCGTTGGCCGAAGAGAGGGTGCACAGCGCCGATTATCCCTGCTTGCAGGTTATGGTCAAGGAGTTCCTGGCCAAAGCAAAGAAGCCAGTCGATCGTGCGTGCTTTGCCGTGGCCGGGCCGGTGATCAATGGCCGGGTGAAGACGACGAACCTGCCCTGGATCATTGACGAGGACTCGCTCGCGAAGGAGCTGAACCTAAATGTCAACTCGGTCCACCTCATCAACGATCTGGAGGCGATTGCCCGGGCGGTTCCTATCCTGAGACCAAGTGACGTGTGCACTGTCAATCGGGGCGAGCCTGTTGCCGGAGGAACCATTGCGGTAATCGCGCCAGGTACCGGTCTGGGCGAGTCCTTTCTTACCTGGGACGGATCCCGTTACACGGCTCACAGTTCCGAGGGAGGTCATTCAGACTTTGCGCCTACCAACGAGAGACAGATCCACTTACTTGAGTACATGATCAAGTTATTCGACCATGTGAGCTTCGAGCACGTCTGTTCGGGCATCGGCATACCGCATATCTACAGATATCTTCGCGACATCGAACATCTGCCCGAAAAGCCGGATGTAGCTAAGTTGATTGACGCCGCGGTGGATCCTTCCGTCGTGATTATCAGTCAGGCGCTTGACCCTGAGAATCCCAGCAAGTTGTGTGCGACGGCCATCGACTGCTTTGTTTCTATTCTGGGTAGCGAAGCCGGCAATCTCGCAGTCAAGTTCCTGGCAACCGGCGGCGTATATTTGGCGGGCGGTGTGGCTGTGCACACTCTGCCAGTCATCAAGAAGCCCGTTTTCATGGAGCACGTTAAGCGCAAGGGACGCTTCGACAAACTAATGGAGCGAATACCAATTCACGTTATCGTCACTCCGGCGGGGTTAACTGGAGCGGCAGTTTGCGGGCTAGAAGGCTTCGGCCCAGATGCCGTGCTCACTTAAAGACCACGGGAAGCAATGCTCCGTTAGCCCGAAGCAGCCAACTACACGGTTAGTGGATAAAAAGGAAAGGTTCTCATGAAAGTGCTGGTTATCGATGTAGGCGGCACGCACATCAAGGTGCTCGCCAGCGGCGAGCACGAGCCACGGAAGTTCGCTTCAGGTCCCGCGATGACCGCGAAAAAAATGGTTGCTGGAGTGAAGAAGATTACGGCAGATTTGAAATACGACGTTGTCTCGATCGGCTTCCCAGGGCCGGTGCTGCGGAATCGGCCACTTGCCGAACCATGCAATTTGGGGCGAGGGTGGGTTGGGTTCAACTTTAAAAATGCATTTCATTGTCCCGTAAAGCTTGTCAATGATGCAGCCATGCACTAGGCAGCTACAGATCCGGAAAAATGCTGTTTCTAGGATTGGGCACCGGCCTCGGATCAGCTCTAATCGTGGATGGCATCGTCGAACCCATGGAATTAGGTCACCTCCCCTACGAGAAGGGAACTTATGAGAGCTACCTTGGAAACCAGGCTTTGGTAGAGCAGGGTGAGAAGAAGTGGCGCCTGAATGTTGCGGACGTAGTGGCTCGGCTGGCCGCTGCCATCGAGCCTGACGAAGTAGTGCTAGGAGGCGGCAATGTAAAGGAGCTTGATGAACTGCCTCCAAAGTGCCGAGCGGGCGACAATCACAATGCATTCGAAGGAGGGTTCCGCTTATGGGTGCAAGCGCATGAGCACTCTCCAATTCAAGCCGAACTCATCTTAAATGACCCGAGGAGAAAAATGACAAAGGATATAGCAGTACGTACAGCAACAGCGGCCAACAACCCAGCGCCCCGACTCCAGGTGTGGAGGGAACTCGAAGCTCACTTTGAGAAAATCAAGGATTTGCATCTGCGACAGCTTTTTGCAGACGATCCTAAACGCGGCGAGCGCCTATCTGCTGAGGCTCTGGGCCTGCATCTCGACTACTCGAAGAATCGCATTACGGATGAGACTCTCAGCTTGTTGACTAAGTTGGCCCATGTTTCTGGCTTGCAAGAACGAATCGACGCTATGTTTCGCGGGGAAAAAATCAACCTCACGGAAAAGCGAGCGGTGTTGCACACAGCATTGCGCGCACCGCGAAATTTCTCCGTCCTGGTGGACGGCGAAGACGTCGTACCCAAGGTGCATGCCGTGCTCGACCGTATGGGAGCCTTCGCCACACGTGTGCGGACCGGTGAATGGAAGGGTCACACCGGCAAGCGAATTCGGAACGTGATTAACGTTGGGATCGGTGGCTCCGACCTGGGACCGGTAATGGCGTACGAGGCACTGAAGCACTACTCCGACAGAGGAATGACGTTTCGCTTCGTTTCAAACATCGACAGCACGGATTTAGCTGAGGCCGTCCGTGAGCTGGATCCAGCTGAGACGATGTTCGTCATCTCCTCGAAAACGTTCACTACCCTGGAGACGATGACGAATGCTCGATCAGCCAGAGCCTGGTTACTTGCCGGCCTGGGCGGGGACGAAAAGTCCGTGGCGAAACACTTCGTGGCTGTTTCGACGAATGCGTCTGAGGTCTCAAAATTCGGCATTGATACGGCCAACATGTTCGAGTTCTGGGACTGGGTCGGAGGCCGCTACTCGATGTCCTCTGCCATCGGCCTTTCCACAATGGTTGCCATCGGCCCGGATAATTTTCAGGCGATGTTAAGCGGTCTCCATCAGATGGATGAACACTTCCGCACCACTCCCTTCGAGCACAATTTGCCAGTGCTGATGGGGCTTCTGGCGCTCTGGTACAACGATTTCTTTGGAGCGCAAACAGTAGCGGTCTTGCCGTATGAGCAGTACCTCAAGCGTTTCCCCGCGTACCTCCAGCAACTGACGATGGAAAGCAATGGAAAGCACGTCACAGTCGATGGGAAGAGAGTCGCTCAGCCGACAGGCCCAATCTATTGGGGCGAACCGGGAACGAACGGCCAGCACTCTTTTTACCAACTGATTCATCAGGGGACCAGGCTCGTCCCGTGCGACTTCATTGCTTTTTGTCAGCCTCTCAATCCAATTGGCCGGCACCACGATATGCTGTTCGCAAATGTCTGCGCACAAACTGAGGCCCTGGCGTTCGGCAAGACTCTGAAAGAGCTCAAAGCTGAAGACACGCCAGAATGGCTCGCTCCCCATCGCGTATTTGAGGGCAATCGTCCGTCGAATACGATCCTGGCCGAACGACTGACGCCGGAAACGCTGGGCAAATTGGTGGCACTTTACGAACAGTCCGTATTTACGCAGGGCGCAATTT
The DNA here is from genome assembly GCF_000745965.1 of Edaphobacter aggregans DSM 19364. Taxonomy (GTDB): domain Bacteria; phylum Acidobacteriota; class Terriglobia; order Terriglobales; family Acidobacteriaceae; genus Edaphobacter; species Edaphobacter aggregans. The sequence continues at coordinate 7,554 of NZ_JQKI01000086.1, read as the reverse complement.
GGAATATCGATTCGTTCGACCAATGGGGCGTCGAGTTGGGAAAAGTTTTGGCTCAGGCCATCATCCCTGAACTTGAGAGCAAAGCAGACCCCAAACTTTCGCACGACAGTTCAACCAACAACCTAATCAGTTATTACCGAAAATCCAAGGAGACCGTATGACTAAGCTCGGCTTTGATAAACCTCTGTACATTTTGCCGTTTGACCACCGGGGCTCATTCCAGCAAAAGATGTTCGGTTGGAACGGCGAATTGAGCTCACAACAAACCGCCGAGATCGCTGCGGCTAAGCGAGTAATCTACGATGCTTTCCGGGAGGCCGTCTCCGGCGGCGTTCCTAAAGAGAAGGCCGGAATTCTCGTGGACGAGCAGTTTGGGGCCGCGATTCTCCGCGATGCAGCGGAGCAAGGCTATGCCACGGCTTGCCCGGCAGAGAAGAGTGGACAAGACGAATTCGACTTCGAATACGGCAAAGATTTTGCCAGACACATTGAAGCCTTTCACCCCACCTTCTGCAAGGTCCTGGTTCGCTATAACCCGGAGGGGGACAAGAGTCTTAACCAGCGCCAGTCGGATCGTCTGAAACGTCTGTCTGACTATCTGCACAACGGTAGAAGTCACAGCCAGTTCATGTTCGAGCTGCTTGTCCCGGCCGAAAAGGGACAGCTCGATCAGCTCAAGGGAGACAAGAGGGCCTACGATTTGGAACTGCGCCCCCGGCTGATGGCGCAAACCATCGAGGAACTCCAGGATGCGCAAGTCGAACCTGATGTGTGGAAGATCGAGGGGCTTGACCGGCGTGAGGACTGCGAGAAGATTGTGGCGTCCGCCCGCCGAGCGGGTCGCGCTGCGGTAGGCTGCATCATCCTTGGCCGTGGTGAGGACGACGCGAAGGTGCGCGAATGGCTGACGGTCGCCGCTGCGGTTCCGGGCTTCATCGGCTTCGCCGTAGGCCGGACCAGCTTCTGGGATCCTCTTGTCAACTGGCGCGCGAATCGGATCACGCGGAAGGCCGCAGTAGAGGAGATTGCCCGCCGCTACAAGGACTTTGTGGAAATATTTGAAACCCGCAATCAATCGGTTCCGGCGTAAGGCAAAGGAAGGACGAGCAGATGGAAAGAGACCTGGTGAAGCTGGCTCCGTCAATCCTGGCGGCTGATTTTGCCCGTCTCGGTGAACAAGTTTCCGAGGCAGAGAACGCTGGGGCCAACAGAATTCACGTCGACGTGATGGATGGCCATTTCGTTCCAAACATCTCGATGGGAGCTCCGATCGTGAAGTCGCTCAGGCGTGTCACTAAGCTTCCACTGGAGGCACACCTGATGATCTCGGCCCCGGACCTTTTCCTTGAAGAATTTGTCGAGGCTGGCTCCGATTCGTTTCTCGTCCACTGGGAGGCTAACAACAACCTGCATCGCACTGTTCGGAGGATCAAGGAACTGGGAAAGGGCGCGGGAGTCGTGATCAATCCGGCAACTCCTGCCCTTGTGCTTGAAGAGATCCTGGTGGAATTGGATCTGGTTGTAGTCATGACCGTCAATCCTGGCTTCGGCCACCAGCATTTCCTGCACAGCACTCTGCCAAAAATCGGACGACTCCGTCAGATGATCGAGCACATAAATCATCGCTGTCAGATTGAGGTGGACGGCGGCGTTGATGAGACCACGGCGCCGTTGGCTCGAGCAGCGGGTGCCGATGTCTTTGTGGCCGGATCATCGATTTTTGGCGACAGCGCAGGAGTGGCGGCTTCTATGAACCGGCTGCGAACCGCTATCGCGAGTGGAAACGGAGCACTGCGTATTTCGCAGGCTGATCTCGACGCGTGATGGCTGCCTGCCACCAATAAGCACGGCGATCTCTGGAAACCCCGGCTGCAAACAGGGCGCAGCTTTATAACTTGTCATTAAACGAGAGGATCAAATGCTTGAAACCGCTACACCCTTCGCCACTATCCATACTCCGTCACCCTTTCCCGCCTCACACAAGCGGTACAACTCCGGCAGCCGCCCTGATATGCGCGTACCCTATCGCGAGATATCTCTTTCACCCACACGGCATGGTGATCGCGTGGAAGAAAATCCCCCTCTTCCGGTTTACGACAGCTCCGGCCCTTATACAGATCCAGAGGCCAATGTCGATCTTGCGCGGGGGCTTCCTGCCTTACGGAGTGCCTGGATCGAAGAGCGCGGAGATACCGAGTGGCTCGCAGGCCCTAATTCGGAGTATGGCCGTCAACGTCGGCGGGACCTGCTGACCATCCCTCTGCAATTTCCTTCGCGGCCCAAGCTTCGCCGTGGGCGCAGCGGTCAGAACGTTAGCCAGATGCACTATGCACGCAAGGGCATCATCACGCCAGAGATGGAGTTCGTTGCCTTGCGCGAGTCGATGCAGTTGGATAGTTTATTGCAGAATCCAGCCTATGCATTGCTCTTGCGCCAGCACCGCGGACAACCTCTAGGCGCGAGGCTTCCTGAGCAGATCACTCCTGAGTTCGTGCGAATGGAAGTGGCTGCGGGCCGCGCAATAATCCCGGCCAACATAAACCACCCTGAACTGGAGCCGATGATTATCGGTCGAAACTTTAAGGTCAAAATCAATGGCAACATTGGAAACTCGGCTGTTACCTCCTCGCTTGCCGAGGAGGTGGACAAGATGGTCTGGGCCATTCACTGGGGCGCCGACACCATCATGGATCTCTCTACTGGCAGACACATTCACGAGACACGGGAGTGGATTCTCCGTAATGCACCCGTACCGATTGGCACTGTTCCCATCTATCAGGCACTCGAAAAAGTGGGCGGACGTGCCGAGGAACTTACCTGGGAGCTAATGCGTGACACGCTCGTTGAGCAGGCTGAGCAGGGGGTCGACTACTTCACGCTGCACGCTGGGGTCCTGTTGCGGTGGATTCCGCTCACCGCCAACCGGCTCACCGGCATCGTTTCGCGCGGCGGCTCTATCATGGCCAAGTGGTGTCTTGCACACCATCAGGAAAGCTTCCTCTACACACACTTCGACGAGATCTGCGAGATCATGAAAGCCTATGATGTGTCCTTCAGTCTTGGCGACGGTCTGCGTCCCGGCTCCGTCTATGATGCAAACGATGAGGCCCAATTCGCCGAGTTGCGAACGCTGGGAGAACTGACAGAACGCGCGTGGAAGCACGACGTGCAAGTGATGATCGAAGGCCCAGGGCACGTACCTATGCAACGCATACAAGAGAATATGGACGAAGAACTGAAGCATTGCTTCGAGGCCCCATTTTATACACTGGGCCCACTCGTCACCGACATCGCTCCCGGATATGACCACATCACTAGCGCCATCGGCGCGGCGCAGATCGGCTGGTATGGAACTGCGATGCTCTGCTATGTAACGCCGAAGGAGCATCTCGGTCTCCCAAATAAGGAGGACGTTCGCGAAGGCATCATCAGCTACAAGATTGCCGCGCATGCCGCGGACCTTGCCAAGGGATGGCCCGGAGCACAGCTGCGCGACAATGCACTCTCGAAGGCGCGCTTCGAGTTTCGCTGGGAAGATCAGTTCAATCTGAGTCTCGATCCGGATCGCGCACGCGAGTATCACGACGAAACGTTGCCTCAGGAAGGGGCCAAGACTGCGCATTTCTGCTCCATGTGCGGACCGAAGTTCTGCTCGATGAAGATCACGGAGGAGATTCGTGAGAAGTACGGCTCAGGTGTGCAGGATGGCATGGCAGAAAAGGCGCGCGAGTTTGCCGAACGAGGTGGTGAGGTCTACCTGTGACATGGCCTGATATTGCAGTCGTTGGCGGTGGCTTACTGGGCCGCTGTCTGGCTTGGCGGGCATCACGTGCTGGGCTTACGGCTGCGCTTTATGATGCTGCCAGCAGCTTAGGAGAGGGCTCCGCCGCCTGGGCGGCCGCCGGGATGATTACTCCGGCAGCAGAAGCCGTCGATGCCGATGCGGAGATCGTAGCTATGGGGCGGCATAGTCTTACCCTATGGCCGCAATGGCTCGACCAGTTGCCGCATCCAGTTTTCTATCGCGACACGGGAACGCTCCTGCTTTGGCACCGCGAGGACGCTGGCGAAGCGCGTCGTTTCAAGAAGATGCTTACAGAGCGCGACGCTCAGGCACAGCTCGTACATGTCGATGCCGCACGGCTGGATGAGTTGGAACCAGCGCTTGGCGCAAGATTTTCACAGGCTCTGCACCTTCCCGGCGAGGCGCAGGTGGACAACCGCGCGCTGCTGGAAGCGGTCGCCGTCGCACTCGAAGAGGCAAATGTGCCGTGCCACTGGCAGACCTTCATTCCGGATGACGCGTTGCCCGATGCGGGGGTTGTCGTGGACTGCCGGGGCATGGGTGCATGCCGCGATTGGCCGCAGCTGCGCGGGGTTCGCGGCGAGATTGCTCGGCTTGATGCGCCTGAGATTGACTTGCGCCACATGCTGCGCCTGCTACACCCACGCTATTCGGTGTACGTGGTGCCACGTGCGGAAGGAAAGCTGGTTGTGGGCGCAACCAGCATCGAAAGTGACGATCGCTCTGCAGTTTCGGTACGTGGTGCGCTTGAGCTGCTTTCCTCTGCGTTTTCCATGTTGCCCGCTCTGGCCGAGGCACGCATTCTCGAATTCGCCACGCAGGTGAGGCCGGCGTTGCCGGATAACCAGCCCGCATTTCAATATGATCGCGAACGGCGCCTACTCCGCATCAATGGCCTTTACCGTCATGGTTTCCTCCTGACGCCCACCGTTGTCGAGGAGGCGTTGGCTGTTTTGTCCGGGCATGGGGAGATGGAGTCTACCGGGCGATGGTCTTGTCTGCGCAGAGTGCACTCCGGCTCGCGCAACCTGCGCTGATGCGCAGGAGGGGAAACACGCATGTCTGTCATCGTGAACGGTCACCCGCAGCCTCTGCCGGAGCCTCCAACACTCGCTGCGCTGCTGCTGCTGCTCTCGCCGTCAACTCCATTCGCGGTGGCCCGCAACGGAGAATTTGTTCCGCGCACAACCTATGAGGAGTGTCGCATCAATCCAGGTGACCAGATTGTTATCGTTCATCCTACAGTGGGAGGCTGAAATGACGAAACGCGAAAATGAAGACCAGCTTACTTTGTACGGGCAGCGTTTTGCAAGCCGCCTGCTACTAGGGACTGCGCGCTACGAATCTCCACGGCAATTAGCGGATGCAATTAGCGTCGGCGATCCCTGCTTGTTGACGGTGTCCTTGAGGCGTCAGCTTCCGGGCGCAAAGGATGCGGGCCGGTCTTTCTGGAATCTGCTCCGCGATACTGGCCGGACAATTCTTCCCAATACTGCGGGGTGTCACGATGTGCGACAGGCCGTGAGCACGGCGTGCATGGCACGAGAGCTATTCGATACCAGCCTCATCAAGCTTGAGGTCATCGGTGACGAAGTGAACTTGCAACCAGATCCATTCCGCCTTGTTGAAGCCGCAACAGAACTTGTGAAACTCGGTTTTCAAGTCCTGCCTTATTGCACTGAGGACTGGGTTCTGTGCAGGCGATTGTTGGATGCTGGCTGTGAGGTGCTGATGCCCTGGGCTGCCCCAATCGGCACTGGTCAAGGACCGCGCAATCCTTCCGCGCTCCGCGAACTGCGCCAGCGTGCGCCGGACATTCCGCTGATCGTCGACGCGGGCCTTGGTCTTCCATCGCATGCATGTCAGGTGATGGAATGGGGTTTCGACGCCGTACTGGTGAATTCTGCGGTTTCGCGCGCAATTGATCCGGTACGCATGGCCGCCTTCTTCTCCGCTGCCGTCAGAGCAGGCCGCGGTGGATATCTGGCTGGACCCATGACCGTGCAGGAGCTTGCCGTACCAAGCACTCCTGAGCTTGGCCGTCCTTTTTCAGCAGATTCATGCATGGGAACAGAGATAGCGCATGGTCCGGTGGGCTTCCAAGATTGAGGGCTGGAAGAAAACGAATGGATGAAGTGGAAGAATTGGATCCCAAGATGATCATCGAAATTAACTGAGTACAGAGGGCAGATTGAAAAATTCAACTCACATGGTGCCGGTCGAATTAGACACTCCAGTCGATGCGGCGCAGCCCAGGTTGGCCACAGCTGTCAAACGCCCAACATGGGCGCAGACCGAGGGTAGCCCGCTGCCGCTTGGTGCCACATGGATCGAAAGGGAGCAGGCTTTCAATTTTGCTGTTCACTCCGAACATGCCGAGAGCGTCACGCTCCTGCTCTATTCAGCTACGGATCTAGTGAACCCTCTCATCGCCTTCCGCTTGGATTTTCTGCGCAACAAGTCGGGGCGGATTTGGCACTGCAGGATGCCCATCAGCGAAATTTCCGAGGCTCGCTATTATGCATATTCAGTATCAGGACCAACCGGGCCTCAACTCTTCAGCTTCGATCCGCAAAAGGTTCTCCTCGACCCGTATGCCAAATGTATTTTCTTTCCACCCGGCTTCGATCGGGAGCTGGCTGCGCGTGAGGGATCAAACGCAGGGAAGGCACCCTTGGGCGTCTTGGCGGCTCACCGCGCAACATTTGAATGGGAAGGAGACCGCTTACAGCATCACGAATTCGATGCGATCGTTTACGAGCTTCACGTGAGGGGATTCACCAGGCATCCCAACTCGGGAATAGATCAACGCCGGGCAGGAACTTATGCAGGACTGGTGGAAAAGATCCCATATCTGAAAGAACTGGGGATCACGATCGTCGAGCTGATGCCGGTTTTTCAGCGTGACCCACAGGAGGCCGATTACTGGGGCTACATGCCTTTGAACTTCTTCGCACCACACGCGCAATATGCGAGTAGCCGTGACGAAGATGAGCAGCATCTTGAATTCCGGAACATGGTGAAGGCCTTGCATCAGGCGTGCATCGGAGTAATCCTCGACGTCGTATACAACCACACCGTCGAGGGCGACCACAGAGGCCCAATCTATAGTTACAAGGGTTTAGACGGCCCAGGCTACTATATGCGGTCCTCCGACCCGGTAAATCCTTACGCAAATTACTCGGGAACCGGCAACACCCTGAATTTCGGCCAGAGTCATGTGCGCAAGATGGTGTTGGACAGCCTCCGCTGCTGGAAGCACGAGATGTATATTGACGGATTTCGCTTTGACCTGGCGTCGGTATTCAGCCGCAACGCGGATGGTTCTCTCAACTGGGGAGAAGCTCCTCTCTTTAGCGAAATTGCCGCTGATCCTGAGTTAGGGCAATTACGTTTAATCGCAGAACCCTGGGACACAGGCGCTTATCAACTTGGGCGTGGATTCCCAGGCCAGAGCTGGCTCCAGTGGAACGGACGTTTTCGCGACGACATTCGCCGCTTCGTCAGAGGCGACGCTGCAATGGTTCCTGACCTGATGCGACGCATCTATGCAGCGATGATTTCTTTCCAGACAGTCGCGGGGACGCCTATCACGCCAGGGGTTACGCATGAAAAATTCCCGTGAGGACCTGGCGCATGTACTGGTTGTTCCAAGCGGCTATTTTTCGTCGTCCGCGCAAGCTGTTCCTTGAGCTATTGTGTCGTCGGACGAGGTTGATGGCGATCTTTCGCAGTAAGGCAAAATTGCG
>NZ_JQKI01000085.1 GCF_000745965.1 Edaphobacter aggregans DSM 19364 | reverse complement strand
CCACAAGCTTCGTCACATGCGGCTTCAGCAGGTCATACAACCACGCAGCCCAGGTGCCCTCTTCAAACGTCAGATGCAGACTCCCGCGCAGCCCATGCACGAACTCGAGAATCGTAATCGCCTTGGTTTCGATGATGCTTTCCATCACCAGCTTGCCCGAAGAATTTAGAACCGCGATCGAGATCGAGTCCTTGTGAACATCCATTCCGATATACTTCGTGCCTTCCATAGAAGAGTGCTCCTTTCCGGCGGTGAGATGGCAACCGCTCACAGCCTAGTCCAAGGGGGCACCTTCTTATATTGCGTCGGCTTATCGGCAAGTAGATGTCAGTGTAGCTAGTTGCCAGACACCCTCTCAACACAAGCTGGTTCGACGTAGATGGTTTCTAAGTAGGACGCTTTACCGAGAATCTCTCCAACATCGATAGCCAACAACTCACCTTGAAAACCCATAATCGGGAACACCTTACCGATACATTGGATCAAGATTGATCTCGTTAGAAAACCAGGTTCGTCAACTACGCTGTCGGGAACAGCAATAATACGAACATTCTGTCCAATATGCATAGTTCCTCTGGGATGTAGTTCGATGTTGATGATATCCAAGGCTACACCAGCCTTCCTTCCCCGAAAGTCGGGTTTGCGGCAACTTCGAGCTGTTGGCTGCCCTTCGACGGCGGACTTGCGCTAACCAACGTTTTCGGGAACAAATCATTTCATTACACTCCTTCATATGAGTCAGTTTGTGCTGTTGATGTGTTTTTTATTCTCTGTGCTCGCCCTTGGAAATTGTCAATGGATTCTTCAGGACTCCCACACCACTGCCAGCCTCCGCGGCATCCACTCCATCGGCAACGGCATCGCATGGGCCAGCGGAACCGAAGGCACCATCCTCCGCACCACCGACGAAGGTGCAACCTGGCAGCGCTGCACCACACCACCCGACGCCGAAAAACTAGACTTCCGCGGAATTCAGGCCTTCGACCAGAACACCGCCATCGCCATGTCCTCCGGCAAAGGAGACCTCTCCCGCCTCTACAAAACCACCGACGCCTGCAAAACCTGGAAGCTCCTCTTCACCAACCCAGACAAAGATGGCTTCTGGGACGCGATTCAGTTCTCCAGCAACGACCACAAGCTTGGCGCGTTGCTCGGTGATCCCGTGAAAAACATATTTGTTGTTATGTTGACCTTCGATGGAGGAGACAAGCGGGAGCGGCAGACTCTCAACGCGACGGAAGACATCAATGGAGAGAGCGTCTTCGCCGCGAGCAATTCTTCTCTTCTCAACCCTCTTCCTGGCTATCGCAAATTCTGCACTGGTGGGTCCGGTGGCCCCCGCGTAATAAAGCTGGGAGGTGGTCCGTCCGATACCGGCAAGCACACCACTGGGAGGTTCAAATGGGATGCAGGCCTGGTTACGGAGCGACTGAAAAGCCTCAAACAACGGCCGTCGAGCGGCTGCTTTTCGATGGCTGAAAATCAGAGCGGCGTGATTGTTGCTGTCGGCGGCGACTACACGAATCCCAATGACTACAGCTACACCGCATGGACCAGCGCGCAGGGGATAAGCTCAAAAGCCGATGAGAGTTTCGAGTTTCATCTCGCCAATTACTTTCCCCACGGCTACCGCAGCTCAGTAGCCTACGATCTCACAACCAAAACCTGGATCACCGTAGGCCCCAACGGCACCGACATCTCCCGCGACGACGGCCGCAACTGGACCGCTCTCAAGCCCACCGCCCAAGACCAACCCGACTCCGACAAGAACTGGAACGCCCTCTCCCTCCCTTTCGTCGTCGGACCCCGCGGTCGTATCGGCAAACTCAATGCCAAGACACTAGCTCCATAACTTTGATCGAACTGCCTGTAAAGTCTCGATTTCGGTAACTTGCTGGGAACTTTCTCAAAACCCCGTTTCCGGGAACTACCCATTGACTTGGGATTGCCGGCAGGATTGCTTCCGAGTGTCCGACTGAAGCAGAGAAGACGAGACCGCTTGAGAGTGGGAAACCCGCAGCTCGCAAATTCGACCGGCCGCGGCAGTGAAGAGAGAAGCGCTGAACCGGAATCGAGGTCAGTTCATCAGCACCGTCAGGGGAGCGGCTCCGACAGATGGCATCGAGTTGATCAGGAAGCGGCTGCCATCGGGGGAGACGGCATATTGGAACAGTGCGATACGCGGTGCGATGATTCGCGTCTGGAAGAGGACGTGGGGAACGCCTGCCACCGGCTCGTCATGGGAGGTGTCGATCGCTACCGCCATGAGCTTTTTGTCCATGGTGATATAGAAAAGTTCTTTTCCATCCGCACGCCAGCGCGCTTGTGCGCCGCCATGATTGGATATCTGGATTCGCCTGCCTGGGCCGGGGAAACGACCTACATACACCTCAGAACCCTCTCCAGAGCCCGACGACCCAAGTCCGGTGAAGGCGATCCATTTCCCATCGGGAGAAAACTGTGCTTCCGCACCCGTTGCGTAAGTTGTCTGCGAATGGGTACGGAGGTCAAGAAAGTCCAGGCTCGGGGGCGCACCCTGCTGAAAGTTCATAAAAAGGAGAAAACGCCCATCCCCCGACCAGTCATTGGGAATCAGAAAATCGGACGCCGCCAGTCGCTCCAGTTTGCCGGAACCATCCGTAGCAGCAACGTCGATGTATTGAGAAGTTCTGGCATTATTGACTTCATAAGCCACCCTTTTGCCGTCAGGCGAGAGAACCGGAAATACTTCGGTCCCCCCATCCGAGACGCGGGTGCTTGTACCTCTGGCGAAATCGTAAATATGGATGTAGTGCTTGCCGTTGTGTTCCTCGTCGGAGGAGACTGCGAGCAGAGCGCCATCGCGGGAGAGAGCAGGATCGCGATAGCCGGTTCTGGGTAGTTCTTCCAGTTCTTTACCGGAACGGTCAAACCATGCGAGCCGGGAGACGCTTTCAGTTGCCGACTGGAAGACGACCACACCGTTGTCCGAAACCGAGAATCCGGTACGGGAAAAGGCCGGGGCCTCTTCCAGTTCCTGTCGCGAGACAGCTTCCGGCCGACCCGTAAGCTGCAGCCGTTTGAGATCGAACGACTGCGCCATAAGACTGCGGTCACGCACATAGTAGAGCCGCGAGGACGCGAACTGTGTGTTGCCGACGATCTCGGAAGAGATTAATTTGCTTTCCTGCGTACTTAGTGACCCGACATAGATTCCCTGCTTCTGAGCGGACTTCGAGCTCCCGAGAAGGAAATATAGAAAGTGGTCTCCATCCGGAAGAGCGGACGGCCAAAACGTCGGAGCGTTCGGCGCGTTGCCCTTCGTGACGAGCTGCGGTTCACCACCCGAGGCCGGTACCTTAAAAATTCCGATGTCGCCGCCGAGCCTGTTGTCCATCTGATATCCAGTGAAGATGATCGTGCCTCGATCGTTCCATGCCCCGCCATAGCCGCCGGGTGCGTCGCACAGGATCTGGACGGCACCGCTGCTCGGATCAACGCTCTTCAGCTTGGACGCCTGGAAGAAGCCCACTTGACGACTATCCGGTGACCAGAATGGCCACGTGGCGCCTTCGGTACCAGTCAATTGCTGCGCAGCTCCAGCGGCCAGGGACCGGATCCACAAAGCGGTGCCACCATCCAGTGCGGCAGCCACGAAGGCGAGCCGCCGGCCGTCGGGCGAGATAGCGAAATTGTAGGGAACGAACGAAGTAGAGGGCGGCGGAAGTAATGAAAGGCGAAGAGGCCGACTCTCCGCCGACTGTATGCTGCGCCAATGGGAAACGCCAAGCCAGGCCAACGTGGCAAAACACAGAGCCGCCACTCCCCACGCCAGTCTTCGCCCCAGTTTCCCCTCCAGCCTTCCCCGAGGACGCGGCGCGGGTTCAGACGCTTGCGTGAGGCGCACTCCTTCAGAGATCCACTTCAGCTCTCTCGACAAATCTCGCGAGCTTTGCCAGCGCTCCCCAGGGTCTTTCATCACGCAGCGGAGCACCACATGTTCGAGCACTGCAGGAGTGAGAGGCTGCAAACTGGACAAAGGCTGCGGATCTTTTTCCAGAATCGCAGCCGCGATGTTCAGCCTTGATTCGCCGGTAAACGGTCGTCTGCCCGATACCATCTCGTACAGCACGCAGCCAAAGCTGAAGATGTCGCTGCGAACGTCGGCGGGCTGCCCTTGAATCGTTTCCGGAGCCATATAGAGGAGCGTTCCCAGGATTGTGCCGCGCTCAGTGACTGGGACGCTAGGCGCGGGCAGAGCTGTCACACTCATTGTTGGCGGACACGGAGTCTGTGACGAAGCCCGAGAGACGGTAATGATCGTCGCGGTGACCGGCTTGGCCAATCCGAAGTCCATCAGCTTCGCACCAGATTTGGTGAGCATGATGTTGCCAGGCTTCAAATCCCTGTGGATGATGCCCTCCTGGTGAGCCTTGTCGAGAGCATCGGCAATCTCCACGCCTATCTTCAGCGCCTGCTGCAAGGGGAGCAGACCTGTAGTCAGCCGGTCAGCGAGGGTTTCGCCCTCCAGATACTCCATGACGATGAAATCGATTCCGTCCTGGGAACCGATGTCGTACAGGCAGCAAATATTCGGATGTGTGAGCGAAGAGACAGCGCGCGCTTCGCGCTCAAAACGCCGTTTCAGATCAGGATCGGACGAAAGATGATTGGAAAGAATTTTGATAGCGACGTCGCGTCCGAGACGCGTGTCCCGCGCGCGATACACCTCTCCCATTCCACCAGCACCAACCAGTGCGAGGATCTCGTACGGGCCGAGCCTTGTGCCTGGGCTTAGGGCCATGGTCCGACTCTTGTGGAAAAATCAAAAAGAGGTTTTTCGAGGAAGCTGCCGGCGCGCTCGTCTTCCATCAAAAGCTGTTCGACCATGTGCTTCAATTCCGGCTCATCACGGCAGGCGGCATCGAGAAATGCACGCCTAGCCTCGGGCTCCATCTCCAGAGTGTCGCCGAACGACTTCTCAACGGACTGTCTTTGCTGACCCATCTTTCCATCCGGTAGCAACAGAACGAGCTGTCCGGGCCCGCCATTCCACCAGCACCAACCGGGTGTGAGGATTCTCGTACGGACAAATCTAGGGCCCGGGGGGCAGGGCATGGTATGGGTGTGGATTATATCGCTCGGCTCAAATGCTCAGATAGGCGAAAGAGAACCCCCTCGCCCCAGCCATCTGCCGAGCCGCCCCCAGGAAACCTGATAACGCCGGATGATAAGTCGACTGCACGCGGAAATGATCTTTTTGCAGGCGATTGGGGGCGCCTCTCGGGTTGTGCCTGGATCTCGGGTAACCGGGAAGTGATCCCGAAACGCCTTTGAAGTCGGGTTTACATTGAGCAAGTTCATTCGGCCAGCGGGGTTCGGCGGGTCGAACTTGCCGAAATCCCCGTTTTCGGGATCTTCCATATGGCAAACGAAGACGTGAGAGCATAGCGTTACAAAATCAAGACGGCTCTGGTTTTATATATGCGAAGAAGGATCCTGATTGTTCTTGCTGTGATTGTGACGGTGGTCTGTTCGGTGGGTGGCTGGATGTACTACTCATTCAGCCACCTGTCCATACCCATTACGCCCGCCCAGACAAATGACATACAGCTAGCCTTCAAGGGTGCGCTCGGCGAAGCGATGTTCGGGTCGCGGGATAAACAGGTCGGTCCTGTCACCCAGGGACAGGGCTTGGACGCCTTATTCGCGCCTTCGAACGCTCCCAAAGGGGACGGGCTAATTGCCGACTACCAGAAGAACCCTGAGAAATACAAACGGTATGCTCAACTGTTCGACACCGCGGCAAACGCGAAGGACATCGGTAACGCGATAGAGTCCGAACACGCGAAGTACAAGTTCCCCTTGCTGAGCACTGAGATGGCCCCGAATGCGAGCGACCGCCTAGACGCTTGGGGACATCCGTACTGCGTGATCGCCCTCAAGAATGGACTTGCGATAGTTAGTGGCGGGCCGGATGCCAAGTCTTTCGTTTGCGAGGAACAGCGGATTGGAACGAAAGAGCTGTCTTCCGCCACGAGACAGATATTTCAGGATAGTCAAGGCGAAGTCATCGTTCTGGTTAGGCAGGCAGATGTCCGAGACCCGGACTAGAGTGGACGCACGGATCCCAGGTTCCTTCAAAGTCGCATTTTCGGCAAGTTCGGGATATCCAGCCCTGGAAGCGTCGAACTTGCCGAAATCCCCGTTTCAAGCACAACGGCTCCAAGTTGAAACTGCTGCTCGGGGTAATGTCCGAGTGGCCGACCACACGGACAGTAGCAAGATTTGTCATGCGGTGAAGTGCATTACAATCCCTACCGTATGCCTGCAAGAACAAGTAAATCACTGTTTATATCATTCGTCTTCATTTCGACGTTCTGGCTCTCACTTCGCGCTAACGCTGCACAGAACGAGCCAAAGCCTCTCAATCCAGCCGACCCACGTCTCAGTAACGTGTTTCGACCCAAGGCTGGGGACAAATCCCTTTCCTACAAACTGAGGCTTGACGAAACTGGTACGATCCTTGGCATCTCCATCTACCGCGAGGGAGAATCGAAGCCGGTGCAAGTATTGCCGAGTTGCACATTCCATCCCGACCGGGTCACAGACCTTTGGACGGATTTTCAATTAGCTACATTGGTCACGTTTCAAGACTTTAACTTTGATGGCTCTTTCGATCTTCAATTGGCGCAGAGCTACAGCATCTACCTCAACAACATGTCCTACTGCATATTCTTGTGGGACAGCCAAACCGGACGATTCCGTTACTCGCCTGAGCTATCGGTAATAGCCACCGGTACGGTTATCGGCGAAAACCCTAAGAGTAGAACGCTTCATACGTATAAGGAGCTTCCAGAGGGAAGATGGGAAGACAGCACCTACGGCTGGAACGAAGGAAAAGTGCAGTTGATCCAACAGAGCGGATTGTACGGTGATTGGTTCGGCACTGAAGCAGAAAAAGGTCCCTATTGTCGGGCCGTTTACTTTTCCTGCAGGAGACGGATCAAAGGAAAGCTCGTCGTCACACTCAAAAAGTGGATTTGCTCTCCAAGCGACGAAACGCCTAGTCCACCTGACTGTCCTGACTATCGACCATATCGATGAGGGTGTCGCCGCAGGAGTGTATTGCACGCGAGTAACCGGCCACCTGGAAGTAATTTCTGAGGTGCCGGAAAAGTCTCGATTTCGGTAACTTGCTGGGAACTTTCTCAAAACCCCGTTTTATGGAAACTACTGAAATCCGTCATTGCTTCGGCTAGACTTCTGCATGCCCAAACGAGCCACTTCATCACGTCCGACGTATAGATGGAAGACCAAACTGCAGGGCGTAACAAATGCCATACTCCCATCTCACACGACGCGGCCTAACCCGTTTGTTGCGGGTGACAAAGTATTCGCGTCTGTCTTTGCCCCGGGCGCGGTGTGCGCAGTCGATAGAGAGGCTGGAACTTTGCTCTGGATGATCAAGTTAGACTCCTACGCTGGTTCAGCAGTGTTCTCCAAGGACGGCTCGCTTTACGCCACAAGCTGCCGGACACTCTATGCATTGGATCCTGATACCGGCGCGATCCGCTGGGAATTTACGCCACAGACCGAACCGGGAGAATGGATATACTCGCAACCCGCTGTTCGAGATGGACTTGTATTTATCGGTGATCGTCAGGGGTATTTCCACTGTCTCGACGGGAAGACGGGAAAACCTATCTGGCGGCGGCTGACATCACGAGCATGTAACAACCAGGTGAACGCTACGGCAGTGATTGCGGGTGAACACGTCATTACTGCGAATAACGATGGCGCTGTGATCTGCTACGCGGTGCAAACTGGTGAGACTATCTGGCGCCGAAGATTGGCGGCGGGCTGCGTCAGTGAGTTGTTACTTCTTCGATCAAGAGTGATCCTAGGCGCTCGATCCCTGTATGCATTGGACCTTCGCACGGGGGCCGTTGATCTTGAGTTGAGCTTCCCCAAGAAGGTGGTCAAGTCGCTCACCGTTGCAGGTTCCCGAATCGCCGTGGTACTGGGCACGGATTTTCAGAGCGAGCCTTCGGCGTGGAATGAAACCTCGGCCTTTGCAGGCGAACTAGTAATGGTGAAGCGCGGTCGCGAGTTTGTCAGACGATCTCTGAAGGGTACGCCCTCACTCCGAACCTGCACCCAAACAGGGCTTGTATTCGCCCCCGAGTACACGCACATGAACGTCATCGATCCTTCAGACGGATCACTTGTGATGTCACGACGTGGAGAAATTGCCCTGCCTGACAGTTCAGACGCTCATTTGTATGGACTCACCAGAGGCGGAACTCTGTTTGCTGAACCAATGCAAATCTCCTAACGCCTGTAAAGTCGGGTTTTGGGAAATTACGGCCTTATCGCTTTCCAAGCCCGCTTTCAGGGAACTGCTGGTTCAGCTTCCCTTCAGCACTCTTCCAAGATATTCAAACCGAGTTTCGGTTCCCCAATGCATTCGACTCTCACTCTGTTTGTTTGTGACATAGCTTATGGAGCGATTCAGAAGGAACTCATAAACGGTCGTTTTTGATGTAAAGCCAGGCATGGAGGTTCCATGGATATCACTCGTTTCACTCAACGCAATGACAACTCTCTTCCCTTCGATTCCACCGAATTTGACGCGGGCTATCTTGCTCGCCTTTCCGGCGAACCTCAGTGTCTCGGGGCAACACCTGGCTGGCGAGCTGGTTGGGCTGACGCCGACGAGCTTGAGCCACGCAACGCCTGCGATCAGCAGAGCGAGCTAACGCTGCCGCTTTCTTTTCACCAGCTGCCACAGCATTGACGACGGGGATACTGTTCGCATCGCGAAGTAGGATCCCCTGAAGCGTGCAGGTTCGATTCGCGGTTGATCCCACGTTAACTCCTACATCTTTTTGATCGGATGTAGTCCGTACCTGGTGCCACTTTTCGAATTGAAGCGTATTCTGACTAACGGAGCATCTCTTGATCAACAGTTTGTCGATTGACCAATTTGCCAGCATTCTGCATGAGAACGTAAGTCCGACTGCACCCATTCAATCTCAAGAACACTTATTTGGGCGGGAGAAACAGCTTCAACAGGTACAGCAGGCTCTTTACGCACCTGGTCGCACTGTCTTCATCTACGGAGATAGAGGTGTTGGAAAAACTTCTCTGGCACAGACAGTCGCATACGCGCACCAGTCGTCAAAGCATGATCCGATTCTGTTAGCGTGCGATCCTGACTCCACTTTTGTAGGCACAATGGCAAGCGCGCTGGAGCAGATAAATCATCCCAGCGCGCAGGGTACGATTACCAGCATCTATGCTGCCAAGGTAGGCGTGAAGGGTTTTGGCCTTGATGTCAGCAAAACCCTTCATCAGGATGCGCCACCAAAAGCGGAATCAATGGCAAGCCTCAATGATGTAGTTGGAGCACTCATTAAGGCTGCAGCAGAGCGCAAAAACGAAGACACCGTAATTGTCGTAGATGAATTTGACCGCATATCAAATGACGTCGAGAAAGGTCAGTTCGCTGATTTTATTAAGCAAATAGGTGATCAGCGAATCCCGATGAGATTTGTTTTCTGCGGGGTTGCTGAATCCCTACAAACACTTTTGGGTGCACATGCATCTTGCTATCGTTACATCGAGAATGTTGAACTTAGAACTTTGAACTGGGATGCAAGATTCGAAATCATAGATAACGTAGCGTCGGCATTCAACGTGACCTTGGAAGGAAGGTCACGATATCGTATTGCTGCAATCAGTGACGGCTTTCCTCACTACATTCATCGGTTATGTGAGCATCTGCTGTGGGCAATGTTTCGCGATGAGAGAGAGGTTGATCATTCGACGATCGATCATTTCCGCATCGCAGTAGCTCAATCGGTTTTAGGTATCGAACAACACCTGAAGCATACTTATGATCAAGCTGTCATGAAGGATGCGCACGGATACGAACATGTTTTATGGGCAGTCGCAGATCATAGTGATCTGTTTCGCAACACAGAGGCGATCTACACGTCATACTGTGACTTGATCAAGAGTTTTGACGGTCAGGCTGAGATATTGGATCGCCCAACAGTAGTTTCTCGACTCAGTGCGCTCAAACGTCGACCATCTGGCAACATTTTGATGAGTCCGCGTAAAGGTTTCTATCAATTTAGAGAAAGCATTATGCGCGGCTATATTCGGCTCAGGGCAGAAGAGCAGGGCTGCGAACTCGCTTTAGATTATGCAGCCCCATCACGGCCGAGTACCGACCTTACCTGGCGGATACGACCTGCACGTCGAGGAAATTTCGGCACTGTTGCGGGTGATCGACGCAAGCTGGAGTATCCTGAGTAACGCGTCACCGGCAATTCTTCCCTCATACTCAATAAACCGCTATCACCTGGCGATTCGATCAATCATGACGGCGCCGTGGTTCCGTCATCGGCCTCGAGCCGGGCGATAACCGTATCGAGACTTCGTCGACGCCGAAACACTTTGGCTGGCCACTATCCTATTGCTTACTCGTCATGTTGATGGTGACGACGACGACGGCGTCAGCTTGAAGTAATCAGAGACAATGGCGACGAGGGTATCCGGTTTGAAGGTGCTGTTACCGAATGTCGTCTTCAACGACGCCAAAATGCCACCCCACTCCGCGCTTTCGGCCGGGAAAGAAGCCAAAAACTCCTTCAGATCTGAAGACACTGAGGCTCCGATGTCGGGCCCGGGCTCTCCTGGGAGGGTGGCCGCGAGCCTGAAGACGTCGGTGCGGTGCTTGTCGATGTCTTTCGAGTCGACCTTCTCTCCTTTGTTTTTCCGCCGAGTAAGGTCAAGCCAAGCTCTGGCTTTCAGAGGAATAAGAGCGGTCGGTGTTATGTATGGAGGATTGGCGTCTCGTTCACGATGATCGACGATGAGCTGATAGTACTCGGCGTCCAGAAGGATCGCTGAAAGGCTTGCCTCGTCCTCGCCGGCAGCAATGGGAACAATATTCTGACCTTCTCCCAATTGGATGTTCCGTGGTTGCCGGCAGAAGATTTCTATCATCGCCGGATAGGCATCGTCCTTCGGACGATAAAAGCGATAGAGTTCGCGCTCGCCCTCTGCCTTTTCCCGAACCTCATATTGTCCGGCCTCAATGAATTGCCAGAAATGGTCGACAAACGTTTGGTCCAGAGCCTCAATAATCAGGACAACGTCCAAATCTTTTGTGGCCCGAAATGGCAGGCCCTGGGAGGCCAGCCATTCGTGACATGCGACGCCGCCGATCAGCGCAAAAGAGTTGCGGTGCTGACTGAAATGCTCCTGAAACTTGTCCAATCCTTTTATCATCTGAGAGCCGAGTCTATAAGAGTGTTGAGTTCCTTCTGAATGCGTTCGTCAGCAGAGCTACGAAGCGAGAGATACACCGAGCAGGGATCAGCGACCTGCCTATTTTCAGAGAGAAGCATTGGATCGTAGGACCAAGACTCCATGCGAACCTCCGCGTCTTCACGGTTGGGAGACCCGAATAGATCGCCGCGCCGCAGTGCCTCGACAAGATGTTTGTCGCGCATTGCGAACGTTGGAATGGATTCATCCGTCAGCATGGTGTAGGAACTTAGCGCAGTCAGACCAGCTTCGACGGCCCCTGCTCCAGCATTTGCGCCCCAACGGGCCCACTCTGTGCGTCTGACCGGTGTCGCAAGAGATGGTTCTGCGTCGTGCCAAACGTCAGTTTTATTGCCCTTGAACCGAAGGAACAAAGATTTGCCAGCGCGTTCCACTTCGCAGATACCGGTACTTTGCAACTCCTCATGCGCTTTACTGATGGCCATTGCCGAGTAGTGCAATTCGGTTGCGATGCGGTTCAGAGGAATATTGTCGAGTGGGTTGCGAAGGAGATGGTAGAGAACGACCACCTGCGCCACCGGGGACAACCGGTCCTTCGGATGGGTACTCCGTCTTGGATATTGCTCTCGCAGATCAATCATGAGCATGGGGAGAAACATCTGCGTTCCGGGCACGATGAATGGGAGATGCCGTTGCACCATGCGATTGCGGACGTATGAGGGTACATTTTCGATGACAAGGATGACGTCTTCGAAGAGTACTTTCCGCAATCTTTCAATGTCTTGGGCATATTCGGTCGGCGACGGTTCTGATGTGTCTGGGTTGTTCTGGATGGCCAGAAAGGCTTTCCTGCCAAATAAATCAGCTCGAAGGATTTGATATTTTTCTCGTAGGAATAAGGGCAGCTTCGTGAGCGATTCTCGCCTTGCTGGCTCTAGCCATGGGCGATCGCCGACTATGGCGGTTAGGTAGTCGACGAGTTTTGCCTCAAGCATCGCTCCCATGACTAAACCAATATAGCACGATAAACGCAAATAGTTTAGAGAACAGTCTAAGTTTATGCATACTTAATAAACAGCACAAAACAAGATACTTGTTATGTTCAACGTTGTGGATGACATTCGCTTTTATTTCGCCTATGCTTCAATCCATGGCCGACCGAGAAGTTCCACCCAATACCGTTCTGCTTATGGCCGCCCTCATCGCGGCGGTGCGAACTGCGCGCTTCGATGCGTCGGAGTTTGAAGGCGCGAACAGCCCACGAATTATGTCCGAGGTCTATCAATCCCTCCAGCTGGCGAGGCTGGTGTATCGCCGTGCCGACGAGCTTAAGCTCGTCGAGATGTGAGGCACGGATGCACCAGGTCTATATCCATTGCCATCGCTACAAGGATTTGTGGTGGGTCCAATACCTGGAGCCTGATCTCAGGACTTCAGTACGCAACCGGATCGACCGATACACCGACTTTGAAAGCGTGGAGGAGATTTTGAGCCGTGTGCATATCGAACCAGAACAGAGGGCAAGGTTCGACGATAAGCGATGGGGCATTCAAGCCTGCTTCATTGATCTGACTGAAGAACAGTACACTAAGCTCAAATGTGCGGACGCTATTACCGAAAGAGCGACAAACAGAAGATCGCCGAGGCCTTCCACGTCAGCAAGGTAGATGACTTCCCTTTACCTCCGTGGGATTACAACGTCGCACCGACGACCATGCAGCCCATCATCCGCGCCAATCGTGACACAGGAGAACGTGAACTTGTGCAATTGCGCTGGGGCCTGATTCCCTTCTTTACCAAACAACTCTCCGACGTGAAAGGTATCTCCACAATCAATGCCCGCTCCGAGACTGTAGCTAAATCGCCTAGCTATCGTGAGCCCTTCAAGAAACGTCGCTGCCTAGTACCGGCATCCGGGTTTTACGAGTGGAAGAAGCTCGACGCGAAGAACAAGCAGCCATTCGGCTTCGACCTTAACCGAGGCGGGATGATGGCGTTCGCTGGCCTCTGGGACGCTTGGAAAGATCCGGCAGATGGCCGTTGGCTCCAGAGCTACACAATCATCACCACCGATGCCAACGAGATCATGATGCCGATTCATAACCGAATGCCGGTCATCCTCCACGAAGGCGATTTCAACCGCTGGCTCGAACGTGGTGAAGCCCACCAGCCGCCTATCGATCTCCTAAGACCATTTCCCGCTGATGAGATGGAGGCCTTCGAAGTCAGCAAAGACGTGGGCAACGTGCGCAACAACTCCGCCGACCTGTTGAACAGTAAGTGAGGTTTAAGCCGAGGGAGATAGGACGACCTCAACGATGGTAGACCCCTTGCAAGCAAAGTTTGAAGTCTTTACCGAAGACCTGTGCCGTATCTTCGGTGGGGTGCGAGCAATGCCCTGGCCATGCGAGAGCATCCGAGTGCGGGTTGACAGTGGAGACAGGCGGCCCGGACGAGATTGTGTTTTGTGTGCACTGGTGCCATGAGGACGCCGGGAACGCTTAGTTTCGTTACGAACCTCGGCAGGTGAATGCCCATGTCGTCCGAATACAAGCCGACATTTAAGAGATTTCAAGACGACGGAACAAATATTCCGAACCTGACGTAAGGCAAGGTGAGCAACCGAATTCCGGAAATGAGGCCTGCCGTGCCCTTGCGTCAACTAGCACTACTCTGTTGCATCATTCTTGGACCGATCAAGTTTGCTTTGGCGGAGGAATATGCCGCGGTGAATTTCCCGGAAAAACCGGGACCGCACGCAGTCGGGGTCAGAGTTGTCGAGCAGTATGACAGCTGGCGCAACTTTGGATCGGCAGTTGATCAGAAACCTGAGCCAGCGACCCAGACTGTACTTGCCCGACCATTGCAGACGCTCGTCTGGTACCCCGCGCAGAAGAGCGCTCGGACGGCGATGACCATGGGGGATTACGTCGCGTTGATGGACACAGAGGTAAGCTTCGGCACACCCCAGAGAACGCGAGATGGCGATATGTACTAAAGGCGTGGTTGCACGCATCCCTTGGACAATCTCTGTCAGCTGTACGGGATGCGAGCCTTGAGATGGGTCGATTCCCGGTAGTGATCTATGCTCCTAGCTTCTCTTCTTGGTCTTGGGAGAACGCTGACCTGTGCGAATATCTCGCAAGCTACGGATACGTCGTGATCGCGAGTCCAGGGATGGGCGAGAAGTCCCGCGAATCTACCCATGATCTGTCGGGTGTCAATGCTCAAGCCAGTGACGTATCGTTTCTAATTGGGTATGCCGCCTCACTGCCAAACACCGACATGATGAAGGTCGCTGCTATCGGTTTCAGCTGGGGTGGGCTTGCCGACTTGTTTGCAGCGTCGAGAGACAATCGAATTAAGGCGCTTGTAGGGGTCCCGTCAGAATTCGGACAACAGAGCACGCTAAGAAGATTGCGTGTCAATAGCATCAATAACTTACAAGAAGAAACATTGCACACGGTACGACAAGCGACGCGTCCCAATAAGTGGTTTGTTTTCTGTATTTACTGACCGTAACCGTACTTTATCGCCCGAATTCTGAGACGACCCCTTGATGGTCGAGAGCTTCTTGAATTCGAGTTCACTTTTGGCGAACCAAGGCACAATGCCCCAGCGCATCATCACCAGCTCGCGCTCTCCGGTATCCCGGCTGCGGCGAATGACGGGCTGGGGGTCACCCGGCGCGACGTTGTAGTTCGGCGCGATGATGCCGACGTTGTCCGCGGTGCGGCGCACATCGAAGTGCTCGGCAACCTGCTGCTTGTCGAAGAGGCTGTAGTAGCGACCGCACATTCAGCTCTCCACAGACCTGCACTCATGCTCCAGAAGAACCCATAGCGGCTTACCGATAGAGCCAGGCTGTGTAAGGTCGAAGCCGTACTCAAATCCAGAGTTGAGGCAGCAAAGCGCGTGCTTCGTCTCGGCATACTGCCTACGCACGACGTCACCATTCGACGCCGGGCGCACGATATACGGATTCAACTACATTTGACACGCAACTTTGCAAAAAACGGCCGGAGACAATCGCTCCGGCCATCGGTATCTGTACCTTCCCTAGAACCCATAGTGCAACGAGAACTGGATCTGCCGCGGCGGCGACCGGACGTCGGAGATCTGACCGAAATTGCTGTCGGTGATTCCGTTATCCGGGTTCTTGTAGCTAGCGATGTTCAAGGCATTGAAGAAGTCCGCGCGGAACTCCAGACGCTGCCTTTCTGTAATCGCGAACGACTTACCTGCCGTAAAGTCGTACTGTTGATATCCCGGCGCACGCTCTGTGCCCACGGCCGCGGTGCCGAAGGCATTCTGCTGCGACGTGGCATAGGCGCAACTTCCGTTGTCCCTTATCGCGCCGGTCGAATCGGCGAGGCAAGGCACAGCTGAAGCATCCGTACCAAACCAATTGTTCAGGCTGCGGTTTCGGACGGTCAACTTGCGGTAAACATCGGCACGCGAAGCGCGGTTGTTGACATTCGCCGTGTTCGGACCGTTGATTGTGACCGGCAGGCCGGTAAATGCGATAGCCGTACCCGTAATCTTCCATCCGCCAACTGCCTCATCGAGCAACCGGTTCATATTCGCGCCATATTGGCGTCCACGTCCAAACGGCAGCTCGTACACCGCCGTTCCAGAGAGGTTGTGACGCGTATCGAAGCCGCTCGGACCATAGTCCGCATGCCCGTTATAGCCGTTCTGCCAGTAGGCACTCGCGCCGTTCACGCTCGCCGTACCGAAGAACCCCGGGTTGTTCGTAAGAGCTTTCGCGTAGGTGTAGTTGACCTGGAACTCGAGCCCTTTCGACTGGCGACGGCGCACCTGGAATTGCCCGGCGTTGTAGTTCATCGTCGACTCAGCCTCGGTCACTACCACCGAGCCCGTCTGGCCGACCAGCGCAGCGTATGGTGCCGTTGTATTTGGCGCTCTCAGCTGATTGCCAGCACGCGCATCGATCAGGTGTTGTCCCGTCTGTCCTACATAACGTGTTGCTCGCCAATGAGCCAGAGACTGAGGCGGGAAATGCAGTCTGAACCGTAAGGGGAGTACCACCGCTCGTCGCCGAGGCCGAGACTGCCTGGTAGGTGTAGGAAGGCTGGAACGGGGGATTGAAGTTCAAACGGAGATTTGCCCCTGTGCCTTCCAGGTAGTTTGTAATCCCGTAGCCTCCACGAACCACGATGCGATCCTTCGGCTGATAGGCGAAGCCAAGCCGCGGCATGAAGTTCGTGTAGGTTGGATGATACAGCGCCCGGGAATCACCGAAGGCCGCACCGGCTCCTGTCTGACCGGCCACATAGTACACACCGGTCGCAAGATCCACGTTGCCCTGTTTGTTGTTCACCTCATAGATCGGCTGGTCGTACTCGTAGCGGATACCAAGGTTCAGAGTCAGGTTCGGCCGCAGTTTCCAGTCGTCCTGCATGAACGCTGCATCCCGATATTGACGCTGGCCGGAGCGTCCGATCTTCTCCGAGATACCGGCATAGTAGATATTGTTCGATACAAAGTCCGAGATTGTGGACCCCGTGAATGCACCCGCATACTGGATGCGTCCCATCACGCCGTCATTGCCGGGGTAGAAATTGTTCTGCTGATACCGCAGCACCTCTACACCAGCCTTTATGACGTGCTTGTTCAGTTGTAGCGTGACGTTGTCACCATAGGTGAACGTGTTGTCGATCAGGCTGCTCCCGCCAGCGAACGTACCGATTGCAGTCAGATACGTCTGGTTCGAACGACCCTGCCCATTGCCAAAGTCCTGCAAGGCGAAGCCCGGGTACGTTTGAGCTGAGTTAATGCCAACGGTAGCGTTTCCGTTGGCGAACTGACCTGTCGTATCAACCGGAACGCCCTGCTCCCACCGTACACGTGACCAGCCGCCACGTGCCTCATTAATCAAGCGCGGCGAAAAGGTATGAATCCAATTCACTGCTACGCCCTTGAACGGATAGCTATTCGTCGTCGGGAACGTTATGGCAATTGGGGTCTGCGGAGTCGCGTCTGAAGCCTCGCCCTGCAAGTACCGCACCATAAAAGAGTTCTGCGCGTTAGGCGTGTAGTCGATTTTCGCATCGCCTTGATCGTGCCGCACTGTATGACGGTAAGTCCCTACGTAGTTGTTCTGCGCAATCCCATCAGTCGGGGTACGGTTCGGTGCTGGATAAAACTCCGGATGATTCGCCAGATACGTCGCCACAGGATTCGTCACGGGAACCTGGTTGTTCGGGTAAGGCACCTGCCCCTGACCCGGTACATAGTGGGTAAGCTGCACTGGGAGCGAGGAGAAGTCGCCGCGCAGGAATGACGCAGGAATCACAGAAGCAGCCTGCGTTCCACCCTGGTGATAGCGCGTACCCTGGTAGTCCACGAAGTAAAAGAGCCTGTCCTTCTTGATCGGGCCGCCAAACGTGCCGCCGAAGATCGTCTGCGTGAACGGCTGGCGCGCGACACCGCTGAAATTGTTAGCCCACGTGTTCGCATCCAGGTTGTGATTCTCAAGAAACGCAAACGCTGAGCCGTGATACTGGTTCGAACCACTCTTCAAAACCGCGACCACATCGCCGCCGTTCACGTTACCGTACTCGGCACCTGCGTTCGACGTAATGACAGTCAGGTTACCGATCGCATCTGGACTCGGATTGTACCCAATCACATTGTTGATCGTCTCGTTGATCTCAACGCCGTCCAGTAGATAATTGTTGGTCTGGTTCCGATTTCCGTTAACCGAAACCTGTCCCCCCTGGTTCGTGTCCCGCTCGATTGCGTTCGTGTTGGTCATGCTCGTGGGCTCTGTCGTCACTTCTTCAGAATCCTTTCATCTCTTCTGTGCAAAATGAAGATGAGGAACTTATGTTAAGGGTTTTGGAGTCGAAGCATTCGAACTTTCTGATTTTTCGGACTTTTGTGGGCGTGTCAGTTCTCTGGCTGTCATTTGCTGGAACAGGATTGCAGTCTCAAACGAGCACGGGCAACTGGCATGCAAATGGTGGTCAGCAACAACCGTCAGCTTCCGATCTGGAGACCCCGGTGCGGCAAGTGCCGGACCCCGGAACGATCACTACGAGACAGACCATCAGTCCCGCTGGAGCCCAGAGCGTCTTTGAAAGCCGCGTCTACGCAATTACCTTTGGAAACTCCTCGAAGGAGTTATACGCAGCGACAGCAGGCGTGCTTTATAAACTCGACTGCCAATCGAACAAAGTGCTGGAGAAGTTGAAGACCACTGCGCCCGGACTGCAGGGTTTGACCTATGATCCAGCCTCTCAATGGGTCCTCATGACCGTAATTCGGGCGGACAAGAATGTAGAACTGGTCCCGAAGTGGAGCGGAGGCGCTCAGACAGCACCAATTCCACTCGGACAGAATGAGATTGCGGAGGTTGCGATATCGCCTGCCAATGCACCCGGGACACATTATGGAGTTGTCGCACTGACCTTCAATAATCAGGCCGCAATCCTCGATCTTTCTTCCGGCGCTGTCCTCTCAAAGGTAAAAACCGGAATTGCGCCTTTCGGCGCGATCATAGATGCCAAGAACACGAGCGCATACGTCAGCAACTGGGGTGGAAGGTTTCCGCGTCCGGGCGATTTAACTGGAAAGATGGGGCCTAAGCCCGATGCGGATAGGATGGTCGTCGATGTGCGCGGTGTCGCGGCCTCGGGAACGGTCTCTCGAATCGATTTGACGACGGGCAAGGTGACTGCTGAGATTGAGGTCGGTCTCCATCCGACTTCGCTGGCACTCGATGATACGCGCCACCTTCTCTATGTCACGAACAGCAATTCCGACACGATCTCCGTTATTGACACGGAGAAGAACGCGGTCGTAGACACCCTCTCTGTTGAGCCCTTCGTTCACGACGTGGCTGGAATCGCGCCCGAGGCACTTACGCTTTCAAAGGACGGGAAGCATCTTTATGTCGCCTGCGCCGGGATCAATGCGGTCGCAGTGTTTGGGTTGAATGGCTCCCAAATGAGAATGGAAGGTCTGCTTCCAACCGGCTGGTATCCTGACTCGATCCAGCTTAGCCCGGACGGGAAATATCTCGCTGTAGGAACGCTGCTCGGAGTAGGTTCGGGCTGGAAGCGATCTCCATCGAAACGCTGCCTCACACTCTCTCCAAGCTGCAGGTATGTTCATAGCAACCGTGGCACAATCCACGTAATCCCCGTTCCTGGGGCATCGGAGCTCCAACGATATTCCGCTGCGGTTTCGGAGAACACCCGCCTACGGCTCAAACAGAAGGGCGCCGTAGAACCGACTGAGAAAAACGCAGCATCGAATCAGGCAATACCCGTGCCACTCCGTGCCGGTGATCCATCTCCAATCAAGCACATTATCTACATCATCAAAGAGAACCGTAGTTACGACCAGTTCTTTGGTTCTCTTGGAAAAGGTAACGGCGATCCTTCTTTAGAGCAATATTCGAACGATGTCATTCCTAACCATCGGAAGCTGGCCAGAGATTATGTGCTTCTCGATAACTTCTTCGCTACTGGTGGTAACAGCGGCGATGGCCATCAATGGGTCACACAGGCCAACGAAACGGACTATAACTACCTGCCAGGTTATGGTGGGCGCAGCTATGCCGAAGACGGCGATCCCATGGATGGCGCACGTGGAGGCTTCATCTGGAATGCGGCAATCGCAGCAGGGAAGACCTTTATCGATTTTGGAGAATATACGGGGGATGATGCGCGAGAGTTTCCGATCCAGACAAAGGAACGGTTAGGGTTCCTCGAACACTTCAAGAATGATGCGACATACGTTCCAAGTATTCCTAACAAGGCAAACATGGATTCTATGGATCCGTACCTCGTGAAGGACTATCCGCTTTGGTCCTTGGGCGTACCGGATGTACTTCGCGCTCGCATCTTCACGAAATACCTGAAGCGGTGGGAAACCCAGAGCAGCATGCCCGACCTGGTCATGGTGCAATTACCAGCAGACCACACGGCAGGCACCCGGCCTGGGTTTTCAACTCCGAAGGCATGTACGGCCGATAACGACTATGCACTGGGCATGCTAGTCGATGAGGTGTCTCACTCGATGTTCTGGGAATCGACGTTGATTTTAGTCGTAGAGGACGATGCCCAAGATGGTGTAGATCACGTTGATGGACATCGCACTGTTGCCTTGGCAATCAGCCCCTATATCAAGCGCGGCTCTGTCGACTCCACCTTCTATTCACAACCGAGCATGCTCAAGACGATCGAATTGATTCTGGGACTAAAAAATATGTCCCTCTTCGATCTCATCGCGAATGACATGCGAAACAGCTTCCAGGCTCAACCAGACCTAACTCCATACACGGTTCAGGTACCCAAACAGTCCCTCTATGAAGTCAACCCTTCAATGCAGTCGCTTTCTGGGCAGGCACGAAGGGATGCGGAGGCTTCGCTTCGGATGAACTTTAGTGTTCCGGATGCCGCTCCGACGGAGAAGCTAAACCGAATCTTGTGGAGAGATGCCAAAGGTTGGAATGCGCCATACCCGAAGGTGACTCATGCTGTTTTTGCGCCTTACTCAAATGATCTCGATGACGATGAAAAAGAAGAAAGGTACAAACATCGATAAGTGGATGTCGTGGTCCCAAAAAAATCGATCGTTTGCTCTTTTACGCGGCATCAATACCGGAGAGTCGGGCATGTGTTGACCAGAGGTTGGATCAACACATGCGCGTTTTAAGGGTCCATCCTGTCGGCTCACGCTTGGCAACCCAGAAGTCGAACTTGGAGGTTTGCAAGCTCACAAATGATGCGGACATGCTTCGGGACTAGAATCGACTTGTGCGAACCCCTATCATTGCTGCAAACCTCCTCTTATTGCCGCTATCTCTGGCTCTGACCGGCTGCGGCAAGCCTTCTTTGGATGTGGACCCACCCCTGACCACCATCGGACAGGCAACGCCTATTGCAGTCCACGTCCACGATACCCACGGCGTCAGCAAGCTCACGGTCACCTTGGTGCAGAACGGCGCCCAGTATCAGGCCTGGCAGGCTCCCGCTGTCTCGAAAAACGCCGACACCACTTTCAACTTCGAGGTCGGTGTCAAGACCACACCCCAGTTACATGATGGTCCTGCCCACCTGATCCTTGAAGCCACGTCCGGCGGCCTGTTCCACAGCACCGCCCATTGGGAGCGCGAGGTTAGCGTAGTCACCCAGCCGCCCGTCGTCAGCGCGGACTCGGACCAGCACTACCTGTACCTCGGCATGGCCGATTTAGCCACGATGAATGTCACCGGCCCCTACACCTCTGCGGGCGTCCGGGTCGGGAACCAGACCTTCCGGGCCTGGCCGATGCCCGGCGGCAAGCCCGGTCTCTTCTCTCTGTTCGCGTTTGCCTGGAACATGCCTCCCGGTACGATACCGCTGGCCTACGCTTCGAACGCAGCCGGCAACGACGTGACGACGCCGTTGACCGTCGTCTTCCCTAAGAAGGAGCAGCCCGTCTACACACAGCACGAGATTCAGGTCTCCGACCAATTCATGCAGAAGGTTCTGGGCGAGCTTGATCCCAATGGAACTGGCGACCCCGTCGAACGCTTCGTCAAGATCAACGCCGAGATGCGCAAGTCCAACAACAAAACTCTAGCCGACCTGCGCTTCAAGACCGCCAATCAGTTCCTTTGGCATCAGCCATTCACGCGCCAGTCGCACTCTCAGGCCGAGGCGACCTTTGCTGACGTGCGCAGCTATATCTACCATGGCAAGAAGATCGACCAGCAGGTGCACCTCGGTTACGATCTCGCCGTCACCCAGCATGTTGGCGTCGAGGCCTCGAATGACGGCCGTGTCGTCTGGGCCGCCCCGCTCGGGATCTATGGCAACTGCATTGTGGTCGACCACGGATATGGCTTGCAGACCATCTACGGCCACCTAAGCCGGATCGACGTACACGAAGGCGATATGGTCAAGCGTTCGCAGATTATGGGATTGAGCGGCATGACGGGAATGGCAGGCGGCGACCACGTCCACTTCGCTATGCAGCTCGATGGTGTTCAAATCGATCCCAAAGAGTGGTGGGACGCGCACTGGATCCAGGACCACATCGTCCGCCGCGTCGATCTGCCCGAATCCGGCAAATAATTTGGGGGCCAGTCCTCATCCGGCGATGGAGGGAGACGGTATTGGTTTGAGCCGCGGACAGGGCAAACGTGCCTGAATTCCAGAGTCCGATGACAAAACTCATGCCTGCTTCGTCCGTGTGCGCTCCTGAGCAAGATCGTGTTTCACATGGAAGCGACGGTACCGGTCAAGAAGGGATGCTGGTCCGCGGGCTCGCAGGAAGACGAGATTTCCTTCAAAACGCTTCTTGTCGATGATAGCTCCGCCTTCGAGCGAGGCGAGGATGGCACCTTCGGATTGCGGGAGACGAAAACTGGATTCGACAAGCGGGTCGACCACGAGTGCTGCATCGATCGCTATCAAGAGTTGTTTAAGGCCGGTGTGCTGAAGCGAGGAGACGAGAATCGCTTCGCGGTCGCTTGAAAGGTGGGCGAGTTCCTGGGCTGGGACGAGATCGGCCTTGTTCAATACTTGGATGACCGGCCTGGTCGAGACGGCAAGCTCGGTCAGGACCTTTTCAACCTGAGCTTTCCGCTCTTCACGGATGGGGCTGGCGGCGTCTTGGACGTGGAGAAGTATCTCGGCTCGCTCAACCTCTTCAAGAGTGGCACGGAAGCTCGTAACGAGCGTGTGGGGAAGGTTGCGGATGAAGCCAACCGTATCGGAGAGTAGGATCTTGCGGCGGGAAGGAAGTTGCAACTGCCGCAGTTTGGGGTCGAGCGTGGCGAACATCCGGGCCGATTCGAGTACGCCCGCCTCGGTGAGCCCTATGAGAGGGGATGTCAAGGAAAGATTTCCCCTCCGTCCTCTCCGAGAGGAGATGGATGTGGCGATTGGCATCCGGCCCGATCTCAGATCTGG
>NZ_JQKI01000084.1 GCF_000745965.1 Edaphobacter aggregans DSM 19364 | reverse complement strand
GCGCCGACGGTCCTGCCGCCCTCGCGGATGGCGAAGCGCAGGCCCTTCTCCATGGCCACCGGGGTGTGCAGCGTGATCTCCAGCGCGATGTTGTCGCCCGGCATCACCATCTCGGTGCCCTCAGGAAGCTTCGCCGAGCCCGTCACGTCCGTCGTGCGGAAGTAGAACTGCGGACGGTAGCCATTGAAGAACGGTGTGTGACGCCCGCCCTCTTCCTTCGACAGAACGTAGACCTCGCCCTTGAACTGCGTGTGCGGGGTGATCGAGCCGGTCTTGGCCAGAACCATGCCGCGCTCCACGTCCTCCTTCGCAATGCCGCGAAGCAGAAGACCGGCGTTGTCGCCCGCCAGACCCTCGTCCAGCTGCTTCTTGAACATCTCGACGCCCGTCACCACGGTCTTGCGCGTCTCGCGGAAGCCCACGATCTCGGCTTCCTCGCCAACCTTCACCTTGCCGCGCTCGATACGGCCGGTGACTACGGTGCCGCGGCCCGAGATCGAGAAGATGTCTTCGATCGGCATCAGGAACGGAAGGTCGACCATGCGGTCCGGCTGCGGAACGTTCTTGTCGACAGCGTCCATCAGCTCGTCGATCTTGGCCTCCCACTGCGCCTCGCCGTTCAGAGCGCCCAGCGCCGAACCGCGGACCACGGGAACGTCGTCGCCCGGGAAGTCGTACTTCGACAGAAGCTCGCGGACCTCCATCTCGACCAGGTCAACCAGCTCCTGATCCTCAACCGCGTCGCACTTGTTCAGGAAGACCACGATGTACGGCACGCCGACCTGGCGCGCCAGCAGAACGTGCTCTTTGGTCTGGGGCATCGGACCGTCGGTCGCTGCGACCACGAGAATCGCACCGTCCATCTGCGCCGCGCCCGTGATCATGTTCTTGATGTAGTCGGCGTGGCCCGGGCAGTCGACGTGGGCATAGTGACGGTTCGCCGTCTCGTACTCCACGTGCGAGGTCGCAATCGTGATGCCGCGCTCGCGCTCCTCAGGAGCGTTGTCGATCGTGTCGAACGAACGAAACGCGTTCTTCGGGTTGTGCTTCGACAGAACCTTCGTGATCGCCGCCGTCAGCGTCGTCTTGCCGTGATCAATGTGACCAATCGTCCCAATGTTCACGTGCGGCTTGGACCGGTCAAATTTTTCCTTCGCCATTGCTCTCTCCGTCTTTTGTTTGGCCGGCGCAGGCCGGCGGTTCAGGTCAAAACTTCAAACTTTGTCGTGGGAAGATCAAACTCTCAGTAGTACGCGTACAGCCGGAAGAACTGCTGTCTCAGCTCCGGCACGACCTTCTCCAGGCTCGCCAAGTAGAACTCGCGGATCTGGCCCTGGTCGCCGTCCGGAAGCCGCTTGTACTCGGCCTCAGCCTTCGGGCCCAGCAGTCCCTTGCCCAGGACATCTTCGAACTCGCGAATGCGAACGTTCCGGCGCTCCAGCGAGCGCAGAAACTCGCGAATCTTCCCGGAGGAAAACGACGTCTCGATTGCTGTCTTCACCGCGCCAAAGGCGACGGGGTCGGCGATCGGAAGTACCGGCTGCTCTTTCAACGTGCTCAACAAACTCTCCTGCGGAGTGCCTTCTGTTCTCTGGAGCGGGAGACGGGAATCGAACCCGCGACCAACAGCTTGGAAGGCTGTGACTCTACCACTGAGTTACTCCCGCCTGTTCTTGAGCGAGTCAGCAAGTCAGCGAGCCAGCAAGTCAGCCATTCAAAGCCTTCTTCCCCTGGTCGCGGCCTTACCAGCCCGCCCAACAAATCCTGGAGCTGATGATGGGGCTTGAACCCATGACCTCTCCCTTACCAAGGGAGTGCTCTACCACTGAGCTACATCAGCCTTCTACAACCAACCCTACAATCCTATCGCGAGCGCAGCCATCCGAGCGTTACGCGAAAGGCAAAAAATCCTAACAGCAACCATGTCAGCGATTGGAACCTTCCCGGCTCCATCGTCCGCCACGCCAGGATAGCCAGAACTCCAAGTACGCTCAGCGCTACTGCCATTCGTCCGCTGCCGGCGGGGCTGAAGTCCAATTACCGCTCCCCTGATCTGCTGCTTACAACAACTCCAATGAAACTTTATGGTGCACAGGGGAGGATTCGAACCTCCGTAGCGCGTTGCGCGGCAGATTTACAGTCTGCTGCCATTAACCACTCGGCCACCTGTGCACTTCGCTGCCAACCCGCCTACCGCGCAGCCTCCACACCCCATCAAGTCCGCGCGCCGATCAAAAAGCCGCCGATCGAGCGGGTCAATCATCCTTGAAGAAGTCTCCGGAGTTCTGCTTGGCCAGAACGGCCCGACAGTACAACCAAATCCAATCTCTTCGCTGAGTGAAACTGGAGCTGGCGAAGGGACTTGAACCCCCGACCCTCTGATTACAAATCAGATGCTCTACCAGCTGAGCTACGCCAGCCCAAACAGCCTTGTCCTGCCCCCTGTAAGCACCATCTGGCTGACGCGCAGTCGTGCCTGCGCAGAGTGCGCCGCAGACCTAACTTTAGCACAGCCACACCGCACCCGCAATGCAGCCTAAGGCGGGCGCTTCCGCTGTTTCCCACAGGAGAAGCGTCAGTTGCGCCGCTCCCACGGCGCGGGGACCCGCACCGACGCCATTCCCGCCGCCGTCGCCGCCTCAATTCCCAGCGCTGTGTCCTCAAAGACCAGGCAGTTCTCGGGCGCGATGCTCAGACGCTCCGCCGCCAGAAGAAACGGTTCCGGATGCGGCTTGCTGCGCGTGTAGTCCCCCGCACACACCAGCGCCTCGAAGCGATCCAGCAGGTTCAGCGTGTTCAACGACGCACGCACCGACTCGTGCGTGCTGCCCGAGACCACCGCGAAGGGAATCTCTCCGTGCCGCGCCTCGATATGCTCCAGAACCTCCGGTACCGCCTTCATCTGCGGCAGGTTGGCATAGAACATCTCTTCCTTGCGCCGCTGAATATCCACTACCGGCATGCTCAACCCCTGCCGCTCATTCAGGGTCGAGATGATCTCCACCACCGGCATCCCTCCCCACGCATAGAACAGATCCTCTGGAAACTCGCACCCCCACTCCGCCAGAACACTCTTCCACGCGATGTAGTGCAACGGCATCGAATCGGCGATCGTTCCATCGCAGTCAAACAAATAAGCCTTGAACTCTCCCTCGGGCAACTTCAACTTCATCGTAACGAACTCCCCGGCCCCGAACTTACACTGGCCTCTCTACTTATGATGACAGATGGGACCGTAGATCCACCCAACCGAATTCTCCTTGCACACATCGGGTTGCGTGATAGCCTTTCCCTCGTCCAACGACACAGAACGTCCCCCTGGGAGGGGTTTCGCATGTTCTTGCCGCGCATCCGGCTGGCAAATCTCCTTGCTGCACTGCTGCTTGCCGCCGCACCCTGTCTCGCCCAGACCGCCGAGACGCCACAACCCGACGGCCCGATCACCGCGGCACCCGCCCAGGCCAAGACCCTCAACAATGCCTCGATCATCCGCATGGTCGGCGCCGGTCTCAGCGATGAGCTGATCCTCCAGGCCATATTCGCGCAGCCCGGCCAGTACACCACGGACGCCGATTCGCTGGTCGATCTCAAAGACGCCGGCGTCTCCGAGCGAGTCATCTCGGCGATGATCAACAAGGGCCGCAAGCGCCTCACCCCGGAGGGCTCGGCAACCACGGACGATCCTCCGCCGCCACCCGTCTCCGAGGTCAGCGAGATCGGCGCCTACTACAAAGACCGCAACGGCACCTGGCAGCCGCTCGAGACCGAGGTCGTCCACATCAAGTCCGGCGGCTGGCTGAAGTCGACAGCGACGCACGGCATCATCCGCGAGGACCGCAACGGCCATCTCAAAGGACGCGAATCCAAGCTGGCCCTGCAGGCTCCCATCGAGATCCTGATCTACGCCCCCACCGGCGTCGACATCGCCGAGTACGACTTCCTTCGCTTCCGCATCAACTCCGACAACCGAGAGTTCCGCGTGATGACCGGAGGAGTCTTCCACTCTTCAAGCGGCGCAGACCGCGACGAGGTCCCCTTCCACGCCACCAAGGCCGGCCAGCACACCTGGCGATTCACCATCGACCGCTCGGTCGGCGGAGGCGAGTTCGGCATCCTTCCTCCAGGCACGGGAAACGCCACCAACGGCGGCAAGATCTACACCTTCGCCATCACCGAGTGAACCCGCACATTGCCCTCTGCCGCCGGACAGAGTAGAAACAGACTGATGCATCACTACGGAATGTCGAACTCAACCGATGCGTAGGTCAACCCGATACTCCCTTCTGCTGGCGCTTGGGCTGATCGCCGCGCTCATCGTCGCAATCATCCTGCGCAAAGCCGCGCCCCCCGAGGCCGCGCGCCTGCTGCCCGAGTCGGACGCCATCATCTACGTCAACCTCAAGCCCCTGCGGCTGGCCACACACTTCGACCGCTCCCCCGTCACACGCGCGCCCGAATATCAGAAGTTCATCGAGGCCACCGGAATCGTGCCGGAGCGCGACCTCGACAGCACCGCCTTCGCTCTGCACCGCATGGACGACCCCAATGGGCCGAACGGCCCAGTCGGCTACTCCGAGGTCTTCGAGGGTCGCTTCGACGGGCAGCGCCTCTCGCGCTATCTGGACTCCATCGCCACCGCGCGCGAGACCTACGCCAGCCACACCGTCTACACCGTCCCCGTAACCGACGGCTCCGTCACACGCCCCCTGCGCATCGCGCAGCTCGGCTACGACTCCATCGCCGCCTCCAACATGCCCACGGCCGAGCAGATCCACTCCATCCTCGATCGCCATCGCTCGGCCGCCTCGCCCTTCTCCGGCTCCTCGCTGCTGTCGGCCCGTTACCGCGACGTTCCGCTGCTCTCGAGCGCCTGGGGAATCGGGCACATCGGCCTTCCCTTCTCCGACCGCGGCTACATCACGATCTTCGGCCTGCAGCTTCCGCTGCCCGAGGACACGACCTTCGTCGCCAGCCTCCGCTACACCGGAACCCTCCGCCTCCGTATCGAGGAGATCTCCCCCACCGAGGCCGATGCCGCACGCGCAGCCCAGAATCTCTCCACCCTGATCCATCTCTTCCAATCGATCCAACAGGTTAGGCCGCGCAATCAATCCGATGCTGCCCTCATCGAGATGATCAGCTCGCTTCGGATGGAGCAGCACAAGGATCGCGCCGTCCTCACCGCAACCGTCCCCACAGAGCTGCTGCAGCAACTAGCCAATGCCACCACGCCGTCCACTTCCGGCATCCAACTCCCCGAGACGCCTGCGGTCGAGCCTCGCTGAAAAAGCCGGCTGTCTCCTCACATTGACCTGATGCGAAGTCTGCGGCGATCGACGCTCTACACCTGCGACATTGCCTTCCTTCTCGCTAAAACGCCCTCCCCGATAACGCCTGTTCGCGCTCTGGAGTTTCCATGCCCCCGTTCCCCCGACTCGTTTCCAGACTCCTCCCCGCAATCGTCTTCGTGCTTCTCCTACTGGCAGGATGCGGCGACAGTTCACCCCCGGTGACCATGGCGACAACCGCAAGCCCTGTTACGCCGGATCCTACTCCAGCTCCAGCTCCAGCTCCAACGCCAGCTCCCACGCCGACTCCGACTCCTGCTCCTACGCCAACTCCGGCTCCTACGCCAACTCCGGCTCCTACGCCAACTCCGGCTCCTACGCCAACTCCGGCTCCTACGCCAACTCCGGCGCCTACGCCAGCTCCGGCTCCTACCCCGGCTCCTACGCCAGCTCCGGCTCCTACCCCGGCTCCTACGCCAACTCCGGCTCCAACTCCGGCGCCTACGCCAGCTCCTACGCCAACTCCGGCCCCTACGCCAACTCCGGCTCCTGCCCCAACTCCGGCTCCGGCTCCAACCCCGGCTCCTACGCCAGCTCCTGCTCCGGCTCCAACTCCTGCTCCGGCTCCGGCTCCTGCTCCAGCTCCGGCTCCTGCTCCAACTCCAGCTCCGGCTCCTGCTCCTGCGCCAGCTCCGCAGGCCAACGCCGGGTGTGTCGGCGCAGTCCAGACCGGCGCAGCCGCTTTCACCGACTACACCAAACAGGCGCCCGGCCTCTGTCGTCTCCTGACCCCTGCTGACCTGCCCGCTCCAAACGCCACACGCTCAGTGAGCAACCAATCCACGCTTGTCGCCCGAGCAAACAATCAGCTCCCGCAGGTGCCCGCCGGATTCACCGTGCAGCTCTATGCCACGGGACTCGACAACCCGCGCCTGCTCGCCGTCGCGCCGAACGGCGACCTCTTCGTCGCCCAGCCCAATCCCGGCAGCGTCGTTGTTCTGCATGGCATCGCCTCCAACGGCATGGCCCAGGCCAAGACCACCTTCG
Source organism: Edaphobacter aggregans DSM 19364 (assembly GCF_000745965.1). Lineage (GTDB taxonomy): Bacteria > Acidobacteriota > Terriglobia > Terriglobales > Acidobacteriaceae > Edaphobacter > Edaphobacter aggregans. Next base: position 17,995 of record NZ_JQKI01000084.1, on the reverse strand, counting down.
CCTCCAATCTCACCGCCCCCTTTGGCATCGCCTTCTATCCCGCGGGAGCGAACCCGCAGTACGTCTACATCGCTAACGTCAACTCGGTCGTTCGCTTTCCCTACCAGGCAGGCGACACCGTGGCGCGCGGCACGCCGCAGACCATCGTTCCCAGCCTTCCCAGCAGTGGCCACAGCACACGCACCCTGGCCTTCACCACCGACAACCGCCTGCTCGTCTCCGTCGGATCCAACGGCAACGCGCCAAACACCGACACCGACAAGTCCGAGACCAACCGTGCTGACGTGCTCGCCTACACGCCCGACGGCGCCTTTCTGAAGATCTACGCCTCAGGCCTGCGCAACGCCGTCGGGCTCACCGTCGACGCAGCCGGTACCCCCTGGGTCTCGGTCAACGAACGCGATGACCTCGGCGATAACCTTCCGCCCGACTTTGTAACGCATATCCAGGAAGACGGCTTCTACGGCTGGCCCTGGTACTACATCGGCCCAAACCCCGACCCGCGCCTTCCGCCCAACCATCCCGAACTCGCACAGAAGACCATCGTCCCCGACACGCTTCTGACGCCGCACTTCGCACCGCTTCAGATCGCCTTCTACACCGGCTCGCAGTTTCCCGCCTTCTACCGAGGTGACCTCTTCGTGGCCTCGCACGGCTCATGGAACAGGTCCATCCGAGGAGGCTACGAGCTGCTGCGCGTGTTGCTCCAGAACGGCAAGGCCACCGGCGTCCATGAGGACTTCATGACCGGCTTCGTCAATCCCGACGGCACAGTCTGGGGCAGGCCCGTGGGAGTCGCCGTCGGTGTCGATGGCAGCCTCTTCGTCTCCGACGACGCCTCAAATTCCATCTGGCGCATCACCTATACCGGCAGTTGAAACGCCTTAGCCCGCAGTAGCGCATTTTCACAGATAGCAGCTAGCATAAATACCAGGCTCTTCCAGGAGGAAACTCACCCATGCGCCACGGGATCATCCCGCTATTGGCTTTTTCGCTGTTACCCGTAACACTCCTCGCCCAATCCAACACCAAGACCGTTACTGGTCAGGCCGCCTTTGCGGACTGGAGCCAGCAGCAACCCGGCGTCCGTCGCAAGATCACCGTCGCCGACCTCCCCGCGCCGAATATAGCCGAATCAGTGAGCAATACGCCCCACGTCATCGAGCGGCCGAAGGATGCATGGCCGATCGCTCCAGCCGGATTCAAAGTCACGCTCTACGCCGGAGGTGACGCCAAGCCCATGCAGCGCTCGGAGAACAAGCAGCACATGGAGCCCAGCGGTGGCACCTTCACCATGCCCCGCCTCATCCGCACCGCTCCCAACGGCGACCTCTTCCTCGCCGACTCCGGCGCGGGAACCATCTTCATCCTCCGCGGCGTCGGACCCGACGGCAAGGCGGCGCACATCGAAAAGTTCGCAACCGGCCTCGATCATCCCTTCGGCATCGCCTTCTATCCTGCCGACAACCCGAAGTACGTCTACGTCGGAAACGCCACCACCGTGCAGCGCATCCCGTACAAGTCCGGCGATCTGCACGCCACCGGCGCGCCCGAGACGATCGTCCCCGACATCCCCGGCTACGCCCAGCTCACCGGCGGCGGCCACTGGACCCGCGATGTCGTCTTCACCAAGGACGGTCAGCACATGCTCGTCTCCGTCGGCTCCGGCTCAAACATCGATGACCCCGACACGCACCCCAAAGAGTTCCACCGCGCCAGCATCCTCCAATACACCCCCGACGGGAAGTTCCTCAAGGTATACGCCAACGGAATTCGCAACTGCGTCGGCGAGGCTATCAACCCCGTCACAGGCGAGCTGTGGTGCTCCGTCAACGAGCGTGATAACCTCGGCAACAATCTCGTGCCCGACTATGTAACCTCCATCAAGGAGGGCGGCTTCTACGGCTGGCCCTGGTACTACCTGGGACCGCACCAGGACCCCCGACTTCCCAAGCCCTGCGCGAACGGCACAGCTGTCAACCTTCAGGCACCGGTACTTACCGCCGCCGAGGCAAAAGACTGCAAACGCGTTGATGTGGCATCGAAGGTCATTACGCCCGACGTCCTCGTGCAGCCGCACATGGCCTCCCTTCAGATGGAGTTCTATCCCACGAGCAAGTCGCAGTTCCCCACCGAGTACAGCGGCAACGCCTTCGCCGCCGAGCACGGCTCCTGGAACCGCGCCAACCGCACAGGCTACAACGTCATCCGCATCCCCATGCAGAACGGCCACGCCGACGGCAGCTACGAGGACTTCCTCACAGGCTTCGTCACCAAAGACGGCCAGGTCTGGGGTCGCCCCGTCGGTGTCACCGTCGGACGAGAAGGTGACCTCTACGTCACCGACGACGGCTCGCGCAGCGTCTGGCGCGTCACGTACACCGGAAAGTAGGTTTCTGGAAACAAGTAGCCTCTCGTAAAAACGAAACGGCCCGGTCACCCGGGCCGTTTCGTTTTACATCCCCCCACTCAGGCGCAGGCCCCCGCCATCTCTCTCACCGGCGATTCGTACACAACACCACGATCATCGCCAATCAGCGTAATCAGCGCATTCACGCAGTCGCCATCGAGCTTGCGCGGAGCCAGCGCCCGCATGATCGGCAGAATCTCTTCGTACCGCAGACCCGCGCGATAAGGCCGGTCCTCCGACAGAGCGCCGTAGACGTCCGCCACCGCAATGATCCGCGCCTCGATCGACAGATCGGCGGCCATCAGGTGCTTCGGATACCCGCTTCCGTCCAGCTTCTCGTGATGCTCGCCGGCCACGATGGCGATCTCCCGAAACGGCCCGATCTGCTCCAGAATCCGCCGCGTCAGTCCCGGATGTCGCTCGACCACCTTCCACTCCGCATCCGTAAGCCTGGTCTTCTTGTCCAGAATCGTATTCGCCACGCTCAGCTTGCCGATGTCGTGCAGCAGAGCCGCGCGCCGCACCAGCCGCACGCGATCCGAACGCAGACCCAGGTTCTTCGCGATGCCACGCGCCAATTCGGCCACGCCCACCGAATGCCGGAAGGTGAAGTGTGACTTCGAGTCCACCACATCGGCAAACGCCTCGCAGATGCGGTCGATCTGCCGGTCGTCCAGACGCTGCCGCTTCCGCGGATCAAGATCCAGCACCGCGGCTCGAGTCATCTCGTGGCTGTCGCTCGCCCTGCAGTAGGTCCACAGCGCACCCCGCCGGTCCAGCGACAACGCAGCCCGCACCAGCTCCGGGTCGAACCACGTTCCGCTCCACTGCTCCAGCGTCTCGATCGCCACTGAAGGGCTCCGCCCCATCGAGAAGACGTCCAGGTGCTGCGCCACGGCGCACACGCGAGCCAGTAACGGAATTCTCTTACCGCGCGCCCGCTTCGGGTAGCCCGAACCATCCCAGTGCTCCTCGAGGCTCCTCACCGCCTCGGCAGCCAGAGGCCCCATCCCCAGCTTGCTTACGATGCTGGCGCCGCGATCGCACCGCAGGCCGATCATCTCCTCGTTGCCGATGTCTTTCAACAGCAGCGCATAGTACAGGCTGGTCGTCTCCTCCGAACTCAACCCCGCCTCTTCGGCGATCCGCATCCCCAGCAGGCAGCTCCGCAGCGCATGCCCATGCACCGCTCCTTCGGTCAAGTCAATCGCGAACGACAGCGCCGAGATGACTTCTGACAATGAGATGGATTCATCCAAGCCCTGCGCTTCCTGCCGAAAAGAGGCTGACGTCTGGCCCATGCAATCAATTCCGTTCTGCGTACCACTGCAAACTTGATTTTTGGAGTCCCGCACGACGCGCAAAGGAAAACCAAGGCAAATACGACGGCCCGTCTGCAGGACTCCATCGTGAGAATAGGACCCCACCGCCCGAAGGCATACTCCACAAAAGGTGCACCGTTAGGAACCATTCTGGTTGCACCCTAATTCGGGAAACGGCTTGCCTATTGCCCTCCGCTCGAAGATGCTTCTTCCATGCGTTGTTTCGTGTCCCTGCATCCCCTCTGCCTTGCCAGCCTTGCCTTTTTTTTCCTGGCCGATCCTTCAGCCATCGCCGCCATGCAATCCTCACGCCAAACTCTTCCGCTCAACACCGGCTGGCAGTTCCGCCAGATGGATACGCCCAGCGCGCAGTGGCGCCCCGCCTCCGTCCCCGGCGACGTCCACCTCGACCTCATCGCCAACAAGGTCATCAGCGACCCCTTCTACCGTGACAACGAAGCCAAATACCAGTGGATCAGCCAGGCCGGATGGGAGTACTGCACCACCATCACCGCCGACCGCGCGATGCTCGCCCGCAGACATATTGACCTGGTCTTCGAAGGTCTCGACACCTACGCCTCGTCTATCTCAACGACAAGCTCCTTCTCACCTCCGACAACATGTTCCGCGCTTGGCAGGCTGACCTGAAGCCGCTCCTCAGGCCAGGAGCCAACCAGCTCTGCGTCGTCTTCCCCCCGCCCGACAAGGCCGCGCACGAACGCGCCTCGCACGACAAGTGGCAGCCCATCCTCAAGGCTCCCGAGAAGACCTCCATCCGCCGCGCCGCCTACGAGTACGGCTGGGACTGGGGACCCACCTTCGTCACCAGCGGCATCTGGCGCCCCGCATCGCTCAGCCTGTGGAACAACGCGCGTATCGACGACCTCCACATCGCGCAAATCGACATAAAACCGCGCGTAGCTCGCATCAACGCAGAGGTCGCCGTCACCTCCGCCATCGACACCGACGCTTCACTCGTCCTCTCCTACACACAGGACGGCAGGAAGATCACCACCACGCGGGCCATCACGCTCCATCACGGCGACAACACCATCACAGAGTCCCTGTCGAGATCGCTCATCCCGCCCTCTGGTATCCCGCCGGCTACGGCGCGCAGTCCCTCTACCAGTTCACGGCCGAGTTGCGCATCCGAACCCGCCTCGAAGACAAGCGGACCACGCGCACAGGCCTCCGCTCCATCGAGCTCGAGCGCCCACGCGACCGCTGGGGACGGGCATTTTCCCTGGTTGTGAACGGCATCCCCGTCTTCGCCAAGGGAGCCGACGTCATCCCCTTCGACTCCTTTCCCTCCCGCGTCACAACCGCTCAGTACCGCCGCATCCTTCAGTCCGCCGTCGATGCCGACATGAACATGGTCCGCCACTGGGGCGGCGGCTACTACGAGACCGACAAGTTCTACGAGCTCTGCGACGAGCTAGGCCTCATGGTCTGGCAGGACTTCATGTTCGGCAACGAGTGGCAGCCCGGAACCTACGAGTTCAAACAGAACGTCGAGCAAGAGGCCGAGTACCAGGTCACGCGCCTGCGCAGTCACCCCAGCATCGTCCTCTGGTGCGGCAACAATGAGACCGAGATCTCCTGGGGCTGGGGCCGCGTCTCTTCCATCGCCAACGCCATCACTCCCGAGCAGCGCCGACGCATGTGGGAGGACTACCTCGTTCTCTTCTCCAGCATTCTCGATCGCACCGTCGCCCGCCTCGCTCCCGACATCCCCTAATGGCCCAGCTCACCCAGCGCCGACTACGAAGACGTCTCCCCCGCCTACACCTCCGGCGATATGCACGACTGGGGTGTCTGGCATGGCCGTGTCCCCTTCACCGACCACGAGAACCAGCACGGCCGCTTTGTCACCGAGTACGGCTTTCAGTCCTTCCCTCAGATGAGCACCATCGACGCCTTCACCGATCCCGCTGATCGCACCAGCATCTTCACCCCCGTCATGCTCGCCCATCAGAAGAACAACGAAGGCAACTCCATCATCCAGGACTACATGCTCAAGTACTACGCCGAGCCGAAGGACTTCCCCTCCTTCCTCTACGCCAGCCAGGTCCTGCAGGCCGAGGGCATCAAGGTCGGCGCCGAACACCACCGTCGCGACCGCCCCCGCACCATGGGCTCCCTCTACTGGCAACTCAACGATTGCTGGCCCGTAGCCTCCTGGTCCTCCATCGACTACTACGGCAACTGGAAGGCCCTCCAGTACTACGCGCGCCGCTTCTACGCGCCCCTGCTCGTCTCGCCCCACATCGAAGACGACGACTTCACCGTCTACGTCGTCTCCGACAAAACCGCGCCAATCAACGCCGACCTCCGCATCCGCATCATGACCTTCGACGGCAAGGTCGTCACCGAGCACGCCCAGTCCATGCGCGTCGACCCGCTCTCCAGCAAGATCTACTACGCCCAGGCCTTCCCCGAGATGCTCGGCAAACTCGGCGTCGACCCCGCTACCGTCTTCGTAGCCGCAGACCTCGCCGTCGACGGCCAGACCGTCTCCACTAACCTTCTCTATCTCGTCCCCACAAAGCAGATTCACCTGCCGCCCGCGCAAATAGACCACACCCTCGCGCCCACTCCCGGTAAAGAGGGCTCCTACACGCTTACGCTCTCCTCGAAAACCCTCGCCCGCAGTGCCTACATCACCTTCGGCGCCCAGTCAGTCGAGCTCTCCGACAACTACTTCGATCTCTTGCCCAACGAGCCCCGCACGATCACCATCACCAGCGACTCTCCCGTCGACGCCCTCAACAAGGAGCTCAAAATCATCTCCCTCGCCGATGCATTCACCCGCTAGGGACCTCGGTTATTTCTTGTCCGAAAGCCCTACATACGTCGTGTTCGCCCTCATAAAATCCGGAGGCATCCTCCTGAAAAAGACGTGGGCCTTTCCGACAGCCGGTTCCGGCATGGGCACGGTCTTATCCCCTGGCTTAGCCGGCGGGGTGGCTACCGAGAGCATGGCTCGCGGTGTCGGGACCAGCATGATCTCGGCGTAGTTGATCCCCGGCCTCAGCTCGATCGTGTTCTTGTAATCTCCATAGTTTGCGGCATGAATCTCAACGCTCGCCTCGCTGGCATCGGCATGCGGACTCGCAAACGAAATCGAATAGCGTCCAAAGGTGTCCGTCGTCTGATGCGCCGAGTAGGGGCCCAGCGTCACGATGATCTCTGCATCGCGCAGCAGTTGGCGCGACCTCGAATCCGCCACAAAGCCATCAAACTCCGTTGGGGCAATCGGCGGCGTCCGCGGCGCAGGCCGCGTCAGATGGAAGATCAGGAAACCCCCAAGAACAGCGGCTGCAATAGCGCCAGCTACCCTGAGAAAGCCAGAGGATTTGGTCTCAACGCCTGTCATAACGCCCTCCACGCCACAGGGCCCTGTGAAGTGTCAACCAGGCAGTCTTGTTCTCAATTTGGATGCAGCTTACTGAGAGTTCGCTGTCTTGCGCAGCGTGACGTCTCCACCATACAACGCCAGCAGCGGATGCCGCACTACCGCACGAAACTCGTAGTGCTTCTCCCTCGGAAGTCCTTCCAGTGTCGCGGAAAACGTCCCTGGCTTTGTCACCGTCTGGGTAGGCATCGTAACCCACGTCGCGCTGCGGGCATGGATGTCCTCGCCGTCGATCGGACGGTACTCAAACCCCACCTCCAGCAACTTCGCCCCGCCCATCTCCACCAACTCACCCTCCAGCCGGTAGTTCCCGGAGCTCTCATCCCACCGGTAGCTCCCCGTCTGCACCCGCGGAGGCACCAGAGCCGGCTCAACATGCGTCATCTTCACCACCACAGGGTTCGGCCACTGCCGGTTGTCCTGCAGGCGCTGCGAACGCATCGTCCGGATGTGCAGCCCGTCGCTCTCCATCCGGAACGTCGTCTTCGGCACCACCTTCGGTGCATACTCCAGCACCTCGCCGTTGGCGCCCAGAACGCTAACCTCCGTCTTCTCGGTCGCCTTCACCGAGTGCAGCACCAGCTCCTGCCACTCCCCCAGCTTCCACGGCGTCGCCGGATCGACCACCGCATACAGCGCGCTCCCATCCTTCTTCTTCGTGAACCACACCTCGCCCTCGTTCGTGATAATCCACGGCCGCACCGCGTAGATCGCCTCCGAGTTCACGAACATCCACAACGCCAGCTCACGCAGCCGCTCCTCCTGCTCGGCCGGCAACTCGCCATTCGGCTTCGGTCCGATATTCAGCAGCAGGTTCCCTCCCTTCGCGCGCGTCTGCACCAGCAGTCGGATCAGCTCGCGTCCTGACTTCAAGTGATCGTTCTGCGGCTGGTACTGCCACGCATCCCCCATCGTGATGCAGGACTCCCACGGCTCATCAAACGCCTGACCCGGAATCGTCTGCTCCGGAGTCCTCATCGCCCCACGCGTCACCACAATGTTCGGTTGCAGCCTCCACGCCAACTGCCGAAGGCTCGTCGCCTCGCCGTCGAAGAAGATCACGTCCACCGGCCCGTAGTGCGTCAGCAGCTCGCGAAGCTGCGCGCTGTCGTACTCCAGCAGCCCCGGATTATGGCTCGGCTGCACCTCCGGAACCCCGCGCGTGATCAGCTTTCCGTTCTTGTGCAGCCAGTAAAAATCGTCCGGCGAGAAATACACTCCCGGCGCGATGCCCTGTTCCTTGAACGCCTTCAGCACCTCTGCCGTAACATCGCGATGAAACGGCGTATTCATCACGTTGAACGGCGTCGTCTCCGTCGCATACATCCCGAAGCCCGAGTGGTGCTTCGTCGTAAACACCACGTACCTCATCCCCGCCAGCCGCGCCAGCCGAGCCCACTCCGCCGGATCGAACCGCACCGGATCGAACGTCTTTGGCAGTTCATTGAAGAAGCGCTCCGTGTACTCCGGCGACGCCCCAACCAGCGAATGGCTGATCGTCACCCCAAGCTGGCTGTCTACACTCCAGTGAAGAAACAACCCGAACCCCTGATCGCGAAACCACTCCACGCGATCAGCCCTGTTCAGCGAGCTGGTGTAGTCCGTATTCTCACCCGCAATCGGCTTGCCCTGCGCCCCCGCGCGCAACGCAGCCGCTCCACACAACCCCGCAACCAGCACTCCCCGAAGCCAACACCGCAGCAGCGTCAATCCGCACCTCTCGCAAAGATTCGTCTGCCCTCACCCTCAAACTCAGGGCCGAAGCTCGAAGCTCGATTCCTCTCCGGCAGACCCTCACTCTACATGGTTTCACGGCAACATCACCCTGCCACAGGCGGAAGACCTAGCCTCCGCGCAGCAAGCCCGGAGCAAAACAAAAGGAGAGGCAAACTCGCCTCTCCTTTCTTCTCTTCCACTCTGCTTCGAACCTAGCGGTTCTCCAGCCCAGCCGCCTTTGCCGTCTTCGTCATCGTCATCGCCAGAGGAGCCGTCGGCGCCGCAGGAGCCTCCGAGCCAAGCTCTGCCAGCGTCACCCGCAGATACTTATGCGGATTCACCGCCGTATTGCGAATGCGAACCTCGTAGTGCACATGCGAGCCCGTGACACGCCCGCTGTGTCCCACGTAGCCGATCACCTGTCCGCGCACCACCGTCTGGCCCACCATCACGGCAAAGCCCGACATATGCCCGTACAGCGTCTCCACCCCATGGCCGTGATCAATCGTGACCTCGCGGCCGTACCCATTCTCCATCTGCGCCGACTTCACCACGCCGTCGCCGGTCGCGCGGATCGGCACGCCGTTCGGTGCCGAGATGTCGATTCCTTTGTGGAACTCGCCCTCGCCGCTGCCCAGCACAGGGTCCTCACGCTGCCCGAAGCTGCTCGTGATCGGTCCCATCACCGGCCACAGCGTCGGAACATACGACGCCGCGTCCTGATCCAGCGGCGAAAACCCGCCAAACAGCGTCGCAGATCCCGCCCCATAGCCCGGATGATTCAATCCGCCCAGCGCGCGCGCCGCCGCTCCGCTCATCGCCTCGTTGCGTAGCGAATAAAAGGCGTCCACTGACTTGTAGTAGCTGTCATCCGTCAGGCTCGCCGTCTCGGTCACCGGCGTATTGGCCGCGGCCTCCACCACAGCAGCCGCATGCGCCTTGCTGCTCCTGCCCGTCATCCGGCCCATCGGAACCGCCAGCTTGCTCGCCGTCAGTCCGTACAGCGCCGAAACCTCGTTCGCCAGCGAGCCCAGCGAAGCCGCCTGAATATCCTTCTCGCGCGCCGACTCTTCCAGGTGCGCATAGTCCTTCTTCAGCGCGTTGTGATCCTGCCGCAGCTGGTTGAACCGAGCCGTCTTAATCAGCATCCGCGAGTACGAACCCGCCAGCCCCGTGATCGTGAACATACCAATCACCGCCGCCGCCACGAAGAGGTAAGCATAATGCAACGGCACCGGAACCTTGTTCAGGGTGCCATCCCCATCGCGGCTGACAAACATGATGTAGTAGCGCTTTTTCAGCTTCAATCAACGACCCACGGCCCAGAGTTTGGCCGCCAGGATCGGCGGCGCTAAGAGCGTGCAATCCAAAATCAAACCAGGCAAATCAAATTCACTAATTGCCATTTCGGAATTACAGACTCTCTTAGGCGACCTTTCGAGGGTAACAAACAGGTTACGCCGGTGCAACTCAATTTATCCCCGCCGCGTCATCCCGCCATAGCACAAAAGCTGTACGAGCACTCACCTATTCAGCTCCTTTACAACCTCGCTTCAGCGCAGCCGTGTCCGACCGTTTATGCTTCCTCAAGCATGCTCCAGAACCGCAAGCCGCTGGGAGAACTAGGCCTCATCGAGCAAATCCGCCGTACCTTCTCCAGCCAGCGCTCTGGCCGCGGCAACTCCCTCGCCCTCGGCATCGGCGACGACTGTGCCATCCTCCGCCCGCCTCGCGGCCAAGAGATCCTCGTCACCACAGACTTCTCTCTCGAAGACCGTCACTTCCGCCGCGACCTCCACCCCGCCGCCTCTGTCGGCCATCGCTGCCTCGCCCGCGGCCTCAGCGATCTCGCCGCCATGGGAGCCACCCCGCTCGCCGCCTTCCTCTCCCTCGCGCTCCCCGCCGAGATGCTCCGAACCGCCCGCGGCCAGCGCTGGATCGATGGCTTCTTCTCCGGCCTCCGCACCCTCGCCCTCCGGCACAACACTCCACTCGCCGGCGGCGACACCTCCCAATCCCCCGCCGACCTCATCCTCGCCGACATCATCCTCATCGGCTCCGCGCCCACCGGCCGTTCCCTCCGCCGCTCCGGAGCGCACCCCGGCGACATCCTTTACGTCACTGGTTCCCTCGGCGGCGCCCAAGCCGAACTCTCCGCTCTCCCCGCCTCCAAACGCCCCTCACGCGCCACGGCCTCTCCCTCCCATCCGCACCTCTACCCCCAGCCGCGCCTCGCCATCGGCGCCACTCTCCTTCGCCGCCGCCTCGCCACCGCCGCCATCGACCTCAGCGATGGCCTCTCCACCGACCTCACCCATCTCTGCGAATCCTCCTGCCTCCGCGCCGAACTCGACGCCGCATCCATCCCTCTCCACTCCCTCGCAAAGAAGCTCCCGCCCGACCAAGCCCTCCACGCCGCGCTCCACGGTGGCGAAGACTACGAACTCCTCTTCACCGCATCACCCACAACCCGCATCCCACGCAGCATCGCCGAAGTTCCCATCACCCGAATCGGCACTCTCCATCGCACGCACGCCAACAAACCACGCATCACTCTCATCCGCCCCGCCAAAGCCCCCACAGAACTCAAGCCCGGAGGCTGGCAGCACTTCTCATAGCTCATCACGACAATAAGAATTCTCATCTCGACCGCAGCGCGCAACAAGAGAAGTTGTCATCTCGACCGGAGCGCGCAACGCGGAGTGGAGAGACCCGCTTCTCTACCAAAGGCTCCAAACCGCCGTCACCAATACAATCGACCAATGCGCGAAGCCACAAAGATCATCCGCTCCACGCTCACCCGCACCGCACCCGGCGAACCTCTCCACCCCGGCCCCGTCTTCGCCGCCCCGTATCACGCCCCCGGCGACCCCTCCGCCATCCCCTACACCTACGCCCGCTCCCACAACCCCACCTGGACGCACCTCGAAAAATCGTTAGCCCAAATTGAGTCAGGCGAAGGTTACCGCGCCACCGCGCTCGTCTTCGCCTCCGGCATGGCCGCCTGCACCGCCGTCTTCGGAGCCATCCTCCGCCCCGGCGACATCGCCGTCCTTCCGGCGAACGCCTACTACGCCGCCCGCGTCCTCGCCCAGGAGTACTTCGCTCAAATGGGCATCCGGCTCCGTCTCACGCCCACCGCCAACAACGCCCAGCTCCAACACCTCGAAGGCGCAAAGCTCCTCTGGATCGAGACCCCCAGCAACCCCACCATGGACGTCTGTGACATCGCTCTCCTCTCCGAGGCCGCGCACCGCGCCGGAGCCATCGTCGCCGTCGACAACACTACCCCCACCGCGCTCGGCCAGTCCCCTCTCGCCCTCGGCGCCGACCTCTCCGTCGCCTCCGACACGAAATCCATGACCGGCCACAGCGACATCCTCCTCGGCCACGTCGCCGTCCGCGACCTCGAACTCCGCCAGAAGATCGACCAGTGGCGCACCCTCACCGGCGGCATCCTCGGCCCCATGGAGGCCTGGCTCGCTTTGCGCTCGATCGCAACTCTCCCCCTGCGCTTAGAACGCTCCTGCCTGAACGCGCAATCCATCGCCGAGTTCCTTGCAACCCGCCCCGAGGTCGAGACCGTCCTCTATCCCGGCCTCCCCACGCACCCCGGCCACGCCATCGCCAAGAAGCAGATGCGCTACTACGGCCCTGTCCTCAGCTTCATCCTCCGCGACAAGGCCGCCGCCGAGACCTTCCTCGCCCAATCCAAACTCCTCACCGACGCCACCAGCTTCGGCGGCATCACCTCCACCGCCGAGCGCCGCGCCCGCTGGGGAGGCGACCAGATCGCCGAAGGCTTCATCCGACTCTCCGCCGGCTGCGAGGCCATCGAAGACCTCCTCGAAGACATCGCCCAGGCTCTGGACGCAACACGATGAACGTCCGACCCTACTGGATCACGCCACAACTAGCCATCGTGCCTCGCCCGCGCGGAGGTAACTGGCTGAACGATGAGATGCGCGCCTTGCGAGAAGCTGGCATCGATAGCGTCGTCTCGATGCTCGAGCCTCACGAAGCCGCTGAACTTGGACTTGAGCATGAACAGAGCGCCGCGGAACGTGCCGGAATCTCGCTTATCTCTTTCCCCATTCCTGATCGCACTATTCCGAAAGACCTGGAAAAATTTGCAGCATTCGTCTCTGAACTCGAACAGCGGATCTCTGCCGGCGAGCGAATCGGCGTGCACTGTCGCGCCTGCATCGGTCGTTCAGGCGTGGTTACCGCAAGCCTCCTCATTCGTTCTGGCATTCCTCCGGCCGATGCGTGGTCGCAGATCTCGATCGCTCGCGGCTATCCCGTCCCCGACACTGCGGAGCAAGAGGCTTGGGTCAACCAAAACATCAAGGCTCGCGGATGACCGACTCCACCTTCCACCACACCTGGTTCCCCCACACCTGGCACGCCGAAATCCTCAAAGGCCCGCCCCTCATCGCCCCGGCGCGCCAGTTCACCTACCCCCAGCAGGTCGCCGGCGAAGAAGACGCCCTCGCCAGAGGCGCGCTCCAGCTTCTCGTCCGCCCCGCCACCGGAGGCCAGTTCCTCGCCACCTGCGCCCTCGGCTTCACCGACCCCACCATGCCCACCGCCGTCCACGCCTGTCCCAACCCCGACCAGCTCTGCGCCGTCGCCGGAGGCTACGCCTACATCATCGACACGCTCCACCCCGAGCACTCCACCCACATCCCTCTCAAACCCGTCGTCTCCATCCACACCGACCCAACCAACAACCTCCTCCTCTTCACCAGCTTCCACACCATCCTCGCCTGGGGGCCGAACGGCGAAGCCTGGCACACCCAGCGCCTGAGCTGGGAGGGAATCCGCATCACCAGCATCGAGAGCCACACCCTCCACGGTACCGGCTGGAACCTCCTCACCGACAAAGAAGTCCCCTTCACCGTCGACCTCCGCACCGGCCAACACCACGGCGGAGGCTTCTCCTAACCTGTTCCCTCTTCGAAATCCATTTTTGAGGGCGTCATTTTTAGGAGGCGTCATTCTGAGCCGAAGGCGAAGAACCCCCGCAGTTCGCTCGCGCCGCCACAAATCCCTCAGGCCCCCTCCACCTGCACCGCATAAAAACTCAACCCTGCATCCCCCTGCTTCAAAACCCTCACCCTCTCCAGGACCCCATACCGGCCCCCCAGCTCCTCCTTGCTGCGATGCTCCGCGATCACCCGCGCATCCTCCGCCAGCACCGCACTCCCGAGCCCACCCAGAAACTCCAGCGTCCGCGCATACTCAGCCGCAGCCTCATACGGAGGATCAAGAAACACCAGATCCACCCTCTCCCCACGCCTCACCAGCTCGTCGAGCAACACACTCGCCCCACGAGCCTCTACAGAAAATCCGCTATCCACCTTCAAAGCCGCAAGATTCTCCCGAATGGCCTTCACCGCCGCCGGCGTACTCTCCGCACACCAGACAAACTCCGCTCCCCTGCTGATCGCCTCAATCCCCACCGCACCCGAGCCCGCATACAAATCGACGAAGCGAGCACCCTCGATCCTCGGTGCAATCACATTGAACAGCGTCTCGCGCAGACGATCGCTCGTGGGCCGCGTCTTCATCCCGCGCGGCGCCGTCAGCATCCGCGAACGAAATTTCCCTGCAATTACGCGCATCTTCCTCCCCGCAAAGCCCAACCCGTACAATCATAAGCATGCGCGGGTGGTCCTTTTCGATCGGCAGATTCCTCGGTGTAGAGATTCGCATTCACACCTTCTTCCTCCTGCTGCTCGGCCTCGCCATCAGCTACTCTTCGGTCTCCGGGTCCACCGGCGGCCGCGGCTTCCTTCTGTGGAGCCTTCTCCTCCTCGCAGTCATCGTCCGCGAGATCGCGCGCGCCATCGCCGCCGCCTGGTACGGCCTCGAGCTCCGCAGCATCCTCCTTCTCCCCACCGGCGGCCTCCAGACCTACGCCACGCCCGAGGCCTCCGACCGCGCCGCCACTCCCGAGATCGGCAAGCGACTCGGCCTCGTCGGCCCCATCGCCAACCTCCTCTTCGGTCTTATCCTCGGCGCCATCATCCTCACCGTTGCGCCCGAGATCAGTCTCCTCGAGCGCCCATGGGTCACCCCCGCGCGCCTGCTCCGCGCCGTCGTCTGGATCAATCTCCTCCTCGCCGCCGTCAACCTCCTCCCCGCCGCTCCGCTCGATGGCGGCCGCATCTTCCGCGGCGAGTTCGCGCGCAACCACGGCGTCCTCAAAGGAAGCCGCGCCGCCGCCGGCCTCGGCCAGATCATCGGCCTCATCCTCGTCATCACCGGCTGCATCCTGCCCAACATCTGGCTCATCATGATCGGCGGCTTCGTCTTCATTGGCGCCCACATGGACGACTCCAGCCTCCTGCTCCACTCCGAGACCGACCCCGTCCGCATGCGCGACGTCATGCTCACCAACTTCTCCACGCTCTCCGCCTCCGACACCTTAGAGGAAGCCCTGCAGCGCTCCGTCCACACCCTCCAGGACGTCTTCCCCGTGGTGCGCGGAGCCAACCTCGTCGGAGCCGTCTCCCGCCAGGGCATCGTCGAAGCCCTCCAGTCCGAAGGCAACGGTTACGTCCAGGGCGTCATGACCCGCTCCTTCCAGACCGCCCAGCCCGACGACTCCCTCGTCAAAACCCTCCGCCGCATCATGGCCGGCCAGGGCGCCCAGCTCGTCCCCATCCTCGACGGCGATCGCATCGTCGGCATCATCACCCCGCAAAACCTCGCCCACTCCATGGGCCTGCTCAACGTCCGCCGCCGCATGCGCCAGCAGGAGCGCGAGGACTAGCAAGCGATGTCCTCAGACAAGAACGACCAACCCCTCGCCCCCGGCCTCTATCTCGTCGCCACCCCCATCGGCAACCTAGAGGACATCACCCTCCGCGCCCTTCGCATCCTTCGCTCCGCCGACCGCATCGCCTGCGAGGACACCCGCCAGACGCAAAAGCTCCTCAACCACTTCGGTATCCAAACCCCCACCGTCAGCTACCACCTCCACAACGAAGGCCCCCGCGCCGAAGAACTTCTCACACAACTTAAACAAGGCGCCCGCATCGCCGTCGTCTCCGACGCCGGAACCCCCGGCATCGCCGACCCCGGCCACGAGATCGCCTCCGCCGCCATCGCCGCCGGAATCCCCGTCTTCCCTATCCCCGGCGCCAACGCCGCCATCAGCGCGCTCATCGCCAGCGGCCTCAAAACCGACTCCTTCACCTTCCACGGATTCCTCCCCGCAAAAGAAGGCCAGCGCAAGACCGCCCTCGAACAACTCCGGATAAAGGAGGCGGGACGCGACAACTCCACCCACATCTTCTACGAGGCCCCGCACCGCATCCTAGACACCCTCGGCGACCTCGCCGCCACCTTCGGTCCCACACAGCCCATCGTCATCGCCCGCGAGCTCACCAAGCTCCACGAAGAGTTCCTCCGCGGCACCGCAAGCGACCTGCAAAAACAGCTTGCCTCCCGCCCCGCCATCCGCGGCGAGATCGTCCTCCTCTTCACCCCCTCCGCCGCTGAAGCCGCCACCACACAGAAGAGCATCGCCTCCGAAGTAGCCGCCCTCATGCAATCCGAGTCCCTCTCCGAAAAGGACGCCCTCAAGCGCGTCGCCCGCGACCGCGGCATCGGCAAAAGCGAGGCCTACCGCGAACTCCAGCGCGAGCGCGCACGCAGCTGACCGCAAACTGGACGTAAGCCACAGTCTCGATTACTGTTGCGGAGATCGCGAAAGACTACCTCACCCCGCACCAGGAGCAATGAATGATCTCGCGCAGAAGATTCCTCGGCCAGGCCTCCGCTGCAGCAGCCCTCTACGCCACCACTCGCCCAACCGCCTTCGCTGCACCGCTCGGCCTTCCGCTAGGCATCCAGCTCTACTCCGTACGCCAGCAGCTCCCATCCGACTTCGAAGGCACGCTCCAGCAGGTAGCCAAAGCCGGCTTCCGCGAGGTCGAATCCGCCGGCTACTTCGGCAAGACCGCCGCCGAGGTAAAGCAGTCCCTCCAGAAGGCCGGCCTGCACTGCGTCAGCGCCCATCACTCCGCAACCGACCTGCGCACCAAATTCGACGAGCTCCTCGCCTTCGACAAAGAGGTCGGCGTCCAGTACTTCATCTGCTCCAGCCCGACCTTCAAAGAGCCTCTCGCCCCCGGAGCCTCCGCCAACAGCCGCACCATGACCCTCGACGACTGGCGGTGGAACGCCGAGCAATTTAACAAGATGGCCGAAAAGACCGCCGCCGCCGGAATCACCTTCGGCTACCACAACCACGTCCACGAGTTCGAACCCATCGACGGCACGGTCCCCTACATGGAGCTGCTCCGCATCATGGACCCCAAAAAGACCACCCTCGAGCTCGACTGCGGCTGGGCCGTCGTCGCCGGCCACAAGCCTCAGGACCTCATGCGCGACCACCCCAACCGCTTCTCCATGCTTCACGTCAAGGACTTCAAAAGCCCCGCCGCGGGCCTCAAAGGCGCGAAGGTCACCGAGCTCGGCCAGGGCGACATTGACTACCGCCCCATCCTCCAGCAGGCAGCAAAGACCCAGAAGATCCGCCACATGTTCGTCGAACAGGAGGCCTTCGACATGCCCTGGCTCGACTCACTCAAAGTCGACGCCGACTACATGCGCAACCTGAAGGTCTAGTCCGCCCACAAAGTCTAGGCCGCCCACAAAGCGTCATCCTGAGCGAAGCCTCTCTCGCAGTCTCACCGCGAGAGGCGCAGTCGAAGGATCTGCGGTTTGCCTGGAGAGGCCAAGTATCCCGGCTGCCCTAGAGACTGTTAATGACTTTAATTCCCCATCTGTAGGAAGGCGGTGATTGTGTTGTTGTCATCGCGGAGCATAGTTGGATGGGGAATAAGGGTCAGGTTGGTTATCCGAGTGATGTGAGCGATGAGGAGTGGGCGTTTGTGGCGCCCTATCTGGCGTTGTGCCGGGAGGACGCTGCGCAGCGGTCGCACAGTTTGCGAGCGGTGTTCAACGCTCTGCGCTGGCTGGTGAAGACTGGGGCGCACTGGCGGATGATGCCGAACGATCTTCCGCCGTGGCCGGTGGTGTACCAGCAGACGCGGCGCTGGATCGGTGCCGGATGCTTTGAGATCATGGTGGAAGACCTGCGCTCTCTGTTGCGTG
>NZ_JQKI01000083.1 GCF_000745965.1 Edaphobacter aggregans DSM 19364 | reverse complement strand
TTGAGAACTTGGTTTGCGATGGTAAGGGAAAAGGCACAAGCGGAAGCCCCGTGAGGCCGAAAGTACCAATGCGCAAGCCAGGGGCGGACTGCTCCGTAGGAGCGTTGATCCGGGGTAATTCCCGAGGAGCAAAGGGAGCAGGTCACCCGAACTGATCCGAGTCAACGGGCAACCGGAGGAACTCGATGTCGGTGGAAGACGGCAGTCTTCCGTGGGTGGCACGAGCCGGATAAGCCGAGAGGTTTAAGTCCGGTTCTGTGAGAGGCTCGGGGTGAAATTCCCCGGGCCTACTCGGCGGTCGGCAGGTGACTGCCGCCCCTATGCCGATCAAACGCCGTTGTATTGAGCCCACCGCTGCCGATTGACCGCAGGTGCAGTCAGCGAGGCGTTGGTCGTATGATGGTGCGCATGCGAAAGGCTACGGCAGCGAAACCAAGTTCAGCACAGACCATTCCGAGCGAAGCAGTAGAAGCTTACATAGCCGGTGTCCCTGAGCCCGTCCGGACTACTCTCCGCCAGCTTCGCGAAATCATTCGATCAGCCGTCCCTGCAGGGGCTACCGAAGTAATCTCCTACGGTATTCCCGCCTTTGCGTTACCGAAGCCTTTCTTTGGCTATGCCGCTTTTAAGAACCACCTCAGCGTGCTTCCCTTCAGCGGCTCGCTGTTTGACAGCTTCGCCGATGAACTCGAACCTTACTCTCGTACCAAGAGTAGCCTTCATCTGCCGTTCGATCGGCCATTGCCAGCCGCCCTGGTCCGAAGACTGGTTCGCGCTCGTGTTGCAGCGCTTCCTCTCAAACCGGCCGCCAAAGTGTAGGTTGCTTCCTGGAGGCCGACTTCCCTAAGACTTATCGTTACTGATCGTCTCTGACGCGATTTGCACGGCGACCGCTAAACTTCCCTTATGGCTAAAGCGAAGCTCAACGCGAACTGTTCGATTCCGGGGTGCAAGACCGAACACCCGCATCTGGAGGATAAGCATGTCAACGCCTTCATGGCTTTACTAATTGACCGACCTCATGTGTCTCGCTTATCAGGATCAGTGGCGGCAGATTTATCACGCTAAATGTCATTTCGCGGGAGTGAGCCTTTGAACCAGCCATTCCAAGAATGGATACTGTAAGTTCCTGAAGCAGCATCCGTTCGGAGTTTTGGCGTCAGCACAGGTATGATTTCAGCAAATGGTTAGCCTTGGAATCCCCGAGAAGAAATGACAAAGGCTGCGATTTCTGCTGCTTATAAAGGAATGCTCCAGTTGGTGGCCCTCATGCACAGGAGAGCGCGCTACCTCCTCCTCTCGTTCCTGTGTGTACCCCTTTGGGCGACAGTTCAAAATACTGCGGGACACTCCGAGAACCGCGCCGTCAACGCGGATATGGTGGGACAGGTGCATGTGAATCCTCGTACGATCACACTGCCCGTGGTCGATGGAAAGGATATCCATTTCTCGCGAATCTCTACCGAAGATGGATTGTCACAGAAGAGAGTATCCCAAATCGTACAGGATGATCAGGGTTTCATATGGTTTGGTTCACAGTATGGATTGAACCGGTACGACGGCTACAAGTTCAAGGTGTTCAAGCACGAGCCAGGGCGAACCAACAGCCTGAGCGGAATGTTGATTTCCTCCCTCTTCAAAGACCGTTCCGGCTCGCTATGGATTGGATGTGAGGAATTCCTGGACAAATTCGATCCGGTCTCCGAGACATTTACTCATTACCGCATCAATGCCAATACGGCGCACGGAGAAATGGCTCCTGTCACCCACATCAGCCAGGATCATGTGGGTATGTTGTGGCTTTCAACCCGTAATGGATTATTCCGATTCAACTCCAGTACCGGCGAGGTGAAACACTTCGGTCACGACCCCAACGATCCTTCCAGTCTTGGTGATAACGACATCCAGTCCACCGGCGAGGACCGCGCAGGAACATTTTGGGTTGCAACAAGCCAGAACCTGGAGGAATTTGACCGGCCCACGGGAAAAGTTAAACAGCATATTGTTTTAGGCGAATCAGGAGTGGGGCTTTGGTTTCACGAGGATCAGTCTGGTGTTTTTTGGATAATCTATGGGGCCGATGGACAAATTGCTACTTTTGATCGCAGTGCGAACAAGCTGATCCGTTACAAGCTCGATTGGATGAATGGGCTGGGAAATCGGATCAACCAGGCCTATGCCATGCTGGAAGATCAGCAGGGGACAATGTGGTTCGGTACCGGAGCCGGTTTGTTGAAGTTCGATCGGGAGCATCGACGCTTCATCAGTTACAGCCACCGGCCTTACGATCCCAACAGCATGGCCGGCAACCGTGTGACGGCCTTGTTCCAGGACCGTGAGGGCAATATTTGGACCGGCATGCACGAGGTAGAACCGAACTTTTTCGCGACTAAGCCGCTACCGTTTGAGAACCTGGCGCACGAATCTGATAATCCCGATTGCTTGAATCCGAGCTTGATCGGCGCGATATATGAAGATCGAAATAACGTTTTGTGGGTCAGCGTTGATCAGCGGCTGAAACGCATTGACCGCAAGACCGGCCAGTGCTCAATAATTCACCCCGCCGACGGGTCTGAAGTGCTCTCGATCATCGAAGATGGCCCCGACGCCCTTTGGCTCGGAAACGCAGGTCCGGGATTGCTGCGGTACAACCGGAGAACCGGAGCTCTCAAAGGGTACCGTCACGACCCGGCGAATCCCACCAGCTTGTGCAGCGGTGTTATTGAGCGATTGCTCATCGATCACACCGGAAAGCTTTGGGCCGCAACCTGGGATGGCCTTTGCGGTTTCAACTCCTCCAGTCAGAACTTCACGACATACAAGCCGGATCCGAACGCCCGCGGGCTCAATTACTACGCCATCGCCGAAGACAGCAATGGCAACCTGTGGCTGGGTTCCAATCTCGGTGGTCTGCAACGTTTCGATCCATCCACCGAACGGTTTACCGAGATCTACGAACACGATGCAAAGGACTCAACAAGTCTGAGCAACAACCGGGTAAACTCCGTGTACTTTGATCACTCGGGAACGATGTGGGTTGGGACTCAAGACGGGCTTAGCAAATTTGACGCCAAGACGCGGCAGTTTCGGTCCTACTATGAGCAAGATGGGCTCGCTGGAAATGTAATAAGCTGCATCCTTGAGGACGAACGCGGCAATTTATGGATGAGCACCAACAACGGGTTGTCGGTACTCGATCCCTCAAAGGAAACGTTCAAGAACTACTCAGTCGCAGATGGCCTTTCCGGCGCTGACCTGACCGGTTGGGGCGCTTGCTTCAAGAGTCCAAGCGGCGAGATGTTTTTCGGAGGATTCAGCGGAGCCGTTGCCTTTCATCCGGACAAGGTCGTGGACTACGCCTACGTTCCCCCCGTGGTTCTCACTGATTTCCGGCTGTTCGACCGTCCGGTGACGGTTGGACCAGATTCCCCTCTCAGCAAATCCACCGCCTATACCAGTTCACTTACCCTCTCTCATGACCAGAATGTCTTCTCATTGGAGTTCGCGGCCCTCAGCTATTTCAACTCGACGACCAACCGCTACCGATACAAGCTCGACGGTTTAGATCACCAATGGTACGAGGTGAGGAGTAACCAACGAGTTGTAACTTATACGACCCTTCCCCCCGCTAAATATACCTTCCACGTGCAGGGGGCAACGAGTCGTGGGGTTTGGAGCGAACCGGGGCTGGAATTGACTATCCAGATCCTGCCTCCATGGTGGGCTACCTGGTGGTTTCGTACGCTTTGTATCGCGCTTTGTGTAGCGCTGCTCGCTGGATTCTATCGATTGCACATTCAGCAACTGCGACGGGACGAAAAGCATCTGCGGGAGGTTGTGGAAACGATTCCGGCAATGGCGTTCACTGCCGGGCCGGACGGGTCGGATGAATTCGCCAGTCGGCGCTGGCTGGAATTCACTGGATCGGCTGAGAAAGCCATCCTGGGCTTCGACCGGCCGCTTACCGTGCACCCTGATGACCTGAAAAACCACCTCAACAAATGGCGAGCATCGCTGGCAACAGGCGTTCCATTCGAAAATGAAGCACGCCATTGCAACGCAGACGGAGCATATCGCTGGTTTCTCGTTCGTGCGGTGCCGCTACGCGATCGGCATGGAACTATTCTCAAATGGTTTGGAACTCTAACAGACATCGAAGACCGCAAACGGGTGGAAGAAAGGCTTCGAGAACTTCGCACAAACATCTCCCAAACGTCGAGGACGTCAATGGGCGCAGAGATCTCCGCGTCAATTGCGCACGAGATTAATCAACCCCTGACTTCCGTACTCGCCAACGCGCAGGCATGTTCCCGTTGGCTCGGGGTCGCTCCTCCAAACATTGATGAAGCCGTCATGTCTATTGCGCGCATCGTGCGGGATGCGCGGGCTGCTGACACGGTAATGCGCAGTATTCGTTCGTTGTTCAAAAAGCAACCAGTCGTAAAGTCTCCCTGCAATATGGTGGATCTCATTCGAGATGCCATGAGCCTCGTCAAAGAGGACGCAACTCGCCAATCGATTCCGATTGAGTACGACTATCAAGAATCGGTCCTTTTGGTGCTCGTAGATCGTTTCCAGGTCCAGCAGATCATTATGAATCTAGTTGGAAATGCAATCGAAGCGATGCAAGGTATCGATAGACCGCCTTTGTTGCGGATTTGTATTCGACAGACGACGGACCGCCAGGTACTCACAGAATTTATCGACAACGGATGCGGGTTGCCAGTACACGACATCGATATCTTCGACGCATTCGTTACGACGAAGAAAAACGGAATGGGCATCGGGCTTGCCATCTCACTCTCGATCATAGAAGCTCACGATGGACAGCTTTGGGGGGAGAACAACCCGGACGTTGGAGCCAAATTTAGTCTCCTACTCAGGTCACCAGAGGCTGCGATAACAAATGCTCGACCTACGATATTACCGGCAAAGGAGAAGTGATGGGAATGAGAGCTGAAGGAGACCTGCCTGCAGACAATCGCTGAATGTGATGCACATTCAGCGGAGTTTTTCTCAATGAGGCCGATCTTCATCCGATACCAATGGACTTGTCGACCAGAGGCTTAGTTGGCCGACCGCTCCAGATAAGTACCCTTAAACGCTAGATCCCTATCGGGACTGCCCCGGCAGATGCAGCGCCGGGACATTAGGTATGCTGTCCGGTTTCGCAGCAGTGTCTTTCTGCAAAGGTTCCCGCTGGCATCGCGTGACCGGAAACGTATTTGTCCTATCAATGCTCTGCCTGTCCGCAAGCGGGGTGTATCTGGCATTGGTGAAGCACCAACCGGGCAATGTTCTGGGCGGTGCCCTAACGTTCTATCTGGTGGCGACGGCAAGGGTTATCGCTAGGCGCACGGAGGCGGAAACGGGCATTTTTGATTGGGGTGCGCTTTTGGTCCCATTGGCAGTAGCAGCAGTCTCAGTGAACTATGGGTTAGAAGCCGCGCATAGTCAGACTGGGTTAAGCCATGGATATCCCGTTGGGCCTTATTTATTCCTTGGTTCCGTGGCCCTTCTTGCTGCTGCGGGAGACGTTCGCATGCTCGCTCGCGGTGGTGTTTCAGGCGCACAACGTATTGCGCGGCATCTTTGGCGAATGTGCTTCGCGTGGTTTATCGCCTCAGCGTCCATATTCCTGGCACGTCCACATTTATTCCCCACTGTGTTGCGCAGGACAGGCGCACTTTATTTCTTGAGTATCCTGCCGCTGATCTTGATGATTTTCTGGCTAATCCGCGTTTTGTTCAGGCCGCAGAAGTAATCTACATGAAGTGACCGGTAAGGTGCGGGTGGCCCGTTATGCGCCCAGAACCCAGAGATCTGGAAAGTCTTTTGTCCGCACTGTTTGGTGAGTGAGTTGGCGATTATCCATCAAATGACGCCGACTGGGCTCGCGTACTCACCTCTGCTGAATGCCTAATCACGCTGCATCCACGGGAGGGTTTGTTTCCGCGGGAGCCGCCGGTAAGGTGAAGTAGAACGTCGCGCCACGCCCGCCGTCGCCGTTGGCCCAGATCCGTCCGCCATGCGATTCGACGATCGACTTGCTGATTGCCAAGCCCATGCCGCTGCCTTGTGGTTTCGTCGTAAAGAACGCATCAAATATCTGGTCGGCCTTGCCCAGGGGCAGCCCGGGGCCTGTGTCATTTACAGAGATCTCGATCTGGCCATCCTCGCCCAATTGCGACTTCACCGTAACCACGCCGCCCGTGTCCTTCATCGCCTCGATGCCATTCAGCATCAAGTTCATGAGCACCTGTTGAAGTTGCACTCGATCCGCCGTGATTTTGGGAAGATCGGCGGCAAAATCCGTACGAATCGAAACGGCATACTCGTTGGCTTCGCCTCGCAGCAGCAGGACCATTTCGCCGATGATTTCGTCCACGTCGACCGACTCTCGCTGTGGAGGAGTCTTCTTATACAACGACCGCAAACGATCGATGATGTCGGCTGCACGCCTCCCGTCCTTCACGATTGCTGCGGTTGCCCGGCGCGCCTCATCCAGGTCCGGCTGGTCGCGGTTCAGCCATCGCAAGCTGGCCTGCCCTTCCATCACGGCCGCGCTAATCGGCTGCTTTAACTCGTGAGAGATTGAGGCTGCCAGTTCTCCGAGTATGCTGACCCGATTGGTGTGTGCAAGGTCTGCCTGCAGCTGTTCCGCACGCTTGCGATCTTGAATGTCGGTCGCCGTACCGTACCATTTCACGACCTTTCCTCGCTTGTCCCGCAGCGGCACGTTGCGGCTCAAAAACCACCGATACTCCCCGTCGGTGCGGCGGAAGCGCAGCTCCTCCTCGACCGGCTCACCACTGGCAATGCTCACGGCCAGTCGTCGCTCAATTCGATCCAGATCGTCGGGATGAATAGCAACTTTCCTGATTTCCTTCGGTTTTTCCACCTGCGACAACCCGGTATACTCAACCCAGCGCCGATTCAAAAATTGAAGGTCATCATCGGGTCCAGCGATCCACGCCATCGCCGGAATGGTCTCAAAGGCTTCGCGAAATTTTCTTTCCTCCCGCCGCAATTGTTGCACTCGGAGTCGATGCAGCCCCCAAAGGAATGCCAGAAACGCAGCCACGCACAACGATCGGAACCAAATCGTCTGATAGTAGGCGGGAGCGATGTTGAAATCGAGTTCAGCCCTGCTTCATTCCAGAGACCAGAATTATTGGAGGCCATCACATGGAACCGGTAATTGCCGGGGTGGAGATTACTGTAAAAAGCCTGGCGCCTGGTTTGAGGGTCCTGCCACTCTCGATCATAATTTTCCAGCTTGTACCGGAACTGCACCTTCTGAGGAACGACAAAGCTCAGAGCCGTATAGTCGATCTCGAGATCACGCGTCAGAGCCGGGAGACGAAGGCCGTTTCGAGTTGAATAATTCTTTCGATCAGCAATCACTTCTTCGATATGTACTGGCGGCGGGATGGAGTTTCTAAACAACCGGTCGGGATCAATCATCTGAGCCACAGTTCCATTCGCGAACCACAAGCGCCCGTCGTTTGATCGTGTGGCACGTGGCTTAAAAGCAGCGAGGTAGGGCTGGGCGCCATCGTACGCATCGAACAAATCGAACCTTACCTTTAGGTCGGGGTGTCCACGCCACTGTTGCAGGTCGTCCGACTTGATCAATATCAGACCGCACTCGGTATACAGCCAAAGATTGGAGTATTTGTCTGTAACGATCGCGTAGATCCGGTCGCATGGCAGGCCGTTCAGGTGATCGAGCGTGTACTGAATTTCACCTCGTCGTTCGACAAGGCCATCGGTGGTCGCTGCCAGCACAGAACCATCCGATTTTGCCAGTACCTGTTCGACTTGAGCATTTGTGTTCTTCAGGGGAAAGATCTGCAGTTGGCCATTCCGATGCCGGGCTAGACGGCCTTTAAGCAATCCCAACCAGAGGCCACCTTCAGGAGCGCCCGCTAACGAAATTGGAAAACCTAGCCTCTCGTCTGCAATCTCGGTGGCGAATCTGCCATCTTGAATTTGGACCAGTCCTCCTGCATTTCCGGGACCAGTGCGAACGACTGCGGCCCACATGCAGCCATTCACGTCCTCGATTATCTCCGTAACGACCCCTATTGCACCTCCATCGCGACGCCGGATGGGTCTAAACCTGCCGCGCTCGTAAACAAACAATCCATTGTCTAACCCGACCCAAAGCCGTCCAGCATGATCTTCGAACAGGGACGTCACACGACTGCCCGGCAATCCATTCTTTGGACCGATGGATGAAACGACGTCCCCATGCACATAATCCAAACTTGAATCATTCCCCATCCAGATTGTCCCATCCCGAGCCGCAAGTATGGACTCGACCGAGTCACCAGTAAGCCCCTCGTGCACAGAGAAGTTGACAACTGGAATGTCGCGGAAACAGTCGACACCCTCGGGCGTGGTTAACCACAAATTACCTTCCCGGTCCTCAAAAAAACCCTCGGTGGTATCGCTTGATAAACCATCTGCGCTTCGAAAACGATCCACCTTGCCATCGTGGACCCGGTAGATGCCGTTTCCTTCAGTTCCAATCCACAATGCGTTATGCCGGTCCAACCACAAGGCGAAGACATTCAACGTGCTGCTGTCGAGTGTCGTTGTGATCAGGGTTCTCCATGTACCGTTTACCCACTGTTGCAGGCCGAGCCCGCGGCCTGAATTCGAGATCCCCGCCCAGACAGATCCATCAGGAGCGGCAGCGAGAGCGTTTATACCAGCAAGCCCTACGTTGGACTTGAGTCCGGGCAACTCGTACGAAGTAGATGAACCTGGTTTCCATCGGACAAGCGCGGTGCTGGTTCCAATCCAAAGATATCCGAAGTTGTCGCCGATCAATGTCCCAGCATAGGGTGGAACTCCGTCTTTGGGCGCGTAGCATTTGGCCACAGATACAGTGACCTTACAAACAGCTCCAGCCCGCGTTCGCGAACGCGCCATCCAAATCGTGCCCTCACGATCCTCGTAGATCGCATTCACGCGGCCCGCTGTCTCCGGGGAATTTAACAAATTTCCGTTCTTCCACTGAGCCAGGCCAGAGGCTGTTCCAATCCACAGGCTCCCGTCGGTGGCGCCCAGGAGTGAGATCACGGCCGTCGTGGGAAGATGTTCTCCGGTGGGTGGAGTCCAGCGGACGAAGCGAACGCCGTCGAAGCGCAACAGCCCACCTAGCGTCCCAATCCACACATATCCATCTGTAGTTTGGGTGATCGCGCTAGGTGCTCCTGCGAAGACTCCGTCACGCACGCGCCAGGCAGTGTGCGCGTACTGAGAAATTCGCCGGTCCGGATCCACAGCGTTCGCAGAAGGGCAGGCCAGTAAGCTCAAAAAGAGTATGAGGAATATCCGCACCAGAAGTTTAGATGTCTGTACAGTCGGCCAACAGAACGTCCGCGCTCGTTCATCCGAATGGTGATTGGCGCGATTCCATCGATTACGCACACTCAATTTCACCTATTTCACCAAATCACCCTGGTCAGCAGGTTCAAACACGATCCTTTGATCACAGAGAATGTTCTGAGTCCCTGAAAAGAGTGGTAAAAGTATAGCTCCAGTTTGGGTATGCCTAGCTGTCGACAATTTCGGCCGGAACGTCCTGCGAGGCATGACTCGCTCCAAGCCGACATTGGATTGCAGCGCCAGTTTCACGTTATCGACAAAGCGGCTCAAGGCTCAAGCCGAGTTTTTCAGCATCCTCAACCACCCGAACCTCGGTCCACCGACAATACATAGACACAACTGACGCTCGCTTCGGCTACTCGACGCAAACTCTCGCCAGCAGTCTGCGCTCCCGCGGGACGAACGGCGGCCTCAGATCGGCGGTCCGCGCTCGATCCAACTTGCAGCGAAGTTCCAGCACCACGCACCGGCTCCGTACAATATCTGATGGATGTCAATTGTTGATATCAGTCAACATGGAGTGACCGGCGCCGATGCGCTGATCGTGGGTTAGGCTGTGAGTTCAGAAGGACGCACAGCTCAGAGCCACAAGCGGAAGGGAGCCGGTCATGAAGGAGAAGTTACGATTTTTGGGTTTGGATGTCCATGCCGAGACGATCGCCGTAGCGATTGCGGAGCCGGATGGTGAGGTGCGAGGTCTGGGAACGATTCCGAACCGCGCAGAATCAATCCGCAAGCTGATCAAGAAGCTTGGCCCAGCAGAGAAGTTGCGAGCCTGTTATGAGGCTGGACCAACTGGCTATGTCGTGTACTGGCAGCTGGCGGAACTGGGTGTTCAGTGTGATGTGGTAGCGCCGACGTTGGTACCGGTTAAAGCCGGTGATCGAGTCAAGACGGACCGGCGCGATGCAGAGAAGTTGGCGCGCTGCTACCGCTCCGGTGATCTGACGGCAGTGTGGGTTCCGGACGAAGGTTCCGAGGCGCTGCGCCGGAAGCCTCTACTTATGGCTGCCTCCACCGCCCGATCCCCCGCCAGCCCCACTGCCAGCCGAGCCACCACCACCCGAGCGCCCACCGCCCCCACCACCATTCCCTGAACCCCCGCCCCCACCATGCGAAGCTCCGGCAGCTCCACCGCCTGACCCTCCACCGCTCCAGTGGCCTCCTCCACCATTACCAGAGCCAGCCCCGCCGCCATTGCCATTCCATGTATGGCCGCCGCCGTTTGCTACACCCGCCGCGCCGTTATTCCACGTACGGCCACCGCCATTCGCAGCACCGGTGCCGTTCCCACCATTCCAGGTGCGACCACTGTTCGCTGAAGCCGTCGACGGATTCGCCGCCCCGCCCTGCTTCCAACCCATACCGTTCGGCGCAGCGCCCGGTCCCTGGCGGCCCTGCCATCCCGTCGCGTCGTTCGGCCCCGCCTGCTGCTGCATCGAACCACGATTCTGCCCGGCCAACTGCCCCGCACGACGATCGCTCGACGCCGCATTCGCAGCCGCCCCCTGATGACGCGCCCACATCGCCTCGCGAGCCTCATCCGGAGCCGCCCCCCGATGCAAACTCAGCGGCCCGTGATACACCGCACCGTCCGTCCAGCGCGACGCTGACCCCGAAGGCGCCACATACACCTCGCGGTTCGCAAACCCATGCTGCGCCACGTTGTTCGAGATCCCGTTCAGCTTACCCAGCGACCCGCGCGGAACTCCCAACCCCGCCGAGTCCCTCCGGAACACAAAGCTCTCCGCCGTATCCTGCTTCGACACCACCAGAGGCTGTCGATTCGTCACGATCAGCGAAGCCTTCGCATCCATCGGCGGCCTCGGCAGAACCCCGCCCGGAACATGCGCCGGCCCGCCATGGATCGGCGTCGCCGCAATGTTGTTCAAACCCCTCCACGCTCCGCCCGGCTGCCATCCCCATCCCCGCGACGGGCAATACGACCACGCTCCCGTATGAAACGGCAGCCACCCCCACGGATACGGCGAAACCCACGAGTACCCCGCCCCCGGATACATCGCCCACATGCCGTTCGCATACGGACTCCACGACGCGCTTACGAAGTACGGCTGCCAGAACGTCCCGCATCCATCCACGGACGAAAACGCCCCGTAGTAGTTCATGTCGCTGATCCCATATCCGCCCGATCCCAGCAGCGAGTTCCCCTTTGCATACTGCTGGTGATACTTCAGCGCATCCTTGTCCCACTCATCGAACGGACCCTCTTCCACCTTCTTCGCCAGCTCCACCTGGCCACTTCCATCCGCCACATCCAGCGACAGCGTCTGCTTCTTCCCCACCATCAACGGAGCGCCACCACCCTCCACCGCCGCCTGTCCTGAAAACACCGCAACCGCCGCCTTCGTCCCCGTCATCTCCACCCGCAGATGCGTCGAAGGCATCACCGTGATCTTCTTCGTCCCACCCGCAACCAGCGAAAACTCATCTGTCTTCGTATTCTCGCGGTTCACATACACCGTTCCCCGATCCACCCGCACCGTCGTCGCCTTCGCGCCCGAGGCGCGCGACACCAGCTGAGTAAACTTCACCACCGTCCCAGGTCCCAGCCGAAGGGCGCTGCCGTCTTCAAACTCCACCTCGGCGTAGCTGTCGTCGTTCGCCGTGCCCAGCAGCATGCCTTCAACAATCGGCATGTTCTGCATCGAGGGTTCGATACCATGCCCCGTCCCGCGATCCATCCCCACCTTGCCCTGGATCTGGCTCAGCCGCACGATCCGCACATGCGTGTCGCCCGGCTGTTTCGTCACCTCGACAGGCCCCGCCGGCGCCGCTTGCTCAGTGGTTGCTGATGGCTGCTGCGCAGTCTCCGTAGTTGTCGTATCAGCCGGAGCCTGCTGCACCTCTTCCGCCGCCTTCGCGTCCGCCGAACCCGTCTCCTGCGCAGCCAGACTCCCGGCCGTCGCCATCGCAACAACCAACACGCTCAACCCAGCCAATCTATTCATGGAGCCGCCTCGAGGACCCCAAGTATACGCCGCCCATCGACAGCTGTATCGTCTGTGGCCGTCGGCAGATAGGATGCGGCCTCCCAACCGCACCCATCGCTAAACCACACCAAAACCGTAGTTAGCGATACCGCCATTCCCGCCGTCACTCCTCCCGCAGCACCGCCAGCGGACTGATCTGCGTAGCCCGCAGCGCCGGAATCAAACTCGCCGCCAGCGACACCACCACCATCAGCACCATCGCCTGTTGGCCTTCGATGGCAGAGTAGCTGTGGGCTGGTGTCAGCTGACGCCACGTACCCTGCTGCCATGGCTGGATCGCGCCTGGCAACGCATTGATGATCTGCCGGTATGGTCGATTTCGTGTCTCTACATGGGGTCCCTTCAGAATACGGACATTAAAGCACGTTTAGGAGTTTGTTCGTCAATAAGATCAATGACTTACAGGAGGGCGCTTCGCAGTATGGAAGTGCAAAGGGCGCGGCACAATAAGTTGTTTATTTTCAGCAAGCGCTGCTGCTTACCGTACTCTATGATCCGTATTCTGAGGCGACCCCATCGAGCCCGAAGCGATAGCTGATGTCGCGCGGTACTCAATTCCGGGAATGGAATATAGTCTGAAGGTCTCTTTAGCGGCATTTAAATCCCGGAATTCGCCGAGCTTGTATTCAAATCCCGGACCGAAACCGCTGCACGGAAAAAGGATAGTGTCATCTTTGTACTTATATCCCAGACAAACTTCAGCAGGAACTTCTATCCCAGACAAACTTCAGCAGGAACTTCGTCCGGGTCTTATCTGCAACAGTCCGGGATTTCAGTGCAGTGACAATTTATTTAAATCCCGGAAAAGGATTGAAAACAAACAAGCATAAATTCCGGGATTTGAGTACGGCGTGACACGGGCACTCCTCAATTCAGACCACGGAGCGATATCTTGGGTCGAAGCAGGAGATTGCAGTCGCCGTGAACGATCTTCTTGGGTGTGAAGGCCGCCACGGTCGGTGGCCGAAGACAGATTTGCAGCTTGACATCGAACGACTGATAGGAATCTTGCATGGCGTCCATGTTTCTTGCTCCAACTCTCACCCCGCGCGGCCATCTCGTCCTCGTTGAGGACAGCGCCGCCGCCGCAATGGATTCGGAAGTTGGACAACGTCTGCGGGACGCCTTCGCGCGAGGACCGGGGCATGGTCTACTGCAGCTTGGGGCTGGAGAGGCGGGCACGGCGATCCCCGCGGTCTTCTCCTACTGGCGGGAGTTCAGTGCGCGCTATGTGACGCGCCTCTGCTCTGAGCCTCATCTGGCGGACGCGTCGGCGAGGGGACCGATTACGCCGCCGACCGATGCGGAGCTGAATTCGCTGGTGCTGAGCGTACCCCCGATGAACGGAGCGGAGTATCTTACGCCGACGGTGCTTGATGCCTTATGGCAGGGATTGGATAACGCCTTTCGCCGCGAGTTATCCGAGTTCGGAGGCGAGGTCCAGGACTTCCTTAAGCGCCGTAATCCCGCGTGGAACCTGGTCGGCCGTGTGTACTTCAATCTTGCCGAGAACCGCAACGATGAGAACGCGCCCTTCGCCTTTCTGGCCACCTATACGACGCGGCTGTCGGCGCAGGCGAAAGCTCAGCATCTTCCGCTGGGGCAGGCTCTGCGGGAGTATGCAGGGGCCGCTCAAAAGGGCCGTCTGCTGTCGCTGCTGCTTCCGGTGCAGCGGGCCGGCGGCGACTGCCCGTGGTTGAAGAGCATGATCGACGCGGGAGAGATCTTCTATCCGCTGCGCTGGACGGCGGGGGAGGCGATGCAGATGTTGCGCGATGTCCCGCGGCTGGAGAGCGCCGGCGTGGTGGTGCGCATGCCGGCCGCATGGAGAGGGAATCGGCCCGCGCGGCCGCGGGTGATGGCAAGGATCGGCGACAACGCTCCATCGAAGGTGGGCCAGGATGCTCTGCTCGACTTCCAGATGGAGGTGGTGCTCGATGGCGAGGCGTTGACCGAGGGCGAGATAGAACAGTTGCTTGCCGGATCGAACGGCCTTGCGCTGGTTCGCGGGCGCTGGGTGGAAGTGGACCGCGAACGGCTGCAGCAGACGATCGAGCACTTCGGCGAGGTGGAGCGCAGGGCAGAAAGAGATGGCCTTAGCTTTCGGGATGCGATGCGGATGCTCGCCGGGGCCAACGTCGCCGGGACCGAGGAGGATGCTGGGCAAGTCGAAACAGAGTGGTCTCAGGTGGTCGCGGGGCCGTGGCTGGCGGAGACGCTGAAGGGGCTGCGCGGCCAGGAGGGTTTGGAAAAGATCGAGGTTGGCCCGGCGCTCCACGGGACGCTCCGTCCTTATCAGCAGATTGGCGTGCGCTGGTTGCACCTTCTGACCGGGCTGGGGTTGGGTGCATGCCTGGCGGACGACATGGGGATGGGCAAGACGATTCAAGTACTCTCCCTGTTGCTGGTGTTGAAGCGACAGGGGAAGGGAAGACCAAGCCTGCTTGTGGCGCCGGCTTCGTTGCTGGCCAACTGGGCATCCGAGGCGGAGCGGTTCGCCCCAAGCCTCAAGCTGTTGATTGCCCATCCATCCTTGATTCCAGCTTCCGAACTGAAAGGGCTGACTCATGAGAGATTGCAGGATCTGGATGTTGTGGTGACCAGCTACGGCTCCTTGCTCCGAATTCCGTGGCTTATGGAGACTGGATGGAACCTGGTTGTCCTCGACGAAGCACAGGCGATCAAGAATCCTGCCGCCAAACAGACCAGGGCAGTCAAGAGACTGAATGCACGATCGCGACTCGCCCTTACGGGCACACCGGTCGAGAACCGCCTGGGCGATCTATGGTCCATCTTCGACTTCATCAATCCCGGGTTGCTGGGCTCGGCGAAGCAATTTACGCAGTTTTCCAACCGCCTGGCGGATCGTACTCACAACCCCTACGGGCCACTTCGCGAGTTGGTGCGACCCTATATTCTGCGGCGGCTGAAGACCGACAAGACGGTCATCTCCGACCTGCCTGAAAAGATCGAAGTGAAGGCGTTCTGCCAACTGAGCCGAAAGCAGGCGGTGCTCTATCAGGATTCTGTAGACGAGCTTGCCTCGCGGCTCAGCGACGCCTATGGCATAGCGCGCAAGGGAATGGTACTGTCGTTCCTGATGCGGTTCAAGCAGATATGCAATCACCCTTCGCAATGGCTGGGAGATGGCGCCTGGGTGGAAGAAGAGAGCGGCAAATGGGCCCGGTTGCGCGAGATCGCCGAGGTGATCGCGGCGCGCCAAGAAAAGATGCTGGTCTTCACCCAGTTTCGCGAGGTGACGGCTCCCATCGCCAGCTTTCTCGCCACGATCTTCGGGCGTCCCGGGTTGGTTCTCCATGGGGAGACGGAGGTGAAGAAGCGCCAGCAACTTGTCATTCGGTTCCAGGAGGACGAGAGCGTGGGCTTCTTTGTGCTCTCCTTGAAGGCTGGGGGCTCAGGCCTCAACCTCACGGCCGCTTCGCATGTGGTCCACTTCGACCGTTGGTGGAATCCTGCCGTCGAGAATCAGGCCACGGACCGCGCATTTCGCGTTGGACAGAAGAAGAACGTGCTGATACACAAGTTTGTATGCCGGGGAACGGTGGAGGAGAAGATCGATCAGTTGATCGAATCCAAGCAGAGCCTCTCGGAGGGGCTGCTCGAAGCTGGCGCCGATCGAGTGCTTACCGAGTTGAGGGATGAGGAGTTGCTCAAGCTGGTCCGTCTCGATCTCCAGATGGCGATGAAGGAGGCTTAGTCCATGTACGGTGGCTGGGGCTGGAAGCCGTATGTGTCTGCGGCCGAGCGGCGCCGCAAGGCGCTGAAGAAGATGGAGAGCCTGCGAAAGAGAGGGCATTCCGTCTCTCCCGTGGTCATCGAGGGTCGCACCATAGCGAAAACCTTCTGGGGCAAAGCCTGGTGCGACCATCTGGAGCAATACAGCGACTTTGCCAATCGCCTGCCGCGCGGGCGAACCTATGCGCGCAATGGATCGGTAATAGATCTTCAGATTGCGGTGGGTGCGATCGAGGCCAAGGTGAGCGGATCGGAGATCTACACCGTTGCCCTGAAGATCGTCCCGGTTGACAAAGCGCGCTGGCGATCGATCTGCACCGATTGTTCGGGCTCGATCGATTCTCTTGTCGAGCTTCTTCAAGGACGACTATCGAAGGGCGTCATGGAGCGGATCTGCCGGCATGAGACGGGATTGTTTCCTTCACCGGCGGAAATCGAGTTGTCCTGCAGCTGTCCGGACTGGGCCGACATGTGCAAACACGCCGCGGCGGTTCTCTATGGAGTCGGCGCCCGGCTCGACCGGCAACCGGAACTGCTCTTCCGGTTGCATGGCGTGGACGAAAAGGAGTTGATCGCAAATGCGACTGGGAAGGCTCCTCTCTCCAAACAGAAACCTGCTCGAGGCAAGGTTCTCGGCAGCGGGGAAGACCTCTCCGCACTGTTTGGATTGGAACTGGCTCAGAGCGCACCTGCGAAATCGGAATCCAAATCGAAGCCTCGTGTGACCGCAGCTAAGACGACAAAGAAGTCACCGGCAACGAAGGGCGCCAAGAAGCGATGAAGCGACGAGTCTGCTCCTACGACATGGCTGCCGTTCCCGAAGACGGCTACGATTGTGCGAAAACGGCCGCTCAGCCCATTGTCACCATCCTTGAGAAGGGTCGGCAAAGTCTTCCAAAGATGTTCTCTAGCTAGCTCTCCCCACTCTTCCCGGAGAGACAAAGATCAGCACCGTGACCGAGGAGATCGGTCGTATCTCCCGTTCTAACGAAGGATACAAACGACTCAGGGCGATTCCCGGAATCGGCCCGATCATTTCCACCGCTCTTGCTGCAGGGTCGGCAATGCCGCAGCTTTTCGAACAGGCCGTGATATGGCCTCCTGGCTGGGGCTTGTTCCGCGACAGCAGAGTCGCAGCGCCTTTTCCAGTCTTTGGCGTTTGCTTCGGCGATTCTCAGCCGTAGCGGCAAGCAACTGCTCACAGTGGGTGTAGAACCCAAATGGGAGGTTCTGAGTTACAACCTCAGAAACCAACGCGCCTCTATCTGGATCCCGGACCGCTCCACTTACAGTCCCAGTACGTCACGCGACGGGCGCTGGATTGCCTATGTCGAGTTACGAGGAAAAGAGTCGGTCGGTCCTGTGGCGTAGCAAGCCGGTTGGCAGTGACCGATTGCAGTTAAGCGAACCCCCTCTGTTCGTGTCTATGACGCGTTGGTCTCCCGACGGCAAGCAGATCGCTTTTATGGGAAGGCTCCCGATAAACCATGGAATATTTATGTCGTCCCGATGGATGGCGGTGTACCCCAGGTTCTGCTGAACGACGGGCGAAACGCCGTAGACCCCGCGTGGTCGGCAGATGGGCATTCGGTTATATTCGGCGTCCCCCGACTCCTGGGCTGAAGTCGGAGCGCCAAAAGCGATCTATACGGTGAACCTCATTTCAAACGAGATCAGCCAGTTGCCGGGATCCGAGGGATTCTACAGCCCCCGATGGTCTCCCGACGGTCGTTACGTGGTCGCCATGCCCTTGGACGAAAAGAAATTGGTGCTGTTTGATTTTGCAACCCTGCAATGGGACCTGGCTGCGCTTCCACACATTGGCAGTCCGCAGTGGTCGCCGGATAGCAACTACATCTACGTTAGATATCCCACGCTCGAGTGGGCAGGCGAGCAGAAGGTCTCCGTTGTACGCGACATTCTGGAAATAACAGATGAGGGCATTGGGATCCATTGATTGTTGCGACAATCTCGTAGTACGGATCAGCAGAGTCGATGGGAAAGTGGAAGGGATTGTTGATCTCAAAACAATTTATGCGCTCGAACTCGACCTACCTTGATACCTGGGTCTGGAACCGTCTGTTTCGCCATCGCGCCGAAGAAAATATTTCCGGCGAAATTGATTTATGAAATACGTCGGCGGGTCGTTTTTGAAGGTGCTACTGCTTGTAGATGCGGGACTCCCAGCCCTTGAGGTGAAGGATCGTCGAGGAGTTCTCATGGCTGGAATAGTTTGCGAGAAGCATCGTGCCGGCCTTCATGTTATCGGGCAGGGTGTAGTCGATTGGTTGCGAGGAGAAATTGTGAATGATGAGGTACTGGTCGCCGTTGAGGGTTCGGGTGTAGACGAAGATTTGAGGATGGTTGGGGTCCAGGTCTTTGAAGCCGCCGTAGACGAAGGCTGGAGTCTGGGCGCGAAGGGCGATGAGTTGGCGGGTGTAGTTGTAGACAGAGTTCGGATCGGGGGTTTCCTGGGCGGCGTTGATGGAGGTGTAGTTGGGATTGACGGCAAGCCAGGGTTTTGCGGATGCGGTAGTGAAGCCGGCGTTCGGGCCATTGGTCCACTGCATTGGGGTGCGAGCGTTATCGCGGCTGGATCCGCGGAGCTCGGCGAGGTACTGATCAGCGGAGAGGGTATGA
Organism: Edaphobacter aggregans DSM 19364; assembly: GCF_000745965.1. Taxonomy (GTDB): domain Bacteria; phylum Acidobacteriota; class Terriglobia; order Terriglobales; family Acidobacteriaceae; genus Edaphobacter; species Edaphobacter aggregans. The sequence goes on along the minus strand of NZ_JQKI01000083.1, from coordinate 5,582 downwards.
CGGGTCTCGACCTCGTCCTTCCAGGCGTTTTTCGCTTCGATGTCGTTGTAATCGGAGATGGTCTTGAAAGGGTAGTTGGTCATGCCGAGCTCGTCGCCCTGGAAGAGGTAGGGCGTGCCTTTGAGGGTTAGAATCATGGCCTCGAAGAGCTTGGCGGAGGCGACGCGGAACTCCGGGGAGTCGTCGCCGAAGGTGGAGACGATGCGCGGATTGTCGTGGTTGGACAGGAAGACGGTATCCCAGTCGTGCTTGCCGAGGACTTTCTCGTGATTGGTGTAGATGGCTTTGAGATCGGTAAGGACGAGGGGTTCGACCTTGCGACCGCGGCGGTTGACGCGCACTGCGTCGAAATTGAAGATCTCGTTGAGCTCGTGGCGGCGATCGTCGACGAGCTCGGGCTCCTGAGCGAGGGTGATGCCGGCAGCCTCGCCGACGGACATGTCGTTGTACTTCGACAGGACTTCGCGGTTCATCTGCTGGAGGTACTCGTCGCGATGGGGACCGGCGGCGAAGACGGCGAATTCATTTTTGAGCTGCTCGGGGGTGAGGTCGGGCATGCCGGGCTGTTTGGAGATGATGGGGATAACGTCCATGCGGAAGCCGTCGACGCCTTTATCGAGCCAGAAGCGCATGATGGAGAAGACTTCCTGGCGGACCTTGGGATTATCCCAGTTGAGGTCGGGCTGCTTTACGGCGAAGTAGTGGAGGTAGTACTCGTTGGTTTTGGGGTCGAACTGCCAGGCGGAGCCGGAGAAGACGGAGCGGTAGTTGTTGTGCGGTTCCAGTTTGCCGTCGGGGCCAGTTTTGCCCGGGCGCCAGAAGTAGAAGTCACGGTAGGGGTTGTCTTTGGAGCTGCGGGATTCGACAAACCATTTGTGCTCGTCGGAGGTGTGGTTGGCGACGAGGTCGATGATGAGGCGCATGTGACGTTGCTTGATGCCGGCGAGCATGGCGTCGAAGTCGGCCATGGTGCCGAAGTCGGCCATGATGGCGCGGTAGTCGCTGATGTCGTAGCCGTTGTCGGCGTTGGGCGAGGCGAAGTGGGGCGAGAGCCAGATGACGTTGACGCCAAGCTTCTGAAGGTAATCGAGGTGCTGGGTGATGCCTTTGAGGTCGCCGATACCATCGCCGTTGGAGTCCTGGAAGGAGCGCGGGTAGATTTGGTAGACGACGGCTTCTTTCCACCATTTGGGCTCGTAGCCGTTGATGAGGTGGGATGCCGTGTCTCGCTCGGACGCGACCTGCTGGCCATGGCTGGCGGCGGGAGATGTGATGAGGGATGCCGCGAGGAGAGCGGCAAGAACGGAGGTTTGGATCATCGGGCGACTTGATCGGAGGGTTTTTGGCACTAGAGAGAGTGTATAGGAGAGGCTTCGCATAAAAGAGACCGTTCCATTCAAGTCAGCACTTATGGCTCGTTACTTTACTGCAGGAAAAGCAGAAGTGCCCAACCACAAACAATCTGTTGCTTCACTAATTATCTGGCGCACTTCTGTGCTAATTATTTGGCACACGAGGCTGGAGTCGGGCAGCCTTTCATCAGGCTTGCCCAATCACCAGATTCTCTCGAGCCGTTTCGACTACATCTACCGACAGGGTCTCGAGGCCGTTGATCGCTAGCACTCGTTCCATTTGAGTCAGCAAGTGAACGAGCAGGCGGAAATTGCCCCGGGTTAGTCGGATGACGGCGGCGATGACCTCCGGCGCGGGCGATGGGGCAGGGAGGTGTATGCCGACTGGCGCCCATCGTTGCTCCAGCAGGACCTGAATGTCGGCATCGCTCAGCGCTCTAAACTCGTGGACGAAGCCGATCCGGGAGAAGAACTGTGGGTACCGGGCGATGCGTTTTTCGATCCCGGGCTTGCCGATCAGCACCATGCCGAGGCCGCTTTGATCGAAGATGGAACGCAGTTGCTCCAGGCTGTTCATCGCCAGACGGTCCGCTTCATCGACGACGATCAAGGTAGCGGGGTCCGGGATGGCTTCGAGCCTGGCCTCGTACTCATGAAGTGTGTCGTAGTAGGGACATCTCAAGAAACGGAACGCCGCGTATGCTAAGGCGAGGTCAGATCAAATAAGCCGTTCGTAATCAGCAGGATGAAATTTATCGAGCGCGCCGCTTTTGGCCCAGACAAGATTCGTTGCCACCGTCCCAGCCAAACTATTGAGAACATTACATCGATTCTCTGCAAACGTACATACGATTCCGTTTATTGAGGTGTCTCCAACCACGCCAAGGCCCTCGACGACCTCTTCGCCTTCTGTGCCAGCCGGCCTCTCTCCCGGTCCTTATTAATGGAGTGGCGGGCAGGCATGGAGTCGCTCTTCCCCTCGACGATTAATCCGGCGTATCCGGACGGTCGCCATCCCCATCTGGGTGAAGCACGGCATCAACGCCTGGATGACCGCGGCCGGTATCGAAGATGGCAGGCTGCTGCGCTCGGTCTCGAAGAGCGGGAAGGTCATGTCAGAATTGTTGTTCCTTGGCTGCTAAACTATTGAAAACATTCTATTAGTTCTCTGCGAGCGTGCATAGATTTCCGTTTATTGAGGTGGACACAGATACCAGCATTCGACTACGACAGACTCCTCTGGGGCGAGCGCCAGATCCGATCCGTCGCCAACATGACGCGCGCCGACGCACGCGACTTCCTCGCGCTCGCCGCCGAGATCGGCATCCACCCGCGCGTCCGCACCTTCCCCCTCGACCAGGCTAACGAAGCCCTGCAGGCCGTCAAGCACGAGACCGCCGAAGGCCCCGTCGTCATCCTGCCCTGAAGTCTCATCACTTCACAGTTGTCGGCTCGGGCAGCGGTTTCTTTCGATCCCTCAGGGTCTCCAACGGAACCGATCCGCTCGGCATCGATTTGCCCACGTCCGGCATAAAGATCTCCAGCCCCTTTTCTGGAGTAATCCTGCTATACCCCTTCACCACCTGCGCCTGGTAGTTCGCAAGATCGAGATCGAACCACACATCGCCCGAGCCATCGATCAGCGTCAGGTCCGCCTGCCGCATCGTCAGCTTGCCAAATTCCACCGAACCTCCGCGCAGCCGCAGAAAATTGTGCCACTGCGCCAGCCGCTCCTCATCGACAAGAGTCGTGTTCCCATACGTCACCACTACATCGGGAGCCTGGATGGTGATGCTCGACATCTGCCCGCGAATATGTGGAGGTGGAAGCAGCTTCGTCGTATCCAGGTAAATATCGTTTTTTGTCACTTCAACCCCCGGCACCGGTGTCTTACCCACCACGTCCGTGATCTCCACCTTCAGCCCGCCCATAAGCGCTTTCATCGGGACCTTCAACACATTGATCTTCGATACTGCAAAATGCACCCGGCCGTTCGGCGCAGGCGAAAGCGTGCCTAACACCTCCACCGGCAGCGGAACCAGAAATTTATGCAGCGTGCCCGAGAGCTTCAGCTGCTGGCTCTGGCCGCTGAGTTTCATGTTTTCCAGCGGAGACTTCGGCGCCATCTTCGAATTCATGTAGTTCTCGATATCGCCCACATTCGCATGAATCAGCCCGCGATCGATGTGAAAGACAAACGACTCCTCGTCATCGAGCGAAGGCACGCGCCCTGCACTCGTCGGAACCATCTCACCGCGAATCCAGCGCACGTAGACCCTGAAGTCCGGGCCTTTGCGCAGCTCAAGATTGTGCGCGAAGACAGTCGTCGTAGCGTCATCAGCCGAGACCGCCCCCGGTTGCGAAGCAGGCGCCACGCTTCCAGCAATAGCACCGGAACCTCCGCCCACAGGACCGTGATCCTTCGATCGCCTGGCCCACACCAGCCAGATCAAAAGGAACACAACTGCAACAGCGGCCGCGGCAAATGCGTAGCGTCTCAGGTTCATAAGATTTCCAGCAGAAAGTAGCGCGAAGAGCTAAGAGGTAAGCGGTTCTGCTGGGTAAGATGCAGAAACCTCCCCAGGGTGACTCGCGGGACAAAAACTCATCGCATCAACCGCTCATTCCCTATTCCCCTCGAAACCTGCCTCGCCCCTTCGTGTTTACTCCTTAGCGGCAACGGTCCCTCTGCTTGGAACCCGAGGATCAGGATGAAAGCTTCGCTTTTTGCTGCAATTCTTCTCTCCCTCGCCCCATTCGCCTTCGCACAGTATTGCTTGTCGCTTTATTTGGCACAGTGTTGCTCCAACAGGTTTCCGTTTGGCATTGGCACACCCGGAGCGGGTGACTGCCATGATCTCCCAAAATGGCAACGCATATGAGGATGGCTTGCATGAAGTCTGGTAGGCCTGGTGTGTCTTTTGGCCCGACGACCTCTAACGAGAATCGTCGGGCCAATTTCTCGTCCGATGATGATCGCGGACGCTTATCAGTACGATCGCAGAATACGACGCGACTTATCATTCGTATGCAGTATCTCTATATGTGTGGCACGAAGGATCTTGACGGTTCAACACGATATAGGAGGCTTGAGATGAATAAACAACGTTTGCTTTTTACCCCTTTTCTACTTGGCAGTCTCAAACTGCCGAACCACATAGTGATGGCACCACTGACCCGCTCGCGCGCAAATGACGAAGGGATTCCTTCTCCATTCGCAGCGAAGTACTACTCCGATCGTGCCACCGCCGGTCTGATCATCTCGGAGGGAACGAACATTTCGGCGCAAGCACGCGGCTTCGCGTTCACACCCGGAATCTGGAACGACGCGCAGGTCGAGGCATGGAAGCCGATCGTTGATGCTGTTCATCAATCTGGCGGTACGTTCTATCTCCAGCTTTGGCACACCGGTCGAATCTCTCATCCCTCGTTGCATGGCGGAGCTCTTCCGATCGCTCCCTCGGCTGTGACGCCTATCGGCCACGCGTTCGCTAAGGAAGGCAAACCAGATTACGTTACACCTCGAGCGGTTGAAGCATCCGAACTCCCAGGCATCCTCGACGAGTACAGCGTCGCCGCAGCAAATGCGAAGAGGGCAGGGTTCGACGGCGTGGAGATCCATTCCGCGAATGCCTACTTTCTCGACCAGTGGTTACGTGATTCAACGAACCTTCGCACAGATGAGTATGGAGGTTCTGTCGAGAACCGTGTCCGTTTTCCGCTTGCCGCAGTCCGGGCGACCATCGAAGGCTTTGGAGACGCTTCCAGGGTGGGAGTACGTGTCGCACCGTTGGATATCCTTACCTGCAAAACACCACTCGACAGCAATCCCTCAGAAACCTACGGGCACTACATCTCCGAACTGAGCAAGCTGGGCCTGTCTCATCTGCATATGGTGGAGGGTGTGGGCAAACAGTCCCGTCAACTAGAGGGTGTCTCGCTCGATTTTCAGGCACTACGTCACCGTTTTGACGGCGTGTACATCGCCAACAATATGTACACGTCTGAGACGGCGGAGTCAGCATTGGTGGCGGGCGAGGTGGATCTCGTGTCCTTCGGACGACTCTTTTTGGCAAATCCCGACTTAGTCGAACGGCTCCGGACTGGTGCCGAGCTTGCCGAAGCTCCTATGGAGTTCTGGTATGGGGGAACGAACCGTGGTTACTCCGACTGGCCGACGCTTGCAAATTCACCGAGCAAAGACATCGCCGAAGAAGTTGCCGGATAAGG
>NZ_JQKI01000082.1 GCF_000745965.1 Edaphobacter aggregans DSM 19364 | reverse complement strand
GGTTTCATCATCATGCAACTCTATCGATCGCTGCCTATAGCTTCCTGGTTCTGGAGCGGTGCCTTTTTCCCCCCTCAAGCAACTCGTGGCCAATCAAAGCAGCCCACATCCAGATTCATATACCCCGCGTGCGATCCGACTACACGCCCAGAGGCGCTGCCCGTCCGCACAGAACGGCATAATCCTCAATCCATTACCACCCTGCGCCGACAGATCGCAACCCACCTTGCACGCTCTCTGCCCAGATGTCCCTGTTGTCTGCATCTACGTTTATAACACAGTAGTACTAAGGGCCTGTCGGAGAAGTCAAAGATCTCGACGTACTGACCGGCCAGCTTCTCCGATAGTTCACTCCGCTCCAGAATGATCTGCTTGCGATCATAGGCAAGAGTGAGTTGCTGGCCGACATGCCGTTGCTCGCGGTGGCAGAGGATATCGGTGAGTTGACTTGCCTTGACATGGAGTGAGCGGTGCAGGTTCTCTGGCTTCTGAGCAGGCACGGCGAAGCGCTCGTTGAAGTGCTCCAGGAACGCCGGCAGGAAGACGTTGCCAGCTGCCATATCGCAGATGCCAGCTAGTCGCAGCTCCTTGACCAGGCGGTCCTGGAGAGTGCGATTGGCTCGCTCAACCCGTCCCTTAGCCTGACTGGAGTTCGCGCACAGGATCTCGATGTTGAGTTCCGCCAAAGCACGACCGAACTGGGTCATGCCCGAGCCTCCGCTGGCATCCGGCTTGTTGACGCGGAAGACGGTGTGCTTGTCGGAATAGAAGGCTACCGGACAGCCATGGGCTTCGAGGTAGCCCTGCAGCGCCTGAAAGTAGGAGTCCGTGCTCTCGCTGGGCACGAAGCGCAACTGCATCAGCTTGCTCGTGGCATCGTCGATGAATACCAGCAGGGTGCAAGGCTCGCCGCGGTCCTCGAACCAGCGGTGATCGCTGCCGTCGATCTGCACCAGCTCGCCGTACGACTCGCGTCGTAGCCGTGGCTGATGGAAGCTTCTGCGCTGCTTGCGCGATAGCCACAAGCCGTCACCGACCATCCACTTACGCAGCGTCTCACGCGAGATCTCAACCCCGTGCCGCTCCAGCAGCGCCTCGGCCGCGAGCGTTGGCCCAAAGTCGCGGAAGTGCTGCCGGACCAGCCCGAGCACGTACTCCTGAACTCCCGCTCCCAAACGGTTGACCGCCGGACGGCCCCGAGATCGATGGATCAGCGCTCCGCCGCCACCGTCGCCGTACCTTGACAACAACCGCTGCGTCTGCCGCATGCTCATGCCCAAAACACCCACCGCCGACTTCGTCGTGCGTCGGCCAGCCAGTACCTCAGTCAAAACTTCGATCCGCTGCAAATCCCGTTTGCTCACACTTAGCCAGCCCAATCTGTCGCCTCCGAACCCTGAACTCAGGATGGGGCAGCGACACTTTGGCTTTGCAGAGCTACGACATTATCGTCTCTGGACGGCGTCGAGAGAATTCACCAGACAGTGTCTGGTGAATTCAAATTTTGCAGACATGTCTGCAAAATCTCCCCGGCCCTGGCTCAGAGCGTTGCGATGCCCTGGCTGATGGATGTCGTTTGGCTGACTTCCAGCGCCGAGGTCTTGGAGACATCGGCACTGAGTTGCGGGTTTAGCTTGGTCATGTCATCAGTAAATAGGGTGGCCTCGTGGCTGGCGCGGGAGATGGAGACGTAGCCGAATCGGGAGTTGAGTAAATCCGGGTGAACGCCGGTGTCGGCATTGACCAGGACACGCTCTGCGGTAAGTCCCTGCGAACTGTGGCTGGTGACTGCATACCCGTGGTCGAAGTGGCGGTGCTCGCTGGCGTCGAATTCGATGCGCCGGTTGTTGTTGAGGCGGGCGGTAATGAGTCCATCCGATGCAACGGACTCGATGACTGCGAGATCGCGATTTGCGACGCCCAGCGTTTTGTCGGGAGCGGTGAATTGAATGCGGTCGCCCACGGAGAACTCATGGGTGACTTCCCGATAGACGCTGACGCCGGTGAGCCGGCGCGGATCGTAATTAGCTAGCTTACCAGTGGATCTCTCAACCGAAAGCAGGTTGGCGGCCGAGTTGGTGCCGACTACTGTTCCATATTCTCCTGCTTCGATTCCGGCGCTTTTACTGCCGCGCGCATAGCGGACGACATCGTTGATGTCATAGCGGCTGGTCCAGGAACGTTCGGCGCCGGTCATGTCCTGGCGCTGAACGAGTATGCGGAATCTGTGATCCTCCGGCGCAATGGTGCCGTTGGCTTTCAGTTCCAGCCTGACGGCGGCGTTCAACTCGCGCCGTGAGGCATTATCTGGCGAGACGATGAGCGTCCTTTCGGGCGATTCAATATAGCTTCTGGCGATAGCGCGAATGCGCTCTTCTGCGTTGGGAATTTCCCTGACGTGGCCCTGTCTCTGGAGAGCGTCCAGAGCGGCGGAGACCTGACCTGTTGCAAGCATTTCGACAGCAGATTTAAGTGCCGGATCCTTCTGGCGGACGATCTCATCAAGTTTGGCCGTACGCATTCCAGCCTCCTGCAATTGTTCGAAGGGGCGGCCCGCTTCGACGGCCTGATGTTGCCGAGTATCCCCGATCAACAACACACGGTCCTGAAGCGCGATACGGGAAAGAAACTCGCGCATCTGGTTGGTGCTGGCGAGGCTCGATTCGTCCACAAAATAGAAATGCTTCTGCTCTGGAGGAGTCGGGACTGCCGACCGGGCAAGGAATGCCTGCAGCGTTCCGGCCTCAATGCCAGCGTCGCCAAGCTGGCGCGCGGCGCGGGAGGTTGGTGCTAGTCCCTCAACCTGATAGCCCTGGATTTCGGCAGTGTTGCGGATAACAGAAAGCGTCGTGGTCTTGCCCGAACCGGCGAAACCCTGGATGCCCTGGATGCGGTCTGGCGAAATCAGCACATCCTCAACCGCGTTCTTCTGAGTCCGGTTGAGATGCGGATAGTGGTCGGCAACAGCGATGGCCTGGGATCGAGAGAGAACTGGCTCGACCTGGTTACGGCCCTCGCGCACACGGCTGACGACTTCCTGCTCAGCCGCAATGGTCTTGGCCGTCGTGAACTGACGACCGGGCATGTGAACACGTTCCACTGTCTGGAATTCTCCGGATGCAATTCGGGTCTCAAGGTTGCCGCGAACCTGGGCGTAGGTGACCTCGCCCATGCCTCTCCGGAGTCCATCTCGGATCAGCGCCCGCTCATCGACGACAGCTTCTCGCTCGAAGTTCTTATCGCGCGAAAACGTAAGCGATTCCCGCAATCGGTAGGTCAATTCGGATTGATAGACGGCGGTGGCAAACTGCTGGGAGGCGAAGAGGCTTTGCGGCTGGATGGCGCGCGTCTGCCCATTCTCACGTTCGGTGATATTTAAGACGACCGCATGAGTATGGAGTTGCGGGGCGACATACCCGTCCACCGGGCGGGCTGTGTCGTGTTCGAACCTGGCCGCAACGAACTTTCCAGTCGTTTCGGGCTGATGATTCCCGCCGATACGCGCCTGCGTGTAGTATTCGAGCTGTTCAAGCGCCGTGCGAACGCTATCGTGGTGCGCCTCACGCACACGATCGTCGCCGCCTACCAACGCGGTTAATGATACCGATTTGGGAGCGGAAAAGGTGGCATCCCAGCCGGCGCGATGCTCCATCGTCTTGATGGTCTTGCCGCCGGTATCCTGGTATTCGTACGACGCTCGCTGGCGAACCAGTTGTTCGCCCGTCTGCGGATGTTGGCCCTGGCTGAGCTTGGCAAAGTCCTCTGCGGAAACGGTACCGGCAAGTCCCAATTCCGCAGCGAGACGGCCCTGCCATTCGCCGGCAATCACGCCGCGTTGCGACCAATAGTTCTGCTCCTTAGCAGTGAACTCCTTCTGGTGATAGTGTTGCGCCTGGCCAGCAGACAGCGGCTTTGAGATGGTAAGCATGCGCTATATCCCCGTGCCAAAAGGAAACGATGATTGGGTTTCTTCAAGATCATCGTTTGCGGGTTTCACCGTCACCACGGACGGTGCTTGTCCATTGCTGTGCGGCGTCAGATCTGTAGAAACCGGAGCAAGGATCCTGGGCTCCTCTTGTTGCTTTTTGGCTGGCTCGCGGACGATGTAATCGTCCTCCAATCGCTCGATGAACTTCGGCTTGGTTGCCGGAACATCCAATACGGAAAAGGAGAAGCGGGCAACGTAGTTGCCATGCTTCAGGTAGGCGTGCAAGTTTTCGAGGCCGCTGATCTCTGAGTCGAGCACTAGCGGTTCCGTTTGACGGTCGAGGGCGAAGTTCTTGCCCGTTCGACTACCGTCAAAGTGTGTCTCTTTCATGCGCTCGATCTCCACTTTGCCGATGGCACGGCTCACCCACTCGGCAGCGTTCGGCTCCGTGGTCTTGAGAAAGATCTTGGTGGCAGGCTGCGAGAGCATCACCTCGGCAAGAGGGCCATAAATTACCTCCAACTGCGCCTTTCCCTGGAACCCAAGAACAATCGGATTGCGCGACTTGCGGTTCTCTGTGATGGCTGTGTGCAGTTGAGGCAACTTCTGCAAGCTGGCCAGCTCATCCAGCACAAACCAGACTGGGTGTTGCTCGGGCTTCGGCGCACTCAGCAGCCGAAGAACGAGCATGTCGATCCACAGGCTGTGAAGCGGCCGGAGTGCCTCGCGCTCGGCTGGTTGCGAGGTAATAAAGATCCAACCTTTGCGGTCTTTCGACCACTCGCGAGCCGTCCATTCTGTCTTCGCGTCCTCCTTCTTTGGCAGCAATCGGAAACTGTCAGCGATCAGGCTTAGCGAACCGAGTACGCCGGAGCGTTGCTGCGGAGCCGAAGGGTCGATCAGCGAAGCAAGTTCCGTGTTTCGGACCCTCCGATCAATCTCCTCCGGATGCGACATCCATTGAACCAACTGCTGAGGCGAGGGCAAATCGAGCAAGAGATGCGCGAATATTTTCTGCGGGCTTTCTATGAAGAATTCGCCCTTCTTATCATTAGTGGGCTGGAACAGCGAAGCCGCAATGGTACGCGCCTCGGCTCGGCGGACAAGCTCATCCGATGGACCCCAGTAAGGGCATCGGCGATCGAGCGGATTGAGGACGATGTCGCCGCGGGAGGAATCGTAGAACCGCTCGATGAACTCGCAGGTGGGATCATAGAGAATCGCCGAATGCCCGCGCGTTTGAATCTGGCGGAGCATTTGCAAGATGATCGTCGTTTTGCCACTGCCGGTATCGCCGATGATCTCGAAGTGCTGGTCTTCCGCGCGCAACGGAACCCGCAGTAGTTCACCGCATTGGTCTACCTTCAGGCCGACTCCCGTTCCTTGAATGGCCTTGTTGAACTGTTTCGGCGTGACGAGAATTGGTCCTTTAAGGCGGCGGCCGTACTTCATCTCCTTGCGCCGGCGAATGTCCTTCGGAATCGAAAACGGCAGCTGGCCCAGCAGGAAGAGCACGCCTAAGATCAGCGGCCACCAGAAAATCTCGGTGAGGTTTTGGCCATCATAAATCTGTTGCTTGAAGTACGTGTTCAGTGCGGTGTTCTGGAAGACAAGTGGCACGCTGCGATAGAGGAATTTCACGCCACGCTGGCGCGCGGCCTCGGACAGCGCAAGCTGGATCGGTTTGTCATTTACTTGCTGTGTTGACCCGACCTCGACATCTTCCTCACGGGCGTACCAAGCGCGCCTGCCTCCGGCGGCAATCAAAAGCATCTGGTATTTCCCAGACGAACGAAGGCTGGGCGCGATGGATGTTTTGATGTACGTCGGCAGATAGAACCGTTCTAACGGAGTGAGCGCGAAAGCGAAGCGGATATAGACGAAGAAGCCGGTTGCGATCAGCGCCAGAAACAATGCGCCAAGAGTATAGATGGGCTTGTGCGGCGGCCAGATGATGGTCTCTTTTCTGCCCCATGTTGTCTCAGGCATAGCCCTCCTCCTTTCTCTCAGCCGCGTACTGGGCGACGATCTCACGCGCCGTGCGGCGCTTGCTGACTTTTACATTTCGCATCAATTCCTGGTATTGGTCAGCACTCATGCGTTCGCCGCATGCGACGAATGAAAGAACGCTCGTCAAGAACAATTGCAAGGCGACAATTTCGGTCATGAGCGGGTCCGCTTCGGGAGCGCCGGCCGACGATCTCGCTTCGCGCAAGAGTACGTCGCGGACCCATTCTCCTAGGCGAACTCCTCGCGAAGCTGCGGCTTGTTCAAGCTCGGCGAGTTCGAGCTCCGTCACTTTCGTGCTTGCGGTGACGGTGCGAAACTCGCGAGGCTGGTTCTGGTTTATCTCAGAGACAATTTGTGGCATTAGGCCCTCGATTCTGTGTGTTTACTCAGAGCGCCCTGAAGCGCCCTGCAAAGTGCAAGTTATACATCTCAAACAGGGAGCTCTAGAGCGTCTCGAGCGCCCTACAGCGCCCTCCCAGGGGTGGAGTGTCACAGTTCATCCGGTGCGCAGCACCGAACGGGCTCTTCGGGTACGAATCATGCCTTCGGAGCGGGCTCACGACGGACCGCATCACGCACCTCCACCCCTGCGACGGGCCTTCTGCCGTTGGCGGAAGGCTCGGTTCCTTCACCATTCCCACTCCGGCGAACCCGCAGAGTGGGCACAATATCCGAGGACTGCGCTGTCTTCAGGTACTCCTGAAACTCGCGGTCCTTCGAAAACACGTAATTGAGCGCCTTATCCACGACATCATCGGCCGGCGCGTGGAGAAATCTGGCGTATTGATCGATCAGTGTGGCGGTTGCTGATTCGAGCCGTATCGTTGCACTTACCAGACGGCTCTGACGGATCTCAATGAGCGGCATAGACGAAACTCCTCCTTGGTTGAATTCAGGCGATCTTCTTGCGGACGATCATGCGTTGCGCGGTGAGCGCGATTTCCTGCGCACGGGCAGAGCAAAGAGCATTTGGAATCTCGAAGCGCCGGCGAACCTGCAGCATCGTGACTATGTCGGCCATCGGAACACCTTCGATAAGCCACAGTCGAGCCGATGCAACGTCCACTGTCCGCTGCGCATAGTAGAGAGGGTTCGGTTTGTCCAGGCGGCGTTCGGCCAGGGCATGGGTGAGCTTACCCGCGTCTTTGCCGTGGGCTAATTCGTGCACAACCCATGCCCAATCGCGCTCGGAATTGGTACGCTTCCCGCTCCCCTTTCGAGGGCGGATTCGGCTTGCTAGAAGGGGCTCTTCCGGGTCTCTTATATCCAGGCGAAAGTCGGTGGGATTGGACGCGGAATCGGTGAGGTATTCGACACTCACAGGGTGCGCCGGATCATATTTCTGATTCAGGAATCCGGGCAGGCGAAGAACCCGGTTGCAGTCGGTGCAAGCCGGGTCGCCGCCGAAGGTGATCGCCAGCAGCTTGAGCACTCTTTCCTGCTGCTCGAAGGTGAAGCCTTCCACGTGCCAAAGGACCTGGTATTTGCCAGCGGATGTCGATACGATCGCGGTCGGAATCGGAACGCGATTAAAGGACCTGAGAGCGGCGAGTTTCGAGTCCGCATCCGTGTCCAGATCAAGGTACAAATGCCGGACTTCGCCGATGGCTTCTTTAGTGCGCTTCCGGCTGCCAGAAACCAGGGGATTAGCGACCACATACACGTTCGTTCCGGCTGCGTTCTCTTTTGCCAACCAGCCGAGATAACGAGGTTGAAGTGCACACTCCAGCGTGACAATTCGCTGAACGGTTGCTGCCGGAGATTCGCGTCGAAGAAGTATGGCAATCGTCTCTCCGGAAGCGAAAGAACGGCTCAGAAATTCAGCGGCGATATTCACCGCAATCTGTCTTCTATGCTTGAGCATGTTGCACCTCGAATACGGGCTCGATCAGAAACCGTTTAGAGTCCCGGTCGTACCCGCGAAGTGCCAGCACTTCGCGGACGGTGCGGCGGCCTGGCTTGCGTTCAACGTGCACGACGAAATCAACAGCTTCTCCGATCTCGGCTTCCGTATCGGAGAACGTCGCTTGGGAGTGACTTCGGATGACAAGATTGGCGAAGCGGTGGAGGGCCTTCTCCGCAGAATTTGCGTGAATGGTTGCCAGCGAGCCGGCGTGGCCGGTATTGAAGGAATCAAGCAGCGTCCGCGCTACGATTCCGCGCACTTCGCCCAGAATGATTCGATCCGGTCTCCACCGCAGAGCCGACTTCAAAAGGTCGTCGAATGAGATACGCGCCTTGAAGGTATCGGTCTGGCATTCAACGGCGAGTACGTTGGGTTTCTCGATGCGAAGTTCGGCCGTATCCTCAATTACGACGATGCGCTCATCTTCGGGAATCGCCTGGGCAAGGATGTTCAAAAGCGTCGTCTTCCCGGTGCCCGTTCCGCCGCTGATAAGCAGAGTCTTCCCGTTCGAAATTTGCTCGCCCAGATAATCCGCGAGCGGACGCGTGAGGGTGCCGCGAGCAATGAGGTCATCGACGGTATAACGCCTGCTGGTGAACTTTCGAATGGTGAGGGCCGGAGCGGGTCTCACTACAGGTGGAATCACTGCTGCAAGACGGCTCCCGTCCGGGAGTTGCGCGTGCAGGAGAGGGTTGTCTTCGTCGAGCCGCTTTCCGAGGTGATTCGCAATCACTTCGAGACCGGTGCGGAGTCTGCCGGCGTCGAACTGAACGGTCTTCTCCCGGCGAACGATTCCATCGCGCTCATACCACCAGGAAGCGTCGGGATTCCCCATGATCTCGCTCACGCTCTCGTCGAGCAAAAGCGGCTCAATAGGCCGAAGGAATGGGAGGATCAATTCGAAACTCATAGAGAAAACCCCACAGCCTCGGAAGCTCGGCGAATGACCGGACTTCCGAGGGCGAAGAGGAGCGGCCTATGCGGCCGGTTCCTCGCTCGAAGCGTCTTCGTGTTCCTGGTCGTCTGCGGAGGCCTTCTCGGCCCGATCCAGCTTGAGAATCGAATCCACGCGGATCTCCCAGAGGCGCTGCCTGGAGTCGGTTTTCTTGCTGTCATACTGGCGGCTACGAAGCTCGCCCTCGACCTGGATGTGAGCGCCCTTAGTCAGCGTGCTTGCGAATTCGGAGAGCTTGCCGAAGATGACGCAGCGGTGCCACTCGGTGTGCGAGACATACTGGCCGCTCTTCTTGTCCTTGTAGGAGGACTTGGTCGCAAGTGAGAGAGTTGTAAAGCTGCGATTGTTAGCATTGCGAACTTCTGCATCACCGCCGAGGAATCCGATGAGGTTGACTTTGATAGGTACATGACTTTGTCTCCGTTTGTTGAATTTCCCGAACCTGCTCGGGTCACACTGGGCGACGCCAAGCGAGGGGCCCGGCTCCCAAGTGCCGAAGCTCTGCATTTACGGAGGCTCCGGAGAAATCTTTTCGCTGCATTTTGCGAAATAGATTTGCCTGGAAACCGTAACCCGAAGGGCGGCCGTGCCGAAGCAGAAGAGCGAGCCGCCGCAGGGCGCCGGCATTGCCCCGACGCCGTGACCGAGCAGAAGGCGGGATACAGAACGCGAGACGCCCTCTGGAGCAAAGCTCCCATCTGAGTCCCGGCCACGGATGCTCACCGACATCGCTGTGCCCTTCGAGTGCGCGAGGCCGCTCGTGAAAGAGCGAACGCCGTTGAACGCGTACCGATTGTCGAAGGTCCCGCCATCGCCATCCAGCCAGAGCGTGGACAAATCAACCGGCGCGCTCCTGACGCCAGAGCCATTCGTTCAGATCAGAGACGCGAAAGCGCCAACATTTGCCCGCATGGCTTCCCTTGATCGCGCCTGCGCGGGCTAACTTCTGAAGCGTTTTGGGATGAATGCGAAGAAGAGCGGCGGCTTCGTTCGAGTCGAGCAGAGGCTCGAATTCAGCAGCATTGAAGCGGGCCTGATTGGTCACCTGAACAGAACGTGGTGGGAAAGAATACGCCATTACAACCTCCGATGAGGAGATAATGGCCGTGTTTTCTTCAGGTGTCCAAGACCTTCTTCGTCAATGTTGATGCCTGGAAGGCATCTATCTGGAGCTTTCGGGAAGCGTGTGGAAACTTCGAGTACTTACGAGCATCAGAGATATCCATTACGGATCAGTCTTTTGGAATATCTAGTGTGGTGAAGCATAAGTTCGTTGAAGAATTCCAGGGTGTGAACAGCAGGTCCTTCGACTCTGTTTGGCCGCAAACCGGCCAAACTCCACTCAGGATGACAACTCCATTTTTGATGAACTCTAACTCAGGACAATCCGGCTACTGCGCACTTTTAGCGAGCGGGCAATGCACTGTCGCTGCTTATGCCGTGAATCGTGGCCGGCGGCCTGAGCTGGCGCGCGGCTAGTCCCAGCAGGCAGATTGCGCCGAAACCGAAGTAAGTGCCCAGCCAGTAGAAGGTCTGGCCTGACGGACTCGGTTCCAGCCTGATCCAGCCAAGCGCGAAACCAAGAAATACCCCAGCGAAACCAACCGAGACCACTCCGGCCGCAGCCAGCAGCTATTCGTCTACTAGGTGCCCACGCAAGGTTCGGGCGGTCACCAATTCGTGAACCCCGATGCTCGCACCCATCACGACGATGACAACGCGACGCTGCGAAAGGCGACCGGTCTGGTTGCCCCGAGCCGCAGTCCGAGTCCGCTGCATGCCAGACCATTCAATGCTAGAAACCAGGAGTTGCTCTTTCTTGCATTCCAAATGGCGGCTGCGATTGTGCAAACGCCCGCTGCCAGCGCGAGCCTCCCGAGTAGTGAAATCATGCCTCTGGCAGTCACCCAAGGTCGCAGATAAAGCGATCCGTCCGGGCTCAGCGAAAGGATGAGGAAGGAAAACATCGCGTAGAGAACGCCGCAGAAAGCCAGCAGCCACCAGCTCTTGATCACGGCCTGCCTCATTGATTGCCTCCGTTGCGGCTCGGCCCGCGGGATGCGGTCGAACCACGGCTGGATCATAGCACCGGAACCTTGGTTCTGGCCGCTCCCACTCTTGCCATTCATGGACCCCGACACTTATGCAAGAAATCAATGACTCAGGAGACTAGGAGTAACTGCCCGCCTCCATAGTAGACGTACCCAGGAACATCTCTGGATACCGATCCCACACAACGTCGAATGCGTCTGACTACCTGAAAAACGCCGACGTGCAGCGACTGATTGCATCGCTTGCTTAGGGGCCGTCCTCGACCCGCAAAGGATCCGGATAAACACAACGATCTTGCCCGACTTTGGCCAATAGCTCAAGTTCGCAACTGGCTCAAGGCAGCAAGGACTATGGTTCTGGCGGTACGGACGGGATGGCACGGCGTCGAATTGAAAAGATGTTCAACTCCGTTGATCGGAACGAATAGTGGATCACTTCGGGATTGTCAGAAAGTTTGCGGGATTGTGTGGTTGTCGTACGCAGGCAAGAGCAATCACCGTGAGAATTAGAAACCTGATCGCTGTCATGTTCGCCACCTGCTCCATTACTGTTGCGCAGGCTCAGTTTGGCTCTGGCATTGTGTTCGATCCCACACAATCCGGCCACGCAGTTCAACAAATCGCGCAAGGAAACCAGCTGTATACGACCACGGTCCAGACAACCAGAAATGTGATTGCAGCCTACAACCTGGCCCAACGAATGGCTTCACTGCCGCAGACGCTCTACTCGTCTTATGCCAATCTCGGCCGGCAGGAGTGGACCGTGTTGACACGACCTGCGAACACTTATGGCAATTCACTGCCCTGGATAAGCGCGGCAACGAGCGGGTACGGTGCCGCAGCCGCGAACCAGGCTGCAACCATCCCGCGCACAGGGCAGATGTCCGGCTATTCCGCTCTCAATACACAAGGGCAGCAGGCAATCGCGGCACAGGGGGCGACGGTCGATCTCTCCGACGCTGTCAACGCGAGCAATCTGCAAACGGTCGGAACGGCCCGGGCGAACTCGGCGCAGCGTGAGGCGGACATTAGCCAGCTCGAAGCAGCCACGCATTCCACGGACCCTGGGCAGCACACCGAGATGGCGACACTTCAGCGTATCAACCAAGCCCTGCTCATCGAGCTGCGCACACAGCAGGAGACGAATCAGATGCTTCAGGCCCAAGCCCTGCAGCAGATCGTCGGACAGAAAGTGCAGCAAGACAATCTCAAGTCTCTTTTCCGGATTGGCAATGGCTATCAGCAGAATTTCAACCACTTGACGCCCCAGCAGACGAGCGCTGGGACGCAATGGGCGTTTCATTATTAAGCCGCATGGAGGCCGGCGATGGATTTTCTGATTCTGATCAAAAACGGCTGTGACAATTTAACCGCTACTGTCTCCCCATCAGTAGATGCGTTGGGGCTGCACATGGTCATTGCTCTCGCCACCATCATGCTCGTCTGGTTTGGCGTGCAGGAGGCTCTGGCGTCAGCGCAGGGAGGCCCGGGCTTCAGCGTAGCCAAGTTCCTCAGCTTCTTCCTGTTGATCACGTTCGCATACTGCTTTGTGAAGTTTTATGACGCCTCCATTCCCGGCATCGGATATTCACTCAAAGGCTTCATTCGAGGCGGAACCAGCAGTCTGGTCGATTACATTGGTCGGGACTCCACACAGGAAGTCCAGAACACTGTCCATACGGCGCTCAGTCAGGTCGGCAATCTCTCCCCATCATTCACTGAGCCATACATGCTTCTCTGTACCTATACCGTTCAAGTTGTCTTGTGCATTCTTACTGG
Organism: Edaphobacter aggregans DSM 19364; assembly: GCF_000745965.1. Classification (GTDB taxonomy): domain Bacteria; phylum Acidobacteriota; class Terriglobia; order Terriglobales; family Acidobacteriaceae; genus Edaphobacter; species Edaphobacter aggregans. The sequence continues at coordinate 12,142 of NZ_JQKI01000082.1, read as the reverse complement.
GCTGATTGGCGTCATCATTGCCTACGGTGCCGTGGGTGCAACGATCATCGGCCTTCTCGGGCCTGTTTTCATCCCGTGGATGGTGTTTGAAAAGACTGAGTTCCTTTTCTGGGGATGGCTTAAGGCGTTCTTGGGTTTTGAATTCTACAAGGTAGTTGCCGCCGCAACCATGAGCGTCATGAGTCACCTGCTCATCACTTATTTGACCAGCGGAGCGATGAACATCAACGATCCGCAGAGACTGATCTACCTGATGCCTGGGCTGCTTATTTTGTGCTTCGTAGCCGGCTTCATCCTGCTCAAGATTCCGACCATGACGGCCAGCCTCTTCTCTGGCCATGTGGGCGGTCACGGCATCGGCATGGGCGGGCTCATCACCGCCGCAGTTCTCAGGGGACTCTAACCGGACTGGAGAATCATCGTGATCAAGACATCGCCGGATATTACACGCGCAGCGGAGAAGTATATCGAACAGTACGGCGATCCACTCGTGATGAACACCTATTTGAAGATCACGATCCTTGTGCTCGCTGCTGTCTGTCTCTCTCTTGCGGCACTCGTCTTCCGGAGTCAAAGGGCGCTGGCCGATCTCCACCCATTGATCGTACGGATCAACGAGGTGGGTCGAGCCGAAGCGATCGACTATCGCAACTTCCAATACCGTCCCCAGGAGGCGGAAAACAAGTATTACCTGACCCGTTGGGCTGAGCTCTACTTTAGCCGCAATCGGTTCACGATAGAGCGCGACCAGACCAATTCACTTTATTTCCTGAACGGTGACGTTCAGCGGGCGGTGATCGACCAGGAGCGAATTCCAATCGTTGGCCAAAATCAAGTAAACGCATTATCGCCAAAGCACTCGCCAAGCCAAATGCCGCCGTCTCATATGTCTTCGCCTCTGTGGTTAACACTGAAGGTGAGTCGCCATCAAAACGGCATGAATCTGGTGCCGCTTTTGGTGCCACTTTGCACCGTGATTTTGTGCTTTTCTGTGCGCCAGGGTGCGATGTGGATAACTGGTCCATCTATTTCATTTTGATGCTCTTATTCTTCTCTGTGCGATGTGGTGCAGGGAAGTGCGAACCATGGGAAATAGGACTTAAAATTCGCATCGAGCAATCGAGTGGGGGTTCGAGTCCCCCTCCGGGCACCATCTTCCATGACGCTTATGTCATTGCTGTAAAGTAACTTAAGATGTATTGAAGCGCTCGAAGCGTGAAGCAGTTCGGCCTATCCGGCGAAGTTGGATAAAGATTCAGGTAGGGCCCCATCTATATTATTTTCAATGCGTTACTGTGCGCAATGTGGTTTTGATGCGCGGATTACGCAACATACATGCTGGTTACCCTTAATTACGGGGTGCGCTGCGGACTTCGGCTGTGGTGAGCGGCACCACGAGAGCCTTTAGCGTTCGCGCTAGTTTTCGAAAGGTAATTTCGCCGTTCCGTATCGGGCATGATCAGCGGCTTGCAAGTTCTAAGAAGTCTCTTGGGGCCTTAGGTGAGGGGCGACGAGAGTGTTGAACCGCTGTTTGCTCCATTTTGGGAGTTAGCCGTAGTCTAAGCAAGGAGATGCGTGCTCTTCGCCAATTCGGTGTGCTGGTACTCCTTCTGGTGTCATGCCTGGCTCCGGCGATGGCCTGTATGGTTCCCGGTGCGCAGATGAGCACTCAAGAACGTGCCTGCTGCCGCATGATGAAGAACCAATGCGGACAGATGGGAATGCCGGCGTCGCATGGTTGCTGCCAGAAGATTCCGCCGAGCGTCCACGACAACGCACTGGATACGAAGGCAGTGACGTTCCACCCGACTGTAGTTCCCGTTATCTGGCTGGCTGCGTCCGTGTTGGCGAATCCTGCCTCTGCCGTCACTGGTTGGGTTGAGCACTCCGACCACTCGCCTCCCAAGTCGCCGCCCGCGACGATCTCCATCCTAAGAATCTAGTCCACTCCACTCTCGCACTCTACTTTGCCGAGCGCACACGCCTGTCTGCATGTTTCGGCATTGCCTTGAACTGCATTTGAGATTGGAGTTTTTGTATGAACGTGGTCTCTTTGTTGACCGCCACGCTTATGCTTGCCACCGTATTTTCTGCCTCTGGGCAGACGACCGCGGCGAGTAGCCCTACGCCTTTGTCCCAGCTTTTAGTTGAGGCCGGGACAAACAACCCCCAGATCTCCGCCGCCAATCATGGCGCGCTGGCCGCACGACAAGTAGCGCCGCAGATGACTACTCTGCCCGACCCTAAATTTACCTACCAGCAGTTGAGTGTGGGCAGCCCCAAACCGTTAGCGGGATACACGAACAGCGACTTTGCCTACATCGGGGTTGGAGCATCGCAGGAGTTGCCCTATCCGGGAAAACTGCGATTGCGAGGAGAAGTTGCGGAACGTGACGCAGAGACGAAACAAGCTCAGGTAGAAATCACGAAGGCCAGCATTGCTGACGCGGTAAAGGCCGACTATCTCCAGCTGGCGTACCTGCAACAGACACTTGGCATCCTGCGCCAAAACGAAGCGGTTCTTGACCAGCTCATTCAGGATGCAACGGCCCATTATCAGGTAGGCCAGGGGATGCAGCAGGATGTCCTCCAGGCACAAGTGAACCGAACAAAGATCGTGAAAGAGATCACCATGCACCATCAACGAATGGGGCAGATACAGGCGCATCTCAAAGGCTTACTCAAGCACGATCAAAGCTCACCGGACATCGTTACTGAAGACCTCATCGAAACTCCGCTAAAGCAGTCCTCCGATGAGCTTCTTTCCGTGGTCCGGCAGAACAACCCCCAGATCCAGGTCGATGCGAGTTCCATTCAGAGGCAGGATGCCCAATTGGCCTCCGCAAAGCGTGAGGGAAAGCCAGACTTTGAGGTGGGCTACATGTATCAGAACACCGACCGCAAGTACAGGGACTATTACATGTTCACCTTCGATGTGCGTTTTCCTCGCAAGAAACGAGTGAATGCAGAGATTACAGAAGCTACAGAGAAACGTGCTGAGTCGCAACAGACACTTGACGCCCATCTCCAACAGCAGCTCGCAGAGGTGAAAGAGGGATATGTAAAAGCAACGAGCGATGAAGAGCTGCTAAAGGAATATCGAGAAGGTCTCATCCCGCAGTCCGATGCAGCCTATCGCGCAACACTTAGCGCCTATGCGTCCAATCGCGAGCAGTTCATTCACGTCCTCTCATATTTCACTGACCTTCTCAACCTGAAGCTCGAGTACGCAGAGATGCTTGAAGATCACGAAGCTGCGTTGGCTCATATCGAAACTCTGACAGGAGCGACACTGCGATGAACAAATATGTTTGGAGAACCTCTCTCGTCTGGATCCTAGTTCTGGCTGTTGTCGCAGGGATTTGGGCATACCGCTCCCATTGGGCGAAACAGCCCCAAGCGATGAGTATGCCGATGTCCGGGGATGTGCAACCCGTGGCTGCTGGTCCATCGCCAGCTATGCAAGAGGCAGTGCCATCCATGCCAGAACAAAAGATGGAAACACCGCTGGTTCCCGTTCAGCTCACGCCCGAGCGGATGCAGAGCATTGGCGTAAAGACAGGAACTGTCGAATACAAACAACTGGACGATGACATCCGCGCGACCGGCACAGTGGACATCAACGAGCGTCTTCTTTCCTACGTGCAGGTGCGCTTTCCCGGTTACATTCGCCAGGTCTTTGCCAGCGCCACTTATCAATACGTGCGCAAAGGAGAACCACTCTTTACTATCTACAGCCCGGATCTGGTGGCCACGCAGCAGGAGTATCTGCTGGCGCGGCAGAACCAGAAGACGTTGGGTACGAGCACCGTAGACGGAGTTGCAGCCGGGGCAGAATCACTATCTGCGGCAGCAGAACAGCGTTTGCAGCAATGGGAAGTTCCGCAGAGCGAGATTGCAAAGCTCAAGGAGACGGGCAAACCAATTACTGACCTCACCATCAACTCGCCGGTTGCGGGATACATCACCGAGCGCAATGCTTTGCCCAATATGTATGCCGAGCCGTCGACGAAGCTCTACACCGTTGCTGACCTGTCACGCGTATGGGTCTATGCTCAGATCTTCCAAAACGACGTTGGCCGCGTTAAGCCCGGTGATGTAGTGCAGATTACCGTCGATTCGTATCCGGGGCGCACATTCTCGGGTCAGATCGAAGAGATCCTGCCACAAGTGGATATGGCAACCCGCACCGTCCGTGTGCGGCTGGCGATTGCGAATCCGGGACTCAAGTTGAAACCGGGCATGTTCGTGAACGTCGATGTGAAATCCAGCCTCGGACGACAGCTTGTCTTGCCTGCCTCGGCAGTCTTTCAATCCGGCACTCGACAACTTGTATTTCTCAATCATGGCAATGGCAACCTGGAGCCGAAGGAAGTTGCTACCGGCCCTCGCGTTGGGGATGATTTCGTCGTGCTCAAGGGGTTGGAAGCACATCAGTCCATCGTTACTTCAGCGAACTTCCTGATCGATTCAGAGAGTCAGTTGCAAGCTGCCGCAGGTTCGTTCGTTCCACCTCCACCGGGTGCGGGCAGTAACGCTCCGCCAGCGAATGCACCTGCCGCTCAGGCGAACATTGACTTCACAACCGATCCCAACCCGCCGAATAAGGGGTCGAATACATTCCGTGTACACCTGACTGGTAGCGGAAATACGCCGATTGTTGGCGCCGACGTAACAGTTACGTTTTATATGGCCGCAATGCCGGCGATGGGCATGGCTGCGATGAACACGACTACCAAGCTTGCTGACAAAGGCAACGGCCTATATGAGGGAAGCGGCTCGCTCGGCTCTGGAGGCACCTGGCAGGTCACCATCTCCGTTCAGAAAAACGGCCGGGTAGTCGCCACGAAGCAGTTGCACGTGAACGCGACGGGAGGCATGTAATGCTTTCCAGAATCATTGATGTTTGCGCACGCAATCGCTTCTTAGTCTTTACAGCGGTTTTGTTGTTAACACTTGCGGGAATATGGTCCCTCCAGCATGTGCCACTCGACGCGCTGCCCGACATCTCCGATGTACAGGTGATCGTACATACCAGTTGGGCAGGCGAGCCGCCTGACGTTATCGAAGACCAGGTGACCTATCCGATCGTCACCAGCCTTCTCGCTGCTCCTCATGTGAAGGCTGTTCGGGCTCAGACCATGTTCGGGGACTCCTATGTCTACGTGGTCTTTCAGGACGGCACCGATCTCTACTGGGCACGCTCGCGTGTCATCGAATACCTACAACAGATAAGCGGACGTTTGCCGGAGAATGTACATCCTTCCATTGGCCCCGATGCAACGGGCGCAGGTTGGGTCTATGAGTACGCAATAGTAGACAAGAGTGGAAAGCATAGCCTTGCCGACCTGCGCGGCTTGCAGGACTGGCATCTCCGCTATGCCCTCGAAACCGTGCCCGGAGTCGCTGAGGTCGCCAGCATCGGAGGTTTCGTCCGGCAGTATCAGGTACACCTCGATCCCAACAAACTTCTTGCCTACGGCATTCCGCTTTCTATGGTGATCGACAAAGTAAAGATGAGCACGAATGAAGTCGGTGGACGGGTGCTCGACCTGAGCGGCGCACAATACATGATCCGCGGTCTCGGCTATCTGCGGTCGTTGGACGATCTCGCAACCGTTGCCGTCAGCAGCAAGAACGGAACGCCAGTCCTGTTGCGCGATCTCGGAACGGTGAGCTTCGGTCCTGATATCCGTGAAGGAGTCGCGGAGTGGAATGGAGAAGGTGAGACGGTTGGAGGCATCATCGTCATGCGCCAGGGCATGAATGCGCTGACCGTCATCAACGGGGTTAAACAAAAGCTCCGCGAAATCACACCGTCTTTACCACTCGGCGTCCAGATCATGCCAGGATACGACCGCTCTGGCCTGATCGATGCATCGATTAAAACGCTGCAACGCGATCTTCTCGAAGAAGCGATTATTGTGAGCGTTGTCATCATCGTGTTCTTGTTTCATTTCCGATCTGCGCTCATCGCAATCCTCGCATTGCCCATCGCGGTGCTGGTGTCCTTCATCCCGATGTACTGGCTGGGAGTGAGCTCGAACATCATGTCATTGGGCGGTATCGCATTGGCCATTGGCGTTCTTGTCGATGCGTCCATCGTGATGGTCGAGAACGGCTATCGTCATCTATCGGAACGGCAGGAGAACGATGCTAATCCGGTATCGGAACCAGAGCGGCAGAAGATCCTTATCAATGCAGCGAAGCAGGTGGGTCCTGCACTCTTCTTCTCCCTTCTGATCATTGTCGTTTCCTTCCTGCCGGTATTCCTGCTCGAAGCGCAGGAGGGACGGATGTTCCGTCCGCTGGCGTGGACGAAGACCCTGGCTGTTGGCTCCTCATCCATCCTCGCTATCACCCTTGTACCCGTCCTGATGGTAATGCTCATTCGTGGACGTCTGCGGCCAGAGCAAGCGAATCCAATCTCGCGCGTCACCCAGGCGATTTACCTGCCGATTCTGCGGTTCTGCCTGCATCACCGTTGGCTCACTATTGCGGTCAATCTGATCTTCCTGGTGGTCACGTTCCCGCTCGCATCCCGTTTAGGAAGCCAATTCATGCCGCCTCTCTTCGAAGGCTCTACCTTATATATGCCGACCGCTCTCCCCGGTATCTCCATCGAGCAGGCGAAGGGTCTCCTGCAACAGCAGGACCGAATCCTTCGCAGCTTTCCAGAAGTGGCTACTGTATTCGGCGCAGTTGGCCGCTCTGATAGTGCCACCGATAACGCTCCGTTGGATATGTACGACACGACTGTAATGCTCAAGCCGCGGGAGCAATGGCCCGCAGGGATGACTTACGAAAAGCTCATTCAACAGATGGACGAAAAGCTCCAGTTTCCCGGCCTCTCGAATACATGGACTATGCCAGTCGAAAATCGCCTGGATATGGAGCTGACTGGCATCAAAACGCCGCTTGGTATGAAGGTGCAGGGACCGAACGTGGATGGTATCCAGCAACTCGCTTCGCAGATTCAGACCGCGCTCTCCGGGCTGCCGCAAGTGCGATCTGTCTTCTCTGAGAAGGTCGCGCAGGGCTTTTACGTTAACGTGAATGTCAATCGAGAGGAAGCAGCTCGATACGGCCTCACCATTGCGGACGTTCAGACTGCTGTTTCATCCGGCATAGGCGGAGAGAATATCGCTGAGAATATCGAAGGCCGCGAGCGTTATCCCATCAATGTCCGCTACCAAAGAGACTTCCGCGACAATGTCGAGAAGATGCGCGAAGTTCTGATAGGTACGCCATCCGGTGCGCAGATCCCGCTGGGGCAGGTAGCGCGAATCTCCTTCACACATGGTCCCGCCATGATCCGCGATGAAGATGGCGCTCTTACGGGGTATATCTACATCGATCTCAAGAACACCGACTACGGCGGCTTCGTCCAAAATGCAGACAAGCTCCTTCACGACAAACTGGCGCTGCCGGCAAATTACTCCTTTCAGTGGTCGGGAGAGTATGAACTGGAACTGCGAGCGAAGCAGCGGCTACAACTGATTCTTCCCGTCGTCTTCTTTGTGATCTTCCTACTGCTGTACCTCGTCTTTCATTCGGTGGCGGAGGCGCTTGTCCTCATCTTTCCCACAATCTATGCGATGAGTGGAGGACTCCTCCTCCAGTGGCTACTTCACTACAACTTCAGCGTTGCGGTGGCGGTCGGCTACATTGCGCTGTTCGGCATTGCCGTGGAAACCGGCGTGGTTATGGTGGTCTATCTCCATGAAGCGCTCGAACACAAACTGCAGGGCGGTAAGCCGTTGACGAACGCCGATGTGGAAGCAGCGGCCATCGAAGGGGCTGTCCAGCGTTTACGGCCAAAGCTCATGACGGTATGCGCGGTCCTGGCCAGCCTCGTGCCCATCCTATGGGAATCGGGTATTGGCTCCGATGTGATGAAGCCGATTGCCGCACCTATTGTCGGCGGGATGATTACCTCAACTGTTCACGTCCTGATCCTGGTCCCGGTCTTCTTCGTGATGATGAAGGAACGGGCTCTCAAACGTGGAAGGCTCACTCCGCGCAACATAGCAGATGAAATCGCGACGGCCAATTCGTAAATACAGAGCACTTCTATCGGACAGAAGGCGACTGACGAACGCCCTGCGCTGCCGCCATTCGCCTATCCGCAGCCGCATCCTTCGCCACGCATAGCCCGACGCCCTTCAATGATAAGAATGGGAACTGCAGCTAACGCGGCCACGGAATCTACCCAATGAATATGGAAGAGGGCGTTGATGGCAAGCCCGGCGATGGTCAAGGCAGCGAGGTAAGCGCGGGTCGCCGACTGCACAGCGTCTGCCGACAGCACCGGGCTATTGGTGTCCTTCGCCATTCGGGTAGCTCTGCGAGCGAGTGTTCAGACCCAAACGATTAACTAAAGAAGGAAGGGAATTGGTGCTAGATTGCGGTAGCTTCATACTGCAATTGCAGTACTGGACGGATGCAAAATGCAACGATTTCGGGTACAGATTCGGGTACAGACATCAGTTTGGCCAAATTACGCTCAACTACGATAAATGTCGGGTAGACAAGGACTTGGGTCAAGCTGGCTTACGCTCAATTACGCTTATTTATCATAGACTTACGGTATCCCTCGGAGACTTAAAATTCGCAGGGAGCAATCCCACGGGGGGTCGAGTCCCCCTCCGGGCACTATCTTCGAATCACGCTATGTGGTTCAATCTATTTGCCGTGATGAATATTGAGATGCTCTGTTTCTGAAGGGCCGTCGGCGCATCGGTTCCAGTTTGGGTACAAATACAGGTACAGTGCGCAACCTCTTTATTTTCAATGCGGAACGACTTACCCGTTCTTGCAGCGGACATAGCCCTACCCGAAATTTATCTCGTTTACGTTCGATTACGGTATGCGCTGCGGATTGCTGGCGCGAACTTAGCCATCTGGTATCAACGAGCCCTCGATTAGTCGAAGTCGACCCCCAGACTCAACTCTCGCGGAAATCCACGCCACTACTCGACGAGTGACTCGGCGATTTGCACTAAACCCGCTCCGCGGGTAGGTGGAAGCATGGTAGATTTTTGGGCAGGACAAATTGCATGTTGCGCACGACAGTCGCAACGCTTCCGCTCAAGTCCGCACAAAATAGCTGCGATGGATTGAATCCCCTTGAAGCAATTGTCCTGCCAAAACCTATCCGGGTTTAGTACAAATCGCCGTATCCACAATGCTCGCTCCAAAATCTTCTGCAGGCCAAACTCTGCCTGCCGAGCACTGTCGATACGGCGCTATGGATTTTGGCGCCAATGGACGCGGATGCACGCACCATTCACTCCTCAGAGTCTGGCACTCTCTCAGGGCGGGGGTTGTATTTTGTGCGAAAGCCAAGATGCCTTTGCCGGCGCCGGGCCAGTATGGCGTAGGGGAAGCCCAGGTAAATATCTGGCCACCTGCGGAACACCGCGAGCATCGCTCAACCGGGGCAGGAGTGAGCACCACCCCCCTCTCCTAGAATAAGGCCAGCAAGGTACACCAGTCCGTTCAGCACGAATAAGTACGCGCAGAGCCAGTGAAAACGCAAAGCGAAGGCGAGCATGAAGGGTCCAAGGCTGATGTGGTTGTAGACCCAGTCCCCTGGGTCTGCGTAGTGGTGCAGCCAAGGTATCTGAACACAAATCCAGATTCCGGCGTCAGCGAAGTAGTCGAAGGTACCTGACTGCGGATCCGGATTATGTCGATAAATAGGTGAAGCCCAGTAGATCGATATGCCGCTCAGAATCAGGCCGAGAATGAGCGGAATGGTGAGCCAATGACTGATTCGTACTAAGATGTGGTGCCGGCGGACTACGAGCGCGTGGGTCCTGGGTGCCCGCGCGCCTGTAGCCATTCGTTCATTGTGGATTCGCCTGCTAGATGGCAAGACACAGCCTCCGGCTGTTACCTGGTATTTCCCGAGGGGGGTCCGCCGATCACGAGGATCATATGCGTGGTGAGCGTGCCGTCCGCTTGTTTATCGGTCTTCGCGTAGGCCGTCTCCCCTGCCGCTAGCTGAACCTCGCCGGGAACAATACCTACGACCGCAACATTTGCCGGCACAGAAATGGTCTGTGCTCCATCCTGATAGTGAACGACCAGTGTTGTTCCGCTCCCCTTCTGCACGACGCCGTTGGTCATTCGAGAGTGTGATTCGGCCGCGTGCCGCAAGGAAACAGACCCGTTGGTCATCCGACTCTGAGTCGCAGCGCCGGGCTGCGCATCCATGACAACGCTGCCTTCCACTGCGCCTCGGAGTTCCGACGGAAATATGAAGATCTGCTTTGCCACCTCCGTTCCGTTGGGCAGCTCCGTTGATGCGACGCCAATGTAGTCATTGTCCGTGATGTGGCTCAAGTCCGAGGGAACTGCGTGATAGGTTGTGAGGTGCTGCCTGATGTTGAGACGAGAAAGTCCTGATTTGTTCTGGATTGTGATCGAATGATCATCGACAGCCTGAACCTGCCCCAGGACACCCGAGATGGGTGGTGCAATATTTTGAGCTCCAGTTCCTTGGTTGAATCCAAAAGCGGCTGCCAGTAGAGCGAACATCGCAAGAGGAAACATGCGGTGACGGCTTGTGCTGAAGGGATGTTGATTTGAGGTTGTGACACTCATTGCCCCAGAGTGTCGGTGTGCGATGGAGGGGAGCGCGACGCAGCCTAACTTTTCTTTGCGAACCGTGACGTATGACACTTCATATCTCCTTGTTGTTCCGGCGATCAAGCATCCGTTGATTCTGGCCGGTGGTTTGACTTGTTGAATCTCCCGGGATTCTCCACGCGAATTCGTGGGGAATCTCAGCAAGATCACGCGAAGGCCAAGAACGATTCGTGCAGGTCTTCTACGTGTCAGGCACGACTATCGCAATCAAAAGGACTTGCGATTCAAATCACTCCCACCTGTTCTTCAAAGGTGTGCTTGCAAGGATCTCCACTTTTTCGACCTGCGGGGGAGTCGCGAACAATTCGTTGGCCCGAGCTCCCAACGCCTTCGCAATCTCGCCAGTCAGGTGGGCATTGCGGCCCCCTTCATTTGCAAAGGTGTCGAAGATGCCGAATTTCCTCTGCCCAAGCTTGATCGCATACCATTTCAGGGTCCCATTCTCATTGAGCGCGAGGGGCTGAACCGACTTCAGAAATGCTTCGGCAGCGGCCTCCTTGCCTGGGCGTGCTTCGAGCGCGACTAACAAACCGATTGCTTCCATTGAGTTACCCTCCTGTGTTGAGTTATCCCGACAGATTTCGAACCGACCTCTGCTCACAACTGTGAGTAAACTGCACATCACATAGGGAGTTGTGCGGATTTTTGCTCGGATGGTCGGAATCTTGCTCAATTCACGCCCCCAAAGACAGAACTCCAACGACTCACAACCAGGTTTGCAGAGGACACCGCGTTGAGGCGGGTGTAAGGAGTGAGTTACAAATTCCGGAAAGAGCTGGACGTTATCAACGAAGTTTATGCAGCTCTCGGGCGAGAGATCTCTCCGGTGTTGAATGCACTTGCCGACGAGGTGGTCTGGTATCGGACACGTGACCCGTTCGCTCTCAACGAGCGAGAACGGGCCTTCAGGTGAACTGAGCGCTAGACGATTCCCGGTTTGCACATTAGTAAGTGGAAGTTCAGTTCCTCGTGCCACTCTTACGAGTAAACCCCTCATTTGGGAGCAATTTGACGATGAGTCAAAGATCGATGAGTCGCTCAGGGCACTGCACCCGACGGCTGTGGAAAAGAGTGCTGTCCGCTGAGATGATTGTGCTCGATGCCAATGCACTTGTACTGTGGCCGCATGTATAGGTAACCAATGTAGGCGCTTGTTGGGTTCTGGTGCTGGCTGTATCTCTGGGGAGTGAGCAGAGGCATACGACTTCAGATTGAACTCAAGCAGCGAGATCGACAGCAGATCGATCAGTTGTTAGGAGGTGGGTTGCAGTCGTACGCACGACATTGCGCGCCTTGGCCTTGCGTCAATTGGATCAGGGACAGTCCACGCCTGCGGTGGGAGCCAACCTGGAGCTTTCCGCCAAGGCGGTATGGCAGATCGGCAAGCGGTATCTTGATGGCGGGCTGGAGCGGGCGTTGTTCGATGCCGCCCGTCCAGGCAAGGCTCCAACTCTTGATCAGCAACAACAGCAGCGCATTATTGCCG
>NZ_JQKI01000081.1 GCF_000745965.1 Edaphobacter aggregans DSM 19364 | reverse complement strand
TCTCGCGCCAGCCTGATCGTCTGCAAGCCTATCTGGATGGTTTGACCCGGGCAGCCGGACATGCGGACCGAGTTGTTCCCCTCGAAAACTACACCAAGGGCCTGATGCTTCCGATCGAGCGCAAGAGCGTGGAGCCGATGGCTGCGCGGCTTGCTCCCGGCAACGTACGCCAGATGCACCAGTCACTGCATCACATAGTGGCCGATGCACCATGGAGCGATGACGCGCTTCTCGAGCAAGTGAGGCGTCAGGTTCTACCGGCGATGACCAAGAAGCCGAACGAATTCGATCGTGACTACCACTGATTGAAGCGGAAAGGAGATCGTTGAGCAGATTTCAACAATGAAGTCTCTTTAGTTGAGAGCGTCGAAGCCGTCCCGACGTTTGGGTTTTCAGGTGGTATGAAAATACGGTAGGAAAGCGGACATATAAAAGGCAAATCGTCGGGAGCGTAGTTGAACTCCGAAATCGCCAAGGCCACGCCATCTGATGAGTGGCTCACCTTCAATCCCATCAGCAGGGTAAGGACCTCCTCGAAGCGTCTCCGTGATAAGGACGTTCTCACCCCGGAAGAGTTCCAGCTTCTTGCAGAGCAGCTCTCTCTCTGTGCGCGACCGGGCGATGGTTTTGCTTGCCGGTAGCACTGGTCCGCGCCGGTCGCAAATGATCGCTCTAACCTGGGCTCACCTGGAGGCCAGAACAAATGGACGGCAAGGGCACACAGAACAGTTTGAGCTCGACACAACGCATGACATGTATGAAGTGACCTTGCCCTCAGAATGCGTATCCCATAACTGGCTGGTTTGAGGAGGAATTCTTCCTCTCCCCGCGGTCGTCGAGGCGGTGGTAATCCCCCAGGGATTTCCAAGGACTGTGGGAAGGGTGGGAAAACAGTTTTATCGTTTTCCCATGCTTTCTCTCAGACCGGCATTTCCACCGCCTATTCAGCTTCGCTCCCACACTCACGCGGCAACCTTCATCCTAGCTTCCCAGTCTTGCTCGAACCGGATTGGACTGACGTAGTTCAGCGTCGAGTGCAGTCGTGTTTGGTTATACCAAAGAAGCCAGGAGATGGTTGCATCCTTAGCCTGTCGGATCGTTGCAAAGCGTTGCCCATGCAGGCGCTCCACCTTCAGTGAGCCGAACAGCGTCTCCGAGCAGGCGTTGTCCCAGCTGTTGCCCTTACGGCTCATCGATGGCGTGATGCCGTACTCATCGAGCAACTGCCTGAAGTCGTCGCTGGCGTACTGGCTGCCGCGAAAACTATGGAAGATCAGCCCCGCTCCTGTCGGGACGACGCTGATACCAAGCCATCTCCAGGGCATCGATAACCAGGTTGCGTCGCATATCCGGACGCATCGACCAGCCCACCACCTGACGGCTGAACAGGTCGATGACCACGGCCAGATACAACCATCCTTCCTCGGTGGCGATGTACGTGATGTCGCCAGACCACGCCGTGTTGGGCGCGGCCACGGTAAAGTTGCGATCTAACAGGTTCGGCGCAATCGGCAGGTCATGCCGACTGTCGGTGGTCATGACACGAAAACGACGCTTGCCACGCGCCTGAATGCCATGCTCCTGCATCAGACGTTGCACTCGCTGCTTGCCCACGCGAATGCCTTGTGCCCGCAGTTGTCGCCAAATGCGCGGGCAACCATAGGCTCCACGGTTCTCTGCATAGGCCGCGCGAATGTGCACCAGCAATGCTTCGCCGCTCAGGTGGCGGCGCTGGGCTATCCTCTGCAACCGCCTCATGTGTTGGTAACCGGAGACGCTCACGCCGTGCACCCGGCACTGCACACGGATCGGCCAGACCCGCCTGTGGCGTTGAATAAAGGCATACTTCACTTCTGGCCCTTTGCAAAGAATGCCGTCGCTTTTCCCAGAATGTCGCGTTCCATCGTTACCCGCGCTAACTCGGCACGGAGACGGCTGATCTCCATCTGCTCGGCGCTCACCTGCGCCTTGCCGCTGGCGCCCTTCAATGTCCCGGCGCGATGCGCCTTGACCCAGTTGGACAAGGTCTGCTCCACCAATCCCAGCGTGCGTGCTGCCGACGCCAGCCCCTGACCCGAATCCACAAGCCGTACGGCTTCCTGCTTGAACTCCAGCATGTACTTCTTCCGCGTTGCTTTCGTCATCTTCGCTTTCCCTTTTGCTATTAAAACAGCTCGCTAAGGGATACGTTTTACGCGGGCAAGGTCAATTAGGACAACGATGCAGAAGCGCCTCCCCTGCGGGAGGCGTTTTGGTTTGCTGCTTGTGTTTCGGTTTAGATGGATTGGTTTAGCACTCGGTTCAGGCGCTGGACGAAGGTGGCGGGGTCTTTCAGCGGCACGCCTTCGAGCAGTAGTGCCTGGTCGAAGAGGAGCCAGGCGGCGTCTTCTGCCTTGCTGTTGCTGGGGTCGGCGAGCAGCTTTCTGATGATCTCGTGATCGGGGTTGATCTCGAGTGTGGGTTTCAACTCGGGCAGGTTCTTCTGGCCCATGGCCTGCATCATCTGGCGCATGCGGGCTGAGGGCTCATCCTCGTCGGAGACGATGACGGAGGGGCTGTCGGCAAGGCGCGATGAGGCGCGCACCTCTTTGACGGCCTCGCCGATCGTGGCCTTGATCTTCTCGAGCAGGGGCTTGAGCTCTTCGGCCTTCTCGGGCGTGGAGTCGTCCTTGAGGTCTTCGGAGGTGGAGGACTTGTTGACGGCCTTGAGATCGATGTCGCCGTACTTGGTGACGGTCGAAAAGACGATCTCGTCGATGTCGTCGTCGAGGATGAGGACTTCGATGCCCTTCTTCTTGTAGATCTCAAGCAGGGGCGAGTTGCGAAGCATGGACTCGGAGCCGCCTGTGATGTAATAGAGCGCCTTCTGCTCGAGCTGTATGCGCTCCTTGGCCTCGGCGAGCGAAGTGAGTCCTTCAACTTTAGTGGACTTGAAGCGGATGAGGTCGAGCAGCGTCTCGCGGTTGGCGTAGTCGCCGTAGAGACCTTCCTTGAGTGGACGGTTGTACTCGGCGATGAACTGCGAGTACTTCTCGGGATCGTTGGTGGCGATGGTCTTCAGCTCGGAGAGGATCTTTTTGACGCTGGCGGTCTTGATGCTCGTGAGCACCTTGTTCTGCTGCAGGATCTCGCGCGAGACGTTGAGCGGGAGGTCTTCGGAGTCGATGATGCCGCGGACGAAGCGGAGGTACTGCGGGAGCAGGTCCTTGGAGTCGTCCATGATGAAGACACGCTTGACGTAGAGCTTGACGCCGCCCTTGTAGTCGGCCTGGTAGAGATCGAGCGGAGCCTTGCCGGGAATGTAGAAGAGGGTGGTGTACTCGAGCGTGCCTTCGGCGCGGGTGTGGAACCAGAAGAGAGGGTCTTCCCAGGCGCCGGTGAGCGATTTGTAGAGCTCCCTGTAGTCATCGTCAGTGAGCTCGGACCTGGAGCGTCGCCACATGGCGCTGGCGGCGTTGACCTGCTCGGTCGTGCGGGTCTTGACGGATTCCTTCTTCTCGGCGTCCCAATCGCTCTTGTCGTAGGTAAGGAAGATAGGAAAGGCGATGTGATTGGAGTACTTCCTGACGATCTCCTGCAGGCGCCAACCGTTGGCGTATTGCGCGCCCTCGTCGTTGAAGTGGATGAGGATGGTGGTTCCGGCGTTCTTGCGCGCATCGGCACCGGAGACCTCTTCGATGTCAAAGCCGATCTTGCCGTCGCTGGTCCACTTATATGTCTTCTCTTCGCCGGCCTTGCGCGAGATGACCTCAACCCTGTCGGCGACCATGAAGACGGAGTAGAAGCCGACGCCGAACTGGCCGATGAGGTTGGAGTCCTTTCGGGCGTCGCCGGAGAGCTGTGCGAGGAAGTTCTTGGTGCCGGAGCGGGCGATGGTGCCGAGGTGCGAGACGAGGTCTTCCTCGTTCATGCCGATGCCGGTGTCGGAGATGGTGAGGGTCTTGTTGGCTTCGTCGAGTTCGAGGTCGATGCGCGGCGAGTCGATGCCATTGCCCACGAGGGCCTTGTATTTGTCGTCGGTGAGGCTGAGGTGGCGCAGCTTGTCGAGCGCGTCGGAGGAATTGGAGATGAGCTCGCGGAGAAAGATTTCGGGGTGCGAGTAGAGAGAGTGAACGATCAGCTGCAGGAGCTGGGAGACTTCGGTCTGGAATTGTTGTTTGGACATAGCATCCTTAATTATTGCCTAAAGCGGGAGTGAGATGAAGATGGGTCGAGTTGGCATTGGTGGAACCGAGGTTAAGATGTTTTTGGGAAGCTGCGTAGGAGCAGCCCAGTGCGACAAGCAGAACAAGTGCAACGGCAACTTCTCTGCTGACCAACACCAAGCACAGACGTGTCTGCCCGCAGGCCGGTGTACCGGTGCGACCTTCATTGTCGCTTCCGATCAAGCACTTTGAGGAAAGTCGAAGCATGAGAATTGAGCGGATACAATTCTGAAAGAGAGAAAGGGATCGATCGTTAATATATCAAGCACTTATGGCTCCAAAGCAGGCGCTGGCCTCTCCCACTATGGGGCAAGCAAGGCCGCTCTCGAATACTTGACCCGCGCCTGGGCTTCGGAATTAGCTCCAATAGGCATACGCGTCAATGCAATCGCTGTCGGCCCAACAGAATCCGGGGCTCTGATGGGCATGATGGGGATCTCCGTCGGAGCAAGCCGAAACCGTGAAGCAACGTGAGCGAGAACAGGTTCCTCTCGGTCGCCGTGGTTTACCCGAGGAGGTGGCTCATTGGATCGTCTCATTTGCGAATTCGGGAAACGAGTGGGTTATAGGACAAGTAGTTGGCGTCGCGGCGGACTCGGACTTACCAAGCTAGCTGAGAGGTTTTCTCGGCGAACTTTATACGTGACCAAGGCGGATTTCAGGCGAACGAATATTCCAAATTGAAGCTGGCCAACACAACCCCTTTGTTCTGAATGCCGCTCTCTGACACCGCAAGCAGCCTTTGAGACCATAAGTTGGCCGAAACACGCGTAATAGACCATAAGCCGGCCCAGAGCTTTCTGCATGCCCCGAGCGGTGGATGTGCGAGCTATCCGACGTGAGAATCGATGCAAAAATTGGGGTGCTGAATGCAATCAATTCTGCCACCCAGTGCAGCGTTATGCTGCACCCAAGTGCAAGCTCATCCACGCCCAAGGCGTGCGTTGGCGCAGCCGAGGTTCGAGCAGGATGTGGTCGGAGTCAGGCGCAGGGGAGTCAGGTGCGGTTTACCGACAAGAACGAAGCCGCAGGCGCCGCGGACGCTCGACTGTGCCATACTCGGGGTGTACGGGCTTGCAGAGATCGCTTCATCGGCCTTCGTTGATCTAGCTAAATGGATGATTACAGGCGTGTTTTGATTCAATCTCCATAGACTCATCGCATTCGCGGCAAGCGCCTGCGCCTTCCTTCTGGCTTGCCTCCTAATGAAACCGGGAGTTCCTCCGGCTCTGCCGGGGAGGCAGTCAAACTTTGAGAATTCCGGGAGTATATCTTCTGCTCTTGCTTTCCTTATCCCGAAAGCTCACTGCTAACGCGTTTCGTGGGGTTGCAGTTGCTGTTGCTTTTCAACGGTTGCGATCAGGCCCCTTTGAGGGGCCAGCAACCGTAAAGCCTCCGGCTCTGCAGGAGGATACTTACTCGAAAGCGCCTCGGATCAACACCTCGCCTTTCCACTCGCATTATGGCCAGGGCGCTTCCGATGTAGGCTAGCGACCATCCAGAATTGAATGTAGAGATGCGCGTTAGACCCGCGGGTGGAGCAGGTTCAATCGTCCCCCTGTGCCCTCCAGAGCAAAGTCGACGTACACTGCTGGCGTATGGCGCCGGCGATTGAAAAAATCTCTGCGATCACGTTTCGCGTCTTGAACATGCGGCTTCTGTGCAGTTTACCGAAGTCTGCTCGGCATGGAGCTGCTCTACGGCGGAGAACAGGCGAGTTTCTCTTCGCTGCGAGCAAATGATTCAGAATCTGCGATTTTAAACCTCGAACAAGGTGACACTGTGTCGCGGTGGGGCCGGCTGATCTTCCACATTACGGACGTGGATTCGTTTTGGACACATCTGAAGGAGAGAGGATTCAATCCTGAAATCCCACGCGACGCGTCCTGGGGTGAACGCTATTTCCACATGCTCGAGCCGGATGGCCATGAACTGTCATTTGCTCAGCCGCTGCAATGAGTTGGCTAGGAGAAATCGTCCAGTCGGCTCTGTTCCCCCCGAGTGGCCGCTCTGGAACTCGCTAAGCTTAGCAATAAATTGGTCGAGTTTACGACTCTCGTTCCAGCCCTGCTGCTATTCGAGGATTTTTACGGCAAAGGCTGGCGTTCGTCTGTCCGCTGGTTGATTTGGGCCTATCTGGTATTCGCCACGATTGCGTTTACGAGCATCGTGATTCAGCGCCGCCCGGACCTGTTTCCGGCAGCTGGCATCGGAACTGTTTTTCTCTTGCCGGCGATTCTCCTGCTCGGGCGTCTGATGGGATATACGCCTCCGCACGCGCAAGACCAAGGCGTTTTGTCTTTGGGATTGCTTGCTCTCTTTCTGACATTCGCACACGATCGCATTGCCAGCACACGCTTGTTCGACTGGCACGCGAGCACTGAGCCATATGTGCTGTTCATGCTGCTTTGCTGTCTCGGTTACGCGGCAACGCGACGCGTTCTCGCGAATGAAAGAATGCTCGTTTCGTTGGGCGAAGAGATGCGAGCGGCTACGCGAATTCAGAACTCGATCCTGCCGCACTCGAAACCTGGCTGGTGGAGGCAGTGAACGCTCGGGGCGAGGCATTCGGAGAGGCCCAGTTGGGCAAGTTCATTACGAGCACCAGGATCTTCCGGCTGAGCAGTTTGCTGAACGTTTGCTTGATAAGGTGCTTGGGTGGCCCGAGAACGGGAGCACCCGCGCGCAGGCCGACGACATCACTGTAAGGGTGATCGATATCGGTAACATGCCGGCACAAACACCCTGACGCACGCGTATCATTTAGGGGAAACCGCTCAGTGAGCTAGATACCGGAGTGCTGCCTGAGCGGCGTGAAATCCGGCCATTCCGTGAACGCCGCCACCTGGAGGCGTAGATGCTCCACAAAGGAAGAGTCCGTCCACAGGCGTGCGATAGAGCGAGGCGGTGGGACGGAAGAGCAGTTGTCGCACATTCATGACGCCGGCGGAGAGATCGCCGCCGATCAGGTTCGGATTCCAGCGCTCGAGCGCCGCCGGTGGAGAGATGGCTCGAGCAAGAATGCAATCACGGAAGCCCGGAGCGAAACGCTCAATCTGACGCTCAATTGACTCTAGCCGATCGGCCGCACTGCCGTTAGGAACGTGGCAATAGGCCCATGCAGTGTGGTGACCTGCGGGAGCTCGAGTGGGGTCGAAGAGTGACGGCTGGACGAGCAGGACGAAGGGGATGTCCGCGGTGAAGTGTCGCTCGGACGTGATGATCTCCTCCAACGTGCCGCCGAGGTGGACCGTAGCAGCGCGTGAACACTCGTTCGCGGTCCACGGAATGGGTGAATTGAGGGCGTAATCGATCTTGAACGCGCCGGCGCCATAGCGAAAGCGTTCGAGCTGTCGGCGATATCCTGGCGGCAACTCGGCCCCAGCGATCCGAAGAAGCTGACGTGGAGTTACGTCGGCAAGGATCAAGTCGGTGGCTGGCAATTGCATCACCTCGTGGCAGGTTTCAATGCGGCCGCCAAGGGATTCGAAGTGGCGAGCAAGGGAATCGGTGAGCATTTGCGCGCCTCCGCGGACGATGGGCCAGCCGCAGGCATGTCCCGCGGCCATCAATACAAGGCCCACTGCAGCGGAGGTAGGTGCTCCCAGCGACAGAGCCGAGTGAGTAGCCATTCCTGCGAAGAGCGCACGCGCCCTGATACCTGAAAAACGAGAGCGGGCAAGGGACGCTCCCGACTGAAGCGCCGAAAGACCGAAGTGGGCGAGCAGAAACGGATGTTGCGGGATGTGCTGAATGGGTGCGAGAAGATCTGGGACAAGTTCAGCGAAATGGCCAGCCAATGGTTCGATCAGCGAGCGATACCCGGAGCCGTCGATTGCGTCGAGATGGGCAATCGTATCGTCGACGGAATGTTCAAGCAGTACAGCGGTGCCGTCATCGAGTGGATGGGCGCACGGTGCCGCCGGTTCGATCCAGGGTATTTCAATGGGAAGAGAACGGAAGAAGGGGCTCGCGATACCCATTGGGTAAACCGAAGAACCCAGGTCGTGCAGGTAGCCTGGAAGAGTAGTCTCGGCAGTGGAGCAGGCGCCGCCAATCTGCCGGTTGCGTTCGACAACGGTAGTAGAAATCCCTGCGGACGCAAGCGCGGTCGCGGCCGAAAGGCCGTTAGGGCCGGAGCCGATGATGGTCGCCGTTGACATGAGACGAGAAGATCGATGTTGAAACGCTTGCCGTCAAGGTGTTGTAGCAAGTAGCCACAGCATCCAAAATACTTAGACGGTGTGTAATGAACAAGGCGGCAAGCACTTACCGCTATCTGTTCGATTCGGCATATGGTTCAGCGAACCACTTTATCGCGCGCTGGATCTTCCTGCGTGCGCTCGGCCTGATCTACTTTTCCGCCTTTTTCGCGCTGCTCTTTCAGGTGCGCGGCCTTATTGGATCGCAAGGCATTCTCCCTGCCGTCGACTACTTGCAGGCGGTGCATAGCCTGGGCGCTCTACGCTTCTGGTACGCCCCTACCTTTCTCTGGTTCTCAAGCAGCGACCATTCATTGATGGCTCTTTGCTGGGCCGGTCTCATCGCCTCTCTAGTTCTCGTTGCCAATATCTGCCCGCGCATTATGCTGCTCGTCTGCTTCGTGTGTTTTCTCTCGTTTGTCAGCGCTGCACAGGATTTCTCCGGGTACCAGTCGGATGGCATGCTGTTGGAGGCAGGCTTTCTTTCCCTGTTTCTGGCACCTTCTGGAATCTTCCCCGGCTTGGGAATTAGGCAGCGTCCCGCACGGGCCGCTATGTTTCTGCTGCTATGGGAGTGGTTTCGAATTTACTTTGAATCGGGCGTAGTGAAGCTCGATAGTGGGGATCCGACATGGCGAAACCTGACAGCAATGTACGAGTACTATCAAAATGGTCCGCTGCCCACCTGGATCGGTTGGTACCTGCAGCATATGCCGCACTGGTTTCACATCGCCACTGCTGCTGCTACGCTCGTGATGGAACTGGTTCTCGCCTGGATGGCCTTTCTTTCACGCCCATGGAAGATGGCCTGCTTCTTCATCGTTACGGCCTGGCAGATCGGAGTGATCGCCTCCGCAAACTACACTTTTCTCAACTACCTTGTCCTTGCGCTCGCAGTACTGCTGCTCGACGATGCCTTTCTGCAACGTTTCTTGCCTCGACGCTTGCGGATTAGTTTCAATCACGACGCTTCTTACGCAAGTTGTGCGGAACTCGAAGAGCCGATCTCCGCTGAAGAAGGAAAGACTCAAGTGGAATCTCATCTGTGGGGGGCCGTTCGCACCGCAACATTCGCGGTTGTTCTCACGTGGATCTTTTACGCGACCACCCTTCCCCTCGTGCAGATGTTCTGGCATGGAGTTCCGCTTCCTATAAAGCCCGTAGCCACGCTCGAACCCTTCCGCATCGCAAATCAGTACGGTCTGTTTGCTGTTATGACACCGCATCGTTATGAGATCGAGTTTCAGGGGTCAAACGACGGAGTGAATTGGGTTGCTTATCCCTTCCGCTACAAACCCCAGGAGTTGAAGGACCGCCCGCGTATTTATGCTCCATATCAGCCTCGCTTCGATTGGAATCTCTGGTTCGCCTCGCTTGGCTCATGGCAGCAAAATCTTATGGTTCCTCGAACCGAAGAACTTCTTCTCGAGAACGATCGAGACGTACTGGGGCTTTTTTCTGGCAATCCCTTCCCCAATGCGCCGCCACGTCTGGTGCGCGCGGTGCTTTGGCAATATTGGTTCAGCACGCTTGAGCAAAAACATACTGAAGGCGTTTGGTGGCAGCGCCAATTCCTTGGGGCCTACGCCCCGACACTTATTAAGCTTCCTAACGGTAGGTTCGGAGTCGTGGATGAGACTACCCTCAATGAGCCCCGACGGCGCTGACCGCAAGCGGGATGCATTCAAAGCGCAGGTACTAGCTCTAACTTTTCATAACCCACATCTTTCTGAACCAGCATTCTTCGCGGAAACTCGTGATTGTTATCAGCGACATGGTGGGATCGACCATGCAGGCATTCTGATACAAGAATTGTTGGGCTTCGCTGTGTTTGGCTGTCTCAAAAGGGTGGCGTCAACTGCTAACTTCGCATACCTTTCGGAACAAGTGCCGTTGAGTTCTCAATCGTACCTAAGCGCGACCGCTCAAAAATTCTGAAGCTCTTTGCAACTTCACTCTCCTAGCGCCTGCAATCTGAGTCGAGAAGCAACCGGGCGCATCGGGAAAATGGCCCTGCGTGCTCCAATCGGGGCCGATTTCACGGCCAGCCGTTATCGCGATTGACGGCGTATCTTGCTTTAGCCTGTTCTCGATGGCAATCTTGCAGATTCCAAACTGGTGGGAAGCGCCAGACGGGCTGTTCGCGGTGGACGGGCACTGTGGCCTCCTCGCTGCGTGGTGGGCTATGACTGCGCATGGGAGAACGATTTCGGTTCCAGAACTTATCAAAGGATGTCGCCATACGAAGCGACATGGGGTTTTTACCCTCCTGGATCGTCTGAGAGGCAGTATCGGCACGGCCGTCTTTAGCGCTGCGGGAATCGGTGTCACTCCTGGGAGAGCAACACCTGTCTCCCTTTCGTTGCCGATCCCGCCATCAGCTCACGCCACCCTTTGGCAGTCCGTCTACACTACCAGTGGCGGCCAATCGCGCCGCCGCGGAACACCCAAGGACCACTCGCCCATGCCGGAGCCCCTCCCCACCGGAGTCCCTACTCCCACCGCTCCCAGCTTCTATATCACTGGCCGCCAGCCGCTCCGCCCCGGAGCCATCCTGCTCGCTACCGTGGCGGCCATCGTTGCGCTCTCCTCGGTCCTCTATGCCCTGGGTCACACCGGACATGCACATCTCACCTCCGACAGCTCCGGCGCTGCCCGTTCCGCCAGCGCCACATCCGGAGCCTCGGCTGCCGACGAGAAAGACGATCCAAACCAGATCGACACCATCGTCCTCGGTGATCCCGCCGACGCTCCTGTGCCCTCCCGCCCGGGAGACCACGTCAGCGACGTTCACCCCTTCATCCTCGTCCACCTGCCCCGCTTCGGCGACCAGGTGGGCCTTATCCCCGACACCCCCGCCGGCCACCTCCTCTACGGCTGGCTCGCCGCCTTCAACCAGGCAAGCTACCCCGCGCTTGGCAACGCTCTGCCCAATGTCGCGCTTGCCTCCGCGACCGCTGCACAGATCGAGCTGCGGCAGCAGACCGGCGGCTTCAACCTGCTCTCTGCCAAAGAGGTGCAGCCCGGCGTCCTCGTCTTCCGACTCCGCGACCAGACACCCTCGGCGACCGAGGTCCTCGGCACCCTCCAGGTGCGTCCGAACTCCAGCCCCGCCGCCATCGCGAGCTTCAGCCTCCGCGCCGTTCCCCCACCCCGCCAGGACGCAACCACGGGGGCTGCCCCGCTCTCGGCAGCCTCACCGCGATGAGTCGGCAATCGCCCGCAATACGTACTCCGTCTGTTTGGCCGCGCTCACTCCGCCCTCGATTCGGGATAGAAGAGGATTTGCTCTTTCACGGTTCGAAAGACGGGGGGACGTCGTTCGGGTTGGTTCCCCATTGTTTGTTCGGGGTTGTGCTGAGTTCGAAGTCGAGGGTGCCGCCATGTTCGACGAAGCTTTCGGGGAGCCAGGTTTTCGTTGTGGGTTTGCCGTCTACTTTGAGGGTCTGTACATAAGGTGCGTTGGTGTCGGCGCCTGAGGCGTGGATGATGATGTCGCCTGCGGGGCGGCGGATGTGGATGGTTTTGAAGAGGGGGCTGCCGAGGACGAGTTCTGCGCGGCCGGGGATCTGCGGGTACATGCCGATGGCGGACCAGACGTACCAGGAGGACATCTCGCCGAGGTCGTCGTTGCCGGGCATGCCTTGAGGGGTGTTGGTCCAGATGGTGTTGAGTACCTTGCGCACGGCCTCCTGGGTCTTCCAGGGTTGGCCGAGGAAGTCGAAGAGCCAGGGGGTTTCGATGGAGGGCTCGTTGTTGAGCTCGGCGTGGAGGCCGCCGGATTTGGTGACGGCGAGGGAGCCGTCGGGGTTGTAGAAGAAGGCGTTGAGGCGCTGGCTGGCCTTCTCCTTGCCGCCGAGCATGGTGAAGAGGCCGTTGGCGTTGAAGGGGACCATCCAGAGGTACTGCGCGGCGCTGCCTTCGACGAAGCCCTGGGTGGAGGCGGGGTCGAACTTGGGCCATGTACCGTCGGCGTTGCGGTTCTGGATGTAGCCGCCTTCGGGCGTCGCTTGCGGGTTGAAGATGTTCTTCCAGTACTGGGCGCGCTCGAGGAACTTTTTGCGCGTGGCGTTGTCGCCCATGCGGCGGCCTAGCTCGGAGAGGGCGAAGTCGGCGGTGGCGTCTTCGAGGGTGTCTGCTGCTGGTCCCCAAGCATTTGCACCGACGGGGATGTAGTGGAGTTTCAGCCAGAGGTCGAGCGAGGGGCGCTGGCCGATGCACTCGACGGGGCAGCCCTCTTTGCTGAGGTCGTGCGCGGTGGGGACGGTGGCGGCCTCGAGGAGAGATTTGTAGGCGGCGCGGGCGTCGAAGTTGGTGCCGCCGAAGGCGAGGATGGCGGCGATGGAGGGAGGCGCTGGATCGCCGTTCATGACGTGGGTGATGCCGGAGTTGTGGGTCCATCGATCCCACTCACCGTTGTTCTGGTTGGCCTGGTTGAGGAGGGACTGGGCGAAGTCGCCGGCGATGCGGGGCTCGAACAGCGTGAGTAATTGTAACTGCGATCGATATACATCCCAGCCGGAGAAGGTGCTGTACTGCGCCTTCTGAGGTGCGGCTACGCTGTGGACCTTTCCGTCCATGCCTGTGTAGCGGCCGTCGACGTCGCTGTACAGGTTTTCGCCAAGGAGGGTGTGATAGAGGGCGGTGTAGAAGACGACCTGCTCGTCGTGGGTGCCGCCTTCGACCTGGATATTGTTGAGGGCTTCGTTCCATGCAGCGTGGGCTTTGGCGCGGACTGTGTCGAAGGTGGTGCCGGATGGATTTTCGGCGCGGAGATTGGCTTCAGCGTTCTCCGGGCTGACGTATGAGATGGCGACGCGCACGTTGACGGTGGGCGAGTGCGAAGTGTCGAGGACGAGCCATCCGCCAGAGCCTTTACCGGCGGGCACGAAGCCCTTAGTGCCGTAGGTGGTGCCGCCGGAGGCCTCGGTGGTGTTGGGGCGCACGGCGGAGTTCTGCCATGTGCCGGTGCTGAGGATGGGCGTGTCGAAGTGCGCGACGAAGTAGAGCGTGTAGTAGCTGCGGCGGTCGGCGGTGCCGATGTATCCGCAGAAGTTGCCGCTGGTGACGGAGCCGGAGACGGTGCGGCTGGCGGCGTCGATGTTGATGTGCGCGTCAGTGCTGCCGGTCTCGGAGTTGGCGGTGCGGAGGAGCATGACGGCGGGTTTGCCTGCGGGATAGGTGAAGCGTCCGGAGCCGGTGCGGAGAGTGGTGGTCAGCTCGGTGGTGACGCCGTTCTGGAGTTTGACCTTGTAGTAGCCGGCCTGTGCGGTTTCGTCGTCGTGGGAGAAGGTGCTGCCGTAGGTCTCGGCGCGCTGGTCGTCGGCGGGGGATGAGGTGATCTCGCCGGTGAGTGGCATGAAGGGGATGTCGCCGCTGGCGCCGGCGCAACCGGTGCCCATGAGGTGGGTGAGGGAGAATCCGCTGATGCGGTTGGAGGTGTACTCGTAGCCGCCGGGGGCTGCGGGGCGTCCTGGGTCGTCGCGCATGGAGCCAGGCACGCCTTCGACCTGCTGGCGTGGGCGATTGCGCGGCTCTTCGGGGCTCCATGCGAGCATGCCGAGAGGCAGGGTCGCGCCGGGGTAGTCGTTGCCTCCGTTGGTGGTGCCGATGAGCGGATTCACGAGCGCTGCCGGATCGGCTGTGGGACTGGTGATTTCCTGCGTCCGCGCGGTTGTGGTGCCCACCATCAAGACCAGCAAACCCGCCGAACACACGGCGCTCCAATTGTTCCAACGCAGCTTGTGCATCATCGCTCCCTACAGGATTTACACGCGGAGATCTACCGCGGTCTCTCTGGCATTGTAGAGGGCGTTCTTCCTGTTTCTATCTCCTGAAGGGCGCGTTCATGACATCACGAGCCTAAGAAGGTTCGAACTCGCTCGAATCCCATTCATGACGCGATGAAGCCACGTCATGAATGAGTACTCGGCGATTTACTTTTCTAAGCAGATTGGGCAAGCCATTGGTCGAATCGTATCTCTCCGAGCCTGGCATTGTTTTCGGGAACGAGCGTCTTGTCGTCCAGCTTGACGCCGTAGTACTTCGCCTGCGGGTCGGCGACAACCTTTCGCGGATCCTTGCGTGAGGCCAGACCTTTGCGGATGAGTTCATCGAGACGGAATTGTTCCGGTCCTCCTACCTCAACGAGGCCATTCACGGGAGGGCCCACTGCAATGCGGGCAATTGCGCTGGCGACATCCTCTGCGGCCATGGGTTGGATCAGCGCAGGTGGCAGGTGTATCTCGTTGTCTTTGGTGGACAAGTCGGCGATGCCCTTGACGAACTCGTAGAACTGCGTCGCGCGAACGATGGAGTAGGGGATGGAGGAGGCCTTGATCAGGTTTTCCTGGGCGATCTTGGCGCGGAAGTAGCCGCTCTCGAGCAGACGTTCCGTTCCTACGACCGACAACGCAACGTGATGTCCTACGCCCGCGGCCGCCTCGGCAGCGAGGAGATTGCGGGTTGAGGTCTCAAAGAAGTTCATCACAGCCGCGTCTTCCCACGAGGGGGAGTTCGATACGTCGACGACGACCGATGCGCCCTTGAGCGCTTCGTCCAATCCTTCGCCGGTGAGCGTGTTGACGCCGGAGTTGGGTGATGCTGCTACCGCTTCGTGTCCGTGCTCACGAAGTTTGTTGACGAGCTTTGATCCGATGAGTCCACTGCCGCCGATGACTACGATTTTCATGACTAAATCCTTTCGTCATGCTCTGAGGCGAGCACGTTGTAAATCCGATCTCTCGGAGGGGAGTGATGGAATTCTCAATACCGGGTCAGCCGTAGAGGCTACTTAACCGGAATCAGAACGGGCGCATCCTTGTCTTTGATCAGGAACACGATAAATTTGGCTGGTTTGGTATTGCTGGCGTTGTGGCCGACGATGTGAACATCGTCGGGCCCTTCGTAGAAGGTTTGTCCGGGTGTAAGCGTGACCTGATTCCCACCCTTGACCTGCATCACGATGGAGCCTTCGAGTACGTAGAGAAACGCGTGAGCATTGTGCCGATGAATGGGGTCCGCGGTGCCCGGCGGATATTCCACCATGATCATCAGGCCTTCTTTGCCAGGGTATTCCGCTAAATCTTTCGACATGAGCGGAGTGACCTTGGCCTCCTGCTGGGCCATGAGGGGGCCCGTCATAAGGCACAGCAGCATCAGGATTGTTTTCAAGTTGGTTTTCAAACCAGGACTCCTTTCTCCACAGGACTCCTTTCTCCATAGGCCGGAGCAGCTGCGGATTGCAGTGCAGGCTTATGTACCAGCAAGGACAAGGCTGAGGAGTGTTTTGTGACAAGAACTTTCTGACCTTGTCCTGGCCATCCAAACGACTATATGCCGAGATCGAATGGCTCGTACATGGCGGCGTCCTCAAAACTTCTATGAATTTAAAGACATGGCCCTGGGGAGAATATGGTCAAAAATTCAGCGGCAGCCACAATACCGCATTCAGCTTCGCGATTCTTCACTGTGCTGTAGGAGTCCTTATTTCGGAGGAGAGGATTTCGTGGCCTGGCGGATCTTCTGTTCGCCCTCGTCGGTGCAGTTCACGAACGAAGAGAAAACTGACCGGGTTCCGGTGATTCTGGGGCTGAAGTCGAAGATGTCAAAGGTCTAAGCTCGGGAAGCACTGCAACGGGAATCACAAAACAGTTGGGGCAGTCTGGCTCCGCCAACAGAATAATGAACGACGGCTCGGTGACGCTTATCCAATGCGACCTCACCGACGTACTTGGTGAGATCCCGTTGGTCAACTTCGATAAGTTCAGCTTGCAGATTCATCTCAACAAGTTGGCCGCAACCCGATCCAAGGACAGAGTGTTGCAAATGCGCGCATACCTTCGGGACATCTTCGCTGAGGCGGTCGATCAGGACTTCCTTGCCAAGGACCCGGCGCGCAAGGTGAAAGTTCCCGCGCAACTGCGGGACACCGACACCACAACGCTTACTTGGGAGCAACTCCGCAAGGCCCTCATGGAATTAGCTCTACGGGACCGCGTCCTGCTGGAGTAAGACATGACCAACGCTCTTCGTCCCAGTGAACTTTTCGCTTTCAGATGGAAGTGCTTCGACCATGAAGCGGCCACTTTGAAGATCATTGAGACCGTCTACAAGGGAAGGATTCGTCCTTGGGGAAAGACCAAGAGTCTCACGATAATCCATATTCCGAGGAGTCTCGCGGACGATCTTCAGGAATGGCGCGAAGAGTGCCCCGATTCGCCTCCCGATGCCTTCATCTTTGCGAACCAAGCTGGCGGCTTTCTGGATACGGACAACTATCGCAAGCGGGTACTGCACAAGCTGGCCCGAGACCTGAAAACTGCCGAAGTTGACGTTTCAGGTGATTCGGAGAACGATCGTTACGCTTGCCCAGAAGAAGGGCACAGTGAAGGATGTTCAGGGTGTTCTCCGGCACTCCTGAACCCCACTACAACCGATGTCTATATGCGGAGATTCCCGAGAGCGTGCAGGCAACGGTCAAGAGCTAAGAAAGTCGCGGTCTACTCTGACACCAAGCTGGAAAGGAGGGAGCTTGCAAGTTATTGATTTATTGGTGGACCTGATCGGGATCGAACCGATGACCTCTTCCATGCCATGGAATGACTTCAATCGCAACTTATAGACGGCACAACACTTACGAGTCGGCTGAGTCGGCAAAACCGGCACAGTCGGCCGCATTTGCTGCCAAAATGCTGCCAAATTTACAACTAGCGGGCCACCGGGTTGATCGTGTGGGATCAGCCCGATTCCTCCCTCCCAGCTCGAAGCAACTCCCCGGTAAACGAGGCCTTCTTGGACCAGAACAAGTGATTGTGGCTAAAGGCTCCGCCCCAGCAAATGCAGCGGCCCCAAAAGGAAGGTACTCAGCGCACCCACCGGGTTCGAACGAGGGACCCGTGTCGTGACAGATCTGCGTTTGCCGGTAACTGATTGACACCAGAAGTCCTGCCAATTTCGGATCCTGAGACACGCTCATCGACTGTCCCCAGGGCCAGTCATAGGACACGATTATGTGCCGGACCGTGAATCAGAATCCGTGCGGAGACTCGATGATCGTCAGTTGACGATTATCGCCGAGTATCAAACCGACAGCTGTTCGAGCATTCTGTGACTCGATGAGCGTGTTGGTCTGTTACCGATAACTGAGAACGGTTGTCCACTAGTCTCTATCGCCTATCTGCCATAATCCGCTCCTTTTTGTCCAGTCTCTCTTATTAGAACTGGTACAAAAAAGGCCGGGCATTCCAATCCCTCTCAGCATCTCTTTTTGCCTTTTCGAGGGGTTGGGCAAAAATAGCCTCATTAGCGTTTTGCCGATTTCAGCGTTCAGAGATGTTGACAATTAGATGTTACCTGACATACATTTAGATTGCGAACGACATCTAAAGGACTGATTATGGCTTCGTCTAAAATTTTGGTCACAGGTCCAACAGGTGCTACTGGTTCAGCAGCCGTTGTCGAACTAATGCAGCGTGGGCATGAAATCCGAGCGTTGGCCCACCGTCAGGATGAGCGATCGGATCGCTTGAAACGGGCCGGCGCCGAAGTAGTCTTCGGCGATCTACTCGATTTCGACGAGGTACGGGCGGCGTTAAAGGGAATCCATCGTGCCTATTTCGTTTATCCGATCCGCCCGGGAATCGTCCAGGCCACCGCACAATTTGCACAGGCTGCAAAGGAAGCTGGAGTGGACGCTGTTGTGAATATGTCCCAAAAATCCGCGCGGGAAGATTCGCTCAGCATTTCGGCGCAGCAGCACTGGTTGGCGGAACGGGTATTCGATTGGAGCGGACTCAATGTTACTCACATTCGCCCGACCTATTTTGCCGAGTGGCTGCTATACCTAGCGCCGATGCTCAAGCAGGGCGATACCATATATGGTCCCTTCACTACAGGGCGGCACGCGCCAATCGCGGGCGAAGACCAAGGACGAGTGATCGCCGGCATTCTTTCCAATCCGGAGCCTCACCGGGGAAGATTTATCCCCTCTATGGTCTGGTCGAGCATACCTATGATGAGATAGCAGAGATCATGGGGCAAGTGCTTGGTCGCACCGTCAGGTACCGGCATGTTCCGATCGAGAAGTTCGCGGAGATCACAGCGAGTGCTGCAGCGGGTAGTACCCCGGGGAATAACGCCAGTTCCATGTACTCCGAGGCTGACCGGATCACGGGCCGCCCAGGCAACGAGTATCTGATGCAGCATTTAGGAGAGGTGGCGAGAGACCATACAAACGGACTCTTTGCCGGCACGAATAACTATGTCGAAGAGATCGGTGGCAATCCGCCGCTTAGTGTTGAGCAATTCCTGCGTAAACACAGAAGCTCGTTTGACTAAATGTAGGAGTTTCGATCGATGCCTGGATTCAAACGATTGGAGACAGCGGTGATAACCATCACAGTCATGGCTGAGAAGAGTCGGAAAACAGCAATTCAAGATCTGCAACTTACCGGAAAGACCTGTATCCGCTCTGGGCAGTCGCGCTGCTGTTCTTGCTGCATGACCCTGCAAATATTCCGCCTAACCATTAGGCACTCATTCTGACACGTTTGCACAAGAACCGGTTTGCTCATCCCTCTTAGAGTTGGTCACTAAAGGTCGCATCTGCGCTCCAGAGCGTATGGCGATATCTACGTGCCGTAAAATCTCAATTTCACCATGTCATGTTGATGTACAGGTGAAAGGAATTACCCTGATATGTCTCCCCATCCAACTGATATCATCCGTCCTCTCGGAGCAGTTGAAGGGTTCCTCTGGCTTTTTGATCACAGTTCGCCGAAACACTTTTGCCTGATTGCTGAGGTGACTGGGCCCACCACAAAACCGCAATTACAGGGTTGTCTCAAACGTCGTAGATCCCAGGAACCTGCGCGCTGGATCGATCCAGCCGAGACACGCCCTTAGTTTGCCAGAAGTTTGCCGAAGATGTCCTTGAGCTCGAGCAAGGGGACGGGCTGGTTTTTCGGCACACAAGCAACAGAGAGTTCAGAGATAGGAATAGCCAATGCCACTCACACGTCTGAAGATTTCGAGAATCATTGATCCATGCGCGTATCTCAAGCATTATCGACGGATGCGCTTGCAGATTCTGGTCGCGGCACTCGGCATTGCCTTGATGCCGTTGGCCCACGCAACGCAAAAGGATTCTCCGCAGAACGAGGCGGCCGGAGTCGAAGTGTTGATGGCCCGCGTAGCGCCACCATCTCAGGAGGCAGTCGACGCTTTCAAGAAAGCGGGGATAGAAGATATCAGACCACACATGCTGACGGCTTCCGAACGAGCAAGGGTGGAGGCTGTGCTGGCTTCGCTCCCTAGCCTGAACAGGCACGTGCTCGAAAAGAAGCTGCATCACCTCGCATTTGTCGACGGCATTCCAGGTGAAGGCACCGGGCTTACTTCCTCAGTTGCAAAGACAGGGCTTTATGACATCACGCTTCGCGCCAGCATTTTGGACGAGTTGCTCTTGACATTTCTGACGACCAAAGAGCGCAGGGTGTTTACTGATGATGGTTCCGGGATCAGAGTCACGGTCAAAGGGACAGGCACCGATACTCTGACTTACGTGCTGCTGCATGAGTCCACGCATGTAATGGATAAGAGTTGCGGTATCACGGCAGAGCCTCGCAGCCAGTTTGTTACCGGCATCTGGACGAATCAAAAGGAGATGGTGCCGGCGTTGGCGTCATCGGTCGCGGCGACGACGTACTTTCGTGGAGGGCGCCTGCTTAAGGTTGGGCAAGCTGCAACCGTGTACGATGCGCTGGCTCAGACTCCATTTGTAAGTTTGTATGCAACAGCGTCCGCTCAAGAGGATTTTGCGGAGTTCGTTGCATGGCACGAGATACTGAAGCGACATCATGGGAATCTGGTCATCGATATGAACGATGCTCGCGGAAATACCTTGAGGCGATGGGAACCGTTGACCTTCCCCGAAGTACAGACACGTTTTGCGGATGTGGACGAGCTCCTTGCGTCGCAAATACCCTGCCCCGGATTGTCGTAGCCCGAGAACGGGATCGAGCACCTGGCGTGGGGGACTGGCGAGCGGATTTGGGCGCATGGAGAAACCCAAACGGGTTCTCCATGCCGATTCTTGGACGCAAAGAAAAGAGAGACGCCAGTGGCCACCCTCGGATAGATAATGGTCGCGCCTACGAACAATACAGACATACATTTGCTGCCGCTGGTGGTTGCTACGAGATTCGCTGCGCGCTTGAAGGACAGCGCTATCTTCGTGTCCGCGCCAGCAATCTTATCCTGTTGTCCAGCGGCGGCCGTTCCGGAGATGGGAGACGTTCCTATCTCCTCGATTGGATGCCCTTTATACAGGCGGACAAGGGTGGCTTGTATCTCAACTTAACGCGCTGATCTCCTTCGCTACCCGATGCGCCGACTCAATAGCGCCCTGCATCCACCCATTCCATCGGGACGTATGTTCACCAGCAAAGAAGATCCGGCCTTCTCTACGAGCATTGACGGGAATCCAGTTCAGTTCGCCAGACCAAACGACGTAAGACCGCCGCGCTGCCACGGATCCTCGCTCCAGCTCTTCACTCGAGCCGCCTCGAACTGTTCCCGTGCCCCCGGAAACACAATCTCGGCATCGGCAATCGTCTGTTGCACCCGGCTGTGCACATCCATCGTGTCTAGCTTTGCCGCGTTCTCTCCAATGACATACGACAGCAGGAGGCCGCGCTCCTCCGGCGACTCCGGCCCAAGCGCCCAGAATCTCTCCGACACCAGATCCGTATTCGCAAACCCGCTCAACCCCTTCGCCTTCCAGAACTGCTTCTGCATCTGCAGAAATATCTTGTCCACTGGAAAGTACTGCAGCTCCCGGATCACGCGTTGCTTTTCAGGCGACAACCTTGCGTCCGCAAACAGATTCCTGGCCACCGAAAACGGCAGCGCCGACACAACATAATCACCCCGAACCGTCTCATGACCACCGGCATGTTCCATGACAGCCCACGCGTCGCTGTCATCCTGCCCAACGCTCGTCACCCGGCATCCATATCGAATCGCCCCGCCCAACTCCAACTGCTTCGCCAACGCCCCCGGAAGCTGGTCGTTGCCCCCACGTATATGAAAGTACTCGCGGGTGACCTGCTCATTGAGTTCCACCAGCAGTAGTAGCCCAGCGCTAGCCGACGTGTCCGCCCCCAGCGTCATGAGCTCGATCGCATCTCGAGAGAGCCCCTGCTTCTCCAGGAACTGCCGCAGCGTGTAGTGATCCTGCTCCAGAATTGGGCGGGGTACGCTCAGCAAATCCTCGCTGCCCTTCGCTGACTCCAACGGCCCAGCCAGATAGCGCTTCGCCATGCCTCCGCGGCCCAGGTGCCGCTCCTCCGGAGTCAACTGCAGCGGCCAATCCGGTTCCGGGCCATGCCCGGACACGTAGTTCTGTCCGCGCAGATGCAGCACATCGGCCAGGTCGCCGCCTTTAAATGGCTCCAGCGTCACCCAAACTCACGCACATAATCCAGCGTCATATGGTGCGTATCCGGAATGCGTGTCGCTCCGGTCTCGGCCGAAAGTCCCCAATCAAGATCCTCGCGCAGCGTCTGGACCCTGCCTCCTGCGCGTCCCTGCCCTTCAAGAACGATCGCCTCGAAGCCCAGTTTGCGAAGCTCGTAGGCGCAGGAAAGACCCGCCAGTCCTCCGCCCACAACGACCACTTTTCGCTTCGTTTCGGCCGCGCGAACAAACATTGCAGGAGCGAAGGCCGCTGCTGCTGCCGCTGCCAGGAAATTCCGCCGGCTCATCATTACTTCATCCTTATCTCTTGCTTCTCTGGAAACGAAGCAGCTTCATCACACTTCGACTGAAAAGTTATATATCCGTGCTCTTATCACTCATGGCAAAATCACAGACGTTAGATGTCGTGTCCTCTTTCAAAGAAGAAAGCCACCGCACGCCAATACCGTGAGCTATAACACTTCAAGCGGAGAATTATTCCCGCGCATAGATGTATCCACGCGCGCAATTACGAGCCGCTCGGATACCTAGCAACATCGTTGTAAGGCGCCAGCCTACCTGTGACGTGTCCCCAATGCCGGGCGTGGTGAGCTCACCGCATGATCGAGACTTGCTCCAGATAGAATGGTAGAAGCAATTGATCATGAGAATCCATGCCTAACCCCGCTCGTCGAGCCCTCCTTCTCGGTTCTCTACTGAAAAGTGTCTCCCGCTCCTTTTACCTCACTCTCCGCGTGCTACCCACTGGGATGCGCGATCCGGTTGGCATTGCGTATCTGCTGGCACGCGCCGCGGACACGATCGCAGATACATCACTTATCCCGCCGGAGAAGCGAATGGAACTGCTCTTGTCGCTTCGTAGTCAAGTGAACAGCTTCCTCGACGAAGAAGCGCTGACGCGCATGGCGGTGGAAGTGGCTAGTCAGCAGACGGACTCAGATGAAAAGGTTCTTCTCGAGTCGCTCGGATCCGCGCTAACCGTGCTGTCTCAATTGAGCGAGTCCGATCAGGAGTCGGTACGCGATATCGTCACTACCCTCACGAAAGGCATGGAGTTCGACCTGCGTACTTTTCCCGACGAATCCTCCGGGCAGATTGTCGCGCTTCAGGAATTCGCTGAGCTTGATCAATACACTTACATGGTCGCCGGATGTGTTGGGGAATTCTGGACGAAGATGACTTACGCGCACGTACCCCGGACGTTCACGGGCTGTCCAGAGGTGCTGTTGGGCCGTGGCATTCGGTTTGGAAAAGCGCTGCAGATGACAAATGTTCTGCGGGACTGCGGCAAGGATCTGCGCATCGGCCGCTGTTACCTCCCAGCCACGATGCTCGCTCGATTCGGCCTGACTCCGCATGACCTCCTGTTGCCGGATACATCCCTGCCCGCACGACCGCTCTTGTTCGAACTCGTCAGGAAGTCCCTCGATCACTTCCGTGAGGCGATTGAATACACGCTCGCTCTTCCCGCGTTCTCCATTCGACTGCGGTTAGCCTGTTTGTGGCCGGTTCTCATAGGGTTAGAGACGCTATTGCTCCTTGTGTGCAACGACGACTGGCTGGATCCATCAAAGGTCTCAAAGATACGACGTAACGACGTGTATCGAATCATAGCGTTTTCAGTGCCGCTCGTGCCATCAAACAGGCTACTTCGTATCTGGTTTGAGCGACTGATAGCAAGAGTCGAAACCCGAATGAGAGGTTGATTGAGCCCAAGCCGAATTCACTGAATCGGAATCTGTGACGAAATCAACAAACTTCGATTAAATGGATTTCGTCATGTGCCATGCAATTTGTTATTCGCATGTCGACAAGTGTTTACGAATGCATCGTCGATAAACCGGCTTCTTGGACAAGTGGATGCTCGATGTGAATAGTAGGGGTGAGGCCTCATTTTCGCTTGATGCAAAATTGCATTGTTATGAACCTGCGGCGGCGTCTCGCAATTTACGATTTAAGTGCAGCGTGACATCATGGTCGAGGATCTGTTTCAGGAACTCTTCGTGGTATTGAAAGATCCCGCCGTGGCCAGCGTCAGGGAAGATGCTGAGTTTCGCATCGGGGAGGCCCTGGAACAAGGTAACGGAATTGATGGTTGGCGCCATCACATCCTTATCGCCATTGTCGATCAGCACGGGTTGCTTGATCGAAGCATAGAACGACTTGTCGTACGGAGTGCTTCCCCACTTTACGATTGCGGTGATCTGAGCCTGAATC
Source organism: Edaphobacter aggregans DSM 19364 (assembly GCF_000745965.1). Taxonomy (GTDB): domain Bacteria; phylum Acidobacteriota; class Terriglobia; order Terriglobales; family Acidobacteriaceae; genus Edaphobacter; species Edaphobacter aggregans. The sequence goes on along the minus strand of NZ_JQKI01000081.1, from coordinate 802 downwards.
GTCTCCATTGAGGTCGGAGCATCGCGATTCTCAGTACGCTCTGCGAGCCGCTCGAGGAAAGCATCAGCGGCTGCCTGGCTAGCAGGGGAGGTAGAGAAGAACAGGTAGTGCTTGGGGTGGAGTTGGTGCTGGCCCGCCCTTTTGAGAGCATCCTGGAAGACAGTGTTGATGTTGCTGAGGCCCACGCCGCCGAAGGCACTGGTACCGGTTAATACCATGCGGCGGACAAGGGTAGGCCGCTTTTTGGCAATGAGGGGCGCAATGAAGCCACCGATCGAGAAACCGAACAGGTCAACCTGTTTGAAGCCCAAAGAGTCAATAAAGATTTCGGCATCCTGTGCCATCTCTTCAATGGAAGCGGGCGTTTTGCCTCCCGAAGCTCCCACACCGGTGTTGTTAAAAGCTATGACATGGTGATTCTTGGCCAAGCCGTCTATGATTGCGGGATCCCAGTCATCTAGGTTAGCTGTCAGGTGAGTTAGGAGAACGACAGGGACTCCGCCTTTGGGGCCGAGTTCGCGATAAGCGAATGAATAGCCTCTGGTTGTACTGAAAGTTGTAGGCACTGTTTGATAAGTAGTGGTCATATGATCCCTTCTGCATAGTTTGGATTAGTTATTATTGCGGTTTGTGGCCAAAGCTTAATCTGTACGAGATATTGCATGTTGATCGCTTCTCCCCTTTCCCTCGTTTGGTAAGATGTCATACACCATCTAAATGATTCGGTTTTTTGGTGGCTAGCACGTTCAGCCGCGGAAGCAGTGACCGGCGGGCTACGCAGTCTTTTTGGCCGTGTACTCCT
>NZ_KN050793.1:20356-24981 GCF_000745965.1 Edaphobacter aggregans DSM 19364 | reverse complement strand
TTCACGCAATAGCTGATCGTCCTCTTGTGAACATCCAGTCCGATGTAATACATATCGTCTCTCAAGGAGCCTCCGGGGTAGTTCTCTGAATCAGCTTCACCGCTGAGTTCAGCCTTTGCAACACCTCGTGCTCCTCACTGACTTACATTCAAACAAACCGCACCTTGCCGGTTAGCCTCCGGGTTATTGACGAGTTAGCGACAAACCAGACCCTTTGGGTTATGGAACCGAAGGTCGGAGACTAGTCCGACGATGCGATCGTGCTATGCGGCAGCTACCTACTCTGCTGAATGTCGAATCACGCGGCATCCACGGGAGGGTTTGTTTCCGCGGGAGCCGCTGGCAAGGTGAAGTGGAATGTCGCGCCACGCGCGCCGTCGCCGTTGGCCCAGATCCGGCCGCCATGCGAATCGACAATTGACTTGCTGATTGCTAAGCCCATGCCGCTGCCTTGCGGTTTCGTCGTAAAGAACGCATCAAATATCTGGTCGGCCTTGCCCAAGGGTAGCCCGGGGCCTGTGTCATTTACAGAGATCTCGATCTGGCCGTCCTCGCCCAATTGCGACTTCACCGTAACCACGCCGCCCGTGTCCTTTATCGCCTCGATGCCATTCAGCATCAAGTTCATGAGCACCTGCTGAAGTTGCACCCGATCTGCCACGGTCATTGGAAGATCGTCTTTCAGATCGGTGCGGATCGATACTCCATGCTCTCTGGCCTCACCTCCCATCATCCCGGCCATTTCGCCGATGACCTCATTTATCGCGACCAATTCACGTTTGGGAGAGGATTTTTTGTACAACGATCGCAGACGGTTGATAATCTCCGAGGCAAGGGTGCCCGCTTCGATGATTCTTTCCGTCCCTTTGCGCGCCTCCATCAGATCGGGCGGGTCGCGCTGAAGCCATCGCAAAGATGCCTTGGCATTAGCGGTTGTGACCGTAAGGGGCTGTGCGAGTTCGTGCGAGATAGAGGCGACCAGTTCTCCCATCGTGCTGACCCGGCTCGCATGGGTAAGATCCGCCTGGAGCTGTTCAGCACGTTTGCGGTCTTCAATGTCCGTTGCCGCGCCACACCATTTCACAATCTTCCCGCGCTTGTCCCACACAGGCACGGCGCGTATCAGGAACCAGCGATAGACTCCGTCCGATCCGCGGCGCAGCCGCGCTTCATAATCCAGAGGTTCGCCAGTCGTCGCGGACGCGCGCCATCGCTCCGTGATGCGGTTGAGGTCCTCAGGGTGAATCGTCTTCTCCCATCCTGACGCTGACGCTTCTTCCGGGCTCAATTCTGTGTATTCGAGCCAACCCCTGTTCATGAAAGTGCGATTGCCCCTGGGGTCGGCAACGAAAGCCAGGGCGGGCATGGTTTCTACTGCCTCGCGGAATTTCTTCTCCTGCTCCTGCAACTGGTGAATACGCATTTGATAACCGGCCCAGAGCAGCATAAAGAAAGCGAGCACGTAAAAGCCTCGGAACCAAATCGTCTGGTACCAGGTGGGCGCGATGTTGAAGTCCAGATGCGCTCCCTCTTCATTCCAGACTCCGTCGTTATTGCAGGCTATGACTCGAAAATGGTACTTCCCGCGACCGAGCCTGGTATAAAAAGCTTCGCGACGAGTGCCCGCGTCCTGCCAGTCTTTATCCACTCCTTCCAGCCTGTACCGAAAATGCACCTTCTCCGGCACAGACAGGCTAAAAGCCATATAGCCAATTTGCAGATCGGTTGTTAGTGGGGGCAGCACCAGATTCGCCAGCGAACCGGATTGTTTGCCATTCGCTCTCACAGACCGAATCAAAACAGGAGGAGGAATTGCATTCGTCGAGATGTCGGCAGGATCGACCCGCACGATTCCGCCCGACGCAAAAAACCAAAGTCCGCCGTCGGTTCCCTGAATCTCCTTTAAAAAGGCTCCCGTAGCCGCGAATGTTCCGGACAGGCCATCGAATGAGTCGAACAGACGATACTTTACGCGATAGGAGGGATTGTCCAAGGCATGCTGGGCTTCCGACGCGGGGATGTGAATTACACCCCTGCTTTCAGCCAGCCACAAACTGCCGTCGGGTGTCTCTTCAATGCCCATAACCGAACCGAATGTTTCGGCATCCGCAGGGCCGATCCGCCGGAAACCGTTCCCGTCGAAGAAGGCAAGTCCCAAGCTTCCGCCAACCCATATATGCCGTCCCCGGCCATTGATTGCCCTTACGCTTCCAACGGGAGAAGCATCGGCAGGAAAAACTCTCTGTATCTTTCCCTGGTCCAGGATAACCATTGTGCCCCCTTCGTATCCGAACCATGCGCGGCCCATCCAATCCGTGAAGGCTGTCCTCGGGGTCAATTTTGCGAATTCCGACGCGGTCTCAAGTTGCTGCCATCGTCCATTTTTCCGATAAAATATGCCTTCTCTCAGGGCAGTCAGCCAGAGCGCACCGGAGCCGTCCTCCGTGGCTCCCATCGGCACAATTGTCTTGGGAAACGACGGAGGTAGCGCGATCCTGGTATATTTTCCAGCGTTAAAGCGATATATGGCATCCAAGCAAAGCCACCAGATCGCGCCAGAGGGGTCACGATACGCAGATAGGGCCTCGCTGGGCATCGGATGGCTAGGATCAGCGCGTCCTCCGTGAACGCGGACCATGGAAGCCAGGTTTGCTACCCAGGCGTCTCCGGCCTCTCCGGCAGCCAAAATAGCAAACCGCGCCTTGAAGGGGAGAATGACCGGATTCAGGTTCGTTCTGCGGAAGCGATCGAGACCGTTGTTGGTCCCGACCCAGATATTCCCCTCCCGGTCTTGAAGAATGGCGCGGACATAATCGTCGCTCAATCCATCCTTCGCAGAGAACGACTCGACCGCGGTGCTGAATTTCTCGATACGGCCGCTCAGCAGTTCTGGAGTTGGAGAACGGCGAAGCCCGTCGCCTATGCTGGTGATCCACAAGGCGCCGTCGTTATCAAAAAGAATTCCCTGGGAAGCGACCCGGACTTCGGTTTCGTCGGCAGGCTGCAAACCCGACGTCAATTGCCGCGAAATCGCCAAATCACTCAACGAGTTGTGCAAGATGGACCGACTTCCAATTGCGGGCGAGTGACGGGCATCACCTTACTGCCTGTTGCTCCGACCGGAGTCACCATGCCGCTCGGACAGCTGGATTTGGCAATCGAGACCGCCTCGAATTAAATGGCAATATTGGATTGCACCGGGCGGCAGGATAATAGTGCAACATTCCATTGCAACGGGCATCTCTCTGCAACTCTATCGAGTCAGTGGCTTCTCAAGGAGTTCAATGCAGTGTCTCAATTGCGGATCGTGGCCACGACGCGGTTCACGCCAGTCGAACGCAACGCTTGGTCCGGCTCGATCGGGGTGCCTTCGAGAACTGATCCTTTCCAGGTGTAGTACGCTCCCGTGGGAAATGCTAAGCGGTAGCCATGCCCTACCTTGGCGGAGGTGGCTGATAGAAGCCGACCTGCTGTCTTTTCATCGACAATTACGGCGAGCGAGTTTTCCCGTGCGAAGGCGACGATCATTTCAGCAGCGCTGGCTGTGTGCCGGTCAACCAGGAGAACGACCCTTCCATGGAAAGGCTTGTTTCCGAGCCCTTCGGTCTCAAGGACGATGGGAGATTTCTTCACGAGCGTGGGCGTATAGCGCAGCGCGAGTAGCCAAAGCTCCTTCTTCGAGGCTGGAATCCTGTGAAAAGCGCGACGGCGTGTTCACGTGCCGGCTGTGCGGTCCGTGTCTGGCCGTGCGGGGCGTGGGTGGGGGGCACGCCGGCCGCTTATGGCATCGATAAACGCTGCGCCGTTAATCGGGATCAGGATCATGCATCATCGCTGCGCGCATTGCGGACAATCGTCATTCAGGAGCCGACGTCCATCAGGAGCGGTCACATCAGGATGTTGTTCACGGGCTGAATCGGCGCGGGAATCTCCCGCTCTCCCAGCATTTCCCGCAAATCGATTTCGATGACGCGGCTTAGTGAGGTGATCGGTACATCATTCGGGCTTCCCTCGAAGGGATTCTCGGAGGCGTCGCCGATCTTATCCATGGTGTGAAACACCCAGCAAACCACGACGCTGGCGGGAATCGTCATCCAGGTGAAAGCCGCGCCAATCTTCTCGAACTCCTGCAAAAGACCGTAAGGCACCATCAGGATGAAAAGCCAGACGAAGAGCAAGTTCAGAGTCGCGAACTGCCGCGGGTAGGGGAAATTCTTGATGCGCTCGCACTTGCCTTGGCTGTCCAACAGCAAGGACAACGTGCGCTGCATTTCCGATCGTGGGAACTCGCCCAAACTACCCTCGACAGTAAGCTCCCGGATTTCCTTCGACTGTATCGCAATCAACTGTGTTGCGGTGTTCTTCTTTTTCAAGAGGAATTCGATCTCTGCAGGGTCGAGCAATGCTTCCAGCTCCGCCCGCAGATCACCCTCCCATTCCACGATGCGATAGAACTTCCGGTATTCGACATTATGGCGGCGGCTCATGCTCTCCCAGCTGCGCGGCTCGCGCAGCTGGTAGCGGAGCGCAGTCAACCACGCAAGATGGCGATAAATCAACCTGCGCTGCGCTCCGCTACCCGGTGCGACAAAGTTCGACACCATAAGCCCCCACGTACGGCTATC
>NZ_KN050793.1:0-20096 GCF_000745965.1 Edaphobacter aggregans DSM 19364 | reverse complement strand
GTCAACCACGCAAGATGGCGATAAATCAACCTGCGCTGCGCTCCGCTACCCGGTGCGACAAAGTTCGACACCATAAGCCCCCACGTACGGCTATCATTGACGATCGCTCCCCAGATTTGCCGTGCCTCCCAAAGCCGGCTGTATGAAGCGCTGTTCTTAAAGCCCGTGATGAACGCGACGGCAGTACCCACCAGCGCAATTGGCAACCAGGGAATGATCAACGACGCCCAGCCCAAGTAGATGTGTAGAAGAGTCGGGACTGTGGCGAGCAGAAGAAAGACGAAAGTCTCCCGCCGTGTCCACACGAAGACTTCCCGCAGCGAGTAGTGTCGCCCCGCGTGCATTAAGCCATTTTAGGCTCAAGCCTCACGCCTGTACGTCACAAAACAGGCTGAAGTCGCCGGGACAGATCACCTTTTGCGCCCACGCCAGAACATGGCCGCTCTAACCGCGGACCTTTTAGTTCGAGATCATTGCGCAGGATGTAGAGCAGCGGAGTCGACGGGTCGACATCCAGCGGGATCCGTAAACACATCGCCGTTGATCGCAGTTAATAGACAACGGCCTTTTCCCGCGCACCTTCCGATATCGCCGCCTCGATTGCCATAGAGGCAAACGCCCTGCTTTCGCTGGCGGTCTCTCAAATCGCGCCGTGACCGCGCGTGGCTTATGGCTGGTCCGGTGCGTTCTGAAGGTAAAACTCATGGAGCTTGGCTTGCAGCAGCTTCTTGTCGGGAAGTCGCGTCCGGTACTCGGCGATCAGGGCCGTGGATAAGCTGCGACTGAGCGCGTACTCCACCACTTCATTATTCTTGCTCGCGCAAAGCAGCACGCCGATGGCTGGTTGCTCGTGTGCACGAACATTCCGGTCAAGCGCTTCGAGATAGAAGTTTAGCTTGCCCAGATACTCTGGGAGCCGGGGGTTTCGAGACGACCTGCCTGTGTACTGACAAACGTTATTCCAATCTGGTCCGCTGATTTTGAGCCTTTTCAGGTCCATTCGTAGAGGGTCCTGAAAAGACCGGCGTCGGCGGTTCGATCCAGTCTCTGGTTTCGAATAGAGGCCGATCCAGTAGTGTCGAGCTTTCAAATTACCGTAAAGGCATCTCCTCAGACACGTGGCGTTCACACGGGTAAGGTCCAGATGAAGTCGTTGCCAAGTTATGCTTCATTTTCGTAGTTGTTGTGGCCACATTATGCTTCAACAATCGAGCTAGCGTCTTCAAACTCAGATAGAAAGCAAAGCGCTTACGGTGGCCATTACATACTTCAATCGGCCAATGTCGAGTCAACGTGAATGTCAAGTTCCTTCAATACGCTCCCGCCAGGCTTGATGAAGCCGTGCGGAGTCCTTGCTTTTACAACAACGATGTCCCCGGCGGTCACTTCACGAATCACATCTCCGATCACGAAACGCGAGCGTCTTTCCTGCACTATGACGACCTCGTCGTACTCGTGCAAATGCAGCGGCGCTCCTCGTCCCGGTTGTGCCCCGACCATGAACATCGAAATCGCTACATCTCCCTGTTCCGCCCCGACAAAGTTGTAAGAACTTCCGATAAATGGCAAATCTTCTTTTCTAACGACGGCATTTGTGCTCGGTTCTTCTCCATTTTTTTCGAACACTCACCGCGCACCTTCCAGTGCAATCGCGAGCTCGCGAACTCCGCGACGAATCTCCCTTTCGTCGAACGCGGCAAATCCAAGTTGCAGTCTCTGTGGCACGACTCGGCCCTGGCTGTAGCGGTCTACCGGGGTTACCTCAACACCCCGCTTTGCTGCTGCAGCGGCTGCCGATTCGGCGTCGATGCCACATAGCCATCCGGTCGTCTGTAAGCCCGCCTGCACATCTGACACCTCCAGCAAACCTGTCAGCCTCAAGTTCGCCTCTTCCGAGAGGATAGAAAGCCGCTCAGCATACACGTCGCGCATTCGCCGCAAGTGGCGTCCAAAGTGACCCTCGGTGAGGAAATCGCATAGGACCGTCTGATCGAGCAGAGGCGCGTGACGGCGAGTGATGGAGATTATCGCAGTGAAACGTTCGACCAGATCCGGCGGCACTACGATATACCCGAGGCGCAAGGAAGGAAACAGCACTTTGCTGAAGCTTCCAGCGAAGAGAACTACTCCATAGGGATCGAGTCCCTGTAGTGCGGGAACCGGCCGCCCGAAATAACGATACTCGCTATCGTAATCGTCCTCAAAGAGGATCGCTCCAGCTCTCCGCGCCCACTCGAGCAACTGCAAACGGCGAGGCAGACTCATCGTGATTCCGAGAGGAAACTGATGCCCCGGCGTAACGTAGACCAGCCGCGCTCCTTCGAGTCTCCTCTCATCGAATCTCATCCCTTCCTCATCCAGACTGATCCGCACGACCTTTGCGCCCACGGCGTTAAATACATTGGCTGCCCCAGGATAGCCGGGGTTTTCCATACACACGCGCTCGCCTGGGTTAACGAAGAGCCGCGTCGCCAGATCCAAAGCCTCCTGCATTCCTGCAACGATGGCAACCTGCTCAGGAACACACTTCACCCCGCGCGAAGCCGTCAGATAGTCTGCGACTGCACCACGCAGCGGTGCGTACCCCATCGCATCGCAGACAAGTAGATGGCTGGTAGAAATACGGCGCAGGCGCCGAGACGCTATCTGCGCCCAAAGGCCCATGGGAAACAAATCGTGCGCCGGAAGATTGGCGCGAAAGGTGCGACTCGGACGGTTGTCAGAATTCGAGAACAGCGTTGCCCGTCTACCATAATCTGACAGTCGTCGCCCGTTCTTTGGTACAGGAGCCGCCCACGTACCGGCCTCTTGTTTTGCTTGCAGCAGCTCATCCGGCAGCACACGGCGCACATAGGTTCCAGAGCCGGTACTACCTTCGATATATCCCTCGGACTTCAACTCCTCAAAGGCGCGAACGATGGTGCCTCGCGAAAAATCATACTGACTCGCAAGGTCGCGCGTTGCAGGAAGTCGAACTCCCGGACGCAGACGGCCTTTCAGAATCTGATTGCGCAACGCTGCATAGAGCCAGCGATACGCAGGCTCCTGCTCGTCCCGCCGATCAAGTACCAGATCGAAAGTGTCCGCTCTTTCGCCATAAAAAGTGGTATAGCTTAAACGTCCTAAATGGGCCTTTCCTATTAATCCAATTCGCCTAGACTAATCATAGTCAGAAGAAAGCAATGAAGACACAATGCAAATTCCGACAGTGGCCCATCCTCTCCGCGATGCTCGTGTGTTCATCACTGGCGAACCAGTGGTCATTTGCGCAAGAGAGCGGCCAGAGACTGACGCGCACAGCCTTTTCCCATCCGCTTCCCGCGCTCATTGGCAACAAGCTTCCAGTCGAAGGCGTTGAAGTAACCTATGGGCCCGGTGCAGCTTCGCCCGCGCACAGCCATTCCTGCCCGGTCATCGGCTATGTACTGTCGGGCGCTATCCGAACACAAGTTAAGGACCAGCCAGAAGTGATCTACAAGGCGGGCGAGAGCTTCTACGAAGCGCCAAACGGAGTGCATCTGGTATCCGCCAATGCAAGTGATAAGGAGCCGGCGAAGCTGCTCGCTTTCTTTGTCTGCGACCATAACGCGGAGCTGAGCACGCCCGTAAAAGGAGGACAGAAGTGACTTCGCGCGAAATTCCGTCAAACGACCGCTCACAAAGCCAATTGCAAAATGCAGAGCGGTGGGGAGTGATCTACGCGCGCGTCGCACTTGGCGCCGCATTCCTTTCCGCCGTGGCTTCGCGCTTCGGCCTGTGGCATGGGCCACTGGACGTAAAATATTTTGCCAACTTCATCCAGTACACGGCAGAGGTGAACTCATTTATGCCGACGGCCATCATCCCGTTCCTCGCATGGGGGGCCACCGTCGCCGAAACCTCGCTCGGGATACTGCTGGTCCTTGGACTGTGGCCGCGATGGGTCTCGCTCGGGAGCGCCGTTCTACTCGCCATGTTTGGCACGGCGATGGCGATCTCCTCCGGTATCAAGTCGCCAATGGATTATTCAGTCTTCTCTGCCTCAGGTGCGGCCGTCTTGCTCGCACTGCACGCCTTCCGGCAGAATAGCAATCAGTCTTTCAATTACGAAGCAGAAGGACACTCATCATGAAACGGAAGTGGAACAGCATCGTCATCGCAGCATTTTTCATCGCAACTCTGTGCACGGCGACGTTATCTGCTCAACAACAAAACGACGATCGATTACTACGTGTGCGCGAAACCGTATGGCGCGCGTGGTTTGCAAACGACACAAAGTCCCTTCTGAAGCTGGTACCTCCCGGAACCATTGTCATTAGCGCGGTGTGTTGGAACGAATGGGAGAGACGAGCACTCACCTCAGGCACGAGAGTGTCTGGCGAGGACTGTGCTCCCAACAGGCCACGTGGAGAATGGCGTTTGCCGTAGACTCCTTTTCTGGCCTCACTGGTGGTACGATGACCAATTCCACGTGGCGAGTCTAGAAGCACCTGCCGTGCCCGCTCCGTAATCGCAGCGCCATTCTGGATTTGTTGAACGATCCCCGTTTGCATGTCGTACACGACCAGTGCACAACGGCTTGGATCTAGCAACTCTTGAAGAGTTTCTGGAATCTCCACTCCGTAAGCAGTCTTCATGTCAGATCGCTCCCGTCGGTTAGGACTGATTTGCATGACCGATTTCAGTAAGAAAGGAAGTGAAACGTATGGGTGTCACTTTTCCCAACGAGTCCCTAGAGTATCGCGCCGCGAGAAACCGATTGCTCGAAGAAGAGATTGAACTTCGTCGTAGGATGGAGGCGGTTGCCGGAGCCCGGCGAGCCTTGCCGCTTGGCGGTCTTATTCCTGAAGACTATCTCTTCGACACCATCGCTCCTGACGGCACTCCAACCAAGGTAAAATTCTCCGAACTGTTTGCCCCCGGCAAAAACACGCTTGTCGTCTATCACTTCATGTTTCCCCGCCATCCCCTTGATAGTCGCCCTGGCCCCAAGGTAGGGACCACAGCAGAGTTGCGCCTGCAGGATGGCCCATGTCCCTCCTGCACAGCCCTGCTCGATCAGCTTGACGGTGCAGTCCCGCACGTCGAGCAAAGAGTCAACTTCGTCGTTGTTGCAAAGTCCTCAATCGATCGTGTCATCGCCTTTGCTCGTGATCGGGGATGGAAGCATCTACGCCTGCTCTCCGCTGAGAACAACACCTTCAAGCGTGACTACCACGGGGAAGATGCTGATGGCTCGCAAATGCCCAACATGTCAGTCTTTCACCGTGAATCAAACGGCGAGATCCGCCACACCTGGAGTTCGGAGCTGCTCGACGAACCGACGGATCCAGGCCAAGACCCTCGCCATCTCGGCACTCTTGAACCCCTTTGGAACATCTTCGATCTAACCCCCGAAGGACGTCCCAAAGACTGGGAGGAACAGATGCAGTATCACTGCTGCCTTTGAAAGAAGCTTGACGTAGTTGTTGAACTACGTCAAGAGTTCGGGAGTCTCGCCCACAGAACTAGGCGAGTCGCACCCGTCGGGATTTGTGGGCCGCGCTCGAGAGCGCGCCGGACGAGGTTTTGTCCCGAACCGCTAGTGGGTGGTTCGGAGCTTCATGCATCAAAGACCTCGTGCTGAACGGTTTTGCAGGCTCTAACCGGCTGCCTGTTTCTTCTCGCTAGGCTTCCAGATTGTTGGGTGAGACGAGGAGACGGTTGTGAGGCTGGCGCATAAGTACCAAGTCAAATCCGAATTCCGGAGAACACATCCGTTCCCATAAACGGCGATGACACACATCGGAGGTCCGAAATGCCTGATCAGAGGGTGGTGCTTATCACGGGAACATCGTCTGGCGTTGGGCAAGCCACGGCTCGACTGCTTTCTCAAACGCAGTACAAGGTCTTTGGAACAAGCCGTAATCCGGCAAGCGCCGAAATCATCCTGGACGTGGAGATGCTGTCTTTGGACGTTCGCAAAGACGACTCGGTGCTGGCGTGCGTCGAAACCGTTTGCAGTAGAGGCGGCCGGCTTGACGTGCTGATAAACAATGCCGGTCACGAGCTGGCCGGCGCACTGGAAGAACTCTCATTAGAGGAAGCCAGGGCTCAATTCGAGACCAATTTCTTCGGCGTCGTCAGAATGGTCAATGCGGTTCTGCCGTTAATGCGTCAGCAGAAGCGTGGGCACATCATCAATGTTGGTTCGCTCTCTGGTCTGTCGGCGATTCCGTTCCTGGGCATCTATTCCGCCAGCAAGTTTGCTCTGGAAGGGTACACAGAAGCGTTACGGCACGAAGTCAAGCCTTTCAATATTCACGTGTCGCTGACAGAGGCCGGCTTTCTCAAAACGTCAATGATGAACAACCGGCAAGTCGGAGTGAATCGGATTGGCGTGTACGACCCGTGGCGACAACGGTCTCTCAATGCAATTCGTGCTTATGAAGAGAAAGGGCCTGGCCCGGAGCTGGTGGCCGAAACTTTGCTCCGGATTATTTCCAGCAATACGCCGCGGCTACGCTATCCGATTGGGCAACAAGCGAAGTCCGTCGCCCGTTTGCGGCGATTTCTCCCCGCGGGGATGTACGAACAGGGGGTGCGGCGTACCTTCTCGCTGGACAGAGCTGAGTGAAACGCAGTTCTTGGGGCAAGCGGCCCGACGGTCCGTGGAGCGCGTATCAAGGCGTGCGACAGTGGACTGGTCATAGTAATCCGTAGGAACGATGAATTTTGCAGAACAGTTCGTGCAGCGACATCAACATGGCTCTTCACGCCCGTTCCCGTCGCAGTACGAGGCCGTCTTTTTTGGCGCGGTGATCACAACGCTCAACTCAACGTGGCCTCGTCTGCATGAGGTCAACTGCATCCGGAGTCGTGCGCGAAGCCGGCATTGAGAAATTGATTGATGATTTCGAGAAGAGGAAGACGCCGGCTGCTGCCCATTTTGTGAGCGTGGCTCTACAGACGCTGATCATTGGGTTCATGGCAGTTGGGAAATAGTCGAGGGATCGGGAACCAGGGCACTGCACGGAATTCGGGGATTTGACGTTTTTGGGGCGCACCCAGAGGCCGACTGTGAGAGTGGCTGGTCTGCCGAAACGACGGTCACGTACTGGTTTAGTCTTTAGATGATTTTTCACTTGCCCGCCTCCTGCCCGCACCTGCTGTCCGTCGAGCGAGAGAGATTAAGAGACTGGAATGATCAATCGCGGTCTGGAAGATGTCGCTATCGTGGGAGCGGGAATTGGGGGGCTCGCGACCGCCATCGCACTGTCACAACGAGGCGCGACCGTTCAGGTGTTCGAGCAAGCTAACGCTGTGCAAAATTCGGGTGCAGGCATTTGGATGCCACCAAACGCAATGCAGGTGTTCGCATGCCTCGGAGTGGCGAACGATATCAAGCGATCAGGCATCGAGATTTCATGTGCCGAGTTACACGATTACCTCGCAGGTCTCCTACAAACAATCAACACGAAGAGTTTCATTGGATGGTGCAACGTTGCAATCCAGCGACGAATCCTGCAGCAGATTCTTGTTAACTGTGCCGCAAGGACGACGACGATTCTCTTCGACCACAGATTGTCGGGATTGCGAGAAGAGCAGAAAGGAGTGTCGCTACAGTTTTCGAACTCTGCTTCACATCGAGCGGGAATCGTAGTGGGAGCCGACGGCATTCATTCGGAAGTAAGGCGGGCTCTGTTTCCAGATTCAGAGCTCAGGTATAGTGGTCAGACGTCCTGGCGAGCAGTAATTCCGTTTGCCCTGCCGCTCAAGGCTATTCATAAGAGCATTGAGATCTGGGCGCCGGGTGCCCGCTTCGGATATTCCGCTGTTGCCGAGGATCAAGTCTACTGGTATGCCACTGCCGACGCTCCTCCCGACCTACGCGAGTCTTCTGAACAAGCCAGACAACGCTTGATGAAAATGGCGGAGCCATTCCCTTGGCCCATCGGAGACCTTGTTTCGGGAACGGTCCCTGAAGCGCTCATTCGGACTGACCTGTGGGACCTTCCAGCATCCAAAGTGTGGCATCGGGGCCGGTCCGTGTTGCTAGGGGATGCCGCGCATGCTGCTACCCCGAACCTCGGCCAGGGCGGTGCTCAAGCAGTAGAAGATGCTTGGGCACTCGCACAAGTGCTGGCAGAAAAGAGTGACGCAGAAGAAGCTTTTCGTCAATTCGAGCAGGTGCGGGCCAGGAGAGTCGCCTTAGTTGCGAGAAAGGCACGGCAGCTGGGCAGGCTCGCCCACCTTGGAGGCTTTGGACGATTCATTCGCAACATTGCGTTTTGGGCCACGCCAGCGGCAATCGTTCAAGCGCAAACGAATCAATTGTACGACCCGGGCATCAACAAACCTTAGCAGTGGTAACACTCCGACACAGTCGAGTTGACTCACCATGAACCGGTCGTAGTTGAAGTACTATCTTCCAAGGTTAGATCTTAATCATCCATGGAAACCACTCCTCAAGATCACACCGGCTCGCACGCAACCCAGGAGGTCGCGAATCTCGGCATGGTTCGACCGCCACTTGTGTATGGGGTCTCAATTGTCATGGGGTTGCTAGTCCACTTCGGCTGGCCACGACCATTCCTTCCTCGTATTCTCGCCGCTCCGCTTGGTAGTTTCCTCGTGGTGGCCGCCGTCGTAGTCTTCTCATACTCCGTACGAAAGTTCCGGGCGGCGGGCACGCCTCTACCCGGCAACAAGCCGACCACCATCATCGTCCGCACCGGCCCCTATCGCTTCAGCCGGAACCCGATCTACTTGGCGTTCACCATCTTCCAGCTGGGTATCGCGAGCTGGGTCAACAGTGTGTGGCTGATCGCCACACTCATGGCGGCAGTTGCCCTCATGGCCTCCGTCGTGATTCCGAGAGAGGAGCGGTACCTAGAAAGGAGGTTCGGTGCCGACTACTTGGATTACAAACGCTCCGTGCGCCGTTGGTTGTAGAGTGGCGTCCCCAAAAAGTTGCTCCCAATGCAGGAACGGAGGCAACACGGCAAAGCTGTGCAGTTTCTTTCCGTTGTACGGCTGTGCAACGGGCTAAGGAGCCCAACAATCGCGTGCAAGCGACCGCGTACAGCGTTCGCCGCGCACCCGCTTTCCGCCGCGCCTGATCGGTGGCGCTAGGGCCACGAAAGGGCGCGAATCCGTTTGTCCCGGATCAAGCGATATGCGGATTAATTCAAGAGTAATCCCAAGGTAAGGCTAGCGACAATCCAGGACAAATCGGAAGTAAAGTCCTTTGGCTGGATATGGCGCCCCGGGTACGAGTATCCCTCCCTTCATTTACTGCTCTCTTTCAATTGGTGCCCTTCAGGACCCGTCAGCGAGCATCCTCGCGCCTTGTTGTCACTTAGCGACGGTGGAGGGGTTACTGTTCCCCATTTCGAGGGTGATGATCCCATTGTCAGCACCAGAGTAGCGCCATCCTTAATCTGTCCATGCAGAAACCAGCTTGTCGGTAGATCGTGGCCATTGAGTGTAGCGGACCGCACATAACGGTTCAGTCCTGACGAATCAAAGCCCTTCGCCACAATATGCAAGCGCTTCCCATTGCCCAGGCTCAGGGAAGAGTCCGGTACGGAAGGCGAACTGATGAGGTACACATCCTGACCCGCAACCGGAAAGATCCCCGTGGTCTGGAACAGTAGCCAGCTCGACATCGCACCCGAATCATCGTTGCCCGGAATGCCTGCGCGGGTATCGGTAAAAGCCTTTTCCAGCAGCAGGTGCACGATGTCGGCACTTTTGTCAGGGCGTCCACTGTAGTTATAAAGCAGTGGCATCAGAAATCCAGGTTCGTTTGAGATGTCAAAGTGCCCACGAGAAAAGATGAAATCCATCCGCGCATTAAACTGCTTATCTCCGCCGGCCAACTCAATCAGGCGGCGCATGTCCTGTGGCGCATAGAGAGAATATGTCCAGATATCGCCTTCGTACATGAAGTCCGGCCATGTGCCACGGACGACCAG
The DNA here is from genome assembly GCF_000745965.1 of Edaphobacter aggregans DSM 19364. Taxonomy (GTDB): domain Bacteria; phylum Acidobacteriota; class Terriglobia; order Terriglobales; family Acidobacteriaceae; genus Edaphobacter; species Edaphobacter aggregans. The sequence continues at coordinate 10,158 of NZ_KN050793.1, read as the reverse complement.
GTAAGGGTCAGCCCAGGAACCATCAGACTTGCGCGGTCGCAGGAATCCCTTGAAGCCAAGCACCGTCATGTTGGGGTCCCATAGATGTTCGAAGTTATGTGTGCGTTCCAAGGCGCGTGTTGCCTCCTGCGTCAGCCCCAGACCACAGGCCATCTCCGCGATCGCAAAGTCGTCGTACGCGTACTCTACTGTGCGCGAACCCGCGCGCTCATCAGCCGTCGTAACGTACCCGAGTTCGTTGTAGTCCTTAAGGCCGCCACGGCCCTCCTTCTGCGCGTTCTGGGGAGGCATCTCAGCATCATGGAGCATCGCCTGGAGCGCTGTGGCGTAGTCGATGCCAGTTAGTCCCTTGACATAGGCATCGGCCACGACCACGTTTGCATTGGAGCCGCCCTGCGTACGTCCATTGTCATTCCCGCTGCGTGCGTCGGGCATATAGCCGGTGTGACGATAAATATCGATCAGAGAGCGAATGATATCGCGCTGGCGGTCCGGGGCAATGAGCGTAAGCAAAGGGCTGGAGCTGCGATACGTATCCCAGATCGCATAGTAATCGTCATAATACGGTTCGCTGGACGACCAGCCGGGATTCTCGCCTGTACGGTCTACCGGCATCATCATCACGTGGTACAGCGCCGTGTAAAGCTTTCGCCGCTGCGCCTCTGTTTCGCCGGTCAATTGCAGCTTGCCCAGCTCTTTGTTCCACTGCATCGTGTTGGCCCGATGAACCACCTCGAAGCTCCATCCGGGAATCTCCGTCTGGATGTTCCGGCGTGCCTGGTCTGCGCTGATGAAAGAGATACCTACCTTCGCCTGCACCACCTGGTGAGCGTGTGCGTGGAAGTCAAACGTGACGCCAATCGGCCTATCTTCCGTCACGACAGCGTCACGCTCCGTGGTCAGAGCGGCTCCCGTCCAGGTCTGCACTTTCGTCGCGGGTGTGTCCAGCAGCATGTCGTAGAACACGCGATACTCTCCGCCTTTGTTCCATCCACCGCGAAAGCGTGCAACGCCCTGCACTTCGCGATTAGAGAGGACATGAACCTCTGCTCCCAGGAAGTTCTGCGACTCTGATCCTGTGCCGAGACCCAGTGCTGCGGCCACATTCACGGTCAGGTGTGCGTCCGCCGCGTTAGTAAAGGTGTAGCGATGGAACCCAACACGGCGGCTGCTCGTCAGTTCCGCACGCACGCTGTAGCGCGCCAGTGTCGCCGCGTAGTAGCCAACCCGAGCAATCTCATCCGTGCGTGGAGATTTGATGTCATTAATACTGAGCTCGCCTGTCACTGGCGCGACCAAGATGTTGCCGTATTTGCCTTGGGCACCGCTTAGGTGCAGGTGCGAGAAGCCCAGAATCACACCGTTGCTCCAGTACCCGAAGCCAGAACGCCGCCCGTCGAACGTTTCCATATCGGGCCCGACCTTGAGCATGCCAAATGGAACTGTAGAGCCCACAAAAGTGTTTCCGCCCCAGTCGACACCGATGAATGGATCCACATTGTGCGTAAAGTCCGAGCTGGCAAGCCTGCGTTCTATACGCTGCTGCGCAAGAGAAGATCCTGAGGTACCTAGGACAAGCGCGAGCAGCAAATTTACTGTACGGAGATTGGATGGACGTCGAGTCATAAACTTTATCTTTTCCTGATGGAGGCTGCTACTTCTATGCGTGGGAAGGTGGACTAATCCCTGTCTCTTTCCTGCACGTCGCTTGCGTCGATGAGTGGTCGAAAACGATGAACGGGCACCGGCACCGGCGCGTCCGGGCCTTTGATGGAGCGCCAAATAACGCGATTCAGCGCATGCATTGGTGCACGATCCACGTCAGAAAAATCCATCTTGCTGCTCTCTTCTGCTCCGTACGACTTTGCATCGTTCTTTGCGTTTACATTGATGCGAGGCGCTATCACGTTGAACGGCGTAAGTGTCGGCTGCGTGCCGAAGCTTGCATAAAGCGGCATCGCTGCCGCGTCATACTGACTCATGGGCGGAAGTCCCAGCAGCAACTCGATGCTGCGTACAAAGGAACTGGTGGAGTAGAGCGTACTGTCCACCGCGCCGCGCTTTACATAGGGACTAAGTACCAGTCCGACGGTACGCCGCGCATCTACGTGGTCGGGACCGTCCTGCGCGTCGTCCTCGATTATAAAGATTGCGGTGTTCGGCCAGTAGCGACTGTGCGTTACCGCGTCCACCAGTTGGCCGATGGCGAAGTCGTTGCTCGCTACCATTGCCCGCGGTGTGTAGGCGCCGGGCGCAGTGCCTCTGGTGTGGTCCTCCGGCATGCTCATGATGACGAAGTTCGGAAAGCGCTCGTTGGGATCGGAGCTGTCGTAGTGGTTTTCATACTCGCGAAACTCGCGGAGGAAGACCGCGACGTTGGCTGTGTCGCGCTGCCGCGATCCAAGGTAGTCGGCTGCGACGTGTCCAACCAAGCCGCCAGAGCCAGGAGCCGCGTCCATGGTTCCACCGGTGCTGGCTCGTACTGCATATTCGCCATAGGAGCGATAGGTGAGTCCCTTACGCGCAGCCAGGTCCCACAGGTGCCCTGCCGATGGCACATAGGCTCTTGCGCGTTCCGCATCGCTGCGGCCTGCGTAGGTTGGCGGCCAGTAGCGCTCGTTGAAGTCGGTCGCGTAGGCCGAGTCGGACCATGAGTGGCCGTCCACAGAGACTTCACCGTCACAATACAGATTGTCCAGCGCGACGTACTCCCGCGCCAGAGCATGTTGGTTGGGTGTAACGTTCTCCCCGAAGATCGTCAGCTCCGGATCGCCATTGGTGCCCTTCAGGTCTCCGAACTCCTGATCGTAGGTTCGGTTCTCTTTGATGATGTAGATCACGTGCTGGATGGGCGTTGACACGCCGACTCCCTGGGGCAGAATCGTGGGTGCGTGCGGCGGCCGTGCCTCAGAGAGAAGACTGTCGTTGTATGGCGTGTTCTCAACAACCTGTCGTGTCCAGCGTGACAACTGCTGTTGCAGCTGTGTCAACGTCAGCGCCTCAATGCTGCTCTTCTGCACCGTCTTTACGCTCTCATCGCCTTCGAAGCGGGAGGCGAGCGGGCTGCCTGGGCCCTTGCGGTCGGGATGTCCCTCTTCGCCCTTGCTGTTGCCGATGTAGAGTGTGTTGCCTTGATCGGCAAGGGTCATCGCCGAAGGGTACCAACCCGTAGGGATAAAGCCGCGTACGCTGCTGTGTTCGCGGTTCGATATACGGATGACTGCGATGGAGTTGTTGTCTGCGTTTGCGACGAAGAGCAGTTGCCGGCGCTCATCGATCAACAACGAGTCTGGCGTTGAGCCTTCGGGAGCCAGCGGCGTCAGCGTAGTGGAGAGACGCTCCAGCAACTGCAACGACCTAGTATCGATGACATGGATGGTGTTGTCGTTCGAGCACGCCACAAAGAGCCGCCCATCTTTGGCCAGCTTCATGTCGTTTGGATTCATGCCCACGTGCAGCGTTCGAATGACCTTGTTCGTAGCCGTATCGATGACGCTGACCGATTCGCTCGACCAGTTGGAGACGAAGAGGCGCTTGCTGTCGGGCGTCAGCACCGTCTCATAGGGATTGATCTCAACCGGAATGCGAGTGACGATCGCATGCGTCTTCAGATCGAAGACCACCACGTTGCTGGGCCCTAATCCCGTGCCACGGTTCGCGGCGTAGAGCAGATGCTTACCGGGCAGAACCGCTACACCTGACCACCAGACCTTTTTGGGGTCGATCGTCTCAACATATTCATTGACCGGTTTATCGCTTAGCCGCCCGTTCGCATAGTGAAACTCATAGATGGGCGCTGCGCTCTGCGCGATCTTTTTGGCGCCGGTGGCGTTGCCGCCAGAGACGTAGAGGCTGTGCCCATCCGGCGACCAGGTCATGCCGAGCCATGTGGTCTTCAGTTCGATGTGCTGGATTTCTCGCTGCGTCTTTGTGTCGAGCACTACGATACCGTGCGGTTGATAGCCGGAGTGGCTTGCCACAACGACACGGCCGTCCGGCGAGGTCACCATCTTGAGCGTCATGTCCTCGAGGGTGTCGATGACCTTCCCGGCAGGTGTGATACGCCAGCCGTTGGGCAGATTAAAGCCGCCGGAGCTGGATTGCGGCTGTTCTTTCGTTGCCTCCCCGATGGTTCGCGCCGGCTTATGGTCCGGTTTTACTTCGTGGTCCTGGGCCAGGGCGAAGACGCATGTCAAAGGAATAAGGGACAGGGGGAAAAGGGACAGGCTAACGATTCGTTGAATGGTCGACGACATGAGCGGACTCTCTCAGAGGATCAGATGGGATCAGCCATCAGGATCAGCACAATCAAGATGCGGGCAGGTAAGTCTAGCCTGCCCGCGTCTGTCAGGTTGATGAAATGTTTTAGAACGTGTATCGAAGGCTGGCCTGCATCGAACGCTGACCGGTCTTGCTGGTTACTCGTCCAAAGGTTGAGCTGGTCGGGTTCGCATCCGGAGCGGCCAAGTTGGGGTGATTGGGGAAGTTGAAGGCTTCAAAGCGGAAGGTCAGGAACTGCTCGTTGAAGGTATAGAAACGCTTCTGCAGACCCGCGTTGAAGTTCTCCGTGCCAGGAGCGCGCAGAATATTGCGGTTATGCTGGGGCGTAAACGTACCGGAAGCTGGTGCTACGAAAGCAGCAGGGTTGAACCAGAAGTTCTGGTCGGACGTTCCCGCGGAGAACTTCCCTGCAGCATTCAGGCCGATGCCGGGAACCGTGGAGTAGAACTGTGCGCCGCCGCCCGTGCCCACTCCGGCAATATCGGTTGAGGTGGTTACGGAGAAAGGAACGCCCGTCTGGAAGTTATAGATCTGTGTGATCTGCCATCCGCCAAGCACCTCCTGCGCCAGACGGTTGCTGCCGTGGAACGGGATCTCCGTGACTGCGTTAATGGTGACTGCACTGCGGATGTCGTAATCCGCCGTGCCGCATAGATACTTAGGATCGAAAAAGTTGGGCAGGAAGTTCTTTTGGAACGATCCGCAGTCGGTGGCCTTCGCAAGCGTGTACGCGACGCCAAAACTAATGCCTCTTTGATAACGGCGGTTCAGGTCAACCTGGAAGCCGCTGTACGCCGAGCCGGAACCCTGCGTAACGATGGTGATGGGACCATAACCCGCGTAAGGACGGTACGAGTTGACGTTGAGTTTCGCAGCAGCAGCGGCAGCGACCGAGCCAGCCGGCGCCTGGTTGAGATTCGCCTGAAACTGACCATGCAGACCGCGACGACCTACATACGCCACGCCAAGCACGGTGTTGAAGGGGAGCTCACGTTCCACGGCCAGGTTCCATACATATGCTTCAGGCTGTGGCGAGCTGCGATCGATGCGTCCGGAGATGTTTGGGAACGAGCCGGCTGAGCCTCCACCGGGATTATCGGCGCTGCCACCGCTGATACCGGCATATTGCTGCAGCGGCGGCGCGCCGCCTTCAAACACACCGTCGGAGACACCCTGGCGGCTCATGTAGCGGCCAAACCCGGAACGAATCACCGTCTTCGAGTTCAGCTCATACGCGATGCCCAGGCGGGGTTGGAAGGTGGTGTAATGCACGTCGATGTAGCCTCGCGGCAGATTATGAAAGAGGTAATCCGCTGCGCCGGTAGTCGCCAGCGGAACATGTGCCTTGGCGCTCTCCGTAAAGCCATTGCCGAAGAGCACGGTACCGTTCAAAGGATCGCCTGTACCGGGGATGGGATTGCCTTTGCTGTCCAGCTTGACGGCATTTGCGGCGCTGTAGAAGGCCGGATCGAAGGTGCCGATGTTGTTCCAGAGGCTATAGAAGGGACGCACGATGGAGTAGCGCAGGCCATAGTCCACATGCAGTTTGGGGGTCATTTTCCAGGAGTCCTGCGCGAAGAAGTCGTACAGGTTTGCGCGATACGGTGTCTCCGCACGAGGACCAACCTCGGCATAACTCTGGAAGATACCCAGCGCGGCATCGGCGGTATCGAGTCCGGTTCCAGCCGGGTTTGCGCTGGAGAACTCGAATTTTCCGTTCTGATTGTTGGTCTGTCCCGGCACGCTGTTCTGGCCGGAGATCTGGTCGTTGTCGTTCTCTCCCGCACGCTCATAGAGAAAGCCGGCACGCAGCGTGTGATTGCCTATGATGCGGGTGAAGGTATCGGCGTAATCGAATACCTCTCCCTGCGAGTGCGATGGGTATGCGCTGCCGTCCAGCGTGGTGATGTTGCTGCTGTCGAACTGCACCGTGGGGATTTTGTTTGGAAGATCCTTGCCTGTCGGAAACAGGAATGGATAGTTGATGCTGTATCTTGTGCGATCGTAGAGACCGCTGCTGGTATCGATGGAGAGCCGGTCTGCACCATGCGCTGCCGTGATCAGCACCTCGTTGATCGTAGTCGGGCTGAAGGTGTGGACCCAGTCAAGAGAGGCCGTCTGGTTGGGACGATTGAAGATGCGCGGCACCAGGTCGTAGGCGGCGGAGAATGGATTGTTCTCGTAATAATAGAAGTGCGTGAGACGGAACCGGATGTAATCCTTCTCGGTCGGAATGATGTCCAGATTTCCGCTATCGATCTGCTGGGTCTGTGGATGTTTTGCAATCTGCAGCAGATTCTGCGTGCCCACCAGGAATCCCGGTGTCGGCGTGGGAAAGGCTGTCAGCAGGCCTACGCCGTTGGGACTGAGGCGGCTCCTCGGAATGATGTTTCCTGGGAAGCAGGCTGGGCCGCCGGTCTTAGGGTCGCACACACCAGTGGCCTGGGGATCACGCAGGTGAGTGGCGATGGAGGAAAAATCACCGTTGCGAAATGCAGGGTTAGGTACCGTCACAGGCGCGGTGTTGGTCGCGGGAAAGTGCACAAATGCCTCAGAGTAGAGAAAGAACACCTTGCCCTTGGGCAGCACGTGCGGGATGTACGCCGGACCATTGACGCTGAAGCCGAACTGATTGTAGGTAAACGGCGCTACGTAGTTCGACTTCACGCTCTTCGGCAGTGCCGGATTGTAGTTGGAGGTCGAGTGGTTGCGCACCCAGGTGTTGGCGTTGAGTACGGGGTTCTGCAGATACTCGTACACCGTTCCGTGAAACCGATCCGTGCCGCTACGGGTGATGATGCGCACCTGGCCGCCGACAGACCGGCCATACTCCGCCGGATAGTTGGATGCCAATATCTGCACTTCCTGCACGTTCTCGAGATCCACGACGCCTACGGAGTCGCCGCTGGCGCGCACTCGCACCGCCACTGCTCCGTCATAGGTCACCAGGTTGTCGCGTTCGCGCGCGCCATTGATGTTCAGGCCGCCGAGGCCGGTGCTGAACTGGAAGTTCGATACATTGCCGCTGGTGCTCGTCACGCCGGCCTTCAGGAGCGCGAGCGTGATGGGATTGCGGCCACTAAGCGGCAGCATCTCCGCCTGTTTGCTGGTGATCACACGGCCGAGGACAGTGCTGTCCGTCTGGATGCTGCTCTCCTGCGCACTCACCTGAACGGTTTCATTGACGCTTCCCGACTGCAGCCGGAGATTTGCCGTCGTAGATACGGACGGATCCAGAACGTTGCCTTTGCTGGTCAACACGTGAAAGGTGGGCGCCTGCACGACGATGGTGTAGTGCCCGGGCGACAGGCTGGGAATCGTGTAGTACCCCGAGTCGTTTGTCACGGTCCTGTGCTGGGCCCCCGTGGTCTCGTCTCTAACCGTCACCACCGCACCGCGCACAATGGCGCCTGATTGATCGGTGATGGTTCCGGAGACGCCGGAGAGATCGGACTGCGCGAAGATGGGTAGAGCGAAGCATGCAAGCACGCATGCCAAAAGCGTCGCGATGTGCCGCCGGTGCTTCCGCGGTTGATCGACAAAGGTGCGCCAGAACTTGATCACTGCATTGCCCCTCAGGGAGAAAATTTGCGTACAAGCCGCACCAATGCCAGACCGTATGGGACCGACGCAGCTCAGCTCATGGATTGTCCTGATCATCCCGAAGCGAGTCGGGCGCCACAAGGGGTTTTCATCTTCCGAAGGTGAAATCGGCCACGGTAATCCTCGGAAACAAAGGATTTATCTCGCCGCATTCGCTGAATATTCATCGACAGAAGAACACGCTGTACCCGGATCGTCCACCCGTGGAAGATCATCCGTACCCCTACTTCTATCAAGCATTTCCACATGAGGCCCCTGTCGCCGTTCACGGCATGTTCACGGAAGAGACTTAGGGTAGTGGTGAAACGTTCAACTGATCATGCAAACTTTGGAGCCGCCATCAGCGACCCCGTCCGAACCGGCAACGCGACTACTGCTAGAGACTGGCAAAGTAAAGATCGACTCGCATGCCGATGATCCGCGATGGCAGATTGCATGGAGGATCGCCACCAGCGGCAGCCTTGGGCGCTCGCGTCTGCTGGCAAGATTTCTGCTATTCACCGTTGACCGGCTTATACGCGGCCGAAGCGATGAGATTACGGAACAGCAGATCGGAATTCTGGTCTTTGACCGGAACGAAGGCTACGACTCGAATGAAGACAATATCGTTCGAAGCTACGCCCGGAAGCTACGCCGCCGTATCGACAACTATTATGCGAACGAAGGCAAGAATGAGGAGATGTATCTCGATATCCCACGTGGGGGGTACGTCCCGTCTTTCACGCAACGAGACTTAGATGGATCTGCGCGCAGCCATACTCCCTCAGAGGAAACGCATACAGAAGTCCCCGATATGCAAGCGTCAGTCCCGTTAGACCGTTTGCAGTCAGATGAAGAAACTGGTTCGGCGCCGCGGACCTCGTTCGCGTTGCATCAGTTTCTGCGCCGCTATGGGATCCTCCTCGCGCTGTGCATGGGTATTTCGATCGGACTTTCACTCCATTTCACACGGTTTCCTCGCCTCCTCAAGCATGGGTTGTCGTCTTCGGACGAAGATGCGTCAAAGAGTCTTTGGCAGCAGATGTTCGTGGCGGATCGAGACACGTTTGTCGTGCCTTCAGACGATGGGCTAGTGATTATGCAGCGGCTCACCGAGCGTCCAGTGCCACTCGCAAGATATATCGATGGCAGCTATCGCAACAGCAACAGTGAGCGCGATCAGAGTAACGCCGAGATTCTCAAACTGGGTGCGCGGCGCTACACCAGCATCGTCGATCTCGATTTCGCTGTGCATCTGATGCAAGTGGATGGTGTGGATCCTGCTCGGTTGGTCGTTCGATACGCGCGGGACCTGCGCATGGACGATCTTCGGACCGGAAACGCAGTTCTCATCGGCTCCGTTGAATCTAATCCCTGGATTCAGATCTTCGAACCACAGATGAACTTCCGCCAGAGAGTCAGTACGAACCCCCAAATTCCATCCGGCTTTCTCAACACCCATCCCCATCCGGGTGAACGCGATCTCTACGGCACACCCGGAAGGGACCACACCTACGGGCAGATCGCATACGTGCCCAATCTCTCATCCGTGGGGCATGTTCTCATCGTGGGAGGCCTCAATACAGCAGGCACACAGGCAGCCACCACCTTCCTGCTCACTCCCTCCTTGATGGCTCCAATCTTGCGGCGAGCCCAAACAGCAGACGGCCAGATCCGGCCATTCGAACTCCTGGTCAGCGCCGACAACTTTTCGTCCAATGCATCAACGCCGCAACTCATCACGGAACGTATCGAAAATCGCTGAGCCGAATGGTGTGATGAAGGAGCAGGTTGTCATTCCAACTGATACGACACCACACTAAACAGTGGATGTTACGAGACCGCAGATTAGTACCGGGAATGTATGGTCCGCCGCGCGACTGCAAGGGGCAAGCGGCGACCATCTCATTAGGTGTTTAGTCCCGGCATTTGATGGTGCATTCTTATCCAGAGACTGGAAGGAGGCACTGTGGGGCAAGTTCTACACCGGAGCGCCACGACGACAGAGGCGGTCCGTCGAGCGATACAACATAGTCAAGAGAGCCTGAGGACGCTGGCTCGGCGGCATGGCATCAACCCGAAGACCGTCGCGAAGTGGAGGAAGCGCTGCTCGGTGGCCGATCTGCGTACCGGGCCGAAGCATTCCTGTTCCACAGTCCTGACGGTGGAACAGGAGGCGATCATCGTTGCCTTCCGCAGGCATACTCTGCTGCCCCTCGATGATTGCCTCTACGCTTTGCAGGCAACGATCCCTCATCTGACCCGTTCCTCGCTGCATCGCTGTCTGGAGCGGCA
>NZ_JQKI01000078.1 GCF_000745965.1 Edaphobacter aggregans DSM 19364 | reverse complement strand
TATCTACAAGATTTATGCCGAGAGCTTCGAGAGCGAGACACATCTGAACAGGATCGTCAGTGAGGCTCAGGAGATCGTCAATAGTGCTCTGGGTTCCGTGGGTACTGGGCAATGACGCAGGCCAGTGGAGAAGTGCGGCTCCCTCCCTTTGCACCTCGATACCGTGCCTCAGGCCTGCTGCTGCATGTTACATCTCTACCCAGCCCGTACGGCGTTGGCGATCTCGGGCCCTCAGCTCTTTCCTGGATCGATGATCTTCATCAAGCCGGCCAACAGTGGTGGCAGGCGTTGCCGGTTGGTCCAACCGGCTATGGGAACTCACCCTATCAGTCATTATCTTCCTTTGCAGGAAATGCCCTGATCATTAGTCCTGAATGTCTCATATCGGATGGGCTGTTGCAGGCGAGCGATTGTGAGACGGACTTCCCTGCGAACATGGTGGACTACGACCGCGTCGCGCCATTCAAAAACCGCTTGATCGAAAAGGCGTGGACGAACTTTAGAGTCGGGGAACGCAGCGATTTGCGCGTTCCTTCGAAGAGTTCTGCGCTGAAAGCGCAGGTTGGCTTGAGGATTATGCTTTATTCCGAGCTCTAAAATTCAAATACAGAGGCTCCTATTACCTGGAGTGGCCTGCAGAGTTAGTTCGGCGCAGACCGGATGCTCTTGCAGATGCGCGGCGAGAGCTGGCGAGTCAAGTCGACCAGGTTCGCTTTGGGCAGTTCCTGCTCGTCCGGCAGGCTGACAGATTGAAGGAATACGCTCACAGCAAGGGCGTAGCTCTGATCGGCGACCTGCCTTTCTTTGTGTCCCCGGATTCGAGCGACGTGTGGGCCAACCCTGAATGGTTTCTCCTGGATGAACATCGTCGTCCAAGATTCGTTGCTGGAGTTCCTCCGGACTACTTCAGTGCGCAAGGCCAATTGTGGGGCAATCCTGTCTACAACTGGGATGCTCTTCGTTCGACCGAATATCGCTGGTGCATCGACCGGTTGCGCGCGCTGCTGGCGCATGTGGATTTGATCCGGCTGGATCACTTCCGCGGCTTCGCAGCTGCCTGGCATGTCCCAGCCGGAGCGCCTACGGCGCAGTCCGGGCAATGGATTCCGGGGCCCGGCGCCGCCTTCTTCCAGTGTGTGCAGAGTGAGTTCGGCCGCTTACCATTTATTGCCGAAGACCTGGGCATTATCACACCTGACGTGCAAATGTTGCGCGACCAATTTGAGGTGCCTGGAACTCGAATTCTGCAATTTGCCTTCGACGGTCATGCGGACAATCCATACCTGCCGCATAACTACATTCCCAACACGGTCGTTTATACAGGTACGCACGACAATGCCACGACTCGCCAGTGGTATGAGGAACTGCCCCAGCAGCAGAGGCGGAACCTGTGGAGCTACCTCAAGCAGCCGCCGGGTGAGAGTGGGGATGCAGCGCCAGGGCTGATTACTCTAGCCTGGTCGTCGAGGGCAGCACTCGCCATTGCACCCCTGCAGGATCTGTTGAATCTGGGAGGCACAACTCGCATGAATGTGCCGGGGCGGGCTGACGGGAACTGGCGCTGGCGCTATACCGAAGAGGAATTTTCGCCTGACGTCTTCTCCTGGTTGTATCAACTGACGAAAACCTCAAGAAGATTACTCGATATCAACTAACCGCTCGAACCGTAGTCGAACACTGCGTATCGCGGACAATCCCTTCTCGCACATAACACACAGCAGGTTTTCCAGAGTCATGTAGTAGTGTGTTCGAGCATATTTCTTGGGTGGGATTGGTGACGCGCTGGTCATCTGACAAATTGCCGTCATTCGCGGGTGGTAAAGGTGAATTTGCGAAAGGTGATTCCTCATGATCAGGAATCACCTTTAATCCCCTTCCTGGAGAGACTTGCCCGCGACCATCATGTGTCGATTCGAATTGGTGCTCCGAGTGCTCTATAGAGGACAGAAGGTAAAAGTGATGAGCCGAGAGGAACTGCCTAAGGACAGGGATGATCGAATGCTGACTCTATCAATACTGCCCAGGTTGAGAGCAAAGAGGCTACGGCTGCTTCTTATTGCTCTGTTCCTTTGCCCAGGCGTGAACCACGTTTCAAGTGTCAATGCTTGGGCAATCTCGACTCGTACTTCCGGCATGGTTCACTCTAATGCGATCGACCAGGAACCGAATGAGCAGGGGCCATCGCAAAAAGCTGTAGAGATAGTCAGACCATTCGGCTTCCCCATCACGAACTCCATGGTTGACAGCTGGATTGTCGCAGCGGGCCTCATCGTTTTCGCTCAGATCGCTACACGGCAAATGAAGATGGTTCCCAATGGAGTCCAGAACTTTTGGGAATGGCTGGTCGAGGGACTACATACGTTTCTAGAAGGCATAATCGGTCCGCGCTTGGTGAAGCGGACGTTCTGGTTCTTCGCGACCATCTTCATCTTCATCCTTTCCGCGAACTGGATGGGGTTGATTCCCGGAGTAGGAACCATTGGCTGGGGACATGCGAGTCCTCATGGCTTCGTCATCGATCATCCCTTGTTCCGTGGTGCCAACGCTGACGTCAACCTGACACTTGCCATGGCGCTGGTCTTCTTCGCCTGCTGGCTGGTCTGGGCGCTGCAGGAAATCGGCCCCGTTGGCTTTCTCAAAGAGTTGTTTGCGCCCAAAGGCAACACCAGCGGGCCGATGAAGCTCATCATGGTGGTCGTGTTCTTTGCCTCGGGCTGCCTGGAGATCATCTCGATCTTGTTCCGGCCGGTCTCCCTGAGTTTTCGTCTCTACGGAAATACTTTCGCTGGGGAAAACATGTTGGACACCATGTCCATGCTGGTTCCCCACCTGGGCTGGTTGTTACCGATTCCGTTTTATTTTCTTGAGTTGCTGGTAGGCCTGGTGCAAGCGCTGGTCTTCATGTTGTTGACCGCTGTCTTCACACTGCTGATTTGCCAGCATCAGGAAGAGCCTGCGGCGACACAAGGCTAATTTTTAAAGCTTCGCCGGCTCGACGCGTTCAGCGTAGGAGTCGGCGGGAGTCTGGCGGAACAGCCGGACATTGTCAGGCAGATTGAGGCAGCGGCCGATCCGTCGTTCGTGATTATCAAAGAGGCCATAAACTCCTCAAACCCAAGTAAGTTGTGCGCGGCTACCATCGATCTCTTTGCTTCGATTTTGGCCAGCGAGGCGGGCAATCTTGCAGTCAAGTTTCTGGCAACAGGCGGTGTCTACCTGGCCGGTGGCGTCGCTGTACACACCCTGCGAGTGATTGAGAAACCAGCCTTTATGCAGCGCTTCAAGCGCAAGGGGCGCTTTGCCGAGTTCATGGGGCGCATCCCGATCCACGTGGTCGTCACACCCGCGGGGTTGGCGGGAGCTGCTGAATACGGGTTATCGAATTCTTGAGGAGATGCTGGACTCAACCAGGCGTTCAGCATACGGAGGAGTATTCGTGAGGGTGCTGGTCATTGATGTTGGTGGAACTCACGTCAAGGTGTTGGTTAGCGGTGAGAGCGAACCGAGGAAGTTCGTGTCGGGGCCGAAGCTGACTGCGAAGCAAATGGTGGCGGGGGTGAAGAAGATTATCCAGGATTGGAAATACGACGTGGTCTCGATCGGATTTCCCGGCCCGGTGCTGCGAGGACGGCTAGTCACCGAGCCTTGCAATCTGGGAGGCGGCTGGGTTGGCTTTAACTTCAGAGGCGCATTTGGTTGCCCGGTCAAGCTTGTTAACGATGCGGTCATGCAGGGTCTGGGCAGCTACCGACGAGGGAGAATGCTCTTCCTGGGCCTGGGAACTGGACTCGGAACGAGTCTGATCGTAGATGGCATCGTCGAGCCAATGGAATTGGGCCATCTCCCTTACAAGAAGCGCGCGTATGAGAGCTATGTGGGCAATCAGGCGCTGTTAAAGCAGGGCAAGAAGAAGTGGCGTCGACATGTGGCGGATGTGGTAGCGCGGCTGGGCGCCGCCGTCGAGCCGGATGAAATAGTGCTAGCAGGCGGCAACGCGAAGGAACTGAAAGACCTGCCCCCAAGATGCCGAACCGGTGACAACAACAATCCATTTACGGGCGGCTTTCGCTTGTGGAAAGAAGCCGCCCAGCCGAACTCTTTCAAGCGAACTGCAGCCGCTGTAAACCGATCAGAAAACGCCAAAGCCGAATGGAAGTGGCATCGGACTCGAGAGCAGGCAAGAGCCCGCACTCGCGCACGATAGCCTCACCATTTCATTGAGCACTTATTCGACCAAAGGAGATAACATGACAAGTCTTGGCTTTAACAACCCCCTCTACATTCTGCCCTTCGATCACCGCGGCTCATTTCAGAAGAAGATGTTCGGATGGGACGGTGTATTGAGCGCAGAACAAACCGCCGAAATCGCTGCAGCAAAACGCGTGATCTACGATGCATTTAGAAGAGCGATTTCTGATGGTGTGCCTAAAGAAAAAGCGGGGATTCTGGTTGACGAGCAGTTCGGCGCCGAGGTTCTGCGCGACGCCAGCGCCGAAGGATTCTCAACCTCCTGCTCGGCTGAGAAGAGCGGTCAGGACGAATTCGACTTCGAGTACGGTGAGGACTTCGCCAGCCACATTGAAGCGTTTCATCCTACTTTCTGCAAAGTTCTGGTGCGGTACAACCCGGAAGGGGATAAGGGGCTCAACAAGAGACAAGCTGCGCGTCTGAAGCGCCTATCGCATTATCTACATAGTGGCAAGACGCGCAGCCGCTTCATGTTCGAACTGCTTGTGCCGGCAGAGAAGGCCCAGCTCGACAGACTGAACGGCGACAAGGCAGCTTACGATCTGGAACTACGTCCCAGTCTTATGGTGCAAAGCATCGAGGAATTGCAGGATGCGCAGGTCGAGCCGGACGTTTGGAAGATCGAGGGTCTGGATCGCCGTGAGGACTGCGAGAAAGTAGTGGCGGCTGCCCGTCGGCAGGACCGCAGCGCTGTCGGCTGCATCATTCTTGGGCGCGGTGAAAACGATGCGAAAGTCCATGAGTGGCTTACGACTGCGGCTTCGGTTCCGGGCTTCATTGGTTTCGCAGTCGGCCGTACAAGCTTCTGGGATCCGCTAGTCGACTGGCGAGGAAAAAAGATGACGCGGGAAGCGGCAGTAGCCGAGATTGCTCGCCGCTATAAGGAGTTCGTGGGAATTTTTGAAGCCCACCAGAAATCCGCCGCGTAACTGCTGTAAAGAGGGAAGGAGATGAGTTGATGAGCGAAGCCACAGTGAAGCTGGCTCCGTCGATCCTGGCGGCTGACTTCGTACGCCTGGGAGAACAAGTGGCTGAAGCCGAGAAAGCCGGAGCCGACAGGATTCACGTCGACGTGATGGATGGGCATTTCGTACCAAACATCTCGATGGGAGTGCCGATTGTAGAGTCCCTCCGGCCGTCACTCACCTTCCACTTGAAACACACCTGATGATTTCAAATCCAGACTTGTTCCTCGAAGAGTTCGCCGAGGCTGATTCCTCGTCCATTGGGAAGGAAACAATAACCTGTATCGCACCGTTCGGAGAATTAAGGAGCTTGGTAAAAGAGTGGGGGTGGTTATCAACCCTGCCACTCCTGCTGCTGTGCTGGAAGAAATCATACCTGAGGTTGATTTGGTAGTGGTCATGACGGTTAATCCCGGTTTCGGACACCAGCACTTCCTACCCAGCACTTTGCCAAAGATCGAACGAGTGAGGCAGATGATCGACCATATCAACGTTAGCTGTGAAGCAGAGGTCGACGGCGGCATTGATACGGCAACTACGCCATTGGCTTCTGCTGCCGGAGCCAACGTCTTTGTTGCTGGGTCAGCGGTTTTTGGTGAAGGCGCAGGTGTGGGAATTGTTATGGACCGGCTCCGCGCAGCGGTCCGTAGTGCGGATAGTGTTCCAGCGCACAGCGTTGGTAAAATGAATGGTTGATCTAGGAATAGCGAGGAAAGAAAAGAGCACTATAATGAAGAGCAAGACACCTAAGTCGAACGCATCCGTTCGCGCTCAGATTCATAAGACGCCTAACCGCGTTGCTACCGATCACAAGAAGTCTGTCGCGACGCGCGAGAAAGGGATGCCGGAACTAGTTCGTGATGAAGTGGATGCTGGACGAATGGCTATACCCACCAATACATCGATTCTTGTGAGTCTCGCGCTGCCAGTTGTGATCGAACATCTCGAAATATTCCTCTGATTCCCGTCATGGACTCCCCAGCCGACGCAGCACAAGAAAAGGTGGTCACCGTTGCGAAACGCTCTAACTGGGCGCGGGCAGAGGGCATTCCTTTGCCGCACGGTGTCACGTGGATCGAAAGTGAGCAGGCATTCAACTTTGCTGTTTACTCGGAGCATGCGGAAAGCGTCACGTTATTGCTCTATTCCGCGACCGATCTGGTGAATCCGGTCTACACCTATCGCTTCGATTTTTTGCGTAATAAGTCGGGGCGGGTATGGCATTGCAGGATACCCGTCGCCGATATGGGGGAGGCCTGCTACTACGCCTATTCCGTATCCGGACCAACGGGGCTTCCACTTCACACCTTCGATCCGCAGAAGATCCTCCTCGATCCTTACGCGAAATGCATTTTCTTCCCGTCCGGGTTCGATCGAACGCTGGCCATACGTGAGGGATCGAATGCAGGAGGGGCGCCTTTGGGCGCGCTCGCGGCGCACCGCGCATTGTTTGACTGGGAAGGAGATCAGCTACAGCATCACGAGTCCGACGCGATTATTTACGAATTGCACGTGAAGGGATTCACTCAGAATCCAAACTCCGGTGTGGATTCTTCGCGGGCCGGCACGTATGCGGGCCTTGTAGAGAAGATTCCATATCTCAAAGAGCTTGGGGTCACCGTTGTCGAGCTGATGCCTGTTTTTCAACGCGATCCGCATGAAGGCGACTACTGGGGTTACATGCCTCTGAACTTCTTTGCACCCCATGCGCAGTATGCGAGCTGCTGCCGCGATGACGAGCAGCATCTTGAATTCAGGAACATGGTGAAGGCTTTGCACGGCGCTGGCATTGGAGTGGTGCTCGACGTGGTATTCAACCACACCAGCGAAGGTGACGAAAACGGACCGATCTACAGTTACAAGGGCTTTGACGGCCCAGGCTATTACATGCGCTCCTCGGACCCTGCAAGTCCATATGCCAACTACTCCGGCACAGGCAACACCTTGAACTTTGACCAGGCGCACGTGCGCAAGCTGGTCATGGATAGCCTGCGCTATTGGCGCCGGGAAATGCACATCGATGGCTTCCGCTTCGATCTCGCTTCAGTTTTCAGCCGCAACGCCGATGGCTCACTCAATTGCGGAGATGCGCCCATCTTCAACGAACTTGCCGCCGATCCGGAGTTAGGACAGATTCGTCTCATCGCCGAGCCCTGGGACACCGGGGCTTATCAACTCGGCCGTGGATTCCCCGGCGTGACCTGGCATCAATGGAACGGGCGTTTCCGAGACGATATTCGCCGCTTCGTGAAGGGTGATCCGGGGCTGGTTCCCGACCTGATGCGACGCATCTATGGCAGCGACGACTTATTCCCGGATAGCCGCGCCGAAGCTTATCACGCCTATCAAAGCGTGAACTACATAACTTCTCACGACGGCTTCACGCTGTACGATCTTGTCTCCTATGATCGGAAACATAACTGGAAGAATGGACATAATAACCAGGATGGGATGGACGACAACTATAGCTGGAACTGCGGCCACGAGGGAGACGAAGGTGCTCCGGAAAGCGTACTCGCCTTGCGGAGAAAGCAGGTCAAGAATTTCTGCTGCCTTCTCCTGCTGTCCAACGGAGTGCCGATGTTCCGGGCCGGCGACGAGTTTCTGAACACCCAGCACGGCAATAACAATCCTTACAACCAGGACAATGAGACCGGATGGCTTGACTGGAACCAGCTTCGCGCAAATCAGGATATCTTCCGCTTCTTCAAAGGGATGATTGCTTTCCGAAAGAACCATCCATCGCTCAGCCGCAGCAGGTTCTGGCGCGAAGACGTGTCCTGGTACGGCACCGGTCGCGCAGTCGATCTGTCTCACGACGCGCACAGCCTGGCGTTTTGCCTTCACGGGGCGTCGCAGAAAGACGACGATATCTACGTCATGATCAATGCCTATTGGGAGCCACTCACCTTCAGCATTCAGGAGGGCACAGCGCGGGAATGGAGGAGAGTCGTGGACACCGGGCTCTCGAGTCCCGATGATTTCTCAGACCGCGGCGTATCAGTTGAGCACATGAGCTACCAGGTAGCCCCGAGATCGATCGTCGTGTTCACACGTGTCCCTTGAACGGCGGCGGGGCGGCGAAAGCGCAAACGCGAAGACCATATCACCGAAGCCCGTTGTGCGCCAGGATTGTCCCGCCGGGCCCACGTACTCGAAGTTGAACAGCTGCAGCACGGGACGCGTGACGAGTTTCCAGTCGCCAGTCAGCCTGAGAGGTATGAGCGGCTAAAAAAATAGATCGCTCGGGACCCGGTCCCCCTGTTTCTGCGGCATACCGATCCAGTTGTTATTCTGCTCAAATGGCATTCAGCCAGACGTCGGAGAGCGGATTCGCAACCTGCTTGCCCAGTTCGGCGGCGGACCGGTTCCGGGACTCTTGCGAATCCGGCGACTGGCCCTCCGCCGCAGCCGTTGCGAGCAGAATCACACAAACAAATACTCCGGCCAGCAGGCATTCCCACGATGATTTTCCGAGTTTCATGATCTATGCCAGAGTGGTATCGACGGTCTTCGGTTTGCGTTACTTCAGCAACGGCAGCGATGCCGGCTGCTCAAGCCGGAATTCCACCAGCGACTCGCTTGGGATGGAAATCTGCTCGCCCTTCTTCGTAGCGGCAAGGGCCGTGCCGCCCGCGGCACCCGCGAGCACCCCGATTCCGGCGCCTTTGCCTCCGCCCGCAAGCCCGCCTATCAGCGCGCCAAGTCCGACTCCGCCGACCACGTCTCTCGCCGTGTGCTTGCCTTCCCCGCTGCCCTTGATCTCATAAGCGCTGCTTTGAAGCGGGTAGAGGGTATCGTGGATCAAGATATCGGTCAGTTCCAGCGTCAGTTGAGAACTACCTGCGAATCTGCCCGCAGAGGACGCGGAAACGAGCCGCCCGTAGACTGTCGTGCCTCGCGGCGCTACTACAACGTCACCGACCTGCAGATTACTCTCGAGCGTCGCGATGAACCTGTATCCTGTGTTTTGTCTGGTGGAATCTACCGAGTCCACCATCCGGACCAGGATGCGCGTTCCGGCCGGAACTAAAATAGTCTTCGGATTCTGCTGAGCCTGCGCAGCGAAGGACATGGCGTAAACGCGAATCGCACGCAGAGAGGCTGAGCCTGTACACCATCCATAAGATCCAGCCGCCAGCGCGGCCAAAAGCGCCATTCTCGGGATCGTTCTTTTTCGCATTTGTAGGTCTCCTTTATACGGTGTCACGAGCTTTGTCCGACAATCGGAAGTGAAGAATCGATCTGCAAATCGATGATCAGGAGCAGCTGGTCTTCCACCTGGATAAACCGCGCCGCCGTAATTGCTCCCAATTGCTCTTTGACCCGGTCATAGTACTTTGCAATCAGTTCGGAGCGCTGCTTGTGATATGCCAGCGCCTTCCGAATCAGCTCGTCTGCCTTGTCGTTCGTCATTTCTGTGTACGTACGCGAGTACTCTTCGATGTTCGCTACTCTCAGGTCGCTCAGCTTGTTTAGCTCGGAGTCGTATTGGTTGTAGATCGGCCAGAACTTCGCCGCGTCGGCGGCGCTCAGCTGCATCATTTGCGCCATCACCTCCGCTTTGCGCTGTCGGATGTCCGAGCGCAGTAGCTCGATGTATTCCTGCAGATTCTTGTCCGCATTTCCAGCCGACGGCAGGGCGGACTGCTCTGTGGTTTGCACCGGGCGCGCGCTGGCCTGAGCGCGCGCGAAGGTAACGAGGGCTGGCCACGCCAAAATCATGATCCAGATTGCCGCTTTTCTTTTCATTTCTGTTTCTCCTCAACTCCTTTTTGGGAAGGGCTGGTAATCAAAAGCGCTTCGAATGCGTTCGGATCGAGCAGTTCGAGAGACTGCACGACAATATCGGCGGGCAAATGCTTTCCGTTGCGGCTGACGCCGATGCTGTGCATCCCTGCGTGCCGCGCCGCTTCCACTCCGGCAACTGCATCTTCCACGACGATCGACCTCTCCGACGGAGAGCCCAGCCGCGAGGCCGCAACCAAGAACACCTCCGGATCGGGCTTGCCATGATGCACATCCTCGGCTGACACGATGCCCTGAAAGATATGCGTGGCCGACAACGCTTCGAGCACCACGTCGATGTTTTCGCGCGGCGCGGCCGAAGCAATCGCCTGCAGCCATCCCGCTTCATGCAGCCGATGAAGCCAGGTCGCGACACCGGGCAGCGGCTTCATGCCATGTTTGCGGATCAGATCGCGATAGAGTTCCTCCTTCGCGGACGAGATTTTCTCAACGCGTTCCGGAGTCGACGCAGCACCAAGCCACCGCGGGATGATCGAATCGTTTCGCTGTCCGAAAGAAGCAAGAAACTGTTCGCGAGTGATAGGAATATCCTCATTCGCCATTGTGTCCCGCCAGGAGATCCAGTGGAACTCCTCTGAGTCAATCAGTGTTCCATCCATGTCCCAAAGTACGGCGCGGACTGTGCTCATTGCTGAACTCCTTCGGAACAATTGGGTGGGTTATGCGATCTTTTGGGCAACGGTTGACAGCGCAAACTCCTGCAGATGGCGCGCGTCGCTGTTGAATTTGCGGATCCCCTCGGCCAGTTTTTCTGTGGCCATCGCATCCTCGTTATGCATCCAGCGAAAGCTCTTCTCGTCCAGATGGAGACGTTCTTCTTGGCTAGCCTTCGCCGTTTCCGGACTCAGACTCCGCTCCATTGTGCCCTCCTGCTGTTCTAACTGCCCCAGAAGCTCAGGACTGATGGTCAGCAAATCAGATCCCGCGAGGCGAATGATTTGATTTACGTTGCGGAAACTCGCGCCCATAATCTGCGTCTTGTAACCATATTTCTTGTAGTAGTTGTAGATTCGCGCGACCGATGCTACACCGGGATCCTGATCTGCAGGAATCTCGGAGCCGCCGTGCTCCTTCTTGTACCAGTCGTAGATACGACCCACGAAGGGCGAAATCAACCTCACCCCGGCTTCGGCACATGCGACCGCCTGGGCAAAGCTGAACAGTAGCGTCAGATTACAGTGGATGCCTTCTTTCTCCAGTAACTCGGCGGCGCGAATGCCTTCCCAGGTGCTGGCGATCTTGATGAGGATGCACTCCTGGTCTACACCCTTTTCCTTGTAGAGTGAGATCAGTTTGTGGGCCTTCTCGATGGTGCCTGCCGTGTCAAAGCTGAGCCGGGCCGGGACTTCCGTTGACACGCGGCCCGGGACAACCTTGAGAATCTCGCATCCAAACATCACGAAGAGACGATCAATGAATTCTTCTGCCATCCGTTCGTGGCCGCCACCGACTTTTCCTGCAATCTTTGCACACTCATCCACAAAGTGCCGGTATGCCGGCATCTGTGCAGCATGGAAGAGAAGAGACGGGTTCGTGGTGGCGTCCTGAGGCTTATGCTTCGCAATGGCTTCGATGTCGCCGGTATCGGCCACAACGATCGTGTATCTTTTCAAAGATTCAAGCAGAGTCATCTTGCAGTCTCCAGTCGTTAGATTGATTTCTTCGGAGTTACCTTGTGGAGGATGACGGAGCAAAGGCTTCCTCCTCAAGCTGAGTCACCTTGGCGAGCCGCCGCTGGTGCCGATCCGCGCCGCTGAACTCCGCTGCCAGAAAGTTCCTGGTACAACCCCACGCTACGGCTGTCCCCGTGGTTCGACCGCCGAAGCAGAGAATATTCAGTGCATCGTCCTCCACGCCCTGACGCGCTGTGAACTCGTCGTGGCATAGCGCTGCCCGCGCGCCGTGAACCTTGTTCGCGGCCACAGACGCTCCCACGCCGCTGCCGCATACCAAGATGCCGCGTTCGACCACGCCGCTTGCCACCGAGCGGGCGAGGGGAATTGCGAAATCGGGATAGTCGTCGTCGCCCTTGTATGTCTTGTTACCGAAGTCGAGTACATCGTGCCCTTCTCCGGCCAGCAGTTTGGCCAATTCCTGCTTCATCTCGAAGCCACCGTGATCTGCGCCAACGCCCACTATCATCGTTTGCCCCCTTCATCGTGCGCAGGGTGCAGCGCGACCTGGCTCTTCGCAGCCGCGACCACCTTGTCCGTAGTGAAGCCGAATTTCTTCAAGAGCTGCTTGAGCGGCGCGGAAGCACCAAAGCTCTCGATGCAGATGTTGGCACCTTCGCTGCCAGTGTATTTGCTCCAGCCGAAGTCGGAAGCCTGCTCCACCGAAACACGCGCTTTCACGTGCGGAGGCAGGACCGACTCGCGGTAGCCCTTGTCCTGATCGTCGAACAGCTCCCACGACGGCATGCTCACCACGCGCGCCCGCACTCCCTCCTTCATCAAATGCTCGTAAGCCTCGAGGCACAGCGAGACCTCGCTCCCGGTGCCAATGAGAATGATCTCAGGGTCGCCGCCTGCGGCATCGGCAAGCACATAAGCTCCGCGAGCCAGTCCAGCTGCGGGAGCATACTTGGAACGGTTGATCGTCGGGACGGCCTGGCGGGTGAGTATCAGCACAGCAGGCTCGTGATGCAGTTGCAGAATGACCTTCCAGGCCTCCACAACCTCGTTCGCATCCGCCGGGCGGATCGTGATCAGCCCCGGCATGGAGCGCATGTGCGCAAGCTGTTCGATTGGCTGGTGAGTCGGGCCATCCTCGCCCACGCCGATCGAGTCGTGAGTGAAGATGTAGGTCACCGGAAGCTCCATCAGCGCGCTGAGCCGCATGGAGCCCCGCATGTAGTCGACGAAGATGAAGAATCCCGAGCCGTAGGGCCGCACCTTTACTAGGCTGAGCCCATTCAGGATGGCGCCCATGGCATGCTCGCGGATGCCAAAGTGAAAATTGCGTCCCGCATAGTTCTCAGCCAAGAAGTCGCCCGCGCCCTCCTGCGTGATGCGAGTCTTAGTCGAGGGACCGAGATCGGTGGACCCGCCGATCAGCCAAGCAATATTCTTGGCCAGCGCGTTCAGCACCTTGCCCGAGGACTCGCGCGTCGCCAATCCCTGTGGGTCCGCTGGAAATTCCGGAAGATCGCGGTCCCAGCCCTCCGGTAGCTGCCGGTGCTGCATGCGATACAGTTCCTCGGCGAGATCGGGATGCTGCTTGCGATATTCAGCGATCTTTGCAAACCATGCATCGCGCAGTTCCTTACCGCGTTTTCCGATGCCTTGGCGGAAGTGATCGTAGACTCCGTCTGGCACATAGAACTTTTCGTCTTCCGGCCAGCCGTAATTGCGCTTGGCGAGGCGAACCTCTTCCTCTCCCAGCGGCTCGCCGTGCGCTCCGCTGGTGTCCTGTTTGTGCGGTGCCCCATATCCGATGTGGCTGTCGACTATGATCAGCGTCGGACGGTCCTTTGTGCTTTGGAAGGTGCGGAAGGCGCGCGCCAGCATGGTGATATCGTTGGCGTCGCCTACCCGCGTGACATTCCATCCGTATCCGATGAAGCGTGTAGCCACGTCTTCGGTGAAGGCGAGGGAAGTGTTGCCCTCGATCGTGATGTGGTTGTTGTCATAGATCCAGCAGAGGTTCGAAAGCTGCAGATGCCCTGCGAGCGATGCCGCCTCGCTGGAAATGCCCTCCATCATGCAGCCATCCCCGCAGAGCGCGTAGACATTGAAGTCGAAGAGATCCTCGAAGCCGGGCCGGTGGTAGCGCGCCGCCAGCCATCGTCCGCCGATAGCCATTCCCACGCTGGTCGACACGCCCTGGCCAAGGGGACCTGTTGTAGTTTCGACGCCCGACGTCCAGCGATACTCCGGATGTCCCGGGCAGCGGCTGTCCAGTTGCCGGAACGTCTTGAGGGAGTCGAGTGGCACTGAGACTTCGCCCAATGTCTCGTAATCCTTGCTGACTGCGCGCACTTCGGTGAGGTGAAGCAGGGAATAGAGCAGCATCGACGCGTGCCCGATCGACAGCACGAAGCGATCGCGATTCGGCCACACTGGGTCCTGCGGATCGAAGCGAAGGAACTGCTGCCAGAGAGTGTAGGCCACCGGAGCCATCGCCATCGGAGTTCCGGGGTGTCCCGAATTGGCCGCCTGCACGCCATCCATAGAGAGTGTGCGGATGGCATTGATGCTCAGCGTCTCTATGGTTGGTGGTGCCGGGGTTTGCAATCTGGGGGCGATTGGAGAGTCAATCACTGCGCTCATAGAAGTCCTTTCACGCCGCTCGCCGGCGTCGCATTTGTGCGAAGTAGGCACGTGGGGCGGTCGATTAAACTGCCGGCCGCCCCGCCGCACCCTTTGTCTTCAGGCCGAAGGGTGCGGGAACCTCCATCCGGTGATTTCAGGGGCGTCGATACCGTGCTTGTATGCGTAAGCGCGGCACTCGATCTGCTTGTTGCGGAACTTCTCCTTCGCCTGGCCGCCGATCTTCTGCAGCGCCGGTACGCGGTCGATGGTGTCGATCGCCAGGCTGAAGCGATCGATCTCGTTGTTCATTGCCAGTTCCATCGGCGTGTTGATGTTGCCTATTTCTTTGTAGCCGCGAACGTGAATGCTCTTGTTCGCCCTGCCATAGGTGAGGCGGTGGACCAGCCAGGGATATCCGTGGAAGTTGAAGATGACCGGTTTGTCGGTGGTGAACAGCGAGTCGAAGTCGCGATCCGTCAATCCATGAGGATGTTCGGTGCTCGGCTGCAGCTTGAACAGGTCGACCACGTTGATAAACCGAATCTTCAGGTCGGGGAACTCTTCACGCAATAAGACTGTCGCCGCGAGGGCTTCCTGCGTGGGAATATCGCCGGCTGAAGCGAAGACGACATCGGGCTCAACGCCGTGGTCGTTGCTCGCCCAGTCCCAGATCCCGATGCCCTTTGTGCAGTGCTGGATTGCGGCATCGATATTCAGATACTGAAGATGGAGTTGCTTGTCAGAGACGATTACGTTGATGTAGTTCTCGCTTCTTAGACAGTGGTTCGCCACAGATAACAGACAGTTGACATCGGGGGGAAGGTAGATGCGTGTAACTGCGGCGCTTTTGTTGAGGACTACGTCCAGAAATCCAGGGTCCTGGTGCGTGAAGCCGTTGTGATCCTGGCGCCAGACCGTAGAAGTGATCAGTAGGTTGAGCGAGGCAATCGGCCGTCGCCACGACAGATGGTTGCAGATCGACAGCCACTTGGCATGCTGATTGAACATCGAATCGATCACGTGCACGAACGCTTCATACGAGGAGAAGAAGCCGTGACGTCCCGTCAGCAGGTAGCCCTCGAGCATTCCCTCCATGGTGTGCTCGCTGAGCATCTCGATCACCCGCCCGTCTGTCGCCAGTTCGCCCCCGTCCTGGTCTTCGGGGAAGGTCTCGGCGATCCAGAATTTCTTGCTCACCTCATATACTGCCTGCAGCTTGTTCGAGGTGGTTTCGTCTGGACCGAAGATACGGAAGTTGTCCGGATTCAGCTTCATCACATCGCGCAGCAGAACCCCCAGCGGGGGCACATTCTCGGTTTCGATAGTTCCAGGCAGAACGACCTTGATCGCATAGTCGCAGAAATCAGGCATGCGAAGGTTCCGCTTGAGAATTCCGCCATTCGCGTGAGGATTGGCGCTCATACGACGGGCGCCAGTCGGAGCAAGTTCCTTGAGCTCGGGAATGAGCCTGCCAGTCTTGTCAAACAGCTCCTCGGGCTTCTGATCGCGCATCCAGGCTTCGAGCATCCGCAACTGTTCTGGATTCTTCTTTACATCGGTCAGCGGCACCTGATGCGCGCGCCAGAACCCTTCAAGTCTGTGACCGCCTACCTCCTTCGGCGCGGTCCATCCCTTTGGTGACCGCAATACAATCATTGGCCAGCGCGGCCTGTCCGCCACGCCGGTGCTCCGGCACTGTTTCTGGTGCGTACGGATCTCATTGACGCAGTGTTCGATGGTGACCGCCATCGCCTGGTGCATGCTCTCCGGGTCTGAGCCCTCCACGAAATGTGGCGTCCAGCCATAGCCGCTTAGAAGGTTCTCCAACTCCTCGTGCGTGATCCTCGACAGCAGAGTTGGATTATTGATCTTGTAACCATTCAGGTGGAGGATGGGTAGTACCGCACCATCCCGAATCGGATTTAGAAACTTGCTGATGTGCCAGGAGGTAGCCAGCGGGCCGGTCTCCGATTCACCGTCCCCGACAACGGCAGCGACAATCAAATCGGGATTGTCGAACGCGGCGCCGCAGGCGTGGGAGAGCACGTATCCTAGTTCGCCCCCTTCATGGATTGAACCGGGAGTTTCGGGTGTGCAATGACTCCCGATTCCACCGGGAAAGGAGAACTGCTTGAAGAAATCGTGCAGACCTTGCACATCTTCGCTCTTGTCTGGATAGATTTCAGAATAGGCTCCTTCCAGATAACAGGGTCCCAGAACGCCAGGGGCGCCATGCCCAGGTCCTGCCATAAAGATCATGTCGAGATCGAACTTTTTGATCAGCCGGCTCAGATGGGCGTAGATGAAGGCAAGTCCGGGGCTTGATCCCCAATGTCCCAGCAGACGGTTCTTAATGTGCTCCGGCTTCAAAGGCTCGCGTAGCAGAGGATTGTCCTGCAAATAAATCATTCCGAGCGCGAGATATTTGCAGGCTCGCCAATAAGCATCTATCTTTCGCAACTCCTCTGAATTCAGCGGCGCTCCCTGGATCGTGGACCTCGCAGTTCCGTATGCGCTCAGTGATTGTGTCGTCGGTACTTTGGCTTCTGCCACAGGTGTCATTGCTTACGCTCCTTATTCGCGGCCCGGACATGGGATGTTTTGGCTGTTTCGCTCTGCGGTGAGATGGCCCTCTATCGCTGGCAATCGTGACGGAACCCAACTGAGTGCACGGCAGAGGCCATTCGTAATTCCTTGGAAAATGAACGTAGCTTGGCGAGTGAGTGTCGCCAACTCCATACCAAGTGACAATCTCTTGTCTCGTACACCTTCGAACGTGTCGCCGTTTTGAAGAGCACGGCCACAGTCGTCTATCCAGGCAGCTTTCGCTGTGGGCCTATCTTCATCAATTACGACTTCCAGCCAATGCGTCTGCTTCAGTTGTGTCAAACTCAATCCAGTAAGGCGCGTTAGAATGGGATTGGCTGAAACACCAAGTCCGTCAGAATGTGCCAATCAGGCAGGATGAGGCGAACCCTGAACGAAACCTCTTAAATCTGTCTTCTCAGTCATGACTTGCAGAGTGGTGTATTAACTACCTGGCTCGCTCTGGTGACATCGCTTCTCGCGGAAGGGCCACGATAATTCCGGCTCCCCCTGCCCACCAGAATTCGGTCTATTCAATATTCGTTTTTGTAATTCACGGGCGGGTGCGCGCATCACTGGGTCTAGAGGCTGTTATGAAGTTGTAAGTGCGCATTCGAGCAATCTGGCGCGCATGAGGGTGGCGAAGGCGATGTAGTGGAGCTCTTTGAGGGTGGTTTCGAGCCGTTCGTAGTCTCGGGCCAGGCGGCGGAAGCGGGCGGCCCAGGCGAAGGAGCGTTCGACGACCCAGCGGCGAGGTAACAGCACGAAGCCCCGCTTTGCCATGGGGTGTTTGACCACTTCCAGACGGATTCCGTGCTGCTGCGCGGCTTCGTCAGCGGTCTCGCCGGTGTAAGCCCTGATCGACATAGGCCAACTCGACGGTGCCGCCGCTCACCTCCTGCACCTGTTCTGCGAGCACAGCTACCTGGGCTCGGTCGCCCTGGTCCGCAGCCGTGACCTTCAGCGCCAGCAGGTGGCCCAGGGTGTCGACCGCGATGTGGACCTTCGAGCCTTTGTGCCGTTTGGCTCCATCGTAGCCAGCCCGCGCTCCCGACTCAGGGGTCGATTTGCAACGTGCGGCTGTCAAGACAGACCGCGGTGGGTTGGCCTTTTTTGCGTGGCGACTCACGCAGGATCAACTGCACGTCGGCGACCAGCGCCTCAAAACAACCAGCCGCGAGCCAGCGACGCATCTGCTGATAGACCGCCGCCCAGGGAGGCAGATCGCCTGGAACCCAGCGCCACCGGTCTTCGACACGTAGCGAACTGCGTTGAATACCTCCCGCAAATCGTGCTCCCGATGAACACTGTCTTCGCGGCCAACAGAAGGTAAGGCAATACAAACTGCTACTCCTCATCCGTTACATCGCTCGGATAACCACGTCGACGACCACTCCTCATCCCTCCATGCTGGACAAATTCAAACTCACAGAAAAGAATCTAACTCGGTCCCCAACTTCATAACAGCCTGTAGGGCCGGACGATTCCGAGTTTCCTCATGCGGAACTGAAGTGTTGAGCGGTTCATTCCCAGCCGCGCAGCTGCCCCGGAGACAATCCACTTCGTTTCTTTCAAGGTTGCGAGGATATGTTCGCGTTCAGCTTCCTTGAGAGTCTTGCGTCCGGTACCTTCCTGATTGGGCACGCTGTTGGAATGAAGATCCGCAAGAGGCACCCTGTTGGCATGAGGATCCGCAAGAGGCACGCGGAGCACCGGACCGGGCGAGAGAATCACAGAGTGCTCGATCACATTCTGCAACTCACGAATGTTTCCAGGCCAGGAATGGCGAACCAGGGTCTCCATCGTTTCTGATGGAATCGTATCGATTGCGCGACTCATCCGGCGCGCAAAGTGCTGTACAAAGTGCCTCACGAGCAAAGGAATATCTTCGGGATGTTCACGAAGAGGAGGCACATGGATGGGAAAAATATTGAGCCGATAGAAAAGGTCCGCGCGAAATGTCTGCTCTTGGACGCAAGCTGCCAGATCTCGATTTGTCGCAGCGATGAGGCGGGCATCCGTCTTAATCGTGCGCGTACTTCCGAGCCGTTCGAATTCTTTTTCCTGCAACACGCGTAGCAACTTCGGCTGGAGTTCAAGCGAAATCTCGCCGATCTCATCCAAAAATGCGGTCCCTCGGTTCGCGAGTTCAAACCGGCCGATCCGCTGCATGATAGCGCCCGTAAAGGCCCCTTTTTCGTGGCCGAAAAGTTCGCTCTCGAGAAGGCCCGTGGGTATCGCGGCACAATTCAGCTTCACGAACGCATTTGAATGGCGGGAACTGCGCGCGTGAATCGCTCGGGCAACAAGTTCCTTGCCCGTGCCCGTCTCGCCGTAGATCAATACGGTGGAATCGGTGGGGGCAACTGTTTCAATCTTGCGCAACACTGCCCGGATCGCAGCGCTGCGACCAATGATCTCTTCAAACCCTTGCTCGCTTCGGATTTCGTCTTCGAGGTACAGTTTTTCTCTTGAGAGTTGCTCCTTCAGATCTTTGATTTCGGCATAAGCCACGGCATTTTCGATTGCAATTGCCACTTGGTTGGCGATTTGTTTTACGAAATCTATTTCCTGCTGGAAGAAAGCCCGCTCATTGGGCCGGTCGAGTACCAAAACCCCCCATACCCGGTCGCGGCTGATAAGCGGCAAGACGCATCCAGTACTCTCTCGACTGAAAATCGGCTTTCTGGATCGGAAGACTTCGTAGATCTCTTCGCCCCCGTTCCCTTGATGGCCCTCATCGTCTCCTTCGTCCATGCTCGTGCGTTCATTAGAGTCAAACGCAAAAAGCCGCAGAGAGCTGCTTTCTTTATCAGGCAGATGGACGGCAACAGCATCGCACTGGACAATACGGCGAATGATTGTCGACGCGGCGCGAAGAAGGTGACGAAGCTCCAGGTTGGATGCAATTTGGCTGGTCAGATCAAGGAGGAGCTGATGCCTGTCTTTTTCAGCCTTCAGGACGCCTTGCGTGCGTGTGAGCGCATATTCGAATGATGTCACGTCAGCCGCAGCTGAAGCAGCGAACGTATTCTTGTCTGCCCAAATATTCATGGTGCTCATAAAACCCTCGTCTAAACACATACGTTCGATGAAAGTTTAGCGAGGATTACGATGCAATTCCCATTACATCTTCCTAGTACCTCAATACGCGATATGGCACCAACACGTTGGATCGAAACACGATCGTGGTGGCGGACTAGCAAGAATATGTAATGCATTTTCCTGCGCACCTTCGAGAGTCCTCTGAATCTCAATGGCACGGAGCAGTACATACTGCAACAGACTCAGGAAATTGGTTGCCTCGAAGCCGGTAGGCGTGTCGCGTTCGCATCAACTGCCTTGCAAGAATCTTGGCATCGTGAAGAGGATGTGCCCTCTATCGTGGTAGGGTTCAGCGGCAGTTTCCTGTGCCCTTCTTTGCTCGGAGAGCAACATGGAAGATCCCGCAAGCGACCTGCTGAAGATCCAACTAGCGTCAGACCCGACGGACCCAGGCAAGAAACGGACTATCGTCGCATCGTGGATAGCGTTCCCGCTGCGTCTTGGTGGCCGATGCCGCAGGACAGATTATCTATGCGAATAGGGTACCCGTAGCTACTATGGGTCGACAGTTGGAAGACCAATTAGTGAGTTCGTTCTGTAAGCTGTACCAACCATGCGCTCAGGCCCGGAAGACTGCTTCTGTCTAAACTGCAGGACGGCGCGGGCGCCCTGCACAAACAGGCGTCGCATCAACTGCGCCACACGAAGAGAGAAAACGGTTGCGGGAGGGTCTCAGGTGCGTGGAAACATTGTGAGCACCTCCTGCTCCAGGGATCCCAAGAGCGATTCAATCCGCTGAGCGAGATGAAGGAAGCTATACTTCCGGCCTGCGATGGGGTCGGGCAGCTCCGCCGGACAGCAATTCTGAACAGCCTTTTCCAGCAACGGCAGGAAAGGGACGAGATTCTCGGGACCATTCTCGGGACTGGAAGCATCATTGCCCTCGAGCCGACCAGCGATCGCTTCCAGCCGGTCAGCGAGCCGGTTCTCGAATACCTGCTGTGCCTTCAGTATCGGCTCGGGCAACTCGAAGCCGGGAAGTCGGAACCGGTATTTCTGTAAAGCGATCCGGGCGATGAAGATGATCCTGAGCTGAAGCTGCCACTGGTTTAATTGGGCCCTCAAAGCGAGATTTTGTTCCCGCTTCGGTCCGAATTCCAGCATCACTCCGTCGCCATCCTGGCGAAGTCTATCGAAATTCGCGTTGATGCTTTCTCGCAGCGAATAAACCCTCTCGATCGCAGCATGGATATCCGGCGACAAAGGTTCCCTAAGCAGCTTGCTCAGGAGTCGCAAGCTGGAGACGAAGCTGCGCTCCATATCGGCCAAAGCCGACGACTCCCAGAGCTGATCAAAAATCAGCCACATGGCTAGCAAGCCGACCAGGATACCGGCAACGCGGTCGCGCGCGACGGCGAGAGATGTCTGGAATTTGAATTCCTGCAGGTTGATCAGATAAAAGCCAAGAGCGGTCTGCACACCGAAATACGACAGCCGTGGGCCCGAGGCCGCGATCCAGGCCGCGGGGATGGTCACGGCCAGGAACAGGAGCAGAAATCCGGCGATGGAATCGAGTCCCGGCAGAATGAACATCTGCGCGCCGAATCCCACGATCGCCCCACCCACGACTGCACCGCTGAAACGCAGTACTTGTTTTTGCCGCGAAGCGCCGACGGTCGTGAGAGCGGTCAAAAAACAGGTTGTCACCGCAGTGCTGATTCCGGGCCACGCAACGAGATTATAGGTCAGGTAGCAGACACTGGCTGCCAGCCCGCCGCGAATCGCGAAGCGCACGTGCTTTTCGTTCGAGAAGGCGTCGGGAATCAGAAATGACTTACGCGGCGCTGCGGTCTCCGGCAGCGGCTGATATCTTCCGACGAATTCAGTCCCGCTGAGTACTTCGCCGATGAGCGACACTGTTCTCTCCATCTCCAGAAGCAGGGGCACTGTCGCGGCGGAGTTCTCCTCAATAGAAAGGTCCAGCTCCTCCGAGACTCCTTTGTGGAGCAGGTGATCGGCCAGCTCTGTAATTTTGTTGGCCAGCCGATTGAGCCGCGGCGGATCGGCCTGCAGAATCTGTACAGGGAAGTGCGTCAGATTGGCCGCAGTATCCACCAGCCTCCCAACCAATGAGACGACCGCGCCCATCTGCTGCGTCAGGTCGGGCGAATAGCCGGAACGCGCCACCTCGCGCCGCATGCGCGAGGTTCCGAGAATGGTCAAGCGGGTCAACTGCTGTTCGCGCGCGGGGTCTGTGACTCCCGTTGACCAGCTGCGGAGCTGAGCTGCCGTGCATCCCAAGCGCTCGACCAGGGAGTTCGTGATGTTGTCCAGCCCGTAGATGCGTACAAAGATCAGTTCGACGGCCGTGGTGATGACATAAGCAAGGGCGAGGGACCCGATGGCCCAGAGAGTGCCCACGACTTTCCGCTCTCCCGGTATGATTTGATCCCAAAGCGAGATAGTGATGACCAGGAGATAGCCGAAGCGGACAGCTGCCGAGTATTTCGCCACGGCACTCAGCGCCCAGAACATCAGAAAGAAGGTGATGAGTACCCAGACAAGACGCAGAACCGGCTCACCGACGAAGAGGGTCGCGCCGATCAGTACATAGGCATCTGCGACCGCAAAAGCCAGAACGCTGGTCCGCAGGTCCTTTAGAGTGGCAGCTGTGTTTTCCCGCGAGATAGTGAGCGCATACAGGGTGGCGTAAGCTCCGTCGGGAATCTGAAACACCATATGCACCAGCATGACGATGCTGGCGGAGAGCGCCATG
Organism: Edaphobacter aggregans DSM 19364; assembly: GCF_000745965.1. Taxonomy (GTDB): domain Bacteria; phylum Acidobacteriota; class Terriglobia; order Terriglobales; family Acidobacteriaceae; genus Edaphobacter; species Edaphobacter aggregans. The sequence goes on along the minus strand of NZ_JQKI01000078.1, from coordinate 2,613 downwards.
CGACCGACCAGAGCGCCCCTGCCCGGATACGGCGCCAGTTCGTCGCGCAGAAATCTCCATAACCATGCGATAGGGCTGGGCTGGGCTGCAGGTAGGGCGGCGGTAGCCACGGCTAATGCTCGCGGATGGTCACGACTGCGGTTTGGCCCACACGGAGAACGTCTGGGGGAGGGTTTTCCACGCGAACTCGCACGGGGTAACGCGCAGCCAGGTGCACCCAGTTGAGCGTTCTCTGCACATCGGGCAGTCCCGGACCGAGCCGGCCGATCACATCGGGATCTGCCGTGACGCCGAACCCGATACTTTCGACGATGCCGCGAAAGCGCTCATTGGGTCTCGACATCAGGTAAACATCGGCATGCATACCGGGGCGGATATGGCGGAGCTGTCCTTCCCGGAAGTTGGCCAGCGCCCACCAGGTGCGCGCATCGATCAGCGTGAATACCTGCTGGCCGATGTGCGCGTACTGTCCTTCAGCAATGGTCAGATTCGTGACCAGCGCATCGAAAGGCGCATAGACCCGGCAATTGTCCAGGTTATATTGGGCGGTTTTTATCTCCGCATCACGCTCTCCGCGTTGGCTGGTGAGCGGTTCGAGCGTCAGAACCGAGTGCTGTGCCTGTTGGTGCTGACTCCGGCTTTCCTCGAGTTGTGCTTGTGCATGTAGATACTGAGCCTCGGCCGACTTGAGTTCCGCATGCGCCACCAGCAGTTGAGACTCGGCCTGCTTCAGCGTCTGGGCCTGGGCTGCCTCTAAAGAGCGGGCACGGTCTACCTGGTCGGCTGTGACGAATTGCTTCTCCAGCAGTGGCTCGAGGCGATGCAGATTGTTGCTGGCATACGCCCACTCCGCCTTCATTCTGGCGACACCCTGCTCGGCATTCGCGACGTCGGCATGGGCCTGCTCCACAGCCGCCGCCCAGCGGTTCACATCGGCCGCGGCCGCGTCAATCCCCGACTTTGCCACTGATACACCGCTGACCTGCGCGGCAATGCGGCGCTTTTCGTCGCCGATCTGGCCTTCCAGGGCCTCCCGCGTCGCCATCGCCTTCTCGAGCGTATATCGATAGGGCCGCGGATCGATTACAAACAGCAGATCGCCCTTCCTGACCAGCTGATTGTCTCGCACATGCAACTCGACGATGGGGCCTTCCACCTGCGGCGCGATCCCAATCAGATTTGCAAAGACCCCGGCATCGTCCGTGCGCGGATTGTGACCGGCACGCCAAAGCACTACCAGAGCCAGGATCACGGCAGCGGTCACAATGCCGAGGCTTGTCCAGCGCTCGATGGGCCTGTGCGTTGTCTTCCCGAAATCGAAACCGGCCATCCTCAACCTCCCGGCGACTAGAAAGTGACTAGAAGAAGACCAGCCAGATCGCAAGCGTAAAAACCGCGGCGAGGCATGGATACGCCAGCATCGGAAACAGCAGACTGATCCGATATCTCAACAGCAGCCAGCGGGTAATAACCGCGAGCAGCGCTCCGACGGCAATACAGAATAGCCACGCCGGAAACAGCGATCCCATGACATCGAAAGCGGGTGCCACCGAACAGCCGCAGGTGGTCAGCAAAACCGCTGTCGCCGTCCAGAGCCGGCATCGATCTGCAGCGCGGCTCACGGCCCAGGCCTCCCGTGGGGCTGGATAGAGTCGCACGTCTGAGCGGCCAGCGCGGTCAGCACCTGAGCCCGCGCGAGGACATGGCTGAACGCGCCTGCGCGAGCGTTTCGCTGCGCCTGCATAACAAGAAGATGGGGCACCCCATAATGATAGGACTCGAGGGCTGCTTTGTAGGATTGATCCGCAGCTCTGAGCAGAAGTGCCGCCGCTTTTTTTGTTATGCGGTAGCGAATCTTCATAGTTCCCTCCCACTATTTGTCAGGAATGTGCGTCTTTATGGTTCTCTGGTTACGCGCTGGAGGCTGCTTTGACACCCATGGAACCCGAGACCGGTGCGGACCAGGTCAGCGCACGGTGTGCGGCGATGAGGGCGTCGATCTGGCCCGCCACTTTAGCCGGGAAAGGGACTGTGCAACGGGCTCTGAGGTCGGCATGAGCGTGCACGCACTCGAAGAGCGAGGAGAGCACGCCGCGGGTCTCGTTGACCATGAACATCATATAGTGGAAAAGCTTCAAGCTCCGCGCGAGCATGCGGACTCTGATCTCCACGGTGTCTCCGATGCGCACTTCGGCGGGATACCAGAGGTGATGCTCGAGATCGAAGCCTCCCATGCCAGACGCCGCGAAGTAATCCGCGGTGAGCCCAAGCATCGGGTACATCGCATCCCCCGCCTCGTCGTAGAGGGCCAGGTACCAGCGCATGTTCATGTGGCCTTGCCGGTCCTCGTAGGCAGGTGGGATCACCGCCCGGTAAACCGCAGGCAGGGATGCGAGTTGATCAAGCGATATCGCTGGCGGGCGCATGCTTCGTTACCTCCTCTCTCTTGGCGTGATTCCGTTGCGGCTAAAGAGATTTCCCGGCTTCCACCGCAACGGGTGCTGGCTGCGGTGCCTGGTGCTCCAGAATCTCTAGGATTTTGAGCCCCGCGGTCGGGATGGCCGTGCCCGGTCCAAAGATGGCAAGAGCCCCGTCTTTGTAGAGCTCGTCGTA
>NZ_JQKI01000077.1 GCF_000745965.1 Edaphobacter aggregans DSM 19364 | reverse complement strand
TGCTTATACTGTCAGTGCCTCGGGTACTGCTCGATAGTCCTGGCCGCTCGAGAGGACTGCCCACGCGATCCGCGCCAGTTTGTGTGCTGTTGCCACGATCAATACGTTTCGTGGCGCCCTGGTCTCAAGCGAGGTCATCCAGGGGCCCATCGCGATTCGATCCCGCTTGGATCGCAATACGACCGCGCGTGCTCCATGAATCAGGATCTTGCGCAGGTAACAGTTACCGCGCTTGCTGATTCCATACAGCCTCACCTTGCCACCGGTCGAATGCTGGTTCGGTAGTAGCCCCAACCAGGCCGCTAACTCTCGTCCCTTGCGGAAGGCTGCGCCGTTACCGATGGTGGCCACGATCGCGGTTGCAACCAGCGGTCCGATACCAGGAATCTGCCGCAGTCTCCGACACGCTTCATCGCTCGAAGCGATCCGTTCCACTTCGTCGTTCATCTGCACGATCTGAAGCTCCAGGTCCTTCCACTCGCTCCACAGCATGGCAACCAGGTTCCGCATCCTCGGGGTGAGGTTCTCGTTGACGTTCTCAAGCACCTCAGGCAGAGCTTCCCTCAGCCGAATCGGGCTCTTGGCGAACACGATGCCCCGCTCCAGCAGAAACGCACGAATCTGGTTGATCAGAGCAGTTCTTCGCGTCATGAGCCGGTCACGCACGCGATGGAGAGCTTGCAGGTCGAGCTGGTCATCTGTCTTGATCGGCACGAAGCGCATGTTCTCGCGCTCTACTGCCTCGGCGATTGCTTCAGCGTCGATGAAGTCGTTCTTGTTCGACTTCACAAACGGCTTCACGAACTGGGCTGGAATCAACTTCACATCATGGCCTTGTTCCCGTAAAGCCCGGCCGAGGAAGTGCGACCCCGAACATGCTTCCATCCCGATTAAGCAGGTCTGCATGTTCGCGGTGAAGGCAATCAACTGCTTCTGGGTAAACTTCTTCTTCAGCAGCACCTTGCCGTTATCACCAAGGGCCACCAGGTGAAAGGTCGTCTTGCCAAGGTCAATACCAACCGATCGAATCTGCATGTCGATGATCCTCCTTGAATCTGCCTACAAGATCTCCCCGGGAAGATCAAGCGGCGGACCATCTGAGTAAACCCGACTTCCCAGGCACGACGGCACCGAGTGATTTGAACTCCCAACCCAAAAGATTATGAGTTATGAGGTGATTCCGACGATTGCACATTTGAGCTCGCTAGCCGTGATCCGATGATTGCATTTGGCGCCACCCATGAACCAAGTGTCATGGAAGCGAGAGTCGCTCTAAGATCGGATCTCAACCCTGAATAATTCATCCGCGAGCTTAGGTTTCGACTGTCGCAAGTGACAGTTGTGCCTTCGATGTCCGCGTCCTAGGCTTGTTTTGCCCGCGGACTTGTCCTCTACGTTCTAACGACGTTGTGATGAACTCGCCGGCTGTCGGTTGGGATCGCATCTGGTTGTCAACGACACACTCACGATCGGATGGGTCTTCGGTTGGTTCAAGAGGGCGCAGCCGTCGGTCTTGAGGCTTCTTTCCAAGGGGTCCCCAGTTCTGCCAGGTCATAAGAGAACGGCGACCTTCGCAGCGCAGTAGATGGGCGCATGATGTTTAGCGCAAGAAAGGATCCAGTTTATGAAGTCCATCAGAAAGCTGTTGTTGGTCATTACCGCGATTTTCGTCGCTTTGGGATCGGGAGTGATCTCGGCCTTGGCACAAAACCAGAAACCTAACATCGTGTTCATCATGGGTGACGACATCGGCTGGATGCAGCCGAGCATCTACCATCGCGGCCTGATGGTAGGGAAAACCCCCAACATCGACCGTATCGGCAATGAAGGTGGCATCCTCATGACCTACTACGCCGAGCAGAGCTGCACTGCCGGACGCAACGCCTTCTTCACCGGCATGCATCCGCTGCGCACCGGCATGATCCCGCCGCAATTGCCCGGCAGCCCGACCTATCTGAAGCCGGGCACTCCGGCGCTTGCAAAATTCCTGCATGATCTCGGCTATACCACGGGCGAGTTCGGCAAGAATCACCTTGGCGACCACACCGCGGCGCTCCCCACCGCGCACGGCTTTGAGGAATTCTGGGGCTACCTCTATCACCTCGACGCGATGCAGGGCGTCAGCTTCCCCGACATCAACAAGACCCCGACCCAGCAGGGCATCGTTCCGCCCTGCAAGAACACACCGATCCCCGGTATCACCGAGCCTGCGGGCTCCGTGGATCCCTTAACCACGACATGTCTGACACCGCCCCGGCCAGTCCTCTCGTGCCATTCCTCCGATGGAACGGAGAAGAACCAGACCTGCAAGGACGAAGGTCCGCTGACGCTGGAGCGGTCAAAGACCGTGGACGAAGAGATCTCGGGCAAGGTAGTTGACTTCCTCGACCGCAACGACCCCAAAAAGACAACCAAGCCCTTCTTCGTCTGGTACAACCCCGCCCGCATGCATATCACGACCGTGCTGTCGGATAAATACATGGCCATGGTAGGTGAACCGGGCGGTATGGATTGGGGTGTCAATGAAGCCGGCATGAAGCAGATGGACGACAACATCGGATTGGTCCTGGATAAGCTGCAGCAAATGGGCCAACTGGACAACACGATCATTGTCTTCACCACCGACAACGGCGCCGAGAACATTACCTATCCGGATGGCGGGAACACACCTTTCAGAGGAGGGAAACTCACCACATGGGAGGGTGGCATGCGGGCTCCGTGTGTCATTCGATGGCCCGGCCACATCAAACCCGGCACGGTCTTTGACGACATCTTCGCGTCCCTTGACTGGGTGCCTACGTTTGTCGATATCGCCGGTGGTCCCAAGGGCGACGCGTTGAAGCAACAGATTGAGGCCGGAAAGTATCCCGGAATCGTCAAGACGACGCTAGACGGTGTCGACCAGCGTGCCTATCTGGAAGGAACGTCACCGAAATCGGCGCGCGACACCTTCTTCTACTACACAGGCCCGACACCGTCGGCAGTGCGGTACAAAAACTGGAAGTTCTATTACACGATGGTTCCCACAGGCAATCCCGCCGACGGGTTGATTGGAGCCACGACGTATCACTGGACCCAAGTCGACAACATCAAGCGGGATCCCTTCGAGATGGCCACCGGGGAAACGCAGGGAACCATGTTAGGCATGGGGGGTGCGATTGCTGCTCCAGTGACATCATATATCTATGACTGGAACTTGCTGCCCATCGGCCAGTTGCTGTGGCTGAAGGAACTCCAGACCTACGAGAAGTTCCCGCCGATGCAGAGCCCGGCGTCTTACAACCTGAGTCAGATCTACGATCAGATCAAGGCCGCCAGGGCGATTGGCCATGCCAGCGAATAGGGCGTGAGGTGCCACCAAGGGAGCGAGGCAGGCCGAACATCCTCCTTCGCTCCCTTTTCGGCTATCGTCGTATTTCGGGTCAACCTTTTTATCGGCGAGCGAATCGCTAAAGCATCATGATTGAAGGTGGCTTCTGGTGGGGATTTGAACCTGACGAAGACCGCGGCGGTTCCGGCATAAGCCCAAGGCGTGCGTAGTACGTGAGAAGTATGTCGGGCCGCGAGTGCCCAAGACGTTGCTGCGCTGCCTTGATGGGCACACGAGCTGCCACCATCTGTGTCGCTCCCCAGTGCCGCAGGAGACGCCACGTGATGTGTGGAAGGCCAAGATCTTCTGCCACCGGCTGAATGCGCCGGGATAGAAGATCTTCGTGCCAGATCGGACCGGTCTTGCGACTGTTCGGAAATACCCAGTCGTCATCCCCTGCTTTCATCCGGGCCTTCAGGGCGAGCAGACGAGTGACATCTGCCTCCGTCAGCCGGATGGGCCGATTTGCGCGATGGTACTTCGGAGTGTGCAGCTTGCCGCGGTTCAAAGCGCGCACGACCCACAACTCCCGAGCGCCGACATTCAGATCTTTCCACTTGAATGCCAGCTCGTCCGGCCGAAGGCAGCAGACCGCCGTCAGCCAGACTGCTGTGCTGATCGGCTCTTCCAATGCCTCGATCAACTGACCCAATTGAATGAAGGTTGGAAGCAGGTTCTGCTCTTTGATCCGATCCGGAGGAAGATCAGCGCCACGCGCGGGATTGGAGGTCATGTATCCGTACTTCATGGCGGCAACAAAGATGGAGCTCAGCCCCCACTTCAGGTTCTTCAGGGTTTGAACTGCCTTGCCTTCGCTCGCCTTCAGATTAAGGAAGGTCTGCACCGCTTCGATCGAGATGCGAGACAACTCCATGTCGCCGAACTCGGGGAGGTAGTGCGCACGGATATTGGTCTCATAGCCGTGCACGGTGGTTCCCTTCTTGTTCGCCAGCTTTAGCGCGCGGTATTTTTCGACAAAACCGCGAAATGTCATCATCTTCTTAGGACGGTGGTTGACATCGTTGATGGGTTCAAGGATAGCGGCTAGCTTATGCCGGGCAATCTTCTCGTTGGGGATTTCCTTCAGCGAACCGAGAGTGACAGCAATGCGTTTCCGCACTGTCTTCCCCGCCTCATTGACGACATCCTCACGATAGAAACCCTGCCAATACGCCGGACCACGATCCTCACGTAACCGGACGCTGCCGGTTTGAAATCGCTTGAATGCGCTGACGCGGCTGCTTAAGCGCCTGCAAGGCCGGATCCAACTGATAGGGCACGAGATCCATCACCGCACGATGGCCTAAGTGAATTTGGCCGTCGTTGGGGGTGCTTCGCCTCAACTGGGCTTCAAGGTAAAGAAGTGTCGTGTTGAAGTGCGAGCTTGTATCAGAGACCAATTCAGTCTTGGCTGGGTCCAGAACAAGGATTTCATCTTCAAGCTTGGAAAGAAACTGTGGGGAACGGCCGCGTACTAGTTCAGACACGCCGTCACAGGAGATCAGATGGCCGCCGTCAGTCGAGGGGTCAACTCGGCGTACAAGCCACTCCTCATCTCGAATGACGACTCGGGCACCGGGTGCGTATGGGAGCATAAGTTGTTCTTTAGCCTATTGTAACGGCTTTGCGCGCAAAGCCTTACGTGCTGAACAGGCTTGTGCCGGTTTACGAGGAACTACGCAATCCGGGCAAGGCGGCGGTACTCTTGAAAACACATACCCTACGGCGTGGCAGATTTAGCACAAGATCCGCAAGGCGATGCAAGACCGCGACCAAAGCTACAAATTGAGCGGTCTGGTTGAGGTCGACGAAGGCTATGTTGGCGGCGCCGAAGGGGGTTCTGGCCGCCGCGGACGTGGCGCACAGAGCAAATCGGTGGTGGCCGTCGCGGTCGAGCGGCGCGCGGCAGGTGAACCAGGCAGACCTCTCATCCCCGGATTCGCCACACTGTCGGTGGGGGCAAACACCGCCTCAGCCAGCCTGGACGGATTCCTCGGGGCCAAGGCTCAACTCGGCAGCCACAGTTGCCGCAGGATGCGCGGCCATCCATAAGCCCCGCGATTCTCCGCATAGACGGCGCTGATGTGGACTAGCCTGCATTCCTCACAAGCACTGACTTTCGAGGGTGTTGGAGTGGCAGAGGAGGCTTGTCCCGCAGTTTTTTGCAGCGGTGTCGATTGGGTTGTTGTATTTTTCCGCCGTCCGGTGGCTGCTTACTCCGGCGGGTGTTGGTCTTGTCCACTCCGTCTGCCGTCGATGGCGGCTGGGGTGGAAGACCTGGCACCTAGGAAGGGTCTTTGCTCAACTCCATAAGCAGGACATTGGGGCTGCGAAAAGGCGGTCTCCGAAAGGTACGACCTTCGTTCCGTCGTAAAGCACGACTCCCAACTTGAGGTCGTCACCGCAGATGTCCAGTATTTTTCTGATTGCCTTGAAGTCGTTCGCATTCACGGTCGCACTTGCCTTGACTTCAAGACCGACCAGACCGCCACGCTCATCCTCGATGATGATGTCGACCTCATCCTGATCCTTGTCCCTGTAGTGATGGAGCGTATAGCTGTCATCGAGCCACGCGGCCTGCTTCATGACTTCCGAAAAAACAAATGTCTCCAGCAGAGCACCAAATGAGGACCGGTCTTTCGCTATCCGCTCAGCAGTCAACCCCAGCAATGCGGCAAGCAATCCAGAGTCCAGAAAGTGTAGCTTTGGGGTCTTTATCAGCCGCTTGAGCTGATTCCGAAACCAGGGGGAGAGGCGATGCACGATAAACAATTGTTCGAGAATGCCGGTATATTTTCGCGTGGTCTTGTCGTCGATCCCGAGTTGGCCGCCGATTTGAGTAAAGTTGGTAAGTTGCCCGGAGTGGTGAGCGAGTATTTGGAGCAATCGTGGCAATTGATCGAGCTTCTCAACCTCCGCAATGTCCCGGACATCCCGCTGAACGATCGCCTTCACGTAGTCGCGTGCCCAGGTCTGGCGGCGCCGGGGATTTTCGCGCCGCAGCATCTCCGGATAGCCACCGACCAGGACTGCATGCACAAGTTCGTCACCGATCATGGTTGGGCCGGGCTTGACCAATTTGCCGGTGAACGCCGCCTTTAAGAATGACGGCTTTCTGCCGACTATTTCGGCTCTGGAGAGCGGCATGAGGCTTAAGATTTCCATACAACGGGCCAAACTCTCTGAGACTTGAGGCAAAGTAAGGATGTTGGCCGAGCCAGTCAGCAGGAAACGGCCTGCTCTTCGGTCGCTATCGACTGATCCTTTGATGGCCCGCAGAAGTTCCGGAGCGCGTTGCACTTCGTCGATGGTGACCAAATCAAATCCACGCACAAAGCCGGCCGGGTCGCTGCGCGCTGCTTCCAGCACGGTGTCATCGTCCAAAGTGACATATTCGCGTTCCTTGTCGACAACTCGCGTCCAGTTCGGATTACTGTGGCGTCCAATCCGGAAGGGGGGCTCAACTCACCAATTGGAATCTTCCGATGTATTCCTCAATCGCTATTCCCGTTCTCGAGCAATGTGGCGGATCGAACGGATGATTGTTCCGCCTATCTTACGGACACGTTCCGCGAAGTCATCTGTCATCAAGAAGAGCTGCTGTCTGTGCTGGTCGAGCAGGGGATGTTAATCGCGGAATAACCGCGCAGCTACCTCAGTGACTCACTTGGTACAGCCCTTTCATGCGATTGCCCTGAAGGTCAGATACCGTGATCCACACCAGATCCGGTCCAGCAGCGCCTTGCAGAGGCGGGCGTTGCGATCCCGTCTCTGGCCACCGCCTCGCCGATCTCCTGAGCCGCTTGGCGAAACGGTTTCCATCAGTTGGGAGTGGAAGGAAGTTGTTCTGTCCGCTGAACTGCATGCTTTTAAGTCACGTCTTGTTGGCACCGGCCGCGATGGGAGATGGTCTGAGTTCCTTCGAAATCGCGGAATCCCGTTGGCGACGGCAGATCGATATGTGAAGCACCGCGAAGACGCACTGGCCCCCGCTGAGGGAAGCTCGTCACTGAGGAGCTTCCTCCTACCGCAGCGGAAGTCACTCACAAGGTGAAGAAGCTCGCACCGGGGTTGATCCGCTTTCTGCGCACTCCGGAACACGTCGCTCAGTTTGTGCAGGGAAATGGAAGCGGCTCTGCAACGCCCGTCGCTCTCTGCGTGAGAGCACTCAGACCTGTACGAACTAGGGATCGGTCACAGCGTTGATCGGGTTGCCAATCCAAGAAGCATTAGAAGCAGGAAAGGGAGATGCAGATGTCATCATTTCTACATCTCCCTCCGCTCAGTATCGAAAGTGCTATTTGACCGCCGATGCGGTGAATATGTTCTTAGGACACATCGCATGGACTCCTACGTTGCCATCTACGAGTTCTGTAATGTCGAGGTCCACTGCTACGCTCGAAAGCATGTACGCGTCATCACGGGTCATGTGCTTCTTCTCTACCAGGAAATCGATCATGTCGCGCAGGGCATGCTCGGTCGCTTCCTTCAGATCCGGGCTAAATCCCATAGTGATGTAATGCGTCGGAGTTTCCGCGCGTGGCCACGTCAGTGACTCTTTCTTGTGCACCACGAACTTGAACGTGCCTGTCAGGAAGGTTTCCATCGCGGTAATGTCGACTTCGCCGTTACCTTGTCCGGCGTGTCCATCGCCCGCTTCAAACATCGCTCCTTTGGCCGCCACAGGGATGTAGAGGATTGTGCCCTCAATCAACTCTTTGTTGTCCATGTTTCCTGCGTGAGCGAAGGGCTCGGTGCTTCCGATCTTGCCTCCTGCACCAGCCACGCCCATGCTTCCAAAGAATGGACGAAGAGGAATGTCGATTCCCGGAGCAAAGTGGCCAATCATCTTTTCTCGGTCGAGGGGGATAATGCGGCTACGGCTGTAGGGGAACTCCATGGGGAGGAATCCGCGATGGAGACCGAAACCGTTACATGCAAACGGCGCATCGATCGCAACCTTCTGGATCTGAACCTCGAGCACATCGCCTGGTTCCGCCTCTGCAATTGCGATTGGGCCAGTCAGGATATGACCACCCGGCCCTTTTTCATCGGCAGGATAGTTCTTATAGACTTCGTCGTTGTAAGCCGGAATGTCCTCCGGCTTTACGCCGCGGGCAATCAGACGGTCGTTCGGGCCGCAGGTTGAAAGCGTTTGTACGGTCACCGTATCGCCACTGTGAACAGTGAGCGCCGGATGCATACTTCCGTAGTAACCCCACGACACCGTCTTCGATGTAGCGTTCACCGCGTAAATCTGCTGCGCCAAGGCGTGGAGAGAGACGCACGCTGCCAAACCTGCTATCCAACTGAGAGTTCGCATAATCCTCCTGAGCTTTCTGTTTACTGTAACGGCTGAGGCTTGCCCAATCCAGTCACAATCGATCGGGCAAGCCGTGTCACATCGTTTTTAGAACTGATACTTCAGGGCAAACTGGATGAGACGCGGTGCAACCGAAGACTGATTGATCACACCGAAGCTCGACGTTCCCACAGCCGTGCCAGGATTCTGGTATTGGGCATGGTTCCATACGTTGAAGAACTCAGTACGGAAAGTCAGCGTTGCATCCTCACGCAACCCACCTACCTTGGTCTCCTTCGCCAGTGTCGTATCCCAGTTGTCGTTGCCTGGCCCACGGATAGAGCCACGTGGTCGTAGAAAGTTTGAGACTTGGCACAGGTTTGGCTCCAAAGACGGATCCCCTGCCGGTGGTGAAACACGGCAGATTCGCTCCAGAGGCGATCTGACCTGTCGCGGAAACTGGATCATAACCAGGTGAATCCATGAAGACCAAACCTCTGCATGGAAGAGGATCTGCATAGCGCACCACGGCGCGCAACGGAGAACTCCCACCCTTAGCCACGGCTCCGAGGCTCTTTTCAAGAATGGTTGTTATTCCGCCGAGTTTATTGCCATGCGAAGGTTATTGTCCAGAGTATTGTTCTGCCGTTCAGCGTATTGCTGCCACCATGCGATTCGCTCCATCAGCTGGGCGGCAACCGAAGCTTCAGCGCGTGATGTGAGAAGGTGTTCGGCACCGAAGATCTCTGGGGTTTCGGATAAGACGGCTGTTCCGCCATTCGCTATCAGCATATCCATCGCTAAGCCCAGTGCAGGATTAGCAGTGATGCCCGACCAGCCATCGGAGCCGCCGCACTGCAAGCCCACAACGAGCTTGCTCACGGGCTGCGACGTCCGTTGGGCTTCGTTCGCCTCGGGCAAGAGACGTTCTATCTCCGCTATGCCACGCGCGATTGCGGCCCTCGTACCGCCTTCATCCTGAATTGTCGTAGCGGTGATATTACCGGTGGTCAGCGGCACAATACGGTTTACCTGGTTGGCTTCGCAACCTAGACCTAACAGTAAGGTGGCTGAAAAATTGGGATGATTCGCGTAGCTGGCGATTGTTCGGCGTAGCACTTCTGAGCCTTCATCACTGTCGCTCATCGCACAGCCACCGGACTGCGTTAGCGCAACGACGCCGTCCACGTTCGGAAAGGCAGACAATCTTTCCGCGGTGAAGTGCGATGCAATCCTTCTCGCGACCGTGGCGGAACAGTTGACACTCGTAAGAATACCGAGATAGTTTCGCGTGCCTACCGAGCCGTTGGGCCGAGCATAGCCGAGAAATGTTTCCCTATTCTCGACGACCGGTGCTGTCTTCGCCACCGCCACAGGAGATGCGCTCTGTTCAAGCGGCTGTGCGGCAGCGCGGTCTTCGCTGCTTGCCATTGAAAGATTGTGGCTGTGAACGTGTTCGCCTTCTGCGATCTTGCTCGTGGCAACGCCTATGATCCGCCCATACTTGAGGATTGTTTCGCCTGGATCGATGTCGCGAGTGGCGATCTTGTGTCCGCTTGGAATATCGCTTAGGACTGTTAAACCTTCGACGACTGAGCCTGCAGCGATAGCTTCAGTGGATACCGCAACGCTGTCATGTGGATGAAGACGAAGAAGAGACATATAGCTTCCGTTATGTAGTGTCATTGGCCACGCTCTCACGCTGCCCACGTCAAGATTTTCTGCTGCAAACGCTGTCTATGGCTGAGCTCGATACGTCAGTGTCAGGAGCTTCGATTCAGCCGGCTTGAGGGTGACGGCGATCATACCGTCTGTGACAGTGACAGTCTGACCGGTCTCGGTATCGACCGCCTGAGCCAATTCGCGGGCGGGATCGGGCGGTAGAATCCGCACGACAGGGATTCGGATCGTTGTTGGATTTTTGTCGTCATAGTTGAAGAGCGCCAGATGCCCTTCCCTTCCCGAAGAACGCACGAATGCATTCGAGGCCGAACTGCCGGTAGCTCCGTCCACTGGACGAAATGCTTCGCCATCCGAAGCAAGCTCGTACCACTTTGGTTGGTTGTAAACGGCCTTCGCGAAGCTGCGTGCCTGGGAGTCGTCAGCTAGTGGGCTACTGTCCAGCACCATCCCACCGCTGATCGCAGCGGACAAGAGACGGCTCTTCCCTTCTTCAATGTTCCGGGCGCCGAGATCACCGTGCTCCCCAAGCACTACATGATCCGGATCGAGAATGTATAGCCGCTTGTTGGTCCACCAGCCGTAGGTGAGTGCATTCAGCATGTACTCGGTAGACTGCTCGTTCCCATTGATGTGCCCCTTGGTATCACAGGAGAGCCGGCGGGCATGGCCATAGCCTGACGGAAAGAGCGGCGCGATCGACAGGCTGAGGAACATCTTTCCTCCGGCCTCCTCGACGATTTGCTTCATTCCCATGTTGTAGGCTTGAATGCAGGTCTGAACGGAAGGATCGTAGTGAGTTCCTTCGAGAGCTCCGTGCGTGACGAAGTCGATCTTCAAGCACGTAAAACCAAGCCGACGCAGTTCGCGAAGGTAAAGGCTTGTTCGAAGTTTTGTACCAGGGTGAGAGGGGTCGATCGGTCGACCTCCATCCACTTTGGGAAGAAGGGCTCCATCCGGGCCCTTGAGCAAGATATCCCGATAGCGATAACGCCTGTCCGTGCCTTCGACAGAAGCATCCAAATTGTTCGACCAATACGCAAAGGGAGTCCAATAGATACCAGGTTCGAAGTGAGTGCCGTCACTCGCCTGCATGGCTCTGATACCGGCGACAGCATCCTCAAGCTGTACCGCGTCGAGCCTCGACCAGAAGGCATCGAGATTGATATAGATGGTCCTGTTCCTTCCGAAGCCTTCAGGAGTCAGCGTGTCATGTACGTACTGCGCAGCGCCGAGGTAACGCTGATAGTCGATTTTGCCTCCATAGGCAGCCCAACTGTTCCAGCCTGCCGGCAACCGACCTGCCCATTGGAGTGGAGGTTGAATCTTTGCATTGGCTTCGGCATAGGCATCGAGACCGTCACGCCAATCCGAGAAGGAACCTACAAAGATCCTCGGAGAGATGACTCTGTCTCCGTGGACAATACCGTGGGCGAGAACATCGTGAGTATCCGACCGCACACCAGTCGGTGCCGATATGCCTCCGTAAACGTCAATGTTGGCAAGGCGCCCGTGAGAAGTGCGGATATCTATGGCCGTCTTCCAGGTGTCATGTGTGATGGACCCGATGACGATTCCTTGTCGGATCGTATCGTCGTAAATGGCTGTGACCTCTTGGCCGGAAAACAGCTCGTCCTCTTTAATCGACGCGACGGTTCGGCTTGCGAATCGAAACCACATGTCGTTGTCGAAAGGGACATGTAAAACTCGCAACTCTTTCGCCGAAGCGATTCTCGCCGGATCTTCCTGTCGAATGACAAGAGGATCGAAATGACGGGTTCCGACATGACTCGCCTCACCATCGAGCTCCGCTTCGATGGCGAACGAAGGTGTGCCCTCGTAGAGCCAGATCCGTTGCAACATGGTCGGTAATCCGTTGCCCGAACTTCGGATCGTGTATACGCGTGTCTGCCCTGGAACGGAATCAGGTTTTTCCGGAGCGACGGTATGAGATGGATACATATCCGTTGAGATCGTGCGTCCATCTGCCAGTGATGCTGCGCTGGCTATTCCAAGAAGCTGGTGTCCGTCGGGCCACAGGACGTCCATAGTGCCTGTGCGCGCGTGATAGCGGATTTGAACTCCTGCGTTTCCGATAGAGATGTCTCGATCAGGCTTAGATGAGTTCTTGCCCACCCTGCTCCCTTGAGCCCAACCGACAACCCGCTCGCGGCAAGGACGGTGACAGCCATCGGGATCAATGTCTTCGATATAGCCTTGTTCATTCGTACTGACTCACTTATCGTTTGGGCTGCTGGCACTATCCAATGCTGATTGAGTACCGTTCGCCAGGTTGTGTAGCAACGGTCCATGCGTCTCCGTCTGCCACTGCGGTCATGTGTTTGCCGTCGCTCGAGCGAACCACGCGGATCTGTTTTTCTTTCCACGGAGAGACGAACCGCGGAGGCGCACCGCGTTCGCTGAGAACTTCGAACCGCGTGACAGAGTTCCCGTCGAACGTCGCGCTCACAAGAAAGGCGCCGACGGCGCGAAGCGTGTCGAAGCGCGCGGCTCCGAGATTCATCACATTTGGGAACAGCCTTATCGTGCCGGTATAGCTCTGCAACAAGCATTCATTGAGTACAACGGAGACTGCGAAGTTCTCGCACCACAACCCCATACGCATCATGAAGTCAAAATCCGTTGTCAACCCGTAGCGACCGCCCGACTGACGAACACGATCGTTCGAGACTCCGTCGGGAAGCATGCAGTATTCGATCTGCCCTTTGAACCACGCGAGGTCCAGAATCCCGAGGCGAGCCCTGATGAGCGGCTGGGACACAAGATCGTTCCCACCCTCAAGCCGGATCGTCTTCGCGGTCCGCGTCGCGATGTCGAGAAACTCAGCCCCCCTGACTATTCCGACCTGCTCACCTGGGAATACGGGAGCGAGCGTGATTGGGACGTTGTAGACGTGTTCCGGCGGCGCATTCACGATAGCGAGCCATACCTCTCCGTGGGGTCCACGGGACCGTGGATAAGAAGCAAGGTTATTGCTGATCTCTTTCCAGTGGCGATGCTCTTCTTCGTCTTGTCCGAGGATGGTGGAAGCGCTCACCATCGCATCGAGTACAAAACGTGTCAACGCCAGATCGAGGATGCAATCTTTATTAAGCTTGAAGTCAACGGTGCAGCCCCAGTTTTCCGAAGAGATAGACGGGAAGATGTGATATCGACCATCCTCCTCTTTGGTGACAAATGCAGCGAGGAAGCGAGCCGCGGTTCGGATAATTGGATAGGCTCGCTTTAAGTAATCGACATCTTGCGTGTAGAGGTATGCCACCAGAGGCTCTGCACTGCCCACGGGGTCATGCAGATCTGATACCCCCAGGGTGGAACCGGATAGGGGACGATCTGACTCGGTACCGGGTAGGCCGAGAGCGGAAAAAACGCACCCGGCAGATTGAACCCCTCTCGCGCCGTCCTTTCGGACATAGGCAGGAGATTCTCCACCAGCTCCAGATAGGGCTGATGCATGTCGACGTGATTGCTCGAGAAGACGCCCCAATACACCTGCTGGCAGTTGTAGTCGAGATGGTAGTCGCTATGCCATGCGCTGCCGATATCACCGTAGGACCAGTTCGCGAATAGGCCCGGTGCGGTTCCATGTTTGCGAAGACAGCATGCCAGAAAATACTGGTTGTGATACCAGATGCGCTCCAGTGCTTTGTCGGCGAAGCTTACTGCGGAGGCCGACCAGAAGTCGCGCCATTGTTGCTGGGAACTCTGCTGCAGTTCGTCAAAAGGAATGATCGAAGCCTTTGATACTGCGCTCTCCACAAAAGCGGCAGTATCTAATTCTTGTTCGGTGTACGTGTGCGTCTGCGGAATCGTAATCCAGGAGGCTGGCTCCTCTCGAGGCAGCTCAGCCTTAAGACGCTTCAAAAGCAGATCGCGCGGTGTGGCGACCGCAATGTCCAGGCGTAAGGAGGTTGCCGACCTGGCGGAAAACAGCAGACTGCCGCTCGACTCGATATTGCTTGGCGTCCACTCTCCGGAGAGTCGTCCAAACAAGCTGAAGTTGCGATCCTTGTCCGAGCGTGGTGGATTTGGATGCTCGTTCGATGGGCCAATCGCTGGGAAGTACTGAAAGCAGGAGAAGCGCATCGCATCCGGTCCTGCCTGGTGCTTCAGGATGGGGCGCGGAAGTTGATCTGGATGAATATCAATATGGCCGGGATCAAATACTCCAGGACGGAACCCATCAATTGCCGGGGAATAGATGACAGACAGTTCCGGGATCGCTTCTGATTCCAAACTGATATTCCCTGATTCACGGTCAACAAATGCAGCCAGTTTGGCGCTGCGTGATGGCGACGTGGGCGTGTTGATTTTCAGTTCGAGAGTGAAGAGGCCATTTGCCGAATTGAGAGTGTAGGAAACAGGCTCGACCCACCGCGGATCCCACTTCAACCACACTGTCCCGCAGGGCCACGGTCTCGGCCACCGTTTTGAGTAAGAGCCACCGACCCTTGCGCCGTATTCCCGAAAGAAGTCCACGCTTTCGACGGAAAGAGAGTCATGGTCGCCGCGACGATTGAGTTCGCCGCTCGCGCGCTTCCATAACTCGAGGATCTCCGAGAACGGACGCACCTCCTTGTCGCTGTCTTCTGTGACACGAATGTCCCAGCTATCGCTCTTCGAGATGTGCAAAGCCAGAGCATCCGGTCGAACAACCGCGCAGACACCAATATCCACCGTTGCCGAGCAACATTCCTTCGAAGTAGGTTGGGCCTGGCTTGGTTCTGACCAGAGGGTGCCGCCCTGCGATATCGAATCCATCGAGTTTCTTGCCATCCGCGAGATCAGCATCATTCTGTGCCGAAGCAATAGTCGAAGCCGACCCTACTGCAACCAAAGATGCCATGGCGGAGGTTTGGAGAAATGTGCGGCGTGTTGTCTTCATTCAAATAGCCCTTAGCCGGTATCCCGCAATCGTAGATCCCTCAAGTGTCATTGCCGCCACCACAGCCAAAGTGAGCGCTCACATGGAGGACACCATAGGCCGATGCAGCCAATCTAGTCAAATCTTATGTTTAAAGTATTGAAAACACAAGGTGTTTTGACGCGTCCCAAAACATGAAGTAACGCATTATGAGCGCTCACAATTGATTCTTGATTTCCAGATGAGACAAGGCTGATAAAAATATAATTCTATTATTATCAATGCCGAAATTCGCTATTTAGGTTTTCACTGCTGGGGCGATTTCCTTCACAATCTTGATTAAACGAGCGCTCACGTCTTAAATGGTTGACGGAGTTCTTCTGTGCCCGTTAGCATCCCGTTGACAGTATGAGCGCTCAGCCAACGCAAACCAAATCGAAAGATCTCCGAAAGCACGAGATCGCTGAACGGCTCCTTTCCGAGATTGTCGCGGGAAAGCTGGCACCCGGAGAGCAGATTTCGGAGCGCACCTGGGCCAATCAATTCGGAGTTGCGCAGGCGTCAATTCGCGAAGCAATCAACATCCTCGAGCGCGACGGATTCGTTACCAAGGAATCAGGCCGGAGTGCTCGTGTCGTCAACCTGAGCGATGAGGATGTTTTTCAGCTCTATCAGGTCCGCGCCGGGCTTGAAGGGACGGCTGGGTTCCTCGCAGCGTGCAACGGTGCCGACGTTTCCGCGCTTGAGGCCATCGTCAACGAGATGCGCGCTGCTTCGAACGCCCACGACAGTAAAACCCTGACAGATTGCGATCTGCGCTTTCATCTCGAACTCGCCCGGATGTCAGGGAATGGCCATCTTCTGAACTACGCCCAGAAGCTGCTCCGCCCCTTTTTCGCCTTTGTTCGGATGCGAGTGAGCGCAACCGGTCAAGGAACCTCGGCCTGGGGACACGATGTGGAGGCGCATCAGCGCATCGTTGATCTGATACGCGATCGAGAAGCCGAACTGACAGAGCACTACGTGAAGAAGTCCATGAGCCGCTTCGCATCGACAGCTCGAAAGAACTGGTTACCCCATGAAAAATAACCTCAGCAACAAAGTAATTCTTCTGACGGGCGGGGCGACCGGGATCGGTCGTGACTGCGCCCTCGCCTACGCCCGCGAGGGCGCAGTAGTCGGAATAGTGGATCGCAATTTCGAAGAGGCTCGCAAGACAGCAACCGAAGCAGGCAACAACAGCTTTGCGATCGAGGCCGACGTATCCAACGGGCATGCCATTGAACTGGCAGTCAAGGCGCTCCTCGACAGGTTCGGGAGAATCGATGCGATTCACAACAATGCCGGCATAGTCGGACCCTCTCGACCACTCCACGAGACAAGCGAGGCGGAATGGGATGAATTGCAGAATATCAACCTTAAGTCGGTGTACTGGACGACGAAGTACGGATTCGAAGCTCTGGTTGCCTCCAAAGGAACGATCCTGAACACCGCGAGCATGGTTGGACTTCTCGGGCAGCAGGACCACGCCGCCTACGTTGCCACCAAGGGCGGAATGATCTCGCTTACAAAAGCGATGGCGGCGGACTACGGCAAGCATGGAATCCGGGTCAACGCCGTCTGCCCGGCAATCGTGTGGACGCCAATGCTTGAGCGGTGGGCCGACTCTCAAAGCGATCCCGATGCCACGCGACAGCTCTTCAACGAAATGAGCCTGCTCGGGTATACCCCGCACGGCGACGTCATTTCAGACACCGCGGTCTTCTTGCTTTCAGACCAGTCACGCTTCATCACAGGATGCATCCTGCCCGTCAGTGGCGGTGCAGAAATTGGCTACAAACGATAACCCAAGAGGAACAATGGCAAATAACATTATTCGCTCAATCTCTACCTATGATGCCCACTTTCCTTTACCAGCGGGAGCTGGTACCGACTCGATCCACGCCACTTCAGAGTATTGCCTTGCAGTGACTCTGCTTTCGACCGATGGCGGCCCTACCGGATCCGGGTTCGTTCTCACACTTGGCGCCGGGAATGAACTTGTCGGCAAAGCCATTGAGATGCTCGCAGAGCCCTTGCAGGGCAAGAGCATCGACGAGATTATGGCCAACTTTGGCACGCTATCGCGCAGTATCGCTGATCATGCAGCCCTGCGCTGGCTAGGACCCCATAAGGGCGTTGTACATCTAGCGCTGGCGTCGATCACCAACGCCTGTTTCGATCTTTGGGCGAAGAGCCGTGGCGTTCCTCTGTGGAAGCTCCTCCTCGACCTCTCGCCTGAAGAACTCGTGCGCGTTCTTGACCTGACCTATGTGGAAGACGTCCTTGACGAAAAGCGAGCGATCGAGATGCTACGCGAGAACCAGGCTACGCGTGCGTCGCGGGAGCGCATCCTCGAGACCGGCTATCCCGGATACGATACTTCCGTTGGCTGGATGGATTACAGCGATGACAAGGTGCGCGAGCTCACGAAATCAGCGCTCGATCAGGGTTTCTCCGCTTTCAAGCTGAAGGTAGGGTCGACAGAGGAAAGCCGTGATCTCCGCCGCGCTGCGATGCTCCGCGAGCTTGCCGGCGATGACAAGACGGTCATGTTCGACGCGAACCAGCACTGGAATCTGCCCAATGCCTTGCGTATGTGCCGCGAGCTGTCAAAGTTCAAACCTCTCTGGATCGAGGAGCCAACACATCCGGATGACCTTCTCGCGCATGTTGAGATATCGGAGGCCATCGCTCCGGTCAAGGTCGCTGCCGGTGAGCATATCTCGAATCGGGTTTTGTTCAAGAACTTCCTGAAGGCGAACGCTCTGTCCTTCATCCAGGTAGATTGCACTCGCGTCGCTGGGATCAGCGAGTTTCTGACAGTGAGTTTCATGGCGAACATATTCAATCGCCCTGTAGTTCCTCACGTCGGCGATATGGGGCAGATGCATCAACACCTGATGTTCTTCAACCATATTGCGCTCGATCACGAAGTGGCCTTCCTCGAGCACATTCCTCATCTGCGTAAACACTTCGTCCACCCGGCCGAGGTCTCCGCCGGCGTTTACCGTACGCCACAAAATCCGGGGGCTTCCACGGATTTGAAGGTGAACGCCACAGCCTAAACGTTCGAGGAATGAAATGGATAGTTCCCTGCCGCAAGACCACTTTATCGACGCGCATCATCATCTCTGGCGTTATCAAGATCCCGGGCAGCCCTGGATGACAGACGAGATGAGTTACCTCCGCCGTGACATCGGCGTGGAGGACCTGCGCAACGTGGCCACGCCATCAGGGATCACTGGAACTGTTGTCGTCGAGGTCGAGCGCACCGTAGAAGAGACGCGGTGGCTCGCCTCAACGGCGGCCAGCGATGACCTGATATTGGGAGTCGTTGGATGGGCAGATCTCACCGATCCCTCTGTTGAAGCGGAACTGGAGCAACTCGCAGAGTTACCGAACCTCAGAGGAGTGCGCCATCCCATTCACGATGAGCCCGATCCGAACTTCGTTCTCCGAGAGGACTTCAATCGAGGCATCGCGGCACTTCATGCACTCGGACTGACGTACGATCTCCTCATCTTCGAAGATCATCTTCCTCAGACAATTCACTTCGTTGACCGTCATCCCGACCAGATTTTCATTCTGGATCACATTGCAAAACCGCGGATCCGCGACGCTTCGATTACTGCGTGGCGCAGCAACCTTCTCGAGCTCGCACGGCGGCCAAATGTGTATTGCAAGCTTTCAGGCGTAGTCACAGAGGCCAAGTGGGACCGCTGGACACCGCAGATGATCGCCCCATATATCGACACTGTGCTTGAAGCATTCGGACCGCGGCGTCTGATGTTTGGCTCAGACTGGCCGATCGTGACGTTGGCATCGACCTATGACCGGTGGGTCAATACCGTCCGTTCGGCCATTGCCCAACTCTCAACCTCCGAACAGCAGGCGATCCTGTGGCGATCGGCTACGGAGGCTTACGGTTTGCGTCGCCCCGTGGCTCACAGCCACGTATAGAACGGCGTTATCGATGCCCGGTATAGCTCGGGTTTCCCACTCCGGCCTCGAGATATTGTGCTCATCAGGTTTCCGGAGGTATATCGCTTGCGTCACCCTCATCGCGTTTTCACCCGATTGGCAGGTCCAGCAACCAGGCTCCTCGCAGGCATCGTTCTTGCAGGCGCGCTGGGCTGGCCATCTTCAGCTCCAGGACAATCAGCAGACCAAGCGACTGTGATCCACTACGACTCGGCGACGAAGGTGTTTCGCCTTGATGGAGCCGACGTCAGTTACGTCCTGGGCATCAATGAACGATCAGAGGTTCAGACGCTTTACTGGGGCAAGCGCCTCGCCAGCAGTGACACGCTCGCAGAGGCAAAGTCTTCCGACCCAATCTCAGGTTTGTCTGTAGCTGGGGATTAGGGGGATTGTTGAAGTCAGGGAAGGTGAGCCCCTGATCGGTGATGGGTGGTCCCTGGACGGCGTTGCCGGCAAAATCGACCCACTCGAGGAAGTGCGCGATCTCACTGCCGCCGATGCCTAGCGTGATCTCGAGCACCTCGCCGCTTGAGACTTTCTGGCTCATTGCGGCGTAGAGGCTTGTGCCACCTTGTTCGATCGAGCCGAAGTGAAATGCAGCGATGTCTGCGATAGCCTGAATGTGTGTAGGGTTGTCGAAGTCGGCATCCGTGACCGGGATGGCCGAGCGGTTGTTGATGTTAAGCGCCTGTGGGAAGCTCGCACCAAAGTCCGGGTTTGTGGGGCTGCGATACCGCGTGTACCAGCTTGTGTCTACGGTGAGGTGCATGAGGTTGGTGAGACGGCCAATATTCTTAGCTCCGGTCGCCGTGCTCCCCTGCAACTGCCGGAAGGCGTCCAGGTTCACCGGATCGGCTCCCTTGGATTCCAGGTAAGCATTAAGGAAGTCGGCATGGCTTACCTCATCCAGCGTGTTGCTTGTGATGTACTGCATGCCGTCCCCATCCAGATTTGTGAAGGCTGTCTGATAGGCATTCATCGAACCACCGGTCACGCCTCCCAGTTCGGCATACTGCCCCCAAAGATCGGCCTCGATCAGCTCCGCTTGCCGCGAGAAAGCGAAGAATCGCTGCATCGCTTCGGTGCAGATCCTGCCGTCCATCCGAATCCTGTCCGAAGGCTGGACCACTTCTGTTCAGCAAGCCGACGCCCATGGCTACAGCCACCAGTCACCAAACTGCCCTCACGAATGAGCGACGGTCGAGTGGATTCCGCGCGATACTCTCTGCGTTTTCATGCCAGTGTTTTCACCTTTCCGAACCATTGGTTGGCCCGTTGGAAACACACTAGCGAATAACTCTCGAACTCGATTGTCATGGAGTTGTTAGGTATTGGTCTTGTTTTTGGTTCTGGTGCAAATAGCATGCTGGAGTCGGTTAGAGTAGTGGATTGAGGCATAAAGGATCGGTCGATGGCTAAGTTGAAGGGGATGAAGGAGCTATGTGCGGGGCGACATTTTGATCGCGAGATCATTGTCATGCGCGGACGTTGGTATCTACGCTACAAACTTAGCCTCCGTGATCTCGTCGAGATGATGGTCGAACGCGGGTTGCATATTGCACATACCACGATCATGCGGTGGGTGCAGAGATATGTTCCGGAGTTCGAGAAGTGCTGGAATCGCTATGCACGCAAAAGCGGTCGCTCCTGGCGTGTTGACGAGACGTACTTGAAGGTCCGTGGCCGTTGGGTCTACCTGTATCGCGCCGTCGACCGGGATGGCAACACCTTTGACTTCCGGCTGCGTCCAAAGCAGGATGGAGCAGCGGCCAAGGACTTTTTCCGCAAAGCGTTTCGCACGCAGTTGCGCGCACCTGTCAACATTACGCTTGATGGATATGCTGCTTCGCAACGAGCAGTGCTTGAAATTTCAAACCAAGAAGAGGTATGGAAGCGCACCAAGCTGCGATCGTCGAAAATACCTGAACAATCTGATCGATCAGGATCATCACGGTATCAAGTTCCGAAGCAGGCCCATACTCGACTTCAAGAACTTCGGCTGCGCCGCCATCACAAGCCACGGCGTCGAACTGCTTCGCCGTATTCGCAAGGGTCAATTTGCCCTGCATCACCTAGGCCTCAACGCCTGCAATCTGGAATGCTGTCCTTGCTGCTTAATCCCCTGCCTCTCCTCTCGCCTCAACGTGCATACCTTAGTTTGCACCAGAGCCCCCTTTGCGGAGAATACCTACGCGTATTCGTATTGCCGCCAGTACGGTGCGCTTCGCCGTATATGTATATGTAGAGGAGTGCGTTTTCGTCAT
This sequence comes from Edaphobacter aggregans DSM 19364, assembly GCF_000745965.1. Taxonomy (GTDB): domain Bacteria; phylum Acidobacteriota; class Terriglobia; order Terriglobales; family Acidobacteriaceae; genus Edaphobacter; species Edaphobacter aggregans. Next base: position 4,067 of record NZ_JQKI01000077.1, on the reverse strand, counting down.
TAGCCCTTCGACTACTCAAACCCGTTGCCGCTCTTACCGTCTATCTTCTCTCTATCAAGAGAAACCCAGCAACTCTTTGATAGTTCCCGTGTTTATGCCAGCACTTCAGTGGTCTGATTCGTTATAGCAGGCTGTCTGATGCGAAGGAGAATCATGAGGCGATATAGGTATTACACCGCCGTTATGGCGATGCTCTGTCTTTTTTCTGGATGGCTGTGCGCGCAAAACGTAACTGGCGCGGTGAGTGGTATCGTAACGGATCCCAGTGGTGCTGTGATTTCGGGAGCCACGGTCGTAGTGCATAACGTCGGAACCGGAGTTGACACAATGGCCACGACGAATGATGTTGGCCTCTACAGCGCCCGATTCCTACCGATCGGCCAGTATCAGGTGACTGTATCAGCACCCGGCTTTTCAACCGCGAAGTTCACCCCCTTCACGTTGGAGATCAATCAAACCGCGAAGTTCGACGCAAAGCTGCAGCTGGGCAATCTCACCACCGTCGCGGACGTCAGCGCTGCCGTCGCGCCGATTCTCAATACCAACGACTCTTCTCTCGGAATCTCACTCTCCACCAACGAGATTGCCAATATTCCGCTAAATGGACGCAATTTTTCTTCGGTTACTCTCTTTCAGCCGGGCGCGATCGCAACCGACCCTCAAGGCATGACCGGCAATAATGCAATCGAACGCAGCACCTTCAATAACGGGGTGGCCTCCATCAACGGCAATCGCAACCAGGCCAACTACTACACGCTCGATGGAGCCGACCTCAACGAGCCCCAGAACAACCTCATCGCATACAATCCCGCTCCCGATGCCATCGCCGAGGTCCGCGTTATCTCGGCAAACGCCCCAGCAACCTATGGGAACGCCAACGGCGGAGCCGTAGTCTCTGTCCTCAAGTCGGGCGCCAACCAGTTTCACGGCTCTGCCTACGCCTTTCTTCAGAATCAGAACCTGAATGCAAACTCGTGGAGCAACAAGCACGCCAACCCAATCATCGCGATCAATCCGTACACGCAGACAATGTTCGGCGGGACCTTCGGAGGTCCCCTTAAAAAGGACAAGCTGTTCTTCTTCGTGGACTACGAAGGAGCCCGTTCCCATACCGGAGGATTGCAACAGGCAAGCGTACTTCCTTCGGCGATGCGCAACGGAGACTTCTCTTCCCTTCTCCGTGCCACCGACCCCATCCAGCTCTACGACACGCAGAATGGCTTCTCGCCCTACAACAACAACCAAATCCCTGTGGTGAATCCCGTAGCGAAATATCTTTTCGCACATCCCGAGTTCTACCCGCTCGAGAATGCAACCCCGACCGACGGACTGCTACAGAACAACTTCCAGGGACCGCAGCGCAAGTTCGTTCGCAACGATCAGGGCGATGCTAAGCTCGATTGGAGCCAGTCGCAGTCGAATAAGTTCACCGTCTTCTACTCGCAGTCCAACGCCGGCGATACACAGACATCCTTAATCCCGATCTTCTTCCCTCCCCAGAACGTCTATCCCACCAAACTCGGGGGAGGAAGCTGGATTCACACCTTCACTCCCACCATTGTCAACGAAGCTCGATTCGGATTTACTCGTGTGCGTTGGGATAACAGCGTCCCCACCGATCCATCAGGAGCCTTCGGCCTGAACGGAAACGCCACGGTTGGAATTCCCTTCGGAGCTCAGGCATATCCGGGATTCTCCGGACAGGGCCTGGGCAACAATGCATCGTTCATCGGAGCCAACGCCAACATCCAGGTCCTTCGCGACAACACCTTCAACTACTACGACAACCTCACCTGGCAGCGCGGTCGTCATCTGCTCTCGATCGGCATCCAGGCGACGCGCTACCAGCAGAATTACATCAACTCTTCAAACTATGGCTTCCTGGGTGAGTTCGACTACACCGGTGCCTTCACCGGCCTGCCGGGGGGAAACGGGTACGGCCCCGCTGACTTCGTGCTCGATCGTGTTGCCGAGTCCAAACTCGGATCATCGATCGGCCTCGTCGGCAACCGTCAGTGGCGCACAGCCGGCTACATTCAGGACGACTGGAAAGCTACAGACAACCTCACCGTCAACATAGGCCTTCGCTATGAGTTCGACCAGCCCTGGTACGAGGTCAATAACAAGACCGCGAACGTTGATCTCAGCACCGGAACCGTCGAGTATGCAGGTAGTATCCCCGCTGGTGCGCCCGCAGGGTCGAAACTCTGTCCGACACGAGCTTGCTACAACGCCAACTACGCGCAGTGGATGCCTCGAATCGGATTCGCTCTGCAGGTCACTCCGCGCATGGTAATTCGTGGCGGATACGGCGCGAGCAGCTTCTTTGAAGGCAACGCCGGAAACCAACGTCTCACTTCGTCTCCGCCTTTTGCACAGGGCAGCGATCTCGTCGCGACCAAGCCAAGCCAAGGAAATCCTGGATCTCCCTTCCGCATCGAAGATGGATTCACGCCACAATTCAGCGCAACCAGCCAGTACTCCGTGTGGCCGCAGAACATTCAGCCCGCGTACATCCATCAGTACTCGTTGACCACCGAGTTTGCTCTCTCGAACACGACCTCTCTCACAGTGGGATACCTTGGCGAGAGCGGGCATCACCTGATCGACTATCGCAACGCAAATCAGCTGACACAGGCACAAGCACAGATCATCGCTGCTCTGCCTGATGGCGCTTCCATCCCCGCTGTGGCACAGGCACCCTACGCCTCGCTGGTCGGGCAAAACGGAGCCCTGCTAGTAACTGAATCCGCCGCGATGATGAACTATAATGGCGGCCAGCTGACCGTGCGGCACCATGCCGATCGCGGCTTTGAATATACAGTCAACTATACGTATGCAAAGGCGATGACCAACTCGGCAGGCAACTATGGCCAGCCCGGAATCAGCGGATCCACGGGCGCATTCCAAGACGCCTATAATCCGCAGGCTGACTATGCTCCTTCTGGACAGGATGTTCGTCACAACCTCAACGCCGTGGGAGTCTATGCCCTTCCGTTCGGAAGAGATCAGCTCTACGGAACTCACATGAATCGTGTACTGGATCTAGTGGCAGGCGGATGGAAGATTTCCTCTTCGGTCATCGCCTTTACCGGACTGCCGATCACGATTCAGGCTCCGAACGTCTCAAACACAAACAACAACTTCTCCACTGCTCGCGCAAACCACTACCGCAAACTGATCATTCGGAACCGTTCAATCGACAACTGGTGGGGAACCGACCCCTCTGCAGTCCCGTGCAATGGACCCGACAACGGCATCTGCGCATATGGTGTCGCCGCGCCAAACACCTTTGGCACGGCATCCACAAACTCCGAGCGTGTCCCGGGATTTGCGCAGATCGATGCCTCCGCCTTCAAGGACTTTCACATCACCGAGAAGCATTTGATCGGCTTCCGGGTGGACGCGTTCAACCTCTTTAATATCGCGTCCTATCAGAATCCTGACAGTTCGGTCACGGATGCAAACTTCGGACAGATCACAAACACGAGGTCGAAGGAGCGCAATCTGCAGCTGAACCTTCACTACGCGTTCTAAGGGGACACCTCACGAAAGGGAATATTACGTAGTGCGCCGGGAGACCGGCAAGGAGTAGATGGTGCAAGTCCATTACGGTGAAGGTGTAGCGAACCACGCCGGCCCCGAGTCATGCGCAGTATACCGTGAGGTGTGCGGCGAAGCGTTGACAGGGGAGCGTGCAGGCCAGCCATTGAGCCACGAAATATTTCTCATCCAGGACGCCGACGTAGTTACGTATGCGGAAGGCAAAACGAACGGGTGCGACATCGCGAGTGCCCGAACGGTCCTGCGTGGTCGTAGACCCTGGCATGCACGGACGCTCTTTGCTTGGGAACCGGGAGATCTCCAGTTTGGCCATTTGCAGTCAAGGGGTGGTCCGCGTCGGGAAGGCGAGGAGCCGTAGCCGATGATGAACGAACCGGAGAAGTCAGACCCCTTCCACAGTAGCTGCGAAGCCGGCGAACAAGACCGGACGATCGGACGCGGAGTCGGTGGAGCCAAGGGAAGGGGCCAAGGGGAACACGCCCGAGCCGCACACGCACCGGACA
>NZ_JQKI01000076.1 GCF_000745965.1 Edaphobacter aggregans DSM 19364 | reverse complement strand
CAGGCCACCGAAGTATTCGGCATCCTGCCGTTTCAGCGTGTAGCAGGTCGCGCAGAGGCCCAGGGCGAGGATCTTCTCGTTCCCGCAGGGACAGCAAATTGCGGTCTGGACCCCTTTCTTCAAAGCCCTACTCCTTCGTCTTCAGCTTGGAGTCATTTTCGCGGATGAACGCCTCAATCTCCGGCGCACTCGACAGGATGCGGAGCCACTGTTCTTTATACAGCGTGACCGGAAACCGGCCCATGCCATACAGAGAGAGCCCGCCTTTCTCGCTCACCTTTAAAGTGAGGCCGCCTTTGTCTTTGCTCTTGAGCTGGGCATTCTCAGCCCGCAGACGCTCCAGCTACGCTTGCATCTCCGATTCGCTCATCGTTTCTCTCCTCCGATTCCCTGCATACAATTCATCTTCCACGCTTCCCAGCCCGGCGCTTTTTGACCGGAACATACCGATATAGCGTATCCCGGCTGATGCGGAACTCACGAGCAAGCGCAGCCTTCGAGTCACCATCGGCAACTCGCCGTCGCAACTCGGCCGCCCGCGCGGGTGTCAGAGACGGCTTCCTGCCGCGGTACTTCCCTTCCCGCCTTGCGATCGGTTCAACGCCTGGAAGCTACTGAATGCTTCTCTCACTGACCCGTTATTATGCGAAGTGAAACACTACTGAAACGCAGGCTACAGCGCCACTTCAAGGCTGTGGCTTCGCATAATCCCAAACTTCGCATAATGAGCAAACGCCCCCATGACACTCAACAGCAAATTCGACATGGGCGAATCCTCGCCGGTCAAGGTCAGCTTTTCCTTCACAAAGACGATATGGACGCCCCGCTCCGTGAGACCAAGCACTATTCTCCACAATTCATCGAGGTTACGGGCCAGCCGGTCCATCGAGTGACAAACACTGTGTCCCCTTCGCGGACGAAGCTCTGCATGGCCTCCAGTTGGGGACGCTTTACATCCTTGCCGGAGGCTTTATCAGTAAATCTTTTGTCCAGGGTCAGCCCTTCGAGCTGGCGGACCTCGTTTTGATCCAGGGAGCTGACGCGCAGGTAGCCGACCTGTTGGCCTTTGGACGGCTTGCGCCTTCGGGCGGACCGAGGTGTCCGAATAGACTCTTTGACCTTCGTCATCATCTGTACGATAACTCAGAAATCGACTCTATTACGACACTATTTCGCCGGGTGTCGGACGTAGGGTTGGGCTATACCTCAGAATGACAAGACAGCGGGTAGCATCCGATAGCCAAATGACGGGGAAGGCTTGGAACGCGACCTTATGATAGCGCCGGATACCTTATGACTGGCTGTGTAAGGCACGCCTACTGGACGCCAACTTGATCCCTGTACTCTAGCTGTGTGGAGACGGAACAGGAAAAGATCGTTGAGGCTGACCCTCATAGCTCACTACGAACGCGACCCCGGATTTCTGAGATTTTGCATCATCGACTCGACTGATCTGAGCACTAGATGTCGACGCTAGGACCCGAGGACTTCAGCAAAACTAGCCTCACGTTCGACTAAACGCCAGAACCGTCAATTGAAATATTCATCGTCACTCGTAGTCCCCACTGTGCTCCAACTCGACTGACGGTATTTGGGGATAATGATAGGGGCAGGACAAAGTCGCTTCCCACGAATAGCATTTTTCGGCATCGGGTAAATCTATCCGAGGGAGTACGATTTGTCGCAGGAAAATTTATGGCGAAGCATCTTATTGAAAGGTCATACGATTTCGTCTTGCATCAACTTCCTTAGCGTCCATTTGCGGAACCCTCTTGATATCCTCGGCGGTCTTGAAGGACCCTGATTTTTCTCGATACGCGACAATATCTTCAGCCTGCTTGGTTGAGAACCCCAATTGGCTCTCAATCTCGCTCGCCGTGGCCTTGTTCATATTGGTCTTCACCACCGACGGCGGAAAATTTTTGACGAGGTAGTCAACGATTTCAGTAAAGTCTTCGTCAGAACCTGCGGCACCCAACCCTACCATCTTGAGTGTTGTTTCTTCCCAACCTTCCCGCGTCTGTCCATTGGCAACTACGTTCGTGGGAGAGTGACATTTGCTGCAGTCTTTGATCAACGTTTCTTTTCCGGAGCCTTCTGGGAGTTGGGGATATTTGACGGCTGTCTTTTGGGGAGGCTGAGTCGGTTGGGACTGGGTTTCCTGCGAAGAAGTCGAAGCAAGCGCTACGGAAGACACGATTGCGAACCCGACTCCGAGGACGACGCAGAGCACACATGCCAATCGCATGTACTGATTGATGGAGGTTGAATCTTCACTCTTTTTCACTGTTACCGTTTCCCACAATTAGGATACCTGCTTGCAGTTATTTCAATTTCCTCAGCCATATATTTCTGACCGATGTTTTGGACGGCGTTCCTTCCATCTCGATGCCGATCAATCCGGAGACGTTGTTAGATGACGTTGGGTCATCGTCGATGTAAACGGCCATAAGTTGGCCGTTGATGATGTGGATGAAGACTCCGCCTCGCGCAATGATCTCGTACTGGTTCCAGTCGTTGATTCTTACGTAGCCACCCAAGGCATCTCGGCTACCGATGTTGCCGAGCAGGCGCGCGTTTTTGGCTCCGGAAACAGACTCAGTTACTTGTCCTCGCCAGGCGAGGATTCCGAGATTTGTGTTCTCGGAATAGAACTGGCCGGTGTAGGCGAAGCTGCGGGGGCTGACCGGATACCAGAAGTCGGCCTGGGGACCGGTCATCATCCATGCGAGGTTCGGTGCAGGCTGTCCGGGACGTGGACGAAGCCAGGGCTGGCCGACGGAGCTGCGATACTGAATACCGCTGCCGCCTCCCTTTTCGACCTTGATCTCGAGTTTGAGGTCGAAGTCTTTCGACTCAGTACCGTGATAGGAGATGTAGGTATTGTTGCGAGGCTTCTCGGTAGTGGATTCGCCAACGATGGCGCCATCCTCGACGCGCCAAGTTTGGGGATCGCCGTCCCAGTTTTTCAAAGTCTCGCCGTCGAAGATCTGAACGAAACCGGTGTGGTCATTGAAGTCGATTGGATCAGGCTCGTGGAATCGGGAGGGCTGCTCGCCAGTTTCGGGCTTCGTGTTCTGAGCTGACATCGGAGTCACAAGAGTGATGAAAACCGTCGCGGCGACGAGGGCCGGGATCAGACTTCGAAATCCGTTGCTTTGAACTGTCATGTATTCCCTCCACTTAGGCCCTTAAAATTCTCAAAAAAAATGAGATAAGCGCTTGATAACGCTGCAAACTGATCGTCTCAAAGACTTGCAGGCAGAACTATCCTTCCATTTACTAATGGAAAATCCAAATACCCTTGCGATCCTGATTATTCCTTTAGGTAGGCCTCGGCTCTCTTGTTGTCTCGTTACTTTGTGATGGGGTTAATCCCATGCCTGGAATGGAATACGTCGCTGCCGCTCATCAGGGTTAACCAAAACCCGATCGGTTCCACCCAGTTTTACTGGTACTCCTCAATTTAGGAGGCGGTCAGAGATGGTTGTTTCGGTTGTCGGTTTTTAGGTGGTAATGGCGGGCTGAACCGGGTAGTGGCTGAGCCCGCCGGGTTGTTTACCAGAGGATCTTGAGGGCCAGCTGGATGCTGCGGTTGTCCATCGACGTCGACGACACTCTGCCGACGGTGTTCGAGGTGTTGATGTTGTTTGCCGGGTTGGAGAAGATTGGATGGTTAAGGATGTTGTAGGCCTCTGCACGGAACTGTGCACGCACCCCCTCGTAGACCTGGATGTTCTTGATCGCTGAGAAGTCCACGCTGGCAGTGCCAGGTCCGCGAAGTACGTTACGGGTTACCCAGCCCTGAACCGAAGGATTCGCGCTCGAAGAACGGTACACAGCGCCGCTATCTGTGCGGCCCAGGTAATCGTTCGTAAATACGGAGTCGTCAAACCAGTGGAAGGGCGACGGGTTGTGGAGATAAGCATCCGACACCTTCTTGCCGGCAACCAGGAAGGCACGGCAGCCAATATTAGCTGCAAAATTGCAGCCACTACGTGCGACGTTGAACGGGTAGCCCCCGCGAAGCTGTACCGCCGGCTGGACCGACCAGCCACCGGCAAGCGCGTTGCTTACGCCAGACTGGAGCCACTGCTTGCCCTTACCGAACGGTAACTCATACCCGCCCGAGATAACGGCCTTGTTGCGGTTATCAAAGTTCGAGTACGAGCGGTCGAACGACATCGAGGTCGCGAAGGAAGAGTCGTTCGCCGCGGCCTCGCCCGAGAAGTTATCAATGTTCTTCGACCACTGATAGCTGCCCAGGTAGTACAGACCATGGCTCACACGCTTCTCGATCTTGACCGATCCGCCGTTGAAGTTTGCGTCGCCCCGGGTGCTGCTGGACAGAACACCCTGGCTAAACGCCGGGTACGGCCGGTTGGGATTGAGTTGCCCAGCGGGAACAGTGCACCCTGTTGTGGCGTACGACGGCGCCACGAACGGAAACTGGGTGCACTGGTTCTGATCGTAGCGCTTCCAGGACTTGTGTGTTTGACTGCCCGTGTAGGCTATCTCCAACATCAGACCGTGCCCTAGGTCCTGCTGCAGGCTCATGGTCCACTCTTCCGTGTAAGGACGGGTGTTCTTCGGAAGAATCGAGAACGGTGACGGCACCTGTGCTACGCCAATAGCCTTGGTTGGATCAGGCCAGAGCTGGTTGACGAAGGTGTTGTTGAAAGCCTGCTGGAAGTACAGCGGAGCAGCGTAACGGGTGAACTGCAACTCGTTGGTATTTAGATTGTCAAGGTAGATGCCAAAGCCCGCGCGAATCACGGTGCCCGGACGAGCCTCATACGCCAGTCCAACGCGCGGCATAAAGCCCTTCCTGTTCGGTTCGATGATCCCAGGACGATAAGTCGTGCTCACATCGTAGTACGGCAAGTACGAGGCTGGAATACCAGTGGGGATCTTGCTGAAGGTAACTTTCTGTGTTGTTGGATCAAGCGTGCCTTCCAACCCGTTTTGTTCGACAAACGGGCTGTTGTACTCCCATCGCATACCGAGAGTGAGGGTCAGGCCATGGCCGACCTGCCATATATCGTTGAAGAATGCACCATACGTGTTGTCACGATAATGGCCCAGCGTCGTTCCGGAGTTACCGTTGCAGGCCGAAGTGCACATGCCGCGCGCATAATTCTGAAACTTGTTGTAGAAGACCGGAAAGCCCGTGTCCGGATCGGTATAAGTTTTTTGACCCGCAGGGCAGTTGCTCGAGGAGCAGTTGTCGAACGTCGCGTTGCCGCGAGAGTTGTTATCAGCAATTTGCCATAGACGGCGGTTCTGGTATTGGAAGCCAGTCTTCCAGGTGTGCTTCCCGTGCACGATCGAGAGCGAATCGCCGGCGCTGATGATGTTCTCCTTACCGCCCTGATCACCAGCACCGTCAGCCACGTTGGCGTAGCCCGCGATAGTCAAGCCGGCGCGGCCATTCTGTTGGGCCGAAGTAAGTGCCGTAACGTTGGTCAACCCTTCCGCAGCGGCCCACTGCGTATTGGGGTCCTGTAGCACGGCGAGGCCGATGTTGTAGAACTCGTTCCAGCCAACACGCGCTTCATTAACAATGTTCGACGTGAGCAGGTACGTATTGCCCAGCACCGCATTACGGCCCAGCAGCGGGTTCGAAGTGAAGGCGCCGTTGGCGTTGGTCGCAGGCGTCTGCTGCGAAGAGTCGAAATCGGCGTAACGGCCAAAGATCGAGTTCTTCGAGGAGATAATCCAGTCGCCTCGTACCGTGTAGCTGTTATAGCTCTCGGTGAATGTAGCGCTCGGAAGGGCGTAGTTATTTCCGTTGTACCCTCGAATTGAGACGTCTCAAACCTAGCCTAAACCTTAATTGGCTCCTTTTACGCTTGTCAATGTTTCTCGTTAGCTATGCCGCGTGAGGTTGTATTAGGGCGTGTTCACGCTATCTAAGGGCTTCGACGATGAGCGCGAAGTTGAGGAAGCCAAGGAAGAGTACGTCGAGTTTCTCGAAGCGGGAGAAGATTCTGCGGAAGCCCTTGAGCCTTCGGAACAGCCGTTCGATCTCGTTGCGTTTCTTGTAGAGAGCACGGTCGTAGGTCCAAGGTTCGACGCGGTTGGATTTGGGCGGCACCACCGGAACCATTCCCAACTCGAGTACGAGCTGCCGGGTCTCATCTCCCTCATAGGCACGGTCCATCAGCATCGGCAGGCCCTCCGGCATCCGTGGAAGTTCCCACAACAGCTCCCGTCCTTCGGGCGCATCGTGGGCGTTGCCAGGAGATAGAGCGAAGGCTATGGCCGTTCGAGCATCCGCGGCAACCATATGCACCTTGGTGTTCCATCCGCCGCGGGACTTGCCGATGGACTGTGGGCCATTTTTTTTAGAGCCCCCGTGCCGTCTGGATGTACCTTGATGGAGGTCGAGTCCAGCGACACTGCCTCCAACTTGATGCGGACGATCTGCTCGACCTGGAGCTTCTCGAAGACGCGGTCCAAGACGCCGTTCTTGGACCACCGGCTCATCCGCATATAGATCGTGTGCCAACGTCCGAAACGCTTCGGCAGGCCACGCCATTTACAGCCCTGTTCGGCAACATAAAGTACCGCATTGAGCACTTGCAGATTGCTCAAACTCACGTTCCCGCGCTGCACAGGCAACGCGCTCTTGATCCGCTCATACTGCGCTTCTGTCAGTTCCATCGCTGAAGACAGATTAACAGCCTCTCAGATTATTGTGTGAACACGCCCTAGGCCGCTAAGGTCATTCAATTTAAGGTCAAAAACTTTCGGTTAGCCGGTTATACATCCACTAGCCTGCATCATTCGTGAAGCATCGCCAAGTGACGAAACCTGATCGAACAGTTGGTGATGGAGTCATACAGCTGCGAAAGCTTAAATCAGTACAGGATGTCGACGGCGTTAGCGTGGGGATCGCAAAACGTATGGTCGCGTGATTGCAAATGGGTGGCCGGCACTGCGTGGTCGAAGGTCCGTCGCGCCAGAAATGTTTGCTCGATCCTAACTTCGACTTCGGTGGGTTCCTTAGTCTAGAATGAGCCAAAGTCGCTCAGCCCTTTCGATGCAGCATCCGCATACTGGAAATTTCAATATCCCAGAGAACCACTGAACCCCATCATCTTTATTGAGTGCAATATTTGCGGATCTCACATGTTGTATGTCGAATTCAAGCATCAAGAGACAGACGAAAGTTCTTCGCAAACCTTCTCCCAAACTCGCCAAGTGCGGCCACATTTGGGTACGCGCATCTTTTCATTGCCTCTATTTCTCGGTCGCTTCGCTCTGTCATCGGCACTCAGTTTTCCTTCGTAACCTAGCTGGAATTGCTGAAGCGCAAACTTCACCGTCCCGCGCTGCAAGGTAATCGAGTCCACCGGGTACGCATCCGGCGATTGGTCGATGCTGTACATCTCCGCGATGTACCCGCCGCCAGGGGCCGTATGAATCTTCAGCACCGTCCGCAGCTTCTGGAATGGCGCGGGAGACTTGGACTCAGGTCGAGGATCTGGCACTTCGGCAGCACCATTATCTCTTGGCATCGAGAGCGATCGGCGAGCAAGGAATTGCGGCATTTCTGCTTGGGGACATGGCGACAGCGAAGAAGGATGTAGTCAAGGCATGGATGGTCGCGAAAACCGCGACGAGCGAAAGAGGATTGGGTGAATGCTGATTTGCGTGCAGGAGCCAGGCGTAGCATTTCTGCTGTTTGTTGCCTGTCGGTACGGTTGGTGGGAATCCCGCTGCGAAGAATCGGGAGTCAATCTCGGTGTGGCTATAGTGCTTGCTGAAAACCTCGGCGATCGTGGCAATAAGTGGAACCGGAATCAAACCGTTCAAGGGAATCCCTCTGATGGAGCGCAAACCATTGTAAAGAAAACTCTAAGGCGACTGTCAGTACGAGTTTAGGAGTCCGAGGGATCACGAAAGCCGGCGTGGGTTTCAATGATCGCTAGTCCGCGGGATTGGTAATAGTCTTTCCCATGGGTGCGGAACCTTCACCGAGGCCATGCCCGCGGCGGTCGCAGCCTGGATCCCCATCTCCGCATCTTCAAAGACCAGGCAGTCTTTGGGGGCCACACCAAGTTTTTGTGCGGCGAGCAAAAACGGCTCGGGATCGGGTTTGCCACGGGAGTATTCGCCCGCACACACCAGCACGTCGAATCGGTCGGCGAGATTCAGAGCATCGAGCGATGCAGTCACAGATTCACGCGAGCTTCCCGAGACCACGGCAAAGGGTATTCGCCCGTGATTGGCCAAAATATGCTCCAGCACTTCAGGTACCGCCTTCAGCACCTGGCAATTCTCGTCATAGAGTGCATGCTTCCGAGCAATCACTTTTGCCACAGGCATCGATAGTCCCTGGCGTTCATTCAAGGTCGCAATAATCTCATCCAGCGGCATTCCACCCCAGGCATAAAAAAGTTCCTCCTCGAAGGCGCAGTTCCACTCTGTCAGCGCATCCCGTAATGCAACATAGTGAAGTGGCATAGAGTCAGCGATGGTCCCATCGCAGTCGAACAGGTACGCCTTAAATGCACCTTCCGGCAGCTTCAAACGCATATTTGAGTGCCGCTCTCTATCGGCCGTATAGGTATCTTATTTGATTGTCGAATAGCGATTCCACGGAACAAGCGCCGTCCGTTGTGGATGAGGGATGAGACGTCTCAAATTTACGCCTTACGGTAATAGGCCGCTTTGATTGTTGTCAAGGTTAGGAGTGCTCCCTTCCTAGCAACCCGAAAGGAAATGCGGAATGGAAGCCGGAGAATAGAATAAGCAGTACAAACGCGCCCTTAATTCCGCGATTTGAGTGCAGTATCTTGGCCTCATAGTGCATTTTCCGCGATTTGAGTGCAGCGTGACAGCTCCGCTTTGCTCCGGTCGAGATGACAACTTTTGAGCCGGTTCGGAAGAACGGTTCGCGCTTTTTGCGCGAATACCCACTCATGCGATGGAGCTGTTCAGTCTCAGTACACACCGGCCGCAGCGATGTCGCTTACCAACTCCTGCTCAATCGCGACTATCCGTCCTGGGGCTACCTTATTGACCACGGTGCCACAACAACATGGGAGCGCTGGAATGGCGATACGATGCGCTCCGACCCGTCCATGAATTCCTGCTCACGCTGCTGTCGATCGAAGGCTTCGACACGGGTGCGCTATGCTGCCATGGCAACTTCTAAGGAACCTAACAAGTTCTGTCCAATTGCGGGGGGGGGGCCGGGGGGCGGGGGCCGTGGATAGAAAGAGTGTCACAAAGGACTACTCGCGTCAAGATTAAAAGTTAAAATACTCGCGGGTGGAACTGAGACGTGCATCTAGTAAGACCATCAGGACTGCAAAGCGTAGCAATATTTCGCATGCAATGATTAATGCCGAGGATCGGTCTGTAATCGATGCGGCCAGCGAAGGTGTTCATGCTCGCAACACCCAACGGCTGCTTTTCGAGGAAAAATGCGTCGTCCACGTCCTGCATCTTCGAGCCGGAATTTCCGACACTCAGCTCGCCGCAGTTCTAAATCTTATACGCGGACACATCGGCACACAATATTCGGCCAAGGAGGCCATGCTGACAGTGCTTCGAAGTTCCCATCTTGACCGGAAGAGAGTGTCAAATAGGTGTCCGCTTAAAATAAGCGGACACCTCAAGCAACATAAGAATTACTGGCGAGCGCATCCTCCTCACGCTTTCTGCCGGAGGGTCGATTTCATCCTCACGCAGTCTGCTTAGCTTGCGGGCGGAACAGTGCGCGAGATTTTGTTATTGACCTGCGGGCGAGTGCGTGTGAGGATGCGGACACTACTGCTTTCCCACATTCGAACTTTCGAGGCAAGAGGGACAATGTCAGAGCTTTCCCTTGGATTGACCCGCCGCCGGCCAACAACAGGAGCCTGCTATGCCCATAGCCATCGTCATATTAAACAAAGGCCCCGATGCACCCGACATTAACGACCTAAGGGCTGATAGCTGGTGGAACAGCTATTTCTTCGATCCAGTGGATGGGCAATGCGCCTATTGGCTTAAGCAGACCGACAACCAAATGAAGCTCACCGGTGCCACAGTTGGCTGGCTGGCGGTGAGTTTGACCGACGAGCAGCGTAAAGACCGCACTAAGGCGGCCCAGGCGCTTGTCGACTGGATGATCGCGAACCACAATGTAGGATTTGACCGCATTGACATCGTCATTTGTATTCATGGCTTGGGTGCCACGGTGGAGTCTGACGGTGGCGGGACACATGAAGTGATTGTAGATGGGCGGAAGTTGCCAGCCGTGGTGGGCAGATTGGGCGACGGGTTCGACTTCTATTCCCACGAGATTGGTCACGCCTTTGGTTTGGACCATTCCTTCGGCAAAGAACCGATAGTTGTGGTTGGCGACGCTCCTGGGGGTTATGGCCACCCCCATTGCATCATGAGTGCGCAGCTCTACGGCAGCGATCCGGATGGCGGTGCATGCTTTCCCGCGTTGCCGAAGGATGGCAGCGCCGACTATTCCTCAATTGGTCCGAGCGTGAATGCAGTTACCGCGCTTAACCGTGGGTGGCTCGACGCGACGCAATTCTTGGTGGCCGAAAACCAGATGGGCGAATTTGAGATTCGAAGCAGACACCAAGGAGGACGCAACCCAGGTCTCCCTCCGCAAGCGTTGCATGTAGTCTTACCCAACGGTAGCGATTACTGCGTCGAATACCGCGAAGCGCGCGACTGGGACCAAGGACAGACTGGCGACCGCGTGATAGTGACGCAAGATAAGGGCGGATTAGGAGATGGAGCCTATCCAGATAAGCATGTAGGTTCCTTCGCTTGGGCTACGGGCGGACTCTACGACGTACACGTATTTGACGGATTCGAACTGCAAGTATTGGAAAAGCTGCTTCAGAATCATAGCGTACGTGTGCGAATAATCCGTGGGCACTCGCAGTACCTCACCGTCAACGACAGTTGCGTCGTCAAAACCATCAAACGCATCCCTATCGAGAGTGGCACGACTGATTTCGAGCCCGGCGACCTGCGTTGTGTACGCGGTTCTTGGCCCTATTCAAGAGAGGAACTAATCCAACAAGCGGTCATAGAAATAACCTACGCAAATCCTCCCGGCCTGGACGTGGGTTGGACGGTGGAAGGTCAGACCCTCCCTCAGCCGTCGGACACATTGACTTTCCCCAGCAAATACGTGTACTTCACGAATCCAAAGCTACGTACGTACCACTCGCATGAGGATGTCGTCATGAAGTACACCATCGACACGTTAGCCAACGGCTCGCGATTGACGCTAATCAGTGCGCCGCCGAACAAAAACTTTACACTTCAAGTAGATGCCAATGCACTAAACATCATTGGCCGGGTCAATCGAAGTTACACAGTTGAATTGAAGGGCCTAGTGTACGAGTACGGTGGCATTTTCGAGAGCAAGCGAATTGAATGCATGGCCAACCTTGCAAACCCGAGCAGCTACTTTCCCACTTACGAGGTTATTGTCGTTGATCCCCCTAAGTTCTGGAGAAAGGTGCCCAAAGAACGCCGGGACGAGGTCGTTCGGCATCTAAGTATCTTGGAGCATCTTCGTTCCGAAGGCGAGACCGACGACCTGCAGCGCGCGCTGCAGGAATTTGAGGCAATGTCCTTCGGTGCAGCAGCCGACTTGCAATTCCGCCCAGTCCGACACCTCACGGCAGCCGAGATTTCGAATATGTCTTCCTGTCAGCTCCAGCCACCCCCAGCACGAATGCTTCGGAGACTAAGAAGCGACTGAGCGGCCACTCAGGGATTTTGGGTTCGAAGTGCGACCTCGTAACGGCGCACGATTTTTACGCGATGCTGAGGTCGACCACGCGATCGGCTCCCCCAACGGCGATCGATTTCGCCTCTTCGCGCAGAGCTTGACGCTCGAGCAGTTGATCCAACTGGCGAACGAGCATCTGGACATGTTCAGCAAGCGCTACCACATCGCTCGCAGTCCGGCCTCCGACCTGGCGCTGCACGTGATCGACCGCGACATGGGAGACGAGGAGCGGCCGACCCGGAGCCTCTCCGGCGGAGAGCGATTCTTGGTTTCTCTGTCGCTTGCGCTTGCGCTCGCAGGGCTGGAGGGAAGCGACTTCTTTGTGGATACCCTCTTCATCGACGAGGGTTTTGGCTCGCTCGACGTCAATAGGATCAAGCGGCGGTCGCGCTGGCTCTGAAAGCAGACGAGAGGATCCTGGTCCAGAGCGTGAGGCTCCTCCGGTGACGATTCGAACGGGTTTGACGGTCTGCGGCCGGAGAAGCTCCTGAAAGTGACATATACGCACTGAAGCGGTCCAGCCGCCGTTGGCCAGCGGCTATACGTGCTCGCTTCGAAAAACGCACCTTGCGGTTCCGCCGGGGTAGTGGCGACAGCATGCATACAAGAGGAAGACCGATGCAACACGGGAAGCCCCGAGCGTGGCCGAGCGCATCGACCAACCGGTAGCCGGTGACGGACAGACCGGGCGTAAGGGGGTGACGGAGGGGTTCGTAGTACCGGGGATGCCGGGTAATGCCGGCGGAGGGAAGGGACCTCAGTTCAGAACCAACGCGGAAAGCGGAAAGGGACAGGAGGTTGGGCAACCTATTAACTCCGGAAAGCGTTAAGAGACTGCGGACGACGTTACATGCAAAAGCGAAGGATGAACCTGAATTCCGCTTTTACGCTTTATACGACAAGATCTACCGACAGGACGTGTTGGAGCACGCCTACGCCTGCTGCCGCGCCAACAAGGGCGCCGCCGGAGTAGACGGTCTGACGTTCGAGGAGGTCGAGTCCTATGGGCGGGAGCGTTGGATCGGGGAACTGGCGCAACAACTCAGGGAGGAGAGCTATCGTCCGGAAGCAGTACGACGAGTCTATATGGGCGCAAGTGCGCCATGGTCCCACCCTGTCCAGCATCAATGCCATCGCAAGATGGCAAAAGCAACCAGCTCAGGACGCGAAGCCCGGCGCGCCCACCAATCGCACTACAGAGCTGCCGCCGCCGAGTGCCTCAACCTTTACTTGGACCGGAATGCTCTCGATCATGGCGGATACGTGGGTGATGACGCCCACCTTCCGCCCACGGCTGTGTAGCGTCTCGAGCGCTGTTGTCGCCACGTCAAGAGCCTCCGCCTCAACCTCCTCTGACCGCAGCTTATTTACATCGTTCTGACGCGCCTCGCGTTGCGCCTCCGCCGTATGCCGCGAGCGCTCCAGAGCGTCTAGCTGGTCCCGCAGCTCCTTCGCAACCGATGGCGGAAGATCCAGCAGTTCACCCGCGCGTTCGAGCGCGAGGTGAGCCGCTAGGCAGGCTGCCGAATAAGCCTGCGTAGCCTCTGCGTGCTCCCCGCGATTGCTAGCGCGGGCGTCCGCTGCCTGTTTGGCCACGGCCTCTGCGCGTACCAGTCGGGCCGCCGCCGCGTAGTTTCCTCTTTGTGCCTCGTCCAAAGATTTCAGCGACGCCTTGCGTGACTCGTTGACGCGGGTTCGATGGTCATTGGTCGGCTCTCCGCCAAGCAGCAAGGCACGGGAATCCCGCGCAACACGGAAATCGACGACGCGCTGCGAATGAAGGCTGCGGGTTTCGTCTTGCTGCCGCTCGGCCTCAGCGCGCAGAGCCGTCTTCTGGTCGCGCGCCGAGTCCAATTCAGCTAACCGCGTAGCCAACCCCGCCTCTCGGATGCGGAGTACGCGCACGGCCGCCGCCGCGGCACCAAGCGTCTTCAACACCGCGGCGCGATCCGTGTGCAGATCGGCGGGCGAGAACGCTGCCGTCGCGAGGAACGGTCGCACCTGGTCTTCGATCCCCGCCACCTGCTGATGGGCCAGGTCCGTTTCGCCCGCAAGCGTCATTGCTGCGATGCGCGCGTCATGGGCCGCTGTACGTTGCCGGTGCAGGTCGCGCTGGCCTTGGTCGAATTCCTGTTGGGCCCGCTCCCGCGCGCTGAGCGCTGTATCCAAGCGAGTGCGGAACTCCCTGACGGCCGTCACCCGGGCCATCAATGTTGTGCGCGAGCCTCGACACGCCGACTCGAGCGCCTGCAGGTGTTCGAATGCGCTCTCCCCCAATGACTTCGGCGGCGCTTTCAGGCCGACCCGCGCACCGAGGTCTGTAATGCTCGGCACGCACTCAGCGTAAGTATCCTGCGTCCGGGCAAGCTCGCGCTCCGCCTCCTGCTGCTGGCGGTTTGCATCGGCCGACTTGCCCCGGGCGGAGGCTTCATCACTAGCGGCTTGCTGTGCCGAACGGTCGAAATTCACAATCGATCGGTCTAGTTCGTCGCGCTTCGCCTTCAGTTCCGCGGCCAATTCGCTGAGCGCATCGACCGCGCCAGGCTTCAAATACGGATGCTCGCGCGCCGCAGACCGGACAGGCCTCCCCGGGTAGCACTCGGCTCCGCAGGTGTGCGGTGCGTTCTGCCAGGCTCTCCTCTGCGAGTTCGGCTAAGGGAGATAGTGCTGTACGCAGTTTGTTGGTCTCTTTCAGGCTTATGGCGGCAGCCGCGAAACGCGCCTTTGCGTCCGTTTCCGCTGCTTGCGCCGCGGCGAGCTCGTCGCATGCATGCAGCAGCTTCCCTCTAGCCGCCTGATGACTGGCGGCTAGCGCCTGTGCTCCACGGAGCTCTTCAAGTAGTTCTGTGTGGTGACCTACCTCCGTTTCGAGCGATGTCAGGTCATGGGCTTCAACTTGCTTGCGCAGATTTTCGTTTTCCAGCGCAGATGTCTCTAGCATGGTTGCGTCATCGCCCAGCTTCGTTTCAAGACGGCTCGCCGCTACCTCAAGCTCCTCGGCCTTCTTGTTCGCTGCGGCAACCTTTTCGTCAGCTCCTTCGGCCTCCCTGGAGAGTTGCTGGTGCCGTTCTAGCAGCGCCTTCGCCTCCTCCAGCCGGTCGGCGAGAAGGCCCTGATGGGCGCGTTCGGCTAGTTCGGTGGTTACGTTCGCAAGGTCCGCGGCGCTCTCGGCGATCTGCCCTGCGATCTCCGTTAGTGCATCCGTCAGAGCCGTGAACGTAGTCTTCGCCCTTTCCAGATTGCTAGCGGCTGTCGCGGCCTCGTTTTCGGCGTGGCTAAGAACCGTGTCCAGCCGAGCAGCTTCATCCCACTGCGGACCGAAATCCTTGAAAGTCCTCTCTGCCTCGTCGTGCTCGACCTGCGCGATGCTCAGACGATGCCCTGCCTCATTTGCAGCGTTAGTGGCCTCCTGCAGACTCTCCACCGCTGCCACAGCCAGCGCTTCGGCAGCCGGCATCGCCTGCGCTGCCTCGTCGAGTCGCCCTCTCAGAGGTCGCAGGGGTTCGACCGCTGCCAGCTCTGCAACCCTGTCTCGTTCCGGCGCCGCGTCTTCGCAAGCCAACCGAGCCGCCGCCAGGACATCATCCGCCGCAGCCAGGTTTACCCGCGCCCTCGCGAGATTGTCCACGCGCTGGAGCCGCATCTGCAGACCTGCGGCCTCCGCACTCTTCGCTGCAATGTCGCGACGCAGCCCGGCGAGCGCTTCGACCAACGCGTCATGCTCCGACGGGTTGAGCAGACCCATGTTGGTAAGCTGACTTTCCAGAGTTTCAACCTCTGATTCAAGTGCCTTTGTTCCTTCTCGGACGCGCCTGGAGATGCGTCCGTAGATCTCGGTGCCGGTGATCTTCTCAAGCAGGTCGCCGCGTTCGCGCTCCGGCGCCAGGAGAAAGCTGTCGAAGTCGCCTTGAGCGAGCAGCACGGTGCGGCAGAACTGCTCAAAGGTCAGGCCCGTCCGGTCATGGATAGCGTCCTGGACCTCGGTCTTGCTGGTGGCGACCGCCGTCGGCGTGGCACTCCCTAGGGTGTGCAGCGAGCGGGCGGCACTTTGTATGGCACCGTCGGCTTTCTCACGGGATCGCCGAGCCTCCCACCGTGCTCGGTAACGCAGGTTGTCCTGCCCAAGGAAATCCACCTCTGCATACCCTCGGCCCGCACCCCGCCTCAGAATCGTGCTGCCGTCTAGGATTTTTACCTTACCGCCAGGGTCCGGGGAGGAATCGTGTTGCTGCTCTGCAAAGCGGGGGTATCGTCCATACAGCGCGAGACAAAGCGCGTCCAGGATGGTCGATTTCCCCGAGCCCGTTTCGCCCGTGATGGCGAACAGTCCCGTGCCAGCCAGCGGCTCCGCCTCAAAGTCGAGCAGGAAGGGCTCGCCTAGCGAGGCGAGGTTCTCTCCGCGGATGGCCAGAATGCGCACGGTCTACTCCTGCGCCTCGGAATAGGCACGGTGGAAGATCTCCAGGTGTGCGGTTGTTGCCGCCGCTCCGGTCGCGCGCTCGAAGGCGAGCAGAAACATCTCTTCCGGCTCGCGCTGGCCGAGTCCGCGCTGCGGTTCCAGAGCTGCCGTAAGCCCCGCCATCACCTCTAACAGCGGATCCGGCCGGGCCTCTACGATGCGAATCGCATAATCGGCGGCGATGCGCTCAACTTGTTCGCGGAAGCCGGCGCCCAGCCCCTGCCGCGAGAGGCGCACTTGCACGAAAGGTCGAAGGTGTATGGGCAGGTCGGGCGCGAGGCCTAGCGTTCGAAGGTGGTCTGCTAATTCGCTCATCCGCACCTCTCCGCCGGCAATTGGGAGCCGCAGGAAAGGAACCGGGCGGGGAATCTCAAGGTGTTCGCTCGCCACTAGTCCCTCATTAATCGTGATCAGCGTGAAGCCGTGACGATAGGGCTGTTCGGTGGCGGAGAGCGGGATGAGCGAGCCGCTGTAGCGGATGGTCTCCTTCCCTACAGCCTGTGCCTTGTGCAGATGTCCCAGCGCGACGTAGGCGGACTCGATGGGGAAGACGTCATGCGGTACGGCATGTTGGCCGCCGACCAGAATGCGACGTTCTGCACCCTCAGATTCGGCGCCTCCACGCACGTGGAGGTGCCCCGTAGTGATAAACGGCAGCCCGGCCAAACGCGGCGTCAGGGCTTCAGACAGCACCTCATACAGTTCGCGCACCGCGCGCACGACGCTCGTCTCCTCTCCCTCCAGTTCCAGCCGCGAAAGCGAAGGCAGGCACGCCGCGGTAGGGTAAGACACGGCTACGACATGAAGATAAGCCTCGCCCTGAGCGTCTCGCAGAGTCAGGAGGTGGCGTTCGCAATCCATGCGATCCTGTGCACGACGGACATTGCCGACCGCGTGGACATTAAATGCCGCAAGCAACGGGTGCGGCGCCTCCAACCGACCGGCCGCATCGTGATTGCCCGCGACCACTACCGTGTTCAGCGAAGGACGTACCTGGTGAAGGCGGGCCAGAGTTTTGTAGAAAAGGCTTTGCGCCTCGCCCGAAGGGTGCTGGCTGTCGAAAACATCTCCCGCAATGAGAAGAGTATCGATCTCCCGCTCCTCGACCAGCTGGATCAGCCTGTCCAGAACTTGCTCTTGCTCGTACCAGCGGCTATACCCACGAAGGGTCTGACCTAGATGCCAGTCTGCGGTATGGAGAATGCGAAGCATAAATTACCCTTGGGCTTGTTAGGCCTTCAAATCCTCGTCGAAGTTCTTTAAGCGGGATAGATAAGCGCCTGTACAGTTCCACCATAAGAACGGGACTCAACGTAGACAGGCATCGAGCTGAGCTGAGATCCATCAGTGGTCTCCCAAGCACCTAGGTCTTCAATCGTCGGCTGAGTCTGAATCTTTCCATCATAGACTGCAGCAATTACGGAGGCACTGGGGACCCGCCAGCTTGGGGGAACGTAATGCCCCTCCGTTGAGCTGCATCATTGGCTATCGATCGGACCACTCGGAGCAGAGGGGCATCGCCGCGCGCTGCGGATTCGCCCTTCTTGTAACGAAGCTCCACTTCGAGAAACAGGCAGGGTGTATCCCAGGCTCTGACCAAGGCCGATGAGGCCGGACGCTTTGCTGGCTTCGGAGCAGAGTTCTTGCCGGATGTTCTCAATTTTTGCGAAGGACACCGCACCCCTGCAATGTTTAGTGAACAAGGGCGGCCAGTATTCAAAATGTCCTGCGATAGCATCGACAATCTGCTCTTCGGGATCTTTCTTATCTCCCTGGCAGAAGGATCGCTGAAACGAGAATCGCGTTTGATCGGTCAGAATAAAGAGATGGCCGAGTTCATGCCACTTTGTATGATTTGCGCCCGCAGCTTTCTCCAGTCCCCGGCAATCAATGATGGACAGGAATGCCGGCTCCCAGGGCTTCTTGTTCTGACGGCGAATTGTGATTCCGAAGACCCTAGCTAGGTGTTTAGTCCCGGCATTTGATGGATGGGATCGAGAGTAAATCGATCCGGTTCTGTTTGCCAGCATTTGCAGATGAATTCGTAGGCCGTGAGGCCATGGAGCGTCTTGAGTCGTTTGGCGAAGTTGTAGGCAGCGACGAAGTCGCTGAGGTGGATACGCAGCTGGTCGTGGGTGTCGTAGTGGTTTTGATTCCCATTACCTCGAAGTGCTTCACCTGCCTAAGAATCGCCTTCCACATCCTCACTAGCATCAGCAAACGTCAAGTCGTCGTCAAAGTTCCAATATAAAACATTTTGATCTTCCGAATAGGTCCCCTTAACGAGTCGCATCTCAAGTGCCGATAGTTCTAAGTCTGATTCAGCCTCGTCGAGGAGAATCCGAACCCTTAGAAACTCATCGACCAGGCCATATTCATCCTCGTCAGCGATTGTCAAGATATTCTGATCGACAAACCAGTGCAGGAGATCCTTACTGACTATTCTGGCCGCCCCGTCCCGGGGTATACGCGTGGGAAAGCCACGCCTTGCAATTGTTAACAGGCTGTAAAGCTCCTCTAGCCTATCTTCCAGTTGTAGTCTATGGAGCATTGATTCGTATGCCTGAGCGCGGTCTTCATACGCAATCCGCCTCATAGAATTCATAAGATCCTTGGCGTCGATGACGCCATCTGGATCGTCTGATTCATGGTGAACTAGGTATGAACCAAGCAGTTGGATTAGATGAGGGTGGCCGCCCGAGAGCGCGAGTATCTTCGGAATAATAGTCGGATCAATTGATAGCTTGATGTGCTTCCTATGTGCGTCTTCAGCCAACAGGCTTAGCTTGGTATGCAATAAGAAATCCGCCTCTTCCGGCTGCATTGGATTTAGCGTGACGGATCGATAGATGAAGCGCGATACCCCCGGATCCTCATCCTGCATTTCCTTAACATATGGATTTACTCCTGCGAGCAGAAATCGAATGCTCTTGATGCCCAACTGCTGTGTGTGCGTAGCTACACTTCGAATAAGGCGCGCAATGGGAGCCGGACATTTATCAGCTTCATCAATTGCGATGATCAGAAGCTGTTGGTCTTTCAGGATTGACTTGAGGGTTTCTCGCTCTAATAGTCGCTTTAGGATGGAAAGGTGCCTACCCTCTGTAAAGTTGCGAACTATTTCGGTGGACCCCCATTCAAAGAGGGAGCTGATTTTGAAGGAAATTTTCTTCTGCGTTTCGTCGATGCTGATCAGCGATTCCAAAACCAATCGCGCCGCTTCGTCAACTGTTTTGATGTCGCGGTCGCCGACCGCGATTACTGAGAAAGCCGACTGTTCCGATCCAAAGCCTTCGAGTTCCAGCCGCGACCTCGCCAGGAGCGATGACTTGCCTATTCCGACAGGTCCTTGGATAGCGACGGATCCGAGTTGAATTGCCACTCGAACATCCCTAAGCTCGGCTGTGCGACCGAAGAACTCGTCCGGAGCGCTGGCAATCTCAGATGGAGTGAAAGGGTTATGCAAAAGTTGGATTGGCTGACGAGTCAAGAGATGTTAGATTCCTGCAATCCAGTGAAATCGAGCGACGCTGGAATTGTAACCCGTAGCGGTCAACTTGTTGGCCTCACATTTACGTCCAACGGTAGATATCTCTTTCAGGAGATTCCCAGATCAAAAGGCTTCCGAGTGTCCGGCCTCCAACTGCTCGATGAGGAGCAGTTATGGAATCGTCCCATTGCGGCGAGGTAAGCGGCGAGACCTTTTGGAGGCGTCCGATTTCCCGCTTTGCCATTGTCGACCCTCCCCAAACTGCTACATAGGTCCGGATCGGAGCATACCACCTTCGTCGCAGCGGAGACGGAATCAGAGAATGCTACAGTGAATGGATCTTCTATTTGCAGAGAGACGTCCCCCCAATGGATTCAGCCACTATCCGGGAGTTAACAAAGAGCGTCTCCAGTTACTTCCTGAATTATCTCGAAACTGACTTCAAAAAACAGCAGACGCCTGGACGCAAATTGCAGCTTCAGCGCGAAGGCGGCCTGCGCGTCGGTCTCAGCCTTTCTCGCTATGCACCACTCAATGCTGCCTTCTGGACGGCGCTTTCCAAACACGCGTCCGAGCTCGAGCCCATCAACGTCTCACGCCGCGCCTACACGACAAGCCTCACCGACCGTTTTCGCGACGCCGTCATCAAGGCTGTTCGGGGGATCCCCGAGGAGGTCTATGCTCTGGTTCGACAGCAGATCGTCGGCTGTGCGGAATCCACCAAATCAGAGTCGGAATATGCCGACAGCTGGGTTACGGAGATGTTCCGGGAGTCGGCACAGGAGATCTGCGAACGTCTCGTCCATCCACTCCTGACCAGCCTCGAGCCGATTTTGAGACGGGATGCCCAAGCGCTTCTGGAAGCGACTTATGATCTCGAGGGCGAGCTCACTAATATCTTGCTTCAGGCGCTTAACGACGACCTGTCGACCGCGCTTTATACCATGGCGTCTTCTGGCAAAACCGAGGACCTGTGGGATGTCCTTACCCGGCTCTTCACCCGGGAGCATTCCCAGGGCGTGCTGATCGACTATTTCGAGACGTTCGCAACTGCCGACGCCTACGTGGATGTGAAACAGCTCGTCTCCTCAATGAAGTCGCGGGAAAACACCGAGTTATACCTTTATCTCGGCGTGCTTCAGTTCCGAAAGAACACTTTTCCGCTTTTCTACGTCCCGCTGAACGTGGACATGGAAGAAGAGACCACGAAGTTCAGGATTTCGCTAAAGCCTCAGGTGCTTGTCTACAAGCGCGCGGTCGACTATATCCTGCAGGAAACCAGCTCTCGAACGGAATCGTCTTCGCCCATCAGCGACCGCATTCTTTACGCTATTGGCGATGAAACGCTGGAGAGTCTGCTCAAGATTCCGACGACCCAGGTGTTGTCGGCGCTGCGCCTGCCGCCAGAGTTTCGGGTCTCACCCGACCAGACCGAAAAGGCCGACAACCCGAACTACACGCTCGAGAGCTCGCTGCACCTTGCGGTCTACGACAAGAGCGACGAGTCTTTGCTGAACGATTACGAGGAACTGCTCACCGCGGCAAAGGGCCAGGGCGGTCCGATACTCGACCTCTTCGAGAGCATGATCAAGGCGGTGGTTCTTGAGGACCCGGTCTCTGTCGACCAATCGGTGAGCAACGAATGGGACGCGCTTAATATCGCCGACCGGCTCGTTCAGGCGTCGCCCATCCCTATAAATGAAGAACAGTCAAAAGTCATCGCGGCGCTGAAGCAGCCGAATTGCCGCTTCGTATTGGTTGAGGGACCACCGGGAACCGGAAAATCGCATACGATTTCCGCTGTCGCGTTCGACGCCATTCTTTCGAAGAAAAGTGTCCTGCTGCTATCAGATAAACGGGAAGCCCTCGACGTCGTCGAAGACAAGCTGGAGCAGACGCTCGCAAGCGTGCGCCCTTCCGGGCTCGACTTTCCGAATCCCATCCTCCGGCTCGGTAAGGAAGGTAACAATTTCCGGAGCTTACTGCAGGGCTCCACGGTCCAGCAGATCTCCGACTACAACCGCGCTGCGAGGACCAAAGAGAGCGCGGTACAGAGCGAGCTTACTACGGGCTTGGCGGATTTGAAGAACGAGCTGCGCCAGACCGCCAAGGCCGTTTCTGAAATCCAGCTCAGCCGTATTCGCAATGTCCACAAGATGGAAAGCGAACTCGATACGATATCGCCGGGCGTCACCGCCGATATCCGGAGCGCGCTTTCGATGGCAGATGGCACAAAACTTGCGGCAGGTCTGAAGGAGCTTACACCCGGATCGGAAACACATCTGTCCGCAATGCTTCAGGACATGCCTAACGCCGACCTCCGGCAATTGCGGTGCAAAGCAGAGATCTTTGAGTTTGCAGTGAAGACCTGCAAGGAAATCAACTGCGCTGTGCTGAAGCGCTTCCACCACTTGACGATTGAGGATGCTTCGCGTCTTATCGCACGTGCAGAGCAAATCGAAAAGCTAAGGTGGCCAGTGATCGGCTACCTGTTTCGCTCCGGCGCGCTAGCACAGATCGCCCAGCAAGTGAACACAGAGTTCTCACCGAAGACGCCGTTCCAAATTCCGTCTGAAACAAATCTTCTTCGCGAATCTGCAGCTCTGCTTTCGAACATTGAGGGCCGATGCAGAGTCAGTGCGCAAGGCTTAGCCAATGAGATTCTAGCCATTATCCTCAGCGAAGACCGCGGGAGTGGTATAGGCTCGCTCGGACCTGGCTTGCGGGAGTTCTACCTCATGTTCCGGGAAAGGCCGTCGGAGAAGCTGAGCTACAACCAAGCCAGATTCCGCTCGCCTGCAGAATATGCGAGATTCCTTCTGCAAGCAATTCGCTATGCCGGAACCTATCAGGGTCTGATCTCGGAATTCGGCGAGTTGCCGGAGATGGACTTCGTCGGCAGCAGAACGCGGATAGAGCAGCTTTACTCCACGCGGATGGCAAGCGAAATCGACGGTCGTTTCCTGAGTTTCGTTCAGGAACACCGCGCAGAGGCGAAGTCACTTGGCGCCGTCATCAGGGCGCGCCAGAAGTTCCCGGAAGACCGGTTCGATCTGCTTCGCTCCGCGTTCCCGGTCATCATCGCTTCCATCCGTGAATTTGCTGAATACATGCCACTGATGCCGGAGCTGTTCGATATCGTGGTCATTGATGAAGCCTCACAGGTATCCATTGCACAGGCTTTCCCGGCCATCCTGCGCGCGAAAAAGCTTGTCGTCCTGGGCGACAGCAAGCAGTTCTCCAACGTGAAGTCGTCGCAGGCGAGCATTGAGCTGAACCAGCAGTGCCGCAGCGATATCGAGCGATTCTTCCGCCAGAAGGTTTCTGAAGACGCCGGCCGCCTACAGCGGATCGCGATGTTTGACGTCAAGAAATCAGTGCTGGAGTTTGTCGAATCGTGCGCCAACTACAAGACGATGCTGCGCAAGCATTTCCGTGGCTATCTCGAGCTCATATCTTTCTCGTCGCAGTATTTCTATAACGGCACACTCCAGGCCGTGAAGATTCGCGGCTGCCCAATCGAACAGGTTATCGAATTTGCCTATGTCGAAGCCGACCCGGAAAGCGAGAACGTCAATTCAGCTGAGGGCGATTACATCCTCGGCCAACTGCGCATCCTTGCGGACCAGGAAAAGCCGCTTTCCGTCGGAGTCATAACCCCGTTCCGGCAGCAGCAGATTGCGCTGCAGAAACTGTTCTCCGCTGATGTCCGAGGCGCGGAATTCGAGTCGAAGCTTCGCCTCAAGGTGATGACCTTCGACTCGTGCCAGGGTGAAGAGCGCGGAATCATCTTTTACAGTCTTGTTGCCTCGGAGCATAGTGATCGATTGAGCTGGATATTTCCGATCTCGCTCGATCAAGCCGATGCTGAAGTCCAGGACAAGCTCCGCATGCAGCGTTTGAATGTGGGTTTCAGCCGTGCTCAGGAAAAGATATGCTTCGTGCTCTCCAAGCCGATTGAAGATTACCGAGGCAGCATCGGTCGAGTGCTTCATCATTACCGCTCGATTCTGATGGCCAAAGGCATAGCGACTGCCGATCAGACTGATGGCACGTCACCGATGGAACGGCAGGTTCTTGAATGGCTCAAGGCAACGCGACTGTTCCAAATGCACGGCCAATCCATTGAATTGGTAGCGCAATTTCCAGTGGGCGACTACCTCAAGCAACTCGACCCGACCTACGTCCATCCGTCATGGAAAGCTGACTTCCTGCTGAGCATTCCTACCAAGAGCGGAAGAGCCGTTCAGGTGATTATCGAATATGACGGATTCGAGTTCCACTTTACCGACCGCGACAAGGTGCATGCCGGCAACTTCGACCAGTACATGAGCGAGGCGGACGTGGAACGACAGAAGGTGCTAGAAGGCTACGGCTACAAGTTCCTGCGCCTCAACCGATTCAACATAGGAGAGGATCCGGTACACACACTGTCGCAGCGGCTTGAGAAGCTGGTGGACACAGCCGATGTTAAGGTTCGAGCACTTGCCCTCGATGCGATCAGCTTCACGGTAGAGAAGATCCAGAATAAGACCGCGAAGGAATGCGGAAAATGCAAGAAAGTCAAAGATCTGCAATCATTCTTCGATCGCAATTTGGCAGGCGGTAAGGGCGGCCACGGCAGGATTTGCATAGGGTGCAAGAAGGCGGCGCAATATGAGAATCGCAATCAGACACCTACTTCCGGCCGGTCGTTAGGTAAGCGACTTTAAACCGAGCGGCACGGTGCTCCGAGTTATTCGTATAGATGTGTGCCTCATGCGATGCACCTGAGACAGAGACGTAGGCAAAACGGCTATTGAGTAACTCCGGGGGAACCTCCGTACCCTACGAAATCCAGTGAACCTACGAGATTTGGTGGAAATGTCTGTGGGGAAAGCTGATGAAGTGGGCCTACTCAATCCGGTGGATTCTGCTCGACGAATTTCTGAAGCAGCGCTGATTTGATCTTCGTCAAGTCCGCTTCTACCGTGTCGGTCAACGCGTGAGCGACAATGAACCTCGCGGCTAGCTCCTGAAAGAAAGGCGCCGCCTCCCCAAACATTCCAGCTCCGAAGTAGGCGCAACTGTCGCAATCGGGGCACGTCACCATTTCGCGATTCGCGTCGGAGCAGATTGTCGTCCAGTGTTGCTGCATTGCACCAGCGACGAGGGCAATGCGAATGGTGTCTCGGTGTCCTTTGGCTTGAGGCGCAGATGCCGCTTCGAACCGCGTAAGAAAATGTTCGCGATCGATATGGACAATTTGTGGTGGAAGACCTCGCCTTTCCTGCGGAGCTGGTGCTTCAGCTGATAGGAGGATGAGATATTCCACCGCATCAAATGCCGGATTCACATGATGTCCATGCCGAAAGTAGTTTATCCATTGGGTCTCGACTTCAGCGAATACCCATCGCCGCCTCTGAAAGACCCGATAATCCGGTCCCCTGCTGAACGGTCCATCCACTTTGGAAAAGCCTAAGCGCTTGAACTCCTCTTTCACATACAGTTGGGCCCATCGCTCCTGTAACTCGTCAGCTGAAAGGAGCTCAGCGGCACTGCCCACGAGCCGAATTTCAAGGAGACCGTCCGGCTGCCGCTTTGGCCGCAGCGCCTTCCTTTGAATCAAGCTTTCCCACGCGCGAAACTCTCGATCCAGTGTGTCCATAGGAGGCGGTTTAATGCTCTGTGACGAATGTATCCCCCGGGGGAGTGATTGCCAACGTTAAAGAGCATAAACGGTCGCTAGGCACGCGACTTCAGATCTGATCCTTATGGTGGTTAGAAGAGCTGAGGTTCTTGACTCTTCGCCTTCCTGAGTTTTTTCGGTTTGGGCGGCACGGCAAGGGCATCGGCGGCAGTGAGGGCTTCATGAGAAAGTAGAGGGCTTAAGCAAATTCGGTCGAGGAGGTTGGCTTGTGAAGATTCGAGTTCGACGAGTAGGGCTAGGACGTTCACAAGGTTTAGAAGTTCGGTGGTGTACTCCGGGAGCCAATGGTTGGGCTGGACATCATTGAGTTTGGAAGGTGGTCGGCGGTCGCCTCAGAATTCAGACGAAACGACTTCTCAGCGCATACCAGGAAGCACTCATGTCCATCGAGCAGTTGCGTGAGCGTATGCCTACACTGCGCCAGCGCGAACAGTCGGTCCGTGCTGAGTTACAGGCAATCACTGACCAGGCCGACGATAGAGCAACCTTCCTACGCCTCGCGGAGACCCTCACGGCGTTCCTCGCCCGCCTGCACGATGCTGCTGATACGCTGAGTATCGAGGAGCGCCAGCGAATCGTACGGCTTGTTGTGAAAGACGTCTTGATAGGAGAAGACACCATCACCATTCGCCATAGCATCCCAGTCCTGCAGAGCCCCCCGCGAGGCGGTTGCATACCG
>NZ_JQKI01000075.1 GCF_000745965.1 Edaphobacter aggregans DSM 19364 | reverse complement strand
AACAAACACTCTGTCGTGCTATTGTCTGACACGCATAGGCCTCTTTGGCTTATTTAAACACTGTCTTGACAACATGTCTGGAGCTTTCGCTTCTTCAACCTTCAAGAATTATTCGGGCTAGATCAAAACTCGGTCAAATGGCACACCAAAGCAAAGGTGGGAACAACCCTGAAGGTGGGAGTTTCTCCGATGCAGCTAGAGCGGTCGCTGAGTGATTTGGCGATTTAGCTCTAATCCAGGCCAATTCATGGATGGTTGATCGACACGGGGGTGGCCAGCACGTGTTTTCTGCGGCTATTCGGTGCGCAAGGCTTGCATCGGGTCGATTTTGGTGGCGCGCCTTGCGGGTATCCACGCGGCAGCGATGGTCATTACGGAAACGGTGGCAATTGCGATGGAGATAGCCGTCGGGTCGAGCGGACTTAACTCGTAGAGCAGGCTCTTGACAATGCGTGTTGAACTCAATGCGACAGGCACACCGAGAGCGAGTCCGAGAGCCAACAGCAGAATGCATTCTCGAAGGATCATCCAAAGCAGCATATGAGATCGTGCCCCGAGGGCGAGACGGACTCCAAACTCACTCGTGCGGCGGGCTACCGAATACGAAAGCAAACCGTAGATGCCGATGCAGCCGAGGAAAACAGCAATGATTCCAAAGAGACTCGAAAGCCGGGCAACCAGCGACTGCGTCACGATAGAACCGTCCACCTGTTCTTCCAGACTGCCAACGTTGTTGACCAGAATGTTCGAGTTGACCTCGGCGATGGCATGGCGCGTTCGCGAGACGATCTCCTGCTGGTTTGCCCCGGGAGCATAGCGAACCGCAAAGTTCCCGTAGAACCCAGGATTTTGTGTGCAGGGGAAATAGGCCGCCATCAGCGTGCCTTCGTTGAGTGAAGTGTACTTGGCGTCCTTGACCACGCCGATCACCTCCTTCTCGCCAGGATGATCCGGGGTCTCTCCGATTCCAAAGCGGTGTCCGATCGCCGAGCCATTCGGAAAGAAGTGACGCGCCATGGTTTCGTTGATGACCGCGACTTTATTTGCCATCTGCGTATCCTGAGCGTTGAAGAGACGGCCCGCAACTAGCTGAATGCCCATCGTCGAGAAATATCCCTTGCCGGTAATGTTGAAGAAGACCTCGCCGCCGTTTGACTGTGTCCGCGGGATGCCCTGGAACAGAACTTCGTCGGTCCATCCGCCTTCATTGAAAGTGAAGAAAGCAAAGCCGTCCGCTTGGACGCCGGGGATGTTCTGCACTCGGTCTTCGATCTGCTCCTGTACCTGGACAGAGCGTATCTCTCCCGCAGTTCCATGCGGTAGATTGGCCGTGCTTGAGTCGAGAGAAAAGATGAGGACGTTGTGCTTGTCGAAACCTGTGTCAACGTCAGACAAGTGAATGAGACTGCGCACGAACAACCCGGCGACAACCAGCAGTACGACAGAAATCGCAATCTGTCCGACGATAAGCGATCGGGCCAGGGCGCCACGCGTTGTGGAAGAAGAACTGCCGCGCCCGTCCTTGAGTGCAGGTGTGAACTCAAGCCCCGCCGCCCGGAATGCCGGCAGCATGCCGAACAGAAGCGCCGTTACCACCGCAACCCCTAGCGTAAAGCCGAGCACGGCCATGTCGGGGGTCAGATTCAACGGAACTGGATTAGGACCGGGCGTGGCCATGCTCAGCAGCACAACACTCGCCTTCCATGCCAGCGCAACACCGGCCGCCGCTCCCAGAAGAGCAAGCAATAGCGACTCCGTGAGAAGTTGCAACACAATCCGGCGACGCGATGCGCCCAGTGCCATGCGCACCGCGACTTCACGCGTTCGCGCTACACCGCGGGCAAGAAGCATGTTCGCGATATTCGCGCAGGCAATCAAAAGTACCAGCGCCACAATGGCCATCAGAATTTTCAGCGGCACCGAGAACGCGTAACGCAGGTAAGAGACTCCACGGCCTCCTGGATTCAGTTGGATACTGGCGTGCGCAATATCATCGAGGTGCTTTTGCGGAGGTTGAGGCCCGAGGTAGCTGCGGAGAATCTGCTTGAACAGCAGATTGGTTTCGGCGCTCGCCTGGGTTGCGGTCACGCCGGGTTTCAGACGACCGATGAGATAGAGCGACTGAAAGAATCTATCCCCGAGTCCATTCCAGCCCGGACGAGAGAACGCCTTCTCCATCGAAAGCGGAATCCACAGGTCAGCCGATTGGCCCACCGTGTATCCGTAGAAGCCCGGCCGGGCAACGCCGACCAGCGTGTAGTCGTGTGACTGGATGCGAATGGTCTTACCAAGCGCGGATGGGTCGCCATTGAATTGCCGCTGGAACCAGGAGTAACTGGCTACGGCGACCGGACCTGCGCCGTCGGCGCCATCGTCGGATTCGCCAATCGTACGGCCCAGAAACGCCGGTACGCCAAGCACGGAGAAGTAACTGCCGGAGACAAGATCGACGTGGGTCGTTTGATATGCTGCCCCGCCAATCGAAGCTTTGGTCGCAAACTGGCTGCTATCTACCGCGGCGATTCCCGAAAACGAAGTATCTTTCTGGCGAAAATCGTGAAAGAAGGAATAGGAGAACAGCCTCGTGTTCCCGTCGGGAATTGAGTGGGTGCTGCCCTGCGCCTGGCCGTCCCCGAATAGAAGCAACTCACTGGGCTTCTGGACAGGAAGCGGGCGCAGCAGGATCGCGTTGAGCAGCGTGAAGATGGCAGTATTCGCGCCGATGCCCAGCGTGAGAGAGAGGATGGCGATGAAGGTGAAGCCGGGCGATCTTCGAAGTTGTCCAAGACCGTAGCGGACATCCTGAACGAGCGATTCGAGCCACATTGTCCCTCGGCTCTCCCGGCAATCCTCTTTGATCTGCTCGGTGCCACCGAACTCCAGACGCGTCAGCCGGCGGGCTTCGATTTCGGAAATGCCGGATCGCACCTTGTCGGCAACCTGCGATTCGACGTGAAACTGGATTTCCTTGTCCAGATCGCGCTCCATGCGCCTACGCGCGAATAGTCTCTGCAGCCAGCTCATGAAAGTCCCTCCAGAGTTCCCTTAAGAATGAGCCCGACAACGTCGGTGAGGCGCTTCCAGTTCTCAGTCTCAGCCTTGAGATGCGCTCGGCCTTTGGCGGTCAGTTCGTAGAACTTGGCTTCACGGCCTGTCTCGGACGGTTGCCAGTTGGAAGCCAGCAGCTCTTTGTATTCGAGGCGGTGGAGGGCGGGATAAAGGGATCCCTGTTGTACCTGCAAGGCCTCGCGAGACATTTGCTGAATCCTTTGCGCGATGGCGTAACCGTGAATGGGGCCAAGCGCAACCACCCTCATGATGAGTAGATCGAGGGTACCCTGCGGGAGATCGAATTTGTTTTCAGTCTTCATGCCTATGGCTTCTACATATACGCTCGAACATGTAGAAGGTCAAGGTGTCTGTTTTGGAGTCTGTGGCTCCCGGCCACAACCGCGAGTTGACCCGCATAAACGGAAACTGCATCCAGCGACTGTTGCGTCCATGCGATTGCAGAGCGCAATTCTCGAACGGAGATCGCTGCCCTCTTCTGCAGACGTCATCACTGAACTGTCCGCAACCTCAGACCCACGCTTTTCGACGGGCTCGGAAAGCACCAATGTCGGTTTCGGGCCGTAGCTTGCCGCCATCTCCAGCACCTATATCCTCGGTCAGAACCATGTTCCCTACGTCACTGTCTGGGCAAAGCCCAGTCTCCCGCTTTTCGCGAACTGAAGACATAGTGTCCTGCCTAACGATAGCCCGTTGTTACTGATGACCAAATCGTGCAAGAAGAGTCCACGCCCAGTACAGAGCAAAAAGCGCCCATAGCCAATAGTTTGTCGGTCTCTTCAAAACGTCTTCGTTACTTTCGGCACGGACGAGTCGGGTTCTGCGTCTGACCAACAACACATTGCAGTTCCTGCGTCTGATCGACCGCCAGACCCCGAAGGACAAGCAACTTCATCTCATCGTCGACAACTACGCCACGCACAAGCATCCCCACGTGCTCGCATGGGCCGCACGGCATCCGCGCTTCCATTCCACTTCACGCCGACCGCCAGCAGTTGGCTCAACATGGTCGAGCGCTTCTTCCGCGACCTGACCGAAAACCAACTCCGGCGCGGCGTCTTCACCAGCGTCGAGCAGCTTCAGACCAGCATCTTCGACTACATCCAACAGCACAACTGCCAACCCAAACCCTTCATCTGGACAGCCAAAGCCACAGATATCCTGGAGAAGGTCAAACGGGGAAAGCCAACTCTGCCATCTGCGTGACGCACTACACTAGTACCTCGACCTTGATGAGGGTACATGGAACCCGATTCAGAGCGCGTTCCGGATTTTGCGATTGAGGGCCGACTCCCACTATCTTGCAAACCTAGCGTAGGCTTTTTCTCCCGTTTCAGCTCGTGTTCACTGTAGTGGGTTACCAGTAAAATGCGGGTACTGTGAGGAAAACACACCAACGAGCGCGGTCCTTTGTTCCCATCGGAGATTGCGACCGCCCAGCACGCTCAATCCCTGTCACAGCCTCGCGGCTATGGTGGCTTGTTGTCTTGATGATCGTTGCCTGTAATCGGTGTCCGTCGTCGCTCGGGCAAACACCGGCATCTGCGAACGTGCACGTGGATCGCGGGGCTCTGCGTGCCCAGGTCTTACAGGGCTACCATCACACTGCGTGGACCACTGAGAATGGCTTCAGCGCTGTCTGGACCATACAGCAGGCGCCAAACGGATTCCTTTGGCTGACGACGCCAACGGGAGTCTTTCGATTTGACGGGCTGCGCTTTGAATCGACGGACGAAGTTACCAATCGACAGGTACACAATGCGGACATCGTCACTGTGTTTCCGTCCCCTTCGGGCGGCGTTTGGCTGACGACGCGATCCCACGGACTGCTGCTGTGGAAAGACAACCGGGTGACCAATTACCCTGACCGCCGCTGCACCCCTGCTCAGGGGTTGAACGGCATCGTCGAAGACCGCGACGGATCTCTGTGGATTGCAGGCTCTGCTGGTCTTTTCCGTCTGAAGAACGGAAATTGTGAACAGATTCACAATGACCCGGCATTTCCAGGTGGGTTCCCCTTGGCGATTCTGATGGATCGGGCAGGGACGCTTTGGGTTAAGTGGCCGACTGGCGCTTTCTACTTCCTGAAACACGGAGAGCGTAAATTCAAGCGCTGCTCCTCCGGAGAAGGTGTGGGTGGCGAATACGCCTTTCTCAAGCAGGCACCAGACGGCTCAATCTGGCTTTCCGACGCCGGTGGGTTGCGCCGAGTGACGGGGTATCCTGACCCAACGAAGCCGACCGCTGGTCCAGAGAGAATTCGCAAACCACCTTCTGGCTTCGGAAACTTCACATTTACTCCCAATGGCGCCCTCTGGGCTGCGTCCGGCCAGGGCGTCTACCGCTTTAAGAATGTTGAGCAATACAAGGTGGACGAGCCGCTCAGCACCGCTGACGCAGAAGCGTTCACCGTCAACCAGGGACTTAGTTCAAGCATTGCTGGGGATCTGTTGTCCGACAGAGAAGGCACCATTTGGATCGGCACAAATTCAGGCCTCGACCAGCTGCGACGCAACATCTTTTCCAAGGTAGCAATGCCAACGACACTCGACCATCAGATTGCGATCGCTGCGGGCGACGATGGAAGTGTTTGGGCTGGGAACCGGGAGCAACCCCTGACTCACATCAGCAAAGATGGCCATGCGCAAGTGTTTACCAGGACTCGCCAAAGCCTCGCGATTCGCCGCACATTTGACGGAAGCGTCTGGTCTTCCGGTTTGGGGGACGCTCGTCTATGGCGGACTACGGGAGGTGATCCCTCGCCGGTGGCATTTCCGCCTGGAGATATCCGAAGTGCCGCAGATATAGCCGTGGATCGAAACGATGAGCTATGGATCACTACGTTCACTCCCGACTCGTACCATCGGGTTGGAACTTCATGGACCAAGGTGACCGAAGCCCTCGGGAGGAAGCCTGGGGTTATTGGAGCAATGGCGGGAGATTCCGACGGCAACGTATGGTTCGCGTTTTCAAACAAGTTAGTGGAATGGGACGGCAGCACATACCATCGCTTTTCTTTTCCGGAAGGGACTCTGAATATCTCCGTCGCCGTCGTCTCTGTGCGGGGTGACCATATATGGCTGGGAGGGTCGGGCGGCGTCGTTCTCTTTTCACATGGACGTTTCAACCTGATGCACTGGAAGGATGACCACAATCCGGGAAGAGTGTCCGGTCTGGTTGAAACAGAGGCAGGTGAGCTTTGGTTAAACGGCACATCGGGGGTTATTCGAGTTCCGGCAGACGAGTTGAAGAGGTGGCTGAACGACTCAGAGTACAGCGTATCGGCAGATCGATTCGACATTCAGGACGGACTTCCCGGACTTGCTGAAGAGCGGTGGCCGGAGCCCTCACTTGTCGAGTCTTCTTCCGGCGTACTTTGGTTTGCGACTACCAAAGGGATTGCGTGGATTGATCCGGCGAAGCTCGGAGGTACGGCGAACCGAATTCCGCCGCCGGTTTTCGTCAATAACGTCGTCGACAAAGGCAAGATATATAGCGGGACGAACGGCCCGCTGGCATTGCCAGCCAAGGGGAACCTGGAGTTCAACTATACTGCTCTGAGCCTTGCCATCCCCGAACGAGTTCTTTTTCGTTACAAACTCGAAGGCGTTGACACCGACTGGCAGAGCGCCGGCACACGGCGACAGGCGTTCTATACGAACCTTCCTCCGGGCAAGTACAGGTTTCACGTGATCGCCTGCAATAACGACGGAGTCTGGAATGAAGAGGGTGCGCGTCTGGACTTTGTCATCGCGCCCGCCTGGTACCAGACCACTTGGTTCCGCTTGTTGTGCGTGGCTGCGTTTCTGGCATTCCTTTGGGGGCTGCATCAACTCCGTGTACAACAATTGCGGCGGGAGGAAAGAAAATTTCGCGAAGCCTTTGAGACCATTCCGGCGATGGCGTGGATCGCTGGACCCAATGATGACATTCAATTTTTGAATCGACGCTGGGTTGAGTATACCGGGTTGTCGCAGGTGGAAAATCCGAAGGAAATCAGGAAACTTGCTATTCATCCCGACGATCTGGATCGAATTGAGCGACGACTGGACTCGAGCATTGCCAGTGGTGAGCCGGTCGAGGAGGAGCTGCGCTTCCGCCGCGCCGACGGGGAGTATCGGTGGTTTTTGAGCCGCGTCGCGCCGCTGCGGGACAAGCGAAGAAAGGTCGTGAAATGGTACGGTACGGCGACCGACATTCAAGAGCGCAAGCGTGCGGAAGACCTACAGGCAGACCTTGCACACACCAATCGGGTCAGCATGCTCGGAGAACTGGCTGCCTCAATCTCTCATGAATTAAAGCAGCCGATTAGCGCGGCCGTGATGGATGCGCAGGCCAGCTTGCGATGGCTGAACCGCGACCAGCCGGACCTGGACGAGGCGCGCCGGTCAATAGCAGCGATCGTGAAGGACGGCCGGCGTGCAGCCGACATCATCGATCGTTTGCGGTCATTGTATAAGAAGACTCCTCCACAGCGAGAGTCGGTCGACGCGGGCGAAATCATCGGCGAAATGGTCCGGTTGCTGCGGAGCGAAGCCAACGAGCATGCCGTTTCGATTCGTACGGACCTTGCCGCAGATCTTCCCAAAATCACGACGGACCGGGTGCAACTGCAGCAGGTTCTGATGAACCTCATGCTCAATGGTATCGAGGCGATGAAGGAGACCGGCGGGGTGCTCACGGTCAAGACGGGACGAGGCGAGGGCGGTCAAGTGCTGATCTCGGTCAGCGACACCGGAGTAGGATTGCCGGCCGGAAGAGCGGACGAGATCTTCAATGCCTTCTTCACCACTAAACCTCAAGGCAGCGGCATGGGGCTGGCGATCAGCCATTCAATCGTGGAATCGCATGGTGGCCGTTTGTGGGCCACATCCCACGACGGACAAGGCGCGACGTTTCATTTCACTCTGCCAACAGCAGTCGCGGAAGCCTCTGCGGCAATATGATTCAGAGTTCTTACGCGCGTGCGACAACCGCATCGGAGCCTTGTTTGTCAACTTGATTGCGATAAGAAAGGCTGCGATTGAGACTACGACATGAGGAAGATTCACGAGAAAATTCGTGACGGGTGAAATTAGGTGAATAGCGGAAAATATCCTTGGAGAACAGGACACGGCCATGCGGACACAAGACTTTCCAGATTTCTGGGTTCTGGGCGGATTACGGACAAACCGGAATGTATTCACTTGGCCGAATAGTCGCCATCTCGTCCATCTGCCTATTATGTGCAATGTTGGAGGAAAGCCATTTGCCGAGAACTCTGATCGAGTTGAACAGCACAATGAGCGCTTTGGCCTGTTCTCATAAACCGACACTCCACGTTTAGCCGTGCCATAGAGTGGGACGATGGCGGAATGAGGCTGTAGTCGCATATATGCGATTATAGTAATATTCATATATGCAGGATTCATTGAGACGATTCAAGGCTGATATCTTTCAGGCGCTTGCTCACCCGACCAGAATCGCCATTCTGGAGCTCCTCAGCCCAGGACAGCTTTCAGCGGGTGCCCTGATCGACAAACTCGGTATGGAGCAGGCCAATGTCTCGCAGCACCTCGCGGTGCTGCGAGCGAAACAGCTTGTGTCCAATCGCAAGGTCGGAAACCAGGTCTTCTATTCGGTCCGAGACCCCATCATCATTGAGGTTTTGAATCTGATGCGCACCTACTTCCACGCCCATCTCAAGGAGTCGTTGAGCATGCTGGACGAGATGGAGAAGCCGCTGGAGACTGTCCGGTGAGTTCGGCGCAAGGGTGGTTTCCTCGTTCCATCGAGTGCCTGCGAGGTTATACGGTTCGGCAATTTTCGCATGACGTTGTCGCCGGGTTGACCGTCGGTCTGGTTGCGCTTCCCTTGGCGATGGCCTTTGCGATCGCGTCCGGCGTTCCCCCGCAAGCTGGCTTGTATACCGCAGTGGTGGCTGGCTTTCTGATCTCCGCGCTGGGCGGATCACGTACCCAGATTGGCGGACCTACAGGCGCCTTCGTCGTTATCGTCGCCGGAATCGTCGTAAAGTTCGGCCTAGGCGGCTTGGCGCTGGTCGGAATCATGGCAGGCTTTCTATTGCTCATCATGGGTGTCACGGGCCTTGGCGCAGCCGTCAAGTACATCCCGCGCCCGGTTACGATCGGCTTTACCAACGGCATCGCACTCCTGATTGCTTCCACCCAGATCAAAGACTTCTTTGGCATGAAGACGCCGCCGGTACCCAGCGAGTTCTTCGCTAGGATCAGGATGCTCCTTCACTACGCCGGGACCATGCGGTGGCCGACCGTCGCGATGGCTGCGGCTTCGCTTGCCATCATTCTGCTGTGGCCGCGACTGACCAAGCGGCTGCCAGGCTCTATTGTCGCCCTCTTGCTGTCGACCGCTCTGGTAGCAGTCTTCCAGCTGCCCATCGAGACGATCGGCAGCAAGTTCGGCGGCATTCCGCAGGGCTTCCCGCACTTCACCTTGCCCGATTTTCACGCAGAACATATTCTCCCTTTGCTTCCATCAGCCTTCACGGTGGCACTCCTAGCCGCAGTCGAAAGCCTGCTCTCCGCAGTCGTCGCCGACGGCATGAGTGGAGATCGCCACAACTCGAACGTAGAGCTCATCGCACAGGGCGTTGCCAATATTGCCTCTCCGCTCTTCGGAGGCATTCCTGCAACCGGCGCGATCGCCCGCACAGCGACCAACATTCGTTCCGGGGCACTCACTCCGGTAGCAGGCATGGTCCATGCGCTTACCCTACTTACCGTTCTTCTCGTTGCTGCCCCGCTGGCTCGCTTTGTGCCGCTAGCAACGCTGGCTGCGGTGTTGTTCGTGGTGGCGTACAACATGGGGGAGTGGCGGGAGATCGGCACAATCCTTCGCCTGTCGAAGACTGACATTGCCGTCTGGTTTACGACATTCGCCCTGACCGTTTTCGCCGACCTGACCGTAGCCGTAGGAGTCGGGATGACACTGGCGGCACTCCTCTATATCTACCGAATAGCGGAGACGACGACGGTTGCCCCGGTCACGCCCGAATACCTGGAAGATGGTCAGGCGCACATTCTCCAAGACAAGGACATTCCGTCTAACGTGACCATTCTCCGCATTCATGGGCCGTTCCTCTTCGGGACGACCGAGAAGCTTGCAGAGGCCACCAGGGATCTGAAGCCATTTGAAGACGTCGTGATCCTGCGCCTTCGGAATATGACGGCGCTCGACGCAACTGGCATCCACGCGCTAGAGCAATTCTCCGCTCGTCTGCATAAGGCGGGCAAAACACTTCTTCTCTGCGGTGCGCGAGATCAACCGTCGCGGCTTATTTCAGGCTCCGATTTTCTGAAGCACGTTGGAGCTGAGAGTGTTCTGCCTCACGTTCAGGCAGCCCTCGCTCGCGCGAGAGAAGTCCAGGGAGACTTCGCGGGGGTCGGCCGGGAGTTGGCTCTTGAGTTGGAGCATCGGCCACTTTAACTGTTTGCTTAACCCAGCGTAAATCTACCCAGGAGGCACACTCATTGCAGTCGTTACTCAAATTATTGGCTCATATCGCGAAGGCATTCGGCATATCGAGCCCATCGGATAACGCCCGAACATCCGCTTCATGGAAACAAAAGCAGCGTACTTCGACCTCAACTTCTCCTGACCTGGATAAGCCTCCCCTCGACGATCGACACTGAGCAAGTGCTCCCTTCGCGAGCCAACATTTTGGTAGGCAACTTACAAAGAAAATGGATCGGAGCATATGCAGGAATTAACGTTGGTCCGCAGGGTGAATCGCATCGACCAGCGGAGGTTTGCCGAGGTTCGTCCGCATGTCTATCAGAACGGCGACAGCGTGACCATGCAGTTTCAGATCGGCGAGATCCAGAGCGAGATGCTTGTGAGCGATCCGAATTTCCTGGTGCTCTCCTATACCCGAACCATGATGGCCTTCCTGCTCTTTCACGAGGCCCCCGAACGCATCGCAATGATTGGGCTGGGTGGTGGCTCGATGCCGAAGTGGTGCTATCAGCAACTTCCTGCGACGGACATCACCGTGATCGAGATCAGCCCGATGGTGATTTCCCTGAGAGAACAGTTTTATATTCCAGCAGACGACGAACGATTCCGTGTACTCTGTGGAGACGGAGCGGATTATGTCGCTACCACTGAAGATTCACCAGAGGTACTGTTGGTGGACGGCTTCGATATTCATGGGCAGCCGCCACAGCTTTGCTCACTGGAGTTTTACGAGGATTGTAATCGAGCACTCGCTTCGGATGGAGTGATGGTTGTCAATCTGTGCAGCCCAGGACATCAACAATCAATCGACAAAATCCGAAAAGCTTTCGAAGACCGCGTCCTTATCGTCTTCCCTGAGGATGGAGAGAACAAGGTTGTATTCGCGGTGAAAGGGAGACGCCTCTGGATAGAAGACGAGCCTATCGGCGAACTCGTGAAGAGATTGCGAGCTGACTATGTGCTTATTCCTTCCTTGACTCTGTCTTGATTTCGCCTCCCTCGGCAACTTGGCTAAACCTTCGGAACGGTTTTATGAACGGTATGTCAACTGACGAAAAATCGCCAACTCACTCACCGAAAAATGAGATCAAGGCAAGTTGCCGGATAGTCGCCATCTCGTCCATCTGCCTATTATGTGCAATGTTGGAGGAAAGCCGGTTTTTCGGCCATCAAGTGACGACAAGCCACGTTTTCCATTACCGATCCTGCCTCTTGGGCTGAACACACACCTGTTCCGGAGTATCGGCATGCCCGGCAATTTCCCATCCCAGTCCAATGTGGTTCGCAGCGCCTGTTTGCCGATGAGTTACTGATGGGTAGGCCACCATACATCAACGAGCTGGCTACGACGTGCGGCCCCAAGCCTGCGCCTCAATCTTCCAGACGCCATCGCGGTTCGCGAACGTGTAGGCAAGGGTACCGGCCCGAACGACGGACTGGCCCTTAATCGTGACAGTGAGAGTCCCCGATATGACAGCATATCCGGACGAGCCCTCGACATTCCGGAAGCCCATCTCGTAGGACAGGTGCTCGTAGGTCACGCCAAGGTCCTCACGCCATTTCTCAACGTCAACGAGCCAATTGGCCGGAGCATTTGGGTTCAACCAGCGATAGGGCGCAATGCCGTCGATGATGATCGCGGTGTCCCCGAAACGCTGAGGAAAAGATCTTTGTCTTGGGTGTTGAAGCCGTTGATATGGGCGTCGATTAGAGTCTGGATTACAGCCGGTGGGTTGCTGGTCACGATAATCCTCCAATGCTCGTAGGCAGTCTATTCTCGACGCCTGATTTTAGCTCTTCAACGACTGGTTGCGGAAAGACGCCAGGTCACTCTGAAAGAATCGGCTAGCGATTTCGGAACGAGATCACGGTTCATTGAGTTCCGGTCGAGTCACCGCCAACCCGGAAATTACTTCTTAGTCAACGGTCCAAATTCCATTCGTTCGCTGGTATCCGTTCGGTTCAAGTGGAGCGCGTGGAAATCCAAATTCCACCATCAGTGTGCTTCTCTCCGCAGGGGCAAATTTCCCCTCCGGCAGTTTTTTGGAAAAAGGTGCCGAAGCTTCAATCGGTTGCCCTGTCGAGCCTTCTCGGGCGGTGTCGCTCGGTCACACACAAAAGGCAGCGAACATGCGTGCAGCATGAACACTGCTGCATCTCTCAGTATCTCTGTGTGTCCGCCTGTGTTAATTCGCCCTTGGAAATGGCATGGAAGAGGTCGTCGGTTTGAGCCCGACCAGGTCCACCAATAAATCCAAAATAATCAGTAATTTCCCGTAGAAATCTGACTCGCGGGTTCACCACCTGTTCCCCTATCACTTTCCCTAGTAGACGGCTTTTGGGGACTCCCCTACCATTGTGCTCGAATGCGGGCGACTTCCCGCCGCTTACTGGAGATACCTCTGCCAAGTATGTAAAGGAGCACGATATGGCCACGCAAACCGTACCAGCATCCGATCAGAAGTCACCGCAAAACAGCAATGGACTGGACAAAACCCGCCGCGATGGCAATTCCCAAGGAGGGCTACTTCAAGCTCACACAGGGGCGCTATGGTCCCACCTATCCGCGATCGCCCGCAAATTACGGCTTCACCATCATCGCGAAAATCATTCCCGGCAGAGAGCAGATCATCCGCGACTATGGCAAGAAAATTGAAGACACGATTGCTGGTCTGCCCGACGCTCTCGAAGCACTCAAGCTTCACTCCTTACGCTGGGTCCTCTTCGACATCGGCAACGACACCTACTTCATGTATCAGGGAATCTTCGACACGACTTCGACAAGTACACCGAGGACGCTGTCGCGCTCTTCACCAAATACGGCATCAATACCATATTTGAGAACCTCGAAGGGTTCACTGCAGACTGGAAGACGAACGCCCCTCCTTCGTCAAGTTTGTGCGCGATCATCAGCGCCCCAGCTTCCTCGAATACGGCGAGTACCCGTACGTCTCGGCGGACGAGGTCAAGAAGGCCTTGAAACTCAAGGCCGCATTTTCAGAAATGCTCGACCAGATGCAGTAAGGCCCCTGGCCCGATCCACTTCAGGCTCACCGCTGTCGCGCAATCATCGGGATGCACTTGAGGAAACGCCAATGCTTGAATTCGACGATATTCAGCATTTCCTGATGAGGCGTCCACGCGCACTCGCAGCCCGATACGAATTCCTCTCCATTCAGCGCCCCGCAGGCGGTCGCGAGTGGCTCAAGGGCCTGCTCGAAAACGTCGGCACCGCTGAAAGCTTCAAGGCCAACG
Source organism: Edaphobacter aggregans DSM 19364 (assembly GCF_000745965.1). Taxonomy (GTDB): domain Bacteria; phylum Acidobacteriota; class Terriglobia; order Terriglobales; family Acidobacteriaceae; genus Edaphobacter; species Edaphobacter aggregans. Next base: position 12,410 of record NZ_JQKI01000075.1, on the reverse strand, counting down.
AGTCGTACACCCGATGGATAAGCATCGCTTTCGCGTGGAACGGCCTTCGGGCGCTCGGCGTCGACGAGTCTTCGCTCGCAACCTTTCCCGAGGAGTTCCGTCAGGGCATGGCAGCCCGCGCCGGCATCATCGGCACCACTGGCGCCAGCCATCCGGATCAGTGGGTGGGCGGCCTCGCCAGTTCCGACCTCCATGCCATCGTGATCCTCTTTGCCCGCGACGTTGAGGAGCGCGAGCGATGCAGGCAAGAGCAGGAAGCGCATGTTCAACGCTGCGACGGCGTAAGCGTCCTCTCCTCTGGACCTTGAAGCCATTCCCCAATACGCCCTCCCCCACGAACACTTCGGATATCGCGATCGCCTCACGCAACCTTATATTGAAGGCGTAGATCCCGAGCCGACTCCCGGCTCCGGCCCCGCGCTTAAACCCGGCGAATTCTTCCTCGGCTATCCGGACGAAGACGGACCGCCCGCCAATCTGCCGCAACCGGAGATCCTCTCTCGCAACGGCAGCTACATCGCCTATCTCAGGCTCGAGGAACACGTCGGTGCATTTCGCGATTTCCTGCGCCAGCATGGCGATACCCCCGAGAAGCAGGAGCGGATAGCCGCCAAGCTGATGGGCCGGTGGCGCGATGGCACGCCGCTGGTCCTTTCACCCGAAAAACCAGATCCCGAACTCGCAGAGGATCAGCAGCGCACCAACGATTTCGACTACGGCACCATGGACCCCTACGGCTACGCCTGCCCGCTCGGCTCCCACGTGCGCCGCATGAACCCGCGAGACACTGCTCACAACATGAATCGGCGAAAAATGATCCGTCGCGGAGGAACCTACGGCCCATTCCTGCCGGAGGACAAGCCCGACGACGGTATCGAACGCGGCATCGCCGCATTCATCGGCTGCGCAAGCCTCGTCCGCCAGTTCGAATTCGCCATGAATGTCTGGGCCAACGATGCCAACTTTCATGAGCTCGGCAATGAGCGCGACCCGATTTTCGGCACACAGGACGGCACATTCGACATGACCATACCGAAGCGGCCCATCAAGATGAAGATCCGCGGCCTGCCGTCTTTCACCACCGTGCGCGGCGGCGCTTACTTCTTTCTGCCCGGCATCAAAGCGATGCGTTATCTCACGTCGCTCTCCAATGGGCGATAGCGCACAGAAAGGAAGAGCAACCGATATGAGCGATTCAAGCTGGTGCGCGCACCTACAACCAGACCCAGCTCCCCAGAAAATACGCTTCGGGCAAACGCCGCTTCAGCATTTACTGGACGTGGAGCTACCCATGGGAAGCCAATCGCGACGTGACCGAGATGGACAACCGTTTCTCCACCATCACTAAAGTGCGCCGCGTAGCGTGGCCGACGTACGAAATCCCCGAGTATTCAGACAGGATGTTCCTGCAGGGCATCGCCGTCACGCTTGAGCTCTTCCACCTCTCCACTCTGCGCTTCCAGCAACTCGTCGGAGAAAGCGGGATTCATAGAGGGACTCGCCGACGCTACGCACGATATCGACATCGGGCTTGTCGTCTCCAATGCCGGCACCCCAAATCCGGGCGAGTTCCTGAAGCTCGATCGGCAGCTGCTTCAGGCGACTTTGCGGCTCAATACGATGGCGCATCTGGACATCACCCATCATTTCGGCGCGAAACTCGCCGAGCGACGCCAGGGCGGCCTTATCCTCATAGGGTCGGTGGGCGCGGAAATTGGGGTTCCGTTCCTGGCGAATGACGGTGGCGCCAAGGCGTATATCCACAGTGTCGGGGAAGCGCTCCACTACGAGTTCAAGCCTCGAGGCGTCTACGTTACCGTCGTGCCGCCCACGCTGACAAACACGGCGGTGCTGGCCAAGCTTGGGTTCGACCGGCGGACCATGCCGATGAAGCCACTGAGCGTGGAGCAGTGCGTATCCGAGGGCCTTAACGCGCTGCGGGAAAACCGGTCCAGAATAGTTCCGGGCCGACTGAATCGCTTCATGGACGCATTTGTGCCAGCTTTCGTGAAACGGACGATGACAGCGAAGATGTTGGGTAAAGCGCTCGCGAGCAAGTCCGCTCCTGCAAACGCACGGGCGGAGACCTGATAAACGGGCTACGAATGGCGCACGCGGACCCGTGGGTTTACTCATGATTGCCCTGTCGTCGTTGGCCTTGATTATTCCTGGCCGCCTCAACAGGATTATGAATGCGGTCGTCCCTGCTTCGCTGGTGCGCGGAATGACAGCGAAGATAGTTAAAAAAAGCTTGCAAATCGACTCGTAAGGCGAGAAATGGGAGCGAAGACCTAGACCCAACCGCAAGGGGCACAGCCCATGAAGAACAGCACCGCATGAGTTACATCGGAAATTGGAGACCAAATATGAAATCCCCAAACCTGTCCGAGATGCATCAGCCGTCTAATGCGCTTTCGCGGGTTTGTTCAAACTGATTAACTGATCCCGAGTTTGCTGGAGAATCTCTCGTGAGAGGTTTGGGTCTGACACGGCACGAGAGAGGTTGATCGCCCCTAGCATTGCACTAATCATGAGAATCGCACGACCGCGGCGATCCGAGGTTCCATTTGGCGGAACAAGGCCCGTCGAATATGCCAAGCTGCGCTTGAGTCGTGCGGTATAAACGGCTTTCGCCGATCGACTCGCCCGAGGCATGTCACCGAGCAAAGCGCCCAAAGCGCAGCCTGTTCCCGGAGCATCCCGGTGTCCTTCGGATAGATAGTTCTCTAGAAGTTTCGTTAACGTGTCAGTGTGTTCCTCCCAGCGGTCGAGGTCTTGGAATGCGGTGGCGAGCGCCTCAACCACCAGTTCATCGCGCGAATCGAAATGTTTGTAGAAACCACCAACAGTAACACCGGCCTCCTTCATCACATCGGCAACGCCGATGCCTTCGAGACCGAGTTCGCGAAACCTCTTAGCCGCAACGCTCACGATCCGAGTGTGTGTGTCCGCCTTATCTCTCTTCGAATAACCCATCTGCTATCACCATTTCTTCCGGAATCTGCACGCCTCGCTCCAATCGTCACCTTTAACAACGCGCGGGCTTCTATGGGCTTTCAACTACTTTCAAGAGGAATCCTCTCGTGAGAGTCTTCAGCCCGCCGACGTTCACTGACAAGGCGGAAACGGCAATCGAGGGCGGCAGCGCGGATCTCCAGGAGGCTTTGATAGGAGGGCGATTGATACCACGCCAAGGCAGTCTCATTGTCCGGAAGCCGAATAATCATGCCGTTGTCGAACGCGGGCTCGCCGGATAGGACTTGCCACGGCCCAAAGGCAATCACGTCGGCACCGAATTCCCGAAAAAGCGGCTCCACCTCGGAGGCATAGCGGTTGCGAGATTCTGCATCAAGAACGGTCGCTTCAACAATTACATAGGCACTCATAGCTTCCTCGTGATCTCTCCTGCCAGGGCTAGCAGGAACTGCGAGAGCATTGTCGTAATCTACATTATCTAGATGCAAGCCGCTTTGTCTGGGTGCAACAAAGTCGTCACCTTAATAATAGATAGCTCTATTCGCTCAGTAAAACGAAGCACGATAACCATTCAAAAAAAGGGTATTTTTTGCAAAATACTTTGCGACTTCTGGATTATGTGCATACTCTCATGTAGTGAAAGCACAGATCAATTCCTCACAACCATAGGAGAAACAATGAGCAACTCGTCCCCAGAACGGAATAAAGCAATCGTGCGCGAGGCATTCGAGACACTGTTCAACAAGCGTGCCTACGCGGCGGCAGAACGCTTCTGGTCACCGAACTACATTCAGCACAGCGCACACATCCCCCCAGGTCGTGATGGTCTATTCGGGCTGATAAAGAGCCTGCCCTCAACGGTCAAGTACGAGCCTGGGGTGATCCTGGCCGAAAGAGACTACGTGATCGCGCACGGTCGTTACTCGGGTTTGGGGTTTCCGGCGAACTGGATCATAACGGACATCGTCCGAATGGAAGACGGTGTTTTGGTCGAGCACTGGGATGTGATTCAGGATGAGGCAACGAAGGAGCAGTCCAAAAGCGGGCATCCCATGTTCGGCGACACATTCCCCGAGTGACAGCCGAAAGCAACGCAATCGTTCTGAAGGCGTTCGACACCCTTTTTAACAGATCAAGGAGGTACTAGCCATGGTTTCACCCGTTGTTTCGAATGGCGTGTATGTGATTTTGGGGGCGAGCGGGAACACCGGCTCGATCATCGCCAATTCTCTGCTATCAAAGGGCGAAAAGGTGCGCGTCATGGGGCGTGACCCGGGGCGACTACAGCGCTTTGTGGGCAAAGGCGCGGAAGCGTTCACGGCCGACATGAGCGATGCGGCTGCGCTCACCAATGCCTTCAGCGGTGCACGCGCGGCATACTTGATGTTGCCGCCGGCGAAATCCCGGAAGAACCAGGAGCGAGAGAGCGATGCGATTGCGAAAGCTGTGAAGGAGTCCGGCCTGCTCTACGCTGTGCACTTGAGCAGCTACGGTGCGCAGGTTCCGGAAGGCACCGGTCCAGTCGCGGGGCTGCATTCTTCGGAACAAAAACTGAACGCGATCAGCGGGTTGAACGTTCTGCACCTGCGCGCCGCGTATTTCATGGAGAACAGTCTGGCGGCGATCGGCATGATTCATTGGATGGGATTGTTGGGAAATGCGCTGCTACCCGACCTGAAGCTGCCCATGATCGCGACGCGCGATGTTGGCAACTACGCCGCGCAGCGCCTCCTGCACCTGGATTTTTCCGGCAAACAAACCCGCGAGTTGCTTGGCGAGCGCGACCTGTCCATGACGGAAGCTACCGCGGTGATTGCGCGCGGCATTGGCCATCCAGATCTGCGCTACGAGCAGTTTCCCTATGACCAGGTGCAGCAGGTCTTGACGCAAATGGGTATTCCGCCGAAGGGAGCCGCTTTGTACATCGAGATGTACAAAGCCATCAACGCAGGAGTCCTCGTTCCGTTGGAGCCGCGTTCGCCGGAGAACACCACACCGACTTCGCTTGAAAACTTTGTGCAGGATGTTTTTGCGGCTGCGTATCACGGACCGGCTATTAGCGCTTAGGCTCAGCGCCCAGGCGGCGCCGGTTGCGCCTGTTTGCAGGCGAGAATTCTGGGAAGCAGCTTCTGAAAATCGCCGATGTCAACCACGAAGAAAAGAGGATCGAACGATGAGCACCTATGCAGCAGTCACGGCCCCGACGCAGTTTGTTGAGGCGAACGGCATTCGTTTCTATCTTGACCCGTTCGGAATTCCCTCACAGTACAGGGGGTGCACCGCGCCGGTTCTGTCTTCAACGTAATAGAAAATACGCGGTATCGAGGCAAGTGAAGCGCAATGGAACAGCAACGCACAACAACTGCGGTGAAGAGGATGAAGGTGTTGCGAACTTCCGATCCACTGAGATTCGAAAGACGCGCAATTCCTTCAGGCAAGTACGCCGCGTTCGGTCTATGCACGGTTCTCGCCATTTTCGCGACGGGTTGCACTGTCGGTCCCCGTTATGGAAAACCAGTTACCGCGGTCCAACCATTTCATAACGCACCGTCGATTGAATCACGGCAGGCGGTTCTGCCGGCGCCGCAGCTAGATACTTGGTGGACTGGGTTCGATGATCCAGAACTAACCAGGATCGTTGAGAGGGTCCTAAATCAGAATCTCGATCTTGCCAAATCTTTCGCCCGAGTGGAACAAGCGCGAGCGGCTGCGAAAGAGGCCGGTGCAAAGCTGAAACCCTCCGGTTCGGTTATTGCACAATCCAATTCATTTCGACAATCGTTGGATAGTCCAACCGGCCGATATTCCGCTGCCTTTCCAGGCTACGATCGCAACCAAAGCTATTTAGACCTCGGGTTGGAAGCCTCATGGGAAGTTGATCTGTTCGGTGGACTTAGGAGAGGCGCTGAAGCTGCAAGCGACGAAGCCCAGGCAGCCGAGGCAGAAAGACTCGGAGTTCGTGTTTCCATAGTTGCCGAGGCAGCGGATGCGTATATGCAAATTCGTGGCACACAGGTCCGTCTTAAGGTGGCGAGGGAGCAAATCACTACCGATGAGCACTTGCTCGCTCTTGTCTCCCAAAGAAGAACTGCCGGCGTCGCATCCGATAGAGAGCTTGCTCAGGCGGAGGCTCTTTTGGCTCAGGCAAAGGCCACAGTGCCTCTCTTGGTCATCATTCTGGAGGCGCAGTTGAATCGCCTGGATGTGCTCATGGGAGCTCAGGCCGGTACATACGCGGCCGAATTGGAGGCTCCTGGGGAGATTCCATCTGTTCCGTCGATCTCCACAACCGCAAACGCAAGTGATCTCCTTCGCCGTAGGCCAGACATTGTCGCCGCAGAAAGAAGACTTGCCGCGTCAAACGCGCGAATTGGCCAGGCGATTGCGGAGTATTATCCCAGGGTTTCACTGTCGGGGCTTCTTGGTAGTGAAGCAATCAGTCCTGGAGATCTTTTCCGTGAGAGGGGATTTCAGCCGGGTGCTGTTGCTGGTCTTCAATGGAGACTATTTGACTTCGGTCGCGTCGATGCGGAGGTCAAGGAAGCGAAGGGAGCGAACGCCGAAGCCCTCTTGCGATACCGGAGTTCGGTGCTGCGCGCCACCGAAGACGTCGAAGATTCGTTCAGCCTTCTCGCACAATCAGAAGTTCGACGAGACGAAATTGTCGTCGAAATAGCGGCCCTACAAAGAGCAAGAGACCGTTCCCAGGAGGCCTATGAGGCTGGAGTGATCGGATTGACAGATGTGCTCGATGCCGATCGCCAGTTGCTGGTTGCGAGGGACGACCTAGCACTCACCAAGGAAACTGCAGCCCAGGCCGCGGTCGGATCCTTCCGCGCGCTCGGCGGAGGATGGACGCCATGAATCTGCGGCCTTACGTCATTCAGAGAATTTCATGGATTGCCGGCGCTAACGCGCCAGCCGAATCTGTTCAAAACCACGCTGAGAAGTTGATTACACCTCGACGATTCTGGAGTGAGAAAACTGTGACCATCATGAAATTCATCGCATTTGGATTGACGTCAAGCTTGGTGGCCCTGTCAGGCTGTTCGAAGTCCCCGGAACCGGACCCGAGAACTCAGCCCGTTTCGGTACTCGTAGCTCGAGTTGGAGCCCCTATCGCAGAGACCGAATCATTCACGGGCGTCGTTACTGCGCGGGTTCAAAGCGATTTGGGTTTTCGCGTTCCGGGCAAGGTGACGAAGCGTTTTGTGGATACGGGTCAAAAGGTTTCACATCGGTGAGCCCCTCATGCAAATCGATGTGACCGATTATGCGCATGCCATCGCAACACAAACGGAGAACGTTGCAGCTCTGAGAGCGAAGGCCAAACAGGCGGCTGCAGATGAGGTCCGTTACAGGGGCCTTGTATCGACCGGTGCGATTGCTGCTTCAACTTACGACCAAGTCAAGGCAACGGCCGATGCGGCCCAGGCACAATTGGCATCCGCAGAGGCGCAAGAGAAAGTTGCAAGAGATCAGGGAGACTACTCTCTCCTGCTTGCCGACTCCGACGGCACCGTTGTGCAGACACTGGCTGAGCCAGGCCAGGTCGTGGCCGCGGGACAAACTGTTATCAAATTGGCTCACGCCGGCCCCCGCGAAGCTGCAGTCTACCTTCCGGAGACGCTTCGACCAACTCTCGGCTCGGAAGCCCATGCAGTCCTGTATGGAGAAACTGCGAGCGTTCCTGTCCGGTTGAGACAACTGTCGGATTCTGCGGACCCCGAGACCCGTACCTTCGAAGCCAGATATGTTCTTGGTTCTCTCGGCGCAAACGCGCCGCTTGGAGCTACAGTAACCGTTCAGGTCCCCAAGAAAGACTCTTCCGATCCACAGGAAGTTCCCATTGCTGCGATCACCGACCGCGGCAACGGGCCTGGTGTCTGGGTTCTCAATCAAAAGACCTCCACCGTCTCGTTTCAAAGGGTCAAGGTGCTTCGTTTGAGTGGAGAGGAAGCAATTCTTTCGGATGGCGTGCAGCCGGGAGAGCAGATAGTCGCGCTAGGCGCACATCTGCTTAGCGATGGGCAGCAGGTCCGTGTTGCAGACGAGAAGGTGGCATCCCGATGAGCAAATTCGAAATCCAGGAACCGCATTTCGAGAAGGAAGGACATGTGAAGAGCGGAATCAATCTCTCGGCGCTTGCCGTCCGTGAGCGATCTGTCACGCTCTTCTTCCTCCTTGCGGTAATCATTACCGGGGCATTTGCATACTTCAACCTGGGGCGAGCTGAAGACCCCAGCTTTACGATCAAGGTGTTCACCGTGACGGCGGCGTGGCCAGGCGCGACTGCCCAGGAAATGCAGGATCTCGTAGCGGAGCCGCTGGAAAAGCGGATGCAGGAACTCACTTACTACGACCACGTGGATACATTTACCCGGCCCGGCCTGGCATTCCTGACAGTTACGCTGAAGGACTACACACCTCCCGAAGATGTTCAGGAAGAGTTCTATCAAGGCCGCAAGAAGATTCAAGACGAAGCCTCGAGGCTGCCGCAAGGAGTCTTGCCGCCGGTCCTGAATGACGAATACACAGATGTCACGTTCTCTGTGTACGCATTGGAAGCACCCGGACTACCGCTTCGAACGCTCACGCGAGAGGCGGAGACTCTGAGACAGGATTTGCTGCATGTTCCAGGAGTCAAGAAGGTCAATGTCTTCGGAGAACGGCCGGAGAGGATATTTGTTCAGTTCTCCTATGACCGAATTGCAACTCTGGGAGTGAGTGCACGCGACATCCTCGATGCACTCGTCAGGCAGAATGCTGTGACCCCATCTGGTTCGATCGATACTCAAAACCAACAGGTGTATATCCGCCTCGATGGCGCACTCAATGATCAGGAAAAGATCCGAGACACGCCCATCGTCTCTGGTGGCCGAACTCTGAAATTGTCAGATATTGCCGATGTGCAACGAGGCTATGAAGATCCCGCGACGTTCCTGGTTCGTCACAATGGTCAACCTGCGATGATGCTCGACGTTGTAATGACAGAGCAGTTCAACGGGTTGGCGTTCGGGAAATCTCTGGAGGCAGAGCAAAAGAAGATTCAGGCGACTCTTCCGGCTGGGATGCGCTTTGAAAACGTAACTGATCAGTCAACGATCATCAAAGAAGCAGTGGGTGAGTTCCAACTCAAGTTCTTTGTGGCCCTCCTGGTCGTGATGATTGTCAGCCTTCTCAGCCTCGGCTGGCGTGTGGGCATTGTCGTCGCCGCGGCGGTTCCGATTACGCTTTCAGCCACACTTGTCATCATGCTGTCCACGGGCAAAGATCTGGACCGCATTACCCTGGGCGCCCTCATTCTCTCGCTCGGACTCCTCGTCGATGACGCGATCATCTCCATTGAAACGATGGTGGTCAAAATGGAGGAGGGCTGGGATCGCATTAAGGCTGCCGGATATGCGTGGAGCCATACCGCCGCACCGATGTTGGCCGGAACCCTGGTAACCATCATTGGCCTCATGCCGGTTGGGTTCGCGCAATCAAGCGCCGGCGAATATTGCAGGAACCTTTTTTGGGTTGTCTGTATCGCCCTGTTGACCTCATGGGTTGTCGCCGTTACCTTCACGCCGTATCTCGGTGTGAAACTCCTTCCCAACATTCCCCCGATGGAAGGGGGATACGCGGCGATCTATGAAACGCCGAACTATCAAAGATTGCGCCGAGTGATTGTCTGGTCGGTAGAACACAAATTCATGGTGGCCGGAGCCGTCGTTCTCATCTTCTTTGCATCGCTTTTGGGAATGGGCTTGGTCAAACAGCAGTTCTTTCCGAGTTCCGACAGACCCGAAGTACTGGTAGATATAACGATGCCTCAGGGTTCCAGCATTGAAGCTACGCAAGCCGCCGTGATCAAGGTCGAGAACTGGGTAAGGGCGCAGCCTGAGGCAAAGATCGTCAGCTCCTATATAGGTGGAGGCGCCGCGCGTTTCTGGCTCGCCTACAATCCCGAACTGCCGAACCCAAACTTTGCCAAAATGATGATCTTGACGCCCAATGCGAAGGAAAGAGATAAGCTCATCCTACGCCTTCGTCAGCAGGTCGCCGCAGGACTCGCTCCCGAAGCCCGTGTGCGGGCAGTTCAATTTATCTTTGGCCCCTATTCGGCCTATCCGATTGCATTCCGCGTCATGGGGCCGGACCCGAACGTAGTTCGTATGATAGCGGATCAGGTATTGGCGAAGATGCAGGCCAACCCGAATGTCCGAACGGCGAACGAAGACTGGACGGAGCGCGCTCCGGTCGTCCATCTTGTCCTCGACCAAAACAGGCTCCGCTTGATCGGTTTATCTTCGCAAGACGCCGGTCAGCAGATTCAGTTCCTCACAACCGGCGTAGCTGTGACCCAGGTACGTGAGGATATTCGCACTGTCGATGTGGTGGCGCGCACCTCGGGAGCCAATCGCCTTGATCCCACGAAGTTGCTCAACATGACTTTGACCAGCAGCGACGGGCGACTGATTCCTTTTAGTCAGGTAGGACAGGTCGTGGTCAAAGAAGAAGACCCGATCCTCAAGCGACGCGACCGCACTCCTACGATCACTGTGCAGGGCGATCACGATGAATCAGTTCAACCGCCACAAGTGACTGCAGAGGTGTTGAAATCCATTCAACCCATTATCGCTAAGCTTCGCGACGAGTACAGGATCGAAGTTGGTGCCAATACAGAAGAATCAGCTAAAGCAAACGCAGCGCTCGCCAAGGTATTCCCGATCATGTTTGTTTGCACCCTCGTCGTGATCATTTTCCAGGTGAGGTCTTTGTCCGCTCTCACCATGACAATCCTGACCGCGCCCCTGGGGCTGGCCGGTGTCGTTCCTACACTTCTCATCTTCCACGTGCCGTTCGGGTTTAATCCGATCCTTGGATTGATTGCCCTGGCTGGCATATTAATGCGCAACACACTCATCCTGATCGGGCAAATCAAGACAAACAAGGAAGAGGGTCTCGATGACTTCCATGCCGTGGTCGAAGCTACTGTTCAGCGGTCACGACCGGTCGTTCTGACCGCATTGGCTGCGGTACTTGCATTCATTCCCCTAACGTTTTCGGTCTTTTGGGGATCTCTAGCCTACACCCTTATCGGAGGAACCGCGGTCGGCACTGTACTTACGCTCGTTTTTCTCCCCGCGCTTTACACGATCTGGTTCCGCGTTAAGCCAACGGTGCGAGAACAGGAGCCGGAGGCGCAGCCTACCTATTGAGTGGGCGCCACTCGGCGGTCCACGAATTCAGATGTCAACCTCTACCGCCGCAAAGCAGCTACCTCATCAAGGACTGACGCTCAATTCCCTTCCCCACGCGCTTCCGAGAAGATATTTCTGCCTGCAGCCGCGGGCGGAGGTCACCATGCAAAACGGGAGCGTCATAAGGAGAAGTCGCAAGAACCACTCTGATATCTGGCAGTTTCGCTGGTGGGAGAGCACAGCCGACGGAAAGAGAATTTATAGACGGAGAGAGATCGGGACAGTCGAGCAGATTCCAGACCTGGAAGCTGCTCGTAAAGCAGCAAGCCTTTTGGTGCCAGAGTTGAATGTAAGGAAGGCCAGATCGGAGCCTACTTCGATGACCGTCGCTCGGCTTTGCAGCCATTTTGATCAACGTGAATTGTGTTTGGGCAACACTTGGCGAAGCTACTCGACCAAACAAATCTATAAGGTCTACCTGCGGAGATGGATCATTCCGAGATGGGGCGAACACCTATTAGTCTAAGCGACATCAGGACGATTGAGGTCGAGTTGTGGCTTCGGAGCCTATCTATTGCGAGGAGTACGTGCGCAAAGATTCGCAACGTCATGTCGGTGTTGTTCAACCATGCCTGCAGGTATGAGTTCTTCGACAGAAATCCGATTCGACTCGTGCGTCAAAGCGCATCTTCGTCTCGCTGGACTGAAGGAGACAACGCAGAGCTGTTCAGCGCCCATGCTCGCAACAAATGGACGAAACGCACCCTCTGGGAATACGACAGCATTCACCGCAGCCTCTATCTGCTTAATATATTGACTCCCCTTCCTTGCGGCAGAACGTCCAAAAGGCGGTCAACAGGGGTGAAAACTACCACCAGTTGCGACGATCCGTCTCCTTCGCCAGCTTTGGCAAGCTCCGCTTCAAGACCGACTATGAACACGATCTGTGGTCTGAGTGCAGCCGCCTGATCTCCAACTGCATCATCTTTTACAACGCCTCCATCTTGTCTCGTCTCCTGGAACACAAGCACAAAGCGGGACAGATGCAAGGCATCGACGAAATTAAGAACATCTCGCCGATTGCCTGGCAGCACATCAATCTCCATGGGCGTTACGAATTCCAGAAACAGCCGGACCTCCTCAGCCTGGACGCCATCATTCAGGGATTGACGGAATGGGCACCCCAGCGAGACGCTGCATCAGCAGCTTGAATCTGAATTGAACCTTTTCGGGGCGTTATGCAAA
>NZ_JQKI01000074.1 GCF_000745965.1 Edaphobacter aggregans DSM 19364 | reverse complement strand
CCCGCGCAAGCGGGAGTTCGACTCCGTCATCCTGGCCGCAGTGAAGTGGCCGGAGATAGATGGATGGGGACGCGAGTTCCCCCGACGATTCAAACGACGATGCAGTTGAACCAACAACCCCATGCAGCCCTGGCCCAAACCGAAGAACCTCGCTGTCAAGGAACGAAGCTCAGAAAGGACACCTGAGCTTCGTTTTCGGCCCGAGCTTATGCGCGTGGGGAGCGGGGTCAAGGGTCAAGATGAACGCCAAAAAACGGCGCCCTTGACCCCGCTCCCCACGACCGCGCCTTACTTCGCCCTTGACACCGCCAACGTCGTTAGAGATGTCAAGCCCCCAAACCACCTAAACCAAACAAACAAACGAAATAGAGAGTGCCGATTAATTACCTCGACTTCGCTATACTGGTATCAGACTCAAACAGGGAAAACGCCCGGAACCCTCCGGGCGTTTTTTTTGGCGCTAACCCCTTACATATCAATATTCTGATGTGTAACTCATTCAAAATCAATATTTTGGCCAACTTAAATCAAGTAAACTAAACAAAACAAAATATTTATCCATCTAAGGGGGGAGGGGCCTAGTAAGGCGTCGTCCCCGAAGGAGCAGGACTGGTCGGACTCGTCGGACTGGTTGGACTCGTCGGACTCGTCGGCGAAGTCGTTCCACCCGCGGGCGTCCCAATCGGCGTCCCAAACGGAGCGCTCGGACCAAAACCACTGCTGCCCGAGCCGCCCGAAGCCGGTCCGCCCAGCAGCGCGGCCTTCGCCTTCATCTGCTCGATCCGCGGGTCGTACAGAAACTCCCACGTCTCGTACGTGATCTGCTCGTTAAGATCCGTAATCGACGTTCCCGTCTTCGAGCTGCCAAGACCGATGATCGGACCTCCACCACCGGAGAAAGTCGTAGCCGACTGGCTCCCGATCCCACCGAAGCCGCTGCCTCCGGCGCCGGTTGAATTCGTCCCGCCGGGTCCCGAGCCGCTCGTCGGCGAACCGTTAGCCGAGGATCCTGTAGGTGATGAGCCTGTGGGTGAGTTGCTCGACCCACTCGACAGCGAGAGTCCGCCTGACGAATTCCCTGGCGAAGTAGGAGACGTGCTCGTCCCGCCAACCGTCTGTGTCGGCTGAGCCGACACCATCGACGCCGCCGCACCAAGACTGCCAGTCGCGCCACCGCCCGGAAGCCCCGCCAGCGGCTGGCCAAAGAAGCCTTTCACCGTCGTCTTCGCCTCACCCACGTGGATCAGCCGCCAGTCCGGCTTCCCCGTCATCGGGTCAGGGTACTTTTGCCGCAGAAACCGTGTATTGTTCGACTTCTCCAGCTGGTCCATATTGCCCGGATACTGTCCTAACTTGCGGTAATACAGTTGAATCGCACGAACATACTCGTTGCCGCGATGGATCGCCTCCACCTCGCGGTCACGCCGCAGCGACTGCGCAACCTTCGGAGCCGCAACGCTCAGCGCCAGCATCAGCAGGAAGACGAGAACGATCACCCCGAGCAGCATGAAGCCCTGCTCGCCCTCGCGTCTCGTCTCTGGACCAGTCTGTTGCATCGCCGCTCTCAGTGCCCAATCAGCGGAAGCGTCTGCCGGTTGTTGTTCGTCATGTCTTCCACCACGATCGAGTTCGCCGCAACCGATAGGACGCGATAGTGCCGCTGAACGATTTCGCCATCCGAGGCCAGAAAGACATCTTCTCCGTGCAGCAGAAACGCCTGCCGCTTTCCATTCGCCGAAGTTACCGTCCCAAAGAACTTCAGATCGATCGGCGGAGGCGGAGGCGGTCCTGGCGGAACCGTGTACACAGGAACGACCTGCTTCGGACGCGCCGACGCAATCGGCTTCGGAATCGCGACCGGAGCCGACGCCGTCGAAAAGATATTCCGCCCCGTGCCCGAGTAGACCAGCCGCTCCGTCACCAGCATCGGCCCCATCTTCAGCGTCGGGTCCAGCTGCGCCGAGGTCGTTCCCAGGCTCTTCGCTTCGCCGCCCTTCGCCGTCTGCGAGCCGGACCTGGCAGGCGCGTAGGCAACCTGCGCTGCCGGTGCCGAAGCGGTCTGAGCCGCTCGAGGCGCCGGACCATCGTCGCGCAGCTGGTAGTACAGGATTCCCAGCGCCAGCACGACAAAGCCGCCAATCGCGATGCCCTTCTTCTGCGAGTCTGTCATCGTCATCGAGCCTCGCTCCCGTCCTCGCCGGCAGAATGCGTCCGAGCGTCCTTTGCCGTCTTGACCCGCGCAGTCTCGCGCTTCACAGGACGCAGATACGTCGTCAGCTTCAGCCGCAGCCCGACCATTCCGCTCTGCTGTCCGGTCAGCGTCACTCCGCTGATGAGGAAGAACATCTTGTCCCGCTCGAGCGAGTTCACAAACAGCACCAGCGGCCGATAGTCCCCGTTCAGGCTCGCATCCATGTGAACCTCGGTAAGCGCGCCTGCCGCGCCATCGAGCACTGGCGATTCGGCATACTGCACGCGCGTCAGCTTTACACCCTGTTTCTTCGTCAACGCGCCAAGCTCTGCCAGCACCTCGGAATAAGCAGAAGGAAGCCGCGTCTCATAGAACTTGTCGGCAACCGCCGTCGCCGCGGTGAGCTTTCCGTCCAGCCCTTCCAGCGGCTTCTTGGCAATCTCGGCGGTCTTCATCGCAACCGTCTGCTGCGCAATCGCCTTCGCGTCCCGGCTCATCGTCACCTTCCAGGCCAAGCCAATCTGCACCAGAAGATACAGATTCACCAGCGCCAGCGCAGCAACGGCCGTGTAGTAAAGATTGAGCCGTGTCATGAGGCTGCGCGTCCTCGCCGACACTCCCTGAACGCTCTGCGCGACTGCGGCAGCTCGAGTCAATGTCGTCATCGCACACCGCCAGTCATCGGCCGCTGCGACGGCGGAGCAGCCTTCGTGCCCCGCGCACGGCGCGAGACCGTCCGCGGCTCGTCCGATTTGGCCGGGGAATCTTCATCGTCCTTCGCGGCCGCCGCCTCAACCTTCTTCGCCTCCGCTGGAGACAGCGGATTGTATCCGCTCAGAATGTCGAACTCGACCGCTCCCGGCGCAACCGGAGATGCACTTACACGCCCCGTCTCCCCCGCCTGTGCCGACTCGCCGGCCAGTCGCGGAGCTACGAAGCGCTGCGACTTCTCGAGGTTCCGCACCAGATCAACGGCGTGGTCGCGCTCACCGCTGACCTTCAGTCGAATATTCACCTCTCCGGTCTTCGTCGTCGCCGGCTCGATGCTCGTCACCTGAACGCCAGCCGGAAGCACGCGCTCGAGATCCATCATCACCGCCGTCCAGCTGAAGCTCTTCTCGGAGAACAATGCGTTAAGGAACTCGCTGCGCTCGAGCACCGCCATGTTCTGCGGCTGATGCATCCTGGCCTCATTCCTCTGACGCTCCTGCTGGTACGCGAGCGTCTTCGCCTTCAGCGCGTTCATATCGGCCTCAGCCGCTCGTGCCTTCACCGTCAAGGTGTGCAGCCAGAACGCAAGACCGATCGCAAGCAGGATCAGCGCAACAACGACGATCCGCAGCCTGGCGAAGAGAGGACGCAGTTCGACAAACGGCCGCGTCGCGAGATTGACCGAGATCCGCATTAGTTCCTCAGCGCTCCTCTCACTCCCGCAAGCCAGCCGCGCGGCATCGTCGCCGCAGCCGCCGCAAGCGCATCCGCTCCAACCATCTCCTGAACTCTCAGCCCATCGAGACCACTCTCCTCAAGCACTATCCTGAGCCCTTCGGCTCCGAGCGTGCCCGCCGAGACGATCGCCTCAGAAGCGCGTCCCAGCGTGTCCTCAAAATAGGCCGCCGCCACACACACCGCTTGCGCGATCTCACGAGCCGCCAGTGCACCCTCGCTCGATTCCAGCACCTGCGTCTCAATCCCAGCCTCGGCTTCGATGCGATCGTAGCCACACCGATCGTAGCCTCGCGAACCGTCCTGCGCCTGCAGCACACCACCGCTGTGCTCCGTGCTCGAGATGGCCTCGCAAGCCACCTCGAGCGTGCGGTGAAGCATCAGCACGCCAGCGCGCACAATCGCCGTCGTCACGCCGCCGTGGCTGCAATTGACGACCAGCGCCGGAGCCTCCTGCTCATTCAGACAGGCCAACGCCGCAAGCGTGCTCGGCAGCACAGCTCCCGAAGCGTATCCCGCCGCGGCGACCGCTCCCTCGTACTCCTCCAGCACCTCGCGCGGCATCGCCACGGCAAGCACCCTCACCGTGCCTCTCTCGCTCGCCATCACCTGATAGCTCACCGCCGCGGTGTCGGCGTCAAAGGGCACCAGCTTCTTCAGCCGGAAACGGATCACCGGCAGCGCCTCGGCTGCCTTGCCGGGAAGGTCGTCAAAGTCAAGCAACAGGACCCGCGCCGCAGCATCCGGAACCACGATCGTCACATCGCGGATGCGGTCGCCGCCGCGACCGGCGACCGCATCCAGTGCCGTACGGATCGCCGCTGTGACTCGTGCCGGATCGGCGATGTTGCCGCCCCTCAAACCGGCGCATATGGCGCCATCAGTGAGCGGGCTCTGCGCGATCGCAGTCAGCAGCGCCGACGCGTCCTCGGCCCTTGCCGCAACGACGCCGTCGGCCCTAAGCTCAACCGCCAGCCGAGGCCGCGTCCCCAGAGTTTTCGGTAGAATTTCCATCCCGTCCCAGCTTACCTTGTTCCTTCCGCAACGTGCCGCGATCTCACTTAGCGCCCCGCCTCAATAAACGTCACTTTGTTGATTTCCTTGAGCGTCGTAATACCTGCCCTCACCCGCTCCAGCGCAGAGTCGCGCAGAAACGCCATTCCCTTCTCGCGCGCCTTCTTGCGAATCTCGCTTCCCGGCTTCTTGGCCAGCAGCATCTCGCGAATCTCGTCGTCGAGCTCCAGCAGCTCATGGATCGCGGATCGTCCGCGATAGCCCGTTCCCCCGCACTCTATGCAGCCTGCACCCTCCTGGAACCGGAAGCTTCGCCAGTCATAGAGATCAAGCCCGCTGGCGAGCAGGGTCGCATCGTCGTAGTGCACCTCGCGTACGCAGAACTCGCAGATCTGCCGCACCAGCCGCTGCGCCAGTATGCAGTTCAGCGCCGATACGAAGTTGTACGGCTCCACGCCCATGTTGAGGAAGCGCCCAAGCACATCGACGACGTTGTTCGCGTGAACCGTAGTGAAGACGAGGTGTCCGGTAAGTGCCGAGTTGATGGCAATCTGCGCCGTCTCGGCATCGCGGATCTCACCAACAAGAATCTTGTCCGGGTCGTGTCGCAGGATGGAACGCAGACCGCGTGCGAACGTCAACCCCTTCTTCTCGTTCACCGGGATCTGCGTGATGCCGCGGATCTGGTACTCTACCGGGTCTTCGATGGTGATGATCTTGTCTTCCTCGCTCTTGATCTCGTTGAGCGCCGCGTACAGCGTCGTCGTCTTTCCCGATCCGGTCGGCCCGGTGACCAGCACCATCCCGTACGGCTCCTTGATGTAGCGGCGGAAGCGCGTGAGATCCTGCTCCGCAAACCCTACGACTTCCAGCGAGAGCTTCTTGAACTTTTCGCTCATCGACTCCTTGTCGAGCACGCGCAGCACGGCGTTCTCGCCATGCACCGTCGGCATGATCGAGACGCGGAAGTCGATCAGGCGGCCCTTGTAGCGCACACGGAAGCGGCCGTCCTGCGGAACGCGGCGCTCGGCGATGTCGAGCTCGCTCATGACCTTGATGCGCGAGAGGATCGTCTGGTGATGCTCGCGCGCGATGGGAGCCATCGCCTGCTGCAGCACACCGTCGATGCGGTACTTCACCTGCAGCGAATCATCGAAGGTCTCGAGGTGAATGTCGGAGGCGCGCCTCTCGAGCGCGGTGAAGATCGTCGTGTCGACCAGGCGAATGATCGGCGAGATGTCATCCTCGCTGGTCAGCCGCTCGATCGAGATGTTCTCATCGCCCGACTCCTCGCTCGAGAGAACGTCGAAGGCCAGCCCCTCGCTCGCCTCATCGAGCACGCGCTGCGACTGTTCCGTCTTCTTCAGCAGTTCGGTGATCTGCGACAGCGTGGCCACGCGCGTCTCAAGCCGCGTCCCGAGCAGCCCCGAGATCTCATCCAGCACCATCAGCTTCGAGGGGTCCGAGACCGCGATCGCCAGTCGCGAGCCCACCTGCTCCAGGGGAACGAAGTTGTAGCGGAACATCATGTCGACAGGAACGCGCTTGAAGAGATCGTGCTGAATCTTGAAGTTCTTCAGATCGACGAACTCCGCGTGGTAGCGCCGCGCCAGCATCTGCGCGCGCTCCAATTCGTCCATCCCCAGTTCATGGACTGGTATCGCCAGCGGTACATTTCCCATACGCGTAAGACTCCTGTGCTATCCAACCGTCACTAAGCGAACCGGAAACGCGCTCGGTGGAACCATGGCAACCCTAAAGCCGGTCTGTGCAACATAATTCATGAATCATTCCATCAACGAGACCAGGGTCCCAGAAAGACCGGCGATCCCTGCCAGTGCGACTGCTTTTATCGTACTATTCTGCTCTCTCCAAATCCCGTCAGCCTTGGGCCCCGAAATCTACACCTTTTGGAGGACCCCACTATGAGCAGCTCCGCAACTTCAATCACCGGTTACGCTCACAAGTCCGTTAACTGGTCCATCTTCCTGAGTATCCTGCTGATTCTGGCCGGCTTCTGTACCCTGCTGGTCCCCTCCTTCGGAGGCTTATGGGTCACCATCTTCGTCGGCTGGGCCATGATCGTCAGCGGAATCACCCACTTCGTCTTCGCGTGGAACACCCCGGCCGCCGGCAGCAAAGTCTGGGAGGTGCTCGTCGGCGTCGTCTACCTGGCCGCCGGAGTCTACCTGATCCTGCATCCCGACTATGGCCTCGCCTCGCTTACACTGCTGTTGGCCTTCTACCTCTTCTTCGAGGGCATCTTCGAACTCGTCCTCTTCTTCCAGGCGCGTAGCCGGGGCGGCGCCGGCTGGATCCTCTTCGACGGCATTATTACGCTTCTGCTTGCCTGGATGATCTGGTCGCGTTGGCCCTTAAGCTCCGTTTGGGCCATTGGTACGCTGGTAGGTGTCAGCATGCTCTTCAGTGGCTTCTCGCGACTGATGCTCTCACTGACGGCAAAGCGTGTCCTCAAGGCGATTTAGGCGTTCCAATGCCATTACACAACTGGCGCTTCCTACCGCCCGGTGACTCCAGTTGCGCCAAGACTGAAGATCGGCAGGTAGAGTGCAATCAGGATCGTCACCACTACCACGCCCATCACCACGAGAATTAGCGGTTCAATGAGGCTCATCGCAGCCGTCAGGCTGGTCTGGACGTCCTCTTCGAAGAACTCGGCGACCGAGTTCAGCATCTGCGGGAGGGCACCGGTTGACTCGCCGACCTCGATCATCTCGATCGCGAGCTCCGGAAAGGCCTTCGTCTGCTCGAGACTCCGCGCCAGCCCCTGGCCCTCGCGAACCGTCTCTACCGACCGCATGACAGCATTCGCCACCTGCCGCGAGTCGATCGAACGCGCCGCCGTCTCCAGCGACGGCACCAGCGGCAGGCCGCCGGTCAGCAGCGTCGACAGCGTTCGCGAGAACAGCCCCACCTGGTACTTCAGCCATACAGCCCCGAAGATCGGCAGGCTGATCCTCACTTTGTCGAGTGCGGTCGCCCCGGCGTCGGTCTTCATCCATCGATAGAACAGAAACGCCACCAGCACAATGACCGCGGCGAAGTAGATTCCATAGTGCTGCGCGTTCTGTCCCAGGCTCAAAAGGAACGTAGTCAGCGCAGGCAGCTGCGTGTCGAGCTGCTCGTAGAGCTGTGCGAACCTCGGCACGACAAACGTGATCAGAAAGATGAACAGCGCAATTACCATCACGATGAGTAGCGCCGGATAGATGAGGCTGGCCTTCAGCTTCTTGCGAAAGGTAAGCGACACGCGCTGGAAATCCAGGTAGCGCTGCAGAACCTCTTCCAGATTTCCCGAGCGCTCGCCGGCCAGCAGCGTCGTCGTATAGACCAGCGGGAAGCCACCCTGCGCCTCAAAGGCCTGCGAGATGGACTCGCCTGTCTTGACCCGGCCCGCCACGTCCGCCAGCTGTCCCCGGAAGTGTGCGATCTTCTGCCGCCGGCCCAGCAATTCGAGTGATCCCAGAATAGGAAGTCCGGCCCGGATGAGCGTAAGAAACTGCTGGTTGAAGACCAGAAAGGTCTCCAGCTTTACCTTCTTCCGGCTCGACATCCCAAGCGTGCCCCGCGCCTTTACGGAGTAGACGTAGTAACCGGCCTGGGTGAACCGCGCCCGCAGCTCCTCGGCCGTGGCCGCCAAATGGGTCTGCTCCTGCACCCTGCCCCGCTCATCCGCCAACCGAACCACGAACTCATTCATAAAAAAAACAGCCTATTCCCGACCCGCAAAGGTAATAACGCAGAACCTTCGTCCATCTTAGACGTTCGCACAAGCCATACCAGACCCGCAGGCCTTTTAAACAGCAAAAGAGCCCCGGCATCTACCGGGGCTCTTCGCAACCTTTTTAGGACTTAGACACTGAAGCTCGATCCGCATCCGCAGGTCGACTTCACCGCGGCATTCTCGAACTTGAAGCCTGCCGCCTCGAGCGTCTCGACATAATCGACCGTGCAGTTCACCAGGTACATCGCCGAGGTCGCGTCTACAAAGACCTTCAGGTCGTCGAACTTATAGACCTTGTCCATCATGCCGGACTGGTTCTCAAACGACATCGAGTACTGGAACCCAGAGCATCCGCCCCCGACTACGCCGATACGCAATCCAGCCGGAACCGGGTCCTGGGTTGCCATGATCTCCTTCACCTTGGCAATCGCCGCGGTGGTCAGGGTCACGGGATGCGTGGAGGCAGGCGTCCCGGTAACAACTTCAGCGGTAGGGGTAGCGGTTGCAGTGGCCATCGAATCTCCTTGTGTTGCTCAGACTCCTAAAGTGTATGCCCTCGCAATCCCACCGGCAAGACCTGGGTCACCGCGGGATCCGAGACACATCTCTCACCACTTAGATGCGCCACCCGCGCAACTGGTGCAGGCAAACGGGCTCCGAAAGCTGGTACCATCCCCCCATGCGACCTGGAACCGATGCCAAGCCGGATACCGGCCGTCGGGGAAGATTATGAAACCGCTCCTCTTTCTCGCCAACGCCTTCATCAACACCTTTGGAATCACGCAGCCAAGCGAGGAGGCCGCCAATCGCGCCGCGCGGTTTATCGCCTTCCTGCTCAGCGCCGTCGTCGTGATCGTGGTCGCAGGTGTCGCAGTGGCCCTCTATGTTGTCGCTCGTCATTAAAGTCGCCGGGCGCGGTCACTAACCCGGCACGGCCCCGCAAAAAACTGGTTCATCTTCCCCCGGCGGGCGTATGATGCCCACCAACGGACTCGCTGTCATGCGCGCTATGCCAGTCGAGACCGTTCAACTACGTTGCACACCCCTGCAAAGGGCGGAGGAACCTGCCATGAGCGCAATACCCGTCATGCTCATCGTCTGGGGAGTGGTGGCGGCCTGCTTTCTCGCGCTGCTCGCCTACCGCGGACAACTGACCCGCTACGAAGAAGACCAGCTCTTCCTAAGTGATACTGAAAGCAACGAACAACGCGAGCAGAGTGAGATCGTTCGGAAGGTCAATCAGATCCAGCCTTTTATTCGCGTCCTCGGCTTCGCCGCCGCTGCCATGACCGTCGGCATCGTCGGCATCTTTACTTACGACGCCTGGCAGCGCTTGAAATAATCTCCCAGCCAAGCCCAACCAAGATCTCCCCAACGAGCAAAAGGAAAAGGGCGAGCCACCATGGCCCGCCCTTTTGCCTTTTCAAGCCGTCTCACGCGTTATACGTCGTCGATGAGACGCGCCCTCCGCGCCCGGTCCAGTTCGTATGGAAGAACTGGCCTCGCGGCTTATCCACGCGCTCGTACGTGTGAGCGCCGAAGAAGTCGCGCTGCGCCTGCAGCAGGTTTGCCGGCAGCCGCTCCGTCCGATAGCCGTCGAAGAACGCGAGCGCCGTCGAGAATGCCGGCGTAGGGACGCCAATCTCAATCGCATGGATGACCGCCTTGCGCCATGACCATCCATACTTGTTCAGCGCGCTCGAGAAGAAGTCGTCCAGCAGCAGGTTCTGCAGCTTGGGATTCTTGTCGAACGCCGCCTTAATATTGCCCAGGAAGACGCTGCGAATGATGCAGCCGCCGCGCCACATCAGCGCAATGCCGCCCATGTTCAGCTCCCAGTTCTGCTCCTTCTCGATGGCGCGCAGCAGCATGTACCCCTGCGCGTAGCTCACCATCTTCGAGCAGTAGAGCGCCCGGCGCACGTCCTCGATAAACTCCTTCTTCTCCGAGATCGTCAGCACCTTCATCGGCCCCTGAAGCACCTTCGACGCCGCTACGCGCTCGTCCTTCAGCGCCGAAAGACACCGCGCAAAGACGCTCTCGCCGATCAGCGTCACCGGCTGCCCCAGGTCGAGCGCCGAGATCGCCGTCCACTTGCCGGTTCCCTTCTGCCCAGCCGTGTCCAGAATCTTGTCGATCATCGGATGACCATCCTCGTCCTTCTTGGCAAATATCTCAGCCGTAATCTCGATCAGATAGCTGTCCAGCTCACCCTTGTTCCACTCGGAAAACATCTCGTGGAACTCATCAGCCGTCATCCCCAGGCCATCCTTCAGCAACTGGTAGGCCTCGCAGATCAGCTGAATATCGCCATACTCGATGCCGTTGTGCACCATCTTCACGTAGTGCCCCGCCCCGTCCTGACCCACCCAGTCGCAGCACGGAGTACCGTCTTCGACCTTGGCCGCAATCGCCTGAAAGATCTCCTTCACGTGCGGCCACGCAGCAGGATTTCCTCCCGGCATGATCGACGGGCCGAACCGTGCACCCTCTTCGCCGCCGCTCACGCCAGTTCCGATAAATAGAATCCCCTTCTCGGCAAGCGCCTTCGTCCGCCGGTTCGTATCGGTATACAGCGAGTTGCCGCCGTCAATAATGATGTCGCCCTCTTCGAGATACGACAGCACATGCTCGATCGTCTGGTCGACGACCTCGCCCGCCTTCACCATCAGCATCACGCGCCGCGGACGCTTCAGCAGCTTGCAAAGCTCATCGGCCGAGTGCGCCCCGACCACCTGCGTCCCTTTCGCCTCATGGTTCAGAAACTCGTCCACCTTCGACGTCGTCCGGTTGAACACCGCCACCTTGTATCCGTGGTCGTTCATGTTCAGAACCAGGTTCTGGCCCATCACGGCCAGACCGACCAAACCAATATCGCAACTTCCTTCAGCCATGCTCATTCTCCCGAAGCGTCTCGCCTGTTCCGACGCGACGCGGCATTAAAATCAAGATGCGTACGAGGCATCACCGGTCCCAGATCAAACGATGGCCAGCGAAGCGTCTTCCTATCATAGGGGGAGAATGAGAAAACTGGCTCGGCACGTCTTCCACAAATGACAATCACCCAAGAAAAGGGAGCACCACATCAGACGCGGTGCTCCACTCTGTTTGCTGTTGGGTTTTTGTTAGAAGTAGACTCTGCCGCCAAGCTGTACAAGCCTCGGGAAGCCCAGCGTTCCAGTGATCTTACCAGCGCTCGACGAATCGACAGCCAGGGTCGGTCCGTTGAACTGCGGCGTGTTGAAAGCATTCAAAGCTTCGGCTCTGAATTCAGCATTGACGGCTTCGGTGATTCGGAAGCTCTTGTTGAGTGAGATATCCGAGTTGATGTAGCCAGGCCCATAGCAACTGCTGGTACGGGCTGCGTTGCCGTAGGCCGCGCCTCCCTTTGCCGTGCCGATGGTCGCGGCATAGGCAGCTGCGTTGAAGTAGGCGTTCAACCTACCCTGCGGACTGCCCGAGTAGCATGGATTGACGCCGGGAACGATCGTGGGCCGCGTCGTGGAGTTGCCGAAGTTGGAGTTCGGGTTCGACGACTGCGTAATCGGCAGAGGAGCACCGTTCTGCATAATCATCACATCGTTGAACCTCCATCCTCCGACCAGCAGATCGACCCAGCGGTTGGCGCCGCTCAGGAACGTCTTGCCCCTTCCGAACGGAAGCTCATACGTCGTCGCCAGCGTAAAGCGGTTCGGGATATCGTTGATCGCCCGCGAGTACTCCGGCGAAAGGTTGTAGATGTCCTGCGGACCATTGTTCCCGGGATTCAGAGTGCTTGAAGCGCCCCAGATGTTATCCCAGTTCGAGGTCCAGCTGTATGCAGCGAGTATCGTTAGCCCGCGTGCGAACCGCTTCTGCACCTTCACGTCGAGAGCGTTGAAGTCCGACCGCCCCACGCTCACCGCATCAGTAATCGTGCCGAAGGCAGGGAACGGGCGCAGGAGCTGATACGCGCTCACCGTCGAAGACCCGATCGATCCTGTGCCGCCCTTCTGGTAGTACGGATTAGCGACCGCCTGATTTAGCCCACTGCCCAGCGAATAGTAGTTATCGGCCAGCTGGTTGATGTTCAGCGAGTTCGAGATGTTCTTTCCGTGACCGCCGACATAGCCAATCTTCAAGGCAATTCCGTATGGAAACTCACGCTGTGCATCGAAGGAGTACGACGTGTACTGCGGCGCCCGTCTGTGCTGATCGATCACCGACAGCGTGCTTCCCACTCCCGTCAGATAACCGCTCGCGCTTCCCGTCGGACCAGCCAACCCATTGGGGAACGGATTCGAAAGGCTGTTCGCCGGAAGGCCGTTTCCATTGGTCGCCACGTAGCTGTTGGTCGCCACAAATCCAGGCGCCAGCGAAGCCGAGTTGCTGTAGACGAGCGGAATGTAGAAGATGCCCCATCCACCACGAACGACCGTCTTGTCGTCCACCTGGTAGGCGATTCCACCGCGCGGAGCCCACTTGCTGCCCATGTCACCGGTCGTCGTCGGGTATCCGTTCTGGCCGGCAAACATCACTCCGCCCATGGTCTTCACACCCGAGGTGTTCGTCAGCGGGTTGACCACAGTTGGGTCAAAGCCCACCGAGTACTGGTTATTCCGCTCATGAACACCGGGCTCGTACTCATACCGCAGACCCAGGTTCAGGGTCAGCTTCGACGTCACTCGCCAGTCGTCTTGCACATAGACACCGTGGTAGCCAGTGGTGATCGCAAGCTGAGAGGGAATGATGACCGAGCCGGAAGATGGGTAACCCAGCAGCATGTCCGCGGCATCGGCTCCAGTCGCGGACGACGTCGTGTTGTCCGCCGACGTGAACTGGTTGTCGAACGCGTACGTTCCGCTGGCATCGCTGAGACTGGTATACGTAAGGCTGATCGCGCGGAAGGTGTAACCGGTCTTCAGATTGTGCTTGCCCAGGCTCTTCGCAACACCGACGACGAAGTTCCGCGAAAAGTAAACCGCGGGACCGGAGTTCGATGTTCCTTCATACGCCAGGTTACTTGTGCTTGAGGTGGTAATGCGCGGGAAGCCCTTCTTGGGCAGCGCGCTCACGTATGAACCGGGAAGTCCCAGCGTTGTCTGGTCAAATCCGGCGCTGATGTCCTGTGTATCGTTCGGAAAGCGGTTGAACCCGAAGCCCGCAGTCAGAACCGTCGTGGGATTCAGGGTGATGGTGTTCTGAATTCCGAAGGCGTCGACTTTGCGGTACAGCAGATACGACGAAGAACTGCCGGCGAAACTCTGCAGAGCGTTGCCGCCGGGCTCCTTTGAGCCGTAGTGCATGTAGTAGAGGTCTGCCAGCCAGCGTGTTCCGAACTGGTGGTTGATCTTGCCGACAAACTCGTCGGCACGGTCACCCAGCGTGTCGCCCCCGTTGAAGTTCAGGGCGCCAAAGCCCGTCGCCGCAGCGTTGGGAGTCGGATAGGCATTGACCAGCCCCTGCCCGACCGTATTGATTCTGCTCGCCGGAATCTTGTTTCCGACAAACGCCTTGCGCACAACCTTGCCATTCACGACCGTGCTGGTAAGAGGATCGAAGATGCAGCGGCCCGAGAGGCAGTTGCCGCTGGCGTCCGTCACTCCGCCCAGGTCGGAGAAATCACCGCCCCGCTGCGCCAAACTCGGAACCGGGAAGCTGTTCGACGCCGTGAGAGGCGACCGCTGGCGATAGCCTTCCTCCGTGATCCAGAAGAACGTCTTATCCTTGCCGCCAAGCCACTTCGGCAGCGGAATCGGACCGCCCAGCGAGCCGACGTAGCTGTAGAACTCAGCCGCGCCCCGCGGCGTGGTGGGCTGGGTGACTCCTGTCACAGGATCCTTGTAAGGAGTCCTGTTGTTGAAGAAGAGATTCGCGCCCCAGTTCGTCTGTCTCGTCTCACCCTGCACCACGCCATGCAGCCGGCCCGAGCCCGAGCGCAGCGTCGTGTTGAACATGCCGCCGCTCGTTCGCCCAATCTCGGCGTCGTACGTGTTCGCCTGCACCTTCACCTCTTCCACAGCCTCGATCGACGGAATAATCACCGCACGATTGCTGAAGTCGGTTATCGGAATTCCATCAACCGCATAGTTATTCGAACTGAGAGGCGCGCCGGCAATCGAGATCGTTGACGATCCACTCTGATCCTGGAAGCGCACAAAGCGCGGGTCGCCCACCGGAGTGACGTTATTGTCCAGCTTCGAGAACAGAAATGGATTCCGACCCGGATTCGGCAGGTTCTGCAGCTTCTGCGAGTCAATCAGTTGACCGTTGTACGAGGTCGCATTGTCCACCACCGGATCGGTCGCAATCACCTCAATGCTCTGGCTCGTCGAGCCCAGGTCCAGCTTCACATCGTGCGTAATCGTATTACCTGCATCCACGACAAGGCCGCGAACATCCGACCGCTTGAAACCCTCGCTCGTCACCGTCACGCTATACGTTCCGGGG
Source organism: Edaphobacter aggregans DSM 19364 (assembly GCF_000745965.1). Classification (GTDB taxonomy): domain Bacteria; phylum Acidobacteriota; class Terriglobia; order Terriglobales; family Acidobacteriaceae; genus Edaphobacter; species Edaphobacter aggregans. The sequence continues at coordinate 12,212 of NZ_JQKI01000074.1, read as the reverse complement.
CTGACCGCGCTGAAGACATACTCGCCCGTTCCGTTGCTGATCGTCGACCGCGTGATCTTCGTCGCCTCCGACGTCAGAACCACAGCCGCGCCCGCAATGCCGGCCCCCTGGCTGTCTGCGACCATTCCGCGAATGGCGCCATAGTTCGATTGAGCAACTGCGCCCGTCACTGCCGCCATCAACATCACGACTAGGAAGAGCGATCCACAAACCTTCTCGTATAGACGATGCATGTTGGCCTCCATCGGTGTTCGAAATACCAGGGTTTTAAAGACACGTAGAGTGCGAGCCTGTGCGGCCAGGCTTCAGCGAGAGTTTTCAATCCTGCACCGGCACACATCCCGCACCGAGATACACCTCGGGGCGTGACAAAGAAATCCGCTAACTGCCCGGCAGCAAATACGCCTCTGCGGCCAGACGTCTTCTTCGCCTGGAGAATCGTCCTGTACTGGAACTGCTGTAGATAACGGCGGGGGTCTCTACAATCTGCTCTCCGACTGCGTCGCCGGAGGAACTACGGCAAATTGGAATTGCTGGAAACGCCGAACAGATCCGGAAAATCCTTCTCTGCTCTTGTTCACAAAACGCACTACGGAAGGGAGCTAAATACACGTCATGGTTACGAGACCTTGGTGCTCTGCGGGCCCCACTGATGTGAGAAATAGCCTTGGTGGTGATTGGCTCGAGACTAGCCGAGGGAATATTGGGTGTCAACAAAAATTTAATCGCATCTTGAAGTTAGCGCGACGTGACTTTGACGTTTCAAACACCCGTCCTCACGGCTGCTTTTCTCTCTGAAGAAGAACAATCAAAATAAGCTTCGGTCATCGTTACTTGTTTCGCTCCGCCAGTTTCCCTTTATTGTGGAGGCATACCAACACAGAAAGGTCCTGCCTTGCCGATCATGCGACGTGTCTCTCCCATGGCCTCCTTCGCTCTGCTCGCTCTTCCTCTCGCAGCCCAGCAGCACAAAGCAACACAGGCCGAGGTCGACCGCATCACCCGCGACGCCATCCTCATCGACACCCACGACGACGTCACCTCGCGCACCGTGGAAGGCTACGACATCGCTACACCGAACAAGAGCGGCCAGACCGATCTCGCCCGCATGAACGGCTTCCTCGGCGCTGAGTTCTTCGCCGTCTACGTCGGCCCCGAGTACGTCAATGGCAACCACTCCGCCAACCGCGCCCTGCAGATGATCGACACCGTCCGCACAGACATCATCGCCGCGTACCCGAATGACTTCGTCTTCGCCACCACCGCCAGCGACATCGTACGCGCGCACAACCAGCACAAGATCGCCGCGCTGATGGGGATCGAAGGCGGTCACGCCATCGAAGACTCCCTGCGCCTGCTCCGCGACTACTACGCGCTCGGCGTACGCTACATGACACTCACCCACTTCAACACCAACAACTGGGCCGACTCTCAGGGCGACATTGACAAGCCCGGCATCGCGCACCACAACGGCCTCACGTCCTTCGGCAAGGACGTCGTCCGCGAGATGAACCGCCTCGGCATGATGGTCGACATCTCCCACACCGCCGACAAGACCTTCTGGGACGCGCTCGAGACCTCCAGCGCTCCCATCATCGCCTCGCACTCCGGCTGCCGCGCCGTCTCCAGCTACACCCGCAACATGACCGACGAGATGGTCAAGGCGCTCGCCGCAAAGGGGGGCGTCGTGCAGATCAGCTTCGGCTGCGACTTCCTCTCCCAGCGCTACTTCGATGGCGCGACGCCACTCCAGGCCTCCATGCGCGATCAATACATGGCCGCCACCCTTAAGATCGAGGACCCCGCCGCGAAGAGTGCAGCTATCGAGAAGCTTCGTGCCGAGTTCACCAGCAAAGTCCCGCCCGCTACGCTGGCTGACGTCGTCGCTCAGATCGACCACGCCGTCAAGGTCGGAGGCGTCGACCACGTCGGCATCGGTACCGACTTCGATGGCGTAGGCTGCGTGCCTCCAGACCTCGACTCCTACAACAAGTTCCCCGCCCTCACACGCGCTCTGCTCGAGAAGGGCTACTCCGCCGAAGACATCAAGAAGATCTATGGCGGCAATCTCCTGCGCGTGATGCGCGCCGTCGAGCAGCGCGCCCGCGAGCTCCGCTCCACACCCGCCATCCAGTCCGACATCGCGAAGAAGTAGTTCACTTGGTTGCAATCAGCAACAGAAAGGGAGCCCGTCAGGGCCCCCCTCACTTTTGGCCGTTGACCGCGCCTACTTACTCTTCGCCGCAATCACCTCGATCTCAAGCAGCCCCCACGGAACTACCAGCGCAGCCACCTGCACCGTCGAACGCGCAGGCTTGTTCGGCTGCTCCTTCGTTCCGAAGAACTCGCGGAAGCTCGCGTTCATGCCGTCCACATCCGCCTTACCACCCTTCGCCGGATCGCCGACAAGAAAGACCGTCATCTTCACGACATCCTTCATATCCAGCCCCTGCTCTTTCAATCCAGCCTGAATCTTCGTCAGAATCGACGTGGTCTGTGTCTTCGTGTCGCCGTACACCGCCGGCGTCCCCTTCGCCTTGTCCTCAGGCGTCACCGGCGAAGCCAGGTTTCCGCTCATGTAGTAGGTGCTTCCCACCCACACACCTGCGGCCAGCGGAGATTTCTCCGACTGGATGTGCTTCACCACCTCGCCCGTCTGAGCCTGCATCGCTGCCGCGCATCCGGCCATCATCGCCACTGCCAGAACACTCTTCTTCATCAACGCGATCTCCTTGTCGTTCCCTTGTTGGTTATGCTGAAACCGTCTGGCGGTGCTTGCCCTCAAGCCGCGCCGCCTTCACCTTATCGCAGATCATCTGCACGGCGCGCTTGCCGCTCAGCGCAGCGCCCTCCTGCCAGCCCACGATATGGCTCGTGTGATCTCCGGCAAAGTAGATCGGCCCATCTGGCTGGGTGATGACGTCATAGTCGGCCGGCGACGTCCCTCCGATCCACGAGCCTTCGTTCCACTTGATGCGCTTCCACCCACAGAAGACCGGCTTCTCCAGCTCCTTGCCGTGACCCGGGTGCAACTTCTCGATCGATGCACGCGACGCCTCGAACTTCTGCTCCATCGCCAGCTTGTCGAATCCACCGACCGTCTCGTCCATGTAACCGGAGACGATAATGCCTCGATCGGAGAAGAGATTGCAGCTCGGGTACCACACCGGGCTCGGCCCCTGCGAAAGGAACGACAGGCCGCCAAAGATGTTGTAGTCCGTCTCCCAGAAGCGCCGCGACTCCCACGGAATCTTGCACGACCCGCGATACGACGAGCCGCCGCGATCGACGACCGCGCGGTGCGCCGCGTCCAAATCAGCCTTGATCTTCTTCAGAATCGTCAGCGGCATCGCGCACACGGCGTAATCGGCATCGATGAACTTCGTCGCGCCACCCTTCGTGTAGCCCACGCGCACGCCCTTGGCCGTCTTCGAGATCTCGGTCACCGGAGCATCATAGACCACCACCGGCCCCAGCGCCTTCGCAAATGCATTCGAGATCTGCTGCATGCCGTTGACCGGCTGCAGCATCGTCGCCTGCCAGTCCCACGCCTCTTCATACAGCTCAGCGCCCCAGAAGTTCGCGTCCAGCAGCTCATGCACGCTCAGCGGGTGATCGTCGACGATCATCGTCTGCGGACCAGCCCCCGGATACCTCTTGATCTCCGAGCGATCCGAGCCCTTGTACTTGCCTCCCTTGTCGAGCGGCCCATAGATCTTCAGCGCGTCGATCATCCGCTGCCGATCTTCGGTGCTCAGTTCCTGATCTAGCGCCCCGCCTGCAATCGCCTTCGACAGCAGCTCGCTCACCTGCCCGCGCGTATCGTTGATCGCCTTACGCTGCTGGACAGGCTTTCCGCCGTTTATCTTGTCGTTCTGCAGCAGCGTCGACCGCGACGTGTTGATCTCCACCTCAAGCGGCACCTTCAGCTCGCGGCAATAGCCCAGCATCGTGCCATGCACCGATGGCAGGCGCGCCGGCCCCATATTCTGGTATAGTCCGTCACTCCAGGTCACCTTCTGCGTCGTCCCGTCGACAAACTCCACCACATCGCTGTTGCGCGCGCTCCATGCGCGTCCGCCCGGCCTGTGCCGTGCTTCCAGCAGGGTCACCTCGTAGCCCAGTTTCTTCGCCTCATAGGCCGTAACCAGTCCGCCCACTCCGCCGCCCAGCACGACGATCTTCACGCCCGTGCCCGAGCCCGCCGCAGCAGCAATCGGCTGAGCTTCGATCGCCTTCATCGGCATCAGTCCCAGAGACTGCATGGTTGTGAACGCAGCGCTGTATCCCCCAGCCTGCCCTACACGCATCAGAAAATCCCGCCTGGTTATTCCCATCGACAGATACCTCGTCACGAATGAAGTCAAAGGTGATGAAACTCAAACTGCCAGTGCCGCCACCGCTGCGGGACGGACTCGGTCTCCGCGCGCTGACAATCTCGAACGTTTTCGCTGGAAGAAGGGGCTTCAGCCAAAGAGGCATCGTGGCCAATGGGCTGCAAAACAAATCCGACTGAGTTGTTGTGATGTCACTTTATCGCAAAACCAGAATGGGGCAAGGAAAATCTCGCCGCCACCCGCCACACCACAGATCAGAAATCTCGATATATGCAGTATCGACGCACGATAAGCAGCTTTTGTCTCATCGAATTTTCCTGAGGACGTGATTGTATTGCAGAATCAACGCAAACGCCTCATCGCGGCGATGAGGCTCCATTCAGCACGCTCTCCGCGACAAACTCGCAATTCTCCTGAGCTCCGGCAACACATCCCCCAGAGCAACAGCCTCGCTCTCCCTCGCGCCAAGCGCGAAGTACACCTTGCGATAAAGCGGGTACAGCTGTTCGTAGATCCCCACAGCGTTCTCCTCCGGAAGATAACTCCGGAATGGCAGACAGAGCCTCTCCTGTGCCGCAGCAACCGATGGAAAGACGCCCGCAGCAACCAGAGCCATGATCCCTGACCCGAGGCTCGTCGGCGTGCCATCCGGCACAAGCACCGGTTTGTTCAGAACATTTGCATAGATCTGATTCAGCACCGCATTGTTCTGAGGAATGCCGCCGGCGTTAATCACCCGCTCCACCGGAACGCCGTGCTCCGCCATGCGCTCCAGAATGATGCGGGTATGGAACGCCGTCCCCTCGATCGCGGCAAAGAGCTCATCCTGCGCCGTGTGAACAAGATTCCAACCGAGCGTAACCCCGCCAAGCTCCGGATTCACCAGCACCGTGCGATCGCCGTTGTCCCAGCTAAGCCGCAGGAGTCCCGTCTGCCCCGCCTTGTACCTTTCAAGCCCCTCCGCCAGGTTCTTCACCTTCATACCGGCACGGCCCGCGATCGCCTCGAAGATGTCGCCCACGGCCGACAGCCCCGCCTCAATCCCCGTCAGTGACGGCTCAACGCTCCCCGGAACCACGCCGCAGACTCCCGGCACCAGCTCCGTCTTCTCGGCAGTCGCAATGATGCACGTCGATGTCCCCACCACGTTCACCACATCCCCCGGCCTGCATCCAGCACCGATCGCGTCCCAGTGCGCGTCGAACGCACCAACTGGAACAGGAATCCCCGCGCGCAGCCCCATCTTCTCCGCCCACTCTGCACTCAGGCCTCCATAGATGTGGTCGGAAGTCAGATACTCGCCGCCGATCTTCGCCCGCACCCCCGCGAGCAGAGGATCAACCGACACCAGAAACTCCTCCGCCGGAAGCCCTCCCCACTTCGGGTTCCACATCCACTTATGTCCCATCGCGCAGACCGAGCGCTTCAACCCCGACGGATCCTTCACGCCGGTCAGCGTCGCCGCCGCCATATCGCAGTGCTCGAGCGCCGTGGCAAACCGCGCACGCTTCTGCTCGCTCGCATGCCTCAGCCAGTGCAGCAGCTTCGCCCATCCCCACTCATGCGAGTAGACCCCGCCGCACCATTCGATCGCCTCCAGCCCCGATGCATGCGCCTGCCGTGTAATCTCCTGCGCCTCGCGATGAGCACGGTGATCGCACCACAGATAGTAGTCATCCAGCGGCCTCAGATCTTCGTCGACCATCACGACGCTCGAACCCGTCGTGTCCACCGCCAGCGCAGCCACGGCTTCGCCCCGAACCCCGCTCTGCGCCAGCACCTCGCGCATCGCCGTCACGAGAGCCCGCATCTGGTCGTCATGCGACTGCGTCGCATAGTCAGGATCATCACGCCGCCGTGCAAGCGGATACTCCGCAGCCGCCGTAGCCAGTCTTCCCTTGTCCGAGTCGAGCAGCGTGACACGAACACTCAGCGTTCCAAAATCCACTCCGGCAACAACCGCCATGCTTCGTTCCCCTCACCTCTGCCCATAGGTCGCGTTTGCGCCATGCTTGCGAAAGTAGTGCCGGTCCAGCAACGCATTCGACACACCGCACTGCGAGTTCAGCAATATCGTCTTGAACGCCATCGTCGCCACCGCCTCCAGCACCACAGCATTGTGCGCCGCATCAAGCACCGTCCTGCCCCAGGTAAACGGAGCGTGACCCGCCACAAGAACCCCCGGCACCGCTAACGGATCAATCCCCGCAAAGCGCTCGATGATCGCCGCGCCAGTATTCAACGAATAATCTCCTTCGATCTCCGCATCGCTCAGCTCCCGCGTGCACGGCACCGGACCGTGAAAGTAGTCGGCATGCGTGGTCCCCAACGCCGGAATATCCCTTCCCGCCTGCGCCCAGGCAGTCGCATTCTCCGAATGCGTGTGCACCACCCCTCCAATCGCCTCGAACGCCTTATACAGCGCAAGGTGCGTCTTCAGGTCGCTCGATGGCCGCAGGTCACCCTCGACGATCGCACCGTCCAGATCCGTCACCACCATGTGCTCTGGCTTCAGCTCGTCGTAGTCCACCCCGCTCGGCTTGATCACCACAAGCCCCTGCTCGCGATCGATGCCGCTGGCGTTGCCGAACGTATACAAAACCAGTCCTCGCCTCACCAACTCGAGATTGGCTTCAAGGGTCTGCTCTTTGAGTAGCTGCAACATAATGTCGAGGGTAAGAAGTTTCTCCCGTGACGAAGACAGCCAGAGTATACGTTCCGTGATCTCACCAGCCAAACTAATGCAGAGACCAGCGCCACGCCCGCACGCAGACACGATACAATTCATCTGTCTGTAGGCAAGCCTCCATGCGAAAGTGGCGAAATTGGCAGACGCACCAGACTTAGGATGCGATTTGTGCCGTTGGCACCCTCGCGCACCGAAGCGCACTCCGCGTCATAAACCCCATTAAATAAGCTAATCGCCTAGTAACAGAGGGCGGCACGGGCGCGCACGGTTCTGCACCCATTCCAAATCTGAACTGCCACCGAAACTGCCACTTTAGTTTATTGTTGTGGTGGATAATACGTGATAGTACGATGACAGTCATGGAGCTGACGCGAGAATTTTTGCGAACCCTAATCAAGGTGCAATCGAGCACCGGATGCTGGGAATACTCCGGTGCGCGGGACGCGGCTGGATACGGACGCATCTTCCTTGCGGGAAAGGAACAAAAGGCCCATAGGATCTTCTATGAGGCGTTCGTCGGCCCCATTCCCAAGGGTGCACGCCTGAAACATTCACTTACCGCGGTGGAGTGCGTCGGTTCAAGATGCTGCAATCCCGCGCACGTCGAGGTTAAGCAGAGTTTTTCGGCCGTTGCGATTGCTCACCGTATCTGCCGGCAGGGCCATCTTATCGGTTCCGACAATGCGGTTATCGAACATCGAGGCGATAACCTGCTGATTCGTTGCCGAATCTGCAGACAGCAGACCTGGAGGAATGAAAAGCGGGCTGCGGCCGCCGCCAAAGAGGATTCCCGATGATTGGCAATGCCATCATGTGAAGCTGCCGTTCTACGCGCATTTTATTGACAGCAAATGGCTTATAAGTTGATTGAGCGGCAAAACCGGCCCAATCGGCGCTAGTTGCTACCCAATTGCTACCAACGAAGTAGGGCCGATGGGCTGGCCGCGCGGGATCAGCCCAAGACCAGCCCCGTAATTCGCCATGTTTCTGAATTCACCGGGCTTCTCTCGTAACTCGCTGAAACTAAGCTATTTCCCTGGAATCTCTGGCTTCCCCTGTTGTCTATAGATTCTTCCCTGGGGAACCAATTTCCACAAAAGGCGGTATCACTGGTATCACCCCTCTTTTCGCACTAGGCAGCTTCTGCTTATCTGGTTGTTTCAGCAAGCCACAAGGGGTAGTGTAGGGGCGTGCCGCGTCCAACATTCCCGAAGAACTTGCGCGAATTCCAGTCACGGTTCGCCACCGAGGAGGCATGCCGAGCGTATCTGGCTGCCTGCCGGTGGCCGGACGGTTTCGTGTGTCCACGGTGCAGGAGTGCTCACGAATTGACAGGGCTGGGACGCTGGCAGTGCGCTCGTTGTCGGCACCAGGTATCGCTGACGGCAGGAACAGTCCTTCACAACACAAAACTCCCTCTGACGGTTTGGTTCTGGGCTGCCTACCTGATGACCACTGAGAAGCGCGGCATCTCGGCGCTTCTTTTGCAACGTCAGTTCGGCTTGGGATGTTACGAGACGGCATGGATGATGCTTCATAAGTTCCGCCGAGCGATGGTGAACATGGAACGCGAGCCGCTGTGGGCGAGGTAGAGGTTGACGAGACCTGGGTTGGAGGCACGCAAGCTGGTCTGCGGGGAAGCCGTCAACTGAAAGGCCGGAAAGCGGCCTTGGTCATCGTAGCTGTGGAGAAACGGGGAAAGCGTCAGGACGAGTACGAATGGCGGTCATCCCGGACTTCAAGAGCGTTACCCTAAATGCGTTTGTCCAACAAAATGTGGCTTCCGGCTCGACCATCTACACGGACAAGCTCAAAAGCTTCACCCGTTTTGAACAAGTGGGATTCCGGCATGTTCCGCGTACCCAACCCCTGCAAGGCGACCTTCGCAAAGGCTCGAAATCGGTGGTGCCACTGGCCGATCGATCCATTGGGAACCTGCAACAGTGGTTGATCGGGACCTATCACGGCGTGAGTCGCGAGCAACTCCAGGTTTACCTGGATGAGTTCGTTTTCCGTCACAATCGCCGCCAGACACCTATGGCCGCTTTTCAAACCCTGCTCGGTCTCGGAGCCGCACGTAGACCCGTGCCCTACATGCAGATTCGGGGCGGCTCTGACCGTCCTATATCGCCCGGAACAGCCTGAACCACAACCCATTGGGCTCTGCTGAAACAACCAGATAAGCAGAAGGCAGCTTGTGCGATGCAGTGTCTGGCGAAGACGAAGGTAGCGACTACGGGTTCTTCGTCTCCATCGTATTGGCGAAATGCCACCTAGAATGCGAGCCAAAGTCCTGGATGCTTCAAAGATGCAGTAAGTTCCTTGAGAGAGAGAGCCGGGGGAACTCCCGGTTTCATTAGCCTGATAGTTTCCGAATGGGATTTGACCATGAATCGACGCAAGTTTCTTTCTACCTCTGCCGCCACCGCTACTCTTGCGCTTGCAAGACCGGTTTTTGGCAAGAAGGCCGGGTCAGCCACTTTAACTCACAAGCAGCGCGTTGACCGCGCTTTACGAGGGCAGGATCTCGACCGCCCGCCGTTTACGTTCTACCACCACTACAAGAGGGCGAGCGCACAGCTGGAAGCACAGGACCATCTCGAATTCCATCGAACTTACAATACCGACATCGTCAAGGTCATGAATGATTTCGATTATCCCCCAGTCCACGACCGGCAGATGGTATGAGCTGAAGCCGTTGGACAGACTCTCCTTTCCCGGACCAGCTGGCCACACTGCGACTCGTCCGGGATGGATTGGATGGGGATGCTTATTTCATCGACACGATCTATGGGCCGTACATGACGGCGATGATCGTGTTTCAATCGCAACCGCAGTTTGCGAACCTGCGGAAATCGGAAGATGTTGAGCACGCGCAGATCAAAAGCCTTCACGAATTCCAGCAACAGAATCCCGACGCCTGGCACAGCGCGCTAGCGGCTATCACGCAGTCAACCATCAGCCATATCCGCCATACAAAGGACATCGGCGCCTCCGGCGCGCTCGTCAGCATCTTCAATGCGGAAAGCAAGTTCGGCTCCGTTTGGACACGAACGATATACCCGGCCCTACGACAAACGTGTCTTCGACACGCTCGCCGACACCAAACTATCCGTTCTCCATCTGCATTATCTCGAGAGGCAATACCTTGATCAGTTCAAGGGCTTTAATGCCCCTGTCATTCAATACTCGGTGAGGACGAGCGGAATCCCAATCGCTGATGTTCGCAAGCAGTACTCTCAGCCAATCGCCGGAGGAGTTGATGAGATCGATTTCGAGAAATTGACGATACCGGAGATGCGGACGCAATGGACAGAAGCCAGGAAGGAAGCCGGAGCCAAGTACATCGCTGCGCCGGGTTGCTTCCAAATAGCTCGACTCCGGAAGAACTCGCGCGCTTTCCCCGCTCTCTCGGAATAGACCCACCTCACGCGTCGTAAAAATATTCACGAATGACTAGGAGTTGATCCGCTTCCACTGAGCATCTCAGGACGTTTGGGAAAAATGAGCTCTTCCATGCCATGGAATGAGTCAAACCGCAAATTATAGACGGTACAGCACTTACGAGTCGGCTGAGCCGGCGAAACCGGCACAATCGGCGGTATTTGCGACAAAGATGCGACAAACTTTTTAGCAGCGGGCCAAAAGGGCTGATCCGTGACGCCAGAGTGTCATTCCCCTAGGTCCGAGCCGCTTCCGAGTTCTTCCAGCCAATTGTCCCATTTTCCAGATGGGGAAATGTCGTGTATAGGAAAATTTTCCTTTACATTTAGTTTTCCATTCTGGGAAAATAGCTTCATGCCGAACACTGCTCTAATGACGGAAGCCTCTGTTGTCCAGGCTCTCGTGGACCAGATTCCGTTCGCGCAGCTACCGGGAATACGGGTCACCAATGTGGCCGAGAACCGTCCATTCGACGTCCGCTTCGATTTGGAATCCGGAGCGAACAAGGTTCGCGTCTACGCTGAAATCAAGCAGGCAATCAGTCCCAGGCAACTGGAGATCATCGCCCCGTGGATTGCCTGTCTGAAGGCGATAGAGAAGGACGCCACCTTTGCCATCGTCTCTCCGTCGCTTTCTCAGCAGGCGCAGGCCTTCTGCATCCAGGCAGGAATCGACTTCCTTGACCTTGCCGGCAACATCTCCATCAATGTACCGGGCAAATTCGTCCTGCAAAGGACGGGCCAGCGCAGCAAAGATTTCATTCAGTCTGCGGAAGGGCCCCGCGAGGTTAATGTCTTCTCCGGCCGCTTTTCGCGCATCCTCCGAGTTATCCTTCAAAACCCGCGTAGCTGGACCCTGAGTGAAATTGCCCAGGAACTCGAAAGAGAGTCCCGAGACAATGCAGTTGTCTCCGGAATCGTGACGGAACTCGATTCTTCGAGTACCTTCGTTGTCAGTCTGGGCACCATCTCGAAAGCCCTCCGCACGCTCGAAGACCAGCTCTGGGTCCGCCGGCGCGGGACGTCGGTCCTCGTGCCCGAGCCAAAGCGCCTCCTGGTCGCTTGGGCAACAAAGTACCGGGAACGCTATCGCTCACGATTGCGGAGCACCGTCACCTACCCGAATCCCTTTGGGAAAGATCTGGCGAACATCAGCAACGCGCTCGGATCCATCTCCCTCGGCCCGTTCGCCTTCACCGGACCAGCCGCAGCCGCCGTCCGCGCGCCCTTCATCGATCTCGACACAGTGGACGCTTACCTTCCCTCGCCTAAGCAAACGGACAAACTCAAGAATCTGGCGGGACGCAAAGCAGATGGCCCGATGCTGCGCTTCCTGGATCCATACGATCTCGGCGTATTCATGTACGCCAGACGCTACGAGGGCATTCCGACAGTCTCGGATGTCCAGGCGTACCTCGATCTGGCGGCGCGCGGGGGCCGTGATCAGAAGCAGGCAGACTACTTGTTCGACAACGCCATTGAGCCAATGTGGAAGGCGGCATGATTCCCGAACCACAAAAAACGTATCTGCTGGAGTTGCTCACAGCACTGGGTCCCGCTGCGGATGAATTCGTTCTGGTCGGCGGTCAGGCGCTGAAGTTCGTCCTCGCCGAGGCCAGGGCCACAAGGGACTTCGACTTTCTCCTGGATGCAATTTCCCTTCGGGACAAGCCGGCAAACGTCGCGGAGAAACTAGCGGCTCTGGCCTACACCGTCGTGCCCGAATCGCGTAATTTCCAATTC
>NZ_JQKI01000073.1 GCF_000745965.1 Edaphobacter aggregans DSM 19364 | reverse complement strand
GCGATCGAACATCTGGGTCGCGCCAAGCGCACGCCTCAACGCCGTCAAACAGATTACCTTCGCGACCGAGTCGTGGGCGTCGTGGCTCTCCTGGACGGCAGATGGAAGGATCGTTTACGGGAGCGATGCCAGCGGGGATGAGGACCTGTGGATCGTAGGTACTGACGGACGCAACCCTAAGCAGCTGACGGCGAACACGCTCACCAATGAGTTTCCATCCGTGTCACCCGACGGGCGTTTCGTCGCTTTTACCGGCGGTCGCACTGGCCTTCCCCACATCTGGAAGATGGATATCGACGGCGGCAATCCCCGACAACTTACGGACGAGGGAGGAGAAGCGGGGCCCTCCTGGTCCCCCGATGGCCGCTGGATTTATTACACCTCAATCCCGCCCGTTGGCGAGGCAGAAAAGTCAACGATATGGAGGATTCCGAGCAATGGCGGCACTCCCGCTCAGATTACAAGCAGTTACTCCTGGTGGGCTGACGCGTCGCCCGATAGCAAGCTGATCGCTTGCTTGTTCCGGAAATCAGATGGATCGCCGCTGAAGGTAGGCGTTCTGCCAGCAGAAGGTGGCACGCCTCTTAAGCTGTTTGAAATTCCTCCATTGGCGTCTAGGCTGACATGGCCACCTTTTCGGTGGTCCCACGATGGAAAGTCGTGGGTCGGCGTCGAGAACCGAAACGGCGTCTCAAATCTCTGGAGCTATCCTCTTGACGGAAGCAAACCCAAACAGTTGACCAATTTTCAATCCGACCTTGTATGGTCTTTTGCCTCGTCACCCGATGGCACCCAACTCGCGGTGTCTCGGGGCATGTCGGCGAGCAATGCTATTTTGATCAATAACGTTCAGTAGCTGATATTCGGCACGCTGGCAGGCCGAAATGCTACCTTGGGATTACTTCAGAGTCGACCGTAACACGGGAGTCGTCGCCGGGACTCCGGGTGGTTGCATTCACCCAAAGAGAACTCTGTCAGACAGTGTGGTGTTGGAGCTATAATCCGCCTTACCATGCCGTTAGTCGCAGGGACGAAATGGGATGGATACGAAGTCCTCGGCCTGCTAGGTGCAGGCGGGATGGGCGAGGTATACCGCGCGAGCGAACCGGCGCTGAAGCGTGAAGTCGCGATCAAAGTTATGCCTTCGTTTGTTTCGCGAGATCCAGACCGACTGCGGCGATTCGAGCAGGAGGCGCAGGCCGCAGCGGCCCTGAACCATCCCAATATTCTGGCCATCCACCGTTTCGGCGTCTTTGAGGGCGCGCCTTATCTTGTGTCGGAGTTACTGGAGGGCAGCGCTCTCAGGGAGCTGTTGCGGCACGGCGCCATACCGATTCGCAAAGCCATCGACTTTGGCGTTCAGATCGCGCATGGACTGGCAGCGGCGCATGACAAAGGCATCGTCCATCGCGATCTCAAGCCCGAAAACCTGTTTGTCACCAAAGACGGACGCGTCAAGATTCTAGACTTCGGCCTGGCCAAACTGACCCAGCGCCAAACGGACCTGGACGGCGCTGCGCCGACTCTGACGGCAGGAACCGATCCCGGCATGGTCATGGGCACCGCCGGCTACATGTCTCCCGAACAAGTCCGCGGGAAACCCGTCGACCACCATACCGACGTATTTGCCTTCGGCGCGATTCTCTACGAGATGGTTACCGGAAGGCGCGCGTTTCAGCGGCGTACCTCCGCGGAGACGATGACCGCGATCCTGAACGAGGAGCCGCCCAGCCTTTCGCAGATTGTGCAGGCTGCTCCTCCAGGACTGCAGCGGGTGGTTCATCGCTGCCTGGAGAAGAATGCCGAGCAGCGTTTTCAATCTGCATCGGATTTGGCGTTTGCACTCGAAGCCTTGTCGGATTCGGGAAGCAGTTCAGCTACGGCCCTTCCCCAAGGCTCGCGTTCACGGTGGTTATGGTTGCCTGCGACCGGCCTCGCCGCGATTCTGATCGCTGCGCTGATCGTATGGTGGCGCATGCCGCCCACAGTTCCAGCGGTGGAATCCGTCACTCAGCTCACCGAAGATGGCCAGCCGAAATCCATGATGGCCACTGATGGATCGCGGATTTACTTCAACGAAGGCGAGCCTGGCAATTGGAACATTGCGCAGGTCTCCGTGGCCGGTGGACCGACAGCACTGGTTGAAACCAGGCTTGCAAATTTCTATATCGCTGGATTGGCGCACGACGGTTCGGCATTACTCGCTTTAGTCGGAATCGCTCATGACATCAAATACGCTCTATGGTCAGTTCCGCTCCCCGCGGGAGAACCGCGCCGACTCGGCGGTATCGAGACGCAGAATGCGGATATCTTGCCGGACGGGCGCATCGCCTTCTCTAAATTCACTCCGGGAAAAGATGCTGCAGGAACAGACAGCAGAACGGACTGGTTCATTGCCGACAAGGACGGCTTGAACCCCCACAAGCTGGTCTCCTTTCCTGGGTTCGTTGGGAGAGTGTGGGTTGAACCTGACGGCCAGCGGGTTCTCCTGACCCAGGAGCAAGTAGGCAATCGCAGGCTGTTCGACATAGCAGCGGACGGGACAGGTCTCCGCGAGCTCCGGAAGCTCAGTCCCGATGAATGTTGCTTTGTTTGGACTTGGGACGAGAAATATCTCGTGTATGAATCCCGGAACGGCCTACAGTCCGACATTTGGGCGATTCCGATGGAAACAGGGGTTTTCCGCCGCCCGGGGAAACCGATCCGACTCACCAATGGACCGCTGCCCTACTCGTCTCCAACCCCGAGCCGTGATGGAAGACAGATTTTCGTCCTCGGCACGAAGCGGCGCGGCGAACTGGTTCGCTATGACATGAAGTCGCATCAATTCCAGCCGTTCCTCTCTGGAATTTCGGCGACAGATCCAACATTTTCCAGGGATGGAAAATGGGTTGCTTACGCTTCCTATCCGGACCGTACTCTGTGGCGCAGCCGCAGCGATGGAACCGAACGTATGCAGCTGACCTACCCTCCAATGAACGTGTTTTACCCGTTCATTTCCCCGGACGGAACGAAGGTCGCATTTCACACGAATAAGGGTGAAGTCTTTGTGATTGGCATGGAAGGCGGGCTGCCGCAGAGGATTAGCGAGAATGGCATCGGTGCGAATTGGTCCCCCGACGGAAATTATCTCTACTATCAACTCTATGTCCCGCCCGGCGGGGGTGGCGTGATCGCCGACGTCCGAACCGGAAAGAAATCCATTGTTCCTTCTTCTGAGCAAATGTGGGGCTTCTGGCTTACCCAGGACAGCCTGGTAGCCCCTAACGAAAAGCGAACGAATTTCCTGACCTTTAGTGTGAAAACCCAGAAATGGACCGACCTCGCCCCACGATACGTAGGCAACATTGAGCACTGGATGATATCGCCCGACGGCAAGTTTCTCTATTTCACCACTAAAGGCGCGGAACCAAAGGCCCTGCGCCTCCGATTCGCCGACCAGCGGGTAGAAACCATCACGAGCCTGAAAGACTTTCATCGTGCGGTGAATTACGGGGATACTCAGATCAATGTCGCGCCGGATGCCTCTCCGGTCTTCACGCGCGACACCGGCTATGAGGAAATCTACGCGCTGAATGTCCGCTGGCCGTGAGAACGATGCCGGAGCCTTTAGAAAATATTCTATGACAGACATGTTGGTGATGACGTTGTGCGGTCAGGGCTAGCTAATCAGCACCGTCTCATGTCCCACGTTCGATCGGTTTCTAGGTGGCTGACGACAATTCGGAAGCTACGGCCTTTTCATCTCGGTTTATGCGTCATCGCCTTAGCGCGTTTCCAGCCGTCGAGAGTGTGGAAATGTGCTAGGGCCTGTACGCAATAGTTGAGAATTGTAGTTATTCGAAAAGCGGACTTCACAGGCATTTCGGGTTACTTCCAGGTTGCCCGTAATCCAGGCACAATCGTGAGAACGTGCCGCTACCAGATATCGCGGCTTCAGATCGGCGACGGTGGTGCGCTCGAATGTCTCAGCATCCGGACCATGGCCGGAAAGTCGCGGAAGCATGAGGAGAGGGAGGACAGTCTCATTGTCAGCTCAACAAACGCCCGTCTACTATTGACAGAGTTCGTTATCACGACTATCGTTGTAACTAAATTGAGGACATCGACACAATCCGAAAATAAGCCGCGACCGACCGCCTGTCTCGAGGAAGCAACATACCTTGAGATGATGCGCACCACAGACATGCTGTCTCGTCGCTTGACGCAGGTGCTGAAGACGGAGGATCTCTCCTCTAACCAATACAACGTCCTCCGAATTTTGCGCGGCGCGCCGGACGGGCTACCCTGCAGCGAAATCGGGAACCGCATGATCACCCGAGACCCAGATATTACTCGCCTGCTCGATCGCCTGGAGAAGCGGAGTCTGATATCCCGTTGCCGGGAAAGCAAGGACCGACGCTTGGTGATGGCCCAAATCACTGCGGCAGGATTGGAACTTCTGGCTCGACTTGACGAGCCTGTGCGGGAAACCCATCGACGCCAGTTAGGCCACCTGGGCCGGGCGCGCCTGCGCACCTTGACCGACCTGCTGCGCGACAGCCGAGACCGATTGGCTCCCTGATTTTTTTTGAATTACTCTTTGTTGCAACGATTATCGTTCAAACTAAATCTAACACGCTGAAAGGACCACTACTATGAGCACACTCACCGCCCCCGCCATCAGCACCTGGAACATCGACCCGGTTCACTCCATCGCCGAGTTCAAGGTAAAGCACATGATGATTTCGAACGTAAAAGGGCAGTTCACCGCCGTGAAAGGAGCCCTGAACCTGCACGAAACCGATGTAACCCTCTCCGGCGTTGAAGCCGCGATTGAGGTCGCCTCGATTAACACGCGCGATGAAAGCCGCGACGCACATCTGAAGAGCGCCGATTTTTTCAACGCGGAAGAGTTTCCCACTATGTCCCTGAAGTCGACGCGCATCTACCGCAATCCCGATGGCGATCTGGTGGTTGCGAGCGATCTGACCATTCGCAATGTAACCCGCAACGTGGAATTCGTTCTCGAAGGACCTTCTCCAGCCGCCAAGGATCCCTGGGGCAATACCCGCATTGGCGTGGCGGCGACCACGAAGATCAACCGCAAGGACTTTGGCTTGACCTGGAACGCAGCTCTCGAGACGGGCGGAGTTCTGGTAGGCGAAGAGATCACTATCACTCTTGATCTCCAGTTCGTGAAGGCTTGAATTGACCGCCGCCGGGGACACATCGAAACGGCGTGTTCCCGGCGGCAACAAGGAGGAAGTTATGTCGCTCCGTGCCGTGAAAGAAGTGATTCAGACGAAACCTACCATCGAAGGCGCCGGTGTAAGGCTGGAGCGTGCCTTCGGCTTTGGGAAAACAAAGGAATTCGATCCTTTTCTGCTGCTGGACGATTTTCGGAATAACAACCCAAAAGATTATCTCGCCGGCTTCCCATGGCATCCGCACCGGGGCATCGAGACCATCACCTATGTGCTTGCCGGTTCGGTGGAACATGCCGACAGCCTGGGCAATAAGGGGCAAATGACGGCCGGCGACGTGCAGTGGATGACCGCTGGCAGGGGCATTCTGCACCAGGAGATGCCAAGTGGCGACCCGCAGGGCCGCATGCACGGTTTTCAGCTGTGGGCGAACCTGCCCTCGTCGCTGAAAATGACCGACCCGCGGTATCAGGACATTCCGTCGAGCGCGATCCCGGAGGTGACAGATGATGATGGCACTCGCGTGCGGATCATCTGCGGCGAGTTCTGGGGCCAGAGGGGGCCGGTGGAAGGCGTGGCCGCTGATCCGAACTATCTGGATATTTCGGTAGCACCTGGCCAGAGGAAGAGACTCAAGGTCGAGACGACTCGCAACGCCTTTGCCTATGTGTTCGCTGGCACAGGTACGTTCCGCGATGCTTCCGATCCGCGTGCTGTTCTTACCGAGCACGCGGCGAAACCCGAGGCAGCGCCGGCGTACGACATCGGAAACCACTCGCTGGTGCTGTTCGATCGCGGTGACGAGATTACGGTGCAAGCCGGGCCGGAAGGGATTCGCTTCCTACTGGTATCGGGTAGACCGATCGAGGAACCTGTGGCTTGGTACGGGCCCATCGTGATGAACACGCAGGAACAACTGCGCCAGGCAATGGCGGAGTTGCAAAGCGGCACTTTTATCAAGCAGCGGTGAATCGCGGGTCGGGCAACCGATCTCGCACGCGCTTCGCTTATCACTGTCACCGCGGGGGATCAGAAGCCGACAACGAAAATCATGGTGACGCGCTTCGACCCTCATTCTGTTTTTCCTATTGACGGACCGCTCGTTCGATAGTTCCCATCTACCGCGAAGGTTGGAGACAGTCATTCCGCAAGCTCAGAGTTAAGGATCCCGCAATGAAGAACGTACTCGTCATCTTTCAAGCTACTCAAGCTCGAACCGAGACCCTTGCCCTCGCGGCTGGTCTTGGAGCTGTGCAGTCTGGGGCCTTGATCCGATTAAGACACCTCACATCGTCAGCACCAGCTGAGCTCGAACACAAAGGTTATGGAACGCTGAAAGATTCCGACATTGTGTGGGCTGAAGCCATCGTGGTCGGAGTCGAAGCAGAAACTCCAATTCATGAGCTTGCGGAGTTCACTGATCTTGTGCGTCAGTTGGCGCAAACACAGTCACTCTCCGGAAAGCGACTTTTTGTATTTGGCCGCGAGGGAAAAGGCGACGCCGATAGCGAAGCTGTGGCCTATTTAAATCATGTTGCAATCCAGACGGGCATGACACTGATGGAGAGCGAGCTTCTATCGTCGCAGGCATTTGCGGACCCACTCGATTACCTGAACAGAGTCGGGCGGACACTAGCATCGGATTGATTCCATCTAACAGCAAAGAAACAAACGCTTCATCTGCTGGAAAGAAATTCATCTCGGAGATCTACCGCCGCCACGAGGCGGAACTTAAGTCGCTTATGAGCGGGTTATCGCCGGCAGAGTTGGCAACTCTGCATCGAGGACTCAAGAAAGTAGGACTCGCTGCAAGTGCGGCATCGAAAGAAGCGAGACCGACAGCACTGGAATCGATAAGGACACATCAAGGAGCATCACAATGATCACCGTTCGCAAAGCAAATGAAAGAGGCCACGCAAATCACGGCTGGCTGGACTCATACCACACATTTTCTTTCGCCAACTATCACGATCCGAAACACATGGGATTCCGCTCGCTCCGTGTCATCAATGAGGACCGCATTGCGCCTGACAGAGGATTTGGCGCCCATGCGCACCGGGACATGGAGATTCTCAGCTATGTTCTCAGGGGCAAGCTGGCGCATAAAGACAGCATGGGCCACACCGAAGTGCTTGGGCCCAACGAGATTCAGCGCATGTCTGCGGGAAACGGAGTCGTGCATAGCGAGTTCAACGGCTCGGATTCTGAACCTGTACATTTCCTGCAGATCTGGATTCAGCCCAGGAGCACAGGCATTCAACCTTCGTATGAACAACTGAAGTTCGAAGCGGAAGAGAAGAAGAATCGATTCAAGATTCTCGCTTCACCTGAACGAGAGCCAGGAGCGGCACTGATCAACCAGGATGCCAGAGTCTCTGTAGCCGAGATCGAGCCCGGTCACAAATTGACATACGGCCTCAAGGATGGTCGCCATGCCTGGGTTCATGTGATCGACGGAAGCATAGTATTGAACGGGACTTCCCTCTCCACTGGAGATGCGGTAGCCGTCAGCGATGAAGCTCTGCTCGAGATCGAAGGATCTGAGACGGGGAATAGCGAAGTGCTCGTCTTTGATCTGGCCTGACGTCAACGTCAATGCTCGGCTGGCGTGGCCTTCGAACTCGGAGCCACGCACAGGATCAACTTGCGCGGCACCACGTAGCCAAGGAGTTGCGCCGCATCACGAGCCGCGGCGTGAACTACGTCTTCGAGGCGAGTGGCCGCCGGAGTTGCTGCCGCACGCGGTCAATGCGCTCGCGCTCTCGGGCAGGTTGGCTGGTCGGATCGGCTGGAACCGACGGCGCCTAAGGCCGCTGGCGGGTTTCGCGCCAAGCAAACGCGCCAGGTTCCCCGCGGAAGACGCCAGACGATCTTGGAAACAGGGCGGCCGCGCGGTGACTCAGTCCTGAGAAGGCTTGTCGTCACCTATTCCGTTACTCCTGGTTTGTCGGCAAACCGCACCTTACTCCCCCTGAACTCGAGCCGGACATCGCCCTGATGACCGAACCGCAACCGCGGCACAGCACGCCTCCGGCGTGGATGAGACTTTGCACACTCTTTGGTAGTGGCCAGAGCTTTGTACAGGGGCCAACAATGGTGCACAGTGGCCGACATTGATGTGCAGGATCACGACCTCACAAATCGCCTTTGATGATCCTTGTAATGTACTTCTGACTTCTACGTCGTTCTGCTAGCCTTGTCGTAGGTTTCGGACACGATTGATTGTTCGGAACCCGGAGTTCCTCCATAGTCTTTGAGCGTGCATTGAGCGAGAAGATGGATCTAGTGGAGGCTGGCGGACGGGCTCTCCATATCACGGTTTTCAATTCTCAGATACCCATTCCAATTCCTTGGACAACTGAGGGCGTCTGACTCATTTCGATTGCCGAGGTCTTGGAGACGTCGACGCTCAGTTTCGGGTTGAGCTTAGTGATGTCGTCAGTAAAGAGAGTGGCCTCGTGGCTCGCGCGGGAGATCGAGACGTAGCCGAAACGAGAGTTGAGCAAGTCCGGGTGAACACCGGTGTCAGCATCGACCAAGACGCGCTCTGCGGTGATTCCCTGAGAACTGTGGCTAGTAACCGCATAACCGTGATCGAAATGGCGGTGCTGACTGGCGTCGAATTCTACGCGCCGGTTATTGTCGAGACGGGCAGTAATTTGGCCATCAGGTCCGACGAACTCTATGACGGCAAGGTCGCGATTGGCGACGCCCAGCCCCTTGTCGGGAGCAGTGAACTGAATACGGTCGCCGGCAGAGAAGTCATGCGCAACTTCACGATAGACGCTGACGCCGGCGAGGCGGCGTGGGTCGTAATTGGCTCGCTCACCCGTGGACTTCTCGACGGTAAGCACGTTGGCGGCCGAGTTTATGCCGACTACTGTTCCGTATTCTCCGGCTTGGATACCGGCGCTCTTGCTACCACGCGCATAACGGACGACGTCGTTGATCTCATAGCGACTGGCCCAGGAACGTTCCGCCCCGGTCATTTCCTGGCGCTGGATCAAGATCCGGAAGCTGTGATCTTCGGATCCAATGGTGCCGTTGGCTTTTAATTCTTGCCTCACGGCGGAGTTTAGCTCGCGCCGTGAAGCATTATCTGGTGAAACAATGAGCGTCTTTTCAGGTGACTCACTGTAGCTTCTGGCAATCGCCCGTATGCGCTCTTCAGTGTCGACAATTTCCCTGACACGTCCCTGTTTCTGAAGAGCGTCGAGCGCGGACGAAACTTGACCTGTGGCAAGCAATTCGACAGCAGATTTCAATGCTGGGTCGTTTTGCCGCACGATCTCGTCGAGTTTGGCGGTGCGCATTCCAGCCTCCTGCAATTGCTCGAATGGGCGGCCGGCTTCGACGCCCTGATGCTGACGCGTATCTCCGATCAACAACACACGGTCCTGAGGGGCGAGACGGGAAAGAAACTCACGCATCTGGTTCGTGGAGGCGAGGCTCGATTCATCGACAAAGTAGAAGTGCTTCTCATCTGTGGTGGCCGGAACTGACGACCGGACCAGGAATCCTTGCAGCGTTCCGGCCTGGACGCCGGCCTCGCCAAGCTGCCGCGCAGCGCGGGAAGTTGGGGTAAATCCCTCGACCTGATACCCCTGATACTCCGCAGCGCCGCGGATGACAGAGAGCGTCGTGGTCTTGCCCGATCCGGCGAAACCCTGGATGCCCTGAATACGGTCTGGCGAACTCAGCACGTCCTCAACCACGCTCCGCTGAGTACGGTTGAGGTGCTGGTGCTGATCGGCAACGGAGATTGCCTCAGATCGTGAGAGAACTGGCTCGACTTGGTTCCGGCCGTCCTGTACACGGCTGACGATTTCGTACTCGGCAGCAATAGTCTTGGCTGTCGTGAATTGACGACCGGGAATGTGCGCCCGCTCCACTGTCTGGAATTCTCCGGAAGCGATTCGAGCATTGAGATTGCCACGAACCTGTGCATAGGTGACATCGCCCATACCGCGCCGGAGCCCATCACGGATCAAAATCCGCTCGTCTACGACGGCCTCACGCTCGAAATTCTTATCGCGAGAAAAAGTGAGCGATTCCCGGACCCGATCGACTGAGTTTATGGGCTTCTCCTGATGTTGTTGCCGCTCTCGTGCCGCTCGAACAACGGCATCCGCCTGGTGCCCGAAGTCGGAGGCGAGCCTGCGATGCGCGGCCATAACCTCCGCGGGTGAGTGGATCTCCTTGCGGTCGCGCGTTGAGTGCGCGGCAATCTCTGCAGCCTCCCGACCACTGCGACCGGTACGCTCCATATACTCGCGAATCTGCTGACTCCGCGGACTGGAAGCGTCGAGGTATTCTTGCGTGTAGCCCTTGATCTCCGGCGCTCCGCTCCGACCAACCGTGATCTCATAGCCGAGTTCCTTCAGTCGGTAGGTCAGTTCAGATTGATAGACGGCGGTGGCAAACTGCTGCGAGGCGAAGAGGCTTTGCGGCTGGATTGCGCGTGCCTGGCCGTTCTCCCGCTCAGTCAGATTGAAAATGACCGCATGGGTATGGAGTTGCGGCGCAACATATCCATCCACCGGGCGAGCTGTATCATGCTCGAATTTTGCGGCGATGAATTTGCCTGTGGTCTGGGGCGGATGATTCCCACCAATGCGCGCCTGCGTGTAGTATTCGAGCTGTTCAAGGGCTGTGCTGACGCTCTCGCGGTGCGCTTCTCGCACCCGATCATCTCCGCCGACAAGCGCTGTTAACGAAACGGACTTAGGAGTCGAAAAGGTAGCGTCCCATCCCGCCCGATGCTCCATTGTCTTGACGGTCTTTCCGTCGGCGTCCTGGTACTCGTAGGACGCTCGCTGTCGGACGAGTTGCTCGCCTGTCTCCGGGTGCTGTCCCTGGCTGAGTTTTCCAAAAGCCTCAGCGGAAACCGCACCGCCGAGGCCGAACTGTGCAGCGAGACGGCCTTGCCACTCCCCTGCGATCACACCCCGTGACCAGTAGTTCTGCTCCTTCGCGGTGAATTCCCTCTGGTGATAGGTCTGTGCCTGACCCGCAGAGAGCGGCTTTGAAATGGTAAGCATGGGCGATTACTCCAACTGGTGCTCGGACGGTTGGACAGCGTGTTCCGGTGCCAGCAGATTCCCTTGCATCTCCTCCGGCTCTGGAGGAAGAGGAGTGCTCGGAATGATCAAGTCGTCCATCTTTCGTTCGTCGAATCCGGGGTTCTTCTCCCGAAGAGCGATGAACGGGAACGAGAATCGGGCGACATGATTCCCGTACTTCAAGAAGCCACGCAGGTCATCCAAACCTGAGACTTCTGAAGGCAGAACAAGCGGCTCGGTCTGCCGGTCAAGAGCGAAGTTCTTGCCCGCACGCGAGCCGTCGTAATGGGTCTCCCTAAGCCGCTCGATTTCGACTTCACCGATTGCTTCGCTTACCCATCTGGCAGCACGGGGCTCAGTCGTTCGCAGGAATATCTTGGTGGCCGGCTGCGACAGCATCGCCTCGGCATCCTGCCCATAGCGGGCATCCATCTGGCTGCGACCTTGGAATCCGAGGATGACCGGATTCTGTGACTTCCGATTCTCAGTGATGGCGGTGTGGAGCTGTGGCAGACGCTGCAAGCTGGCCAGTTCGTCGATCACAAACCAGACAGGTTTCTGGTCGGGCATCGGCTCATTGAGGAGGCGCAACACGAGAGTATCGATCCACAAACTTATTAGAGGGCGGAGCGCCTCGCGCATGGTCGGGCGGGATGTAATGAATATCCACCCTCGCCGGGACTCGGCCCACTGTGTGGCAGTCCAAGCCGAGCTTGTCTCATTCTCCTTGGGAAGCAGGCGAAAGCTGTCGGCGCTCATATTCAGTGAGCCTAGGACGCCGGTCCTCTGTTGTGGAGCCTTCGGATCGATCAGCATCCAATACTCGGTTCCCTTGACGCGACGATCAATCTCAGCCGGGTCGGACATCCATCTGACCAGGTCCTCGGGCGTCGGCAGATACGTCAAAAGATGAGCGAATATCTTCTGCGGAGCCTCAACGAAGAAGCGATTGGACACCCCTTCGGGTTGATAAAGCGAGACGGCCAGTGCCTTTGCTTCGGCTTTGCGGCGCAGCTCTTTGGATGGGTCCCAATACGGCATTCGAGCGTCAAGAGGATTGAGAACGATGTCGCCGCGATGTGGATTGTAAAACTGCTTCACGAACTCACAGGCCGGGTCGTAAACAATGGCGCTGTCACCTCGCGCTTCGACCTGATAAAGCATCTGGCGAATGACGCTCGACTTGCCGCTGCCGGTGTCGCCGACGATCAAGAAATGCTTGTTCTCGGCATCCCGTGGAATCCGCAACGGCTGCTTTGAATCGTTGGTCGTGATTCCGATGCCGTTCCCGGCGACGGCCTTTGTGAACTGCTTGCCATTCACAAGGACTGGGCCTTTGAGGCGCCGCCCATAGCGAAGATCCTTGATGCGCCGAATGTCCTTGCGAATTGAAAATGGTAGCTGCAACGCGAAGGCAACGAGGCCAAAGACGAGTTGCATCGTGAAGAGTCTGTAGATCGGTACATCCTGATAAATCCAACGAGCGATCCATGCATGCAACGCCTTGTTTTGATAGTTGCGGAGGCTTTCGCGCATCAGATAGAACGTGCCGTGCTTCGCCGCTTCTGGAGTAAGCATCAGAGGCAACGGCTTGCCGCCGAATTGGGGAGTCGAGCCTGGCTGCATATCACTGTCCAGCGCTGCTCTGCTCGGCTTTTCACCGTCCGAAACATAAAGCAATTGGTATTGGCTAACGGGATGAGTCAAGCCGGCAGTCTCGGTCCGCACGTAGTACGGGAGGTAGTAACGCTGGAGCGGCGAAAGACCGTATTGAAACCGGATGTAGATGAATAGACCGGCTAATATGCACGCGAAGATGAATGCTCCGAGGGTGTAAACGTAGCCACGCGGCGGCCAGATAATTGACTCTTTACGTCCCCATTGTTGAACGGTCGCCATAGTCATTTCTCCTTGTTCTGGCCGCGCTTGGCGAGTAGTTCTTGCGCTTGCGCGGCCTTGGTTGTCTGAACCCGGCGGTAGAGGGCAGCGAGTTGTTCTTGGGCCATCTTCTCGCCGCGCAGGAGCGGTTCGAGCGCATTCATGAGGAGCATCTGGATACCAACAAGCTCGGTAAAGAGGTGCATCTCCATCTCTCCGCAATTGCCAGCGACTGCCCCGCGCAACAACACATCACGTGCCCATTCGCTCGGCGCTTTCCCTTCTGCCTCGGCAGCCGCCAAGATCTGACGCTCCTCATCAGGCGTCAACTTCGTACCAATGCTTCGCGAGCGCGCCACTCTTCCTCTCAGGCGCCGCAAATTGTTCTCACGTTTTTCGCTTTGTCCGGGCATAAGTGCTCCAACTGACTTGTTCCTAGCAAGGAACGCGAAGGTAGCTAACGTCTGACATTTGATAAAGTTCGCAACGAGGAACTGAAGTTCCTTGGCAGTACCCTTTCAGGGGTGGAGTGTCAACTTTTACCCGGTGCGAAGCACCGTTCTCGTACCGGGTACGATTTAGATGGAGGATCATGCTCTTCGAACCGCCACAGCTTCATTGGGTTCCACCCCGACAGACGGCTTCTTCGGAGGCGTCTTAGAGGGAACCGAATTCCCAGTACCACGAGGGCGAAGAAGTTGAGGAACATTCTTAGATTGATCCGAGCTCTTGAAGACGGCGAATTCGCGGTCTTTTTCGAAGAGATATTCGAGACCTTTGTTGATGACTTCATCAGGTGTTGCACCGATGAAGGCTGCGTATTGATTGATCTGCATAACGATCGCGTCATCGAAACGAACATTCGCTGTGACTCGGCGAGTTTGAGTGACTTCAATGAGAGGCATAGGAGGACTCCTTTATTCGAAGAATGGGACGTGCTTTTTTGCGGTGAATATGGGCTCGATATGGAACTGCTTTAGATCGCGGTCATAGCCGGAAAGTGCGAGCACTTCACTTACAACTCGGCGTCCCGGCTGACGTTCAATATGGACGACAAAGTCGACAGCCCCACCGATCTCCGCTTCGACATCGGAATACGTGGATTGCGCATGGCTTCGCATCACAAGGTTGGTGAAACGATGCAGAGCTTTCTCAGCAGTATTTGCGTGAATTGTGGCGAGTGATCCACTATGGCCTGTGTTGAGGGAATCGAGCAGCGTACGAGCTTCGATCCCGCGAACTTCTCCAAGAATGATCCGGTCCGGTCTCCAGCGAAGTGCAGACTTCAGAAGATCATCGAATGTGATGCTCGCTTTGAACGTATCTGTTTGGCACTCGACCGCGAGAATGTTGGGCTTTTGAATCGCCAACTCAGCGGTATCCTCAATGACCACGATCCGCTGTTCGGTCGGAATTGCATCCGCCAGGATGCGAAGCAAAGTCGTCTTCCCAGTCCCTGTTCCTCCGCTGATGAGTAGCGTTTTTCCCGCAACAATCTGCTGGCACAGATACTTCGCAATATCTCTCGTCAGAGTGCCGTTCCTGATGAGGTCTTCGAGCGTGTAATGTCGGCTAGTGAACTTTCGAATTGTGACCGCCGGCGCAGGCTTCGCTACGGGCGGGAGGACTGCGGCAAGCCGGCTTCCATCCGGCAACTGAACATGGAGTAACGGGGAGTCTGCGTCCAGCTTCTTCGCCATTTTGTTCGCAATGACTTCAAGCCCCGTTTGGAGCTTATCCGCAGCCATTGATATGGAAGGTTCATGGCGGATGACGCCCGCACGTTCGGACCACCATGTGCCATCGGGATTTCCCATGATTTCGCTCACGCTTCCGTCCATCAAAAGGGGTTCAATGGGACGGAGAAATGGAAGGATCAGATCAAAGCTCATAGCGGGAACCTCACAGCGATGGAAGGCCGGCGTCAGCCGACCTTCCGAACGGTCAAATGAAATGGCTTAGGCGGGCACGTTCTCTGCGGGAGAATCTTCTCTCTCCTGCTCCTCCGGGGTAGCCTTGGCTGCTCGATCCAGTTTCAGAATCGAGTCCACCCGGATCTCCCAAAGAGTCTGCTTCGAGTTCGTTTTCTTGCTGTCATATTCGCGGCTCCGCAGCTCTCCCTCGACCATGATGTGTGCGCCCTTCCTCAGGCTCCCAGCGAACTCTCCGAGTTTGCCGAACACGACGCACCGATGCCATTCCGTGTGCTCGATGTACTTGCCTTCCTTCTTGTAAGAACTCTTCGTCGCCAGCGAGAGCGTGGTGATTTTGCGATTCTCATTGGTGCGAACTTCTGCGTCGCTGCCGAGGAATCCGATGAGGGTTACTTTGTTCGTGTACATGAGGTAGTCTCCGTTTCGTTGAATTTCCCGTATCCTGCTCGGGTCACACTAGGCGAAGCCCAGCGAGAGGGCCCGGCTCCCAAGTGCCAAGCTCTGCATTTACGGAGGGTCCGTCCCAGATGGAAACCGTAACCTGAAGGGCGGCGTAGCCGAAGCAGAAGAGCGCTGTGCCGCAGGGCGCCGGATAGGCCCCGAAGCGTGATCCCGAGCAGAGAACGGGATACGAGGCGGATGAACCCCAAATGCACCATAGGCAGCCTCCGCTTCCCAGCGTCGAGAGTGCGCCACAGCCGTAGCCCTCAGACGGACGGCGTCGAAGGGTGGGAAGGAAGGCGTCGAGCATCCTTTACCGTGTCTTCCTCGGCTTGCAAATGGTGGCCTGAGCGCTCTCATCGACAAGTGGGGGCGTGCAGCCGATTTGGCGGCAGAATCGAACATTGAAGGGACCTCGATTCGACTTCGGTTATCTAGTTGAACGCCTGGTCCGCCCGGAAGCGGATAATGGTTAATCCCAGAGGATTTACGGCCAGCTCATTGTTCTTCACGTCCTCTCGGAAGACGTAAGTGACGCTGGCAACCCATCGCTCCCGTTTGAGCTCAGAATGGTCCGTAGGATTGGTATAGATCTTTTCGTATTCAACTCGCGCCGAATACGGTGATTGTCGCAAGTCATCCAGCACAATGTTTTTGACTTCCACATCTATGTACGGGAGCGAAGTGTCATTCCGATATGTGGCGATGAAGTTGTCTTTGCGCTCTTGTTCGATGACTGCGTGTTGAACATCCCCATTCAGGAAGTAAAGTGCCTTCGTTTGATCGCGCTCAATGGTAAAGCGATCACGCGCAAAGTAGAGCTCCGTCCACCGCGATAAGTAGTATTTGTTTTCGGCTTCTTGTGGGCGGTATTGAAAATTGCGATAGTCGATGGCTTCAGCCCGGCCAACATCGTTGATACGAACAATTAACGGATGCATTGCGGCGAGAGCTCTCTGGCTCTTGTAGGTAAGACTAGCGAGGACGAAGCACACAGTCACGAGGCACAGGACTGTCACCTTTAGATAGGTGCCCATGACGATGGGATCACCATACTGTTCCAGGTAGCGTTCGGCGGCTCTCGTGATCTCGGGAGCGTGGGTTGCTGTCGTGGTCATATAGCCTCCTACTTCATCAGCACAACGGCGCTGGTTGCGATGGACATTCCACCATCATGACCTCCGGTATGTCCGGAGAACAGCGTGGCGGTCATCGCCGGGATCTTTAGGAGAATGAAACCTGCAACGAAGCACAGCATTAGAAGGGCGGGCATTACCGTTATCAAGGCTCGTGGGCTGTCGAAGTTCGCCGCTCCGCTTGTGAAGTAGCTGATCAACAAGTGGCTCAAGACACTCATGGTGGCGGCGGCAACTACTTTGTAGAACTCAAATCCTAGAAAGGCACGAAGCCACCCCCAGAACAGAAACTCCGTCTTGTCGATGACCATGAAGGGAATAAACACAGGTCCAAGCAATCCGGTGATGGTCGCGGCAATTGCACCGTATGCAATGATGACCGCGATCAGGGCAGCCAAAATGCTCAAGATAACCTGGACCGTATAGGTACATAGAAGCGTGTACGGCTCTGTTAACGAGGGAGACATCGCCCCGAGCTTTCCAAGAGCCGTTCGAATTGTGTTCTGTATGTCTTGTGTCGAATCGTGCCCTATGTAGTCCACGAGATTGCTTGTTCCACCGCTGATGAATCCCTTGAGCGAATACCCGATGCCAGGAATACTTCCGTCGTAGAACTTGACGAAGCAGTAGGCGAATGTAATTAACATAAAGAAGTTCAGGAACCTCGCGACGCTAAATCCCGGTCCGCCCTGAGACGAGGCAATGGCTTCCTGTATTCCGAACCAAACAAGCATGATGCTCGCCAGTGAGAGCACCATGTGCAACCCCAATGAATCAACAGAAGGAGCTACCGTTGCGGTCAGATTGTCGCAACCGTTCTTGATCAGGATGAGGAAGTCCATTGCCGTCTCCTTCGTTCAGTAGTGGAAGGCCCACTGTGTACCCACTGCAGACTGCTGAGGCGTAACGGTGTTGAACGATTGCTGGTAAGCATTGCCGGTCTGGAAGAGCGACTTGAGGTTGTCTTGTTGCACCTTCTGACCAA
Source organism: Edaphobacter aggregans DSM 19364 (assembly GCF_000745965.1). GTDB lineage: Bacteria > Acidobacteriota > Terriglobia > Terriglobales > Acidobacteriaceae > Edaphobacter > Edaphobacter aggregans. The sequence goes on along the minus strand of NZ_JQKI01000073.1, from coordinate 9,966 downwards.
CCATGGTCTGCAGCGCCTGAGTCTGCAACATCTGGTTGGTTTCCTGTTGTGTGCGGAGTTCAATCAACAGGGCTTGGTTAATGCGCTGTAGTGTAGCCATCTCTGTATGTTGAGCGGGATCGGCAGAGTGGGAAGCGGCTTCCAACTGACTTATGTCCGTCTCACGCTGATTGGCGTTCGCGCGGATAGTGCCAAGTGTCTGAAGGCTAGTCGTGTTCACTGAGTCAGAGAGATCCACGGTTGCGCCCCGGGCAGCGATGTCTTGCTGTCCTTGGGTAGACAGTCCACCGTACCCTTGAATTTGTGAAGTACGAGGGATGCTGGCGGCTTGAGTTGCCGAGGCAGCTCCGTATCCGTTGTTTGCTGATGAAATCCAAGGAGCGGAGTTTCCGTAGGTGTTGGCAGGCTGCTGTGCTGTCGACCACTCCTGTCGGCCAAGATTGGAGTAGGTTGTGTAGTAGTTCTGGGGAAGGTTCGCCATCTTCTGCGCGAGGTTGTACGCTCCGATGATGTTGCGACTCGTCTCTACAGTGGTCGTGTAAAGCTGGTTGGATTGCAGAATCTGCTGGGCCGCATGTGCCGACTGGGTTGGGTCGTACACAATTCCAGAGCCGAATTGCGCTCGCGCGGCTGTCGTAGACACAGCACAGGCTATGACGCTGATAATCAAAGCGCCTCTCATCGTTCCTCCTTGTGTTTCAGCGCGTTACTTCTTGACGTGCTCCTCTTGGAGCCGCTTCCAAGCTTCAGCTTGTTTGTTTTTTTCGTCCTGACACTTTGGACTAAGCTTCGGTGGAATGCTCAACATCTCGGTCGAACAGTCCTTTTGAAACCGGTCGGCCAACCGGTCGTATTCTTTTTGAAGAGAATCAATCCTTGCCTGATGGTTCTCACAGCCCGCAAGGCAAGCGAGAAAGGCAAAGCAAGCTACGATCACGAAACGGCGCATAAGGCTCCTAGAACGATCCGGGAATCGTGTGATTTTCATATGCAGGCAGAAGCATGTCTTGCGTGATGTAGACCTTTACGCGGTGTCCCTCCCGAGTTGTGATCGTGGGAGGGATCTGCATATAGCGATCTAAAATGGTCGTAGCGGACTGCGATACAGACGCTGCCGCTCCGTTCGTATAAATCTGGGCGCCGGATCCCGCATAAACTCCGCCGCCTTGGGTCGCTTGAGCGGCTCCTGCTATGACTCCGAGCGCGATCGACGTCCCGAAGATCTGCAGGTAATGATTGTTTACTTTATCTTTTAGTCCTTCTTCGCCGATCTGGTCTAGTCCGTGGAACTGGTCAAGATCAACCGAGTAGCCGTCCGGCATAAGCAGGCGGTGGAACGCTACGGACATCCGACGTTGCTGCCCAAAGCCAACTGATCCGATCTTCTTCGCCTCCCCCAGAACGATCGTGCCTTCGGGGATGAGAACGTGTTGCCGGTCGTGCGAGTACACCGGGTTCGAGACGAGCACCTTCACGGACCCGACCGCATCTCCGTCCAACCGGTTCATAAGAACGGTGTCTATCGTCGTTCCTTCGAAGACAACGTAGGGCTGGCCTGAAGCGGAGTCGATATTGACTTCCGGTCCTCGTTTGATCGAGTTTTGACCAACCGGTGAAATCGGAGCCTCGCCGGCAGTTCTGGAACTCACGAGGCTCGTGGGCGGTTGGGCGTTCTGGGGGACATTTGCCGGCGTATACCCGCTTGGCGAAATGGTTTGAGGCTGAGGCGATGGAGTCCCAGGCTCCGCCGGACGGGTGTAGGCGATGTTCGAAGAAAATCGCGACTCGTAGCTGCGTTCCCGTTCCTTCGCTGCCAATTGTTGCGAAGCCTGCTCTTCGGGCGAAGGCTGTGCCACACCGCCCTGCTGAGCATAACCGTACTGTGGCGGCTGCATGCAGGGCTGTCCCGGCAGGCACGGTGTCACTTGGCCGTTAGCGTTATAGGCCTGGACTGCGGCACGTTGTGCGGGAGTGGCTACTGCCATCGCTGGGTCAACCGCGACGGCCTGTTCTAGCGCCTGCTGCTGACCAGCGACATGGCTCTTCATCGCGGCGACATTATTTTCAGTATTGTCCTGAACCAACGGTTGAGGAGCGTTTCGTTGTGCTCCTTGATGGTCGGAGGGCGTCTTCGACTTTGCGCTGAAGATGAGCGCCAGGAATACGAGAGCTGCAACACCGACGAACATCATAGCCTTGGCGTTCTTCTGCATGACACCTTTCGGGTCAAATGACTTCTTTCTGAGTTCTGGTTCCTGCGGCGCCGGTGATGCGAAGGTCTGGTCGATCATGTCTCCTCCTTTCCCGTCCTGATCCTTCCTCTAGCTCTTGCGAGAAAACTCCATCTTCTTCTTCCCCAACTCGAAGTATCCGGAGTCCATGATCTTCGGGATGATGTAGGTTCCTTCCCGTAGATCGTAGGAAATCAGGTTCGGTTTGCCATCCTTCATCTCATACACGCTGAACTTCTCCGGCGCCGTGGTCTTGATGTAGGTGAACTTGTCATCGTGATAGATGGAGGTGATATCGAAAGGCGCTTCATTCTGCTTGTAGCTGTAGTCGAACTTGAGCTGTGTCTGGTAGTTGCTCTTGTACTCGTCCACCGCTTGTCCAACATGGGATTGCAAGTTCACAAGCTGTTGCTGTGATTGCTGCAGTTGCGAAGCTGGTACGAACTGTGGAGGCCCGCTTGCGGCAACAATCGAGGAACGATCTGCAGGCTCTACCAGCACTTTGAGATCTGGCTGCTGGGAGGTGCTCGATACGTCCTGGAGAGTGAAGCTATAGATATTGCCCTTGTCGGTGATGAGATTCAGATTCGTGCTGATCCCTGCCTTCGCAGGATGTACAAAGCAGAAGTTGTTCACTACGTCGACGACCCAGAAGTCCTTATCCCCGGTAGCGGCTTCCATGATCTTTTCTGTGCCAGGCACCTGAATGAGGGTCGTGAACTTCAGCTTCGCCTTAATCGGCACGATGTCCTGGGAATGGTAGGAGACGGTTCGAGCCGAAGCGTCCTGTGCGACGGCCGGGACAGAAACAGCCCCAGCAAGCATGACAGAGATAAGAATGCGCTGCATGGTGCCTCCTTGGCTACCGGGTAGAGGTTGGGGTAACGGCCATTGCTCTCGGCCGGAAAGGATGATCAACAGCGAGTCGCCGCAAGCCTTCGGCTATGCCAAAGCGAGCAAAATAGTCGCGCTTGAGCAGGTTGTCCCGGGAATTGTTCGTAGCGGTCCAGTGAGAGACCGAATCGACGTTGAGGTGAACCTTCTTGCTCGCTTGCGCTTTTCGAATGAGCATCTGGCCGGGGGGCGCGAGTCCAGCAATTAGTTCTAGCTCGGTATCGTTCAGATGAAACGCCTCGCGATAGAGCTGGCGATCCATTTCAGGGTTGGCAAGAAAGATCTTCGTCGGGCAGCTTTCAGCGACGATCTGCAGCATGCCGGACTCTTCGAGTTCTTTGATCGACTGCGTAGCTAAGACCATCGCGGCGTTATGCTTCCTCCAGGTCTTCTGGGCGGCGACGACATAGCTCCGGATCGTCTCGTTTTTGATGAAGAGCCACGCCTCGTCCAGCAGGAACATTTTGAAGGTGGCGAGATGTCTGGGGTCGGCGATCTCGTTCGAAGCCCGATGCAATACATAGAACAGTAGGGGCTCCAACGCCTCCGGGGCATCTCCCCATCCACCGAAGTTGAAGGCTTGGAAGTTTGCGAATGAGAGAGTGTCCTCTCGGTTGTCGAAGATGAAGCCGTACTGCCCTGCCTTCGTCCAGCGATGCAATCTCTCCTTGAGCTCGCCCACAATGTTGGCAAGATTAGTGAGTGTGCGTTGTTCCGCCTCGAGGACATAGATGCGCTCGATTCCATCCCAGAGCTTCCGCTCTTCCTTGAAATCGAGACGGTAACGTTGCTCTGATCCCTCAATAAGTACGCGAAGCAGAGAGAACAGGAACTGCAGGTTCTCTTTGGTTGGTGAAAGCGAGAACGGATTGATCGTGAAGTCGCGTGATTCCTGGCCCACATTCAGATACGTTCCACCAAAGATCGTCGTCAGCGACTGAAAGCTACCGCCGATATCGAAGATGTATGTCCGCGGCTGATACTTCTGCGCGTTCTGGAGCAGGAAGGACGCAAGATAGGATTTGCCACTACCTGTCATCCCCAGAATCAAGGTGTGGGCAACTTCACCGTTATGCAGGTTGAGGAAGTAAGGCGTGCTGTTGTCCGTTTCTAGCACAGCCAGGTATTCAGCATTGAGATGAGCGTTGCGCTTTTCACCGGGCAAGATCGTAAACAGAAACGAAAGATCTGCGTAGTTGCTATTGAGCAGATAGAGCTTACGCAGGTTCAAGGCATAGTTGCCTGGTATTGTCGCGAAATACGCGTTCAGTTGGTTGTACGTCTCGATGTGAAGCTGGCCGTCCGCAGTAGTAAAGACCCCTTGAAATTCACCTGCGAGCTGGTCGAGCTCCGCCGGAGAGTTGCCGTGCAGGACAATGGAGAGGGAGAAATCCCCAAGGGATTGTCCGTCGCCGAGAGCCCGCAGGCAGTCTCCCAAATTATCTATGTCTGCCTGCTTCGATTCATCGACGAGGACATCTCGAGGGTTCGTCTTCGTCGTGTCATTGCCGAGTTGAGATACAAAGCCAGTCTTCGAGATATTGAAGTGACGACGTCGTTTCACCACCTCTTTGCGCGCCCTCTCTGGTGGCAAAGGCACCCATTCGGTGCAGACGGTGAAGCATGCCGGGATCTTCAGGAGAGCGTCCAAGACCAGTGGCTTCGTCTCGATGATGCACTCCTTCATCGTGAGCACCCGTACCGCATGGCGGCCAATGCGCAGGTGGTCCCGCTCCGCTTCAATGTCAGAGTTCACGACCTGATAGTCAAGAAACTGGGTGTTCTGCGGTTTCCCCGCTACCCGCACAGCGTCGAAGTTGAGTAACCGCCGGAAGAAAGTGAACTGCTCCACGCGCGGTAGCGCGACGATCTGCACGAAGTCCGCGAGTTGGCGGTTGAACGCCTCGACCCGCTGCTCAAGGCGTGAAAGACTGCCGTCGATCTGGGAGCGTAGTAGCGACTTCATACGACTCTGGCTAAACTGAGCCGCGAATTCTCCGAAAGCGCCAGCGGGATCGGAGAAGAGCATGGCAAATGTTGGTCCAAGTCCATGCTTTACTCGCGTGCCTTCCAGAAGCACGACATAAAAGATATCGATCTGGTACAGCTGATCCTTCTTTGCTTCAAAAAATCTGCGACGTTGCTCAATCGCAGCTTCCACTACTGGATCTTCGTAGTGCTCGAAGGGAATCTCCGGTCCATTGGACTTAATGAGGTACTGATAGACATGAAAACCGGGACCGAATGTCTTCAAGGCGCCTTCCAGGCGTTTGACCGCGTACTCCTGTTCCCGATGATCGAGGCTCTCGTAGTCCACCCCGCGAACGCTGAGCACCATGCCTAGATCTCCGGACTTGGTGAGGAAGGTTCGTTCGTTCCAGAAGCCGTAGAGGTTGATATGGTCGTTCAACGCTGCGGCTTCCTTCCACGGCTTGATGAGTTGGTCGATACGGAGCATTAGCGAACCTCCACACGTGGAACGCTCTGCTTGTGAGCGTCGTAGCGCAGCTTGAATTTCTCGGAGCGGCCGAGGATGCGCAGGAATGCTGGGTCAGTGTTCGTCACCCAGGAACCGAAGGCATAACCGCCGAGGAAGACGAGCACACCTGCCAAAAGAGAATTGAAGAGATTGAAGGTTCCAACTGCGGCGACGCAGATGAAGAAAAAGAGGGTGCGTTCAACTCCCAGGTAGGTGAGCGGCTTATGCAAGCTCTTGAAGACCCGGTTACGTCGTTGAAGTGTTCTCGCGATGTCCTGCATAAGCCCTCCTTTCGTTGGTGGTAATCGAAGGTTTAGGATTGTGGACGCGAAAGGCACTACGCTCCCCAAAGCCACGACAAAACGTTAGTCGCGAGCACCGCGATTCCGGTGCCGGCGGCAACGCCCGCAAGCGACTTCTTTGCGCCCGGTTCTCCGTGCGCGAACTGGTATCCACCGATCACGATCGCGATGAGACTCGCGACCTTCGCAATGGTTCCAGTGAAAAGGTTCTGCAGTGAGGTAAAGCCGCTATCGAATGGAGAGCCTGACTGAGCCTGAGCGGCAATGGGAACGAGAAGGATAGTAGCGACAAAGAAGGGTCGGAGAAGCAACCGGAGTGTCTTCTCTTTCGACCCCATAACGCGAAGAAGTTGGATCACTAGAGCACCTCCGCTGAAAGATTGTTCCTTCAGCTAGGCGCAACCGTACGTTCAGGTTTTGCAGTCGTCCAATGACTTCTCGGTTCCCGCTCATTCCTATTCGGAATCAACTTCCCAATTCCCTCTTCTCAACGGAAGAAACGAGCGTCAAATGGATGGGAGTAACGGGCGACGATTCGCAGCCTTTTCATCTCCGGGTGTCCCGGATTCACTAGGAAGTTCCTGCGTTCCGGGACGAGAACACTAGGCACTTCCAGAAGCAGTGACCGCTTCTCGTTCCGCCACGCATCTCCAAGCTCTCTCGTCCGCCTGAAATCTTGCGTCCACTCCCGTCCGAGAACTTTGGGATCGACGCGGTCGAGCGAGACCGGTTGTTTGGACTGGATCTTCAGGACTTGAAAGGTTTCCGGCCGGTCTTCCGCATCAATTTCTAGGTGGACGAGGGTCTCTAGCAGGGCCGTCGAGGGATCTTCACTGCAATAAATGATGGGATGCCCCTTCGAATGCCATCGCCCGGCAGCATAGAGCCCGCCAACCCCATCCAGGGACGCGTAATTGCTCACGCGCCACAGGGTGATCTCACTCATGCGAAGAAGCCATAGTCCAGTTGGAGAAGCATCTCCTCCACCAGGCGAGCTCCGGCCTCAGTCTTCAACACTTCAAGGGGAGTTCGCCCTTCGAAGCGTTGCTTCGGTTTCCGCAGCCAACGCCCGGCCTTCTCGTCCTCCCCGAAGACCTCTTCCGCAAGCGACGCGATGCGGGCAAGCCGCACTGCCTTGTCGGACTCGTCGTGAGTCAAGGCCTCATGCTTGGAGCGGCGATGGACCAGCGTCCGGCGCGGGAGAATATAGGTGTAGATCTCCTCATCCGTAAGGCCATGCGAGGAGAGCGCTTCGATCGAGGAGACGGGAAGACGAGCCTCGACCAGCCGGGCGAGATCGCCATCCGTCTGTAGCTGCTTTGTCCCGAGCTTTCGCTCGATGCGGCCAAAGATGGAGGACTGGCGGGAGACCGATTTGGTACGGGGCTTTGCGGCTGTCTCTGGCATGGATCCTCCGAGCAATCTGCCACTATTATAAAGGCATCTTGCGCGACGCCGATAGCTGAAATCGAATCTTTTGAAAGCCTGGGATTTCTTTTAGTTTGAGGTATTTGCAAGCTCAGAAGGCGACACTAATGAGAAGTCAGCTTCGGCGCAGCAAGCGATTGGTCATTATAACGGCGTTTGAACGAAGCCGCTGGCGCGGCGGACGCTATGCGTGCGATACTCCGGACATCATGGGCTGCCAAAGCGTCCTGAATCGACTTTCGCCTATTTTTGCTAACTCTAATTCATTCAACATGTTGCAGACGAAAGTCGATTCAATTCCCATAGCCTGACCGCATCCCCCGCAAACGCCAGCGGCTCCCTTCAAACGGCTCTATCCTAACTGCCCGACCGGTGATCCCGGCGACAGCACAGCGCTGCGTGCTGGGCAGTCAAGATAGAGTGCTAACGTTTGTTCTCGTTACTCATTCAGCCGAGTGAGCGGAGACGGTGGCACAGGAGAGAAGAGTTCCAATTGACTCTGTGCGAAACTTTCGATTGTGCGCAAGATTTTGCTCCTGGTCAATCCATTGTTGGCTTCCCGTGGTTCCCGGGATATAGCTCGCGTCCTCGGTGTCTTCAAGCAAGCCGAAGTCGAGATTGAGCTCCTCGAAACAGGTGCAAATCGCGCTGCCGGCGGCAAGGCAAAGCACGCCGTTAAGCAGGGTGTTGATGCCGTCATCGTATGCGGTGGTGATGGAACCGTATTCGATACACTACAGGGCCTTGCCGGATCGGAAGTTCCGCTTGGCATTCTTCCCCTGGGCACAGGAAATATCCTTGCGAAAAACCTGCGAATTCCGAGCAAACCGGTCGAGGCAGCGCGTTGGCTGCTCTCGGCCTCGCCGCGCGCTGTACGTTTAGGAAAAATCACCTGTGGCGTTCCGGGAGGCAAACGAAGTTGGTTCTTCGCCATGGCTGCGGGAATGGGCCCGCACGCCGCCATGATGGAAGTCGCACGCCGTCACCAGAAGGACAGAACGGGACGGGCAGCCTATTTCGCCGCCGGATGCAAACTGCTCTTCTCCCATCCGCTCAAAACATTTGATTTGGAAATCACGACGGTTGACGGGAAAGTGCACGAAAGACGCGTATCAGAGGTGATCGCTGTGCGAGTCGCACAACTAAACCTATGGCGGCCCGGAGGCAGTCTGGAGTCTTCCTTTCTCCGTCTTGCCAGCGTCGAAGGCGATTCGCGCTGGCGCCTTACCCAGGCTTCATTTCAAGCATTGTTTCTCGGGGCGGGCCGCCGCGACCGAACAAGGAAATCTGGAGTTGCCTCTTATGAAGATGTGCTGCGGGTTGAATGCAGACCCACTCCCGGAGTGAACTATGATCCGTCGGTCATGGTGGAGGCGGATGGGGAAATCCTTGGGTCTTCCTGCGCGACCATCGAAATGGCAGATGTAACTGTAATGTTGTTGTCTCAGTAGCAACCTCATAAGTCCAGTTACCGAGACAAGTCGAGCTGCCACGGAGGCCGAGGAGCTCCTGGCGATCACACCGCAAGCCACCGTGACGCGCTTCTGATTCAATCCACGAGTTGCACATTATCTCAGCAGTTCCAACCTGTAATCTATACCAATTCTCCCGAGCGAATGCCTTAGCTCTCCAGCGCCCAAAACGTCGATTCGCCCGTTCAACTGGAAAACTTATATCGACAAGTCGGCCAGGATCTACCGATCCGCCTGTAAGAGACTTTTAATTGGCGATAACGGGCAAACCACTCACCGAACTGCTCGAATCTAACTGTCCATAACCTAGTCATCGCGTACGTAGGTGTAACGCTGCCGGAAGGCAGGGGTGGAGGAGCTTACGCGTTCCTGGAGCCTGGCCGACTTCGTTGAACCGCACTATCGAGCTCACATCGGCTCGATCGCTCCTGGTGAAAGAGTCATCAAGAGCCACGAGGGCTTATCACAGTAATGCGTAAGCGGTCTATCGTGGAATGCTGCGGCTTTCCCGGCACTAAAACTCCTCTGAAGAAAGCTTCAGTCGAATTCAATGAGTGCGCGGCCCTGTTCTCGATGATTGAGACCGCACGTGCCTGCGACGAATGACGGATGGACTGCAAAACATTCCGGCTGCCTGGTTTTTTGGGCAGCCGGAGTGTTTTGAGATCGTCGTCCTTGATTATCAGACGCGAGGCCCGATTGTTGACTGGAACTCGATTAGGATGTGTCAGATCTTAGCGGTGAACGATAATTTAGGGCTTTGATTTCTGCATTTGGCGGATGTATAGTGAATTTAGCTAGTTTATATAAATAACATAAATTGCCTAAGGAGGTTATATTCATGGATCCGGTCGAAAATCCATACTCCCCCGGCGCGGGTTCCCCGCCACCCGAATTGGCTGGGCGCGATCGAATACGTGAGCAGGTGCGAGTCGCGATTGCGCGTATCAGGCTTGGAAATTCCGCAAAAAGCGTTCTAATGGTTGGACTTCGGGGCGTTGGTAAGACTGTGCTGCTGGACCAAATGCGTTCCGACGCAGAGCGGACCGGTATCCATACCATCCGGATCGAAGCTCCAGAGAATAAATCACTTCCTGCGCTTTTAGCACCGCAACTTCGACTTGCGCTGCTCAGGTTGAGTCATGTGGAGGCTGCCAAAA
>NZ_JQKI01000072.1 GCF_000745965.1 Edaphobacter aggregans DSM 19364 | reverse complement strand
GGTTGGCTACCGGGTTCCACCTTGTCATTGAGGGTCTGCAGATGGGCCGCCAGGGCTGTGTCACATTCAGTGATCTGCTGCTGATAGATCTGATAGAGATTCCGCTCTTGCTGCAGAATGAACAATAGTTCCTTGCGCCAGTTGCCTTCCAGGCTACGGGCAATTTCCTCCCGGGTTGCGTGTATCCGCGGATCGGCCAGATCGGCCAGCTTGTATCGGTCCCGCTCTCGATTGAGAATCGCCTGGATGATGGCCATGCCCGTCAGGCCGCTGATATCGCTGATCACGTTGGCCAGCTGCACGTTCATCTCGGTAAGTACCTTCTGCATCCTTTGAATACACGCCCCCGCTGCGGCCACGTGTTCGCCCCGTTGCCGCCAATAGGCGCGCAGTACGCAGATCTCCTCCGGCGGGCGGAAGGAATTATTCAGCAGGCCGAAGGTGTGCAGTTGCAGCAGCCACTGGCATTCCTGCACGTCGGTCTTCCGTCCGGGCAGATTCTTGGTATGCCGTGCATTTACCAGAAACACCTCCAGCCCCTTCTCCGTCAGGATCTCGTAGACCGGCAACCAATACACTCCGGTAGACTGCATCGCCACCGTAACGATGCCACAGCTTTTCAGCCAGTCGGCCAAGCGATGCAAATCCTCCGTAAAAAGCAAGCAAACTGCCGCACCGGGTTGGGATCTCGGTCCGGGGCAACGGCCACGTAATGGGATTCATTGCCGATATCAATCCCGGCCGCGTTTGGATGCACCACTTCCAGATTTAAGCTCCACTCCGGTTGCCGACTTCTAATCTGCTTGCGCCGTTTCTGGCTCATAACCTCACGCTCCTGGCTGGTTTGGCAGCACACGGCCCGGTTGCGATTGGTTTGTAATTCTCTTTAACGGGGTCGAGGTCGCCTTCGTTCGGCAATCTCGCCACCATGCGAGCGATCGCCTAAACCGGAACCACGCTTAGTTTCGGGCATTGAAGCACCACTGTCACCACGGTCCTGCTTGCCGCATGCTGCGTGCAACAGCATGCCAGAATCTTCATCCTCGACGCCAGTTTCTTCTCCAAGCGACGACCGCAAAGGGCGTCCGGCGCTTAGTTCAAACGGGGTTTCGGAAACTGAACCCGTTCTTGCCGCAAAACCCGACTCCTCAGGAACTGTGAGCGCTGGGTCGACAGAGTTGACCCGAACCCACACCGCTTTGTACGAAGGAGGTGCAAGTCTGGCCTTTCGGCATTCCAGGATGATCTGCCGGTGGAGATCGGCGACACGCGGCCGCTGCCTCTTCAAGCAGTACCCGGAGATCAACGTCCGGGATGACGGTCTCGACATCCGTGCTGAGCAGCTTTGTTCCAGAGGCACGGCCGCCGCGATTGGGTAGAAGGGAACTGGTCGATGGGTCGCGACGGTATACAGCCAGCAGTCGATCCACCATGGCGGAACTAAGCCGGAGGTCCGCCGCAACCTCGGCGACGGCCGCTGGCGAACTGGTCTCCAGCAGCACCTTGAGCGCATCCTCGCGATGCCTCGCCATCTGCCAGTCGGCATCGCTCGCGCTGTCCCTGTCCGGCTTCACGGGCGGTTTTGCCATGAAAAACGCATGCGCAATTGTTCTACAGGTAAAGGAATATTTCTACAGGCTAAGGCAAATTTCTACACCTTTAGGAATAGCGTAAGTCTTCTGAGATCAATGAAACCGTTCTACAGGTAAAGGAAAAACGACAGACCTCGAGGGCAAGGGCCGGCGCGTCCGCACCGTTGCCATCCCGATCTGGGTGAAGCACGGCATCAACGCCTGGATGACCGCGGCCGGTATCGAAGATGGCAGGCTGCTGCGCTCGGTCTCGAAGAGCGGGAAGGTCAATCGCGAGACCTTGAGCGACTGGGCGGTCTGGTCCGTAGTTGAACAGTCATCGAAGCAAATCGGCATCGAGCACTTCGGCGCCCACGACCTGCGCCGCACCTGCGCCAAGCTCTGCCGGAAGAACGGCGGGGACCTGGAGCAGATCAAGTTCCTGCTCGGCCACTCCTCGATCCAGACCACCGAGCGCTATCTCGGCTCCGAGCAGGACATCGAGATCGCGGTGAATGATAATTTGGGACTGTAAGAGTTGCGCTGATGCGATACTCCTATTTACTGAAAGTGTAGGATTGGCCGCGATGAACTGGTCGATCTGGTCTGCCTGCCACGTCGGATGATACTGAATCAGAAACTCTCGCAGCAGGGCAACGCCTTCCAGCCGCTGCTTGACGTAGAGCCTGAATGGCCGTTTTCCGTCAGTACCAGCTGCTTTACCTTTTGTTTGTCTTTGAACTTCCCTGTATCTCGCCCCTGCTGTTGCATCACGTGGGTAGTTCATGGGCTAAGAGCTGTTTGCCTTCAAGCGTTCCGGGAGCATACTTCGAGGAATCGAAAACAATATGCTTTCCGACCGTATAGGCGTTCGCATCCAGAGATTGTGCAGAGCGCGATGCGCAGATACATCGCTATGCACGCGGATATCCTGCAGGTTGCGGCCGAAGCGGGGCTCGAAGAATGCGCGCGTAGTCTTGTCCAGCGGTACTCCGGGAGACGCGAGCACGTGCTGGACAGATTTGCTCGACGGCTTTCCCCGTGCGGGCGCTCCCCATGTGGATTCAATATCGGGTGAGGAGATAGAGGCCTGCTTGTTCGCGCTGCTGCTGGTCTTCTGAAGCGCCACGTGGAGTTCCTTACAGTAAGAAATTGCGCCCGGCGGCTGCCGACACTCTATCGAAGGCATTCCTCAGGTGCTGATCATAGCGTCATTCAGAATATTAATTTCATCACTGTCGATAATTTATTGACCACATCCAGAACGTGTGCTGTAATCCAGTGCTGTAAGGTTACCCAGTAACACGCCCCTCCTAAGTATTACTTGCCCATGGCCGGCGCAAGCCGATTTATGTGCGTTCAGCATCTTGTTTTCCTTCGTCTGGTTGATGAAAGCCTTTGTGATTATGGTGTTCGACACCGCATGACACTCTCTGTCGTGCCGCGACGGCCCGAAAGACATATTGGAGGAAGAGAATGCCCCCTACACTTTCTTATCCTGGTGTTTATATCCAGGAGCTTTCCAGCGCCGTCCACAGCATCACCGGAGTTGCCACGTCGATTGCTGCGTTTGTCGGCTATACGGCAAGAGGAATCGATAACCGCGCGCAGGAGATATTCAGTTTCTCCGATTACCAGCGGCTTTTCGGCGGCCTGGCTTCCAATAGTGAACTGAGTTATGCCGTTCAACAGTTTTTCCAGAACGGTGGTTCGCAGGCCTATGTGGTGCGGACTCCAATGGCCTACCCTGTCGGCGCCGTTGTCTATGCAAGTGTTCACTTCGGTGTCGCAGCTACCGATGGACTTACCGTAACCGCACTCAGCAGCGGTACCTGGGCCAATGGTCAGCTTCTAGTCGACATTGATGCGATGAATCTCGACTTATCGACCGCTACCGGGGACCCGCTCGCTTTTAATTTGACAGTTACAAATCTGGCAGATGGCACGGTCGAGTACTTTCCGGCAGTTACGCTTAACAGCGCATTTCCCAACTACGTCGTCAAAGTAATCAACGATGAAGACAACGGATCGCAGTTAGTTTCGGTCACTGCAGGAACCGCGTCCCCTCTATCGCCGCTGAAGTCGACAGGCATTGTTGGTAAGTCCCTTACCAATGCTGCTGTCAATACCGCGCTGGGCGGCGGAACCATCGCGGCGGCAGATGCCTTTCTGGGCATCCAGGTTCCCACCACGCCCGCAAAGACGATCACGGTAAAAGTCCTTAGCAAGAACTCGCCGATTCCGCAGACCCTGCAGGGTCTTGCCGGCCTTCTGCAGCAGGCCATCAATAGTGCACTCGCGGTTAGCCTACCGGGTGCTTCCGTGGCATGTTCCGTGGTCCCGCTTGGCACTGATAAAGCCATTCGCGTGAATATGCTGGTGCCTAATCAGCCGGACGCGACAATCACCTTCGTGGCACCGTCCTCGCTCTCCCCAGTCCCGGCGGGCAACGATGCGGCGAATGGCCTTGCGCTGATAGGCGGGGTAAGCAATGTTGCGCATTACGCATTAGGAACGGGTAGCCCGGCCGGTGGCAATCTGATTGCTGCCACTGCAGCCACGAAACCCTCTGGACTTCCCACGGACAACGAACTTATCGGTGATCAGGCACTGTTTACGGGCATCTACGCGCTGAACAAGGTTGACCTCTTCAACCTGCTCTGTATCCCAGACGCCACTCGCTCGCTTGCGAGCGATGCAAACACCCTGGACACCGGGTTGAACCCGGCTACGATCTACGCGGCAGCGATTTCGCTCTGCTCAATCCGGCGGGCGCTCTTGATTATCGATCCTCCGCCAAATGTGCACTCCGTCTCAGCAGCGGTGGACTGGAAGAGCAACACCATCGGCGTCGTTGATCCAAACGGAGCGGCGTTCTTTCCACGGCTTCGCCTTGCGGACCCTCTCAACAAGGGTTTGTTGCGGACCTTCGCACCGTGCGGCATCGTCGCCGGCGTGTACGCTACAACCGACACGAAACGGGGTATCTGGAAAGCCCCTGCAGGTATCGAAGCCTCACTCAATGGTGTGCAAAGCATGACCTATCAACTGAGTGACGGTGAGAACGGCGTTCTCAACCCGCTTGGTCTCAATTGCTTCCGTACCTTCCCACTCTACGGACCTGTCCTGTGGGGTGCGCGCACCCTCGTTGGTGCAGATGCTCTTACAAACCAGTGGAAGTACGTGCCCGTTCGGCGCACAGCCCTTTACCTGGAAGAGAGTCTGTACCGCGGAATGAAGTGGGTTGTCTTTGAGCCGAACGACGAACCGCTTTGGGCATCGATCCGGCTGAATGTCGGAGCCTTCATGCAGTCGCTCTTCCTGAAGGGTGCTTTCCAGGGGCAGACTCCTGCACAGGCATACTTCGTGAAATGCGACAGCGAGACGACGACGCAGACAGATATCGACGCGGGTATCGTGAATGTCCTTGTTGGCTTTGCGCCGCTGAAGCCTGCTGAGTTCGTAGTGATCTCAATCGAGCAACTCACCGGACAAACCCTGTCCTAGCCTTAGGGCTTACTTCACCAGGAAATCATCGATAGATCCACCGAAGGAGAACGGCCATGCCTCAATTTGTCGTAAATGCACAAAGGTTCGACCCCTACAAAAATTTCAAATTCAGGATTAAGTGGGACGGAAAGTACGTCGCGGGCATAAGTAAAGTATCTGCGCTGAAGCGGACCACCGAAGTGGTGAAGCATCGCGAAGGCGGCGATCCCAGTACCAGCCGTAAGTCTCCCGGTAGAACCGACTTCAGCCCCATCACGATGGAGCGCGGCGTCACGCACGACGGGGACTTTGAAGCGTGGGCTGCCAAGGTCTGGCAGATCGGTGCTGGTCTCGGCGCCGAAGTATCACTTGCGGATTTCCGGAAAGACCTCATCCTCGACTTTTTCAACGAGGCTGGCCAGCTGGCGATCAGCTACAAGATTCTCCGTGCTTGGGTTTCGGAGTATCAATCGATGCCCGATCTCGACTCGAACGCAAATGCAGTTGCGATTCAACACCTTGTTCTGGAGAACGAGGGTTGGGAGCGCGACACCAGCGTAAAGGAACCCACCGAGCCCAGCTTCAGTATCCGCGGATAACGCACCTACGGAAAATCACTATGCAAGCACTGCAAGGCGAACTTTTGCTGGCGGCATGGGAGCGCTGCCAGAACCGGCCGTCTCCCGTGATCGCGCTTGGACTACTGGAATCGGCGCATCGCGGAGCCGACCGCACTGCATTCGCCCAGCTGCCGCTCACTCGTATTCACACAATGCTTCTGCAGTTGAGGGCCGTCACATTCGGCCGCCGGATGCAGGGATTCGCCGAGTGTCCGAACTGCCATAGCTCGCTTGAATTTGAGACAGATGTGGTTGGCATGGCAGAAGAAATGCAACGGTCTGCGTCGCAGGAGAATTCCTTAGCCGAGTCGACCATCTTCCGCCCTGTGAACCTCGATGATCTGCAGGCATGCCTTGACGCAGAGAGTCTCGGAGAGGCAAGCAACATGCTCTTGCAGAGAACACTGCTGGATGCGTCTTCGACGGATCACAAAAAGGAAGAGTCGCTCCTTCTCTTCGACGGATTGAATGAAGCTTCCGAGATCTGGATCGATATGCACTGTCCTCAGTGCGGTCAGGACTCTGCATTCGATCTCGATATCACCCAGTTTCTCTGGCGCGAAGTACGCGCAGCGGCCACACGCCTTCTGGCAGACGTTCATCTTCTCGCCAGTCGCTACGGTTGGAGCGAAGAATCCATTCTCTCGATGAGCCATCAACGACGCTTCGCGTACCTGGAGATGCTCACGCAATGAACCGCCTTGTCGACAGAATGGTGAACCGCGCACGTGGAGCGACCTCTGGAGCGATCCAGCCGCTCATCACACCCTATGGTCCGGGAGTTGAGCGCCTCGACGGCGTAATGGATATAAACGAAGAAACGCTCGCCACCTCTCCTGCGAGTTCGGTGGCGCGGAAGCCTGAGGCTCTTCTTCAACCCGCGCACGACAGGCAGAAAAGTGTGGCGCGTGAGGTGGCGAAGGAGTTGCACATCTCTTCTGTGAAGAGAGATGAAAAGTCTTCGACGCCAGAAGCTGTCCAGTCACAAACAAGTCAGTTCCCATCCGAGGAAGAGGTCAGGACCTCGATCCCTGTTGAAACGAAACAGAATCGTTCAACCGTGGAACCCGGATTATTGCCACAGACTGAGCTTGTGCTCCTTCAGCAGAAGGCAGACAATTCTTCCATCGCGGCTCAGCCCTTACACCGGCGTCGCCACCCGGCGGAGCCGGCACCATTGCGGATGGATGCTCAGGTCTCTCCGCAATCTCCGGATCAACACGCAGTCGTTGAGCAGCGCACCGAGATCTACATCTCAATTGGCGGTATCGATCTCCGTTCAGCACCACAGCCGCCCGCTCCACGCCCGGTTTCGGCACCGTCTCATCTTTCGCTCACGGACTTTCTCCACCGCAAGGCCGGAGGGCAATCGTGAGCGACTACCTTGCTATTGGCGGCGTAAGCGCTGTGCTGAAAACGCTGCTTTTGAATGCACTCTCTGATGGCGGGCCGTCCGCCATTCTCGGTGCCGCGGGCGGCATTACAAATTCCGCACTCGACCTTATTCCTACCGGTCCGGACGAAACGGCCCAGGTCAATCTCTTCATGTACTATGCCAGCATCAACTCGGCAATGCGCAATCTCGGGTTGCCGTCGGCGAATGCAAAGCGTGACGGATTGAGCAATCCACCACTCGCTCTCAATCTTCATTATCTGGTGACAACTTATGGAAGTGCGCCGTTCGATCCGGAGATTCTGATGGGCTGGGCGATGCAGGTGTTTCACGATACCCCGGTCGTACCTAGGGCAATCATCGAGCAGGCCTTTGCAGACCTGGTCTCCGCGCCTCCCGCTCCAAAGGAACAGCAGATGATTGCCGCGAGTTCGCTCGTCAATCAGTTCGAGCAGATCCGTATCACTCCAGAAGCTCTCACGACCGAAGAGATCTATCGCCTGTGGTCAGCGTTCCAAACCAGCTATCGCCCAACGACTTCGTACCAGATCTCGGTTGTCGTCATCCAGGGAAACAAGAAGTTCATATCGAACCTCCCGGTACAGACGCGGTCGGTTACGGCATTGCCACTCATGGCGCCCGCTATCGTTGACATTACCCCTTCCATGGCAGTGAGCGGGGAGACGCTCACAATTACAGGATCCAACTTCCTGGGGGATTCCCCGAGCGATACGCTCGTCTCGTTTGACGGTGCCCCGGGAATCAATCCGACGACCTTGCAGGGAGGCGTCCTTCGAGTCGCACTTCCGTCGACGTTGACAGCGGGTGTTCACAATGTGCGTGTCCAGCGGCAGGTTGTCTTTCCTACCTCAAGCCGGCCTCATTCGGGTTTCGCATCAAACCCGTTTCCATTTCAGGTTGTACCGACAATCCAGATGCCCGTTCCAGGCAGCCCAGTCGTCGTCAAGCGGGGTGACGTTCTCTCACTGACACTTGTTCCGCAGGTCGGTCGTCTGCAGTCCGTCGTCGTTTATCTCGGCGACCTGGCCATCCCGCTTGCCACACCGCCGCCAGCCGCGCCTAACCTATCAGCAACCATCGCTGTCCCCGTACCGGCAGATACAGCTGTGGGCACTTCACCATTGCGCGTCGAGATTGACGGCGTGCAGAGTGTGCTAACGCAGGATAAGAACACGGCAAATCCCACGTTTGGACAGTGGCTTCCGCAAGTGCAGGTGACCGCATGACAACGTCAACCATGGCGCAGGGAACGGCCAGTCCCTTGTGGAAAGCCTTGCAAGGCGTCTACTGGCGGCTGAAGCGTGACGAGGAACAAACACTCCGCGCCGACGGGCCCGACACCGAAACAACTTCGACGGTAGAAAGTAATCCGATTGAGCGTCTTCGCAATATCTTCTCGTTGAGTGACTTCGAAGTGGATGTTGTACTGCTGTGCGCGGGTTTCGCGATTGATACGCGGATACGGTCCGCATGTGCCGAGTTTTGCCATGTACCAGCGGTAGAGTATCCAACCTTCCGGCTTGCCTTCGATCTCTTCGTGGACCCTCACTGGAGCGCACTCAGTCCGATGGGGCCGCTAACGCGATGGAACCTGCTGAAACGAAGTGAAGGATTCCTCCTCGATGCTCCGCTGCACATCGATCCTCGAATCCTTTACTTTCTGCTGGACGTGCCGTCGCTCGATGAAGATCTCGACCTCGTCCTCCGTTCTCTGAACGAGGCACCCAACTCCTCCGGCGTTGAGCTTGCCACACAGTCAATCTTTCGGGCCGTCACGTACTGGCAACGGGAGGAAACCCCTCGCGATCCCATTCTCCTGGTCGGAGGCTCTCGCGCACAGAGGAAAGATCTCTTCCTCAATCTTTGTCTTGAGAGTGGAAAACGGGCTTATTTTCTGGATCCGGCGGATCTCCCCAGTGATGCTCCGGGTCGGGAACGTATCGCCCGCGCGCTTTCGCGCGAAACCGCTCTGCAACTGGCGGCGGTCCTGCTTACGACCACCTCCATCAGTCAGGCCGACGCTCTTGAGAGCTGGGTGGAGCGGGTCGAAGCTCCCCTCGCAATTGAGATGGACACCGGCTCGCCGACGGAAAGGATGCGTGGCCTTCGTATCGAGGTACCGCAGACGAACCTCTCGGATCGGCACGCGCGGTGGCTAAGCGATCTTGGCCCTCTTGCGGAAACGATACCGAATGACCTGCACCCCATTGCAGAGACATTTCAGCTTGACGGCCAGGAAATAGGGCGAATCGCGGAGGAAGTGCGGCAGTTCGCGCCCAGCCATGGAAACCAGGACAAGGAAGCACTCAAGTCGCTGCTCTGGACTTTGTGCCGCAACACTGCGCGGCGTTCTATGGAAGAACTGGCGACCCGCGTAGAGACCAATGCTTCGTGGGACGACCTAATTCTTCCTGATGGTCAGATGGAGGTGTTGCGTCAGATCGTCAACCACGCAAAGCATACCGACCAGGTTCACCGGGTGTGGGGATTCAACGAGCGCTACTCGCAGGGGATGGGATTATCCGCTTTGTTCGCCGGCCCCAGCGGCACGGGCAAGACCATGGCGGCAAGTCTGCTTGCCAGGGAGCTGAATCGCGACCTTTACCAGATCGATCTTGCAACCGTCGTGAGCAAGTACATCGGCGAGACGGAGAAGCATCTACGCCGAATCTTCGATGCCGCGGAGCGAAGCGGAGCCATTCTGCTCTTCGACGAAGCCGATGCCTTGTTCGGTAAGCGGAGCCAGGTGCGGGACAGTCACGATCGCTATGCAAATCTTGAGATCAGCTATCTGCTGCAGCGAATGGAGACTTACTCCGGCATCGCCATTCTTACCACCAATATGCAGAACGCGATCGATGCGGCGTTCCAACGGCGCCTGCGCTTCATCGTCCGGTTTCCTTTTCCAGATGCAGAGAGCCGCGAACTCATCTGGCGGAGAGCCTATCCGCAGCTCGCTCCAAGCAGTTCACTGAACTTTGCAAAGCTCGCGCAGCTCAACGTCACGGGTGGCGTCATACGGAATCTCGCAATGCTCTCTGCCTTCGCCGCTGCCAAAGACGAGAAGGAGATCGGGATGCACCACGTGATGGCCGCCGTGCGCACCGAATATTCCAAGCTCGACAAGCCGCTGACTGCGGCAGAGACGAGAGGGTGGGAGTAAGTATGAACGCACCGGCAAACGCTCCATCGCAGATTCCTCAGCCCTCCACGCAGGTCGCCGCTTCCAGCTGCACTCAGATCATCCGCATCGATGTGGGGCGCATCAGGGCGAATGGTTTATCGATCCAGGCGCAAAGACAGTTCCCTCAGGCGTTGGAGAAGCGTTTGTCGCAGTCGCTCTCCAATGCGCTCTCGACAAAAGCCATCAGCCGCGCCTCACTGCAGTTGAGCCATCTGGATGCCGGGCGCTTGAAACCGGGCGCGTCAGCCGAGGAAGCAGCGGAACAGGTTGCCCAGGCACTTCTACGGAACCTCTTCGACAACAGTGAAAAGGAGAGCGCGTGAGTATCTCTCCTCGCCTCCAAAAAGGCGCTCTGCTCGTATTGGAGCCGTGCACGGGAATTCCGCTGCAGACGATTCATCTGCAGTACAACCCCGAGTCGATACGACGCTCGCTGCAGCCGCAGAGCGTTGGCGATCAGCCAGACAGGACCGAGGTGCTGCGCCTGAAAGGGCCGCCTATCGAGACCATTCATTGCGATGTCGAGCTTGATGCGACCGATGCCCTCGCGAGTTCCAACGCCACAGCGATGAAGTATGGAATCCAGCCGCAACTCGCGACGCTTGAGCTCTTGATCTATCCCTCTAGCATCACGCTGATCGCGAATGAAGTGCTGTCGTTGATTGGCACCATCGAGATTCTTCCCATGTCGTCGAATCTGACCATCTTCGTCTGGGGAGCCAATCGCGTTACACCCGTCCGCCTCACGGCAATGGAGATCAGCGAGGAGGCCTTCGATCCGAACCTGAATCCAATTCGCGCGAAAGTGGCGCTCACCATGCGGGTGCTCAACGTGAATGATGTTGGATTCCTCACACCCGCCGGCGCCATGTACATGTCTTACCAGCTTTCGAAGGAATCAATGTCGAAGCGTAGTTAGCAATTACCTGAGCAAAGGAGCCCGTAGATGGATAACGCACTTGCAAGCATGATTCAATCGGCAGCGGGTAACGGCGCCCCCACCAATCCGAGCAGCCGTTACACAGGCACACCGGTTGAGAAGATGACGTTACCGGATGGCACAGAGGTCGCCTATCTCTCCCGCCGCATCGTGCCTCAGGCTACCGTCTATTCGCAGACCTTCGACTACTCCGTCGCCGATGGCGACCGCCTCGACACGCTGGCTGCCAGGTTCCTGGGCGATCCCATCCTGTACTGGATGATCGCCGACGCCAATCTCTCCTATCATCCCGACGAACTCACGGCTGTGCCGGGAAGAAGCATCCGGATTCCCCGTATTTCGGGCATTCCCGCAGGAGCGCGTAATGGTTAGCCCTCTCTACCTCACACTTCTTGTCGGCCCTGCCGAGCCACTGCCTGCGCCAAAGCCGGTCGCAGATGCATTGGTGTCGGTCGAGGTGACTGAGAGCGCAACCGGTAGAAGTGGTTTTCAGCTTACGTTCACGCTTGGCAGTAACTCGATCCTTGAAACCTTCTTCCTCATCGCATCCGGCGCGCCGATACCGCTTCTGCGAGTTGTCTTGCTGGCGACATTTCCCGGCATTCCTCAGGTACTTCTCGATGGCGTCGTGATGCATGTGCAGGTAGTCCCGGATGCGATGCGAGGCTCCTCGCAGCTTGTCGTTACCGGGCAGGACATTGCTGCGCTGATGGATCTGATCGACCTGAGCGGTATTCCTTATCCCGGCATGAGCCCCGATCTTCGCGTTCTCACCATCCTGGCGAAGTACGCTGCGTTTGGAGTTATCCCGGAAGTGATTCCAGTGCCCGCACCCGACATCCCTGTGCCCGTACAGCAGATCCCGAAGCAGAAGGGCACTGACCTGGCCTACATCCAGCAGCTGGCGGAAGAAGTGGGCTATGTCTTCTATATCGTGCCCGGTCCACTTCCTGGCATGAGCCAGGCCTACTGGGGTCCGCAAGTACGCTTTGGTCTTCCTCAAACCGCGTTGAATGTGAACCTCGATAGCTGGACAAATGTTGAGCGTCTGACCTTCAGCTACGAACCGAAGGCGTCGGTTCTTCCCATTGTCTTCATCCAGGACTCCATCACGAAAGCGCCCATACCCGTAATCATTCCTCCGGTCACGCCGTTCAATCCGCCGCTGGGCGTGTACGTGCCTATTCCGCAAAAGGTGGTGCAGTTGAAAGACACCGCGAAAAGCACGCCGGCCGAAGCACTGATGCGCGGCTTTGCCGAGAGCGTAAAGAACGCCGACGTAGTTACAGGGCGAGGCGCGCTGGACGTTATCCGCTACGGCCAGCCGTTACGCGCTCGCAGCCTTGTAGGGGTTCGCGGTGCTGGCCTGGCCTTCGACGGAATGCATTTCGTGGATGAAGCCACGCACAGCATCAAGCCTGGCGAATATAAGCAGACCTTTGTTCTAAAACGAAACGCTCTCATAGCAAACACGCCTGTTGTTCCATCTCTTCCTTTCTAGGAGCGAAGCTTGGAAAAGTACTTCGGAAAATATCGCGGCACGGTGCTTCAGAACATCGACCCGTTGAACATCGGCCGCCTCATGGCGATCGTGCCCGACGTGTCGAATGTCATCCCGTCGACCTGGGCGATGCCATGTTTTCCGTTTGCGGGTATACAGAACGGCTTTTTCGCAGTTCCCGCGATTGGCTCGGGAGTATGGATCGAGTTCGAACAGGGCAACCCGGACTATCCCATCTGGTCCGGTTGCTTCTTCGGCAGCGCAGCGGAGACACCCGCACTCGCGCTCGCCACACCGCCGGGCCTGCAATCCATCGTCGTACAGACCGTGGGTCAAAACACGCTGATGATCAGCGATACTCCCGGACCAACCGGGGGAATCCTCTTGAAGACAACGGCGGGAGCCATGATCTCGATCTCCGAAACGGGGATCATCATCAGCAATGGACAGGGCGCAACCATCGCAATGACTGGCCCGGTAGTAAGTATCAATACCGGCGCACTGGAGGTGATCTGATGGCCGGGTTCCTTCTCCATCAGGGCGCTGTTGTCATCTGTGCGCACGGCGGCCAGGCCATGCCCACAACGCCGAATCCAAGAGTGCTTGTAACCGGCATGCCCACGGCAACCATTGCCGCACCGTGGGTGGTCGCAGGTTGCCCGCTGGTGCCTCCGCCTATTCCTCCCTGCGTAACCGGCCTGTGGCTGATAGGCACTGTGCGAGTTACATCCATGGGACAACCGTTGGTTGTGCAGACGGGGACGGCGATTACGATGCCGGGCGCCGCAACGCTGATTCCTATCTCGATGCAAACCCGTGTCATGGCTACCTGAGCGAGGACGATGATGATCAATCTCGCGTTTCCCTACAAGTTCGATAGCACCGGCCGCACCGCTCAGACGGATGCGGCGACGCATGTGCGCGACATGATCGAGTTGATCCTCTTCACCTCTCCGGGCGAGCGTGTCAATCGCCCCACCTTCGGCAGTGGAACGGCGCAACTTGTCTTTGAGCCAAACAGCGAGGTGCTGGCTGCAGCGCAGCAACAGGCTATTCAGTTCGGGCTACAGCAGTGGTTACCCGACCTTATCCAGGTCCAGTCAGTCGTCGTCGTTGCCGAAGACTCCACCCTCTCCGTAACTGTGAAGTACCTGCTGCTGGCTACCAACCAATCGCAGTCTGAAGAGTTTCTCTACGGAGGCCAGCCGCAATGATCGTCTTCTGCCAGGACAAGCGCCGCCGCGAACTCGTACTTCAGACGACGGGTCTCAATGGAATCGACTATGTCGAGATCCTTGGAGATCCAGGCTGCGGACGCACGATAGTAATCACGTTCCTCAAAGACGCACGCCAGCTTGGATTAAGGGCAGCGAATATTCAACTTACCGGCGAGACGGCCCTTGCCGTGACCTCGGTGAATGCACCAACCGACGAAGATCCCTACGCGGTAACAGTCCAGCTCGAAAGCCCGGGAGACTTCTCTCTTTACACGCTCACGCTTATCGCGAGCGGTTCGTCTGCCAGTCAACCAGGAGTGTTGGTGGACGCTCCCACAGGAGTCGACAGGCAACTCTCGTCTGTCAGCCTGTCGTTCAAAGCGGGCTGTCCCACTCCGGCAGACTGCGCTCCTGATAGCTGCTGCCCGGTAACGGCAATCACTCCGCCGGACATTCACTATCTCGCTCGCGACTACGACGGCTTCAGGCAAACCATGCTGGACCGCCTCGCGGTCCTTGTTCCGGAGTGGAAAGAGACGCACGTCACCGACCCGATGATCACGTTCGTCGAAGCACTGGCATATGCCGGAGATCGCATCAGCTACATGCAGGATGCTGTGAACACCGAAGCATACATCGGCACAGCACGAAGCCGTATCTCATTGCGACGCCACGCAAGGCTGGTGGACTACTGGCTCAATGAAGGTTCAAACGCACGCGCCTGGGTCGTGTTGACCGCATCGCTCAACGACGTGGTTGTGCCCGCGCGCACTCGAATCTTTCCTCTCATGACCGGCCTGGAGGCCTCTGTACTTCCCACGAGCGATGCTGCGGCACAGCTCGAAGCAGGCCCTGGACCAGTATTCGAGACCCTTGAAGAAGTTGTGCTGTACACGGAACAGAACAGCATCAACTTCTACACATGGGGAGATGGTCAGTGCTGCCTTACTGCCGGCGCAACCGAGGCATGGCTTGTTGGCACGCTCGAAACGCTTACTGCCGGACAGGTTCTTCTCTTTGAAGAGATCCTTGGCCCAAACACCGGTGACCCTGCCGATGCCGACCCCATCCACCGCTGGGTAGTGCGGCTCACGGTGGTTGAGACGCGCGCCGCGAATGGCGATCCTCTCATCGATCCCGTAAACGGAACGGCACTCACTCATATCGTCTGGGCTGAAGAGGACGCTCTTCCATCGCCGGTCTGCCTCTCATCGTTGACTGACGCGGAGCGCGGCTCCATCGCCTTACCTGCGGTGTCGTTTGCAAGAGGAAACGTAGTAGCCACAGATCAGGGTGTGTGGATCAGGCAGGAAGATCTGGGCCTGGTTCCAGATCACTCGCAGTCGCCCGTAAGCGGACAAGGTTGCGACTGTAACGACGGACAGGGAGCGGCAACTCCAGGTCCTCGCTACAACCCAACATTAGCGCAGCAGCCGCTGACCTACGCCATTCCTTATTCCGCAGGCAAGCCGGCGACAACATTTCTGAAACAAGACTCGCTCGATGCCGAGCCACAGATATGGCTGGTCGATGAAGACGCACACCTCTGGTCACCTGTACTCGACCTGCTCGACCAGGAAGACAACTTCAAAGGTTTTCTTCCAGAGAATGAAGCCGACCTGACGACGCGTCTGCGCTTTGGCGATGGAGTCTATGGCGAGGATGTTGAGCCGGGACAGCGATTCTTCGCGAACTATCGCATCGGGAATGGACGCAGCGGAAATGTTGGCCGCGAAGCTCTTGCTCATGTCATCTTCTCCGGCCCTGGAATAGGCGGCGTCCGCAATCCCATCGCTGCGGCGGGAGGGACTGATCCTGAAAACATGGAGCACATCCGCCAGAACGCTCCCTTCCAGTTTCAAAGCCAGTTGCGCTGCGTTACTGCCGATGACTACGGCGTGATGGCAGCAAAGCTGCCTGGCATTCGCGAGGCGAAGGGAACCATGCGTTGGACAGGTTCCTGGTACACCGCGTTTGTATCTCTCGCGCCCGTAGCGAAGTGGACTCCTCAGTTGGCCTCTTCAGTGACAAGCAGTCTCGACATGCTCCGCATGATGGGCACCGACGTTGTTGCAGAGCAGGCGCGGTTTGTGGGAATACGCATTCGTCTGCATGTATGTATTTCGAGCCGCTACTTCCGCGGCGACGTCTACGACGACCTGACGAAAGTCCTGATCGCCGGCGACACCTGCACTGGGGCGTCGGCATTGCTTTCCGTCACCAACTCTCATTTTGGAGCGAACATCTACGCCAGCCCAATCCTCGCGGCTGCCCAGGGCGTGGCCGGAGTCGTTTCAGTGTCTCTGTTGACCTTTGAACGGATGGACTCTCCTTTGCCCGCCGGTGCAGCTCCTCCGCCATTCCTGACCATGGGACGGCTCGAGATTGCACGGTGTGACAACGATCCCAATCACGCAGACTACGGAAGCCTTACCTTCGCGCTGGATGGTGGCAAATGAGCTGCACCTGCAACAAATCGGAAGAGACTCTTTGCCAGTGCTGCGCGGGCACGGCGCGCCAGACTCCGTCTGCCACCGTCAATCGGCCGGGCTTAAGATCCTTGCGCTATCGCGTCGGCACCTATTCGAGCTTTCTCCAATCCATGCAGGCAGAGCTCTCCAGCTCCAGTGTTCCTGCGCTTGCTCCTTTACGCACTCGAGAGAGTAATGATCTTTCGCTTGCACTGGTCGATGCGTGGTCGGAAGTGCTGGACATCCTGACCTTTTATACCGAGCGCTTAGCCAACGAAACCTACCTCGGAACTGCAGTTGAGGGTCGAAGCATCTTCGAGCTTGCGCGTCTCGTCGGTTACAAGCCGTCGCCAGGTGTAAGCGCATCCACGGTACTTGCCTTCACGCTCTCCTCGGCACCGGGTTCACCGGCCAGCACATTCATTGCTGCAGGTACCCGTGTACAAAGCGTGCCGGGTCCGAGGCAGACGCCACGCACCTTCGAAACCGTGGCTGACCTCAATGCGACCATCGTCGGCAATGCAATCCCTGCTGCGACCACTCAGCCGTGGCAACTGCGGGGCGCCGATACCTCAACCTGGATCGCCGGCACCGCCAACAACATCCGCGTCGGCGATGTTCTTCTCTTTGTCATCACAACCGGTGGATCTCCCGTGCTGCATGGTCCAGCAGCCGTTGTTCATGTGACGGCAGTCTCCATCGACTCCACTGCAGGCAATACGCATATCTCCTGGGACAAGAGCTTGCCGTCAAGCTTCGTTGCGGGAAGCTCGGAGGTCTCTCTCTACATCTTCCGCGCGAAGGCTGCTTTGTATGGAGTCGGCGCACCAAGCCCGGCCATCTTCCCGGCTGACACACTCAAGAACATTCCTGGCGCTCCCGGCAGCCCGACAAGCGATTGGGTCTACTCATACAACTCCGGCGGAAAAATCAATCTCGATAGCGTCGTCTCCGGAATGAACCCGGCCGCAGTCTCACCCTCCGGGACAGCGGACAAACTGCAGTGGGTGTTGATTATCGATCCCTCTTACACCGCCTACTGCCAGGTATCCTC
The DNA here is from genome assembly GCF_000745965.1 of Edaphobacter aggregans DSM 19364. Taxonomy (GTDB): domain Bacteria; phylum Acidobacteriota; class Terriglobia; order Terriglobales; family Acidobacteriaceae; genus Edaphobacter; species Edaphobacter aggregans. Next base: position 10,492 of record NZ_JQKI01000072.1, on the reverse strand, counting down.
CGCAACTGAATCGAATCCAAATCGATATTCCATTTCGACAAAGACGACCCAACTCTCCATCAGCAGTGTCTTCGATCTGATGGACGGCACGACCGATGTGGACGTCGAACTGGAGTACTTCGTTGGTCAGACGCGCGCAACCACCGTGTACGCGCAGAGCGAACTTCTACGCTTCGCGGATTTGCCGCTCACACAGCTCGCAGGTTTCAGCTATCCACTCACCCAGGGTTTACTCTCACCCATCTTTGGCGCCTCTATTCTTGTTACAGGTCTACGGATCGTGGCGAATGGCTCGCCGATCGGTGTCTTAGGAAAGCGTCTGCGCATTGCGCCGGCGACGGCCCTGGCGAACGGCTTTACCCCCGCGGGCGCAAACACCGGACGCGCAGTGAGCGCCAGACAGCCGTTCCTAGTAGATGCATTTCCTCCCGCGCAGGACACCGATGGCAATCTTCTGTGGAATGTGCTCACCGTCGGCGGCCAGCCGGGAATACTCTCCATTCCTCCAGCGCAGTTCGTTCTGCTTCCATCTGGATCCTCTGATCCTGTTACAGGCGAAAGCGGCTTTGTCTCCACGGCCGAAGTCCAGGGCGCAACAACGGCCCTTGCACTTTCATCGCAACTCGCGCGGCTCTACGACCGGTCCACCGTCACGGTAAACACAAATGCCGTTGAAGCAAACGATGGAGAGACGACGCAGGAGATTCTTGGTTCAGGCAATGCTACGGATGCCGCACTGCAACTTGCACTCAAGCAGTCGCCGCTTACCTATATTTCTTCGGCCGCTGCTGGCGGGATGCGCTCAACTCTCGAAGTGTGGGTGAACAACCTTCGCTGGAAGGAAGTCCCTTCTTTCCTCTCTTCCAGTCCTGCAGACCGCGTCTTCGTGACACAAGCTACCGCTTCTACCGGCACGGTTGTGCAGTTCGGTGACGGTCTGCATGGCTCACGCACTCCCACGGGCCAGGCGAATATCCGCGCCGTGTACCGCAAGGGTCTCGGCCTGGCGGGCATGGTCTCTGCGGGTCAGCTTTCACAGCCGATCGATCGCCCGCAGGGTCTGCAGGCGGTTACAAATCCCAGTCCGGCAACGGGCGGAGCCGATCCAGCGTCGCCCGATGACGCACGCATCTCGGCTCCGCTGCCGACTCTCACTCTCGGACGTGTCGTCTCACTCGAGGATTACCAGAATTTCGCTCTCGCGTTCGCAGGCATTGAGGTAACAACTGCAACATGGAGCTGGTTTGGCACCACCCGGGGAATCTTTTTTACCGTCGCCGGCGAAGGTGGAGCGGTCCTGCAGTCAAGTGACAAGGTCATACAGAATCTCATCTCCGCGCTCATGTCTTCAGGTCTACCCAACATTCCGCTCGCAGTCGTCTCCTATGTTCCCGTTCTCTTCGAGGTCGGCCTTCAGATAAAGGTCGACGATGCATACGACTCGTCGCTCGTTGTGGCACAGGTCTGGCAAAAGCTTCTCGCCGCCTTCTCGTTTGGAATGCTTCGGCCGAGCGAAGGCGTAGCAGCAAGCGCCGTCGTGCAGGTGGCGCAGTCGGTGGCCGGTGTTGTCGCGGTCAATTTGAAGACGCTGAAGCGCAGCGGATCGGACGACGCCTTCTCGGTGGTCCTCTGTGCTGCGGGCCCCGACGTATCTTTGTCGGCTCCGCGTGGCGCAGAGATCCTGTCAATCGATCCTGCTTCGCAGGGAAATCTGGAGGTGTGGTCGTGAGCACGCAATCATCTTTCGCCTCTACACCCGCGACTCTGTACTCGCTTCTTCCGGCAGTGTTTCGGACGCGCGACGCGATGCAAGGCCAGCCGCTTGAGGCCTTCTTTGCAGTCCTTGAGGAGCAGTACGGCATTGTTCGGGAGAACCTTGAACAGCTTTACAACGACCAGTTTATTGAGACCTGCGCGCCCTGGGCGATCCCCTATCTCGGCGAGCTGATCGGTTTCAACCAGATTTATACCCTCGCCGAAAACGGTGTGGACAGCCGGGCAGAGGTTGCGAACACCATCGGCTATCGTCGCCGCAAGGGAACGCTGCTCGCAATGGAACAGCTTACGCATGACGTAAGCGGCCGGCCAACGATTGCCGTAGAAGAGTTCCGCCGGCTGATCACCAATCTCTCTCTCAAAGATGTAAGGCCTCATCACCGCGACACGGTAGATATTCGAAGTCTGAAGTTGCCTGAAGAGCTGGAAGGGCCCTTCACCAGATTGAATCGCACAATCGATGTGCGACGCATTGCTCCGCCCATCATCGCAGCCGTGTCACCCGACACAACTCCGCTGGACAAAATCCTTCATGGCGGCGGACGCTTCAATATTCCAGACGTGGCTATCTGGATGTGGCGGTATTGCAACCGCACGATCGAGAACGCGCCTGCGTTCTCACTGGGCAGCGGAGGCTATTTCTTCAGTCTTCTCGGAGGTCCGGTAAAACTTTTCCAGAAGCCCCGCGTAGAGACAGCACCGTTCACACGGCTATTCGCTGAGGCCGATGCCCCCGAGCCCATCTTGCGGCGGGCCTTCGCTGAGCACCTCGACTCCTTCTATCCATCCAGCATGTCACTCATCGCAGATGGAGCGACCGTCGATAGAAGCCAGATCGTGTGCGCCAACCTGACTGAAAACTCCAGCGGAGGTGTGTGCCGGGTTCCGTCTGGCAAGATAGCGATTGATCCGGAGACAGGACGGATTCAGTATGCCGACGATGTTCTGCAACCCGATGTCTTACGCGTCAGCTACAACTACGGCTCCGTGACAGAGCTGGGAGGCGGCCCTTATGACCGCTCTGACGCCATACCCTCCAATGAGTCCGGCACCTTCCTCGCGATTGTGGGAAGCGAAGACTTTCCTACACTCGAGTCCGCCGTCGCTGAATGGAATGTGCAAAAACCGGGAACCGCAGGCCGCATCGTGCTGCCAGACTACGAAGCCTATGACGTTGATCTCACGGGCGCCCATGCGATAAGAATCGCACCGCGGAGCACACTGCTGATTGCGTCCGCTGAGATATCCCCTGACGGTGGCTACCTCTTTACCGAATCCTGCGTGACGCTCACCGGCACGATAGAAATCTTCGGGGAAGCGGAGGACGTGAGCGATCAGGTCACGGAGCAGCAAGGCGAGGTGTACATCAACGGCGTCTGGTTTAGGGGCTCCCTTATCGTCAGCGGCAGTCCGTTCTGTTTGAATCTCAGTGACGCGACCCTCGTGCCCGGACAAGTATTGCTTCATTCCGGCGAACCGTCTTTCCCCGATCACCCGAGCATCTCTGGCTCCGCCCTTGGAGCAACCGTTTGCCTGACGCGAACATTCACAGGGCCAATCTGCCTCAGCCCTATGTCGAACGTTCGTCTCACGAGCTGCATCGTCGATGCTTCATCGCCTTATTGCGTCGCGATCACCGGGCCAGACACCGCGTCAGCCGGTCCTGTTCTCCATGTTGAGGATGCAACGATCATCGGTAAGGTCTGGACACAGTGGCTCCGCTTTGCCTCGAATACGATCTTCGTCAGCGCGCTGGGCAGGCACGATCCATGGAAAGCGGCTGTCTGGAGCAGACGCCGTCAGAGCGGCTGCGTGCGCTTCTGCAGCCTTCCCTGGGCTTCTCTTACGCCGAGGCAGTACGAATGCGTTCCTACGAGCGCTTCCAATCAATGGGCGCTCGCGCCGCAGTTTGTCACCCTTCGCTTCGGAGATCCTGCGTACGGTCTCTTAAGTGGTGATTGCCCGATCGCGATCTGGAAGGGTGCCGACAACGGCTCCCAGATCGGCGCGTATCTCTCAACGCAGGAGACAGAAGCCGTGACCAACATTCAGATTCGCTCTTCGGAATATCTGCCGGCGAATCTTGAACGCGGCGTCTTCCTCATGCCATCGCGAGCGATCACAGAACCGCGGTTCCACGATCAGGGTTCAAGCATGACGCGACCGCCGTGCATGACCGAAAACGAGTACATGGAAGATGTTCCCATCGGCATTGGCATTCATTTGATTTAGACCCAACAAAGTTCCATACGGACAGACAGGCAGGTCGTAATGAAGGGCGATTTCAGCAGAATCCGATTCAATCCCTCCAGGCGCTACACCTCGGTGCTTGAACAGCAGGGCCGCGTCGCGGTCGATGCCGACTCAAACGAGCAGGCTGCGATCAATAGCTACCTGCGTGAGACGGCCAACACCGACGTCATTGGTCGTTTTGGCGCGCCAGAACACGCCGCCGGCTTCCAGGTCGAAATCAGTGGCGATGAAATTGTGCTTTCCGCAGGTCGCTACTACGTCGATGGAATTCTCGTGGAAAACCCACAATCCCTGCGATACGACGACCAGCCCTATCTTATCGATCCCGAGTTTCATTCATCCGACCTGTTGAGAGCAGTGGAGAATGGGTCCAGTGTCCAGCTTCAACTGGAAGTCTGGCAGCGGATGGTGACGAGGCTGGACGATCCTTGCCTCAACGAACCCGCTCTGGGACAGGCGGACACTACCGTTCGTGTTCAGACCCTATGGCGCGTTGTAGGAAAAGTTCAAAGCGATTCCACCTCAGCCAACGCCCCCCTCACGCGAGCGGACAGTATCTTTCTCAACCGCCTTGCTGGTCTTCAGATTGAGAGAGACTCCATGATATTGAACGCGGAAAATCTTCTGGAGCTGTACAAACAACCTCTCACCTCGGCTGACTCGCAGTCTTCATCAGGCGAAACCTCGGTTGCAGAAGGGCCCATCGCCGCGCTGTCGTCTTGCTGCCAGCTCATGTATGGTGCTGCCGATCCAGTGCGGACCGGCGTGTTGCAAGCCTTTACGAATCCCGCAGGAGCAGATTGCGGATGTCAGCCGATTCCTTCTGCCGGATACCAGGGACTCGAAAATCAACTCTACAGGGTTGAGGTGCAGCGTGGTGGAACGCTTGATCGCGCCACATTCAAATGGTCCCGCGAGAACGGATCAATCGTCACCCAGATCATTCACATTGGTGGCGCCGTTCTCACGGTGCAGAGCCTTGGCCCCGATGCGAACCTGGGCTATCAGCCTGGGCAGTGGGTAGAGCTTTCGGATGACAGCTACCTCTTCGGCCAGACACCGAACCAGCCAGGCGACCTCTATCAAATTCTCTCTGTCTCACCGAACACGTTGCAGGTGACGCTCAACCGTCCCGTTACGTCGATTGATCCCTTGCTCAACGCGAGGATGCGACGCTGGGACCAGTCAGGAGCTTCGGCTACGGAGAGAGGAGTCGCTCTGTCAACCTCTGCTCTGCCTCTTGAAAATGGCATCGAGGTGAACTTCCGCAGCGGGCAGTATCTTGCTGGAGACTACTGGACGTTTGTGGCGCGGACAGCGACGGGCAAAATCGAATGGCCTCCGTGCGATAGCAATGGAGAGCAGTTCCAGAAAGCGCGGTTCACAAAGATCCATGTTGCACCCATCGCGTGCATTCACCTTGCCGCGGCAAAAGCCAGTGCGCCTTCCAACGCAATCAACAAACTGGCGCCGGTGGATAGATCGAGGTTATCGATCTCGTTTCAAGCTGGAAGCCGTTTTGTCATTGACGACTGCCGCCTTCTGTTTCCGCCTCTCAATGAACTGCTCGGCGCGGGTGCCTCAAGCGCGCTCCATGTGAAAAGCATCAGCTGGCAAAATGATCAGCCAATCACGGTGGACACATTGATTACGAAGGGCCTCTCGGTCACCCTCGACCAGGCACCGGGATGTCCCTGGAGCGGCGCAAACTTCCAGGTAATTCTTGAAGTGCCAGCTAAAAACGCAGTCCAGGGACGCTTCGGAGACATCATCAACGCCCTGCTGCCTCAGTCCGCATTCGAGTTTGGCTTCAATGGCTTTCTGCGAACACCTACGGTACTCGACCCCCCGACCGGCATCGTGGTGCAGAGTGCGACGGTGAACTGGCTCCTGCCAGGAGCGCAGATCACGAAGGAGCTGGGCAACGACCGGGCAGTGCGCCTGTTGTATTTTCAACTCAATACTCTGCTCGCACAAACCAACGCAAATGCGCTGACTCGCATGCGTATCCGGCTGCTCGGGGGCGCAGTCTATGCCGCGGGTACCAATGGCTACAACATGTATCTGGATGGCCAGAGCTTTGGAATGACGGTGCAGCGTAAGGTCGATAAATCTGACAGCATCTCCCTGACCAGCTTCAAGGGAGATTCTTCGCGGGCGACCGACTTTGAAGGATGGCTTTATCTTGCTCCGACTGTGCTGATTAGTTCAGTTGAGATCGACGCGACCGTTGCAGGAAAAGTCATTCCAACCAATTCTGTTGTCGTTGCCGTTGATTTCAACGGCACAATGAGTGGACTCGTAACTGTGGATCAGACCGGGGCACCTGGGGTCACGCTGCTCCACATCACGATTCAGCTCAGCTACACCCCGGTGGAAGCCACAACGGTTACGCTGCAGCTCACCGGACAGGGAGCGGGAACTACGGTCACTGTCCCGCCGACCGTCAGCTTTGCCGCAGGTGAGGCCAGTCAGAACGTGCCGATAACGGTTCAGGCCACTCCCGGCCCTGCTGCCACCCAGAACATCACCTTTATCGCTTCCGTCGGCACGGCCGTGGGTAACATCAGCGCCGATCAACAGCCGGTACTTACCGTTACCGGTGGCCATGTCCCGATCAGGCCACCAAGATAGTCCAATACAGGAGAGAGCGATTGATGAGATCTGTCTGGTCATTCTGGAGCCTGCCCTTCAAGGCCTTCAAAGGAAGAATGTGGCGGCAACCCAAACATCACTTGATGAGCTGGGGTCTTTCGCTGCGACTTGCGCAGGAATACTTTCCGGAGACCGTCTTGATTACCGACACCTGGGGAAAGGAGCTTCTCGTAGACGATCTTGGGCTTGAATTCGCCCACGTATCTACCGAGCTGGACCGGCTTAAGAACATCGATCCTGAATGGTGGGCGCTGGGAAAGCTGGTGGCCTATCGCATGCAGGAGAAGCCATTCATCCATCTTGATACTGACGTCTTTCTATGGAAGCCGCTTCCACCCTCTCTGTTGTCTGCGGATGTTTTTACTCAATGCCCTGAGCATCACTCTCTTGACGAGGCGGTCGGTCCCTATCTCATCGAAGACCTTTTCGCGAAGTTTGAGCTCCCGCTGCCCGTTGAATGGGTCTGGTCGCGATCGACCCACACCACCTGGTTCCCCGAAGAAAACTGCGGCATCTTTGGCGGAAACAACATTCCATTCATCCGGTATTTTTCTCAGGCAGCGCTCGATCTGGTCACATCAGGAAAACACGCAGACGCCTGGTCCACGTTCGGCGATAAAGATGGCTCAAACATGCTGGTAGAGCAGTATCTGCTCAGCGCCTGTATTGGCTATCACCGCTCCAATCCGCAGTCGCCTTTCCGGGGCATTTCATCGCGTCACCTCTTCCCAAGCTTTGCAGAGAGCTACAACCCATCGCTGGCAACAAAGGCAGGATTCACTCATCTGCTCGGAGATGCCAAGACAAACGAACATGCGACCGACCGTTTAGAGCGAAGGATCGCTGCTCTGGATCCATCATTCCTTCGGCACTGCACGCAGGTGCTCAATACTCTTAGCGAGAAATCCCGCTTTGAACCCGGCACGTAAATGGCCTTCTGCTCCACTCAGAATGCCAGGCTCGGATAACTCGGCAGAACGCAGAGGGATCTACGAATGCCCTAGGTCGCCGAACTGATGAGAATCAGCGTGACGCTCTGCTTGGTGACGCGCTTGTGTGGCGTCATGCGGGGTAGGAAGAGGTAATCGCCCTTCTTCAGAGTCATCATGGTGGCGGCGCCTTCTGAATCTGGGCAGAGGAACTCCCCGGGCTTGGTCTCGCGGGGAGACATCCGGCGCACGAGACATGTACAAGAAGCGCTACAACGTAGCAGCGAGCCGAGCGCACGATCAACTGTGGGTCAGGATCGGCAAGCGCATCTCCTCAAGATCTGCGCCGACGTTTGCTCGATCACGCACACGATCCGGGCGTGTCGATGGATGCAGCTGGCGGCCAAGAAGAGGACGTGGACTTTGAGTTTGAGCGGCTCCTGCTGAAAGATCTTAAACTGAAGGGGTATCGAGTCGCGACGCAATGGAACGTCGGAAGCTATCGCATCGACCTGGTAGTTGAAGGAGTACGGGAACGACTTGCGATCGAATGTGACGGGGACCGATTCCATACTCTTGAGAATCTTCAGGCAGACATGGAACGGCAGGCGGTATTGGAACGACTTGGTTGGCGTTTTATCCGCGTCCGTGGTTCAGAGTTTTTCCGTGATCCCGAACGCCCATTGATCCCGCTATACGAACGATTGGAGAGAATGGGTATCGAACCGATGAGCAGCGAAGCTCGTCCGCCCGATACAGAGTTGAGCAAACGAGTGATCGTTGAGGCTCGAAGGATACGTGCCGAGTGGGAGGCAGAGCCAGAGACCATGGACGAGATTCTCGGTCGCACTCGGTCGAAATATGGAATCGAGGTTCCAATTGAGGACCTCGCTGAGGAGGAAATCGTCACACCCGCGCAAGGGTTGTTCCAGTAGAGCCGCCACATTCCTCGACCGGCTCGAACGCGCAAGCGGGCCAACAGGTCGGCTACCTGCGCGTCAGCTCCCTGGATCAAAAAGGTACGGTACAGTACGCATATTATGTATTTTCAATAGGTTGAGGATCTCTGGCACTCACTCTTCGCCAACACTCTATCACTCTATTTATATATAGTTAATAGTTAGCGTCGCGCACGAACTTTCACCGTTACGCCTTCTACATCCTTGGTGTGCTTGCCGTGATGGCGTTGGCGGTATGGCTGGTGATGTGGCTCTATGAAACCGTGAGCCTGAAAGCGATGGTTGCTATCGGTCTCGATCTATCCTTGGCAAACGGTACCTGCTGTAACGAGGGCGATCATGGAAGCTTGGAGCTGGATGTTGAACAATGGCCTTCTCGCGTCGACGCCAGATGACCATAACGGTGATTGGGTGTTTCTGACCCGCGTGTCGGAGAACTGCAGACGCCGGTGGACTTCGCCGATTTTGCAAAGCCACGCTCCTTTCACCCAAACTGCTTCACTCCTGCATCATCGACTCCGCATGGCCGACCTTCATCCGCGGCAAACATGACACAGCCGTCTTTGAAGCATTCAAAGAGGTCGAAGTGGCGGTTCGCACGGCCTGCGGTTATGACGCTAAGGTCATGGGAGTCTCCCTAATGCGGCAGGCCTTTCACCTAGAAACTGGTCCGCTGATCAACAAGTCGCTGCCGCGCGGAGCCCGGCGGGTCCGAGGGCGGTGGCTGGCATGAGTCTAGACCTGCTGTACGTGCATGATGTTCGCGAGCACGCCGTTGCCGCTTCTCTGGACTATATCCTGGCTTGGTCTGAATTGCGACGCCACCGATTCCGAAGCAGGATCTCGATTTTGGTCCCTATGTAGGTCTTTTCTGTCTTTTCGATCTCTATAAGTGTGAAACGGTTAGACCTGGCCGAATCGATGACTTCATCAATGGCGCGGCGAAGCAGTTGAGGGATGTCCACCCGGAACTTCTCAAAGCCTCCGGCGTGACGCAGGATCGCAGCCTCAAGCTGCTTAATGAGCACGTAGTCCTGGTGTAATGGATCAAACCCTATGGGCGGAGAGCTCAAGATGCAGTTCCAATGAGGTCCGGTCGTTCTAGGTTCAAAATAGGCTCCAATTTGCCACATTCACCAAGTCCAGCTCGAAAGGGCGGCGTTCTGCGTACATCAAAGAGTCTATGACTGATTCACTCACCACGTCCCGCCGGTCCGAGAACATGAGCCGGATTAGAGCGAAGGATACGAAGCCAGAAATGGTCGTGAGGAGGCTGCTCCACTCTCTCGGCTATCGCTACCGTCTACACGCAAAAGATCTGCCCGGCAAGCCGGATATCGTCTTCCGCCGCCGCAAAAAAGTGATCTTAATTCACGGGTGCTTCTGGCATCAGCATAATAAATGCAGGGAAGGCAGGTTCCCAGGGACGCGGCAGGAGTATTGGGTTCCGAAGCTGGGCCACTCCAGCCAGGCTAAAGGGCGCGTGGAGCGAGTCAACCGTACACTTCAGGACCGTTTGGAAATGCCGGATCGCACCTTGTCGGCAACCTGCGATTCGACGTGAAACTGGATTTCCTTGTCCAGATCGCGCTCCATGCGCCTACGCGCGAATGATGTTCGCTACCGTCGATCTGGATCAACTCGCCGTAGCTCTCACGTCGCAGACGTGGCTGATGGAAGCTCCTGCGTTGCTTGCGCGACAGCCATAGCCCGTCCTCAACCATCCACTTGCGTAGCGTCTCACGCGAGACCTTGACGCCATCCTTCTCGAGCAGAACCTCTGTCGCCAGGGTAGGGCCAAAGTCGGCATAGCGCGACCGTACCAGTTCGAGCACATACTCGCGAATCCCAGGGATAAGGTGGTTGTTCGATGTGCGACCACGAGCCTTGTGGATCAGCGCACCTCCACCCCCGTCGCGA